>NZ_AP038773.1:5427500-6627500 GCF_047159485.1 Krasilnikovia sp. MM14-A1004 | reverse complement strand
CCGTGAGGCACGCGATATCCATTGTGGACTCAGCTCGTGGCGGAAGCGGGGCCGAATCCCCGTGCCCGCAGAATCGTCGCCAGCCGGCGCAACGCGTAGTAACAGCGCGACTTCACCGTGCCCGACGGCACGCCAAGGCGGCGGGCCGCGTCGTCCACCGGGTGCTCGCGCAGAAACACCTCCACGATCGCGCCGCGATGTTCCGGGGTCAGCTCTCGCAGTGCCGCGTTCAGCTCGCACCGGTCCAGGATCGGCTCGATCCAGTCCGCCGCGATGCCCCCGTCGAGCCGCCGATCGCAGACCTCGGAACGGCGGCCGCGGCGGCGGTGGCTGTCCATCGCCAGGTTGCGGGCCACCGTGAACAGCCAGCCCCGCGCGGAACCCCGTCCGGGCAGGAACGCCTCCGGATGCTGCCAGGCGCGGATCAACGTCTCCTGCACCACGTCCTCGGCCGTACCGCTGTCGCCGTCGACGAGATGGCTCACGTAGGCCAGCAACGCCCCGCTGTGCCGATCGGCCAACTCGCGTACGGAGAGTCCCCCATCCGTCACCGCCCGCCCCCCTCTGCCTCGCGGATCCGACGCCATCCTTCGGCAGGTGGGCCGCCTGCGGATATCCGTGGAATCACCTGTTTCGCTGTGCCCCGGGCCCTCGTCGAACGGCCGGGCGACTACGCAGCGTTGGCTATGCTTCCGGCGTGGCCAGCGAGTTCTCCCCCGAGCAGACCGGCCCGGTGGTGCCGCTGGGCCGTGCGGCGGAGACGGCGCGGATCCTCGGATCCCTGCTGCCCGCACCGCCGGGCGCCGACCACGACGGTGCCCCGCGAGCCGCGTCGGTCCTCATCGAGGGCGAGGCCGGGATCGGCAAATCGGAACTCTGGCGGCACGCCGTCGGCGCCGCGGAACGCTCCGGCTGGCGGGTCCTGCGTACCCATGCGGCGGCCGCGGAGGCCGCCCTGTCGTACGCGGGCCTCACCGACCTGCTCGACCCGATGATCGACTGTGTGTTGCCGGATCTGCCGCCGCGGCAACGCACGGCGCTGGAGGTGGCGCTGCTGCGCCGCACCGACGACGGGCCGGCGGTCACCGCCCGCGAGGTCGGCACGGCGCTGTGTAGCGCGCTGCGCCGCGCCGCCGCGCGGCAACCCGTCCTGATCGCCATCGAGGATCTGCAGTGGCTCGACGAGGCCACCGCCGCGCAGCTCGCGTTCGCGCTGCGGCGCCTCACCGACGTGCCGGTGTCGACGCTGGCGACGCTGCGGACCGCGTCGGCTCTGTCGGATGTCGAGGACGAGTCGCTGCGGCGCGATGCCGCGGCCCGGCGGCTGCGGGACAGCCACGCCGGCGACCCACCGGTCGTCGTCACGCTGGGACCCCTGCCGCCGTCCGCCCTCGGCGCGCTGCTGAGCCGGCGGCTGGGACTGGAGCTGACCCCGGGCGAGGTCGACCGGATGCACGCGCAGACCGGTGGAAACCCGTTCTGGGCACTGCAGACCGGTGCCGAGGTACGCGCCGGCGGGCTGCACGACCCGATCCCGGTGCCCCACTCGCTTGCCGAGGCCGTCGGTGCCCGGCTGCGCCGCCTCGGCGATGACGCGCAGACCGTGCTCACGGTCGTCGCGGCGCTGGCCGGTGGCTCGCTGCCGACCGTCCTCGACGCACTGTCCGGGCAGCTCGCCGACCCGGCGCGCGCGGTCGACGACGCGGTACGCGCGGGCGCGGTGGTCGAGGCGGCCGGAGCCCTGCACCCCGCCCACCCGCTGCTCGGGTCGGCGGCGCTGGCCGCGCTGCCCCCGGCGCGCCGGCGCGACCTGCACCTGCGGCTGGCCGATCTGGTGGGTGACATCGAGCGTCGGGCCCGGCATCTCGTCGCCGCCTCGGCGGGCAGTGGCCCGGACGAGCAGGTCGCGTCCGTGCTGGAGGCCGCCAGCGCGGCGGTGCGCCGACGCGGGGCGATCTCGTCCGCCGCCCAGCTCGCCGAGTGGGCCGCGAACTTCACGCCCCGGAACTCCCCTGCATGCCTGGGCCGGCGGCGGCTCGACGCCGCCGCCCTGTACTACGCCACCGGCGCCAACCACCGCGCCCTGCTCCTGCTGAAGGACCTGGACAGCGCGGGGTACGAGTTCGCGGACTGGGCACGGGCGCACCGGCTGCTCGTCGACCTGACCTTTCTGCAGGAGGGCCGCCGGCAGGCGGTCGCGGCGGCGGAGCACGCGCTCGCCGAGGCCGGAGAGGACCTGAACCGGCGCGTGGTCGCCCTCGCCCTGACGATCGACATGGCGGCCGGTGTGGAACCGCTGCTGGCCCAGGAGCGCGCCAGGGAGGCGATGCGTTACGCGGAGCTGACCGACGGCGACCATCCGGTGCTCGCCGAGGCGCTGGTCAGCATGGTGAACGCGGGCGTGGACACCGGCGACGGGGTGGCCACCGACCTGCTGGACCGGGCGGCCAAACTGGAGAGTGGTCTCGCGTGGACGTCGGTACCCGACCGGGTCGTCGCCCACCGTGGCTACCTGCTCAAGAGCGTCGAACGCCTCGACGAGTCCCGGTCGGCCCTGGCCCAGAGCCTGCGGCTGGCCCTCGACGAGGGCGAGGACGGCAGCCTGGCGTTCCTGTACGCCCACCTGGCCGTCACCGAGCTGTGGGCCGGCAACTACCCGGAGGCCGAACGCTGCCTGGCCGAGGCCGACCGGGCACTCGGGCCCGGCGGCCAGGCGTCTCTGGTTCAGTACGCGTTGCGCCCGCTGCTGTCCGCGCTGACCGGCGAGCTGGACCGGGCGGAACGGGAACTCGACAGGGAACACCCACCCGGCGGGCTGGCCGACGCGCGCGTCCAGCTGTTCGCCTGCCACGTCCGGGGCGTCATCGCACTGCAGCGTGACGACCCGCAGCTCGCGGTCGAGGTGCTGGGCCGGGCGTACCACCTGGCCGGGCAGCTCGGCATCCGCGAACCCGGACGGCGGCGCCGCCTCGACGGGGAGTACGGCCAGGCGCTGGTGCAGACCGGGGACCTGCCCGCCGCCCGGCAGGTGGCGGCGCAGCTGCAGGAGATGGGCCGCACACAGGGCCGGGACACGCTGACCGGCATCGGGCTGCGCATCGACGGCCTGGCCGCGGCGGCGGAAGGATCCCTCGACGAGGCCGAGCGGTGCCTCACCGAGGCGGTAGCCCGGCACGAGCGATCCCCGCTGCGCCTCGAGTGGGGTCTCAGCCAGCTCGCGCTCGGGCAGGTCCGGCGCCGGCAGCGCGCGCGGGGGCCCGCCCGGGAGGCGCTGGATCTGGCGATCGCCCGGTTCACAGAGATGGGCGCCGCGGGGTATCTGGCGCAGGCGCGCCGGGAACGGGAGGCGGCCGGTGCGTCGCCGCGACCGGGCAACACCCCGCTGACCGCCACCGAACAGCGGGTCGCCGAGCTGGTCGCCAGCGGGCTCAGCAACCGCGAGACGGCCGGGCTGCTGTTCACGAGCGTACGGACGGTGGAGGGTCATCTCAGCGCCGTGTACCGCAAGCTCGGGGTGCGGACCCGGTCGCAGCTGACCGTCCGGTTGCACGAATCCGGGGGCGAGTGAGCACGATCGCGGCTCGCCTTTCAGACGATGGCCACCGGTCAACCTGCGGTAACCCCGGACCCCGCGCGTTTACGTGAAGGCGGCGGGTAGGGAGACCAGCCCTCGGGTACGGAACGACGGCCGCCACCGCAACTCGTCGGCCGGCACGGTGAGCCGCAGCCCCGGAAAGCGCCGCACCACCGTGCCGATCGCCACCTCCAGCTCGGCACGGGCCAACGACGCGGCCAGGCAGAAGTGGATGCCGTGCCCGAACGTCAGGTGGCTGCCGGTTCGCTGCGGGTCGACCGTATCCGGGGCGGGGAACGCGGCGGGGTCACGGTTGGCGGCCGCCACCACGAGCAGCACCGTCTCGCCGCGCGGGATCGGCACCCCGCCGATCGTCAGGTCCTCGATCGCGAACCGCCGCAGCACCACCGGGGAGGGCGGCTCGATCCGCAGTAGTTCCTCGATCGTGGCGGGTAGCCGTGCCGGGTCGGCGCGGACCTCGGCCAGCAGCGCCGGGTGGCGCAGCAGGGTCAGCAGGCCGGTGCCGATGGCGTGCACGGTGTTCTCGTATCCGGCCAGCAGGAGCAGGAACGCCAGCGAGGTCAGCTCGTCCTCGCCGAGCCGGTCGCCGTCGTCGCGGACGGCGATCAGCGCGGACAGCAGGTCGTCGCCCGGTTCGGCGCGTTTGGCCGCGAGCAGCTGCTCCAGGTAGGTGTGGATCGCGCCGACCGCGCGGCCCGCGGCGCCCCGGTCGTGCGGGGGCGGCGTCATCATCGTGTCGGTCCAGGCCCGGAAGTCCGCCCGGTCGGCCCCGGGAACGCCCAGCAGGTCGCAGATGACGGCCACCGGCAGCGGGCCGGCGTAGTCGCGGACCAGGTCGGCGTGGCCCCGCGCGGCTGCCGCGTCGAGCAGCGCGTCGGCGCTGCGCTGGATGCGGGGACGCAGGCTCTCCATCCGGCGCGGGGTGAATGCCCGGGACACCAGGCGCCGGACCCGAGTGTGGTCGGGCGGGTCCATGTTGCCCAGGTTGGCGTCCAATGCCGACGGTAGGGAGAAGCCCTTCCAGGTGCCGTCGCCGTTGCGCTTGTCCAGCGACAGGCGTGGGTCGGCGAGCGCGGCGCGGACGTCCGCGTACCGGGTGGCCAGCCACACCGGGGCGCCGTCCGGCAGCTGCACGCGGCAGACCGGGGCCTGCGCTCTGAGCTGCTCATACGTCGGGTGCGGGTTGCGGAGGAAATCCTCGCTGACCGGCAGTGCCGCCGCTGTCATCGCGCCACACACCCCACATGTCCGGCGTCGGGACAAATGAAAGGCCGGGCATCCACGGGGGAAGATGCCCGGCCTCACGCATATGGAATCACACCGGGTGCCGGTCCCGCTACCCGGGTACCGCGCCGATTCCGGCCGGACCGGGGCGGCGGGCTCGGCCGGGGACGGCCCGGCGCCCGCCGGCCGGTGCGAGATATGGCGGGTGCGATATCCGTGTCGGGAGGGCCCGGAACGTACGCGGGATTGGTGGCGACGGACGCGTGACCGCAATGCGTACGAAATAGAAATCCGATGGTGGCCGGGGTCTGTGAGCCGGTGTGCGACGGTTACCGCTAAGGTGCCTGCAATAGGTTTCTTCCTGAGCATCTAACGCCTGCCCGGTGGAGTGATAAGAGTATGGCTAAGCAGATTGTTACCGTTTTGACCGATGATCTCGATGGCGGCGAGGCGGACCGTACCGTGGAGTTCGCGCTGGACGGCGTGAACTACACGATCGATTTGTCGGACCGGAACACCGGGAAGCTGCGTAAGGCGCTGGAGCCCTATATCGCGGCGGGCACGCGGGTGGGCCGCAGTCAGATCGACAACCGTGGCCGCGGCCGGCGTGGCATGGTGCCGGCCAGCCGGTCCAGTCGCGAGCAGAATCAGGCGATGCGGGAGTGGGCCGTAAAGAACGGCTACGAGGTGTCCGACCGCGGCCGTATCCCGACCTCGGTGGTGGACGCGTTCAACAGCCAGCGGTGAACAGCGCACCCGCCGAGCCGCGGGTGCCGTACACCGGGAAAGGCGGGATCCGGCCGATCATGGCCGGTCCCGCCTTTTGTGTGTTTTCCGCGTTATGACACGCCATTGATGCGGTTCAAACCTGGCCGGCGCCTCGAATGGGTGAACCACCCGATCTGTTTCCGACCCGCCGCCCACGGGTGACCGGGTGGTCCTCAGTGCTCCCACCGGTCGTGGTGGATCGCGTCCTGCCACGGGCGGCGCTGCCGCCAGCCGTGGCGTTCCAGGTCGGGCACCTCCTCCAGGTGGGTGACCGGGCCCAGGCACAGCCAGGCCACGGGCCGGATCCGGGCGGGGATTTCCAGCAGCTTCTGGACGAAAGGTTCGCGGTAGAACGACACCCAGCCCACGCCGAGCCGCTCGGCGGTGGCCGCCAGCCACAGGTTCTGAATGGCCAGGCACACCGAATACAGGCCCGCGTCGGCGATGGCGTGCCTACCCAGCACGGCCGGGCTGCCCCGCTCCGGGTCGTAGGTGACGACGATCGACAGGGTCGACTCCAGGACCCCGTCGATCTTGATCCGGGCGAACCGGTCCGCCTGCTCCCCGGTCAGCCCGGCGGCGAAGACGTCGCGCTCCTGCTGGACGTGGTCGTGGAACGCCTCCCGCAGACCCCGGTCCCGGATCAGGACGAAGTCCCACGGCTGCGACAGGCCGACGCTGGGCGCGGCGTGGGCGGCGGCCAGGACCCGGTCGAGGGCCCCGGCCGGGATCGGCGCGCCGGTGAACTCGCCCCGCACGTCGCGGCGCTGGTGGATGACGTCGTACAGCTGGCCGGTCATCGGCGTTCTCCCCACGGTCGTCTCGCCCCTGGACGCGGCCCGGGGCATCCAGGTTCAGCCATGCATACCGCTGCCGGTGAAACGGACGAAATTCGGGCGCCGTGTGAGCGCAACCTCGCCGACGGGCGTGGGTTGTGAGCCAGCCCTCAACTCTGCGATACGTCTGCCGATACAGAGCGCGACCGTCTCGGAGGTAATTCGCATGCTCAGGCCCCTTGTCCGTGTACCGGCGCAGCCGGCTCCGGAGCCCCGATGCTGACGCATCCGGGACCCGGGGAGTTCACGGCGCTGCGGGAGCGGACCGCCGAGACCCATCAGGTCGGGGAGCTTCTGCGTACGGCCCGGCAGGCGCTCGGGCTCAGCGTCGCCTTCCTGAGCCGGATGGACGGCACCCACCAGCACATCGAGATCCTGGACTCGGCCCTGCCGATGGCCGGGCGGTACAGCCTGACCAATCCGGTGGAGATGACGTTCTGCCAGGCGGTCATGGACGGCCGCCTGCCCCCGGTGATCCCGGACATGCGGGTGCACCCGGAGGCGATGGAGATGCCGGGCGCCCGCGTGGCGCACATCCGCAGCTTCGTGTCGGTGCCCGTGGTGCTCAGCGACGGCTCCGTGTACGGCACGTTCTGCGCCGCCGGGCTGGCGCCGGACGATCGCCTCAGCAGCCGTGACCTGGCCCTGATGGAGGTGCTGGCCCGGGCCGCCTCGGTGATCATCGAGCCGGGCCTGCGGCAGCAGGAGCGCCTCTCGGCGATCGAGCGCCGGATCGGGCCCGTGATCGCGGGCGGCGGTCCGACCGTACTGTTGCAGCCCATCGTCGAACTGGCGACCCGGCGGCGAACGGGCGCGGAGGCGCTGAGCCGCTTCCCGCAGGAGTGGCAGATGCCGCCGGACGCGTGCTTCGCGGAGGCGAACTCGATCGGCGAGCGGCACCGCCTCGAACTGCTGGCGTTGCGGCGGGCGGCCGACCACCTGCCACACGTCTCCGGGTACGTGTCGATGAACGTCTCCCCGTCGACCCTGCTGACCGCCGACTGCGCGGACTTCCTGGGCCGCCTGCCGCTGGACCGGGTCGTCCTGGAGCTCTCCGAGCACGATCCGGTGGAGGACTACGACGCGCTCAAGGCCGCCCTCGCCCCGCTGCGCGGCCGCGGCATGCGGCTGGCCATCGACGACGTCGGTGCGGGCTTCTCGTCGCTGCGGCACATCGTGATCACGGCGCCGGACGTCATCAAGCTGGACCGCAGCATCGTGGCCGGGATCGCCGACGACACCGTGCTCAGCGTGGTCACCCACGCGCTCGCCGAACTGGCCGGGGTCACCGGGGCCCGGATGGTCGCCGAGGGCATCGAGACCGAGGCGGACGCCACGGCCCTGGAGAGCCTCGGCGTGGATCTGGGGCAGGGCTGGCACTTCGGCGCGGCGACCACGGTCGGCGAACTGAGCGACTACTACCGCCGCACCGAGCGGCGCTCGCCGGTCCCCGCGCACCCGTGATGTCGTCCTGAAATTCCTCCCGAGGATCGTGTAGAACGGAGCACGGCTGCCTCGGAGGTATCGCAATGGTCGAGCAGTACGTGTCGGATCTGCACGAGGTCGGCGGCGCGCGGGTCGCGGTCGTCGGCGGCAAGGCCGCACACCTGGGTGAGCTGTCGCGGATCGACGGCATCCGTGTGCCCGCGGGGTTCTGCGTGACCACGGCCGCCTTCCGGCGGATCCTGGCGGCGGCGCCGTCGATCGACGATCGGCTCGACCGGCTGGCGCGCCTGGACCCGGACGACCGGGAGACGATCCGTACGCTCGGCGCGGAGATCCGCCGCAGCATCGAAGGAACCGACATCCCGGCCGATCTGGCGGCGGCGATCACCAGCGCGCTGACCCGGCACGGCGAGCAGGCCGCGTACGCGGTGCGGTCCAGCGCGACGGCGGAGGACCTGCCGACGGCCTCCTTCGCGGGCCAGCAGGACACGTACCTGAACGTGGTGGGCCCGGCGGCGATCCTCCGGCACGTCAGCCGGTGCTGGGCGTCGCTGTTCACCGAGCGGGCCGTGACCTACCGCCTGCGTCACGGCTTCGACCACCGCAGCGTGAGCATGGCCGTGGTCGTGCAGCGGATGGTCTTCCCGCAGGCGTCCGGGATCCTGTTCACGGCCGACCCCGTCACGGGCAACCGCAGGCTCGCCACTGTGGACGCCGGCTTCGGCCTCGGCGAGGCATTGGTGTCCGGCCTGGTGAATCCCGACGTCTTCACGGTGCGCGACGGCGAGGTCGTGGCCGCGACCATCGCCGTCAAACAGCGTGCCGTCGAGGCGGTGCCGGCCGGCGGGACGCGGGACGTGACGATCGACCCGCACCGGCAGCAGCGGCCGGCGCTGACGGAGGCCCAGGTCGTGCGGCTCGTACGGCTCGGGCGGCGGATCGAGGCGCACTTCGGCCGCCCGCAGGACATCGAGTGGTGCCTGGTCGACGACGACTTCCAGATCGTGCAGAGCCGGCCGATCACCACGCTGTTCCCCGTACCCGCGGCCACCGACGGGGAGAACCACGTTTACCTCTCCGTCGGCCACCAGCAGATGATGACCGACCCCATGCGGCCGCTGGGCGTCTCCATGTGGCAGCTGACGGCCATGGCGCCGATGCTCGAAGCGGGCGGGAGGCTGTTCGTCGACGCCACCCGGCGTCTGGCGTCACCGGCGAGCCGCGATGCGTTCCTGGAGATGGTGGGCAAGGGCGATCCGCTGACCAGGGACGCGCTGGAAACGCTCCTCGACCGCGGCGACTTCATCCCGGAACTCCCGGACGGGGGCCCCGCCGGGCCGCCGGCCGGCGGCGCGCCCGCGCCGATCGAGACCGACCCGGCCATCGTCACGGAGTTGATCGAGCGCAGCCAGGTGTCCCTCGCCGCCCTGCGGCGCGACATCCGGGCGAAGACCGGACCGGCGCTGTTCGACTTCCTGCTGGAGGCGTTCCAGGAGCACAAGCGGGTCCTCAGTGACCCGTTGAGCATGCAGGCGATCATGGCGGGGATGGAGGCCACCTGGTGGCTCAACGACCGGCTGGCGGAATGGCTGGGTGAGAAGAACGCGGCCGACACCCTCACGCTGTCGGCTCCGCACAACATCACGTCGGAGATGGGCCTGGAGTTGCTCGACGTCGCGGACGTGATCCGCCCGCATCCGCAGGTGGTGGCGTTCCTGCAGGGCGTCCGGGACGAGGGTTTCCTGGACGAGCTGCCGAAGCTCGCGGGCGGGACCGAAGCGCGCGACGCCATCGAGTCCTATCTCGACCGGTACGGCATGCGCTGCGTCGGCGAGATCGACATCACGAGGCCGCGCTGGCGGGAACGCCCCAGCACGCTCGTGCCCGTGATCCTCGACAACGTCCGGAACTTCGCGCCGGGCGCCGCCAGGCAACGCTTCGAGCAGGGGCGGCAGCAGGCGCAGGAGAAGGCGCAGGAGGTGCTCGAACGCCTGCGGGCACTGCCGGACGGCGCGCGCAGGGCCGACGAGACCGAGCGGATGATCGACCGGGTACGGACCTTCGTCGGCTACCGGGAGTACCCGAAGTACGGCATCATCAGCCGCTACTTCGTCTACAAGCAGGCGTTGCTGGAGGAGGCCGAGCGCCTCGTGCGGGCCGGTGTGCTGGCCTCTGTGGAGGACGCCTTCTACCTGACGTTCTCCGAGTTCCACGACGTCGCGCGCACGAACCGGGTGGACGGCGAGCTGATCCGGCAGCGCACTGACGCGTTCCGGTCGTACCGGGCGCTCACGCCGCCGCGGGTGCTGACGTCGGACGGCGAGGTCCTCACGGGGGCGTACCGGCGCGAGGACGTCCCGGCGGGGGCCCTGATCGGGCTGCCGGTCTCCGCCGGCACCGTCGAGGGGCGCGCCCGCGTCATCCGGGACATGGCCGAGGCCGACCTCGAACCGGGCGACATCCTCGTCACGCCGCACACCGACCCGAGCTGGACGCCCCTGTTCGTCGCCGTCGCGGGCCTGGTGACAGAGGTCGGCGGGCTGATGACGCACGGCGCCGTGATCGCCCGCGAGTACGGCCTACCGGCCGTGGTCAGCGTCGCCGACGCCACCCGGCTGATCCGCGACGGGCAGCGGATCCGCGTGCACGGCAGCGACGGGTACGTCGAGCTGCTCTAGTTGTACTGACCACGGACGTTGGTGACGGGGAGATCTTGAAATAGGTGAGGGCCTTCGGGTTCGGTGTGGATTGCGACGTCCTACCCCGAACCTGCGGAGGCCCTCATGCCCCACCGTAATGCACCCTTGTCCGAGACCGGCCGGCTGCGTCTGGCCCGCTGCGTGGTCGACGACCGGTGGCCGCTGCGGCGGGCTGCGGAACGCTTTCAAGTCAGCCCGACGACCGCGAAACGCTGGGCCGACCGCTACCGCACCGACGGACCCGCCGGTATGCGCGACCGATCCTCACGCCCACACCACAGCCCGACCCGAACCAACACCCGTACCGAACGACGCATCATCAAAGTTCGGGTCCTGCGCCGATGGGGACCCACCCGCATCGCCTACCTGCTCGGCCTGAACCCGGCCACCGTGCACCGCGTCCTGGCCCGCTACCGCCTGGCCCGGCTGACTCACCTCGACCGGGCCACCGGCCGGGTGATCCGCCGCTACGAACACGAAGCGCCCGGTGACCTGATCCACGTCGACATCAAGAAACTGGGCAACATCCCCGACGGCGGCGGCCACCGCGTCGTCGGCCGTCATGCCGGCACCCGCAACCGCTCGGCCATGCCCGGAGTCAAACGTGTCCGACGCGGAGAACCCCAGCTCGGCTACCACTACCTGCACAACGCCGTCGACGACCACTCCCGCCTGGCCTACACAGAGATCCTGCCCGACGAAACCCGAGAAACCGCGACAGCCTTCTGGCAACGAGCCCACGCCTGGTTCACCAGCCACGGCATCACCGTCAGACGGGTCTTGACCGACAACGGCTCCTGCTACCGCTCACACGTATGGCGCGACACGCTCACCGACGCCGGAATCGCCCACAAACGCACCCGCCCATACCGGCCCCAGACGAACGGAAAAGTCGAGCGCTACAACCGCACCATGCTCGACGAATGGGCCTACGCCCGCGCCTACCACACCGAAGCCGAACGCCGCGAGGCCCTGCCCGCCTGGCTCCACTCCTACAATCACCACCGCGGACACACCGCACTCAACGGCCGACCACCCGCCAGCCGCGTTCCCAACCTCTTGGGTCAGAACATCTAGTACACCCAGACCTTGGTCTTCAGCGGCAGCTGGTTGCTCGACCAGAGCCAGTCCATCGCCGGGATGCTGAGCCGGGCACACCCGTGCGACGCCGGGTACGGCGGAATGCTGTACGCCCCGTGCACAGCGATGCCGCCGTTGAAGTACTTCGGCCGGTACAGCGGGCCGAGCGGTCCGTGCCGCCAGCCGTCGATCTGCCGGGACACCTGGAACTTCCCGCTCGGGGTGTGCGCCAGGTAGGTGTGGTCCTTGTACTCGTAGGTCTGGTTCGAGCCGGTCGAGGTGTTGAGGATCCCGGTGACCGCGCCGTCCTGGACGACCAGCAGGAGCTGCTTCTTCTTGTCGATCTCGATGACGTGGCCGGTCTTGCTGCGGGCGGTCGGCCGTACACCGCGCTCCAGGGCCTTGGCGGTCTTCGGGCCGACGACCCCGTCGCGGCCCAGGCCCGCGGTCTTCTGCAGGGCGAACACCGCCTGCTGGGTGGTGGCGCCGAACGTGCCGTCGGCCTTCTTGCCGTTCCAGTAGCCGAGCTCGGTGAGGCGCTGCTGCAACGCCACCACCTCGGGGCCCTTGTCGCCGCGGCGCAGCTTGCCGACCGGCTTGGGCGGCGTCGACTCCGACACGGATGCGGCCGGGCTGGGCGTGGAGGGCGCGGTCGTGGTGGGCGCTGCCACCGACGCCGACGGTACGGGGGCCGGAGCCGCCGTGGTGCCACCGCCGTTGTCGCAGGCGGTCGCCATCGTGAGCGTCACGGCGGCCGCCGCCGCGGACGTGAGAATCCTCCACACCATGATCCGAGGCTACCTGGCCCACGCCACGCGCGGAGTTGATCGAGGCGGAACGGTCTGACATCTGCGCCGAACGCGCACCCGGCTCGAATTCCGTCGTACTCGACATTTAGGCCGTCATGGATCCCGCGCTTCGAAGGTGGGCAAAAGAATCAAGTAGGCTTCGGTTATGTCATGGAAGGCCAGCGCCCGGCACGGCGTGCGTGAGGCGCCCGCCGGTCTCGCCCTGCTGCAGGACCTGCTGAACACCCGGGCCACCATGTCCTGCGGCCCGGACCTGCTGGCCTCGGCGGACGACGCCCAGCGCTGGCTCACCGAGGCCGTCGCCACCTGGTCCCGGGTCGCCAGCCTGCCCGCTCCGGTGCTGCTGCTCTCGTCGACGGATCTGCGCTCGCTGCGCCGCCTGCGCAGCACGTTCGAGGGAGTCGTGCTGGCGGTGCGCCGTACGGTCGAGCCCGACGGGGCGCTGCCCCCGGCCGACGTGCCGGTCAGTCTGGTGCCGGACGCGGACGGCTGGGTGCGCATGGTGCCGACCGGCCGGGGCACCCGGTGGCTGGCCTCCGCGCTGTGGGCAGAGGCGCTGCTGGCTCAGCAGGCCGGGCTGTGGCCCCGGCTCAAGCTGTGTCACAACGTCGACTGCCGGGTCGCCTTCTTCGACACGTCCCGCAACAACAGCGGCGTCTGGCACGACGTCAGCACCTGCGGAAACACCGCCAACCTGCGCGCCTTCCGGGAACGCAAGCGGCTGCTCGGCGAGAGCGGCAGCCAGCTGCGCCCCAATCAGTAACGCCGCCCACTCGCCGGGAACCATCAGACCGCAGGCAGCGACTATCAGGGCATGGCGTGTGAACGGTGGCGCGAGATGCTCTCCGCGCAGCTGGACGGCGAGGACGATCCGGCCGACCGCGCGCGGGTCGACGAACACTTGACCGGCTGTGCCGGCTGCCGGGCATGGCTGGATGGCGCGGCCGCTGTCAACCGGCTGACCCGTACGGGCGCGGCGGTCGATGTGCCCGACCTGAGCGCGGCGATCCTGGCGGCCGCGCCCCCGCCCGCGCGCGCCCCCCGGCTCAACCGGGCCACCCTCCTGTACGTCGCGCTCGCGGCCGTCGGGGCGGTGCAGCTCATCCTCGGCCTCGCCCAGATCGGTGGCGGCATCAGTGCGGGCCACGTCCACTCCGGGGTCGACGCGACGCCGGGGCACCTGTGGCACGAGTCGGCCGCCTGGAACGCCGCCGTGGGCGCCGGATATCTGTTCATCGCGCTGCGCCGGTCGCGCCCGACCGGGCTGGTGCCGATGCTCACCGCGTTCGTCGGGATGCTGGTGCTGTTGTCGGTCAACGACCTGAGCGGCGGCCGGGTCGACAGCACGCGGCTGGTCAGCCACGGCTTCGTCATCCTCGGCTATCTGCTGGTCGTGGGGGTCTCGCGGATCCCCACGCCGGTGGGGCCGTCCGGCACGCGGGCTGGCGGCGTCTCGGGCTGGCGGGCCCGCTTCGAGCCCGACGACGACGCCGCGACGGCGCCCGCCCGGCCGGGGCTGCGGCTGGTGCCCCGCCCGCCCGGCCCGCTCACCGCCACGGCGAAGCGCCCGGCGGCCTGACGTCACGGGCGGACGGACAGCTCGCGCCACTCGTCCGGGCCGACCAGCAGGGCGCGGACCGTGTTCAGCGCGGCGTCCTCACTGTCGTACTCGAAGAAATGCGACACCCCGTCGGCCCCGCCCGCGCGCTGCTCGACATACCACTGGTCGCCGCTCGTGCGCAGGTAGACGTCCTTGCGCGCGATGCGCCCCCACTTGCCGTTCCACCAGTGCTTCCGCTGTTCCATGAGGGCACACCCTATCGAACATGCGTTCGAATGGGATGCGGTTGGGGTGATCTTCTTGTCGGTGGGCCCGTCGGTCAGCGCATCGGGGGCTGGTTCCAGCGCGCCGTGTCCTGCGCCGCCGCGTCGCGGGCCGCTGCGTCCCGGGCCGCCGCGCCCTGCACCAGCGCGTCGCGGATCTCGGTGAGCAGCCGGATCTCCTCGCTGGGCGCGGCCGGGGGCGGCTCCTCGCCGCGCTTGCGCCGCTCGGCCAGCCGGTTCAGCGGGTAGACGACGAGGAAGTACACCGTGGCGGCGGTGAGCAGAAAGGTGAGGACCGCGTTCAGGAAGGCGGCGTAGTCGAACGCCACCCCTCGGATCACGACTGCCCCGGCGTGGACGCCGCGGCCCCCGCTGGCGAGCCGGATGAGCGGTTCGAGGAAGCCCTTCGTGAACGAGGTCACGACCGCGGTGAAGGCGGCGCCGATCACGATGCCGACCGCGAGGTCGACCACGTTGCCGCGCATGATGAAGTCCTTGAAGCCCTGGAGCATCTTGTTCACGAGCACTCCTGCATCGAGACGGGGGGATCGACCGATGCCAGCAGATGCCCGCGACCGGTCCGCGACAAACTACGCCGATCGGGTCGCGATGCGAAGGGTGCGGCGGGATCAGTCCAGCGCGTGTTCCTCGGCGGCGATGGCCTCGTCGATGCTCGGGTAGGTGCCCAGCACCTCGACCAGCCCGCTGACCTCGAGGATGCGCAGCACGCCGCGCTGCGGCGCGGCCAGCCGTACGGTGCCGCCGGCGTCGTCGGTGCTGTTCTTGGCGCGGACGAAGACGGACAGGCCGGTGGAGTCGCAGAACGACACCTCGGCGAGATCGAAGACCAGGCGGGCGTGGCCCCGCTCCAGGAGGTCGGTGATCTGGTCCTGCAGCTGCGGCGCGGTGGCCATGTCCAGCTCACCGCCGACCGACAGGACGACAATGTCGCCCCGCTCTTCCGTTCGTACTGTCAGGGACATCGCAACCTCCACATTTTGTGGAGACGCTACTCCACGCGGTCGGTCCAGGGTGCGAGTGGAGTGGTCAACGCGGTAAACGACCCGTGTCGAGCGCTTGACGGCAGCTATTCACTCAGTGAATAGTGACCGCCATGTCGACCCCGCACGTGCTTCTCGGTCTGCTGGCCGCCGGACCGCGGCACGGCTACGACCTCAAGCGCGCGCACGACGAGCGGATGCCCAGCAGCAAGCCCCTCGCGTACGGGCAGGTCTACGCGACCCTCGGCCGGCTGGAGCGCGACGGGCTCGTCGTACCGTCCGGCTCCGAGCGGGACGGCGGCCCGGAGCGGACGTCCTACACCCTGACCGACGCCGGTCGGGCGAGCCTCACCGAGTGGCTCTCCGCGGTCGAGCCGCCGGCACCGTACGTGAGCGCGGCGCTGTTCAGCAAGGTCGTGGTCGGCCTGCTGGCCGCCGGAGCCGACGTGGCCCGCGACTACCTGATCGCCCAGCGCGCCGCGCACACCGCCCGGCTGCGCGAACTCACCGCGCTCAAGACCCGGCCCGACACCCCCGTCGGCGAGGTCCTGGCCGCCGACTTCGCCATCGCCCACCTCGACGCGGACCTGCGCTGGCTGCAGACCACGCTGCTGCGCGTCGCCGACCTGGAGGTGCTCCAGTGACCCCCCTGCTGCAGGCACACGGGCTCGTCAAGAGCTACGGACCCACCCCGGCGCTGCGCGGCGTCGACATCGAGATCGGCGAGGGCGAACTCGTCGCCGTCACCGGACCGAGCGGCTGCGGCAAGTCCACGCTGCTGCACTGCCTCGCCGGGATCCTGCGGGCCGACGCCGGCACGGTGCGCTACCGCGACCGGGAGATCGGTGCCGAGTCCGAGGCCGCCCGCGCCAAGCTGCGGCGTACGGAATTCGGGGTGCTGTTCCAGTTCGGTCAGCTCGTGCCCGAGCTGACCGCGGCGGAGAACGTGGCCCTGCCGCTGCTGCTGGCGGGCTGGACCCGGCGCGAGGCGCGCCGGGTGGCGTCGCTGTGGCTCGGCCGCTTCGGCGTCGAGGAGCTGGCCGACGTCCGGCCGGGCGCGATGTCCGGCGGCCAGCAGCAGCGCTGCGCGGTGGCCCGGTCGCTGGTCAGCGAGCCGCGGGTGCTGTTCGCCGACGAGCCCACCGGTGCGCTGGACGTGCTCACCGGCGAGCAGGTGCTGACCGAGCTGATGCAGGTCGCGCGGCTGCAGGGCACGGCCATCGTGCTGGTCACCCACGACGCGCGGATCGCCGCGTACGCGGATCGCGAGGTCGCGCTGCGCGACGGCGCTGTGGACCCGACCGGCCTCGGCCTCGGGATCGGCTCGTGAGGCCCGCGACCCTGGCCCGCCTGGCCCTGACCGGCAGCCGTACGGACACCCTGCGCATCGTCTTCACCTCCGCCAGCGGCGCACTGGCCGCGCTGATCCTGCTGGCCGCCGCGACCGTGGCCGCCGTGCCGGAGGCGGCCGGGGCCGGGGAGGGTGGGGTGGTGAGCCGGTACCGGCCCACCCTGCTGGCCGAGGACGGGCTGCGCCCGGGCGTCGTGGCGACCCTGCTGCTGCTGGCCGTGCCCGTGCTGGCGCTGGCCGGGCAGTGCATCCGGTTCGGCTCGCCCGCCCGTGACCGGCGGCTGGCCGCCCTGCGCCTGGCCGGGGCCACGCCGGGGCAGGCCGTGCTGGTCGCGGCCGGGGAGACCGCGGGCGCGGCGCTGCTCGGCTCGCTCAGCGGGCTCCTGATCTACCTGGTGGGGCGGTGGGCGCTCGACCGGCCGGTCGCGGGGCAGCGTTCCCTGCCCACCGACGTGCTGCCGAGTGCGCCGGTGCTGGCCGGGATCGTGCTGCTGGTGCCCGTGGTCGGTGGGCTGGCGGGGGCGTTCCTGCTGCGCAAGGTCATCGTCACCCCGCTCGGCGTGGTCCGGCGTACCCGGGAGCGCCGGCCGTCGGTGCTGCCGGGGGCGCTGATCATCGCCGGGGTGTTCGCCCCGTTCGTGCTGAGCCCGCTGGGCCGGTGGCTGATCAGGGTCACGTCCGGGGTGAGCGCGACGGTCGTGCTGCTGACGATGATGCTGCTGGTCGTCGCGGCGGTACTGGGGGTGGTGCTGGGCACGGGCTGGATCGCGTACACCACCGGGCGGCTGTTGCGGCGCTTCGCGCGCCGGCCCGCCGCGCTGCTGGCCGGGCGGCAGCTGATGGCCGACCCGTGGAGCGGCAGCCGGATGTTCGCCGCGCTGCTGGCCGCCGTCATCGTCGGCGCCGGGGTGTCCGGCTACCGCGCCTACCTGGCCACCCAGTTCGCCGTCGAGGCCGAGATGGCCCGGCGTACGGGTGACGAATCCGGCTACGACACCGCCTTCTACTTCGGCGCGATCGACCTCATCGATCTCACCGTGGCCATCGCGGTCGTCATCGCCGCCGCGGGCATCCTGATCGCGCTCGCCGAGGGCGTCGTCTCGCGCCGCCGCGCGTACGCGATCCTGGTGGCCACCGGTGTGCCGCGCCGTACGCTCGGCGCCGCGATCGCCTGGCAGACCCTCGCCCCGCTGCTCCCGGCGACCCTCGTCGCGCTGACCGTCGGGGTGTCCCTGGTCCGCGCGCCCGGCGCGACCGTGAGCAGCAGCATCACCTCGTCGAACTGCGACGGGCCCCCGTGTGCGGCAACGGTCGTCGCGGTGACCCGGCACGTGCCGCTGCCGCTCGCGGACCTGACCGTCCTCGGCGTGGGCACCCTGGCGATCATGGCACTGGTGGTCGCGGTCGGCTTCGTGCTGCTGCGGATGAGCACCGACCCGTCGGAGTTGCGCGCCGCCTAGTCCGGACGCGGCGCTGTCGTTTCGAGCGCCCTGCCGACGTTGCTGAGCAGTTCGGCGGCGGTGAAGGGCTTGAACACCGTGCGGGCCGCCGCGAAAGAGCCGCCCTCCGGCACCACGAGAGGGTCCGTCTGCCCGGCCATGAACAGCACCGGTAGGCCGGGGTGCCGGGCGTGCATCTGGTCGGCGACGGCCGGGCCGGACCGGTCGGGCAGGATCATGTCGGTGACCAGCAGGTCCACCTCGTCAAGATCCATGCGCAGCGCGGCGTCCGCGTCGGGCACCGCGGTGGTGCGGTAGCCGTTTCCGTTCAGGATGCGGGCCACGTCGTCGCGTACGGTGTCGTCGTCCTCGACGACCAGCACCCGTTCGCCGTGTCCCTGCGCCGGCGCGGGCTGCCCGTCGGTCTCGGCCGGATCGGTGGCCAGGGGAAGCACGATCCGGAAGGTGGTGCCCACGCCGGGGGTGGAGTCCACGGTGATGGTGCCGTCGGCGTCGATGACGATGCCGTAGACGGTGGCGAGGCCCAGGCCGGTGCCCTTCTGGGACGGCTTGGTGGTGAAGAACGGTTCGAAGAGCCGGTCTCTGACCTCGGCGCTCATGCCGACGCCGTTGTCGCTGACGGTCAGCTGCGCGTAGCGCCCCGCGGGGAGCGGGGGGATCGCGAATTCGATGAGTTCGACAAGGTCGGTCTCGATGTCGATGACGCCGCCGCCGTCGGGCATCGCGTCGCGGGCGTTGATCACGAGGTTGAGCAGGATCTGGTCGAGCCGGCCCCGGTCGGTGCGGACCGGCAGAACGCCGTCGTACGTCTTGCTGCGCAGGGTGATGTGGGCGCCGAGCGTGCGGCCGAGCAGGTCGTGGGCGCCCGTGACGGCCGAGTTCAGGTCGACGCTTTCGTCGTGGGCTGGTTCGCGTTTGGCGAACAGCAGCAGTTGGCTGGTGAGGGTCCGGCCCCGTTCGGCGGCGTCGCGGATTCTGGCGAGGTCCTCGGCCCGTTGGTCGGCGGGCTCGTCGGCGATGAACTCGGCGCAGTTGAGGATGATGGCCAGCAGGTTGTTGAAGTCGTGCGCGACGCCGCCGGCGAGCTGGCCGAGGCTCTCCAGCCGGGCGGTCCGCGCCGCGTGTTCCTGGTTGAGCTGTTCCTCGGCTTCGCGTTGCATGCGCGAGGTGACGTCGCGGTCGGTGGCCGCGGCCGCGACGACCACACCGTTGTCGTCCCGGATCGGCCAGAGGACCGTCGACATCTTGACGTGGCTGCCGTCCTTGCGGACGCGGATCGCTCCCTCGATATGTAACTGGCGGCCAGCGGCCAGGTCAGCGAGCGCCAGGCGGACGGAGTCCCTCCGGTGCGGTAGCACGACAATCGCCACGGAGCGGCCGATGGCTTCGGTGGCGGTGTAGCCGTAGATGCGTTCGGCGCCGCTGTTCCAGGTCGTGATGGTCCCGTCGAGGTTGAGGGTGACCGTCGCGTCGGCGGACTGTTCGACGATGGCGGCCAGCATCGCCTTGTTCCGCGCCGTGGCGGCGACGGTACGCGTGGCCAGCAGGGCCAGCACGACCGCCAGCAGGAGGCACGCCACCCCGACGACCACCATGATGGTCAGCGCCCGGGAGCTGGTGCGCCGGGCGACGGCGGCGTCCGTGTCGGCGCTGACCCCGGCCAGCCCGGCCAGCTGATGCACCGCGTCGGCAGCGCGGTCGAACCATCGCAGCTCTTCACCCGCGACCAGGTCGTTGGCGGCCGTGATCCGGGCGGGGCCGCCGGACCGGTATCCGGCCACGATCTGTGCGTCGAGGTCCATGAAGTGGTTGAAGGCGTCCTCGGCGACGTCCAGCTGGTGGCGTTGCGCGGCGGTCAGCGGATGCGCGCCGATCCGGGCCAGGTCCTGTCGGAACTCCGCCGCCGAGGCCAGGAACCTGCGGCGCTGGACCCCGTCGTCGGCGGCAGCGCCCGGCACCCCGCGGACGGCGTCGAACGCGTACCCGGTCTGCCAGCCGTTGAAGTCGGCGGTGCGGTACTTGGCGGTGAGCGCGTCGCGTTGGAGCGCGGCGGACGCGGCCACCTGCTGCTCCGCCGTGCGCTGCGCGAGGACGTTGGCCACGGCCACGCCGATCAGGGTGATCAGCAGCAGTGCCACGAGCCCGAAGACGCCGCCGAGTCGCGCGCCGCCATGGATCCGACGCCACGTGTGCATTCTCGGTCTTCCCACGGGACGAGTCGGGCGTACAGCCAGCGCGTTCCGACGGCTCACGCACGACGTCACGGACCGGTCCGCGCCCTGTTTACCGTAGTGGGCATCTTGCCAACAAATCGGTATACAGCATAAATCCAGGCAAAACGCGATCGACGGCGGCCGACGCGCCTAGCTCGGGCGCGACCCGATCGCGCCGAGTGCCCTGCCGACGTTGCTGAGCAGCTCGGCGGCGGTGAAGGGCTTGTACACGATCCGGGTCGAATCGGCCGGGCCGCTGTCGGACAGCACCAGTGGGTCGCCCTGCCCGGTCATGAACAGCACCGGCAGGCCGGGGTGCTGGGAGCGCATCTGTTCGGCGACGGCCGCGCCGGAACGGTCGGGCAGCATCATGTCGGTGATCAGCACGTCCACGCCGTCGAGATCCATGTGCAGCGCGGCGTCCGCGTCGCGGACCGCGGTGGTGCGGTAACCGTTCTGGGTCAGGATGCGGACCACGATGTCGCGGAGCGTGTCTTCGTCCTCGACGACCAGGACCCGTTCGCCGTTTCCGTGCCCATCGCCGGAGGCAGGGGTGAGCTGACGGTCGGTGGCGGTCTGTGCCGCCGGGCTGCAGAGGGGTAA
The DNA here is from genome assembly GCF_047159485.1 of Krasilnikovia sp. MM14-A1004. Classification (GTDB taxonomy): domain Bacteria; phylum Actinomycetota; class Actinomycetes; order Mycobacteriales; family Micromonosporaceae; genus Actinoplanes. The sequence continues at coordinate 6,606,591 of NZ_AP038773.1, read as the reverse complement.
CAGGATCTTGAAGGTGGTGCCCACGCCGGGGGTGGAGTCCACGGTGATGGTGCCGTCGGCGTCGACGACGATGCCGTAGACGGTGGCGAGCCCCAGGCCGGTGCCCTTCTGCGACGGCTTGGTGGTGAAGAACGGTTCGAAGAGCCGGTCTCTGACCTCGGCGCTCATGCCGACGCCGTTGTCGCTGACGGTCAGCTGCGCGTAGCGCCCGGCGGTCAGCGGCAGGTACGTGCCTTCCGGTAGTTCGACAAGGTCCGTTTCGACGTCGATGAGGCCGCCGTCGGGCATCGCGTCGCGGGCGTTGATCACGAGATTGAGCAGGACCTGATCGAGCCGCCCCCGGTCGCTGTGCACGGGCAGGGCATCGCCGTACGTCGTGCAGCGCAGGGTGATGTTGGCGCCGATCGTCCGGCCGAGCAGGTCCTTGGCGCCCGTGACGGCCGAGTTGAGATCGACATTCTCGGCCTGCGCCGGTTCGCGCTTGGCGAAAAGCAGCAACTGACTGGTCAGCGCCTGTCCCCGGTGTGCTGCATCGCGGATCCGGGCCAGATCCTCCGCCAGCTCGTCGCCGGATTCGTCGGCGACGAACTCGGCGCAGTTGAGGATGATGGCCAGCAGGTTGTTGAAGTCGTGCGCGACGCCGCCGGCGAGCTGGCCGAGGCTCTCCAGCCGGACGGCGCGCGCCGCCTGCTCGCTGGCGATCTTCTCCTCGGCCTCGCGCTGCATGCGCGCGGTGACGTCGCGCTCCGTGGCCGCGGCCGCGACGACCACACCGCTGTCGTCCCGGATCGGCCAGAGAACGGTGGACACCTTGACGGGGCTGCCGTCCTTGCGGAGGCGAGGCGCTGCCTCGACCCGGAACTGGCGGCCCGCGGCCAGCTCGGTGAGCGCGATGGGCAGCGTATCCCTCCGGGTCGGTATCAGGACCATCGCCGCGGAACGGCCGATGGCTTCGGTGGCGGTGTAGCCGTAGATACGCTCGGCGCCGCTGTTCCAGGCCGTGATGGTCCCGTCGAGAGTGAGGGCGACCGTCGCGTCGGCGGACTGTTCGACGATCGCGGCCAGCATCGCCTTGTTCCGCGCCGTGTTGGCGGCGGTACGGGCCGCGTACAGGGCCAGCACGACGGCGAGCAGGACGCACCCGACGCCGACCACGATCATGATGGTCAGCGCCCGGGAACTCGTGCGCCGGGCGACGGCGGCGTCCGTGTCGGCGCTGACCCGGGCCAGATCGGCGAGGTCGTTCACCGCGTCGGCGGCCCGGTCGAACCACTGCAGTTCCTCGCCGGCGACCAGGCCGTTGGCGGCCGCGATCCGGGCGGGGTCGCCGGACCGGTATCCGGCCACGATCTGCGCGTCGAGGTCCATGAAGTGGTTGAAGGCGTCCTCGGCGACGTCCAGCTGGTGGCGTTGCGCGGCGGTCAGCGGATGCGCGCCGATCCGGGCCAGGTCCTGTCGGAACTCCGCCGCCGAGGCCAGGAACCTGCGGCGCTGGACCCCGTCCTCGGTGGCGCCGGGCACGCCCCGGATCGCGTCGAACGCGTACCCGGTCTGCCAGCCGTTGAAGTCGGCGGTGCGGTACTTGGCGGTGAGCGCGTCACGTTGCAGCGCGGCGGACTCGGCCACCTGCCGATCTGCCCTGCGCTGTACGAGAATGTTCTCTACGGCGACGCCGATCATGATGATCAACAGCAGTGCCACGAACCCGAAGGCGCTGCCGAGCCGCGCGCCGCCATGGATCCGACGCCACGTGTGCATGTCTCGGTCTTCCCACGGGACGTGTCAGGCATACCGCCAGGGTCACGCGATGCGTCGCGGGCCAGTCTCCGTGCCTTCACCGTAGCGGGCGCCTCACCGCTAATCCGGCATATATCACAAGCCGTCACGGAACGCAGGAGATGCAAACACGCCTGGCCCACGTGCTCGGGGCCGCCTACGCCGGAGGCGGGGCTGCGGCTTCGAGTGCCTTGCCGACGTTGCTGAGCAGCTCGTCGGCGGTGAAGGGCTTGAAAACGATCCGGGTCCCCTCGGTCGGGCCGCTCCCGGACACCACCACGGGGTCGCCCTGACCGGTCATGAACGCCACCGGCAGGTGCGGGTTCTGGGCACGCATCTGATCGGCGACCGCCGCGCCGGTCCGGTCGGGCAGGATCATGTCGGTGATCAGCAGGTCCACCCGGTCGATGTTCATGCGGAGCGCGGCGTCGGCGTCGCGGACCGCGGTGGTCCGGTAGCCGTGGCGATTCAGGATGCGGACCACGACGTCACGGACGGCGTCGTCGTCCTCGACGATCAGGACCCGTTCGCCGTTCCCGCGCCGCTGCCCGGTTGCCGGGGTCAGGTGCCCGTTGGCCTCGGCCGGTGGGGTGACCAGGGGCAGCAGGATCCGGAAGGTGGTGCCGACGCCGGGTGTGGAGTTGACGGTGATGGTGCCGTCGGCGTCCAGGACGATGCCGTAGACAGTGACAAGGCCCAGGCCCGTGACCCGCTGGGACGCCTTGCCGGTGAAGTACGGCTCGAAGAGCCGCTCCCGCACCTCGGCGCTCATGCCGGTGCCGTTGTCGCTGACGGTCAGCTGGGCGTAGCGCCCCGCGGGCAGCGGCAGGGTCGAGCCTTCGGGCAGGTCCACCAGGTCGGTGGCGACCTCGATGACGCCGCCGTCGGGCATCGCGTCGCGGGCGTTGATCACGAGGTTGAGCAGGATCTGGTCGAGCCGGCCGCGGTCGGTGCGGACCGGCAGGGCGGCGTCGTGGGTCGTGCATCGCAGGGTGATGGTGGCGCCGAGGGTGCGGCCGAGCAGGTCGTCGGCGCCGGTGACCGCCGCGTTGAGGTCGACGCTGTCGGTCTGGGCGGGTGCGCGTCTCGCGAGTAGCAGCAGCTGGCTGATCAGGGCCTGACCCCGGTGGGCGGCGTCGCGGATCCGGGCCAGGTCCGCATCCTTCTGGTCGCCGGATTCGTCGGCGAGGAACTCTGTGCAGTTGAGGATGATGGCCAGCAGGTTGTTGAAGTCGTGTGCGACGCCTCCGGCGAGCTGGCCGAGAATCTCCAGCCGGGCGGTCCGCGCCTCGCGGTCGTGGGCGAGCTGCTCCGTGGCCGCCCGCCGCATGCGGGCGGTGACATCGCGTTCGGTGGCCGCGGCGGCGACGACGGCTCCGTTCTCGTCGCGGATCGGCACGGTCACGCTCGACACCTTGATCTGGGTGCCGTCCTTGCGCAGGCGGGGCGCTCCCTCGTTGTGGACCTGGCGACCCGCGGCCAGTTCACCGAGTGCGGGGCGGAGTCCCGCCCTCCGGCCCGGCACCATGAGCATCGTCGCGGAGCGGCCGACGGCCTCGGCGGCGGTGTATCCGTAGATGCGTTCGGCGCCGGTGTTCCAGGCCGTGAGGGTGCCTTCGAGCGTGAGCACGAACGTCGCGTCGGCGGCCTGTTCGATGAGCGCGGCCAGTGTCGCCCTGTGCCGTGCCGTGCTGGTGACCGTACGGGTGGCCAGCACGGCCAGCGCGGCGGCGAGCAGCAGGCACGCGACACCGACCACCGCGACGACAATAAGTGCGCGGGAACTCGTGCGCCGGGCCACGGCGGCATCCGCCGCGGCACGGGCATCCGCCTGCTCGGCAAGCTGATTCACCGCGCCGGTGGCCCGGTCGAACCATTGCAGCTCGGCACCCGCGACCAGGTCGTTGGCGGCCGCGATCCGGCTCGGATCGCCGGAGCGGTACCCGGCGACGATCTGGGCGTCGAGGTCCATGAAGTGGTTGAAGGCGTCCTCGGCGATCGTCAGCTGCTGTCGCTGGGCCGCGGTGAGCGGGTGGGTCCCGATCCGGGCCAGGTCCTGCCGGAACGCTGCGGCGGAGGCCAGGAACAGGCCGCGCTGCACTGCGCCGTCGGCGGCGGCGCCCGGCACCCCGCGGATGGTGTCGAAGGCGTAGCCGGTCTGCCAGCCGTTGAAGTCGGCGGTGCGGAACTTGGCGGTGAGCGCGGCGCGTCGCAGCGCTGCGGACTCGGCCACCTGCCGGTCCGCCCTGCGCTGTATCAGGATGTTGTCGACGGCGACGCCGATCAGAACGATCAACAGCAGCGCCACGATCCCGAAGGCGCTGCCGAGCCGCGCGCCGCCACGGATCCGACGCCACGTGTGCATTCTCGGTCTTCCCACGGGACGTGTCAGGCGCGCGGCCAGGGCCCGCGACGTGTCGCGGGCCAGCCCCGTGCCTTCACGGTAGCGGGCGCCCCGCCGCTATGGGCGTATGACCCAGATAGTCACAGAATGCCGGAGTTGCCGCCCGGCCCCGTACGCTGCTGCGCGCCGCTAGGCAAGGCCCATGACGTCCAGGGTCCACGCCGTCACGAAGGCCTCCTCCTTCCAGGAGTCGTACCGGCCGCTCGGGCCGCCGTGCCCGGCGCCCATCTCCGTCTTCAGCAGGTACGACCCCTCCGGCGCGACCTCCCGCAGCCGGGCGATCCACTTCGTCGGCTCGTGGTAGAGCACCCGGGTGTCGTTGAGGCTGCTCACCGCGAGAATCGCCGGGTAGCGCAGCGCCGCCACGTTCTCGTACGGGCTGTACGACTTCATGTACGCGTACACGTCCGCGGACTCCAGCGGGTTGCCCCACTCCTCCCACTCCGTGACCGTCAGCGGCAGCGACGGATCCAGAATGGTGTTCAACGGATCCACGAACGGCACCTGTGCCACGATCCCCGCGAACGCGTCCGGTGCCAGGTTGGCCACCGCGCCCACCAGCAGACCGCCCGCCGAGGCGCCGCGCGCCACCAGCCGGTCCACCGCCGTCCACGAGTTGCGCACCAGCACCCGCGCGCACGCCACGAAGTCCGTGAACGTGTTCTTCTTGGCCAGCAGCCGACCGTCCTCGTACCACCGGCGGCCCATCTCGCCGCCGCCGCGGATGTGCGCGATCGCGAACACCACGCCGCGGTCCAGCAGCGACAGGCGGGCGAGGGAGAAGTACGGGTCGATGCTGGTCTCGTACGAGCCGTAGCCGTACAGCAGCAGCGGGGAGGTGCCGTTGCGCGGGGTGCCCTTGCGGGCCACGATCGAGATCGGCACCCGGGTGCCGTCGTCGGCCACCGCCCACTCGCGGAATTGCTCGTACTCCTGCGGGTCGTAGCCGCCCAGCACCGGGCGGCGCTTGCGCAGCGTCATCGCCTGCGTCACCAGGTCCACGTCGTAGACCGAGTCCGGGGTGACCATCGAGGTGTACGAGATCCGCACGGTCTTCGCGTCGTACTCCGGGTTGCCCGCCAGGCCGACGCTGTACAGCGGCTCCGGGAACGTCATGTCGTAACTGTCGGTGCTGCCGTCGGCGATGATGCGCAGGCCGGTCAGCCCGTCGCGGCGCAGCGAGACCACGATGTGGCGGCTGAACGCGTCCACCGCCTCCAGCCGGGTGCCGGGCTCGTGACCGATCAGCTCCACCCAGTCGCCCGGGTTGTCCACCGACGTGTACGCCAGCGCGAAGTCCTCCGCGCCGTCGTTGTGCAGGATCAGGAAGCGGTGGCCGTGGTGCTCCACGGAGTACTCCACGCCGTGGCGGCGCTCCGCGATCACGGCGGGCTCGGCGGTCGGGTAGGCGGCGTCGACGACCCGTACCTCGCTGGTCATCTTGCTGTGCACGTCGATGACGATGAACTTCTCGCTGCGGCTCAGGTGCACGCCGACCCAGAAGCGCTCGTCCGCCTCCTCGTACACGACGACGTCCCGGGCGGCGGGCTCGCCGACGCTGTGCCGCCACACCCGGTGCGGGCGCCACGCGTCGTCCACGGTCAGGTAGAACAGCGTCGAGGCGTCCGCCGACCACGCGGTGCCGTAGGACGTGTCGGGGACCTCGTCCGGCAGCACCTCGCCGGTGTCCAGGTTCTTGATCTTGAGGGTGAACCGCTCGTCACCCGCGAAGTCCACCGAGTACGCCAGGAACCGGCCGTCCGGGCTGACGTCGAACGTGCCCAGCGCGAAGAAGTCCTTGCCCTCGGCGAGCGCGTTGCCGTCCAGCAGCACCTGCTCGCCGGTGGGCGGCGCGCCGTCGTCGGTGACCGGTGGATCGGTCTCGCCCGCGCGGACCGGCACCCGGCAGTGGATCGCGTACTGGCTGCCCTCGACCGTCCGCGTGTAGTACCAGTACCCGCCCTTGCGGCTCGGCACCGTCAGGTCGGTCTCCTGGGTGCGCCGCTTGATCTCCTCGAAGATCGTGTTCTGCAGCGGGACGAGGTGCGCGGTGGCCTGGTCCGTCCACGCGTTCTCCGCCTTCAGGTGCGCGATCGTCTCGGGGTCGTCCCGGTCGGCCAGCCAGGCGTACTCGTCCGTGACGGTGTCGCCGTGCTGGGTGCGCACGCTGGGGGTCCGGCGTACGGCGGGCGGGGTGTCGGGCAGTTCGGTGGTCACCGGCTCAGGCTACCGGGCGGTCGTGGCGGCGCGGTCGCTGTCCGTTGTGGTGCCCCGTGACGGGTGTTGCGGACGCCCGTTCCCCCCGCGCTGATTAGAACATGTGTACGATGTGCCAGAGTGGACGATCTTCGGCCATTGATTTCCGTCTACGCCCCTTGCCGTCTCCGTGTTCCGTCCCGCATCCGGTCTCCGAATCCCGCCGGGAGTTCCGATGTTCGTCGCCGCCGCGCCGCCAGGCCGCGCATGACCTCCGCCCTGCCGCCCGTGCTGCGGGCCTTGATCGACATCTGTGGCCCGGCCTTTGCCCGCCTGGCCGGCCCGGCCGACACCGTGGCGGGCCGCGTCGCGAGCTTCGTCGCGGGCCCCGCCACCGCCACCGCTGTCGCCGACACCCTGCGCCTGGCCGCCACCCGCGGCCTCGCCGTGCAATCGCGCGGCGCCGGCACGAAACTCGACTGGGGCACGCCGCCACCCGGTGTCGACGTGCTGCTCGACACCGGCCGCCTGGCCGGGGTGTGGCACCACAACCCCGCCGCCGGCACCGCGGAGGTCGGCGCGGGCACACCGGTGCACGCCGTGCAGGCCGCGCTCGCGCTGCGCGGCCAGCGCCTCGCGGTCGACCCGCCCTCGGTGGGCGCGACCGTCGGCGGGATGCTCGCGGTCAACGAGTCCGGCCCCCTGCGCCACCGGTACGGCACCGCGGCCGACCAGGTCCACCAAATCAGCTACGTCGACCGTGCCGGGGCGCCGCGCACCTCCGACGGCGGGGCAGCCCTGCGTGCGCCCCGCTCCCGCGGTCTGCACGTCGACGGGGTGATCGTCTCCGCCACGCTGCGGCTGGAGCCGCTGCCCGCGGCCCGCCGCTGGGTCGCGGTCGCGGTGTCCACGCCCCTGCAGGTGCACAACCTCGTGGAGGAGACCCTCGCCCAGCGGGTCGACCCGAGCGCCATCGAGGTCGACCTGCCGCGCTCGGTCCCCCGCACCACGGAGCAGCCACCGGGCTCCCTCGCGGTCCTGCTGGAGGGCGCAACCGCCGACGTCGCGGGGCGCGCCGCCCGGCTCGCCGATGCGATCGGCGACGGCGCCACGGTCTCGGAGTCCGCGCCACGGTGGTGGGGCCGGTACCCGTTCGGCCACGACGACGTGGCGCTGCGCATCGCGGTGCCGATCGCGGACCTGCACGCCGCTGTCTACGCCCTGCGGGACGCGGCCGGAGCCGTGGTGCCGATCCGCGGTTCCGCGGGCATCGGCACGGTCCACGCCGTGCTGCCCGGCAGCACCCCGCCCGAGCGCGTCGAGGAGATTCTCGACGCGGTCCGCGGGGTCCTGCTGGCCCGCGGCGGCCGCGCGGTCGTGATCTCCGCGCCGCCGTCCACCGCCCGGGCGATCGACGTGGCCGACCACCACGACCTGTTCTGAACGGTCGCGCGGCAGCACCCTGCGCGGCGCCGCCGGTCGTGCCAGGGTGGACAGGACGCGACCGGACAGTGGGGGATCGACATGCTGGAGACGCTGGACGACCTGCCCGACGGTGTGATCGGCTTCCGAGCCGTCGGCGAGCTGCACGCCACGGACTATCGCGACGTGCTGGCGCCCGCCATCGAACACGCCGTGGCGGAGGGCCGGGACGTCCGGATCGTGCTGGTCTTCGAGAAGTTCGACGGCATGTCGGGCGGTGCGGCCTGGCAGGACCTGAAGCTCGGCATCGACCACCTGACCCGGTGGAAGCGCATCGCTCTGGTCACCGACATCGACTGGATGATCCACCTGGTGTCGCTGTTCGGCTGGATGACCCCCGGCGACGTGCGCCACTTCCCCCTGGCCGAACGCACGCAGGCCGCCGCCTGGGCTGCCGCCTGACCAGCGGTCCGCGAAGTACCGCAGGGGGCTGACCCCGGGGCGGCTGCACGCAGGCCTCAGGCCGGGGCGCCCACGGCGTACGTCAGGTAGGCGAACTGGCCGCGGCGCTGCACCTCCGTGAGGGACAGGCGGCGCGACGAGAGGCGGCGGGGCAGCAGCGCCGCGCCCGCCCCCAGCGTCACCGGCGCCACCCCGAGGATGATCTCGTCGAGCAGCCCGGCGTCCGCGAACGCCCCGGCCAGCTCGCCGCCGCCCACCACCCACAGGTTGCGGCCCGCGGCCGCGGCGGTCATCGCCGCGTGCACCGGGCGCACGTCGCCGCGGACGAACGTGATGTCCGCCCCCGGGATCGGCGGCAGGTCGCGGTGGGTGAACACCCACGACGGCACGTCACCGTAGTACCCGGCCCACTTCTGCGGCTCGTCGAGCAGCTTCTCGTGCGCCAGCACCCACTCGTAGGTCGTGGCGCCCATCGCGAACGCGCCCACCCCGGCGAAGAACCCCGCGAACGGATTGTCCGCCTCGTCGCCGCCGGACACCTCGAACAGCCAGTCCAGCGAGTTGTCCGCGTCCGCGATGAAGCCGTCGATACTGGTCGCCGTGTAGTACTGCGTTGTGGCCACGGGCCGATGCTGCCACCCGGGTACGACGTTCAGGCGTCGTTGCGCAGCACCAGGATGGCGATGTCGTCCCGCGGCTCCTCCACCGAGAAGTTGATGGTGGTGGAGCGCAGCCGCGCCGCCATGACCTTCGCCGGATATCCGGCCAGCGGCCGCGCCGCCTCGCGCAGCCGCGCCGTGCCGAACAGCTCCCGGCCGCGGCGCCGTTCGGTGACCCCGTCTGTGTAGAAGATGAGCGAGTCGCCGGTCCGCAGGCGCACCGCCGCGGACGGGGTGGCGATCGTCTCCAGCAGCCCCAGCGCCGTACCGCCCGCCCCGACGAACGCGGTCCGGCCGTCCGCGCGGACCAGCACGGCGCGATCGTGCCCGGCCAGGTGCAGGCTCACCCGCAGGGTGCCGTCGTGCTCGCGGTCGACCGAGGCCAGCGCGAGGGTGCAGTACCGGCCGCCGCCGCGCTGCACGAGGGTGCGGTTGACCCGGGCCAGGATCTCGGCCATGGGTTTGCCGTCGTCGACGAGGATCCGGATGACGTCGCGGACCAGCCCGGTGACCGTGGCGGCCTGCACCCCCTTGCCGGAGACGTCGCCGACCACCACCACCCAGCTGTTCGCCCCGGTCGGCACCACGTCGTAGAAGTCGCCGCCGACCTCGGAGCCCGCGGGCACGTACTCGGCGGCGAAGCCCACCCCGGCCACCTCCGGCAGCACCGGCGGCAGCAGCGAGGCCTGCAGGGTGCGCGCGACGGTACGCCGCTCGTCGTGGATGCGCGCGTTGTCGATGGCCAGCGCCGCACGGCGGGCCACGTCCTCCAGGACGGCGACCTCGTCGGCGTCGTGCCGGTGCCGGGGATGCCGCCCCACCGCCAGGGTGCCGAGCCGCTGCCCGCGCGCCACCAGGGGCACCACGAAACCTTCCGTCGGCGTGCCGAACATGACCTGGGTGCCCAGCTTGGAAGCCTCCTCCAGCCGGGCCAGCACCCCGTCGGGCCCCTCCTCGGCGAGGGTGGTGTGCAGCGCGGGCAACGCCGCCTCGTCGGCATGGGTGGCCGCCGCGAGCTGCAACCGCCCCCACGCGTCGGTGGTGTGCACCGCGCACCACATGCCGAGCCGGGGCACCACGAGCTGCGGGATCAGCGCCATCGTGAGGTTGACGTCGAGGGACTGGGCCAGCAGCTCACTGGCCTCGGCCAGGAATGTCAGCCAGGTCTGGCGGCGCAGGTCGGCGCGGCGCAGCCGGTCGTTCTCCAGGTGCAGCGAGAAGCGCTCCGCGACGATGCGGGCCAGCGGCTGCGCGTACCCGACCGGGGAGGCATCCAGCTCCAGCTCCCCCACGTACGGGCGGGGCACGGTCAACGGCAGCCGGATCGTGGCCGCGTCGTCGCGGGGCGCCCGGCCGTACCGGGCGATGATGTGGCGGCCGCGCCCGTCGCCGCGGTCGAGCCGCAGGACTGCGCCGGAGGCGCCGGTGAGCTGGGCCAGCCGGGCCAGCAGGTCCGTACCGAAATCGGCGATCCCCTCGTCGGTGTGCCGCTCGGGGTCGGTCTGCAGCAGGGCGGTGAGCGCGCCGATCCCCGGCGTCGCGTCCTCGGGCAGCGGCGCCGCCGCCGGTACGGCGGCCCCGGGGCGCTCCAGCCGGAACCAGACTCCCTTACCGCTGGGCTGGTGCACCGTGCCCCACCGGCTGGCGAAGTGGTCGACCAGCAGCAGGCCCCGGCCGCGTTCGGCGACCTCGCCGATGTCGGTGCGCTCGTTGCGCGGCCCGACTGCCAGTTGTTCGACCGGTCCGGGCGCGAAGTCCGTGACGGTGACGGTGAGCCCGCCCGGATCGGCGGTCACCTCGATGTCGAGGTCGGTGTTGGCGTGCACCACCGCGTTGGTGGACAGCTCGGTGGTCAGCAGCAACGCCTCGTTGAGCAGCGCGTCGAGCCCGGCGTCGGCCAGCACGGAACGCACCAGCGCGCGCGCCGCGGCGGGGGTGCGCCGATCGTTGGGGAGCCGGACGCGGCGCGTGATCGCACCCTCTACGGGGATCGCGACGCGGTCGGCCTCCACTGACACGCATGCATCCTCTCTTGCGCACCGGCGTGTGCACAAAGGCGTCCCTCGCATAGGCCGGGCCGCGCGAGGGAAGATAGGGAGCCCACCCGGAGGACACCGTCAGTGAGGACAGCATGACAGTGGCCAAGCAGCTCAGTGCCGGCACGCCCGACGAGACCGCCCTGCTCGGCGAGTTGGCGGAGGCGTTACGTCGGGTTCGGCGCGGCGATCTCAAGGTACGCCTGCCCCGCCGCTCGGGGACGGCGGGCGAGGTCGCGGACGCGTTCAACGAGGTCGTGTCGCTGCAGGAGCGGCAGAACATGGACGTGCGCCGGATCAGCCGGATCGTCGGCCGCGACGGCCGGCTGACCGAACGCCTCGACGAGGAGGGGCTCGACGGCGCGTGGGCGGACACGGTGCGTTCGGTGAACTCGCTGATCGACGACCTGGCCCGCCCCACCACCGAGATCTCCCGCGTCATCGTCGCCGTGGCCGACGGTGATCTCTCGCAGCACATGGCACTTGAGATGGACGGCCGACCCCTGCGGGGTGAGTTCCTGCGCATCGGCCGCACCGTGAACACGATGGTCGACCAGCTGTCCTCGTTCGCCGACGAGGTGACCCGGGTGGCCCGCGAGGTGGGCACCGAGGGAGAGCTGGGCGGCCAGGCCGACGTACGCGGTGTCGCGGGCACGTGGAAGGACCTGACGGACTCCGTCAACACGATGGCGTCGAACCTGACCCATCAGGTGCGTTCGATCTCGCAGGTGGCGACCGCGATGGCCCGCGGTGACCTGTCGCAGCGGATCACCGTGTCGGCGCGCGGCGAGGTGGCCGAGCTGTCCGACACGATGAACGCCCTCACCGACACCCTGCGGCTGTTCGCCGAGCAGGTCACGAGGGTGGCCCGCGAGGTGGGCACCGAGGGCAAGCTCGGCGGCCAGGCCGAGGTGCCGAACGTGGCGGGCACCTGGAAGGACCTCACCGACTCGGTGAACTCGATGGCCTCGAACCTGACCGCTCAGGTCCGTAACATCGCCCAGGTCTCCACGGCGGTGGCCAAGGGCGACCTGTCGCAGAAGATCACCGTGGCGGCCCAGGGCGAGATCCTGGAGCTGAAGGACACCGTGAACACGATGGTCGACCAGCTCTCGTCGTTCGCCGACGAGGTGACCCGCGTGGCCCGCGAGGTGGGCACCGAGGGCCGCCTCGGCGGCCAGGCCCAGGTCCGCGGCGTCTCCGGCACGTGGCGCGACCTCACCGAGAACGTCAACCAGCTCGCCGCGAACCTCACCGACCAGGTCCGCAACATCTCCCAGGTCTCCACCGCCGTGGCCCGCGGCGACCTCTCCCAGAAGATCACGGTCGACGCCCGCGGCGAGATCGCGGAGCTGAAGAACACGGTCAACACGATGGTCGACCAGCTGTCGTCGTTCGCCGACGAGGTGACGCGGGTGGCCCGCGAGGTGGGCACGGAGGGCAAGCTGGGCGGCCAGGCCCAGGTCCGGGGCGTCGCGGGTACGTGGCGCGACCTGACCGACAACGTCAACTCGATGGCGTCGAACCTCACCGACCAGGTCCGCAACATCGCCCAGGTCTCCACGGCCGTGGCCAAGGGCGACCTGTCCCAGAAGATCACGGTCGATGCCCGCGGCGAGATCCTCGCCCTGAAGTCGACGGTGAACACCATGGTGGACCAGTTGTCGTCCTTCGCCGACGAGGTGACGCGGGTGGCCCGCGAGGTGGGCACGGAGGGCAAGCTGGGCGGCCAGGCCCAGGTCCGGGGCGTCGCGGGTACGTGGCGCGACCTCACGGACAACGTGAACTCGATGGCGTCGAACCTGACGGCTCAGGTCCGCAACATCGCGTCGGTGACCACGGCGGTGGCGAAGGGTGACCTGTCGCAGAAGATCACGGTCGACGCGCAGGGCGAGATCCTGGAGCTGAAGTCGACAGTGAACACGATGGTCGACCAGCTCTCGTCGTTCGCCGACGAGGTGACCCGCGTGGCCCGCGAGGTGGGCTCGGAGGGCAAGCTGGGCGGACAGGCCCAGGTCTCCGGCGTTGCCGGGACGTGGCGCGACCTGACCGACAACGTCAACTACATGGCGTCGAACCTGACGGCTCAGGTCCGCAACATCGCGTCGGTGACCACGGCGGTGGCGAAGGGCGACCTGTCGCAGAAGATCACGGTCGACGCCCGCGGCGAGATCCTCGAACTCAAGTCCACTGTCAACACGATGGTCGACCAGCTGTCGTCGTTCGCCGGTGAGGTCACCCGCGTGGCCCGCGAGGTCGGCATCGAGGGCAAGCTGGGCGGTCAGGCCCAGGTCAAGGGCGTTTCGGGTACGTGGCGTGACCTCACCGACAACGTCAACCAGCTCGCCTCGACGCTGACCACCCAGCTGCGCGCCATCGCCGAGGTGTCCACGTCCGTGACCCGCGGCGACCTGACCCAGAGCATCGCGGTCGAGGCGCAGGGCGAGGTCGCGGAGCTCAAGGACAACATCAACCAGATGATCGTCACGCTCCGCGAGACCACCAAGGCGAACGCGGAGCAGGGCTGGCTCGACTCCAACCTGGCCCGCATCGGCGGCCTGCTGCAGGGCCAGCGGGACCCCGGCGAGGTCTGCCGCATGATCATGACCGAGGTGACCCCGCTCGTCGACGCGCAGCTCGGCGCGTTCTTCCTCGTCGACGAGGAGGAGGCGGTGATGCGGCTGCGCCTGGCCGCGGCGTACGGATATGTGGCGCGCGATCACGAGGTGACGTTCGGTCCCGGCGAGGGGCTGGTCGGTCAGGCCGCGGTGTCCCGCCGCGCGGTCCGGGTCCGGGCCACCTTCGACGGCGCCCTCACCATGCGCACCGGGCTGCTGGCCATGCCGCCCAACGACCTCGTGGTGCTGCCGGTGCTGTTCGAGGGGGAGATGCTCGGGGTCATCGAGTTCGCCTCGGTGGCCGCGTTCTCCGGGCTGCACCTGACGTTCCTGGAACGGCTGGTCGCCACGATCGGCATCGCGCTCAACACCATCCAGGCGAACCGGCGTACAGAGGAACTGCTGGCCCAGTCCCAGCGGCTGGCCCGCGAGCTGCAGGAACAGTCCGCGGAGTTGCAGCGTACGAACGCGGAGCTGGAGGACAAGGCGCAACTGCTCAGCGAGCAGAAGGGCAACATCGAGACGAAGAACCGGGAGATCGAACTGGCCCGGCGGGGCCTGGAGGAGAAGGCGCAGCAGTTGTCGCGGGCCTCGGCGTACAAGTCGGAGTTCCTGGCGAACATGAGCCACGAGCTGCGTACCCCGCTGAACTCCCTGCTGCTGCTGGCCCGGCTGCTGGCGGACAACCCGGAGCAGAACCTGTCCGAGAAGCAGATCGAATTCGCCCGGACCATCTACAGCGCGGGCTCGGACCTGCTGTCGCTGATCGACGACATCCTCGACCTGTCGAAGATCGAGGCGGGCCGGATGAACGTCGAGCCGGACGTCGTCGACTTCGAGTACATCAGCGGCTACGTGGACCAGGCGTTCCGCCCGCAGGCGGACGAGAAGGGCCTGGACTTCTTCGTCGACGTCTCGCCGGAGCTGCCCCCGTCGCTGATCACCGACCCGCAGCGGCTCCAGCAGATCCTGCGCAACCTGCTGTCCAACGCGGTGAAGTTCACCGACTCCGGTGCGGTGACGCTGACCATCGCCCCCGCCCCGGAGGACACCCACTTCGACATGGCGTCGCTGCTGTCGGCCCGGCAGGTGGTGGCGTTCTCTGTCGCCGACACCGGCATCGGCATCTCCGACGAGAAGCTGGCGCTGATCTTCGAACCCTTCCAGCAGGCCGACGGCACCACCACCAGAAAGTACGGCGGCACCGGCCTCGGCCTGTCCATCAGCCGCGAGTTCGCGGCCCTGCTCGGCGGCACGATCGTCGTCTCCTCGATGCCCGGCGAGGGTTCCACGTTCACGCTGTACATCCCGGACGCGATCGTCTCGGCCAGCATCCCCGCACCCGCGGCGCTGCCGGCCCTGACCGCCGGGCCGGCGATCGCCCGGACGGCGCCCCCGCCGCTGGACATCCCGTTGCTGGAGATGCCCGTCCTGGCCCCGGAAACGGACCCGCACCCGATGTCACCGGCCAGCCGCCAACTGGACGGCGCCACCGTGCTCATCGTCGACGACGACGTACGCAACGTCTTCGCCCTGACCAGCGCGCTGGAGCTGCACGGCCTGCACGTGCTGTACTCCGACAACGGCGTGGACGGCGTACGGCTGCTGGCCGAGCACCCGGAGGTCGACATCGTCCTGATGGACGCGATGATGCCGGATCAGGACGGCTACGAGACCACCCGCGGCATCCGGCGCAACCAGCGCTTCGCGGACCTGCCGGTAATCTTCCTGACAGCGAAGGCGATGCCCGGCGACCGGGAGTCGGCCCTCGCCGCGGGCGCTACCGACTACATCACCAAGCCGGTGGACCTGGACGAGCTCATCGAACTGATGGCGCGGTGGGTGACCGCCGCCGAGACGGAGAGTGAGCGTGGCTGAGCGCGCCAAGGCACTGCTGGTCGACGACCGTCGCGACAACCTGATGGCCCTGGAGGCCATACTCCAGGGCCTCCCGGTACAGGCGGTCGCGGTGGAGAGCGGGGAGGCGGCCCTCAAGCAGCTGCTCGTGGACGACTTCGCGGTCATCCTGCTGGACGCCCAGATGCCCAATATGGACGGCTTCGAGACGGCCAGCCACATCAAGCGGCGGGAGCGGACCCGGCACGTACCGATCCTGTTTCTGACGGCGGCCGATCGGGATGCGCAGCTGGCCCTGCGCGGTTATGCGGTCGGCGCCGTGGATTATCTGACCAAGCCCTTCGATCCGTGGGTGCTGCGCGCCAAGGTCTCGATCTTCGTCGAGCTGTGGAACAAGAATCAGCTGTTGAAGGCGCAGACCGAGGCGAACAGGGAACGGGACGCGCAGTGGGCGCGGCTCACCGAGCTGGTCGACGAGGCGGCTCGGGTGCTGCGCTCGGGCGGCCCGGACGCCGCCTCCGACGCCCTTGATCTGTTGGAGAAGGCCCGCTGGGGCCAGTGACGGCGGATACCCGGTCAGTTCTGGCCGGGACTTGCCACCGGCAGCCCTGCGGCCTTGGCACATTCGAGCAGCCGTCGGTCGTAGGTGACGAAGGCGATGAGCACCGTTCCGGATTCGTTCGCGAGAACCTGGGCGGTGGCGAGGTGGATGGCGTCCAGGCTGCGCAGTGTCGGCTCGGCAAAGGCGGCGGCGGTCGCCCGGACAGTGCTGTCGATCTCCAGCCGGAAGAGCCGTCCAACGGCCGCCGGAACGCCGATCAAGGCTTGCGGAGCCGATCGGCGCAGCGCCCGGGGAACCTCCACCTCGACGAGGGCGGACGAGACCAGCGGGGCATCGGGGTGAGCGTTGAGCCAGGAGACCAAGTCGGCACTGCATGCCTCCTGCCGTACGAGCTTGACGACGGCAGCCGAATCCAGGTAGATCACCAGCGCTCCTCGTCGCGCATCGCGGCGAGCGCCGAGGCCGCGTCCACATCATCGTCACCGAACTTCGGAGGAAGCGCGACAGGGCCAGTGCCGGTCGGAGGGGTGGCCCGCCCCGCGGCGACGAGCCGGGCCAGCGTCGACCTGTCGTCACTCACCGGAACCAGCCGGGCGATCGGGCGCCCACGATCGGTGATTTCAAGGCTCTCGCCGCCGCTCACACGAGCCAGCACCTGGCTCGTGTTCTGGTTCAGATCCCGGACACCGATGCGCTCCATGGGGCAGAGTGTAGAACGGAATGTTCTACCTCGCCAGATTCACGCAAACCCCGACGATGCGGTCCGGGCGCTGCACTGGACCGGCCCAGACATCGCCACCGACGCACCATCGCCGTGCCGCCGCCCCCATCGAGGTCGGGTCAGTCGGCTGCGCGCGCCGCGGCGTTCGCCCGGCGGACCACCATCCCCAGCATGACGAACACGATGAGGTAGCCGACGACGGAGGCGGCTGCCACTGCCGCCGTGGAACCCGTGATCCCCAGGCCGATGACGGCCACCGCCAGCACGAGAAGGGTGATGCCGAGGGCGCGGGTGAGCGGCTGGGCCGCACGGTGGCCGGCCTTCCATGCCTGGTCGTTGCGCTTCGTGCTGCTGGTACGGATGCCGAAGGCCGAATTCCGGCCGAGGCTGCCGGTATCGACGAGTCGGGCGAGGATGAGAACCGCCGCGGCCACGATGGTGAAGGAAACCGCGATGACGACGGCGAGGACGAGTGCCAAGGGGCAACTCCTATCGGTGTCTGCACGCGTACCGCCCTGAACGCGACGAACGAGATGCTTCTGAACGTCGGCGCCAGCGGCCGGCGCGCCGTCTGCCACTGCCGGACCCGGTCATCCGCGAGACAGCGCGGAATGATCAGCAGTGTAATGATCTTGGCAACGGATTCGCCGCCGTCCGGCAGGGCGATGCTGTTGCCGATGGAGAACGCCACCCACGCGTGCGGCAGGGCGGTCCACCGCGGCCGGTATCCGGACGCCACTACCGCGAGCACCGCCACCATCAGCCGGCGACGCCAATTCTGGGACAGGTCGATCAATCCGCCATCCGCCATGTGCGGGGTCATCGGGGTCTGCCGGCAGAAATGGCACCTCGGCAATCTGGATCAGTGGTCCCTCGGCAGGTCGGCCTCGGCGGTGGCCCACGTCTGGTTCGGCGTCGTGCCGAGCGCGAACGCCACCGTCCCACCACGCTGGACGAACGACTCCGGCAGCCAGGACCTGCTCAGCGCAGCCCCGTCGAGCTGCACGCCCTGGACGTACGTGTCGGTGCCCGTCGCGGTCACGGTCAGCCGTACGCCGTTGCCGCGGTCGATCTCCACCCGGGTGAACACCGGGCTGCCGAGCAGCAGCTCCGCCCGTCCCGGGACCTGCGGGAACAGGCCGATGGCCGCGAACACGTACCAGGCGCTCATCGTGCCGAGGTCGTCGTTGCCGGGCAGCCCGGCCGGGCCCGTGCCGTACGCGGTGTCCACGATCCGGCGCACCGTCGCCTGCGTCTTCCACGGCTGCCCGAGCCCGTTGTACAGCCACGGCGCGTGGATGCCCGGCTCGTTCGTCGGGTCGTAGCGCAGCGCGTTGCCGCCGAGGACCGCCCAGTTGCCGTTCTCGTCGTGGAAGAAACCGTCGAGCCGGGTGGCCGCCGCCGTCCGGCCACCCATGAGCGTGGCCAGCCCCGACACGTCCTGCGGAACCATCCACGTGTACGTGGCGCTGGACCCCTGCGCGAAGCCGACGTCGGTCGAGGGCGTGAAGCCGCTCTGCCAGCTCCCGTCCGCGCGGCGCGCCACCTGGTAGCCGAGCGCGGTGTCGAAGGTGTTCCGCCAGAAGTCGCCGCGCGGCAGGAACTGCTGATACAGGTCGGTACGCCCGGCGCGCTGCGCCCACATCGCCAGCGAGAAGTCGGCGAGCGAGTCTTCGAGGGTTTCGGCGGCACCACCCCAGCAATGGCAGGTGTCGTTGGGGGCATACCGGTGTGCCAGATACGTGTCCAGGCCCGGCCGCTGGCCCAGGCATTGCCCCGGGCAGCCGATGTCGGACAGTGCATCCGGGTTCTGCACGGTCGCCTGCCGGACCAGCGAATCGAGCGCACCGGGGACGTCCGGCACCCCCATCGCGCTGAAGGTGGCCAACGTCGGCGCCGCCGGGTCACCGGTCATCACGTGCGTCGGGGCACCGAGATGCAGCCACCGGTCCCAGATGCCCCGGTTCTGCGCGGCGAAGTCCATCATCGACTGCGCCATGTCCCCGGCCACGTCGGGCCGCAGGATCGCCAGGAGCTGGATCTGCGCCCGGTACTGGTCCCAGCCGGAGAACGTGCCGTAGGCCGCCCGCTGCCCGGCGTGCAGCGCGTGGACCTGCATGTCGGCGCCGAGATACCGCCCGTCCAGGTCGTTCAGGGTCTGCGGCTGCATGAGCGCGTGGTAGACGGCGGTGTAGAACGCGGTCGTCCGGGCCGGGGTGCCACCGCCCACCCGGATCCGGCCGAGCTCGGTGTTCCAGGCGGCACGCGTCGCGGCCGCGACCGACTCGACGGTCGCGGCCGCGGGCACCTCGGCGTCGCGGTTGGCGGCGGCTCCGGCCAGGCTCACGTACGAGATGCCGATGCGCATCCGTACGTCGGTGCCGGTGTCGAAGCCGACCCACCCGCCGGAGCCGCGCCCGGCCCGGTCGGCGCCGGTCAGGTAGCCCTCCCCGCCGGTGGCGGTGGTGCCGCCGGGCGTGAGCGTCGCGTCCTTCCACGTGCCGGTCCGCGCGAAGTCCCGGTCGAACACGGCACTGAAGTACAGCCGGTAGTACGAGCGCCGGTTGGGGTTGCTGGCGCCGCCGCCGTTACCCCGCCTGCCGCAGAACCCTCCGGTCAACACCGACCCGCTGACCGTACGGGTGGCGGCGTCGATGGTGAGCTCGGCGTCCTCGCTGCCGTTGAGCGAGTTGGACGTGCGGAACAGCAGGTTGGCCGGGGAGCCCGCCGGGAACGTGAAGTCGCCGATGCCCGCGCGGGTACTCACCGCGAGATCCACACCGGCACCGGAGTCCAGCGTGACGCGGTACCGCCCGGGGCTCGCCGACTCGTGCGCATGCGCGAACGTGGCCGCGTACTTGGCGTCCCTGGTGTCCGCGGTCGGCGACGTGTCGACGTTTCCCACGTACGGCATGATCGGCACGTCCCCGGCCGCGCCCGGATTGCACCCGGCACCGTTGACGTGGGTCAGGCTGAACCCGCGCACCCTGGTGACGTTGTACTCGTACCCGTTGGCCGCGCCGGTGCTGGTCTGATCGCCCGTGGTGCTGGTCGGGCTCCACGCGATCATGCCGAATGGCCGCGTCGCCCCCGGCCAGGTGTTGCCCCCATGGGTGCTGCCGACGAACGGGTCGACGTACCCGGCCGGATCCTCGGCGAACGGGACGGGCGCGGCGGCTACCGGCACGGCGGCCGTGAGCGTCACCGCGAGGATCGACCCCACGGTCGCGGACAACAGGGTACGAGCGCGGGACATCGACATCGGCCACCCTCCCGGAGCGTCGCCCGACCCTACGACCGGCTCTCGAGGGATCAATCAGCATGAACCAAACTTTGCGGAACGGCTGGCTGGCGGATCGGTGTCGCGACCTGACCATCAGAGATTCCGGTGCGCGACCATCTACGCGGGACGCCTGGTGACGAACCGGCCGAGCCCCTGCCCGCCGACGATTGTGCCTGCCTGTGCGAGCAGTCGCATGGCGCGTTCGACGGTGGCGACAGACACGTCGAATTCGTGGGCGAGCTCGGCAGTGCTCGGAAGCCTGCTCCCGTACGGGTACGTTCCCTTGTCGATCTCTGCCGTGATGATCTCGGCTATCTCGCGATAGCTCGGCGGCAGCTTGAACTCTTCCTCGGACACTCCACTAGTTGATCATCCTCGAAACCTTCACTTCCCTCACTTCGTGCAATAGCCTCTCTTCTCAAGGCGCGATGGTGCCCGGGATGGCCGGGCAGCGTGGGCCCACCAAGCCGGATCGGATCCGGAAGGCAGCCGGCCCGGGTTTCCAGCGGTATCGGACACCCGGGCCGGTGGCATGGAGCCGCGTAGTGATGAACCGAGCGAGATCAGCGGTTCGCGTACGGCGCAGTGCGCTCCTGCAGGGCGTTGCGCAGGTAGGACTTGGGGCGGGCGCCGACGATCGACCCGGTGACGACACCGCCCTTGAGAAGAGTCGGCCAGCTCACCGATCAGCATCGCGAAAGCCCTTTCGTCCTCGCCGACGCTAGGCCCTCACACCGACGTCAAGGCAAGAGCTGTTGCTGCGCGAGCGCCGGGGCTGGAGCCAGCCGGAGCTGGCGAGGGCGTCGGGCATGATCCAGTCCGCTGTCGCTCGTTTCGAGGTCGGCGGGACCGTGCCCGTGCTGGAAACGCCCGGGCCTGAATCGACCTGCGCCCGACTCAGGGCAAGGGTTGCTGGGCGCTGCTGATCATGAGGGCGCTGCGCAGGCCCGTGATGTCGAGGACGCGCAGCAGGAAGTCCCCGACGTTGGCCAGCGTGAGCAGCGCCCGCGCGTGCTGGGCCTTGCGGCTGAGCACGACCAGGGTGCCCAGGCCCTGCGAGTCGCAGAACGTCACCCCGGCCAGGTCGAGGACGATCCGGGCGGGTGGGTCCGACAGCTCCTCGGTCACCATGGTCGACAGGCGGCTGACCGTGAGCACGTCGATCTCCCCGGCGAGGTGGAAGACGACCTCGTCGGGGGCGCGCTGGACCGCGATGGAAAGCTCCGGCCGCTCCACGCAGGCCACCCTATCGTTTCGGTACGGACGGAGCCCGTCGGCGCGGCCGCGCTCCGGTGATGTGCACAACCTCGCCCCGGGGCTGGGCGGACGGATGTCGGGGGGCGCTGACAGAATGGTGGCGCTGTGACCACCTCAACTCGCGCCGACGCGTATCCGTACCCGGATGACGCCCCGGCCTCCCAGGCCCTGTTCGACCGCGCCCGTGCCATCGTGCCGGGCGGGGTGAATTCGCCCGTGCGCGCGTTCCGGGCGGTCGGCGGCACGCCCCGCTTCATGGAGCGCGGGCAGGGCCCGTGGCTGTTCGACGCCGACGGCCGCCGGTATGTGGATCTCGTCTGCTCGTGGGGCCCGCTGATCCACGGCCACGCGCATCCCGAGATCGTGGCCGCGGTGCAGGCCGCGGCGGCCCACGGCACCAGCTTCGGCACGCCGACGGCCGGGGAGGTGGCACTGGCCGAGGAGATCGTCCGGCGTACCCCGGTGGAGCAGGTCCGCCTGGTCAACTCGGGCACCGAGGCCACCATGACGGCGATCCGGCTGGCTCGGGGCTACACCGGCAAGCCCAAGATCATTAAGTTCGCGGGCTGCTACCACGGCCACGTGGACGCGCTGCTGGCCGCCGCCGGTTCCGGGGTGGCGACGCTGGGGCTGCCCGATTCGCCGGGGGTCACCGGCGCGGCGGCGGGCGAGACGATCGTGCTGCCGTACAACGACGAGGCGGCGGTCGAGGCGGCCTTCGCCGCGGAGGGCGACGCGATCGCCGCGGTGATCACCGAGGCGGCGCCCGGCAACATGGGCGTCGTGGCCCCGCGCAAGGGCTTCAACCAGCGCCTCGCCGAGCTGGCCCACGCACACGGCGCACTGCTCATCGTCGACGAGGTGATGACCGGCTTCCGGGTCTCCCCGGGCGGCTGGGCCGCCCTCGACCCGGTCGACGCCGACCTCTTCACGTACGGGAAGGTGATGGGCGGCGGTCTCCCGGCGGCGGCATTCGGTGGCCGGGCCGAGATCATGTCCCGCCTCGCCCCGGCCGGTCCGGTCTACCAGGCCGGGACGCTGTCGGGTAACCCGCTGGCCTGCGCGGCCGGGCTGGCGTCCCTGCGGCTGGCCGACGACGCCACCTACCAGCGCCTCGACGCGCTGGCCGACACCGTGGGCCGCCTCGCCTCCGGCGCGCTGACCGCGGCGGGCGTGCCGCACCGCCTGTCGTACGCGGGCAACATGTTCTCCGTCTTCTTCACGGACGCCGAGGTCACCGACTACGAGGCAGCGAAGACCCAGGATTCCGGCGCGTTCCGGGCGTTCTTCCACGCGCTGCTGGCCCGCGGGGTCTACCTGCCGCCGAGCGCGTTCGAGTCCTGGTTCGTCTCCACCGCGCTGGACGACGAGGCGCTGGAGCAGATCGCCGCGGCGCTGCCGCCCGCGGCCCGGGCGGCGGCCGCGGGAGGCACCCCATGACCGAGACCCGGACGACCGTGCACGTCGTGCGGCACGGCGAGGTGTACAACCCCACCAAGATTCTGTACGGCCGCCTGCCCGACTTCCACCTCTCGGAGCTGGGTCGCCAGATGGCCAAGGCCGACGCCGAGGCGCTGGCCGACCGCGACGTCACGCACGTCGTGGCGAGCCCGCTGGAGCGCGCCCAGGAGACCGCCGAGCCGATCGCCGCCCAGTACGGCCTGGAGATCGCCAAGGACACCCGGCTCATCGAGAGCAGCAACTTCTTCGAGGGCAAGCAGGTCTCCGTGGGCGACGGCGCGCTGCGGGACCCGCGTAACTGGTGGGTGCTGCGCAACCCGATCACCCCGTCCTGGGGCGAGGCGTATCTGGTGATCGCCCAGCGCATGTTCGAGGCGCTGCAGGCCGCCCGCGTCGCGGCGGAGGGCCACGAAGCTGTCTGCGTCTCCCACCAGCTGCCGATCTGGACCCTGCGCCGGTACGTGGAGGGCAAGCGCCTGTGGCACGACCCGCGCCGCCGCCAGTGCGGTCTGGCCAGCGTCACGTCGTTCCGGTTCGAGGGCGCCAAAGTGGTCGGCATCGACTACCGCGAGCCCGCCGCCCACCTGGTCGCGATGTCCCCGGGCGCCCGGAACGCCAAGGGCGCCTGACATGCGCCGGTTCGCGGGTGTCCTGGCCGCCGCCCTCGCCGCGGCGGCGCTGACCGGCTGCGGCGAGCAGAGCTGGGAAAAGAAGTGCACGACCAGCCCGCAGGGCGTCATCGAGTGCACCCCGCAGCAGCGGCCCGTGGCCCGTGAGGTCACCGGCGAGCTGCTCGACGGCGCCAAGTACGACGTCTCCCAGGACCGGGGCAAGGTCGTGGTGGTCAACTTCTGGGGTTCGTGGTGCAGCCCGTGCCGGGCCGAGGCCGACGACCTGGAGCAGACGTACACGGCGACGAAGGCCAAGGGTGTCACGTTCGTCGGGGTGAACTCGCGGGACGGCCGCGACGCCGCGCTGGCGTTCGAGCGGGGCCGGGTGAGCTTCCCCAGCGTGTACGACCCCGACGGCAAGGTCGCGCTGAACTTCGACGTGACCCAGGTCAGCACACCGTCGACCCTGATCCTGGATCGGCAGGGCCGGATCGCGGTGGCGCTGCGCCGGGCCACCACGGTCGGCGAACTGCAGCCGCTCGTCGAGCGGATCGCGGCCGAGGGGACGGGCTGATGGGTTCCGCCTTCGCCGACGCCGCCGCCAGCGGGCCGATGCTCCTGGCGATCGGCGCGGCCGCTCTCGCGGGTCTGGTGAGCTTCCTGTCCCCGTGCGTGCTGCCGCTGATGCCCGGCTACCTGTCCTACGTGACCGGCCTCGCCGGCGCCGACCTGGACGCGGCCCTGGGCGTCGCCCCGAAGGCCCCGGCCCCGAAGGCCCTCGCCCCGGAAGCCCCCGCCGCCGCAGCGGGTGGCGATGCGCGTGCGGGCGTCAACGGCACGGCCGCCCGTGGCGATGACGCGGACGGAGCCGCTCGGTCGAGCGCGGTGGCGGTCGAGCGCGGCACGATGGTGGGCGACGGCGGCACGGTGGCGGTCGAGCGCGGCACGATGGTGGGCGACGGCGGCACGGTGGCGGTTGCGGATGGCGGCGTCGCCGTCGCGGCGCCGGAGCGGCCCGGGCGGCTGAGCGGGCGGGGCCGCGTACTGATCGGCACTGTGTTGTTCGTGCTCGGCTTCGCCACCGTCTTCACGCTGCTGGCCACGCTGGTCGCCAACATCGGGCTGACCATGCTGGCGCACAAGCGAGCGCTCGACATGGTGCTCGGGGTGCTGGTCATCGTGCTCGGCCTCGCGTTCCTCGGCCTCGTCCCGGGCCTGCAGCGGGAGGTGCGCATCCACCGGCTGCCCGCGGCGGGACTGATCGGCGCCCCCGTGCTCGGCGCGCTGTTCGGCCTCTCCTGGATGCCGTGCACCGGTCCCACCCTGGGCGCGGTGCTCGGGCTGGCGACCAGGAGCGGGCAGACGGACCGCGCCGTGGTGCTCGCGCTCGCCTACAGCATCGGGCTGGGGCTGCCGTTCGTGCTGTTCGGGCTGTTCTTCCGGCGGCTGCTCGGCGTGTTCGCCGCGGTGCGCCGCAACAGCCGGTGGGTGACCCGGATCGGCGGTGCGCTGCTCATCGTGGTCGGTCTCGTGCTGGTCACCGGCGGGTGGAACGACTTCCTGATCTGGCTGCAGACCACCTTCGACTTCGACGCGGGGACCCTGCTGTGACCGCGGTCGACCAGCGGCCCGCGCCGTCGGCCGCGCCGCCGCCACGGCGGCCCAACCCGGTCCGGGTGATGCTGCGCAACTCCTGGCGGCAGCTCACCAGCATGCGTACGGCGCTGGTGCTGCTCTTCCTGCTGGCGGTGGCCGCGGTGCCCGGCTCGGTGCTGCCGCAGCGCCCCGTGGACAGGGGGCAGGTCGCCGCGTACTTCGCCGCGCACCCGCAGCTCGCCCCGGTCCTGGATCGGCTGGGCGGCTTCGACGTGTATGCGGCGCCCTGGTTCGCCGCCATCTACCTGCTGCTGTTCACCTCCCTGATCGGCTGCGTGGTGCCCCGCCTCCTGGAGCACCTGCGCGCGCTGCGTACCCGCCCGCCGGACGCGCCCCGCCGCCTCGACCGGCTGCCCCAGCACGCCGCGGCCGCCGAGGAGCCGAGCGAGCCCGCCGCGGCGGCCGCCGCGATCGCGGCGTCCCTGCGCCGCCGCCGGTTCCGGACGGTGGTCCGCGAGCACCCCGACGGCGTGGTGACGGTCTCCGCCGAGAAGGGCTACCTCAAGGAGACCGGCAACCTGCTCTTCCACCTTGCCCTGCTGGCCGTGCTGGTCGGCGTGGGCTTCGGCTCCTGGTACGGCTGGCACGGCAGCCGCCTGCTCGTGCAGGGCGCCGACACCGGGTTCTGCAACTCGGTGACCCAGTTCGACGACTCGGCGCTGGGGCCGCGGGTCGACGCGGCCGACCTGCCCGACTTCTGCCTCCAGCTCACCGGTTTCTCCGCCAGCTACCAGCCCACCGGCCAGCCGAAGTCGTTCCGGGCCACGGTCGCCGTGCAGCAGGACGGCCACACGTCGACCCGCTCGTTCGCGGTCAACGACCCGCTGCGCCTGCACCACGCCAACGTGCACCTGATCGGCCACGGCTACGCCCCGGTCCTGCGCTACACCGACCGGTACGGCCAGCAGCAGACCAACGTGTTCCCGTTCCTACCTCGCGACGGCATGCTGACCAGTGAGGGCGTCGCCACGTTCCCGGACGCCAACGTCGACCCGAAGACGAACAAGCGCGACACGAACCTGCAGGTCGGCTTCGAGGGCGTCTACCTGCCCACGGTCGACGCGAAGGGCAGCGCGACCTCGGCGTTCCCGGCGGAGAACGACCCGGTGCTGTTCCTCACCGCGTACCGGGGGGACCTCGGGGTGGACGCGGGCATCCCCGGCTCGGTGTACGCGCTGGACCGCGCGCAGATCGACACGGGCCAGCTCAAGCGTGTCGGCGGGGAGCGCCCGCAGCGGCTCAAGCCCGGCGAGAGCTGGACGCTGGACGACGGCACGAAGCTGGAGTTCCTCGGCACCCGGCAGTTCATCACCCTGTCCGTGCGCTACGACCCCACCCAGTCGCTGGTGCTGGCGGGCGCGGTGCTGGGCCTGGTCGGGCTGATGTTGTCGCTGGCCGGGCACCGGCGCCGGGTCTGGTTCCGGGTTTCGCCCCTGCCCGGTGGCGCGGGCCCGGCCGACGGTAGCGTGGTGGAGGCCGGTGGCCTGCCGCGCACGGACTATCCCGGCTTCGGTGCCGAGTTCGAGCAGCTCACGGCCGGGCGGCCGGTCCAGAGCGGAGGGACGGCGTGATGGCCGAGTTGTCGAATCAGCTCATGGTGGTCGCGGTGCTGGCGTACCTGGCGGCGATGGTGTGCCACGCCGCCGAGTACTCGTTCGGCAACCGCAGCCACATCGGCCGGGCCGCGGCGCGCCCCGCCCGCCAGCTGGTGGGTGCCGGTGCGCCCGTCCCCACCTCTGCGCCGCCCGCCGCCGACTCGCCCGCCGCCGACTCGCCCGCCGCCGCGGAGCCGTCGTCCGCCGGGTCGCGGGACCGCGGCGCGCTGTTCGGCCGGATCGCCGTCGCGATCACCGCGCTGGCGCTCGCCGCCCACCTGGGCACCCTGGTCACGCGCGGGATCGCGGCGGACCGGATGCCGTGGGGCAACATGTACGAGTTCATCCTCTCGGTCACCTTCGTCGGGTCGGCCGCCTGGCTGGCCGTGCTCAGCCGCAAACCGGGCATCCGTCACCTCGGACTCTTCGTCACGCTGACCCTGGTGGTGCTGCTCGGCGCGGCGGGTCTGGTCGCGTACACCCCGGTGGGGCCGCTGGTGCCCGCGCTGCACTCGTACTGGTTCGTCATCCACGTCTCGACAATCATCCTGGCCTCGGGCATCCTGCTGTTCGGCGCGGTCCCGGCCGCGATGTTCCTCATCAAGACCGGCTACGACCAGGGCAAACGTTCGTTCCCGTTCACGCTGGGCAAGCGGGTGCCCGCCGCGGTCACCCTGGAGCGGCTGACGTTCCGGCTGCACGCGTTCGCGTTCCCGCTGTTCACCTTCGGCGCGCTGATCGCCGGGCCGCTGTGGGCCGAGGTGTCCTGGGGCCGGTACTGGGGCTGGGACCCCAAGGAGGTGTGGGCGTTCATCTCCTGGGTCGTGTACGCCTGCTACCTGCACGCCCGTGCCACCCCGAGCGTGAAGCGGACCACGGCCACCTGGATCGCCCTGCTGGGCTTCGTCACGATGCTGATGAACCTGTTCGGCGTCAACCTGTTCTTCTCGGGCCTGCACTCGTACGCCAACGCGGGCATGTAGGCCCCAGAGGGGCTGTGGCGGGCGTCTCACCAACCGCTCGGTAATCCCCGCGCGCGCTCCGCCGATACCTCCGAAAAGGCCGCAGAAGAAAGTTCGCCGTCTGCTGCAACCCTGATCCCTGCCCGTTCGTGAACGGGATGGCGACGGTCGGGAGGCCGCCGCACCGATCGGGGAGGAGCGGGGCCGCGCATGCGGGATGCCCACAGTTTCGACGAGTTCTACCGCCAGACGTCGACGCGTCTGATGCGCTACGGCTACGCCCTGGCCGGCGACGCTGTCGAGGCCCAGGACCTGGTCCAGGAGGCGTACGCCAAGGCCTGGCGGCACTGGCGTACGGTCGCCGCCCACCCCGCGCCCGAGGCGTGGGTCCGGCTCACCATGTCCCGGCTGGCCACCGACCGGTTTCGCCGGCTGACCGCCTGGCGCGGCGTGCTGTCGCGTACCGGGCCGCCGCCACCGATCGCGCCACCCAGCGAGAACACGGTGCTGCTCACCGCGGCACTGCGGAAGCTTCCGGCGGCGCACCGGCAGGCGGTCGCGCTGCACTACCTGTTCGACATGTCGGTCGACGCCATCGCCCGCGAGACCGGGGCCGCCGAAGGCACGGTCAAGTCTTGGCTGTCGCGTGGTCGCGCGGCCCTGGCCGCCCAGCTCAGCGAGGCCCACCACGGTCGGATTCTGGAGGGGAACGATGTCTGAGCTCGACGAGAAGTTCGCCGCGCTGGCGGCCGACGCGGACCTGCTGACGGTGGCGCCCGCCGCGGAACTGCGTACCCGCACGGACCGTCGGGCCCGGACCCGGGCGGTGGTGGCGACGCTCGCGGTCGCCCTGGTGGTCGGCGGCACGGCCACGAGCGGGCGGTGGCTGTTCTCCGCGGGGCCGACGGCACCACACCTGCCGGCCACCAGCACCCCGGTGACCACGCCGCCGAGCACGACGGCCGTGCCACCGCCGGTCGACCCGACCCCGTCGACCAGCACCAAGCCGACCGGCACCACGCCGAGCGACCCGACGCCGCCGACCAGCCGGACTCCGGTCGGCTCGAAAGTGCCGGACCGGGCATTCCTCACCGCGTCCGAGACGCACGGACCGAAGCCGTACCCGGTGGATTCGGAGGACATGCTGCCGGATCTGTGCGGCGCGCGGATGCCCGGCGAAGACGTTCTCCAGCAGCGCCGGACCATGCATGTCCTCTACAAGGGCCCGAACACCCCGTCCGACAACGTGCCCGACGGCACCGTCCAGCAGACGATCAGCGTGTACGGCAACGGCGGTGCGGCGGACTACGTCCGCGGCCGTGGCCCCGCGGTGGATTACGTCCGCGAGTTCAGGGCCGCGGTGCGCGCCTGCCCGAAGACGGTCAAGGGCGACGTGACCTGCCGGCTGCAGCTGCTGGCCGACCCGAACCTCGGTGACGAGGCGGCGCTGCTGGAGCGCGTCTGCGTCGTCGACGTGGCGCCGGGCGAGTTCGGTGCCGGCGAGCATCGGGCCCGTACGGCCGTGGTGCGGTTCGGGGAGACGGTGACGGTGCTGGACTTCCAGGGTTGGGAGGGCGCCTCGGTGGATCCCGCGGAAACCACACCGCTGACCCGGCAGGCCGCGCAGCGCGTGGAGAACTGGCTCGGGTAGGGGGAGACGACCGCTCGGGGCGGCCGGGAACACCGCAACCGGCTGCCCCCGGCGGCGACTGTCGTAGCCGTACGCAAGACTGGTGACCATGGCTGCGCGTGGCTTCCCGTACCCGGATCTGCAGAGTTTCCTCGCCGCCCTTGAGGGCGCCGGTGAGCTGCGGCGGGTCGGGGTGCCGGTCGATCCGACGCTGGAGGTCAGCGAGGTCGTAACCCGGACGGTGCGCGCGGGCGGTCCGGCGCTGTTGTTCGAGCGGCCCACCCGCGGTGGGATGCCGCTCGCGATCAACCTGTTCGCCACCGAGCGGCGCACCGCGATGGCGCTCGGCGTCGAGTCCCTGGACGAGGTCGGCGACCGGATCGGCGCGCTGGTCAAGCCGGAGCTGCCGGTCGGCTGGTCCGGCATCCGCGAGGGCCTGGGCAAGGTGCTGCAGCTCAAGTCCGTCCCGCCGAAGAAGGTGAAGTCAGCCCCCTGCCAGGAGGTCGTGCTCAAGGGCGACGAAGTGGACCTGAACCTGCTGCCCGGGCTGCAGGTGTGGCCCGGCGACGGCGGCGTCTTCCACAACTTCGGGCTGACCCACACCAAGCACCCCGAGACCGGCAAGCGCAACCTGGGGCTTTACCGGCTCCAACAGCACTCGCACAACACGCTGGGCATGCACTGGCAGATCCACAAGGACTCCACCGCGCACCACGCGGTCGCGGAGCGCCTCGGGCAGCGGCTGCCGGTCGCCGTGGCGATCGGCTGCGACCCGGTGGTCAGCTACGCCGCCAGCGCCCCACTGCCCAGCGACATCGACGAGTACCTGTTCGCCGGGTTCCTGCGCGGCGAGCGGGTCGAGATGGTCGACTGCCTCACCGTCCCGTTGCAGGTCCCCGCGCAGGCGCAGATCGTGCTGGAGGGCTACCTGGAGCCGGGGGAGCGGATGCCGGAGGGGCCGTTCGGCGACCACACCGGCTTCTACACCCCGGTGGAGCCGTTCCCGGTGCTGCACATCGAGGCGATGACGATGCGGCGGGACCCGATCTATCACTCCATCGTCACGTCGAAGCCGCCGCAGGAGGACCACGGGCTCGGCAAGGCCACCGAGCGGATCTTCCTGCCGCTGCTGCGCATGATGATCCCCGACATCGTCGACTACGACATGCCCGCGGCCGGGGTCTTCCACAACTGCGTCATCGTGTCGATCCGCAAGCGCTACCCGAAGCACGCGCAGAAGGTGATGAACGCGATCTGGGGCGCGCACCTGATGTCGCTGTCCAAGCTGATCGTGGTGGTGGACGACGACTGCGACGTCCACGACTACCACGAGGTGGCGTTCCGCGCGTTCGGCAACGTCGACTACGACCGCGACCTGGTGCTCACCCAGGGCCCCGTCGACCACCTCGACCACGCCTCCTACCAGCAGTTCTGGGGCGGCAAGGCGGGCATCGACGCCACCCGTAAGCTGCCGACCGAGGGCTACACGCGCGGCTGGCCCGACGAGATGACGATGTCGCCCGAGGTGGTCGCGCTGGTCGACAAGCGCTGGAAGGAGTACGGCATATGACGGCGGTCGCGCCGACCCCGGAGAAGCCGGGCCGGATCAGGTCCTTCCTGCGACTGGTCGCCATCGAGCATTCGGTGTTCGCGCTGCCGTTCGCCTACCTGTCGGCGCTGGTGGCGATGGCGGTGCCGGCCGAGCTGGCGGGGCTGCACCTCCCTCGGGTGATCAGCAGTGGCGTGCACTGGCGCGACCTGCTGCTGATCACGGTGGCGATGGTCTCCGGGCGCACCTTCGCCATGGCCGCGAACCGGATCCTCGACCGAAAGATCGACGCGCTCAACCCGCGTACGCAGAATCGCGAACTGGTCACCGGGGCGGTGAGCCTGCGGACGGCCTGGACCGGCGCGGCGCTCTCCCTGGCCGTGCTGTTCGCCTCGGCGGCCCTGCTCAACCCGCTGTGCCTGCTGCTGTCGCCCCTGGCCGTGCTCCCGCTGATCGTCTACCCGTACGCGAAGCGGTTCACGAACTTCCCGCACTACGTGCTGGCGCTGGCGCAGGCCGTGGCGCCGGTCGGCGCCTGGGTGGCGGTGACCGGCACATTCGCGGGCTCGGGACCGGCGTGGGTGCTCGGGGCCGCGGTGGGTCTGTGGATCGGCGGCTTCGACCTCATCTACGCCTGCCAGGATGCGGAGATCGACAGGCAGATCGGGGTGCACTCGGTCCCGGCGCGGTTCGGTGTACGTGCCGCGCTGCTGCTGTCCACGCTCACCCACATCGTCACGTTCGCGCTGTTCGTCTGGTTCGGGCACCTGGTCGGGCTGGGGCGGCTGTGGTGGATCGGGCTGGCGCTGACCGCTGTGGCGTTCATCTACCAGCACGTGGTGGTCACCCCGGACGACCTGTCCAAGGTCAACCGGGCGTTCTTCACGGCGAACGGCTTCGTCGGCATCGCGCTGTTCCTGTTCGCGTTGCTCGACCTCGTGCTCGCCGACCGGCTGATCACCTTCACGGCGGCAGCCCCCATGTGACGCCCGCCGCCCGCTGGTCCGATCGGGTTCGGCGGCGGGCATGCTGGGAGCGTGCGGACTCCATGGATCGTCGGCGTCTCCGGGGCCTCGGGCACGCCGTATGCCCGTGCGGTGCTCGGTGGGCTGCTGGACGCCGGTGAAGCGGTCGACCTGGTCATCTCCCGGGCGGCCCGGCTGACGCTGCTGGACGAGACCGATGCCACGGTCCGCGACGCGCACTGGAAGGACGACGTCGCCCACTGGCTGGGCCGCGACCTGGCCGGGGCGGATCTGGTCTACTGGCCGGCGATCGACCTGGCCGCCGGGCCGAGCAGCGGCTCCTACCCGGCCCGCGGGATGATCGTCGTCCCGGCCAGCACGGCGGCCTGCGCCGGGATCGCCATCGGGCTCTCCAAGGACCTGCTGCAACGCGCGGCGGAGGTGAGCCTGAAGGAGCGCCGCCCGACCGTGGTGGTGCCGCGGGAGACCCCGGTGACCCGCAGCCACCTGGAGCACCTGATCGCCCTGCTCGACGCGGGTGCGGTGGTGCTGCCGGCCAGCCCCGGCTTCTACGGGGCCGGGGCGCGGGCCAGCGCCGAGCAACTGATCGACTTCGTGGCCGGCAAGGTGCTGGACGCGGCCGGAGTGCCGCACACGCTGTTCCGGCGCTGGAGCGGCGAGCTGGGCGGCCGCTGATCAGCCGACGCAGTCGCGTCAGCGCAGGCCGTTGGGTGGGCCGTAGGCGCCGCCGGGGTTGGTGGGTCCCGCGTTGCGGGGCTTGTTGGCGGCGTCGTCCTCGCGCATTTCCTCGATCACACCGTCGCCCTCCAGCAGCGCCCGGACCTCGGACTCGCGGAACCGGCGGTGTCCACCAGGAGTACGGATGCTGCCGATGCGTCCGGCCGCGGCCCACCGCGTGACCGTCTTGGGGTCGACGCGGAACAGAGCGGCCACCTCGCCCGGTGTCAGCAGACGATCTCCAGTGTCCACAACCCCCTCCTCGGCGTCGTTGTCTGGAGCGGCCGGTTGGTCACGGTGAGTGTCGGCGAGCTCGATCGGGACGTACAGCCATTAGAGCATCGCCCCAACAGCAAGTCCGTGAAATGCGGAAAAAGCCCCGATTGCGACAGTGATCATTATCCTGGCTCGCTTCTACGGTCGCGGGCAACTACCGGGCGTGAGGTGAGGAGCCGGGCGAGCCGGGCCTGAGCCGACCCCGTACGGTGGTGCCGCCGCCGGCTCGGGCGGCGCTCGGTTTATGGTCTGACCCCATGGACGCCATCGACCTGCGCCTCATCGGCCTACTGCGGGACAACGCCCGCTCCTCGTACGCGGAGCTGGCGCGCAAGGTCGGCCTCTCCGCCCCCGCCGTGCACGAGCGGGTCGGCAAGCTGGAGGCTGCCGGGACGATCCGCGCGTACCGGGCCGAAGTGGACAATGATGCCCTCGGGCTGGGGGTCACGGCGCTGATCGGCATCATCGAGGACTCCGGCGCCGACACCGACGACGTGCTCAACGCGGTCCGGGAGATGCCCGAGGTGGAGTCCTGCTACTTCATGGCCGGTGTCGAGTCGTACCAGCTCATCGTGCGGGTCTCGTCGATCGCCGAGCTGGAGCGGCTGATCGTACGCATGAACCGGACGCCCGGGGTCGCCTCGACCCGGACGGCGATCGCCCTGTCCACCAAGTGGGAGAACCGCCCCCAGCCCAGCCTGGGCTAGCGTCTCCCGTATGCAGCAGATGGACCGGTGTGACGACGCCGAACGCCAATGGGCCCGGGACGCCATCGCGATCGTCGAGGCCGACGCAAACCGCTCCGCCGACACCCACCTCCTGCCGTTCCCGCTGCCCCCGGCATGGGGCATCGACCTGTACCTCAAGGACGAGTCGTCGCACCCCACCGGCTCGCTGAAGCACCGCCTCGCCCGCTCCCTGTTCCTGTACGCCCTCTGCAACGGCTGGATCGGCCCGCACACCACGATCGTCGAGGCGTCCTCGGGCTCCACCGCGGTCAGCGAGGCGTACTTCGCCCGGATGCTCGGGCTGCCGTTCATCGCGGTGATGCCCGCCTCGACCTCGCACGAGAAGATCTCGCTGATCGAGTTCCAGGGCGGCAAGTGTCACCTGGTCGCCGACCCGACCGCGGTGGTGGCGGAGGCCCAGCGCCTCGCCGGTGACCTCGGTGGCCACTTCATGGACCAGTTCACCCACGCCGAGCGGGCGACCGACTGGCGCGGCAACAACAACATCGCCGAGTCGATCTACGCCCAGCTGCAGCTCGAACGGCATCCCGTACCGACCTGGATCGTGGTGGGCGCGGGCACCGGCGGCACCAGCGCCACCATCGGCCGGTACGCCCGGTACCGCCGGTACCCCACCAAGCTGTGCGTGGTGGATCCGGAGGGTTCGGCGTTCTGGCCCGCGTACCTGTCCGGTGACTGGAGCGTCGACACCGGCCGCGGCTCGCGCATCGAGGGCATCGGCCGCCCCCGGGTCGAGCCGTCGTTCCAGCCGGCGGTCGTCGACCGGATGGTGCCCGTGCCGGACGCCGCGTCGCTGGCCGCCATGCGGGCGGGCTCGGACGTCCTGGGCCGCCGGGTCGGCGGCTCCACCGGCACCAACCTGTGGGGGGCGTTCGCGCTCATCGCCGAGATGCGGGCGGCCGGGTGTACCGGCTCGGTGGTCACCCTCATCTGCGACGGCGGCGAACGGTACGCCGACACCTACTACTCCGACGCCTGGGTCGAGGCCCAGGCCATCGACCTGACCGAACCCCGCGCCGTCATCGACCGCTTCCTCCGCGACGGCACCTGGCCGTCCTGAGGCCGCCTCTCGCCGGTGTCGGGGAGGCGGGTCGGGCTCAGCGGACCAGCCGGGCCAGCCCCGGGTAGTCCGTCACGAAGCCGTCGTCGTCCACGCTCAGGTCCGCGCTGAACGTCTCCGTGGCGAAGCGGACCGTCCCCCCACCCACCGGCGTGTAGATCTGATCCGCCTGCACCACCTCCAGGCTGGGCACCAGCACCCACGCGACGCTCAGCCGGTGCGCCACCCCCGGCTCGGCCTTCAGCAGGCCCAGGCGCCGGATCGGCAGGGTGTTGGTCAGCGGGGAGCAGCCCAGATCGACGTCGAACGCGCCGTACAGCAGGTCGGGTTCCTCCGTGCCGGGCTGACCGGCACCGGCATGGCCGGCGGCGGTCAGGGCGCCGTCGAGGTCACCCTGCTCGGCGGTGGTCACCCGCCAGCGCCCGGCGGCCAGTTCGAGCTTGAGCGTACGGGCCCAGCCGGCGCCCTCGGTGGCCACGTCGATCCAGGCGCTGACCCATCCCGGATCGGTCTGCAGCTCGTAGCGGCAGGTGTACGGGATCGGGTCGACCGCCGTGGCGGTGCCGCGCGCGTACAGGCCTAGGTGAGTGTCCACGAGGGTGTGCTCGGCGCCCGAGGTGTCGCGGCGCTCCCAGAACAGCGACCCGGCAAGAGGCGACATGAGTGGACGGTAGCCGTCCGCCGGACTCCGCGCTCGACGATCAAGCCGCACGTCCAGCCCACGGGGAAACGGAAACGCCGGCCGGGTGGATGCCACCCGGCCGGCGTTCTCAGCCGATGTCCTCCGTCAGTGACGGGCGGTGCGGCTCGGCCCGAAGCGGCGCTCGCCGCCCGGCCCGCCCTCACGCCTGTCGTTGCGCGGAGCCTCGCGACGGAACCCGCCTGTGCGCTCCCCGTTACGGCCGGTGCTGTGCCCCCGCTCCGCCCGCGGGCGGTCGGCGAAGGAACGGTCCCGGTCACCGGAGGGCCGGTCGCCGAAGCTGCGGGGCCGCTCGCCGAATCGCGCCCGGTCGCCGTGGCCGTGCTCGCGATCGCCGAAGCTGCGGGGCCGGTCCCCCTGGCTGCGGTCCCGGTCGCCGAAGCCACGCGGGCGGTCGCCCTGGCCCCGCTCCCGGTCGCCGAAGCCGCGGTCGCGGTCGCCGAAGCTGCGGGGGCGGTCGCCCTGGCTGCGGTCCCGGTCGCCGTAGCTACGCGGGCGGTCGCCCTGGCTGCGGTCCCGGTCGCCGTAGCTACGCGGGCGGTCGCCCTGGCCCCGGTCCCCGAAGCTGCGGGGGCGCTCGCTGCGGTCGCGGTCGCCATAGCCGCGCGGGCGGTCGCCGCGGTCGCGGTCGCCGAAGCGGCGGGGCCGGTCGCCACGCTCGCGGCGGGGCTCCGGCTCGTCGACCACGGGCACGCCGCTGGGCTCGCGGGCACCGGTGATCTCGGTCAGCTTGTCGTCGCCCAGGCGTACCCGGACCTCGGCTGGTTCCACCCCGGCCTTGGTCATCATCGCCTGTGTGGTGCGGCGCTGCTTCGGCAGCACCAGCGTCACCACGGCACCCGACTCACCCGCGCGGGCCGTGCGCCCGGCCCGGTGCAGGTAGTCCTTCGGGTCCTTCGGCGGGTCCACGTGCACGACCAGCGAGATGCCGTCGACGTGGATGCCACGGGCGGCGACGTCGGTGGCCACCAGGACGTCCGTGCGGCCTTCCTTGAACTCGGCCAGCGTCCGCGTGCGTACCCGCTGGGTCTTGCCGCCGTGCAGGGCGCCCGCGCGGACGCCGACCGCCGCGAGCTGCTCGACCAGCCGGTCCACCCCCATCTGGGTACGGGCGAAGACGATCGTCTTGCCCTCCCGGTTGGCGATCGACGCCGTGATCGTGAACTTGTCGCGCGGCGGGATCAGCAGCAGGTGGTGATCCATCGTGGAGACGCTGGCCTCGGCCGGGGCGGTCGAGTGGGTGACCGGGTCGGTCATGAACCGCTGCACCAGCGTGTCCACGTCACCGTCCAGAGTGGCGGAGAACAGCAGCCGCTGCGCGTCGGCGGGGGTCTTGGCCAGCAGTTCGGTGACGTCGGGCAGGAAGCCCATGTCGGCCATCTGGTCGGCCTCGTCCAGCACCGTGATCTCGACGTCGTCGAGCTGGCAGGCGCCCCGCTCGATGAGGTCCGCGAGGCGGCCCGGCGTAGCCACGATCACCTCGACGCCACGGCGCAGCGCGTCCATCTGCCGGTCGTACGGCACGCCGCCGACCGCGGTCTTGAGGAAGACGCCGACGGACCGGCCGACCGGCAGCAGCGAGTCGGCGACCTGCATGGCCAGCTCGCGGGTCGGCACCAGGATCAGGGCCTTGGGGCGGTGGGGCTTGGCGCGCCCGCCCGCCGCGACGCGCGCCAGCACGGGCAGGCCGAACGCCAGGGTCTTGCCGGAGCCGGTCTGGCCCCGGCCGAGCACGTCCCGGCCCGCCAGGGCATCCGGAATGGTGGCGGCCTGGATCTCGAACGGTGCGGTGATGCCGTCCCGGGTCAGCACCCGGACGATCTCGGCGGGCAGGCCCAGCTCGGCGAAGGTGGCGGCGACCGGAGCCGCGGGAGTCTCGTCGGAGGATTCCGTGGGGTTTTCGGTGTTCGCGGGGGTTTCGAGGACGGACGGGAACGTGCTGGGGTCAGCGAAAGTGGTCAAGAGAACCTCTCTACGGGGGCGCACGCTCGCAACTGGCCCGCCGCGTCCGGATCTCCGGCCGCTGAAATGCCCGCAAGAACGCCCGAAGCGCGCCTAGGGCGCGCCAGGTCAATTACTGCCATCAGTGTACGGGTCAGCGCGTGGGGTGCCGCGCGCATTCCGCTCCGGGAGTGGGCAGACTCACCCCGGGGCCCAACCGCGCCAGCCTAGGGGGCGGGGTCGCTCATGGCAAACCGCGCGGCCTACTCGGCGAAGACCCCGTGGATCGTGTCGGAGAGATCGCTGCCGACCGTGAAGAGGAACAGCAGGCTCGCGCCCACCATCAGGCCGAGCACCACGAGCATCATGACGACGACCTTGAAGTTGCTGCTGCGGCCGCTGTCCGGTGACTCTTCCCAGCCCTGGGCCAGGATGTGCCCGGTCAACGAGCCGGAGTTGTCCATGGCGTTCATCGACACCGGCATGGTCATCTCGACCGGCGCCGCCGCCCCGAGACCGCCGTACACGGTGCCCTGGCCGCGCTGGTGGGGCACGCCGGCCTGTTCCGGATGCTGGACGGGGTGGCCGACGGCGGGTGCCGACGGCGAACCGGTCGGCGTCGCGGCGGCGCCGAACGGGGCCGGGGCCGCGCCCGGACCGGCTACCCCGAACGTGGTCGGTGTCCCGCTGCCGTACACCGGGCCACCGCTCATCGGCGACGCCGGGTACGACGGCCACCCGGTGGCGGCCGGCATCGACGGCGGCATCGGGAACGGCGGCTGCGGCGGCCCCGGTACGGGGCTCGGTCCGGGGCCGGGCGGCACGGGTGACGGGCCGGGACCGGGCGGGACCGGCGACGGGCCCGGACCCGGTGGCACGGGGGCCGGTGGCGTGGGATCCGGCGCGGGTGGTGGCCCCGGCGGCACCGGTGCGGGACCCGGTCGCGGCTCCGGGGTGGGGAACGGCTGCGGCGGCTTCGGGGCCGGGAACGGGCTCGGCGGCGGCTCGATCGGCGCCGGCGGCTCCACCGGCCGGGAGGGCTCCGCCGGTTTCCCGGGCTCGATCGGGCCACCGGGCCGGCCTGGTCCGGCGGGGCGCCCCGGCGGGGCGTCGGGTGTCGAGGGCTCGGGCAGTCCGGGCTGCTCGGGCTCGGCGGGAGGGCCGGGTTCGAGGTCGGGCTGCTCCGGCTCCGGGGACTTCGGCTCGGGCGTACCGGGCTCGGGCTGGGCGCTCCGGGTCCCATAGACGGTGGCCTGCGCCGTCCGGCGGGTGCCGAGCCCGACGTCGCCGGGGCCGAGGCGCAGCGCCGCCGGCACGGCCGCCCGCGCAGCGGTGGCACCGGGTATCGCGGACACGGGCCGGACCACGGGCGTCGGCGCGGCGCCCGGCTGGTCGCCGGGGCCGTCCGGTGCCACGTGTTGCTCGTCCATGTGCCCTCCCGACCGCCGTCGTCTTGCGCCGACGCTGATCGTTGCCCCGCGCGCTGACCCTTACCGTGCCACATCCGCGCTCGTCAGCACACCCGGAGTCGACCCGCCCAGGTGACGAGTGACGCAGGCGCTACTGGCCGCTGTCCGCGCCGCCGGCGGCCGAGCTGGACGCGGCGTCGCTGCGTGAGCTGGACGAGGTCGCCGCCGACGAGCCGACCGACGCGGCTGTCCCCGTGGAGCCGTTGGCGGGCGAACCGGCCGTCGATGCCGCGGTGGACGACGGGGTGTCGGTGGGCGTGGTCGGCTCGGTGGTGGGGGTGCTGGTCGTCGGCGCGGGCTCGGTCGTCGTGGGGGTGCTCGGCTTCGACGTCGTGGGCTTCGTGGTGGGCTTGCTCGTCGGCTTCGTACTGGGCTTGGTCGTACTGGGCTTCGGCGGCGGGGTCGTCTTGACCGGCTTCGGCTTCGGCGCGGGCGAGGAGAGGTCGGGGCCCTCGGTCGGGCCGTCGACCGAGCCGTACACGCGGGTGGCCTGGAACAGCCGGGTCCAGCGCACCGGCACGAGGCGCACCGTGAGGCCGGTGCGGGGGGCCTCCACCATCATGCCGTTGCCGGCGTACATAGCGACGTGGTGAATGTCCGTCCAGCTGGAGCTGTAGCTGAAGAACAGCAGGTCGCCGGGGAGCAGCGAATACCGGTCGACGACCTTCTTGTGGGTCTGCCAGTACTGGTCGCGCGCCACCCGGGCCAGCGGGAACTGCCCGGCCTCCGGGCTGTGGTAGGCGGCGTAGGTCAGGCCGGAGCAGTCGTACTTGTCCGGGCCCTCCTCGGACCACACGTACGGATCGCCGCGCTGGGCCAGGGCGAAGCGCACCGCGGCGATCGCCCGCGGATCGGCGCCGCGGCCCTGATCCGCGCCGGAGAGGTAGCCGGCACCCAGGCGGGCGTCCTCGGCGTTCTCCAGGGCCTCGGCCTGGTTCAGCGCGTCGGCGTTCTGCTGCTCCATCTTCTGCAGCGCGGACTGCTTCTTCGCGATGTCGGCGTTGAGCCGGTCGTAGCGGCCGGTGACCTCGGTGGCGTGGGTCGTGGTGACCTCCTGCTCATCGAGGGCGATCTGCTGGGCCTCCTGCGCGATGACGAGCTGCCGGGCCGCGACCTGCTCGCCGGGGGAGTCGCCACGCTGGATCTGCGCGAGGGAGTCCAGGTCCTGCAGGCCGGAGCCGAGCGCTCCGGGCGGCAGCGCGGCGGCGTCGCGCATCGCGTTCTCGGCGGCCGAGGCGGCGTCCTGCTGGGCCACCACCAGGGCGGCCTGGGTCCGGGTGACCTTCTGGTCGGCGGCCGCGGCCTGCTGCCGGGCGATGTCCCGGTCCTCGCCCAGCTTGATCAGCTGGTCGCCGAGGGTGGCGATGTCGGCGCGGCGCTTCTCGATCTTGGCGAGCAGCGGGTTGACCGGTATGCCGGGCGTCGGTGAGGTGGTGGTGGCCGTCGTCGGTGTGACCTGGCCGGGCAGGGACAGCGTGCCGAGCGGGATCGGGCGCGATCCGGCGTCCGGCACGGCCGCAAGCCCCGGGGCGGCCGGCCCGCCCGGAAAGCCGGGCACGGCGGGGGCCGTCGGGGATCCGGGGGCCGCGAAGGCGGGCAGCGGCTGGAACAGCGCGGCGATCGCCGCGGCGGCCACCGCAGAGTACGTGAGTGTGCGCAGACGGTAACGCGCGCGCCGCGGTTCGCCCGTGGCGTTTCGCGTCTCCGTTGCCATCTGCTCCCCGTCCGCGCGGGCTGTCAGCCCGCCGCTACCGTCCCCCTCAAGGTTCATACACCGTGCCGCGCACCCCTGTCGATCGGTCTGGGACTAAAAGCTGCTGATTGTCACGGGACGGCCGGGGAACCTTGACGCCACGGTTGATCTCCCGGCACGGGACGTCGGGGGGTGGACGTAGGCTCGACGGCGAGCGAATGGGAGAGGGGCCCACATGGATGCCGGACTGAAGCGCGAGCTGGAGGCCAAGGTCTACGCGGGCGAGCGGCTGACGCGCGAGGACGGCGAGGCGCTGTACGCCAGCGACGATCTCGCCTGGCTCGGCCGGCTGGCGCACCACCGGCGTACCGAGCTCAACGGCGACCGGGTGATGTTCAACGTCAACCGGCACCTCAACCTCACCAACGTCTGCTCCGCCAGCTGCGCGTACTGCTCGTTCCAGCGCAAGCCGGGCGAGAAGGACGCGTACACGATGCGCATCGACGAGGCCGTCCGCAAGGCCAAGGAGATGGAGGACGAGCAGCTCACCGAGCTGCACATCGTCAACGGCCTGCACCCGACGCTGCCCTGGCGGTATTACCCCAAGGTGCTGCGCGAGCTGAAGGCGGCGCTGCCGAACGTCAACCTCAAGTGCTTCACCGCCACCGAGGTGCAGTGGTTCGAGAAGATCAGCGGCCTGCCCGCCACGGAGATCCTCGACGAGCTGATGGACGCCGGGCTGGAGTCGCTCACCGGCGGCGGCGCCGAGATCTTCGACTGGGAGGTCCGCCAGCACATCGTCGACCACAACTGCCACTGGGAGGACTGGTCGCGCATCCACCGGCTGGCCCACCAGAAGGGGATGAAGACCCCCGCCACGATGCTGTACGGCCACATCGAGGAGCACCGGCACCGGGTCGACCACGTGCTGCGCCTGCGCGAGCTGCAGGACGAGACGGGCGGCTTCGCGGTCTTCATCCCGCTGCGCTACCAGCACGACTTCGTCGACTCCGCGGACGGCAAGATCCGTAACAAGCTGCAGGCGCGGACGACGATGGCGGCGCCCGCCGAGTCGCTCAAGACGTTCGCAGTGTCCCGGCTGATGCTCGACAACGTGCCGCACGTGAAGTGCTTCTGGGTCATGCACGGGCTGTCGGTCGCCCAGCTCTCGCTGAACTTCGGCGTCGACGACCTGGACGGCTCCGTCGTGGAGTACAAGATCACCCACGACGCCGACTCGTACGGCACGCCGAACACGATGCACCGCGAGGACCTGCTCAACCTCATCTGGGACGCCGGGTTCCAGCCGGTCGAGCGCAACACCCGCTACGAGGTGGTCCGCGAGTACCCGAAGCCGGTGTCGCTGGCCGAGCGGCGCAGCGAACCCCAGCAGGTCTGGGCGTAGCCTCCGGCGTACCCTCGGGTTGTCATGACCGAGACCGCAAGCGAGCGCCGTCCCCGCCGCACCCCCGACGGGCGCCTGGCGACCGCGGGTGACCTGATCGGGGTCGCGCTGGCCGGGCTCCTCTGCGGCGTGGTGATCCTGCTGGTCTTCGAGGGGATCATGGCGCTACTGCGGCTGTCGACGTTCGGCGACGCCAGCGGGTGGCTGGCCCTGGTCCTGCCCGGCTGGTTGTTCGTCGAGGAGTTCCGCGCGGCCGGGTTCGGCGCCAACCGGGTCGTCGTCGCCGGGCTCGGTGCGGGGTTCGGCGTGGCGGCCGGGATGACCCTGGCCGGGCTCGCCGCCGTCACCTTCCCCGCCCTGGTCAGCGGGGCGGTCGGTGCCGCCACCGGTACGGTCGTGTACTGCCTGGTCTGGTTCTACGGCCTCCGGTGGCTGCGCCACCGGGCGGGCTGAGAGGGAAGCGTCATGAGTCCGTCCGTCAAATACACGCTGGGCCGCCTCGGCCTGTTCCTCGTGGTCTTCGTGCTGCTCCTGCCAGTGCCGCTGAACCTGCTGGTCAGGGCGATGATCGCGCTGGTCGCGTCGGCCGGTTTCTCGTACTTCCTGCTGGCGCGTTGGCGTAACGAGATGGCCGAGCAGCTGGCCGGGGCCGCGGACCGGCGCAAGGCGGAGAAGAACCGCCTGCGGGCCGCGCTGGCCGGCGACGAGGCCGCGGCCGCCGCGGGTGACCGGGCGGCACCGACCGGTGACGGCGCCGCGAGCAACGTGGTCGGGCCGGGCGAGGCCGCCGCGAGCAACGGGGCCGGGGCAGAGAGCGCCGCCGCGAGCAACGGGGCCGGGGCAGAGAGCGCCGCCGCGAGCAACGGGGCCGGGGCAGAGAGCGCCGACCGGGCCGACGACGGCGGCGTCGTGGATGACCGGGCCGCCGAGCCGTCCGGGGGAGCCGACGTGACCTCGCCCAACGGCAAGGCCACCGGGGCGCACTGACCCGACCGGAGCGCTGCCCCCGGCCAGCACTCCGGGCATCCATCACGCCGGGGTAGGGGGCAGTTTGGCATGACGGGCAGCACGGCAGATCCATTGCCAATGGTCGATCCCCGGTGATGCAGTGACGAGACGGGACCCCCTCCCTATCTCCGGAGGTCGTTCATGAGACGACGTTTCGCCACCCTTGCCGCGGCCGCGATCGGGCTCGCCCTCACCGCGTCCGCCGCCCCGGCCCAGTCCGCCGCCGCCCGCCCCGTCACCGCGGAGCCGGGCGCCGGCCCATCCACCGACTCCTCCGCCCAGTACGAGGTGTACGACGCCCGTACGCTCGCCCAGCGCAACGCGATCGCCCGCACGGGCGCCGCCATCGACGACGTCGAACACGCCGTCGTGACCGTGACCGCCACGCGCAGCGAGGTGCAGGCGCTGCGCAAACTCGGATACACGGTCAAGCCGGTCGCCGACGGCCGCCCCGACGCCGGCCCGAACGCGCTGGACTTCCCGTCCAGCGACGCGGCGTACCACAACTACGGCGAGATGGTCGCCGAGGTGGACGCGATCGTCGCCCGCTACCCGTCGATCGCCAAGAAGTACGTGCTCGGCACGTCCTACGAGGGCCGGCAGATCGTCGCCGTCAAGATCTCCGACAATGTCGGCACCGACGAGAACGAGCCCGAGGTGCTGTACGACGCCAACCACCACGCACGGGAGCACCTCACCGTGGAGATGGCCGTCTACCTGCTGCACCTGTTCGCCGACAACTACGCGACCGACACCCGGATCAAGAACATCGTGGACACCCGCGAGCTGTGGATCGTCCCGTCGGTCAACCCGGACGGCGCCGAGTACGACATCGCCACCGGCTCGTACCGGTCGTGGCGCAAGAACCGGCAGCCCAACACCGGGTCCCGCTACATCGGCACCGACCTGAACCGCAACTACGGCGACCACTGGGGCTGCTGCGGCGGCTCCTCGGGCAGCCCGTCCTCGGAGACGTACCGCGGGCCGTCCGCGTGGTCGGCGCCGGAGACGCGGGTGATCCGGGACTTCGTCAACAGCCGGGTCATCGGCGGCAAGCAGCAGATCAAGGCCGCCCTGGACTTCCACACCTACTCCGAGCTGGTGCTGTGGCCGCTGGGCTATACGACCGCCGACACCGGGACGGGGATGACCGCGGACGACAACAACACGTTCGCCACCCTGGGCCGGCAGATGGCCGCCACGAACAACTACACGCCGGAACAGGCCAGCGACCTGTACATCACCGACGGTGACTCGCTGGACTGGCTGTGGGGCGCACACAAGATCTTCGCGTACACGTTCGAGATGTACCCGACCAGTTCGGCGCAGGGCGGCTTCTACCCGCCCGGCAGCGTCATCACCCGGGAGACCACCCGCAACCGCGAGGCGGCGCTGCAGCTGGCCGAGGTGGCGGACTGCCCGTACAAGGTGATCGGAAAGCAGTCCCAGTACTGCTGAGCGACCCGACGGTCCTGGCCGGGATCAGGCGATTCCGGCCAGGATCGCGAACGTGCCGCCCTGCGGGTCCTCCAGTACGGCGTACCGGCCCATCGGGAAGCTCGTCGGCGGGTGCGCCACCCGGCCGCCCAGCGCGAACGCCCGCGCGGCCGCGTCGTCACAGTCGGCGACGGCGAAGTACACCATCCAGTGTGGCGGCAGGTCGGCGGGCCACTGGGCGCCCAGCATCGGCTGCAGGCCGGCGATCGTCCGGCCCTCGCGCTCCCACACCACGTACGGCGGGCCGTCCGCCGAGCTGTCGCGCGCCACCCAGCCGAAGACGGCGCCGTAGAACCGCGCCGAGCCCTCCACGTCCCGGGTGGTCAGTTCGTTCCAGGTCAGCGCGCCGGGCCGGTCGAACACCTCGGCACCGCGCATCATCGCGGGCTCCCACACGCTGAACGGCGCCCCGGCCTGATCGAGGAACGCCGCCATCCGCCCCTGGTCGAGCACGTCGAACGGCGGCACCAGCAC
Source organism: Krasilnikovia sp. MM14-A1004 (assembly GCF_047159485.1). Lineage (GTDB taxonomy): Bacteria > Actinomycetota > Actinomycetes > Mycobacteriales > Micromonosporaceae > Actinoplanes. The sequence goes on along the minus strand of NZ_AP038773.1, from coordinate 6,561,899 downwards.
CTGTCCACCCGCGGCCTGGACCCGGGCGGCCACCGCGTCGGAGTCGTCCGTACCGATGTAGGTGCTCCAGGCGGTGGGCTGCCCCTCGCCGAACAGCGGCCCGGCACCCGCCGCGGGCATCCCGTCGAGATTGAAGATCGTGTAGCCGCCGGCCTCGGGGTCGGGTGACACGTGCGCGGTCCAGCCGAACAGCGACGTGTAGAAGCGGACGGCGTCATCGAGGTCGGCGGTCCCCAGGTCCACCCAGGTCGGTACGCCGAGGCCCGCTGCGGTCACGACCGTGCCTCCCGAATCTCGCGGCCGTCACTGCGCTCGGTGCACTCGTTCATGCGGTGCATCGTCGCATCGGCAGCCTTTCGATGGGCTTAAGTGTCGAAGTTCTGGCTGAACCGGTGATCCGCCCATGTCGATAGGTCCACCGCCGACCCCGCAGTCCCGGAACGGGCGTGGACCCGGCCGGCGCCGAACACCGGCCGGGTCCACGTCCGCGTCACAGGGTGGTGCCCTCCCAGGTCTCGCGGCGGGTGGGCTTGCCGGTCTCCCACACCCAGTGGTTCAGCTTGGCGTCGGTGCCGCGGGCCCAGACGTGGTGCTGGGTGCCGAGGACGTAGGAGGTCGGGTCGCCGGCGATGCCGTCGCCGAGCACCTCGGTGGCCCGGCCGACGCCGCGGGTCCAGCTCCAGTGGTGCAGCTGGCCGTCGGTGCCGCGGGCGTAGATGTGCTGGGCGTCGGCGGTGGCGTAGCCCGTGGGGTCGCCGGCCAGGCTGCCGCCCCACGTCTCGTGGCCGCGGCCCTCGCCCGGCGTCCACTTCCAGTGATGCAGCTGGCCGTCGGTGCCCCGGCCGAAGACATGCTGCTGGTCGCCGTAGACGAACGCGACAGGGTCGCCGGCCAGGCCGCCGTCCCAGGTCTCGCGGCGTGGGGCCTTGCCGGGCTCCCACACCCAGTGGGTCAGCTTGCCGTCGGTGCCGCGGGCCCAGACGTGGTGCTGGGTGCCGAGCACGTACGCGGCGGGGTCGCCGGAGATGCCGTCGCCGATGACCTCGTGCGCGTAGCCGACGCCCTGGGTCCAGCTCCAGTGGTGCAGCTTGCCGTCGGTCCCGCGGGCGTAGATGTGCTGCGCGTTGTCGGTGGCGTAGCCGGCGGGGTCTCCGGCCAGTCCCTCGGCCCAGATGCTGTGCGAGCGGGCCTTGCCGGGCTCCCAGATCCAGTGGTGCAGCTTGCCGTCCGCGCCGCGTCCGAGGACGTGCTGCTGCTTGCCGTACACGTAGCTCATCGGGGTGCCGGCCAGTTCCTCGCCCCAGGACTCGTAGCCACGTCCCTCGCCGGTGACCCACTTCCAGTGGTGCAGCTTGCCGTCGGCGCCGCGGGCGAAGACGTGCTGCTGGTTGTCGTACAGGAACGAGGTCGGCCGTGGCTTGCCGTCGACGTGCTGCTCGATCCAGGCGGCCAGGTCGTCCACCCGGGTCTGGGTGCCGCCCCGGGTGGTGGCCCCGGCCGGTGCGTCGAGGCACCCGCCCTGTCCGCCGCCGTAGGTCAGCGCCACCAGGGCCGGCTGGCCGCCGACCGTACGCAGACCGGGTCCACCGGCGTCGCCCTTGCACGGGCCGACCTGATCGGTGTCCCGGCCCGCGATCGTCAGCAGGTTCGAGGTGACAGCGGTGACCGAGAACGTCGCCGCGTGCACGGCATCGGGCACCCACTCGTCGGCGGTGCGCCCGAGCCCGGCCACGGTCAGCACCTCGCCGGCCGTCGGCGCCTCGGTGGCGATGCGGACCGGCGTCACGCCGGCGGCCGGCACCGCCATCTTGATCAGCACCACGTCACGGTCCGGATGCGGCACGAGGTCGATCACCGGCACGGTGGCGCGGCCGATCGTGACCGTCGTCGCCGTGGCGGGCCGGCCCTCGGGCACGGCGCCGCCGTTCCCGGCGATACATGCCTTACCGGTCACCAACCAGCTCGGGTCCACCAGCGCACCCGAGCACCCGACGCCATGGTCGGCGGGATCGCCCGCAACCACCCTGACCACGAACGGATAAGTCTCGGACGCCGCGGAGACCCCCTGCAGACCGGGCGCACCAGGCACCGACAATCCGCTTAGCACACCGACAAGCACCAGCCCGGACGCCAGCCGCACCGTCAAACCACCCCTCACGTCACAGGACGAAGCGCCGGTCGGGCCGGAGGCACATCGGACACGGCGCGCTACCACACGAGCCGGCGCACACCGGCCCGAAATTTCGACATCCATCAAGGCATGGGCATATGCAACAAGATCGAAGTCAGCTCACCGTAGAGATCGGACCGGTGCGCCGCCACTCCGCCCACGGTGAGCTGTGCCACCTGTCCGATCGCCGGAGGCGCCGACCAGGTCACGGGCCGGGTGGGGATCATCCCGAGGTGGACAGCGGCTCCGGCAGCGGCCGGGCGTGCACCACGGACAGGCGGGACACCGCGCGGGTGAGCACCACGTACAGGCGGTGCAGGCCGCGCGGCTCGGCGGCGACGATGTCGGCGGGCTCGGCGACGATGACATGGTCGTACTCGAGGCCCTTGACGACCGTGGCGGGCACGACCGTGACCCGCGCCCCGGTCTCGACGTCGTCGGGCGTCGCGGCCGGGATACCCGCGGCCGCGAGGTGGGCGCGCAGCCGGTCGACCGCGGCGTCGGCCGCGATGACCGCGACCGACCCCTCGTGATCCAGCGCCGCGGTGACCTCGACCAGGACCGCGGCGTCGAGCTCGGCGGGGTCGGCGACGGCGACGACGGCGAGGTCGCCGTCGCGGCGCAACGACACCGCTTCGGGTACGTCCACGCCGAGCGCCGGGAGCAGGCGGTTGGCCAGGGCGACCACCACCGCGGGTACGCGGAAACCGGTGGTCAGCGGCACCACCGCAGCGTCCGGCTTGCCCAGGTGGGCGAGGGTGTCGCGCCAGTCCGCGGCGGCCCACGGCGCGGTGCCCTGGGCCAGGTCGCCGAGCAGGGTGATCGAGCCGTGCTCGCTGCGCCGCGCGATCGCCCGCGCCTGCATGGGCGAGAGGTCCTGCGCCTCGTCGACGACCACGTGACCGAAGCTCTGCTGGCGTTCCAGCAACCCGGCGGCCTCGTCCACGAGGACGGCGTCGGCGGCGCTGAACTTCGCGGCCTTGACCGTACGTGGCGGCTTGGCCCACCGCAGCTCCTGCTGCTCCTCCGCGGTGAGGATGCCCTCGGCGCTGTCCGCCAGCAGCTCGGCATCGGTGAACAGCGCGACCACCAGCCCCTCCGGGGTGACCGCGGGCCAGGCCGCGTCGAGGAAGTCCCGGACCGGCGCGACCTTGGCCATCCTGCGCAGCCATCCCTCGCTGGGCGAGTTGCCGGTGCGGTACTCGGACTGCCGTTGCAGCAGGCCCACCACCCGCGCCAGCACCCGTTCCCGCCCGACCAGGTACGGCAGCCCTTCGCGCCGCGCCTCGTCCACGATCCGGCGCAGCGGCTCGGGATCGATCCGCCAGCGGTACGAGCCGTCCGAGACCATGATCGCCTCGGTGGGCTTGCCGATCCGCCCCCACAGCGCCCGGCGCAGCACCTCTGCCATCCGCGGGTCGTGCTTGAGCAGCGCCGCGGCGGGAGTGTCGGTGCCACGCACCGGGACCTTGGCGATCAGGTCGTCGACGGTCGCCTGAGCCACCTCGACCTCGCCGAGCGCGGGCAGCACCGCCGAGATGTACGACAGGAACGCCGAGTTCGGTCCCACGATCAGCACGCCGGAGCGCCGTAGCCGTTCCCGGTGCAGGTACAGCAGGTACGCGGCCCGGTGCAGGCCCACCGCCGTCTTACCGGTGCCGGGCGCGCCCTGCACGCAGATCGAGTCCGTCAGTTCCGCCCGGACCAGTTCGTCCTGCTCGGGCTGGATGGTGGCGACGATGTCGCGCATCGGGCCGACGCGCGGGCGTTCGATCTCCGCGGTCAGGATGCGGCTCCTGGTGCCGAGTTCCTCGCCGCGGTCGAGGTGCTCGTCCTCGAAGCTGGTCAGCTCGCCCTTGACGAAGCCGAACCGGCGCCGGGTGGCGACGCCCTGCGGGTCGCGGACGCTGGCCCGGTAGAAGGCGCGCGACAGCGGCGCCCGCCAGTCCAGCACCATCGGCTCACCGGCGTCGTCGGTGACGTGCCGCCGCCCGACGTGGTGGGTGCCGGCGTCCAGGTCGAGGCGGCCGAAGAACAGGGGAGTGTCGGGATTGTCGGCCAGCTCGGCGACCCGTTTGGACAGGTGCCGGCCGAGTTGCTCGGCGGTGTAGGCGTCGCCCGCCACGTTCTCGCCCGTGGCGAACAGGGCCCGGGCCCGCTCGCGCATGCGGGCCAGTGCTGCGCGGGACTCGGTGAGGTGGTGTCGTTCGGCGGCGAGTTCGGTGTCGAGGTCAGGTGTCGTCACAGGTCGTCCTCCGGCGGGTCCGGATCGCTCGCGTGTCCGAAGGGCCGGATCGCCGGCCTCGGCGCGGGGGGACGTCCGCTGCGGTGCTTGCTCACCACGGCCGTCAAGCGGCCCACCAGCGTACGCGCGCCCGCGTACCGCCTCCACCGAATATCCGGCCGGGTGCCCCTGTCCCCGCATGGCACTCCTGGAGATGGCCGGCAGCCGGGTCGGCGGAGAGAATCTATCTAGTGGCATCAGGCCCACAGACACGCGTCGGTCTACCTGAGCGTCCTGACCGTGGGTGAGATCCGCGCAGGCATCGAGCGCCTGCGGCCACGGGCCGCCGATCGGGCGGCGGCGCTGGACCACTGGCTGGACACGCTGCTCACCGCCTACGGAGACCGGGTCCTGCCGGTTTCGGGCGAGGTGGCCCAGCGGTGGGGTCGGCTGAATGTGCCGCCGCACCGGCCCCCCGTGGTCGACAGTTTGCTGGCGGCCACCGCTCTGGTCCACCGCCTGACCCTGGTCACCCGCAACGTCGCCGATGTCGCCGCTACCGGAGTCGACCTGCTGAATCCCTTCGAGGCGCGGTAGGCCGGGCCCGAGTTCGTGCGAGTGTTCTTCGACCGAATCCGGCGTACCCGCGGGCGGGGCGGTGCGGGGCGGAGATAGCGTCGCCCGCATGAACGTTCAGCGGCCGCGCGTCGGGCACATCCAGTTCCTGAACTGCCTCCCCCTCTACTGGGGCCTGATGCGCTCGGGCGCGCTGCTGGACGTCGACCTGCGCAAGGACAACCCGGACCGGCTCAACGCGGCCCTGGTCGCCGGTGATCTGGACATCGGCCCGATCTCGCTGGTCGAGTACCTGCGGCACGCCGACGACCTGCTGCTGCTGCCGAACCTCGCCGTGGGCAGCGACGGCCCGGTGCTGTCTGTCAACCTGATCTCCACCCGGCCGCTTCCGGAGCTGGATGCCCGGCCGGTCGCCCTCGGCTCCACCTCCCGTACCGGGGTGCTGCTGGCGCAGATGCTGCTGGCGGAGCGGTACGGCGCCGAGCCGGACTACTTCCGGTGCCCACCGGACCTGCCCCAGATGCTGCTGGAGGCCGACGCCGGGGTGCTGATCGGCGACCCGGCGTTGCGCGCGATGTACGAGGCGCCGCAGCGCGGCCTGCAGGTCGTCGACCTGGGCCAGGCCTGGAACGAATGGACCGGACTGCCCATGGTGTTCGCCGTCTGGGCGGTCCGCCGGGACTTCGCGGCCGCCCACCCGGGCGTGGTGAAGGACGTGCACGAGGCGTTCCAGCGTTCCCGCGACCTGTGCCTCGGCGAGCTGGACGAGGTCGCGCGGGCCGCCGCGCGGTGGGAGCCGTTCGACGCGGCGACGCTGGCCACGTACTTCCGGGCGCTGGACTTCTCGCTCGGCGAGCGGCAGATCGCGGGGGTGCGGGAGTTCGCCCGCCGCGCGGCGGCGCGCGGCGAGACCCCACCGCTGCCGGCCGCCGGTCCGGAGTTCCTCCAGCTCTGAGCCCGCCCGCCGCCGTGTCGCCGTCCGGTCGTCAGTGCCGCGCGCCCGTGGGGGTGGGCGCGTCCGCGTCGCCGCGAACCTGGCGCGGGATGACCGGGGTCGCCTGGCCGGCCGCGGGCGACACGCCGCGGAGCGTGAGCAGGCTGGCGAACAGTCCGGAGAACACGCCGATCACCCCGAGCGCGATCGCGGTGGCGGACGGCAGGACCAGCCGGATCGTGCCGCGCGGGTCGAGGTGACCGAAGCCGGTCTGCCCCCAGCTGGAGAGCGCGACGATCGTGCCGAGCACGCCGACGAACACCAGCGACAGCCCGATCAGGATGCAGCGTTCGAAGCTGAGCCAGCGCACCCACCGGTCGGGGCGTTCGGGCACGATGCCCTCGAAATGGCCGTACAGCTCGGCAAAGCCGCCGAAGAGCAGCAGCTGGGCACCGACCAGGACGGCGACGCAGGCGTACACGAGGGCGTTGATGTCGAATTCGACCCCGGCGATGTGGCGGGGTGCCAGGGCGAGCGCGCCCGTGCCGAGCAGGCCGAGCAGGAGCAGCACGAAGCCCGGCCAGACCAGCGTGCGGCGCGGCGCGAACACCAGCAGGAACCGCAGGTGCCGCCAGCCGTCCCGCCAGGTACGCAGGTGCGGCGGCCGGCTGCGACCGTCGGGTCGCAGCGTGGTCGGCACCTCCACCAGGTCGTATCCGCTGAGCTGGGCACGGACGACCAGCTCCGAGGCGAACTCCATGCCCGGCATGCGCAGGTCCAGGGCCCGGATGCGGTCACGGTTGAAGCCGCGGATGCCGCAGTGGAAATCCCCGACGGTGGTCAGCCCGAAGAGCACCCGGCCGAGCCAGGACAGCACCGGGTTGCCGAGGTAGCGGTGCAGCGGCGGCATGGCGCCGGGGGCGATGCCGCCGCGGAACCGGTTGCCCATGACGACGTCGTGGCCCGCGCGCAGCTGCTCGACGAACGGGCCGAGATCCGACAGGTCGTACGAGTCGTCCGCGTCGGCCATGATCACGTACTTGCCGCGGGCCTCGGCGATGCCGTTGATCAGGGCGGCGCCGTAGCCGCGCCGGGGCGCGTGCACGACCCGGGCGCCAGCCGCGCGGGCGATGTCCTGCGACCCGTCGGTGGAGCCGTTGTCGCTGACCAGCACCTCGCCGCGTACGCCGAGGTCGGAGAGGGACGTCAGGGCCTTGCGGACGCAGACCTCCAGGGTCTCGGCCTCGTTCAGGCACGGCAACAGGACGGTGACTTCGAGTTCGGATGACACGTCAGTGACTGCTTTCGGAAGGGGTGGTGAACGCCGGCGCGGCGGTGGTCTGGTGCGGCAGCGGCGCGGGCGCCGACGGCAGGTCTGGGGCGGGCGGCAGGTCTGGGGCAGGCGGCAGGGTTGGGGCGGGCGGCGGCGCGGCGGCCGGCGCCGGGGAGGCTGCCTCGGTCACTGGTTCCGGTCGGCGGGAACGGGCGACCGCCGCGATCCGGGTGATCGCGAGCGCCGTGCCGAGCGGGATCAGGGTGACCGCCGGTACGGCGTACCGGTAGTCGAACATGCTGGTGGCGACGGACAGGACCAGCGTGCCGAAGCCCGCGCCGACCAGCAGCAGGGCGTCGGCGGCGGTACGCCAGCCCGCCCGGCGCACCCGCCACACGGCGGCGATCAGGGCGAGCACCACGCCGACCGCGTACAGCGGGCCGGGCGTGGTGGCGTAGTCGCCGTACCGCTGGAGTTTCTCGCCGAGGGGGTTCGGCGTGGGGATCGTCGCGGGCGGGATCCACAGTGGCGGCGCGGCCGGGAGGTAGTAGCCGGGGCTGCAGGACACCCCCGGCCTGCCGGGCGGCTGCCACAGGTCGGCGAGGCAGCGCGCGGACCCGTCGAGTGGTGCGCCGGGTATCAGGTGCCAGCCGGTCTCGGTGGCGACCATCCGCAGGTAGGCGCCCGGTTCCTGGGCGATCACGGTCTTCGCGAAGTCGCCCAGGAACGGATCGTCGGTCTCCAGGGGGTAGAACTGCCGCGCGGGGCTGATGGAGGACCAGATGTACATGTCCGGCCGGTGCGTCCAGAACGCCGGCGGGTCGGGCATGCACAGGATGCGCTGCTGCGGGGTGAGCCGCAGCTTGCCACAGTCCGCGATCGGCATGACCCGGGCGTAGAGGAACCGGCCCTGGTACTGGCCGAACGCGTAGACCTGCCAGGTCTGGTGATACCAGATCAGGTATCCGCCGAGGATCAGCCCGACCGGGAGCAGGAAGGCGCCCAGCCGCGCCCAGCCGCAGCGGCGGACGAGCAGATACACCACCGCGAGCACGAGTACGGGCAGGCCGACGGTGCGGGTGACCGCCGCCAGGGCCAGTAGCAGACCGCCGAGCGTGGCGGCCACCGCGCCGACCCGTTCCCGCCAGGCGAGGACCATCAGCCCGGCGACCGTGAGCACCACGAACGTGGTCTCCGCGAGGATGTAGTGCTCCAGCGTCACCTGGCGGGCGTCCAGGGCGAGCGGGACGACCGCGAGGGCGGCCAGCCACGGCCGGACGCCCCGGCGCACCAGGAACGCGTACCCCGCGACGATCAGGGCGACGGCGGCCAGGTGCTGGGTCAGTGCCACCCACTCCAGCTCGGCGAAGGGGTGCGTGAACGGCTTCAGCAGCAGCGAGTATCCGTACGGGCGCACGGAGTAGGGGGCGTTCCCGGCCGCCGCGGCCACGTACGGTCGGCTGTCGGGGAAGAAGAACGCGTGCGGGTACGCGGCCAGATACATCGCACGCAGGGTGATCGCACCGGTGAGGACGACCCACAGGCCGAGGTGCCGCCCAAGAAAACGGGCCGATCTGGCAATTCGGGCATTTGCTGGCGAAGCGACCGTCGTTTGTGGCGGGCCGACCCGTGATTCGCGGGCGGGGGCGACGGCAGGCAAAGGGCATCCAAATAGATCATGGCGTGACGATTAAGCGACAGTCTGCCACTTTGACGTCCGTCGTGTATGCCCCCTGTTCATCCTCCGGGACCCGGCCGCCCCGGCCGGACTGTCGCCCGGACGGCCATGACCGCGGGTGATGGAGGTGAACGCGCAGGTCAGTGCAGGATCTCGTCGAGCGCCGCGACATCCTCGATGCTGAGTTGCCAGGCGCCCGCCGCCGCGTTGGCGCGTACCTGTTCCGGTGTCGTGGCTCCGGCGATCACGCTGGACACCGCGGGGCGGGCGGCCAGGCCCGCGATGGCGACGTCGAGCAGGCTGTGCCCGCGTACGTGCCCGAACGCTTCGAGGGTCTCGATGAGGTCCCACGGCGCGCCGTCGAGCCAGGTCCGGTACCGCTCCAGGGAGAGTCGGGTGCCCTCGGCCGGGGCTTCGCCGCGCTTGTACTTGCCGCTGAGCAGGCCGCTGTCGAGGGGGAAGAACGGCAGCAGGCCGAGCCCGAACTGCTCACAGGCGGCGACGACCTCGACCTCCACGTCCCGGTGCAGCAGGCTGTACTGGTTCTGGGCGCTGACGAAGCGGCTCAGCCCGCCGGTACGCGCGGTCCAGTCCGCGTCCGCGATCTGCCAGCCGTGGAAGTTTGAATTGCCGATGTAACGTACTTTTCCCGACTTGACCAGATCGTCCAGGGCGGACAGCGTCTCCTCGATCGGAGTGCCCTCATCCGGGGTGTGGAACTGGTAGAGGTCGATGTAGTCGGTTTCGAGCCGCCGCAGCGACGCCTCCACCGCCCGGATGAGGTACGCGCGTGAGCCGCGCACGCCCCGGTCCGCGCCGTTCATGCCCTCCATGTCCATGCCGAACTTGGTGGCGACCACCACCTCGTCGCGACGGCCCTTGAGCGCGGCGCCCAGGCACTCCTCGGAGCTGCCGTGCGGGGTGCCGTAGATGTCGGCCGTGTCGAACAGCGTGATCCCGGCGTCGATCGCCGCGTCGACCACCGCGCGGGTGCCGTCGCGGTCCAGCTTGCGGCCGAAGTTGTTGCAGCCGATGCCCACAACGGACACCACGAGCCCGGAGTCACCGAGCCGCCGGTAGGTCATGTCGCTCATGCCGATGAGCCTATGCGGTCCCAGCGCCGTTATCTGCGGAGAGCATTCCGCCAAGACATCTGTCGTTCTCTATTGACACATGCTGTTAACAGTTCCGATCCTAGGAGAGCGCTCTCCCCCAGCGCACCCGTTCCCCCTCATCCCCACCCCTGAGGAGTCCCCCGTGCACACCCGTAAACGGCTCCTGCACGCATTCGCCGCGCTAGCGGTGACCATCCCCGTCGCCGCAGCGGTCACCCCGGGACCGGCCGCGGCCGTCGGCCCGTCCCTGCTGCCGGTCACGATCACCAACAACACGGGCCGCGGCGACGCGGTCTACCTGTACGTCATCGGCATCAACCTGAGCACCAACCGGCTCGGGTACGTGAACAAGAGCGGCGCGTTCACGCCGTGGCCCGCCGGGCAGATCCCGCCGTCGCCGGCCCCGGACGTCGCCATCGGCGGCCCCGGCAACGGCGGCAGCACCACGGTCCAGTTCCCGCGCGGCTTCTCCGGCCGGATCTACTTCTCCCTCGGCGAGAAGCTGAAGTTCTTCCTCACCCCGGACGGCCTCGTGCAGCCCGCCCCGTGGGCGGCCGGCGACCCGAACCAGAACATCCTGTTCGACTGGAGTGAGTTCACCTACAACGACGCCGGGCTCTGGCTCAACAGCTCCCAAGTCGACATGTTCGCCGTGCCGCACGCGGTGGGGGTGACCGGCGCCACCAGCGTCACCCGGCGTACCGGCGCGCTGGTCGACAACGGCCGCAACGCAGTGATCAACGCGATCAAGGCGCAGTCCGGCTGGGCCGGCTCGGTGTACACCCGCTCCGACGGCACCGTGCTGCGCGTCCTCGCCCCCGGCAAGGCCGCGGGCGCCGGGCTGCTCAGCGCGACCTACCTGGACTCCTACATCGCCTCGGCGTGGAACGCGTACACCAGCAAGACCCTGACCGTGGTGCCGTTCGCGGACCAGCCGAACACGAAGTACTACGGGCGTACCTCCGGCACGGTCATGAACTTCACCAACACGGCGGGCCAGCAGGTGGCGTCGTTCAACCGGCCGAGCAGCGCCAGCGTGTGGGGCTGCGCCGGCGACCTGCCCGCCCCGAACGACCTGGTCGTCGGGCCGATCTCGCGGACCCTCTGCGCGGCCCTGAACCGCGGCACCCTCGGCACCATCGACATCCAGCCCAGCCTCAACGCCGCCGACTTCTACAAGAACAACCCCACCAATCAGTACGCGCGGATCATCCACGCGAACATGGCCGACGGTAAGGCGTACGCGTTCCCGTTCGACGACGTCGGCAACTTCGAATCGCTGGTCAACGACGGCGACCCGCGCTCGGCCTCGATCACTCTCACGCCGTTCGGTGCGGGCGGCGGCAGCACCCCGGCGCCGTCCGCCGTCAGCCTGATCAGCACCTGGAACGGCAAGTGCATCGACGTGCCCGGCTCCAACTTCTCCGACGGGGTGCAGCTGCAGATGTACACGTGCAACAACACCAACGCGCAGAAGTGGGCCTTCAACGCCGGTCGCGTGGAGAGCCAGAACGGCAAGTGCATGGACGTCTCGGGCGGCGGCACGGCCAACGGCACGCTGATCCAGATCGCGAACTGCAGCACCAACGCGGCGCAGCAGTTCACGCTCACGGCCGCCGGTGACCTGGTCAATCCACAGTCCAACCGGTGCCTGGACATCAAGGACTGGAACGGCAACGACGGGGCGAAGGTGCAGATCTGGGACTGCGCCGGCTCCTCGAACCAGCGCTGGCGCCAGGGCTGACCCGCTACCGCTTCGGCGGGGGGCGGCGCCCGCGACCGGTCCGGGTCGCCGGCGTCGCCTCCTGCTGTGCCTCCCCGGCCGGCTCGGGCTGTGGTGCCCCGGCCGGCTCGGGCTGTGGTGCCCCGGCGGGCTCGGGCCGGGGCGGCTGGTCGGACGGCTCGGGCGTGCCCGCGAGGCTCCGGTAGGCCGGGCGCAGCAGGTCGAGCAGCGGGATGTGCCGCACCCGGACGGGTGGCGGGTCCAACGCGCGCAGCAGCAGCTCGGGCGGTGCGGCCACCCGGGCGGGGCGTTCCCGCAGGCGGCTCAGCGAGATGCCCGGCGTGTAGAAGTCGGCCAGCCGCGCGTCCAGCGGTTCCTCCACGACCGCGAGGGGGTCGGGCGGCGGGGGCGGCTCGGGCATGCCGCGCAGCGCGTCGAGCAGGGCTTCGCGACTGCGGCCGCGCCACGCCAGCACGCCGAACGGGTCGTCGTCGAACGCCTCGGCCAGCACGTACAGCACCGCGGAGGCGTGTTTGCACGGGACCGCCCAGTCGGGACACGAGCAGCGCAGATCCAGTGCCGACGGGAACAACGGCAGGCCCAGCTCATCGAAGACGTTGATGATCTCGTGCGGCATCTCGCCCGCCAGCAACGCCGCCCTGTACAACGCGCGGGACGCCAGCTCGTCCTCCACGCGCGCCCACTCGGCGTCGTCGTACGCGCCGATCGAGATCGTCACCTCGTACGGCTGGGGGCGCGAGCCCTGCACCCGGGCGCTCACCCGCCCGGCGGTGAGCGCGAAGTCCATGACCTGACCCTTGCGGGCGTACGAGCGGCCACGGGCCAGCCGACCGGGCTGGCAGATCTCCTCCAGGATGTCGACGAAGCGCCGCGACCACCAGCGTTCCCCGATCGCGCCACGCTTGGCGCGTACGGCGATGCCGCCGTCCACTTCGATCGGTTTGGCTGCCTCGTAGAACCGGCCCTGCGGATCGACCGGCATGTCAGCCCACCGCCGCCGGGTCCAGCGCGAACAGCTCGCGCAGCTCCCTCGTACTCAAATCGGTGATCCAGTCCTCGCCCGTGCCGACGACCGCCGCGGCGAGGGTCTTCTTCCGCTCGATCATCGCGTCGATCTTCTCCTCCAGGGTGCCGGTGCAGATGAACTTGCGCACCTGGACGTTGCGCGACTGCCCGATCCGGAACGCCCGGTCCGTGGCCTGATCTTCGACCGCGGGATTCCACCAGCGGTCGACGTGGATGACGTGGTTGGCCGCGGTGAGGTTGAGGCCGGTGCCGGCCGCCTTGAGCGACAGCAGGAACAGCATGGGCTCCGGATCGGACTGGAAACGGTCCACCAGCTCGTCGCGCCGGGCCTTGGACAACCCGCCGTGCAGCCACAGCACCGGCCGGTCGAGATGCGCCGCCAGATACGGCTGCAGCAGCGCCCCGAACTCGGCGAACTGCGTAAAGACCAGCGCCTTGTCGCCGTCGGCGACGATCTCCTGCGCCAGCTCCTCCAGCCGGGCCAGCTTGCCGGAGCGGCCGGGCAGCCGGGAACCGTCCTTGAGCAGGTGGGCGGGATGGTTGCAGACCTGCTTGAGTTTCATCATGGCGGCCAGCACGTTGCCGCGCCGCTGGATGCCCTCGGAGTCGGCGATGACGGCCATCATGTCCTCGACCACCGCCTGGTAGAGGGTCGCCTGTTCCGGCGTGAGCGTGCACCAGACCTTCATCTCGTTCTTCTCCGGCAGGTCGGAGATGATCGACTTGTCGGTCTTGAGGCGGCGCAGCACGAACGGGCCGGTGGCCCGCTTGAGGGCGGCCGTGGCGTCGGCGTCCTGGCGTACCTCGATCGGCTCCTGGAAGCGCCGCCGGAACCGTTTCGCGGAGCCGAGCAGGCCGGGGTTGCAGAACTCCATGATCGACCACAGTTCGGCGAGGTGGTTCTCCACCGGGGTGCCGGTCAGGGCCAGCCGGGTACGGGCCGGAATCGCGCGTACCGCCTGGGCCTGGCGGGTCCCGCTGTTCTTGATGGCCTGCGCCTCGTCGCAGACCACCCGGGCCCACGCCGTGTCCCGCAGCGCGGGGTCCCGCAGCGCCGTCCCGTACGTGGTGACGACCAGGTCGGCGTCGGCGATCCGCGCGGGGAGGTCGTCGCCGCGTGCCCGGCCCGCGCCGTGGTGGACGTACACCCGCAGGCCCGGGGCGAACCGGGCCGCCTCCTTCTGCCAGTTGCTGACCAGCGACATCGGACAGATCAGCAGCGTCGGCGCGACAGGGTCGGCGTCGCGTTCCGCCAGCAGCAGTGACAGCGTCTGCGCGGTCTTGCCCAGGCCCATGTCGTCCGCGAGGATCCCGCCCAGCCCCAGCCGGGCGAGGAAATGCAACCACGACAACCCACGCTCCTGGTACGGCCGCAGCCGCCCCTGGAAGCCGGGCGGCGTCGGCACCGGCGAGAGTCGTTCCGCCGCCCGCCCGGAGAGCAGGTCACCCAGCGCCCCGTCGGCGTCGACCTCGACCAGCGGCAGGTCCTCGTCGCCGCCGTCGACGACCCGCTGGAGCACCTCCCCGGCGGTGAGTTCGCCGTCGCGGCGCCCGCCGACCGCCTTCAGCGCCGCCCGCAGCTGGCGTTCGTCCAGCTCGACCCACTGCCCGCGGACCCGGACCAGCGGCACCTTGAGTCGGGCCAGCTCGGCCAGCTCGTCCGCGTCGACCGTCGCGTCGCCCACCACCAGGTCGAGCCGGAAGTCGACGAGCTGGTCGAGCCCGAAGCCGGAGTCGGCCAGCCCCTTCTGACTGGTGCCCTTGCGGCTGCGGGTGGTGAGTTTCAGGCCGACGGCCCTGCGTCCCGCCCAGGCGGGCAGCTGCACCCCGAACCCGGCCGCCTGCAGCAGCGGCGCCGCCTGCCGCAGGAAGTCGTGCGCGCCGCCGGTGTCCAGGGTCATCGCCGACGGGCGGGGCGCCAGCAGGGCCTCGTGCAGCGCCGGGAAGAGCCGGACGGCGCGCCCGAGCCCGGCCAGCAACGTCTCGTCCGGGCGGGGCGGCAGGCCCGGCAGCTGTCCACCGGCCCACAGCTCCTCGGCGGCCAGGTACAGGCTCGGGTCCTCGGCGGACTGCAGCGCGAAATCCAGCCGCCAGTCGTCGTTGCCCGGCAACGGCTCAACCAGCCGGAAGCTGACCCGGATCGGGCCGTTGGCGTCGTGCGCCGCGCGCAGCCACGCGCTCAGCGCTCGCTCCAGCGCGGCCACCTCGGCGGCGGGTGCGCCGGGCAGGCTCGGGTCGGCCGCGGTGAGCGCGACCGCCCACCGGTCGGCCAGCGGCGCCCGGGCACCGGGGCGGTGGCCCAGCAGCAGGCGCTCCGGCAGCAGGGCTCGCGCCGCGCCGTCGACCAGGGCGTCCAGCGCCTCCGCCAAAGTCGCGCCCACCCCGGCGTCCGGCTCGGCGGCCCGGCACACCGGCGGCATCGCGGCCCCGAAGTCGCGGTACGCCGCCGCGTCCGCGCCGGTCTGCACGGCCCGCCAGCGCGCCGCCGGGACACCCGCCCCGGTGACCAGCTGGGGCAGCATCCGGCCGCGCTGGGCCAGGTCGCACGCGTGGCCCGCCAGCAGGCAGAGATAGCGCAGCGAGGCGGCCGGCGCCCAGGGCCCGTCCGGGTCGGGGTCGGTCAGCGCGCCGAGCGCGGCCAGCGCGGCATCCGGCGGCAGCAGCACCGCGGGCGTCGGCCACGACCCGAGCCGCACCCCGCGCCGCGTCGGTTCGGCGCCCGTCTCCGGCGAGGGCAGCGGCGCCCGTGTCGTGCCGGGCAGCAGCAGAGTCAGTTCCGTGTCGGTGGCCTTGGCCAGGACGTCCCCGAGGTCGTTGCCGGTCGGGGTGTCTCCTGGATCTGCGTTGAGCAGGCAGGCGCGGAGCACGTCCGCGGGCACCGTGAACGGATGGGCCCGCGGGCGGGAACGCGTCGGTGAGCCGTCCGCGAGGCTCTCGCCCCACACCGCGAGCCCGCCTGTCGCTCCGGTCACCCAGGTGCCATGCACCAGCAGCACGCCGCCTCCGCTCCTTCGGGACCCACCGAGACTAACGACCCCATCCGACACGAAGCCGGGCGTGACCCCTGGTCACCGGGCCTGGCGGTGACCGGTGCCGCTGACGCTCTCCGGGCGGGGACGTACGCTTCGAGGCGTGACGGCGAACCCGGAGATCGACAGCATCCTGCAGCGCGGCGCGGACGGCGGGCGGATCACCCCCGAGGAAGCGCTGCTGCTCTATACAGAGGCACCCTTCCACGCGCTGGGCGAGGCGGCCGACGCGGTCCGGCGCCGGCGGTTCCCCGACGGCATCGTCACGTACCTGATCGATCGCAACATCAACTACACAAACGTGTGCGTCACGGCCTGCAAGTTCTGTGCCTTCTACCGGGCGCCGAAGCATGCAGAGGGCTGGTCGCACCCGATGGAGGAGATCCTGCGCCGGTGCGGCGAGGCGGTCGAGCTGGGCGCCACCCAGGTCATGCTGCAGGGCGGCCACCACCCCGACTACGGCGTCGAGTACTACGAGACGCTGTTCTCCTCTGTCAAGCAGGCGTACCCGCAGCTGGCGATCCACTCCATCGGGCCCAGCGAGATCCTGCACATGGCGAAGGTCTCCGGCGTCTCCATCTCCGAGGCGGTGGTCCGGATCAAGGCCGCGGGCCTGGACTCGATCGCGGGCGCGGGCGCCGAGATGCTGCCGGACCGGCCGCGCAAGGCGATCGCGCCGCTCAAGGAGTCGGGTGCCCGCTGGCTGGAGGTCATGGCGGTCGCGCACCGTAACGGTCTGAGCTCCACGGCCACGATGATGATGGGTACGGGCGAGACCAACGCCGAGCGCATCGAGCACATCCGGATGATCCGCGAGGTGCAGGACCTCGCCGTGGCCAACGGGTACGTCGACTCGCCGGTGGAGGCGTCGCACACGGTCGGCGGGTTCCGGGCCTTCATCCCGTGGACGTACCAGCCGGAGAACAACCACCTCAAGGGCCGGACCCAGGCCACCACACTGGAGTACCTGCGGTTCATCGCGGTGTCCCGGCTGTTCTTCGACAACGTGGCCCACCTGCAGGCGTCCTGGCTGACCACGGGCAAGGACGTCGGCCAGCTGTCGCTGCACATGGGCGTCGACGACCTCGGCTCGATCATGCTGGAGGAGAACGTCATCTCCTCGGCGGGCGCGCGGCACCGGTCCAACCTGCACGAACTGATCTCGATGATCCGTACCGCGGATCGCATCCCGGCCCAGCGCGACACCCTGTACCGGCACCTGGCCGTGCACCGCACCGCGGCCGAGGACCCGACGGACGAGCGGGTGGTCTCCCACTTCTCGTCGATCGCCATTCCGGGCGGGGGCGTTCGGCGCAGCCTGCCGCTGGTGGACGCCGGCTGACCGGGACGCATCGGAGACGGTCCATTTCCGTACGCGGACTGACCTCGATCGTCGTCGATTCGTCCAGGGGATTCCACCGTCCGGCGTGGTTGATCAACCGTTCGGTCAGGCGCCGGTCGGCGGTCCGCACGGGAGCGTATTGCTCCTCGGTAACAAGGGCGTCGTTCGGCTGTCTGGCTGCGTATCCCCTAGTTACGGTGCCTGCGTAACACTGAACGTCGCCACGGCCTCTGACCGCCGGCGGCGGGGTCGGACCCGACCGATGGCGGTCGTATATATAACGCACCAGGCGCGGGCGGGATGGGTCACCATCCCGCCCGCGCTGTGCGTGGCGGTGGCAGAGTGGGCAACCGTGACGCGCGCAGATCTGGACAAGCAGCCGCACGAGGTCGCCGAGATGTTCGACGGCGTGGCCGAGCGGTACGACCTGACCAACACCATCCTGTCGTTCGGGCAGGACCGCGGGTGGCGCCGGGCGACCCGGACGGCGCTCGGCCTGCGGCCGGGGGAGCGGGTGCTGGACGTCGGCGCGGGCACGGGCGTGTCCACGCAGGAGTTGGCGCGCTCGGGGGCGTACGCGGTCGGCGCCGACCTGTCGGTCGGGATGCTGGCGGCCGGGCGCCGGACGCGCCCCGGGGTCCCGCTGGTGGCGGGCGACGCGCTGGCGCTGCCGTTCCCCGACGACGCCTTCGACGCGGTGACGATCTCCTTCGCGCTGCGCAACGTGGTGGACACCGGCGCGACGCTGCGCGAGCTGGGCCGGGTGGTCCGGCCGGGCGGGCGGCTGGTGGTGTGCGAGTTCAGCCACCCGACCAATCCGGCGCTGCGCACCGCGTACCTGTCGTACCTGATGCGCAGCCTGCCCGCGGTGGCCCGGACCGTGTCGAGCAACCCTGACGCGTACGTGTATCTCGCCGAGTCGATCCGCGCCTGGCCGGACCAGGCGGGTCTGGCCGCCCGCATGCTGGAGGCCGGGCCGTGGTCGCGGGTCGGCTGGCGGAACCTGACCGGCGGCATCGTCGCGCTGCACCGCGCCACGAAGATCTAGCGTCACGAAGATCTAGCGTCACCGCTGGCGGGATTTTGCCAATCTTGCCTCTTATGAGCGGTTTGGGTGATTAGCTCGATGGTATGACCATGTCCCGTCAACCGGTCGACTCCTTCGGCGTCGACACCGAGATCGACCTCGCCATCGACGAGCAGGACGAGGGCGAGCGCCGGGCGCACGAGCTGGCCAGCCGGATCCGTACGGTGGCCGCCAGCGATCCCGAGCTGGCCCAGGATCTGGTGGATCAGCTGATTGTGGCGCTCGATCGCGCGATGGGCGGTACCTTTCGGGAGCACCTGGACGGCGCGGCCCGGCACGCCGCCGACCGCGCCCTCGCCGCGGGCGAGCAGAGCGCCACGGCGGACGGTGGCTCGCGCGCCGAGGCGCCGGACCGCGAGGCGGCGAGTGCCGCACAGGCCACGACGGACGACAACCCGGCGAGCGCGGCGAAGGCCACGACGGACGGCGAACCAGCGAGCGATACAAAGAGCAAGATGGACATCCCGACGAGCACGGTGAGGCACGACGGGAGCGGTGCCGCATCGACGACGTCGCCCTCCTGAAACGGTTAGGCACCCCTAACCCCTATCCACTTCGATGGCAGTCCTAGACTCCGACCTGGGCTGGCTTGTGAACTGTTTCACTAGCCCGCACGAGAACGGAGGGTGAGCCGTGAACGAGCACGTGGCCGCGGCAGGCGCCATCGCCGACGAGGCGGACGTGATCGTGGTCGGCGCCGGGCCCGGCGGGTCCGCGGCGGCGTACCACATGGCGCGGCACGGCCTGCGCGTCCTGCTGCTGGAGAAGACCGAGTTCCCGCGGGAGAAGGTCTGCGGCGACGGGCTCACCCCGCGCGCCACCCGGCAGTTGATCCGGATGGGCATCGACACCTCCGAGAAGGCCGGCTGGCTGCAGAACAAGGGCCTGCGGGTGATCGGCGGCGGCGTACGCCTCGAACTGGACTGGCCCGAGCTGGCCAGCTTCCCCAGCTACGGCCTGGTCCGCACGCGACTGGACTTCGACGACATGCTGGCCAAGCGGGCGGTCGAGGCCGGCGCCCTGCTGCGGACCAGTGTCAACGTCACCGGGCCGGTGCTCGACGACGACGGCCGCGCGATCGGCGTCACCGCCAAGATCGGCCCCGGCAGGGAGCCTGTCCAGTACCGGGCGCCGCTGATCATCGCGGCGGACGGTGTCTCCGGCAAGCTGCCGCTCGCCATGGGACTGGCCAAACGCGACGACCGCCCACTCGGCGTGGCGGTCCGGCGCTACTACCGGTCACCCGTACGGGCGGATGATGACTATCTGGAGTCCTGGCTGGAGCTTCGCAGCGCCCAGAACTCCGACGTCCTGCTGCCGGGGTACGGCTGGATCTTCGGCCTCGGTGACGGCCGGGTCAACGTGGGCCTCGGCATCCTGAACTCGTCCAGCGCGTTCGGCAAGACCAACTACCGGGCCATGCTGACCGACTGGCTGGGCACCACGCCGCCGGAGTGGGGCATGCGCGGCGAGGAGCACGCCGAAGGGCCGGTGCTGGGCGCCGCGCTGCCGATGGGCTTCAACCGGGTGCCGCACTACACGCGTGGCGTCATGCTCGTCGGCGACTCGGGCGGCATGGTGAACCCCATGAACGGCGAGGGCATCGCGTACGCGATGGAGTCCGGCGAGCTGGCCGCCGAGGTGGCGGTGCAGGCGCTGGCCCGCACCGCGGGTCCCGACCGGGAACGCGCGCTGCAGGCGTACCCGGCGGAGCTCAAGCTGCGCTTCGGCGGGTATTACCGGCTCGGCGGAATGTTCGTGAAGTTGATCGGCAACCCGCAGATCATGCGGATCGCCACGAAGCACGGAATGCCCCACCCCACGCTGATGCGATTCGTCCTCAAGCTGCTGGCGAACCTGACCGACCCGCGCGGCGGGGACGCTATGGACAGGGTCATCAACGGCCTCACCAAAGTCGCCCCTTCAGCATGAACGACTGCACCGAGCGCAGCGAGGGCCGGGAGGGCATGCCCGGCCAGCAGAGCATGAACGACTGCACCGAGCGCAGCGAGGGCCGGGAGGCATGGGGTACCCCGGTCGCAGACGGGCAGAACGGGATTAATAGTGTGAAGCGGCTAACAGTCGAGCAGGAGACGGTATGACGCTCAATCCCTACGTACCGATCGTCGGGCTGCTGATCCTCGGCGCGCTCTTCGCCCTGTTCTCGGTCTCGGTCGCGCCCATCGTGGGCCCGAAGAGATACAACCGCGCCAAGCTGGACGCGTACGAATGCGGCATCGAGCCCGCGCCCCAGCCGATCGGCGGCGGCCGCTTCCCGGTCAAGTTCTATCTGACCGCGATGCTGTTCATCGTCTTCGACATCGAGACCATCTTCCTCTACCCCTGGGCGGTGTCCTTCGAGGTGCTGGGCCTGTTCGGGTTCGTCGAGATGGTCCTGTTCATCGTCGCCGTCTTCATCGCCTACACGTACGTGTGGCGGCGTGGCGGCCTGAACTGGGACTGATAAAACCATGGGAATCGAAGAGAAGCTGCCGAGCGGCATCCTGCTCACCTCGGTGGAGAAGCTCTCCAACTGGGCCCGCAAATCGTCCTTCTGGGGCGCCACCTTCGGCCTCGCCTGCTGTGCCATCGAGATGATGGCCTCCGGCGGCCCGCACTACGACCTGGGTCGCTGGGGCATGGAGGTGTTCCGCGCCTCGCCCCGCCAGGCCGACCTGATGATCGTGGCGGGCCGGGTGAGTCAGAAGATGGCCCCGGTCGTGCGCCAGATCTACGACCAGATGCCGGAGCCCCGCTCGGTGATCTCGATGGGCGTCTGCGCCTCGTCCGGCGGCATGTTCAACAACTACGCGGTCGTGCAGGGCGTCGACCACATCATCCCGGTCGACGTCTACCTGCCGGGCTGCCCGCCACGGCCGGAGATGCTGATCGACGCGATCCTGAAGATGCGCGAGAAGGTCATGGCCGCCCCGCTCGGGCCCAACGGCCGCAAGATGCTGGAGGCCCGCCGGGCCGAGGGCAAGCTGCCGATCGTCGCCCCCGGCGCCATGCCCTCGTCGTACCGGGCGGATCCCAAGCGGCGCGAGGAGTGGATCCAGGCCGTCAAGGAGGGCCGCGAGGAGCAGCTGCGCATCGAGAACTGGATGAAGCTGCAGCCGCACATGCGAGGGGAGGGCCGCAAGTGACGTCCGACAGCACCAAGGGCCAGGAACCGGCGACCGAGCCGAACCGGCCCACCGAGCAGCCCGGTGCCGGGGTGCCCGTGGCCGCCCCGCCGGTCGGCGCGGCCGCCGGTGCGCCCGCCGACTACCCGCGCGCGGTCAAGCGCGGCATGTTCGGCGTGCGCGGCTCCGGCGACACCTCCGGCTTCGGCGGCCTGGTCCGGCGTACGCCCAGCCTGGCGGACACGCCGCGGCCGTTCGGCGGGTACTTCGACGAGGTGCACGACGCGCTGGAGGAGGCGTACCCGGGGTTCGCGGACGCGGTCGAGAAGGTGATCGTCGACCGGGGCGAGCTGACCCTGCACGTCAAGGCGGACCGCATCGCCGAGGTCTGCCAGGTGATGCGCGACGACGAGGCGCTGCGCTTCGAGCTGTGCTCGTCGGTGAGCGGCGTGGACTACCTGGGCAGCGACGAGCGCCGGTTCCACATCGCCTACCACCTGACGTCGATGACGTACCGGCGGCGGGTGCGCGTGGAGGTGGCCGTGGCCGACGGCGTGGCGGTCCCGTCCGTCACCGGGGTGTACCCCACGGCCGACTGGCAGGAGCGGGAGACGTACGACATGTTCGGCGTCGTCTTCACCGGCCACCCCGGCCTCACCCGGATCCTCATGCCGGACGACTGGGAGGGTCACCCGCAGCGCAAGGACTACCCGCTCGGCGGCGTGCCCGTCGAGTACAAGGGCGCCGAAATTCCTCCTCCAGACCAGCGGAGGGTCTACCAATGAGCACTCACACGACGGGTGAGCAGGCGTACGCGACAGAGCGGGAGACCACCGAGGGTCGCGTCTTCACGGTCACCGGCGGCGACTGGGACACGATCGCCGAGGGTATCGACCCACTGAGCAACGAGAAGATCGTCGTCAACATGGGCCCGCAGCACCCGTCCACCCACGGGGTGCTGCGGCTGGTGCTGGAGCTGGAGGGCGAGACGGTCACGGAGTGCCGTCCGGTCATCGGGTACCTGCACACCGGCATCGAGAAGAACCTGGAGTACCGCAACTGGACCCAGGGGGTTACCTTCGTGACCCGCGCGGACTACCTGTCCAACATGTTCAACGAGGCCGGTTACTGCCTCGCGGTCGAGAAGCTGCTCGGCATCTCCGACGAGATCCCCGAGCGGGCGAACACGATCCGCGTGATGTTCATGGAGCTGCAGCGGATCGCCTCGCACCTGGTGTGGATCGCCACCACGGGCATGGAGCTCGGCGCGATCTCGATGATGCTGTACGGCTTCCGCGAGCGCGAGTACATCCTCGACATCTTCGAGGAGGCCTCCGGCCTGCGGATGAACAACGCGTACATCCGGCCCGGCGGGCTCTCCCAGGACGTACCGGAAGCGGCGATCAAGAAGATCCGCGACTTCCTGAAGTACCTGCCGAAGAAGCTCAAGGAGTACGAGAAGCTGCTCTCCGGCCAGTACGTCTGGCACAAGCGCACGCAGGGCGTCGCGGTGCTCGACGTGACCGGCTGCCTCTCGCTGGGCATCACCGGGCCGGTGCTGCGCTCGGCGGGCCTGGCCTGGGACCTGCGCAAGACGATGCCGTACTGCGGGTACGAGAACTACGAGTTCGACGTGCCGACCGCCACCACGGGTGACGTGTGGGGGCGCTACCTGGTGCGGATGGCGGAGATCCGGGAGTCGCTGAAGATCATCGAGCAGACCCTGGACCGGCTGAAGCCGGGCCGGATCATGGTCGAGGATCGCAAGATCGCCTGGCCCGCGCAGCTCGCGCTCGGCGTCGACGGCCTCGGCAACTCGCTCGAACACGTCGCCAAGATCATGGGTCAGTCGATGGAGTCGCTGATCCACCACTTCAAGCTCGTGACCGAGGGCTTCCGGGTCCCGCCCGGCCAGGTGTACGTCGCCATCGAGCACCCGCGCGGCGAGCTCGGCGTGCATGCGGTCTCCGACGGCGGCACCCGCCCGTACCGGGTGCACTACCGCGACCCGAGCTTCGTGAACCTCCAGGCCATCCCCGCGATGGCCGAGGGCGCCCTGCTGGCCGACGTGATCGCCGGCGGCGCCTCCCTCGACCCGGTGATGGGTGGGTGTGACCGCTAAATGACTGATAGCACGGTGGAGTTCTCCCCGGCCGCCGCGCCGCTCTCGGAGCAGCTCCTGGGACGGGCGCGCGAGATCATCGCCCGCTACCCGGAGGGCCGGGAACGGTCCGCGCTGCTGCCGCTGCTGCACCTCGTGCAGGCGGAGGACGGTTACGTCAGCCCGGCCGGGGTGGCGTTCTGCGCCGAGGTGCTGGGCATTAACAAGGCCCAGGTCGGCGCGGTCGCGACCTTCTACACCATGTACAAGCGCCGGCCCACCGGCGAGTACCTGGTCAGCGTCTGCACCAACACGCTGTGCAACGTCATGGGCGGCCAGGAGGTGTACGACGAACTCGCCGAGCACCTCGGCGTCGGCCACGACGAGACCACCGCGGACGGACGGGTCACCCTGGAGCACGCGGAGTGCCTCGCCGCCTGCGACTACGCCCCGGTGCTGACGGTCAACTACGACTTCTACGACAACGTCACGCCGCAGGGCGCGATCGACCTCGTCGACGGGCTGCGCTCGGGGGAGCGCCCGGCGCCCACGCGCGGGGCCCGGCTGTGCTCCCTCAAGGAGATGGCCATCCAACTCGCCGGGTTCGCCGATCCGCGCGACGGCGCGGTCGCCGACGGCCCGGCCGGGGCGCCCACCCTGCGCGGGGTCACGCTGGCCCAGAAGAACGGCATCGCGGTCCGCAACTTCGACCCCGACACCCCGATCCCGACCACCAAGCCCGCACCCGGCAAGCCGGCGGAGTCCGGCAAGCCCGCCGCCGCGGCCAAGGCGCCCGCCGCCGGCAAGCCCGCGGCACCCGCCACGCCCGCGGCACCCGCCACGCCCGCCACCGGTGAGGAGAAGCCGGCGCCTGCCGCCAAGGCCGCACCCGGGGCGAAGGCGACGCCCGCGGCCAAGGCCGCTCCCGCAGCCAAGGCCGCTCCCGCGGACAAGGCAGCCGCCGGTGACAAACCTGCCGCCAAACGCGCGCCGCGCGCTAAGACGGCGGACACGCAGGCCACCGAGGCGGCCGGTGCCGCCGCCAGCAAACCGGCCAGCGACGCCAAACCCGCCGGTGACAATCCCGAACCGCAGCAGAGCAACCTGCGTGCGGCCGCCGAGGGCACCGACACCGCCGCTGAGGAGGCAGAGCAGTGACCGAGCCTCGACGCGAAGTCCTGGAGAAGCTCACCCCCGTCCTCACCAAGCGCTGGCTGTCGCCGGACGCCTGGAAGATCGACGTCTACGAGCGGCTCGACGGCTACGCGGCCATGCGCAAGGCCCTCGCGGTCCACCCGGACGATCTGATCCAGCTCATCAAGGACTCCGGGCTGCGCGGCCGGGGCGGCGCAGGCTTTCCCACCGGCCTCAAGTGGGGCTTCATCCCGCAGGGCGACGGCAAGCCGCACTACCTGGTCGTGAACGCCGACGAGGGCGAGCCGGGCACCTGCAAGGACCTGCCGCTCATGACGTACGACCCGCACGCGCTGGTCGAGGGCTGCATCATCGCCTCGTACGCGATCCGGGCCAACCGGGCGTACATCTACATCCGCGGTGAGGCGGTGCACGCGGCCCGGCGGCTGCGCAACGCGGTGCGCGAGGCGTACGTGAAGGGCTACCTCGGCAAGAACATCCTCGGCACCGGGTTCGACCTGGAGCTGGTGGTGCACTCGGGCGCCGGGGCGTACATCTGCGGCGAGGAGACCGCGCTGCTCGACTCGCTGGAGGGCTTCCGGGGCCAGCCCCGGCTGCGGCCCCCGTTCCCCGCGGTCGCCGGCCTGTACGCCAGCCCCACCGTGGTGAACAACGTGGGCACGATCTCCAGCGTGCCGTACATCGTGCTGGGCGGCGCGGAGTGGTGGAAGACCATGGGCACGGAGAAGTCGTCCGGCCCGATGATCTACTCCCTGTCCGGCCGGATCGCCAACCCCGGCCAGTACGAGTGCGGCCTGGGCATCACGCTGCGCGAGCTGATCGAGCTGGCGGGCGGCATGAAGCCCGGTCACCAGCTCAAGTTCTGGACCCCGGGCGGCTCCTCCACGCCGCTGCTCACCGCGGAGCACATCGACGTGCCGATGGACTTCGAGAGCGTCGCGGCCGCCGGGTCCATCCTGGGCACCACGGCAGTCCAGATCTTCTCCGATCAGGACTGCCCGGTGTACGCCACGTACCGGTGGCTGGAGTTCTACCACCACGAGTCGTGCGGCAAGTGCACCCCGTGCCGCGAGGGCAACTACTGGATGGTCCGGACGTACCGGCGGATCCTGGCCGGTCAGGGCACCCACGAGGACCTGGACACGCTGCTGGACACCTGCGACAACATCCTCGGCCGCTCGTTCTGCGGCCTCGGTGACGGCGCGACCAGCCCGGTGACCTCCTCGCTGCAGTACTTCAAGCAGGACTACCTCGACTACATCGAGGGCCGGACCGCTCCGCGGCTGTCCGAGAAGACCCTGGTAGGAGCGCACTGATGACGGACGTTGCCAAGCCGACCGACACCGTCACGCTGACCGTCGACGGTGTCGAGGTGACGGCCGCCAAGGGCGAGCTGGTCATCCGGGTCGCGGAGCGGATGGGCATCGAGATCCCCCGGTTCTGCGACCACCCGCTGCTGGCGCCCGCCGGTGCCTGCCGGCAGTGCCTGGTGGAGGTGGAGGGCCAGCGCAAGCCGGTCGCCTCGTGCACCCAGACGGTCGCCGAGGGCATGGTGGTGAGGACCCAGCTCACCTCGCCGGTGGCCAAGAAGGCCCAGGCCGGGGTGATGGAGCTGCTGCTCATCAACCACCCGCTGGACTGCCCGACCTGCGACAAGGGCGGCGAGTGCCCCCTGCAGAACCAGGCGCTGTCCACCGGCCGCTCGGACTCGCGGTTCCAGGAAGCGAAGCGCACCTACGAGAAGCCGATCCACATCTCCAGCCAGGTGCTGCTGGACCGTGAGCGGTGCGTGCTGTGCCAGCGGTGCACCCGGTTCTCCGAGGAGATTGCGGGGGACAAGTTCATCGACCTGATGGACCGCTCCTCGGGCCAGCAGATCAACGTGTACCGGGACGACTTCTTCGGCGCGGACACCGACGGCAGCGGCGACGCGGGCGAGGACTCCGGCGACGTGCCGTTCAACTCGTACTTCTCCGGCAACACCGTGCAGATCTGCCCGGTGGGCGCACTGACCGGCCAGCAGTACCGGTTCCGGGCCCGGCCGTTCGACCTGGTCTCCACGCCGACGGTGTGCGAGCACTGCTCGGCCGGGTGCGCGCAGCGCGCCGACCACCGGCGCGGCAAGGTGCTGCGCCGCCTGGCCGGCGACGACCCGGCGGTGAACGAGGAGTGGAACTGCGACAAGGGCCGCTGGGGCTTCCGGTACGACACGGCGGCCGACCGCATCACCACCCCGCTCGTCCGCGACGCCGACACCGGTGAACTGCGCGAGGCCTCCTGGAGCGAGGCACTGCACGCGGCCGCCGAGGGCCTGCGCGCCGCTCGCGAGCGCGGCGTCGGTGTGCTCACGGGCGGCCGCCTGACGGTCGAGGACGCGTACGCGTACGCGAAGTTCGCCCGAGTGGCGCTGGGCACCAACGACATCGACTTCCGCGCCCGCCCGATCGGCGCCAACGGCGAGGAGGCCGACTTCCTGGCCGCCGCCGTGGCCGGGGTCAGCGACGTCAGCTACGCCGACGTGGAGAAGGCCCCGTCGGTGGTGATCGTCGGGCTGGAGCCGGAGGAGGAGTGCCCGATCCTCTTCCTGCGCCTGCGTAAGACGTACATGCACGCCAAGCTCGGCGTGGTGGCGGTGGCGCCGTTCCTGACCCGTGGCTTCGAGAAGCTCGGCGCCACGCTCGTCGAGGCGCTGCCCGGCGCCGAGGCGCGGCTGCTGGCCGACGACCCGGCGATCGCCGCGGCGCTGTCCGCCGAGGGCGCGCTGCTGATCGTGGGCGAGCGGCTGGCGGAGGTGCCCGGTGGGCTCTCGGCCGCCGCCGCGCTGGCCGCCCGTACCGGCGCCCGGCTGGCCTGGGTGCCGCGGCGCGCGGGTGACCGCGGCGCGGTCGACACGGGCTGCCTGCCGAACCTGCTGCCCGGCGGACGCCCGGTCATCGATGCGGGTGGGCGTGCCGACCTGGCCGCCGCGTGGGACGTACCCGTGGAATCCCTGCCCGCCGCGGTGGGCCGCGACACTCCCGCGATCGTGGCCGCCGCCGCGGCCGGTGAACTGGGTGGCCTGCTGGTCGCCGGGGTGGACCCGGCCGACCTGGCCGACCCGCGCCTGGCCGAGCAGGCCCTCGACGCGGTGCCGTTCCTGGTCAGCCTGGAGCTGCGGCACAGCGCGGTGACCCGCCGCGCCGACGTGGTGCTGCCGGTCGCGCCGCCGGTCGAGAAGCCCGGCACCTACATGGACTGGGAAGGCCGGCTGCGCACCTTCGGGGCCGTGCTGAAGACCGGTGCGATGACCGACGGCCGGGCGCTGGAGGCGATCGCCGCCCTGCTGGACGTCACGCTCGGCACCGGCGACGTGAACGCGATCCGCCGCGAGCTGGGCGGGATGCGGGCCAACACCTCGGCGCCGCAGGCCGCACCTACCGTGGCACCGGGCTCCCCGCCGGAGCCGGGCACCGGCGAGGCCGTGCTGTCCACCTGGCATCAGCTCATCGACCTGGGCCGCCTGCTCGACGGCGACGAGGTGCTGGCCGGTACGGCCCGCCCGCCGGTGGTCCGGATCGCCAAGGGCACGGCCGAGGCGGTCGGCGTCGCCGACGGTGACCCACTGACCGTGGGTACCGACGCCGGCGGGATCACGCTGCAGACGGCGATCACGGAGATGCCCGAGGGCGTGGTCTGGTTGCCGACGAACTCACCGGGCGCCACGGTACGGCGCAGCCTGCGGGCGTCCTCGGGCGCCGTGGTCCGGCTGACGGCCGGGGTGGCGGGCCCGCTGCTCGCGCAGGCCCCGCACGCCTCGGCCGCCGAGAGCAACCTGCTCGCCTCCCCCGAGGTCAGCAAGAAGGGGGTAACGCCGTGATGATCCTCGCCGAGGCGCAGGATCCCACCCTGCAGACGTTCGAGAACGACGTCTGGTGGATCGTGCTCATCAAGCTGCTCGGGGTCTTCGTCGTCCTGCTGCTGCTGACGCTCTTCACGATCAACTACGAGCGCAAGGTCGTGGCCCGGATGGCGGTCCGGCCCGGCCCGAACCAGGTCGGCCCCAAGGGCTGGTTGCAGAGCCTCTCGGACGGCATCAAGCTGCCGTTCAAGGAGGAGATCATCCCGATCACCGCGGACAAGGCGGTGTACTTCATCGCCCCGGTGATCTCGGCGACCTGTGCCTTCACCGCGTTCTCGGTGATCCCCTTCGGGCCTGTGGTGTCGATCTTCGGGCACCAGACGGCGCTGCAGCTCACCGACGTGCCGGTCTCCGTACTGGTGCTGCTGGCCTGCTCCTCGATGAGCGTGTACGGCGTGGTGCTGGCCGGCTGGGCGTCGGGCTCGACGTACCCGCTGCTGGGCGGCCTGCGCTCCAGCGCCCAGATGATCTCGTACGAGGTCGCGATGGGGTTGTCCATCGTGGCGGTGTTCATGACCGCGGGCACGATGTCCACCTCGCAGATCGTCAAGGCGCAGGCGGGCAACGACCCGTCCTCGATCGACATCCTCGGCTGGCACCCGACCCCACCGAGCTGGTACGCGGTGCTGCTGCTGCCGAGCTTCATCATCTACGCGATCTCCGCGGTCGGTGAGACCAACCGGGCGCCGTTCGACCTGCCCGAGGCCGAGTCCGAGCTGGTCGGCGGCTTCCACACCGAATACTCGTCGTTCAAGTTCGCGCTGTTCTTCCTCGCCGAGTACATCAACATGATCACCGTCTCGGCGCTGTGCACGACGTTGTTCCTGGGTGGCTGGCGGGCACCGTGGCCGATCACCGCGGTCTGGCACAACGCCAACTCCGGCTGGTTCGCGCTGATCTGGTGGCTGGTCAAGGTCCTGATCCTGCTGTTCGGCTTCATCTGGCTGCGGGCCACCCTGCCGCGGCTGCGCTACGACCAGTTCATGCGGTTCGGCTGGAAGGTCCTCATCCCGGTCAACCTGGTGTGGATCCTGTTCCTCTCCGGGGTGCGGGTGCTCAACAACGAGACCTCGAACCAGCGGAAGTGGCTGATCATCGGTGGCGTGATCATCGTGGTGGTGCTGATCGCCGTGCTCTGGCCGTCCGGGCGCAAGGAGCCGGTGAAGTCGCTGGAGGAACAGCTCGCCGAGCGGCCACCGGGCAGTTTCCCCGTACCCCCATTGGACCTGCAGGTGCCACCCAGCCCGCGCGCCCGCCGCGCGGTGGCCGAGCGCGAGCCCGCCACCGTGGGTGGCGGCACCACCGAGACGCCCGACGACACACCAGACGAGGAGGTGTGACGTGGGGACGTTCACGGGCTCGTTCAAAGGCTTCGGGGTGACCTTCGCGCACATGTTCCGCAAGGTCATCACGACCGACTACCCGTTCTCGCCGCCGACCCCGGCGCCGCGCTATCACGGCCGGCACATCCTCAACCGGCACCCGGACGGCCTGGAGAAGTGCATCGGCTGCGAGCTGTGCGCCTGGGCCTGCCCCGCGGACGCGATCTACGTGCAGGGTGGCGACAACACAGAGGAGATGCGCTTCTCGCCGGGTGAGCGGTACGCGTCGATCTACCAGATCAACTACACCCGGTGCATCTTCTGCGGCCTGTGCATCGAGGCCTGCCCGACCCGCTCGCTGACCATGAGCAACGAGTACGAGCTGGCCCGCGACAACCGGCAGGACCTGATCTTCACGAAGGAGCAGCTGCTGGCGCCGCTGCTGCCGGGCATGGAGCAGCCGCCGCACCCGATGCGGCTCGGCGAGACCGACGTGGACTACTACGTCGGCGCGCTGACCAACCCGGGCACCTCGGCGGGCGCCGAGCGCGCGCCGTGGTCGGAGACGGGCTCGACGGATGCGGCCGAGAAGGGCGGAGCCTGATGAGTACGTTCGCCGCCGCGGCCGGGCACGTCTCCGCCGCCGAGGCCTGGGGATTCTGGATCATGGGTAGCCTGGCCGTCCTCGGCGCCCTGGGCATGGTGCTGGCCCGCAACGCGGTCCACTCCGCCCTGTGGCTGGTCGTGACGATGCTCTGCCTCGGCTTCCTGTACGTGGTCAACGCCGCGCCGTTCCTCGGCATGGTGCAGATCATCGTCTACACCGGCGCGATCATGATGCTGTTCCTGTTCGTGCTGATGCTGGTGGGCCGCGACGCCTCGGACTCGCTGATCGAGACGCTGCGCGGCCAGCGGATCGCGGCGATCCTGCTGGGCATCGGCTTCGCCATCCTGATCGCCGCCGGCCTCGCCCGCTCGCTGGGCACCAGCAAGGTCGTCGGCCTGGACGCCGCGAACGCGGGCGGCAACGTCCAGGGCATCGCCCGGGTGCTGTTCACCAACTACGTCTTCGCGTTCGAGGTCACCTCCGCGCTGCTCATCACGGCGGCGGTGGGCGCGATGATCCTGGCCCACGTCGAGCGGGCCAAGGAAGAGATCCACGACCAGGTGACCCGCATGAAGGAGCGGTTCCGGCCGGGCAGCCACCCGGGTCCGAAGCCCGGCCCCGGCGTGTACGCCAACACCATGTCCGTGGCCGCCCCGGCCCGCCTGCCCGACGGCAACCTGTCCGAGCGCAGCATCTCGCCGATCCTGCCCGTGCGTGAGCTCACGGCGCGCGAGGCGGCCCCGAAGGGAACAGAAGAGTGACTCCCGACTACTACCTCGTGCTCGCGGCGATCCTGTTCACCATCGGGGCGACCGGGGTGCTCATCCGCCGCAACGCGATCGTGCTGTTCATGTGCATCGAGCTGATGCTGAACGCCGCCAACCTGGCGCTGATCACGTTCAGCCGGATCAACGGCGGCCTGGACGGGCAGATCATGGCGTTCTTCGTCATGGTCGTCGCGGCGGCCGAGGTCGTGGTCGGCCTGGCCATCATCATGTCGATCTTCCGGACCCGGCGGTCGGCGAGCGTCGACGACGCCAACCTCCTCAAGTACTGAAGGGCCTGCACGTGGAGACAGTGGATTACGCCCAGCCGGTGGGCCCGCTGCACCTGCTGTGGCTGCTGGTAGCCATCCCGCTGGTCAGCGCGGCCGTCCTGCTCCTGCTGGGACGCAGGGCCGACAAGTGGGGGCACTGGCTCGGGGTGCTGTCGGTCGCGGCCAGCTTCGCGCTCGGCCTGACCTTCTTCATCCAGCTCGCCTTCCTGACGAACAAGTCGGCCGAGCAGAGCCTGTTCAACTTCATCCTGGTCGGCGACCTCAAGGTCGACTTCGGGCTGCTCTTCGACCCGCTGTCCGGGGTGTTCGTCCTGCTGATCACGGGTGTCGGCTCCCTGATCCACCTGTACGCGGTCGGGTACATGGCGCACGACGAGGGCCGCCGGAAGTTCTTCGGCTACTTCAACCTCTTCACCGCCGCGATGCTGCTGCTGGTCCTCGGCAACAACTACGTGATGCTCTACTTCGGCTGGGAGGGCGTCGGCCTCGCGTCGTACCTGCTGATCTCGTTCTGGTACACCCGGCCGTCGGCGGCCACCGCGGGCAAGAAGGCGTTCCTGATGAACCGGGTCGGCGACGCCGGCCTGGTGATCGGCATCTTCCTGATGTTCGCCACCCTCGGCTCCACCCAGTACCAGTACGTGTTCAACCACGTCGGCGCGCTCAGCTCCACCACGATTCTGATCATGGGGCTGCTCCTGCTGCTCGGCGCGTGCGGCAAGTCCGGCCAGTTCCCGCTGCAGGCCTGGTTGCCCGACGCGATGGAGGGCCCGACCCCGGTGTCCGCCCTGATCCACGCGGCGACCATGGTCACCGCCGGGGTCTACCTGATCGCCCGGTCGAACCCGATCTTCTCGGCGAACCTGGCCCTGGAGACCGTCGTGGTCAGCGTCGGCGCGCTCACGCTGCTGATCGGTTGCATCATCGGCGCGGCCAAGGACGACATCAAGCGGGTCCTCGCCTGGTCGACGGTCAGCCAGATCGGCTACATGTTCCTCGGCGTCGGCCTGGGCGGCGGCGCGTACGCGCTGGCGATCGTCCACCTGCTGGCGCACGGCTTCTTCAAGGCCAACATGTTCCTCGGCGCCGGTTCCGTGATGCACGGCATGCACGACCAGGTCGACATCAGACGCTTCGGCGGGCTGTACAAGTACATGCGCTGGACCTGGATCACCTTCATGATGGGCTGGCTGGCGATCGTCGGCATGTGGCCGTTCTCCGGCTTCTTCTCCAAGGAGCCGATCATCGCGGCCGCCTTCGAGCGCGAGGGCTGGACCGCCTGGCTGTACGGCACAGCCGCGCTGCTCGGCGCCGGGCTCACGGCGTTCTACATGACGCGGCTGTTCATCCTCACGTTCCACAGCAATAAGCGGTGGACGGATGACATCAAGGAGCCGCACGAGTCGCCGTACATCATGACCGTGCCGCTGATGCTGCTGGCGCTCGGTTCGATCGGCGCGGGCGGGCTGCTGGCCACGTCGATCCCGGACTGGCTGGAGCCGGTGTTCGGGCCCGAGCCGCCCGCGGGCGAGCCCGTGATCCCGCACTGGTCGATCACCACGCTGTCGCTGGGGCTGGTCGTCATCGGTGCGGGCATCGCCTACATGCTGTTCCGCAACGGCACCGCCGAGCAGGAGCAGCCGGCGGGCGTGGTGGTCACCGCGGCCCGGCGCAACCTGTACACGGACGCCTTCAACGAGGCGGTCTTCGAGAAGCCGGGCGTCTTCCTCACCCGGGCCCTGGTCTTCCTCGACAACAAGGGCATCGACGGGTTGGTCAACGGCATCGCGGCGAGCGTCGGCGGGGGTTCCGGCCGGTTGCGCCGGCTGCAGACCGGCTTCGTGCGTTCGTACGCCCTGTCCATGCTCACGGGGGCCCTCGTGGTCGTCGGTGCGTTCCTCGTCATCCAGCTGGGGTGGTTCTCGTGACGGACTCCGGATTCCCGTACCTGGGCGTCCTGACGCTGGCCCCGCTGGTGGGCGCGGTGGTGGTGGCGTGCGTTCCGCGCGCCAAGGCCCAGGTGGCCAAGATCGTGGCACTGGTCTGGTCGCTGGCCGTGCTGGCGCTCAGCATCGTCATGTGGGTGGACTTCCAGGTCGGCCAGCACGCGCCACGGTTCCAGTTCCGCGAGTCGTACCCGTGGATCCCGACCTGGGATGCCCGGTTCACGTTCGCGGCGGACGGCATCGCGCTGGTCATGCTGATGCTGATCGCGGTACTCGTGCCGGTGGTCATCCTGGCGTCCTGGCACGACGTCGACGAGACGGAACGCTCCGCGTCGACGTACTTCGCGCTGCTGCTGGCCTTCGAGTTCACCATGATCGGCGTGTTCGCGGCCGCGGACCTCTTCCTGTTCTACGTGTTCTTCGAGGTCATGCTGATCCCGATGTACTTCATCATCGGCTCGTTCGGCGGCGCCCGCCGCCAGTACGCCGCTGTGAAGTTCTTCCTGTACTCGCTGGTCGGCGGCCTGTTCATGCTGGCCGCAGTGATCGGGCTGTGGGTGCTGGCCGGGCACACGTTCGACTTCGCGAAGCTCCTGCAGGCGTCGTCCGGCCTGGACACCAACACCGCCCGGTGGCTGTTCCTCGGGTTCTTCATCGCCTTCGCGATCAAGGCGCCGTTCTTCCCGTTCCACACCTGGCTGCCCGACGCCGGTGGCGCCGCCCCGGTCGGTGCGGCCGCCCTGCTGGTCGGCGTGATGGACAAGGTCGGCACGTTCGGCATCCTGCGGTACTGCCTGCCGCTGTTCCCGGAGGCGTCGCGCTGGTTCGCGCCCGCCGCCCTGGTGCTGGCGGTCATCGGCATCATCTACGCCGCGCTGCTGGCGGTCGGCCAGAACGACCTGAAGCGCCTGGTGTCGTACACGTCGATCGCGCACTTCGGCTTCATCGGCATCGGCATCTTCGCCTTCACCACCCAGGGCGGCACCGGCTCGGTGCTGTACATGGTCAACCACGGCCTCGCCACCGGCCTGCTCTTCCTCGTGGTCGGGATGTTCATCGCCCGGCGCGGGTCGGCGTTGGTCAGCGACTTCGGCGGCGCCGGGAAGCTGCTGCCGGTGCTGGCCGGGATCATGTTCTTCGCCGGTCTGGCGTCGCTGGCGCTGCCCGGCACCGCGCCGTTCGTCAGCGAGTTCCTGGTGCTGATCGGCACGTTCACCGTGCACAAGGCGTACGCGGTGATCGCCACGGCCGGCATCATCCTGGCCGCCGCGTACGTGCTGTGGATGATCCAGCGCACCACCCAGGGTGACCTGAACCCGGCGCTGACCGACCTGCCCGAGATGCGGCGTGACATCACGCTGCGCGAGAAGCTGGTCGTCGCGCCGCTGGTGCTGCTCCTGCTCCTGCTCGGCTTCTACCCGAAGCCGGTCACCGATGTGATCAACCCGGCGGTCCAGGCGACCATGCAGGACGTCGGCACGACCGATCCGGCCCCCACGGCGGTCGCGAACGGAAAGGTGGCGCCGTAGCCATGGAGAAACTGCAACTGCCCCCGATCGACTATCGGGCACTCTCCCCGATGTTGATCCTGTTCGGGGTGGCCTGCGTGGGGGTGCTTCTCGAGGCGCTGGTGCCCCGGCGTGCCCGGCACGCGGTGCAGCTCTCGCTCGCCCTGCTGGCCTGCCTCGCCGCGTTCATCATGGTGATCGCCGAGCGCGGCACCCGGGCGGTGACGATCGGCACCGCTGTCGCGATCGACGGGACCACGCTGTTCCTGCAGGGCGCGATCCTCGTGCTGGGGGCCGTGTCGCTGCTGCTCATCGGCGAGCGCACGGTCGAGCCCGGCGGTGCGTTCGTGGCGCAGGCCGCGATCACGGTGGGCTCGCAGAAGGACCTGCGGCAGACCGGCGGGGCGCCGGGCGGCACCGAGGTCTACCCGCTGGCGCTGTTCGCCCTCGGCGGCATGCTGATGTTCGTGTCCGCGAACGACCTGCTGACGATGTTCGTCGCGCTGGAGGTCTTCTCGCTGCCGCTGTACCTGCTGTGCGCGCTGGCGCGGCGGCGCCGCCTGCTGAGCCAGGAGGCGGCCCTCAAGTACTTCCTGCTCGGCTCGTACGCCTCCGCCTTCTTCCTGTTCGGCGTGGCCATGCTCTACGGCTACGCGAACGGGGTGCACTTCAGCCAGATCCACGAGGCGGTCGCCAACCCGTCCCACAGCCAGGTGCTGCTGTACGGCGGGCTCGCGCTGCTGGCCATCGGCCTGCTGTTCAAGGCCGCGCTGGCGCCGTTCCACGTGTGGACGCCGGACGTCTACCAGGGGGCGCCGACGCCGGTCACCGCGCTCATGGCCGCCTGCACGAAGGTCGCGGCGTTCGGTGCCCTGCTGCGCGTGCTGTACGTCGGGTTCGAGGGGGTCCGCTGGGACTTCCAGCCGATCCTGGGCACCATCGCGGTGCTGACCATGCTGGTGGGCGCTGTGCTGGCGGTCACCCAGACGGACATCAAGCGGCTGCTGGCGTACTCGTCGATCGCCAACGCCGGGTACCTCATGGTCGGCGTGCTGGCGCTGAACCAGGCCGGTGTGTCGAGCACGATGTTCTACCTGGTCGCGTACGGCTTCTCGGTGCTGGCCGCGTTCGCCATCGTCACGCTGGTGCGCGACGCGGACGGCGAGGCCACCCACCTGTCGAAGTGGGCCGGGCTGGGCCGCCGGTCACCGCTGTTCGCCGCTGTCTTCACGTTCATCCTGCTGGCCTTCGCCGGTATCCCGCTGACCAGCGGGTTCACCAGCAAGTTCGCGGTGTTCGGGGCGGCCGTCCAGGGTGGGCAGACCTGGCTGGTGATCTTCGGTGTGATCACCAGCATGCTGATCGCGTTCCCGTACCTGCGGGTCGTGGTGATGATGTGGCTCTCCGAGCCGGGCGACAGCACCCCGGCGGTGTCGATTCCGGGCTTCCTCACCTCGGCGGCCCTCACCATCGGTGTGATCGCGACGCTGGCGCTGGGCGTGGTCCCCGCGCCGCTGCTCGACCTGAGCGACAAGGCCGCCGATTTCGTCCGCTGACGTCCACCCGCGCGTGTCAGTGGAGCAGGCTCCGCTGGCACGCGCGGCCATTTCTGGTGGGCAAAACGGACCAAACCGTCCCGTACGATGAAATGATCTTGTCTGGTGTACCCCTGGGCCGGAAGCGTCGGGGGCATATGGCATCGTGAAAGTGTGGTGAGCACCGGTGACAGTGTGCTGAACTCGCTCGGTCTCGACATCGACCCGGCGATCGACGTGTCGGTGTCCGCGATGCTGGGCAACGTCGAGGACGCGCTGCGAAAGAACGTGGTCAGCGCCGACCCTCTGGTGGCCGAGGCCGCCCGGCATCTCATGGACGCGGGCGGCAAGCGGTTCCGGCCGCTGATCGTGGCCCTGGGCGCCCAGTTCGGCGACATCTCGTCGCCCGATCTGGTGCCGGCGGCCCTGGTGGTGGAGCTGACCCATCTGGCGACGCTGTACCACGACGACGTGATGGACGAGGCAGAGGTGCGCCGGGGCGCGCCGAGTGCCAACGCCCGCTGGGGCAACTCCGTCGCGATCCTGGTGGGCGACTACCTGTTCGCCCGCGCCGCCGACATCGCCGCCTCGCTCGGGCCGGAGGCGGTGCACCTGCAGGCGCGCACGTTCGCGCGGCTGGTGCACGGCCAGATCGCCGAGACCGTGGGCCCGCGCGGCACCGATCCGATCGCCCACCATCTCCACGTCATCGCGGAGAAGACGGCCTCGCTGATCGCCACCTCGGCCCGCTTCGGCGGGCTCTTCTCTGCGGCCGCCCCGGAGCACGTGGAGGCCCTCGCCGGCTACGGCGAGACCATCGGCATCGCCTTCCAGCTCTCCGACGACCTGCTCGACATCGCCTCCGAGTCGGTGCAGTCCGGCAAGACCCCCGGCACCGACCTGCGTGAGGGAGTGCCCACCCTGCCGGTGCTGTACGCCCTCGCCAGCGACGACACCGACGCCTCGGCCGTACGCCTGCGCGAGCTGCTGGCCACCGGCCCGATCACGGACGACGCCCTGCACGCCGAGGCGCTCGGCCTGCTGCGCGAGTCAGTGGCGATGAAGCGCGCCCGGGAGACCGTCCGGACGTACGCGGAGGAGGCCCGCGCCCAGCTGGCGCCGCTGCCGGACGACCCGGCGCGCCGGGCGATGGAGTCGCTGTGCGACTTCATCGCGGACCGCACGAGCTGATTCCTCGCGTTGCCACCGGTCCACAGTGGTGGGCCGGCGAAAATCTTTGCCGCTTGGGTCATGCGTGCACCCGTGCCCTGATCAGGGACAACCACCCAGTGATGACTGTCGATGACTTAACCCGATGGGCAGATCGGCATTTCTCTACGGCTCTGAGGCATTCCGTCGGCGCGTGATTCTTCATATGGTGTAAGTCCCCGGCGTCGGAGGTGGCTGTGCGCGACCCCCTGGCGGAGCCCTCGGACCTCATCCGGAGCGTGTCACGTGCGTTGCGCGTGCTGGAGTCGGTCGGACGGGCCCCGCGCGGACTCACCGTGAAGCAGATCGCGCGACGGTGCGAACTCACCGTCGCAACCACGTACCACCTGGTGCGCACGTTGGCGTACGAGGGATATGTGATCCGTCGCGAGGACGGCACGTACATCGTGGGGCTGGAGATCGCCGACCGGTACCGGGAGCTGGTCTCCGCGTTCCGTGGGCCGCCCGCGGTCGGGGAGGCGCTGCGGCGGGCGGCCGTCGACACCGGATACAGCCACTACCTCGGCCGCTTCGTCGGTGGCCGGATCGCGATCACCGCGTCCGCCGACGGCCCCCGTTCGCCGTTCCTCGACGACGTGGCACCCGGATTCGACGAGGCCGGACACGCGACCGCGCTGGGCAAGGCGCTGCTGGCCACCCTCACCACCGACCAGCGCGCACGGTATCTGCGCGACTACGGTATGCGGCCGTTCACGCCGGCCACCCTCACCACCCCGGAAGCGCTCGAAGCGGACCTTGCCGCGGGTGAGCGGCGCGGCATGCAGCTGGAGATGGGCCAGTTCCGCCAGGGCGTCGCCTGCGGTGCCGTGGTCGTCATCGCGGACCGGGACATGGAACGCCGTCTCGTGCTGGCCTGTGCCCTGCCCGCGGCCGAGATGCTCACCTCCGCGCGGGTGATCCGCGCCAAGCTGACCACCGCCGCCCGCACCGTCGCCGAGGCCCTGTCGGCGGGCGACGCGGCGACGGCCTGACGTGCGCACCTAAGACTTCCTTGAACCGGTGAACCGGCACCGCCCCCGCGGCCGTAAGAAGGGTTGGGACGCGAGGGGAGGGCGGCAGGCATGGAAGACACGGATGCCGAGCTGCTCCGCGTCCTACAGGACGAGCACGGGGATGCGCTGTTCGCGCACGCCGTCCGCCTGTCCGGCGGGGACCGGCAGCGGGCGGAGGACCTCGTACAGGAGACCCTGTTGCGGGCCTGGCGCCATCCCGAGGCGCTGGACCCGGAGCGGGGCGCGGTGCGGTCATGGTTGTTCACCACCGCGCGCAACCTGGCGATTGACGCCTGGCGGCGCCGGTCGGTACGGGTGGGCGAGGTGGTCACCGACATGATTCCCGAACCGCCGCCCAGCGCCGACGAGGCCGACCGGGCGGTCGAGGCGTGGACGGTCGCGGAGGCGTTGGGGCGGCTGTCGTCGCAGCATCGCGACGTCCTGGTGGAGTGCTTCTACCGGGGTCGTTCCATCGCAGAGGCGGCCGCCCGGCTGGGGGTCCCACCGGGCACGGTCAAGTCGCGCACGCACTACGCGCTGCGCTCATTGCGAATGGTGTTGGACGAGATGGGGGTGACGGGATGAGATGCGATCACGAGCACGACGACGGCGCGTACGTCCTGGGCGCCCTCTCCCCGGCCGAACGGGCCGCGTACGAGCGGCACCTGGCCACCTGCTCGTTCTGCCGGGAGGCCGTCGCGGACATCGCGGTGCTGCCCGGGCTGCTCGGCCGCCTCGACCCGGCCGACCTGGAACGGCTGCTCGAACCGGACCTGCCGCCCGCCCGGACGTCGCGCAACCGAACCCCCGAGCTGGTGCACGCCGCCCAGACCACGCGTCGGCGGGAGCGCAAGCGGCTCCGGGTCCGGGTGCTGAGCACGCTCGCGGCCGCCGCCTGCCTGGCGCTCGTCGTCGGCGCGGGAACGGTGTTCTGGATGGGCGAGACCGGCCGCACCGAGCGGCCACCCGCCGGGCCGGTCATCGCCATGACCCCGATGGGTGCCGAGGTGCCGGTCTCCGCGCAGATCAACGTGTCCGGCACCGCGGGCGGCACGAAGATCAGCCTGGTGTGCTTCTACAGCCGCAAGAACCCCGACCTGAAGCCGTACACGGTCCGGCTCATGGCGTACGGGCCGGACGAGGAACGCGAGCAGGTGGGATCCTGGGTCGCCTCGCCCGGCAAGGAATTCAGCATGTCGGCCGTGACGCACTTCGCCGACGGCGCGCTGTCCCGGCTGGAACTGGTGCGTAACGACGGCAAGGCCCTGCTGGCCTACGACGTCCCCTGACGGACCCGCCCCGGCCGCGCCGCTCGGCGCCACCGGGGCTCCGTCAGCGAGGCGGCAGGGCGGCGGCCGGTTCGGTGGTGGCGGCTACCGGCCGGCCGCCGCTCTCCTCTGCGGTCTCTCCGAGTTCTGGTGCCGTCGTGTCCGGCGCGGTCGCGATGCGAGCGGCGGCGCGGGCCCGGCGGATGCCGTCGACCGTGAAGATGATCAGCGCGATCCAGACGAGGGCGAAGCCCGCGAGCCGCGGCCCCGGCATCGGCTCGTGGTAGAGCAGCACCCCGCAGGCCAGCTGCAGGATCGGCGCCACGTACTGCATCATGCCCATGCCGACGAGCGAGACCCGGTTGGCCGAGGCCGCGAAGAGCAGCAGCGGAATCGCCGTCGCCACCCCGGACAACATCATGAGTGCGGTGTGCCCGGCCGAGACGTGCCCGAACGTGGCATCGCCCGCGTTGCCCAGCCAGCCGAGGTAGATCAGCGCGGGCAGCGCCAGCACGGCGGACTCGACGAACAGCCCCTCCGCGGGCGGCAGTGACAACCGCTTCTTGATCAAACTGTACGTGCCGAACGTCGCCGCCAGCGTCAACGCGATGTAGGGGAGCCGGCCGTAGTCGACAGTCAGCACGGCCACGGCGAGCGTACCGACGCCGACCGCTACCCACTGCCACCCGCGCAGGCGCTCCCGCTGCACGGTGACGCCCAGCAGCACGACCACCAGGGGCGTGATGAAGTACCCGAGAGCCGTCTCGACCACCCGCGACGAGTTGACGCCGTAGATGTAGGTGGCC
This sequence comes from Krasilnikovia sp. MM14-A1004, assembly GCF_047159485.1. GTDB lineage: Bacteria > Actinomycetota > Actinomycetes > Mycobacteriales > Micromonosporaceae > Actinoplanes. The sequence goes on along the minus strand of NZ_AP038773.1, from coordinate 6,521,151 downwards.
CAGTTCAGCCCGATGAACACCGCCGCGAGCGCTGCCCCGCCGAGCCGTCGCCGGTCGCGTACGAGGCGGCTCAGGAAGCGCCAGTTGCGCATGGCGGCCAGCACCAGGCTGACGAAGAGTACGGACCAGATCACCCGGTGCGCGAGGATCTCCAGCGGCGCGGCGGGCCGCAGGAGCTTGAAGTAGATCGGGAAGAAACCCCACATCACGTACGCGGAGAGCCCGTACACGTAGCCGCGGCGTTCGTCACTCATTCGCCAACAGTAAGTTGCGAAACGAGATCCGCTCCTTGCATATGTCGCAGCTCACGGCCGGGGCGGGGGCGACGACCCGTCCCTGCTGGCCTGCCCGGCCCGCACGCTGCTCATCACCCGACTCGTCACCCCGACAAACAACGCGCGGAAGCGGCCTGCCGCGGGCAGGACACTTCCGCGCGTGGGATCGGTCGGCGGCGGCGCTCAGTCGTCGCCGTCGGGGACCAGCATGTTGAGCACCCAGCTCACGACGCCGACCACGATCGCGCCGAGAACCCCGGCGGGCCAGAAGTTGTCGACGTGGAACGGCAGGTTGAGCTGACCGGCGATCCAGCTCGTCAGCAGGAACAGCGCGCCGTTGACGATGAACGCGATGAGGCCGAGGGTCAGCACGTACAGCCCGCAGCCGAGCAGCTTGATGACCGGGCGCAGGATCGCGTTGACGAGACCGAAGATCGCCGCCACGGCCAGCAGCGTGCCGACCTTGGCCGGTACGGAATCCGTGGTGAGCCGGATTCCTTCGATGAGGATGGTGGCTACCCACAGCGAAACCGCGGTGATCACCAACCGGAGGATGATGCCCATGGCACGGGATGGTGCCACGGCCATGCCACTGCCAGGCCGGACGCCCCGCGATCTTGCGCAGATCGTTGTCAAAGCGGCCGGGAGCCGCCCCCGGCCTTTCTCCCTGCCCGGCCCGCCCCGGCCTTACTCCTGTCGGACCTGTCCGTGCCTCGGCCTTTCCCTGCCCTGCCCGGCCCAGCCTCGGACGTCCTCCGGCCGGACTTGTCCGGGCCTCAGCCTTTCTCCTGCTGGGCCTGTCCCGGCTTGGGTGGGCGGGCCCGTAAGTCAGCCCCGGTCGAGCGGGCCGATCAGCTGCGCCTCGATCGGTGTCTGCGCCAGGGCCGCCCAACGCACCGCTCGCCGATTGATGACGCCCACCATGTCGGCGCGGATGCGGGTCAGCCACTGCGCGGCCTCGCCCAGCCCGAGCGCCGGTCCCAGCACGGACGCCTCATCCGGTCGCAGCGGCTGGACGACGAGCAGGTCGGCGCGCGAGGCCACGTCCACGTCGGCCGGGCCGAACTCGTCGCGCACGACCAGGGTCGCCTGGAATCCGGCACCGGGTCGGTTGTCCGCACCCACGGGGCCGACGTCGACGATCACCAGCAGCGGGTGCAGCGCCGATCCGGGCGGAATCTCCACCGCGCGGCCCGGCGGGATGACCGCGATCGACTCACCGGGCACGGCGGCCCCGCGTACGAACGGCTCCCACGCGTACGGGCGGGCGGTCTGCACGATGACCCGCGCACCCACCGCCATGGCCCGCAGGGCGACCAACTGGGCGCAGCGCACCCCGCCGACCAGCAGGACGCGGGTCTGCTCGGGGCGGAACAGCCGGGTCACCACGGGGTCGCCGTACCGGTTGGCGCCCAGCATCAGGCCGGAGACGGCGACCGGCAACTCCAGGCCGTCGGCCAGCTCGGCTGGATGCGTACCGCGCGTCGGTCGGCCGGTGGTCAGTGCGTCGCCGCCGTGGCCGCTGCCGAGCGGCAGGGTCGCCGCCAGCCCGTCGAGGTGCTCACCGTCGAGTCGGCTGGCCTGTGCGCGTTCGGTGGAGAGCAGGCTGCGCAGCGCCTGAGTGGCAACGCCCAGCGCCGACGGATCCGGAGCGGCGAGGCGGAGCGTCAGCTCGGTGGTGGCCGCGCCGTCCAGGGGGCCGCGCGGCCCCGCGGTCACGGCCACGGTGGTGGCGGCTGCCGGCAGCGACAGCAGCCGGGGCACGAGCCGTTGCGCGGTCTCCTGTCGCGGATCCGGCCACCGGTGCACCCGGAACGTGGCCTGGCTGAGGCCGCCGATCTGGAGGCCGGACCAGCTCTCCTGGGCCGATCCGACGCCGTCGTCGTGGGCCAGCTCAGCGATGACCCGGGCGGCCGCGGCCTCACCGAGCGGCCGGACCGGTATCGAGCCGAGCCGCTTCGGCAGCTTCCGCACCAGGCCGGACAGGGCCTGCCGCAGGTCGGCCGGGGACCAGCCCTCGGCATGCATCACCCGGACGGCCAGCAGCGCGCGGCTGTGCCCGAGCAAGCGCCCCTCGGTGAGCTGACGATACGAGTTGGCGGGGGTGCCTCCGCCCGCCCGCAGTGTCGGTGCCGGCGCACCGGTGAGCAGCAGCTGGATGCGGCAGGGTGGGTGACCCGTACCGGCGGGCGGGAGCAGGCTGCCGGGCGACGGCAGGGCGGGAAACGACTCCGCCAGCAGGCCGGCCGGGTCGCCGAGCTCCAGCACCGCGGTCAGCCCGCGAGCGTCGACGAACAGCGCCGCGGGATCCCCGGCGAGCTCGGCATTCTCGACCCTGGTCCCTGGTGCCGTGAATTCGAGCAGGGCGGTCGGTGCGGCGTCGACCGCGACGACGTGGCGCCGCCCGGCGTAGCGCAGTGCGGTGGACAGCCACTCGAACGCCCACCGGCCACGCAGCCGTAGCCAGGTCACGCTCAGCAGGACCAGGGCGAGTGCCGCCCCGGCCGCCAGGGTGATCGGGCCGCGCGCCGCCCCGATGACCACCGCGACCGCGGCGAGCTGGGTGCCGATGAGCTGCCCCACCCGGATCCCGAAGATGCGGCCGGGCCGTATCCGGGCACGGCGCTGGGGCGGCGGGTCGGTCACCCCGATCTCGGACAGACGGCTGCCCGCCAAGGCTGTCACTCTGCGTCGCCTCCCCGATCGTCGCGGTGTATTCACCTTCGCTGCGCGGCCCATGTTAGGGCCTCCGGCCGGTTCGCAGGGGGCCTGTGGACGAGGGTCGATGGCTGGCCGGAGTTGTCCACACGCCGGCCCGCCGGGCTGTCGCGGCCCAGCTCGCACCGGCTACGGTCGGCGACGCAAGTTCTGAGGTGGCTGCCCTGGCTGCCCCCACGGCGCGGCCGGAAGGGGCTAGCCTGATGAGCCTCCGAAGCGAGCACCGGCGGTCGTATCGAACGACCGGTCCATTCGGGAGCCGGTGCGAGGCAGACCTAGACGAGGGAGCGGGGTGACGTCCGGGGTGGCCCAGACGCAAGCAGAATCCGCGGTGATGGCGACGACCGCCGCGAAGTTCGAGACGGTCAACAGCGGATTGCAGTCCATGTTGAACAACCTGATGTCCGAGTTGTCCGTGCTTAGTAGTGCCTGGAAGGGTATGGGCGCTCAGAAGTTCGAGCAGGTCAAGGCGCAGTACGCCCGCGACCTCGACAACCTCAACCGGGCACTGCAGGAGACGGCGGAAGCGATCCGCACGTCCGGCGTCGGCTACGACGCCTCCGACAGCGAGGCCGCCGCCCGCGTGTCCAAGTCCGGCGGCAGCTACACGCTGCCGCTCTGAGATCACACGGGGAGGAATCTGATGGACAACGGCTTGCTTCTGGTCAACTTCGGCGCTCTGCAGCAGGCGAGTGCCGACATTCAGAAGGCGCTCAACGAGCTCAGCTCGCAGCTCGGCCAGCTCGAGCAGGATGCGCGCCCGCTCGTCTCCACCTGGAGCGGTGCGGCTCAGGACGCCTATTCGCAGCGGCAGCACAAGTGGCGGAGTGCGGCGAAGGACCTGCAGCACATCCTGCACGACATCAAGATCGCGGTGGACGAGTCGGCCGCCGACTACCAGGACACCGAGCGTAAGGCGCAGCACCGCTTCCAGTAGCGGTGAGGAGAAGGCCGGGCCTGTCGACATGGCGGGCCCGGCCTTCTACGCTTATCCCCGTCTCACAGACGGTCGCCGCGTGGCTTCCCTGCGCGACGTGAATCCGCGATTCACTTTCGTGCCAGGATCAACGTTCGTGCCGGGTTACACCCGAGTTGGTTGTCTCCGTACGGCCGCCCGTTGTGATCCCGCCCTGACCTTGTAGGTTGTACGCGTTGAGATGGCCCGCGTTCGCCGTGAAGGGAGAGGTGGACGTGTCCGAGTGGCAACCGGCGACGGACGCCGAGATGGCGATGCGCGATGCGCTGCGCACCGACGACCAGGAGTCGTACTTCCGCATCCTTGCCGGTGTCGACCTGCTGCTGCCGGTGTCGGCTGACGCGCTGGCCGGTCTGGCCCCGCTGGGCTGGGGGACCTGGAGCACCGGCGGGCGCACTCACGTTCTCGCCTTCACCTCTCCATCGGCCATGCAGGCATGCCTGGCCGACTACACCGGCTCCGCGCGCCGAGTGCCCTACCTGGAGCTGGCCAACACCTGGCCCAACCTCGAATGGTGGCTGGCCGTCAACCCCGGCCTGCCGATCGAGGGCTACCTGCCGGCATGGTTCGTCGCACAACTGGCCCGCGGCGACCTGCGGTTGCCGACCCGGGGCCCGGCGCGCGAAGGCGCCAGTCCCGGCCAGAACATGCAGGACCTGCACGCGGGCGCGCTGACCGCCGGGCCGTCCGGCTCCGGTGGGCCGCTCGGTGCCGCCGAACCGGCTGGTGCGGCCGCGCCGTATCGCCCTGAGGCCGAAGCGCCGCGCGGCCCGGCCGGCTATCCGACGGACCAGCCGGCCGGCTATCCGACGGACCAGTACGCCCGTGGCGGCGCCGCCCCCGGTAGCGCGGCCCCCAGCGGCCCCGGCAGCCTGCCCATGCGGACACCCGGCACGGCATTGCCGGATGGTGCGCCGACCCGTGCACCCGGTGGGCAGGCGCCCACCGCTGCTTCCGGCGCGGCGCCGAGCGCCCCCGCCGCCTACCGGCCTCCGTCGGTTCCGTCGGGCCCCTCAGGCGACGGCCGCCCCTCCCTGCCCCCGCTGCAGGATCCGCGGGCCCCGCTGCCGACGCGCACGCCCATGGCTCAAACGCCGCCGGTGCCGTCCCACCTCACCGGCGGCCAGCCCGCCGACGACCTGTCGCCAGGCGCTCGGCCGGCGATCTCCGCCGCGCCGGACTTCGGTCCAGGCGCGCCCGGCTCCGTCGATCCGCTACCGCGTCGGCAGCCCATGCCACCGGCGGAACCATCCAGCCCGGCGTCCGCCGCAACGCCCACCTTCACTGGGACCCGCACCGCCCCTGCCCCGCTGCCCGGCGAGGCCGACACATGGCCGGGTGAGATCGGCACGCGCCCCGGCGAGGCCGGCACATGGCCGGGTGAGATCGGCACGCGCCCGGGCGAGGCCGGCACGCGCCCAGGTGAGGCCGGCACGCGCCCAGGTGAGGCCGGCACGCGCCCAGGTGACGTCGGTATCCGGTCAGGTGAGTCAGGTGCGCGGCCGGGTGGTGTCGCGGTGCCGCCCGAAGCGCCCGGCTCATCGGCGCCCGGTGCCGGCCCGGCGGGCGCCCGGGAAACGCCACGATCCGGAATCGCGCCACCGGTTGTTCCTGGTGGTGCGTCGGCCGGGCGGTCGTTCGATAGGCAGCTGGATCTTCCGGACTCCACTTCGGCGCCGACCGCCGACTCGTCGGGCAGGAGCCGTTCGTCGACGGCCGGCCCGTCGACCGAGGCGAAGCCCATGACCGTGGGCGGGCCGCCATCGGTCAGTGGCACGTCCGCCCCGCCGATGCCGGGTGGGCTTTCGGCCGCACCCGTATCGAGCGGGCCGTCCCTCACACCCACGTCGGGCGGGCCGTCGGTCACACCCACGTCCGGCGGGCCGTCGGTCACACCCACGTCCGGCGGACCCTCGGTCGCACCCACGTCCGGCGGACCCTCGGTCGCACCCACGTCGGGCGGGCCGTCGGTCACGCCCACGTCGGGTCGGCCGTCAACCGCGCCCGCGTCGGATGGGTCGTCGGTCGCGCCCGTGTCCGACCGACCGTCAGCTGCCACCTCTGGCGCGCCCTCGGCCGAGAGCCGCGTGTCCTCGACCATGCAACCGTCGGCGCCGGGTGGCCCGTCGGTTGCGCGCTCGGCGTCCGGTGGCCCGTCGGTTGTGGGCTCGGTATCCGATGGACCGTCGGTGGTGAGCCCGGTGTCCGGCGGGCCGTCGGCGGTGGGCCCGGTGTCTGGTGGATCGGTGGGTGGGAGCACCGGAACCGCCTCGCGGTCGCGGGAGGATGGCGCCACCGGCGACTCGGTTTCGGGGGATCTACCGGGTGGCGAGACCGCGCGGGCTTCGGCGAGTCAGCTCGTCGCCGGTCGCCCCGCACCAGGCACGGAGTCCACGCCGGTGCCCGACACCGATCACGAGGTGGCGGACGAGGCGTCCGGGCGTCAGGCGAGCCCGTCGGTGCGGCGCCAGGACGGCGGAAGCCGGACCACCCCGGGCGACGGTGGAAGCAAGGCTGCCGGAAGCAGGGCTGCCGGAAGCCGGGCGGCAGGCGAGAGTTTTGAGCAGTCGACCGGCGGCGCCCGAGCGGCCGCGGGCCGAGGGTCAGGTGACGGAACCACCGAGGATGATGCCGCAGAGCGCAGAGGCGCCGCCGGAGAGACCGCTCAGGGCCTGACCACTCAGGGTTTGACCACCGCCGAGGACGACTTCTTTCCGGCGAACGCGGTCGAACAGGACCTCTACCTCGCCGCCGGCAGCCGTAGCACCGATGCGTTCCTCTCCACTCTGCTGCTGGCCACGGTGCTCGTACCGGTGGCTCACCACTCCCGGCCGGGCAGCTCGCCGGGCGAGTCCGGCTTCGCGTTCCGTACGGAGGACCTGGACGGCGAGCCGTACCTGGTGGTGTTCACCAGCCGGGACCGGTTGGCCGAGTACTACGCCGAGCCGACCCGTACGGTGGCGGTGCGGTTCGTCGACCTGATCCGCAACTGGCCCGACCCGGCCTGGTCGTTCGCGGTCAACCCCGGTAGCCCGGTCGGCGCGACCTATCCGGGACCACAGGTCATCGCGCTCGCCGACTGGGCGATCGAATCCGGGCTGGGTCTGGACCCGTCCGACGACCTGGTGCCGGATGAACCGGCACCGCTGCCGCTGCCGGAGCGGGCCAGCGATCCGGCCCAGCACGCCACGGTCATGCAGAAGACGGTGCCGCCGGAGCAGGTCGACTACCTCCTGGAGCGCGGATACGACCGGGCGGCCGGGTTCGTGCACCGGGCCAGCGAGGTGGCGCACCTGAACACCCCTGTCGAGTTGTTCGCGGCACTGGGCCTGCTCTACGACGGCTCGCCGTACCAGGCGGACGCCAAGGAGGCGTACGTGCTGCGCTGGCCCGCGTACCGGCCCAGCTTGTACCGCATCCCCTACGGCGGGCAGAACGAGCAGGCCCTGCGCGCCATGGACGGCTGGGTGATCGAGCGTGCACCGTTCCGGGGCAATGGCTTCGCGCCCGGTGAGGGGCGTGACGTGATCGCGGAGTTCAAGGTGGACAGTGTGCGACTGCCGCACGGTGCCCAGCTGTGGCGGATCGACGCGGATGGCACCACCACGATGGTGGCCGTGCTCGACTGCGACGGGCCGGTCTGGCGTCAGGTCGGTGAGCGGTGATGCGCGACGGCTACCTGGCGATATGGCAGGGCCGCGAGTACGAGGCGGCCCCCGACGGCGACAACGTGCGCATCTACATTCCCGAGCCGGGTGCGGGTTTCACAGAGATCCGGCCGGGGCGCTTCGTGCGGGTGCTGCGGCCCGGCGAGTACGAGGACATCACGTACGTGCGCACCACCTGCACGTGGCGCGGTGAGCCGTTCATCGTGCTCGCCGAGGCGGACACCTGGCTGCGCCTGGAGTACACGGGTGGCCGGGCGCCGATGGCCCGTGCGCTCGGGCTGGAGGAGTTCGACTTCGGCGTCTACCAGGGCTGGGCGCCGGCCCACGAGGTCACCGACATCATCGAGCACCGCGTCTGACGCCTCGGGTTCCGGAGCGGAAGCGGCCTCAGTTCGCCTTGAGCCAGCGCAGGATCTCGCCGGTCACCGTCTCGGTCGCCTCCCGGTGCAGGAAGTGGCCGGCGTCCGCGATGAGGCGCCATTCGTACGGGGCGATCACGTAGCGGCCCGAGCCCTGCGCGGTGCGGGGCAGCGTCGCCGTGTCCAGTGCCCCGTGCAGCTGCAGCGTCGGCGTGATGAGCGGGCGCTGCATGAGTTTGACGAACCGGTAGCCCTGCAGCCGCAGCGCCGACCGGAACACCCACCGGTACGCCTCCAGGGCGCAGAACGCAGCTTGCGGGATCTGCATCGCCTCCCGGCAGCGCGCCTCGTAGTCGGCGTACTCGTCGGTCTGGGCCCATGCGGGGCCGCTCCACCGGTGCATCAGCTCGCCGACCAGGGCGGCGTTGTCGCGGGTGAGTACGTGCTCGTAGCGCGGCACCTGGAAGCGCAGCATGGGTGAGGTCGCGGCGAACTGGCCCCGAGGGTCGGCGAACAGGGCCGCGCGCAACCGCAGCGGGTGGGCGGCCCCCAGCACCACCAGGCGGCTGACCATCTTGGGGTGGAAGGCGGCGGCGGTCCAGCCGATCATGCCGCCCGCGCCCGCCCCGACGATCATCGCGGAGCGTTCGCCCAGGGCCCGGATGAGGCCGGTGACGTCCGCGGCCATGGTGTAACCGTCGTACCCGCGGGGTGGTTTGTCGCTGGCGCCGTAGCCGCGCAGGTCGATCGCGACGGCGCGGAATCCCGCGTCGGCGACCTCGGTCATGATGTCGTGCCACGCCCACCAGAATTCGGGAAACCCGTGCAGGAACAACACCAGCGGCCCGGTGCCCGCCTCGACGACGTGGAACCGGCTGCCGTTGGCCCCGACGAATCGGTGGGTCCACGGACCTTCGACCAGGACGCACGACTCGTCCACCCGGGCGCTCATGCCGGACAGCCTAGGCGCTGGGTGCGCGCCGGGCAGCGCCCCGGTCGGAAACTGGCTTAAACCGGGCAAGCGGTCCGGCGGCGCCGGAGAGCCGAAGCCCAGGGGCGCCGCCGGACGGCGTACTCAGGAGATCTTGATGGTCATCGTGCTGCCGCGCTGGGACAGCACCTGGATCTTGACCCCGACGGCGGGCAGCTTGACGCCCGACCACGGAATGTCCGCGTCCCAGTACGACTGGGTGTCGTCGAACAGCGGCTGTCCGGCCTGACCCCGGATGTACGACGCCTTGCCGTCGACGTGCAGCGTGAACGAATCCGCCTTGGTCAGCCCGAACGGCGCGTCGTACAGCTGGATGCGTGACCGCCAGGGGTTGCCTTCCAGGTTGAACATGGCCGCCGGGTGCGAGTCGATGATCAGGTTGCGACCCTGGCCGGGGTGCTTGTTGACGTTGTTGTCCTTGAAGGACGTGTCGTTGTACGAGATGAGCAGGCCCGGCTGGTAGGAGAAGTGCTCCACCCAGTCCGGCTTGGTGGAGATCCAGCCGAAGTTGTACGGACCGGTCTTCAGGTACTTGTCGTACGAGATGTAGTTGCGGTAGCCGGCGATGTAGAAGTTGTCGTAGGTGTCCTCGGCGGTGGCGCCGACGACGCTGAACCCTGCCTCGTTCCACGCCGGCATGCCCTCGGCGCCGTCGGTGGCGCCGGGGACGCCGTCGACCGTCACCGCGATGTCGTCGGCGAAGAACCCGCCCGACGAGACGCCGCCGTCCGTCTTGTAGTGCAGCCGCACGAGGGGCTTCTTGCCCGCGTACGCGGTCAGCGGCACGACCATGTCGGTCCAGGCGGGCTGGGATCCGGTGAGGGCCGGCAGGTTGTTGCCGTCCCGGGCGAAGGGGGCGCCGCCGATGGTGCCGTCGAGCACGGTCCACGACTTGCCGCCGTCCGTGGAGGCCTCGGCGTACAGGTAGTCGAAGTCCTTCTCGATGGTGTAGCGGGCCTTGAGGCTCAGCGTGGCCGAGGCGGCCTTGCTGAGATCGACCGTACGGCTCAGCGAGGTGTCGAGGTTGTCGTCGTTGCCGGAGAAGAACTGGTTGTCGCCGGCGTACGGTGCGCCCAGGCTCCGGGTGACCGTCTTGTCGGGCAACACCACGACCGCCGCCTGCGCGTTCGTGGTGTTGTATTCCTGCGGCCCGAGGTCGATGGTCTTCGTCTTGCCGGCCTTGACGGTCTCGTAGTCGAGCCAGCCGAGCTGCAGCTTGTTCCACGCGCCGATGTCGCCGGGGCGGGTGCCGATCGGTTCGCCGGCCCCGTTGAGCCGGCTCTGCGCCATCAGCGTCCAGAACTCGTTGTTGTTGTTCGACGCGCCGCTGGTGTCGTAGTCGTCGGGCAGGCCGAGGTCGTGACCGTACTCGTGGGCGAAGACGCTCAGGCCGCCGTTCTCGGGCTGCATGGTGTAGTCGCCGATCCAGATGCCGGTGTCGCCGATCTGGGTGCCACCGGCCAGGTTGCCGGTCGGGCCGGCTACCCCGGAGCTGGAGTACGCGTACCAGCGGTGCGCCCAGATGGCGTCCTCGCCCTGCTGCGGGTCGCCGTCGGATTCGTCGCCACCGGCGTGGACGATCTGGAAGTGGTCGAGGTAGCCGTCGGGCTCGTTGAAGTTGCCGTCACCGTCGTAGTCGTAGCGGTCGTACTGGTCGAAGCTCTGTAGGTCCGCCTTGATCTCGGCGTCGGTGCGGCCGGCGGCCTTCTGGTCGGCGTACCACTGGTTGGCGGCGTCGCGGACCAGCGCCCAGGCGTTGTGGGTGTCGCAGGCGGCGGGGTCGGCGCAGTTGCGGCCGTACCGGGCCTCGTTGTATTTGACCTTGACCCAGTCGGTGACCTCGCCGTCGACGCTATAGCGCCCGGACGACTGCGCCTCGTAGTAGGTCTTCAGGGATTCGACGCCCGCGCCCTTGCCGAAGTACATCTGCCGGTAGTGGTCACGGTTGTAGTCCGGCTGCCACACGGTCGTGTTGTCGCGGGCGCGGTCGGGCTGGGTGATGTGGTTGTGCAGCGGTCCGTCGAACGTGGTCGGACCGGGCACCGTGGGGTCGCTGTCGACGTCGGGGTAGTCCGGGTGCCGTTCGTTGCCGAACTCGGCGAGGATCACGAATATCTTGTCGGTGCGTTCGCGGCTGAGCTCGACGTACTGGCTCGCGCCGGACGGGCCGGGGCGGCGGCCGCTCACGCCGGCGCCCTGGGTCCGGCCGACCTTGGCGACCAGGCTGCCGCCGCGCCGTTCCGTCTGGACGGTGCCCTTCAGGACTCCGTTCACTGCCTGCTGACGCAGTTCGCGCCGCTTCTGTTCCAACGGGTTGGGCCGGTCGTCCGCTGGCGCTCGGGATCCGGCCTGGGCCGGTCCGGGGTCCGCGGGCGGCGCCGCCACGGCCGCGGCGGGAAGCATGCCCCCGACGCTGGTGACCATCACGGCGCCGAGCAGTCCAACGACCACCTTGCGCATACGTACCTCCGTCGACATGAGCCGAGGTGCGGGTTGAGCACGGTCGGCGAGTGTCCACCCCGGGTAACGGGGCTGACGCAGAACGTATGCAAAGACATCGATCAAAGGAAGATCTGGAGATCGGTTTGTATCGATGGATCTTGCACTGTTGGCAGGCACAATGCGCAAGAAAATGCCATCGACACATATCACCAACAGAAAGGAGGGCGGCCCGAAACGGGCCGCCCTCCGGTGCGCTGCTGCGCGGTCGTACTCAGGAAATCTTGATCCTCATGGTCGTGCCGTCCTGCGATACCACCTGGATCTTCACGCCCAGGGCGGGCAGCTTGACGCCGGTCGTCCTGGTCCGCGAGTCGTAGTACGACTTGGTGTCGTCGAACAGCGGCTGCGCGGCCCGGCTCTGGATGGTCGAGGCCCGGCCGTCGACGTGCAGCGGGAGCGCATCCGTCGGAGTCAGCCCGAACGGGGCGTCGTAGTTCTGGATCCGCGACGCCCACGGGGCACCGTTCACGTTGTTCAGCACCGTCGGGTGCGAGTCGATGATCAGGTTGCGGCCCGCACCGGGATGCTCGTTGACGTTGTTGTCCTCCTGCGAGGCGTCGTTGTACGAGATCAGCAGGCCCGGCTGCAACGCGAAGTGCTCCGCATAGTCCGGCCGCGACGACGCCCAGCCGTAGTTGTACGGGCCGGTCTTCAGGTACTTGTCGTACGACACGTAGCTGCGGTTGCCGGCGATGTAGAAGTTGTCGAAGGTCTCCTGGCTCGTGGTGCCGACGACCTTGAAGCCGGCGGGCGTCCAGGCTCCCGTGGTCTCGGCGCCGTCCGGTGTACCCGCGACGCCGTTGGTCACGACGGTCAGGTTGTCGGCGAGGAAGCCACCACTCGCGACAGCGCCGTCCGTCTTGTAGCGCAGCCGGATCATCGGCTTCTTCCCGGCGTACGCGTTCAGCGGCACCACGACGTCCGTCCAGCTGGTCTTCGTGCCGGTGATCGCCGGGCGGGTCTTCGAGCCGTCCTTGACGAACGGCGCACCGCCCACGGTGCCGTCCAGCGCCGTCCACGTCCGGCCCGCGTCGGTCGAGGCCTCGACGTACAGGAAGTCGAAGTTCTCCTCGATGGTGTAGCGGGCCTTGAGCCGCAGCGCCGCCGTGGTCGCCCCGCTGAGGTCGACCGTCCGGGTCAGCGTGGTGTTGAGCTTCTGGGCGTTGCCGGAGAAGTACTGCTTCTGGCCCGCGTACGGCGTGCCGTGCTGGCGGGTCACGGACTTGCTCGGCAGCACGACGACCGCGGCCTGCGGCTTGGCGGTGTTGTACTCCTGCGGGCCCAGGTCGATCGTCGCGCTGGAGCCGGCGTTGACCTTCGCGACGTTGAGCCAGCCGAGCTGCAGCTTGTTCCACGCGCCCAGGTCACCGGGGCGGGTGCCGTTGGGCTCGCCGGCGCCACTGAGCCGGCTCTGCGCCATCAGCGTCCAGAACTCGTTGTTGTCCCCCGTCTTGTCCTTGCCGTCGCTGGTGTCGTAGTCGTCCGGCAGGCCCAGGTCGTGGCCGTACTCGTGGGCGAAGACGCTCAGGCCGCCGTTCTCCGGCTGCATGGTGTAGTCGCCGATCCAGATGCCGGAGGTGCCGATCTGGGTGCCGCCGAGCAGGTTGCCCGCGGGGCCGGTCTCGTTCTCGCTCTCCCAGGCGTACCAGCGGTGCGCCCAGATGGCGTCCTCGCCCTGCTGCTTGTCGCCGTCGGACTCGTCGCCACCGGCGTGGACGATCTGGAAGTGGTCGAGGTAGCCGTCGGGCTCGTCGAAGTTGCCGTCGTGGTCGTAGTCGTAGCGGTCGTACTGGTCGTAGCTCTGCAACTGGGCCTTGATCTGGGCGTCGGTGCGACCCGCCGCCTTCTGGCCCGCGTACCACTGGTTGGCCGCGTCGCGGACCAGAGCCCAGGCGTTGTTCGGGTCGCAGGTCTGCGCGTCCTTGCAGTTGCGGCCGTACCGGGCCTCGTTGTACGGGACCTTGACCCAGTCGGAGACCTCGCCGTCGACGCTGTAGCGCCCGGACGACTGCGCCTCGTAGTACGTCTTCAGCGACTCGACGCCCGCGCCCGTGCCGAAGTACATCTGCTGGTAGTGCGCGCGGTTGAAGTCGGCCTGCCAGACCTTGGAGTTGTCGACGCGCCGGTCGGGCTGCGTGATCCGGTTGTGCAGCGGGCCGTTGAACGTGGTCGGGCCGTCCGTGTCCGGGTCGGTGTCGACGTCGGGGTAGTCCGGGTGCCGCTGGTTACCGAACTCGGCGAGGATGACGAAGATCTTGTCGGTGCGCTCGCGGCCCAGCTCGACGTACTGGTCGGCGCCGGCCGCGGCGACCCGCTGGCTGCCGAACGCGCCGTTGGTCTGGCCGACCTTCGCGACGAGGCTGTGCCCGCGGCGTTCCGTCTTGACGGTGCCCTTGAGGAGGCCGTTCACCGCCTCCTCGCGCAGCTCGCGCCGCTTCTCCTCGAGCCGGCTGGGCAGATCCTCCATGGCCACCCGGTGTTCGGCACCGATCCGGCTGGGATCCGCGGGCGGCGCCGCCGTGGCCGCGCCGGGGAACGTGACCCCGACGCTGGTGACCATCGCGGCGCCCAGCAGTCCAACGACCACCTTGCGCACTACGTACCTCCGTTGACCGTGCCGGCGCGCTGAGCAGCAGCGGCGGCGTCATCGGCCCCGGGTCCGGGGTTGACGGAGAACGTATGCAAATAGATCACTGGACGGAAGATCTTGCCCGCGGTTGGGGATCGAAAAGTTATCCGCTGTTAACAAGTCGACACCGTAAGACTTAGATCATCATCACCGTCCATCGACGAAAACCGGCGATTCGGCGCGCACACGACGGCGCCCGGGGCTCAGGGCCCCGGGCGCCGACAGTTGGCCGTACGGAAATCTCAGTCCTCGGACTTGCCCGACTTCATGCCGGAGGAGATCAGCTCCATCACCGCGGAGTCCTGCAGTGTCGTGACGTCGCCCAGCGACCGGTGCTCCGCCACGTCCCGCAGCAGCCGCCGCATGATCTTGCCAGACCGGGTCTTGGGCAGCTCGGGCACGAGCATGATCTGCCGCGGCTTGGCGATCGGCCCCAGCGTCTTGGCGACGTGGTTGCGCAGATCCTGGATCAGCCGCTCGCCCGCCTCGCCCTCGGCGTCGACGTTGCCGCGCGGGATGGTGAACGCCACGATCGCCTGGCCCGTGGTCGGGTCGGTCGCGCCGACCACCGCGGCCTCCGCCACCGACGGGTGCGACACCAGCGCCGACTCCACCTCGGTGGTCGAGATGTTGTGCCCGGAGACGAGCATGACGTCGTCGACGCGCCCGAGCAGCCACAGCGCGCCGTCCTCGTCGCGCTTCGCCCCGTCGCCCGCGAAGTACACCCACTCGTCGCCGTTCCCCGCACCCGCGCCGAACCGCGACCAGTAGGTGTCGATGAACCGCTGGTCATCACCCCAGATCGTGCGCAGCATCGACGGCCACGGCTCGCGCAACACCAGGAAACCCCCACCACCATTGGGTACGGAGGCAGCCGTGTCGTCCACGACGTCGGCCGAGATGCCCGGCAGCGGGGTCATCGCCGAACCGGGCTTGGTAACGGTCACGCCGGGCAGCGGCGAGATCATGATGCCGCCGGTCTCCGTCTGCCACCAGGTGTCCACGATCGGGCAGCGGTCGCGGCCGACGTTCGCCCTGTACCACATCCACGCCTCGGGGTTGATCGGCTCACCGACGCTGCCGAGCAGCCGCAGCGACGACAGGTCGTACTTGGCGGGGATGTCGTCGCCCCACTTCATCATCGTGCGGATCAGCGTCGGCGCGGTGTACAGGATCGTCGCCTTGTACTTGTCGACGATCTCCCAGAACCGTCCCTTGTGGGGGGTGTCCGGGGTGCCCTCGTACATGATCTGGGTGGCGCCGTTGGAGAGCGGGCCGTAGACGATGTACGAGTGCCCGGTGACCCAGCCGACGTCGGCCGTGCACCAGAAGACGTCAGTCTCGGGCTTGTGGTCGAAGACCGCGTGGAACGTGTACGACACCTGGGTCAGGTATCCGCCCGTGGTGTGCAGAATGCCCTTCGGCTTACCCGTGGTGCCCGAGGTGTAGAGGATGTACAGCGGCTGCTCGGCGTCGAACGCCTCCGGCTTGTGCGTGGTGGCGGCCCGCTCGACGGTCTCGTGCCACCACAGGTCCTTCTCGCCCCACGCCACGTCCTGGCCGGTGCGGCGGACCACCAGCACGTGCTCGACGCCGGGGCAGCGGGCCACGGCCTCGTCGACGGTCGGCTTGAGCGCGGACGGCTTTCCGCGCCGGTAGCCGCCGTCGGCCGTGATGACCACCTTCGCGTCCGCGTCGATGATCCGGGTGGACAGCGCGTCCACCGAGAACCCGCCGAAGACCACGCTGTGCATCGCGCCGATCCGGGCGCAGGCCAGCATCGCGACCGCCGCCTCGGGGACCATCGGCAGATAGATCGCCACCCGGTCACCGGCCGAGACGCCCAGCTCGGTGAGCGTGTTCGCCGCCTGGCTCACGCTGGTCAGCAGGTCGTTGTACGTGATCGTGCGGGTGTCGCCGGGCTCGCCCTCCCAGTGGATGGCCACCCTGTCGCCGAGTCCCGCCTCGACGTGCCGGTCCACGCAGTTGTACGCGACGTTCAGCTTGCCGCCGGTGAACCACTTCGCGAACGGCGGGTTCGACCAGTCCAGGACCTCCGTCCAGGGCTGCGCCCAGGACAGGCGCTGCGCCTGCTGCGCCCAGAATCCGAGCCGGTCGGCCGCGGCCTGTTCGTAGGCGTCCGCGGTCACGTTGGCGGCTGCGGCGAGCGGTGCGGGCGGCGGGAACTGCCGCGTCTCGGAGTACAGATTCTCCAGCGTCTCGCTCATTGCGGGCGGCTCCTCTGCCGTGCGGGGGGTGGCCTGGGTCTCTTCTGGCAAAACACTAGTTCCGGCGCGGGTGCCGAGCGACCGTTGCGGGCCGTGGCGCGCGGAGCGGTGCCGTGTGCGCGCCGACCGGACAACTCGTGCGCGGTACTGCGCGAATCTTGTCACTTGCGAGCCCCTTCGCGCACCCCCCGTTTCGGGCGTGTTTTCTCCGGCGACTCTCCTGCGGCTACCGTTAGCCCGTGCCCGCCACGGATCCGCTCGCCCCCCTGCTCGAACTCGCCGACGTCGCGCCCGCGTTCACCGCCGCCCGCGAACGCGTCGACCAGGCCCTGCGGCACCGCGCCCTGCGCCGCCAGGGCGGCCCGGTCGCCGCCGAGATCAGCCTGCGCGCGGCCGTGGCCAGCGCCGCCCTCGAAGGCAGCCGGTACGACGTGGAGGCGGTCCGCGCCGGCACCGTCACCGACCCGGTGGTGCAGGGTGCGCTGCGCGTCGCCGAGGCGCTGGGCGGCCTGGTGGACCTGTGGCCCCGCGCGCCCCGTCAGGTGCTCGCCAAGCTGCACGTCCTGGCCGCACGAGGTGCCGTCCCCGACGCCGAGCTGGGTCGCCTCGTCGAGAGCCCCGGCCTGGCCCAGCGGCTGGACGGCCTGGCCGGGCTCGTCGCGGGCAACGACAGGACCCCACCGCTACTGCTGGCCGCCGTGGTGCACGCCGAACTGCTCACGCTGCGCCCGTTCCCCGGACCGGCCGGGGTGGTGGCCCGCGCCGCGGCCCGGCTCACGCTGATCGGCCGCGGCCTCGACGCCCGCGGGCTGGTCGCGGTGGAGTCCGGGCACCTCGCGCGGGAGCCGGAGTACGTGGGCGCGTCCGGCGCCTACGCCACCGGCACACCGGACGGGCTCCGGTCGTGGCTGCGGCACTACGCGGCGGCCGTCGAGGCCGGTGCGGACGAGATGACCACCGTCGCCGACGCGGTGCTCGCGGCCCCCTCACCCCGGTAGCGGCGGCCCGTCGCAGCGGTGGCTGCCGCGATCTCGGACCCTGGACGCAAGGACGGCGCCTCGGTGGCTGCCGCGATCTCGGACCCTGGACGCAAGGACGGCGCCTCGAAGAAGAGGCGCCGCCGCTGCACCGGCTGCCGGGTTATCAAGCGTGCACCTGGGTCGTTGTCGACGGTCCGATGAGGTGCCGCCGCAACGTGCCTGCCGTGGCTGATCGCGCGTGGGTTCCCGGTGGCGGTGCACGGGATCCGGTCTCAATCCCGCTTCTTCTTTCTACGCCGGTGCCCGCTAGATCGCCATGGGTTCAGCTGCGCAAATTGCCCGTACCGCGATGAGTCAGACGTAAGCCGGATCAGGCTGCTGCGGCGGCCCGGATGCGGCGATGCCGCCCGTACAGGGCCAGGCCGATCGCCACCCCGACACCCACGCCGATCGCCGCCGCGGCCACCGGCACCGCGGGCCGTTCGCGCAGGCGCCGACCCAGCGGAATGGGATGCCGGAACTCCAGGATCGGCCAGGACCGCTCCATCGCGACCCGGCGCAACGCCCGGTCCGGATTCACCGCTGTCGGATGACCGACCGCCTCCAGCAACGGCAGATCACTGTGCGAATCCGAGTACGCGTGGCACTCCGCGAGGTCGTATCCGCGTGTGGCGGCCAGCTTCCGGACCTCCTGGACCTTGCTCGGCCCCGCCGCGTAGAACTCCACCTCGCCGCTGTAGCGCCCGTCCACGATGCTCATCCGGGTCGCGATGACGTCGGTGACCCCGAGCAGCTCGCCGATCGGCCGGACCATCTCGTCGCCGGACGCCGACACCAGCACCACGTCCCGGCCGGCCGCCTGGTGCTCGCCGATCAGCGTGGCCGCCTCGGCGTACACGTACGGGTTGATCAGCTCGTTCAGGGTCTCGGCGACGATCTGCCGGACCTGCTCCACGGACCAGCCCTTGCACAGGGCGGCCAGGTAGTCCCGGACCCGTGCCATGGTCTGCTCGTCGGCGCCGCCCAGACGGAACATGAGCTGTGCGTACGCCGACTTGACCACGTCACGCCGGGTGATCAGGCCATCGCGATAGAAGGGCCGTCCGAAGGCCAGCGCACTGGACTTGGCGATGACGGTCTTGTCGAGGTCGAAAAACGCGGCGCTGCGGCCCACGGGCCGAAAGTTTAGCCGCATCAGGCCGCCCGTCCAGTCGCCCGACTCGCCGGTAACCGTTTCGACTCAGCCCCTCATGGCCCCTGGTGGGGAGGGCAACGCGCCAGTAACGTCGCACTGCGTCACATTCGGTACTCGACGGGGGCCCTCCGCTGAGGCATGCTTGTGGTGCGACTGGGATTCACGTTTCGCGTGTGATCCTTCGGCTCCGCTTCCAGACCCTCGGTGATAGCGCCCCCCGCGATCACCGAGCGGATTCGGCTCGACCCCCCCGGAGCCGAATCTTTGACGACCCCCGTCGCCCCCGGCGGGGGTCGTCACCCAAGCTACGTACCCCTGCCCTGCCGCACTTATGCAGGTAGAGGCCCAGTCATGCCGCGTCATCGATCGGGGTGGGTCGCCGGCCGCGGGTCGGCCCGGACGAACCAAGCCGGGCGCCGGCGTACCAGCAGCGGTCTCTGACGTCAGAGAAACACGAAGCGGCCCGGCTCGTCATGAGCCGGGCCGCTTCGTCGTGACTGCGATGAACGTGGCGGCGCCGCGGTCAGCGACCGCCGCGGCGAGCGCCGACCCGGCTGCGGGCCGAGAAGGCCGAGGCGCCGGAGGGGCGTGGTGCCGCCGTCGTGGAGGCGTCGCCCCGCTCGGATCCCGACCGGGGCGCGGGAGCCGCTGCACCGGACCTGCCCGCACGGGTCTGGGCGACATGGTTCGCGCCAGCATGGGACTGACCCGAGCGCGGCTGGCCCGAGCGCGGCTGACCCGACCGTGCCTGGCCCGACCGTGCCTGGCCCGACCGTGCCTGGCCCGAGCGCGGCTGGCCCGACCGTGACTGATCCGACCGCGGCTGGGACGGGCGGAGGGTGGCGGTGCGGGCCGGGTGGCTGCGCCGGGGCGCCTCGGCGGCGACCGGTTCGGCCACCGGCGGCGCGACGAACGTACGCTCGCCGGGCGCGAGTTCCGCGAGCTTCGGGCTCCCCGGCGACACCCGGGTGGTCGGTGCGACGATGCCCGCCTTGCGGATCAGGTCACGTACCTCGGAGACCTGACCGTCGGTCATCAGCGTGACCACCGTGCCCTCCGCACCGGCCCGGGCCGTGCGCCCGGAACGGTGCAGGTACGCCTTGTGCTCGACCGGCGGGTCCGCGTGGATGACGAGATTGACGTCGTCGACGTGGATGCCGCGGGCGGCGATGTCCGTCGCCACCAGCGTGGTCGCGGAACCGTCGGAGAACGCCGTCAGGTTGCGGTTGCGGGCGTTCTGGGCGAGGTTGCCGTGCAGTTCGACGGCCGGCACCCCGGCGGCGGCGAGGCGCCGGGTGAGGGTCTTCGCGCCCCGCTTGGTGCGGGTGAAGACCACCGTGCGGCCCGGTGCGGCCGCGAGGTCGACCAGCACCCCGAACCGCTCGTCGTCGCGGACGTGCAGCACGTGATGCGACATCGCCGTGACGGGCGACAGCGCCGAGTCGACGCTGTGGGTCACCGGCTTGGTGAGGAACTGGCGTACCAGGACGTCGACGCCGGCGTCGAGGGTGGCCGAGAACAGCAGCCGCTGCCCGGAGCGCGGCGTCTGCTCCAGCAGGCGCCGGACGACCGGGAGGAAGCCGAGGTCGGCCATGTGGTCGGCCTCGTCCAGCACGGTGATCTCGACGGCGTCGAGGCGGGCGTGCCCCGCCTGCACGTGGTCGGCGAGGCGTCCGGGGCAGGCCACGAGGACGTCCACGCCCTGCCGCAGGCCGGCGATCTGCGGGTTGGGGCCGACCCCGCCGAAGACCGTCAGGGTACGCAGGGACAGCGCCTCGGCCAGCGGCGCGATCGACGCCGCGATCTGGGTGGCGAGTTCGCGGGTGGGCGCGAGGATCAGCGCGCGGGGGCGCCCCGGCTTTCGCGGCGTCCGGCTGGCGGCCAAACGGGCGAGCACGGGCAGCACGAACGCGTAGGTCTTGCCCGAACCGGTGCGGCCCCGGCCGAGGACGTCCCGGCCGCTCAGCGCGTCGGGCAGGGTCGCGGCCTGGATGGGGAACGGCTTGGTGACCCCGGCGGCGGCCAGCGCCTCGATGAGCGCGGTGGGCAGGCCGAGGTCGGCGAACGTGACGTCTGAAGACGAAGGTGTGTGGTGTGGGCGGCGGGCCGCCATGAAATCTCCGAACCTGGAAGGGTCGTCCTGCGCGACACAGACCAGTCGGGTCGCAGCGCATGATGGTCGACATCGAAAGGCGGCTCGGGCAGTAGCACTGCGAGCCGCTCACGGAAGTGTACCCGAGGTCGGCCCGGTGCCCCCGGTGCAGCCCGGACCGGGCCCAGCCCACCACCTGGATGGGCCGGGCCCGGGACGGGCTGCGGGCGCGCTACCGGACCGGGGGCGGAGTTGTCGGGGTGGTCGGGTAGGGCGTCGCGACGGTGGAGGGAACGGGAGCCGGCCACGAGGTGTGCGTCGGCACCGGTGTCGGCCAGGACGGCGTCGAGGGAATCGGGCCGGGGCCCGGCGCGGTGGTCTTCGGCGGCGCGCTCGGCGTGGACGGCTCCGGCATCGGCCAGGACGGCGTCGACGTCGGCCCGGAGGGCAGCGGCGTCGGGGCGGATGGCAGCGGGGTCGGCCAGGACGGCTCGGGCGTCGGCGTGGAGGGCAGCGGTGTGGGGGCCGTGCTGTGCGGTGCCGCCGGGGCGGCCGGTGGCTTGTGTGGGGTATGGCCGGCGGCGAACGCCAGCGGCGCGGCGATGACCATGGCGCCCACCGCGCCCGCCACCGCCACACCCAGGACCACGCGGCGGCGGGTCCGAATCCGTTGCTCCGCTCGAGCGAGCTGGCCTGTCACAGTTGGTGCCTCCTCGGCTAGTTGGGACAGAGCGGAGCGGATGAGGTCCTCAAACGCGGTGCTCATCGCAGCACCTCCAGGCGTTCGATGTCCGGCAGCAGCTTCCGCAGCCGGGCGATCGCCCGGTGCGTGCGGCTGCGTACGGTGCCGATCGAGCACCCGAGCACCTCGGCCACCTGCGTTTCGGTGAGGTCCTCGTAGTAGCGCAGGACCACCACGGTGCGTTGGGTCGGCGGTAGCCGCCGTAACGCCGTACGCATCGCGAGCCGGATGTCGGTGTCGGTGCTCGAATCGGGATCAGCCACCTCATTGACGGGGTTGAGAAGGATCTCCCGGTAGCGGCGCAGCCGCCGCCACCAGCTCAGCTGCTCGCGGTGCATGACCGTACGGATATAGCCCTCCGGGTCGGCGTTGCGCAGGCTGGGCCATTTCGCGATGGTCCTGGCCAGCGCCGACTGCAGGAGGTCCTCCGCGGCGTGCCGGTCCCCGGTGAGCAGGTAGGCCACCCGCATCAGCGCCGGAGTACGGCTCGCCACGAACTCGGTCAGTTGCGTCCGCTCGTCTTCGTCCACTCACCCGCCCCAGTTCCTTGACCGCAGATACAGACGCCCGGGGCGGGCGGATCTATCCACTGCCGCCGAGGTTTTTCATCGACCCGGGTCCCTGAGGCTAGGCGCGGCAGGCTTGCAAGATCATCCGAGCGGGC
Organism: Krasilnikovia sp. MM14-A1004; assembly: GCF_047159485.1. Classification (GTDB taxonomy): domain Bacteria; phylum Actinomycetota; class Actinomycetes; order Mycobacteriales; family Micromonosporaceae; genus Actinoplanes. The sequence goes on along the minus strand of NZ_AP038773.1, from coordinate 6,499,132 downwards.
GGCGGGTGGTGTTCAGGGGCCGGCGGGGGCGAGCGTGCACAGCCGCTCGACCAGGGCTTTCAGCTCGCGCAGCGCCGCCGGATCACGCCGGCGCCCGGCGGTGTCGACCACCTCGGCCACCCCGGCCAGCAGCGCGGCGGCCTGGTGCGGATCGCCCAGCTGGGCGATCGCCTGGGCGGCCAGCCAGTCACAGTACGCGGGAGCCGCCCCGGCCTGCCGCAGCTGCTCGACGAGGACCAGGCACACCTTGTCGTAGCAGGCCGCCAGCATCAGCCGGGCCAGCGCGTCGGTGGCCTGCAGCCACTCCGGCGTACCGGGGAACAGCTCGCGCAGCAGTTCGAACGTGTCGACCGCCTGCTGCCGCTGCTCGGCCGCCGCGCAGTCGCGGCCGAGGTCGAGCAGCGTACGGGCGATCTGCTCGCGGTCGGCGGCCGGTCCCCGGGCGGTCAGCGCGTCCAGGTCGCGCTGGGCCAGGTCGAGGTTGCGTTGGGCCCGGCGCAGGCGGTCCGCGTACGTGGCGTGGCCGAGGTGGCTCAGCCGCAGCGTGGACGCGGGCACCGCCTCCCGGTCCGGCACCGACCCGTCGGGGCGGACCAGCCGCTCGTGCACCCGGCCGGCCCAGGACACCGAGTCCGGCCGGTACAGCCGGGTCTCGCGTTGGCGGTAGGGGCCCGTGTGGTGGGCGTCATCGACCTCCACCAGCAGGGCGTCCGTGGTGGCGGCGGTCAGCAGCCGCCGCAGCGCGCCGGGCTCGGCCGTCACGCGGTGGTCGGCATCGGCGGCGAGGATCCAGGTCGCCGTGCAGCCGCGCCGGGCCTCGTTGCGGGCGGCGGAGAAGTCGTCGCGCCAGGCGCCGCGGGTGACCGTGGCGCCGTATCGGGCGGCCAGCTCCGGTGTGCCGTCGGCGGAGCCCGTGTCGTGCACGTGGATCTCGTCGACCACCCCCGCCAGCGACTCCAGGCAGGCGGGAAGCATCGCGGCCTCGTCCTTGACGATCAGTACGGCGGCGAGCAGTGCCGGGGCCATAACTATCCGTTCGGCACCCGGCGCCGCCCGCTGAGTCGCAACGCGGCGGGACCGGAGCCAGCCGACGGGCAGAAGCGGGGCCGGCGCCTTCGGGCGCCGGCCCCCTCGTCGGTGACGTCCGGCGATCCCGGCTCAGATGGTGAAGCGGGAGACCAGTTCCTTGAGGTCGTGCGACATCTGGGCGACCTGCTCGGCGGCGACGTGGGTCTGGATGACGCCGCTGCTGGCCACCTGGCTGGCGCTGGCGACCGCCGACACGTTGCTGGCGATGCCCGCGGAGGCCCCCGCGGCGTCGCTGACGCTGCGGTTGATCTCCTGGCTGGTGGCGGTCTGTTCCTCCACCGCCGAGGCGATGGTGGTCTGGTATTCGCTGATCTGCCCGATGATGGTGGTGATGCTGGCGATCGCCTCGACCGCCTTGCTCGTGTCCCGCTGGATGGCTTCGACCCGGTTCGCGATGTCCTCGGTGGACCGGGCGGTCTCCTGCGCCAGGTCCTTGACCTCCGTGGCGACGACCGCGAAGCCCTTGCCGGACTCCCCGGCGCGGGCCGCCTCGATGGTGGCGTTGAGGGCCAGCAGGTTGGTCTGCGCGGCGATCGCGGTGATCGCCTTGACCACGTCGCTGATCTGCGACGAGGACTCGCCGAGCTGGGCGACGACGGCGGTGGTCGACTCGGCGACCGTGACGGCCTGGGTGGCCACGTCGGCGGCCTGCCCGGCGTTGAGGGAGATCTCCCGGATGGAGGCGCCCATCTGCTCGCTCGCCGTGGCCAGCGCGGACACGTTGTCCGAGACGTTGCCCGCGGCCTGGGCGACCGCGTCGGCCTCGCAGCCGACCTGGTCGACGCCGCCGGCGATGGTGGAGGAGACCTCGGTCAGGTGCCGGGCGGAGGTGGCCAGGTCGGCCGCCGAGGCGTCCAGCTCGCGCAGGGTCGTACGCATGCTGTCGGTCGCCTGGTTGAGCGCGTGCCCCATCCGGCCGATCTCGTCGCGGGAGGTGACCGGAACCTGCTGGGTCAGGTCGCCCGTGCTGACCTGGTTCAGGACGGCCGCCATCCGCTTGATGGACCGGACGCTCTGGCGGATCACGGCCCACGCCGCCCCGAACGCCAGCAGCAGGCCGGCGCCGAGGATGCCGATGACGAACAACCGGTTCGCCTGGTACGAGGCCTCAGCTTCCTTGGCCTGCTTGGCGGCCAGTGCGGTCTCGTCGTTGATCAGGGCGGTGATGACCGCGCCGGTCTGGGTCAGGCCGGGCCACAGCTCGGTGAAGCGGGTCAGGTAGGCCTGGGTCTGTCCGGCCTCGGCGGCGGGCAGCAGCGTCGCGTCCCGCTCGGTGCGGAACGACGTGAGCGTGTTCTTGACCTGGGCGACGCGCGGGTCCTTGCCGAGCCTCCCCAGCTGCTGGTACGTCGCGAACGCCTTGTCCTGGACCGCGTCCTCGGCGTGGATCTGCTGGATCTTCGCGGTGATCGCCTGCGGGTCCCGTACGGACGCCAGGGTCGTGAGGTGCAGGAAGCTGCGCAGCGCCGACGCCCGCAGCCCCTCCAGCGCGTTGGCCGGGAGCAAGGCGTGCTGGTAGGTGTCCCGGGCGGCCGCGTTGGCCCGCTGCTGTGCGACCAGGCCGCTCCAGGCGGTGCCCAGGGCGGTGGCGGCCAGCAGCGTCAGCGCGATGAAGAACTTGGCCGCCAGCGGCAGGTCGGCCATGCGGCCCAGCGCGCTGCGCCGGGGTTCCGTGGGGCGCGAGGAATTGTCGAGCCGGTGCCGCATCGCTGTCGCCTTTCTGGCAGGTGATCCCCCGTGGATCGACGTCTGGCCGCGCCAGCCGTGCGGGGCCCCTAATCGGCGTAGCGATCTCCCGGTTGAGTCCTTCTTGACCCGAAGGTCGCCGTTCAGAGCCACTTGTGGGGAAGTCAGACGTTTCAATGCAGAATGCATTCTGCGACGATCTGATGTCGATGCTGTCGCCTGCCCGGCTCAACGAGATCTCGCGCCGTTTCCCATGCGATTCTCGGATCATCGGTCTTCATGGATGTGGCCGATGTCCGGCATGATGAGGCACCGTCACGACGCCGGTCGTCGACGGTGGCACGGGCGCGACCGGAAGGGATCGGCGGCAGGTGGATCACCGAGCACGGGGACATCTGGGGCTCGCGCGCGTACGGCTGTTCGACCAGCTCGACGCGGCGACCGCGGCGGGACCCGTCCTGGTGCTCGCGCCGGCCGGCTTCGGCAAGACCACCCTGCTGGCGCAGTACGCCCGTCGCCACCCCGGACCGGCCGCGGCCTACCAGGCGGACGCCATGGAGGTGGCGCACGGCGACACCGCGGCGCGGCTCGTCGAGGCCGTCCTCGCCGCCCGCCGTACCCGACCCGAACCCGGCGGGGTGCCGGGCACGCCTGACCTGCCCGCGGCCGAGGCCGCGCGTACCTGGAGTGACGCCCGGCGGCTGGTCGCCGAGGCGCGCGACGAATCCAGCGCCGTGCTGGAGGCGATGGCCGACGCCGCGCTCGATCCGGGCGGACTGCTGCTCACCCTCGACGACATCCACCACCTCATCGGTACGCCCGGAGAGCAGGTCGTCGCCCGGGTGCTGGCGCGGCGGCCCCGCGACGTACAAATCGTGCTGGCCGCCCGGCGGCCGCCCGGCCTGCCGCTGCTGCGCCACGAACTGGCCGGCGACGGCGGCCTGGTCGGCCTCGACGACCTGCGGTTCCGGCGCTGGGAGGTGGAGCGCCTGCTCGACGAGGTGTACGGCGAACCGCTGCCGCCCGAGGAGACCGCGCTGCTGGCCCGCCGCACCGGCGGGTGGCCCGCCGGGCTCGCGTTGTTCCACCGCGCCATCCGGGGCCGCCCCATGGCCGACCGGTGCCGGGCCGCGGGTGCCCCCTTGGAGCGCTGGCCCGCGTTCCGGCAGTTCTTCGACGAGTCGGTGCTGGCCGGGCTGCCCGCGGACATCCTCGACCTGCTCGTCCGCACCTGCGTGCTGGACGTGCTGACCCCCGACCGGTGTGCCCGGCTCACCGGCGCGCCGGTCGCCGCCGCGACGCTGGACGGCCTGATCGGCACGTACGCGTTGCCGATGACCGCACACGGCGACAGCTACCGGTACGAGCCGCCGTTCCGGGCGCACCTGGCCCAACTGCTCGGCGAACAGCTCGGGCCGGTGGGCCTGCGCGAGTGGCACCGGCGCAGCGCGGAGGTACTGCTGGACGAGGACGCACCCGCCGAGGCGGCCCGCTCCCTGGCCCGCGCCGCCGACTGGCCCGCCCTGCAGCTGCTGCTGGCCGAACACGGCCCGACCGTGGTTCGCCCGCCCGCCGCCGACCTGCTCGAACTGGTCCCCGAAGCGCAGCGCGCCGACGAACCCTGGCTGATCTACGCGGAGGCCGAACACCACCTCAACAACGCGCAGCTGCCCGAGGCACGGGACCGCTTCCGGGCCGCCGAGGCGATGTTCGCGTCCCGTGCGGACGTGTGCGGTGAGGTCGGCGTGCTGGCGGCCCGGTCGCAGCTCGGCGAGGTCGAGTCGCTGCTGGCCGTGTCGCTGCCCCCCAGGGGTCTGCACTGGACGGCCTGGCTGCGGGTGGCCGTCGGCCCGAACGCGGTACAGAACACCCGCCGGGTCACCGAGCTGACCCCGGCCGAGGCGGAACTGATCCGGCTGGTCGGCGCGATCTACGGCGGCGGCGTGCCGGACGAGATCACCCGCGAGACGCACACCGTCGGCATCGACGCCCGCGACTCGGCGGTCGCCCTGCTCGGGCTGCGGCTCGTGCGTACGTGCCTGGCCGTGGCCCGGGGCAAGGCGTCCCCGGCCGCCCTGGAACGGATCGCCGACGAGGCCGAGATGCTGGGCCTGGGCTGGGTCGCCCGGCTGGCGCTGGGTGCCCGGGCGCTCGGGCGCGGCCCGTACACGGCGGTGGACGCGTACGCGGTCGCGGCGGCCTGCCGCCGGGCCGGTGACCGGTGGGGGCACCTGCTGGTCACCTCCGTCGGCGTGATCTGCGAGGTCCGCGACGGACGGCTCGACGAGGAACGGCTGGCCGCGCTCGCCGCCGAGGCCACCGAGATGAACGCCGAATCCATCGCCGCGTGGGCGGACGCGTTCTGCGCGCTGGCCCGGGCCCGTCGCGGCGCCCCCGAGGCGGCCCGCGAGGGGCAGGCCGCCATCGACCGGGCCGAGGCCGCCCGCGTCTCCGGCGCCGTCGTGGCGGGCATGCTGGCGGTCGCGGTGGCCGACCCGCTGCGCCGGGAGGTGCTGCTGCGGGCCGCCGCGGACCGGGCCGCCGAGGCCGAACTGCCCCGCACGACCTTCAAGTTCTGGGTCGCCACGTACGCGGCGGGCGCCACCGCCAACCCCGCGCCCGCCGTACAGATCCGGTGCTTCGGTGGGTTCGCGATGGCGGTCAGCGGGCGGCCCGTCGACCTCGCGCAGGTCCGTCCCCGCGCCCGCAGCGCGCTGCGGCTGCTGGCCATGCACGCGGGCCGGTTCGTGCACCGCGAGGTGCTCATCGAGGCACTCTGGTCCGATCTGCCCCCGGCCGCCGCGACCCGCAACCTGCAGGTGACCATCTCGGCGCTGCGCGGACTGCTCGAACCCGACAGCGGACGCGGCAAAGCACAGATGCTCCTGCGCTCCGGCGATGCGTACGGGATCGTGCTGCCGGCCGGCAGTTACGCCGACACCGCGGCGTTCACCGAGGCGGTGCAGCGGTGGCAGCAGCAACGCCGGTCGGGCAGCTTCGCGTCCGAAGTGGACGCCATGCGCGCCGCGCTCGCCGCGTACGGTGGGGAACTGCTGCCCGAGGAAGGGCCCGCCGAATGGGCCGTCGAGGCGCGTGAGCAGTACCGGCACCTGGCCACCCGGGTGGCGCGGGAGCTGGCCACGGCCGAGCTGACCCAGGGCAACGTCGCCGAGGCGATCCGCGCCGCCGAGCAGTGCATCGCGCTGGACCCGCACGACGACGAGGCGTGGCAGGTGCTGTTGCGCGCCTACGCCCGCAGCGCCACACCGGCCAAGGCGTTGGAGGCGCGCCGCCGGTACGCGGACATGCTGGCGCGGCTCGGCGTGCCGGAACCGACCCAGCAGCAGTTGCATGGCGGGAACGCCGCGATGGTGCCGCCACCGCCGCGCCGCCGCGCACCGCGCGACAGCTGACGCTTCACGGGTGGGTGGCGGCCGGCCGTTCCTCGTGGAGGGTCTGCTGGATGCGGCTGAGGAGTTGCTGACTCGTGAATGGCTTCTCGACGATGGTCACGCCGGGCGGGAGGGTGCCGTGTTCGGTGAGGACGGGTTGGGCGTACCCGGACATGTAGAGCACCGGGGTGTCCGGACAGATGGTCTTGATGCGGGCAGCGACCTCGTTGCCCATCATGTCGGGCATGATCACGTCGGTCAGCAACAGGTGTATCGGCGTGGGATGGTGGTGCGCCGTGTCGATGGCCGTGGGGCCGTCCGCGGCGGGCAGGACGTGGTAACCGGCGCGCGTGAGGATGCGGGTGGTGACGTCGCGCAGTGGGGCCTCGTCCTCGACGAGCAGGATCGTCTCGTGGGGTGTGGGCGCGGGTGACGGGTCGGCGGCTGCGGCGGACAGCCGGATACCGACGCTGGCATCGAGAGCCGGCAGCAGCACGGTGACGGTGGTGCCGATGCCGGGATCGGAGTCCAGCCGCACATCTCCGCCGGCGGCGGTGGCCAGGCCGTAGATGGTGGCCAGGCCGAGGCCGGTGCCGGTGCCGGTGGGCTTGGTCGTGAAGAACGGCTCGAACGCGCGTTCCGCGACCTCGGGCGGCATGCCGGTGCCGGTGTCGCTGACGCGTAGGCGGACGTACCGGCCCGGGGGCACGGTGCAGGGCGTGGTGTCGTCGTCGGCGGTGGGGAGGTCGACGGTGGTGGTGTCGATGGACAGTGTGCCGCCGGTGGGCATGGCATCGCGGGCGTTGACGGCCAGGTTGAGCAGGATCTGTTCCAGCTGGGACGGGTCGGCGGTGACGGGTTGAGTCGTGTGGTCGAGGTTCGTGACGAGATGGATGTGCTCGCCGAGGGTGCGGCGCAGCATCTGTTCGACGTTGCCGATGACCTGGTTGATGTTGAGGACCTGCGTCTGGGTGATCTCCCGGCGCCCGAACGCGAGAAGCTGTTTCGTGAGGCGGGTGGCGCGTTCCGCGGCCTTGCCGATCTGACCCAGGTCGTTGCGGGCGGCGGTGATGACCTGCGGGTCGGCCGCCGGGGTGTCGAGATTGTCGACGGTGTCGAAGAGGAGTTCGGTGTAGCTGGCGATCACGCCGAGGATGTTGTTGAAGTCGTGGGCGACACCACCGGCGAGCTGGCCGAGGCTTTCCAGCCGGCGCGTGTGTTGGAGGCGGTGTTCGGTGGCGAGGCGTTCCCGATCGGCCTGGGCCCGCAGGCGTTCGGTGATGTCGCGGACGGCGGCGGAGACGACGACCCCTTGGTCGGTGCGCAGGGCGTTGAGGCTGACCTCGATGGGGAATTCGGTGCCGTCCTTGCGTACGGCCGTCAGGTCCCCCTCCCCACCGAGGGTGCGGGGTTCGGGGTTGGTGAAGTATTCGCGACGGATACGCGAGTACTGCAGGCGCATGTCCTCGGGCACCAGGACATCGACCGACCGGCCGAGCAGCTCGGCCCGTGCGTACCCGAACAGGCGTTCTGCCTGGACGTTGAGCAGGGTGATGGTGTCGTCGCGGGTGATACCGACGATCGCGTCGGGGGCGGATTCGAGCAGGCCCCGGAACATCGCCTCGGCACGTTGCCGTTCGGTGAGGTCGCGAGCGATCGTGGCCACCCCGACGACGGCACCCTGTGCGTCGGCGATCGGGGACATGGTCCGTGACACCGTGACGGTGGTCCCGTCCTTGCGGAGCCGGGACAGTTGGTGCTGCTCGATGCGTTCACCCCGGGCGACGCGGTCCATCAGCGCGCCCTCCGCCTCCAACTGCTCGGCCGGGATCATGATGGCCCCGGGTTGGCCGATCGCCTCTGACGCCGGGTAGCCGTAGAGCCGCTCGGCCGCGGCGTTCCAGCTGATGATCACTCCGTCGAGGTCTCTGCCGACGATCGCGTCGTGGGACGACTCCACGATGACGGCGAGTTGCTGTTTCGCGCTCAGGAGTGTGGCCCGTTCGGCGACCGCGGCGGCCTGGGTGGCCAGCCCGGCGATCAACGCGATGTCGTCGTCGGCGAACAACGTGCGGTACCGGTTCAGCAGGACCAGCGCACCGGCCCGCCCCTCCAGCGTGATGGGTGCGGCGGTGACGAACCGGGTGCCGCTCGAATCGACGAGGTCCACCGCGAGTGCGGGTGGATGGGTCCACCCGGCCAACGCGTCGATCGTGGCCGGGGGGTAATGGAGAAGACGATCGAGGTCACTGGCGGGGTAAACCTGATGGTCAGTCCCGGCGGGGCTGCCGGCGACCCAGCGCACCGTATCCGCCGGGGCGGGCAGAACCACCGCGACCTCATCCGGGCCCAACACCGCCCGCGCCCCGCGGCAGTACTGCAACCAGGCCCCCTCCGCCGGTTCATTGGCCGGCGCGCTCAACATCTGGCGCATCACCTCGTTGGCCGCGAGCACGGACCACCGGCGGCGCAACCGGTGTGGCGGCACGAACGCCAACAGGTACATCACGGCCGACACCACCGCCACCGCCCGGGCCGAGACCGCGAACACCGGACGACCACCGCCGGCGACCAGCAGCGCGACACCGAACAGCAGGGTGCCCGCAGCGGCGCACCGCAGCCGAATCCGGGCCGCACCGCCCCGCCGGCGTGCCTCGGTCGCGAGCAGCACCGAAGCCATCGTCTGCACGGCGAAGAACACCGTCACCACAGCCATGGACACCGGCCGCGGCATCGGATGGTCCAGCACCGCCACCGGCACCGCGGTAGCCGTCCAGCCCACCAGCGCCGCCGCCACCAGCCACCGGGGCACCGGGCGAACCTGGGACATCAACAACACCACGAAGAACGGCTGCCCCAGCAACAACAGTGAGAAGATCACCGTGACCGATTGGGGGAGCACTCCGAACGCCACCCGCAGCACACCGATGACGAACAGCATCGCCACGGCGCCGATCACCAGCATCACCGCGCGCAGCAAGGGATCCCGACGCCGTGCGAACTCCCACACGACCCGCAGGAAGATCAAGAAATAGAGTGCGGTGATCGCCAGCATCGCCACCATGGGAACCCCCGAATCCCAGCGGCCGAAACGCGTAAGGCGCGCATTTGTGAGCATAAACCGCGCGGACGCGCCGGACCTAGCGGATAGGCCAACAATCATGGGCACATCTGGGCGCTTGCACGGTGATCAGCGGTCGCGCCACGACAGTGGTGAGACCTTGACAGCTGTTTCGGCGATTCGTCGGCCGGTCTCGGTGTGGAGGTCCTTGCGCGCCGAGTCGATCCAGCCCCCGGTTCTCTGCACGCCGATGTCGCGGTATTCGACGGCTTGCAGCAGCATCTCCAGCTTGTCGGCGTCCTTGGCGCACCGGGCTTCGAGCGTCTCGCGTGACTCGTACTCGTCCACGGCGCTGCGGACCATCGCGCGGGAGCGTTCGGGAAGCCGGTCCGTCTGATCGGCGGTGATCTGGCGCGGGTCAGGCTTGGTCAGGTACGCGGATGCGGTGTGCGGGAGATCGCCGGTACGGGTCTCCTGGCTGTCGTGCCAAAGAGCCAGGAACGCGGCGCCGGCGGGGTCGGCTCCCTCTTCGGCGGCGATGAGCGCCGCCAATTGGGCGGTGCGCATGGTGTGTTCGGCGACCGATTCGGGGTCGCGTACGCCGACGTGCCACCAGCCGGAGCGCCGGATGCGCTTCAACAACCCGAGTTCGTACCCGAATCCGGCGATTGCCTCAGCATCCTCGGCCACGGTGACACCTCTACTGATCGGCGATGCGCAGGCACTCGAGGATCTCCCGAGCGAGATCGATACTCCCTGCTGCCACGAACCGCTGCCGTCGATCCATCGCTCTGGCCACCTCGGTGAACGAATCGAACTGGTGGTCGAGCGGTACGGGCTTGCCCTCGAGGTCGAGTACCGCCCCGCCAGCGGCGTGGAGGATGTAGTGACCCGGGGCGAGATCCCACACCGCGAAGCCTTTGGCGAACTCGATCACGGCTTCGGTCATGCCGGCGGCGACATGGCACAGGCTGACGGAGCCGAAGTCCACACCGATCCGCCCCCGGCGCCTGCCGTCGTTTCCCGGCCGGTCGAGCGATTCAAGCAGCCGAGTCCTCTGGGCGAGCGGCACGAATCGCTCGCCGGGTCGCATGAGGAAGTTGGTGACGAGCGATTCGGAAAGCGGCTTCGTGGTGCGTTGCTTGAGTTCGAACGGTTCCGAATCAGCTGTGATGACGAAGGCGCGATCCGTGCCGTGCTCATCGCGGGCGCCTACATAGAGCTGAAGGTGGTGGAAGATGTCGCCAACCACCGCGACGATGGGCCGAGCGGCGGCACGGGAGTACACCATGACGTGCGTGTAACCGAGCAGGCCGCGTACGGCCAGCTCGCTGGTGTCCAGGGGGTCGACGAGGACACAGAGGTTCGGATCGGGATCGTCGCCGATCACCTCGGGCTCGGCCTCCTCGGAGGCGTAGACGAACGAGCCGAGGATCGGGGCGAGCAGTTCCCGATAGCGGCGGTGCATCCACAGGTCGTGTTCGGACAGGAAGTTGTCGACGTGGCGCGGGTTCTCACTCTCACCCCGCATGCCGGTGAGCGCCGCCTCGATGAGGCGCGGGCGCAGGTCCAGCATCACCCCGCGTACAGTCTCCGCGATCTCCGCGGCGAGCGGGGGGATGCCGTCGGCGTGCTCCATCGGTACGTCTCCCGTCTGCTCAGCGCAGTTCCAGCGGTGGCTCGATGCCCGGAGGGCACATCGTCGCAGCGATGAACACCGCCTCGAAGTGCGCCGCTTGCATGATCCTGGCGCCGGTGAGCCCGTCGAAGCTCTCGACTTCCAACGAACTGCCCTTGGTCATGGCGCCGAAGACGGCAAAGTACAACTCTGCTCCGGGATATCGTCCGCGCAACTCGTGGGCCACGCGTCCGACAACATCGGCGTGTTTGACCTCGAAGTCACAGATCACGATTACCGGGGCCTCAATCGACTCGGGGTAATGAGACTCTGCCCCGAAGGTGATCTCATTCCGGACGCGGTTGCATCTGAGATACCCGATCGCGCATCGATTGAACTGGGCGGATGCGAGGAACGTCGCCATGACCAAGCCGGCTTCGTTCACGCCGAAGCAGATGTGCGCATCGAGTCTCCGGCCGAGGCTCTTGATCTGTCGCATCAGTCGCTGGATGCCGAACCCGAACGTGTTCCAGGTCAGATCGATCAACTGGCCCGGATTGGGGTTGGGTAGTGAGAAGGTGCAGATCGCTGAGTTTCCATTGTCGATCGTGGGAACGACGAGGTTGACGTCCGGCCCGATGATGTTGTCGACATCGGGTGAACCGCCGACCACGGCGTTCCGCGCTCGGAGTGCGTCGCTTGTCGCCGCGATCTGCGAGCGGTCGGCCGCAGTCTTCAGCGCCAGCTGGTCTTCTGGGGCGAGCTTCTCGTAACCCTCCTGAACCAGGTCTCCAGCGGAGATGACCTCGTCAGCCGTTCCGTGTGGCCCACGCCCGTATGCGGCGGCCAAGAGGAGGAGGCTCGCAAACGAAGGTGGAGATCCAGCCCCTGCGGCGCCGCGTGCTCGCGCCCAGCTCTCCCAAGCGTTGATGGTGGTCCCGCCAAGTGTGGTCTGGTTTCCGGCCACCTCGTTGTATCGACTGGCTGCCTGGTCCTGTGACAGTCCCGCCGCGTACCGGAACGCCTGGATGCTGGGTAAGTCCCGATGGCGACTCATCAGTTCGTGAGCTGCGGCCTTCACGGATCCGTGGGAGTGAAACAGCGCCCTACCCTGTTTCGCCAGCTCTCGTCCGCGTGCCTGCGGAGACTGGGGCTGTCGCCCGGTCAGGCCCATGTCGACCCTTCTTCATGAAGCGCTGCATTGCTTCACCGGCCCGGTGGCCAGATTACGGTTGCCCATTGGAATGGGCAAGGCTGGTTTCTCGCCACAAACCAGCAGGACAGCCGTGCACAGAGATCCGAGTAGGAGCGGACGGCTTCGCGGGTGCGTGAACTGCCCTGGTAATGGGACTGTCTTCCTAGCTCGATCAACGAATCGGGCCCCGTGAAAGCCGTTCGCCCGCACAGCGAACGAGCAAGTGCGGTGGTCGACACCAGGAGGGAGGAGCCTGTATGCACCTGCCTGCACGTCCAGGCTGGAGCTGTGAGGACTGCGGGCAGCCGTGGCCGTGTGGCTCCAAGAGAGTGGCCCTCAGCGCGGAGTATCACGGCGAACGCGTCTCGCTCTTGATCTACCTTGCCTTTCACCTGGCGGACGCGATCGATGACTTCAGCCAACCCGACCGCGGGCCCGTGCAGGATCTTTACGCGCGATTCCTGGGCTGGATCCCGCGACCTACGAACGGGTCCGGTGGCTCGAATTCCGGCGCACCTGAAACCTGACCGTCAGCAGCTCTGCTCCGGTGAGCGCGTTGAGCGTGGAGTGCGGCGGGTGTGCCAGCCGTCGTACGGGGGCTTGACCGGCACCCGCGCCGCATCCCGGCGCAGATCGGTGGAAGGCAGCGAGCGATGGGGGCCCGGCAGCCATAACTCTACGTCGGCGACTCTTCGTCGATGGCCGCGCTGCTCCATCGCCCGGTTCGGCGCGGTCGTGACGGCGCAGGGTCAGGTCGGCCGGGCGGCGCGACCCCGAGCCGGATGTTGTCGGCGGGCCCGGCGATGTCGGTGACCGGCGGCAGCACCAGCGGAGCGCTGGCCACCACGCTCAACGTGGTGCGTACCGGCTGCGCCGGAATCGCATACTCGCCCAGCCGCAACGTGACCGGCCGCCCAGCCATAGCCTCGCCCAGCAGCTCAGGCGCCACCCGACGCCCCGGATCGACAGCCACCAGCACCGCATCCAGCAGCGCGGCTTCCACGCCGGGATCGGCGGCCTCAGCGGTCACCAGGTAGTGCAGGTCGAACCGGCGTACAGGTGGGCGCCGGGCGACGACGCGACCGTCACCGTCCCGGAGATCCTCCCAGTCGGTCTCCGCGGCCTTCTCGTCCTCGCGGACCCCGGCCAGGAACCACACCAGGGCGGGCCGGTCCGGTCCGGTCTCCGCGCCGGGCGGGGCAGGGACACCGAACCGGACCTCGCAGGTGTCCGGCAGCAGCGGCGTGAGCAAGCCGCGCAGGGCTTTGTTCACGTCGGCGATCACCCGGACCTCCCGCCAGCCATGCTCCGATGCTCGGCGGCGGGCAGCCACGGCGGCCAGCGTGCGCGGGCGACCTCCGGTGCACCCGCGGCTGCCCGAAGGGGCGGCCACGGGTGCACCCGTCGTCGCCCGCCAGCCGCTGCCCGGCGGGCCATCAAAAGGCCACCCTGGCAGGCGTCCCGTTCCGCCACAGGGAGGTCCCATGGCCAGCAGCTACCTGTCGCCTGGCGTCTACATGGAGGAGGTGTCCTCCGGCTCCCGACCCATTGAGGCCGCCGGTACCGCGGTCGCCGCCTTCGTCGGGTTCGCCGAGAAGGGCCCGTTGAACCAGCCGACGCTGGTCACCAACTGGACCCAGTACACCCAGAACTTCGGCGGCTTCGTCCCCGGCTCGTACCTGGCGCATTCCGTGTACGGGTACTTCGCCAACGGCGGCGGTAGCGCGTACATCGTGCGGGTGGGTTCGGAGAGCGTGGCCGAGCCGCCGGTGCTGCGCGGTGAGCTGCCCGCGGCGGGCGAGGACAACCGGATCGCGTTCGCGGTGCGGGCGCTGCCCGCGGCCGCCGGCGGCGCGCCGTTGACCGTCGAGGTGGTGGGCGGCCAGGACCCGGCCGACGAGTCCTTCACGCTGCTGGTCAAGCGCGGCGGCGCGGTGGTCGAGGCCATGGAGGGGCTCACCGTACGGCGGGGCCCGTCCAACGTCGTCACCGCCGTGAAGCAGCAGTCGAAGCTGATCGAGGTCGAGGAGACCCGCGGCGCCCGTGTCGCCACGCTGCCCCGGCAGGGCGTCGAGGTGCCGCTGGCGGGCAACGCGATCGAGCCCGCCGCCCGTGTCGAGCCCAACGTGTACGTCGGCAACTCGGCCGACCGTACCGGCTTCGCGGGCCTGGAGGCGATCGACGAGATCACCATGCTGTCCGTGCCGGACCTGATGGCCGCGCGGGACCGGGGTCTGCTCGACGACGAGGGCGTCCGGGCCGTGCAGGACGCGATGATCACCCACTGCGAGCTGATGCGCGACCGGGTGGCGATCCTGGACACTCCGCCCGGCCTCAACGCCCAGCAGGTCAAGGGGTGGCGGGCCGAGGCCAACTACGACTCCAAGTACGCCGCCCTGTACTGGCCGTGGATCAAGGTGATGGACCCGCTGAGCGGGGCACCGGCGTTCATGCCGCCGAGCGGGCACATGGCGGGTATCTGGGCGCGCAACGACGCGACCCGCGGCGTACACAAAGCTCCTGCCAACGAGGTCGTGCGCGGCGCCATCGCGCTGGAGCTGAACCTCACCAAGGGCGAGCACGATCAGCTCAACCCGGACGGGATCAACTGCATCCGGTCGTTCCCGGGGCAGGGCATCCGGGTGTGGGGCGCGCGCACGCTCTCCAGCGACCCGGAGTGGCGCTACCTGAACGTGCGGCGGCTGTTCAACTACATAGAGAAGTCCATCCTGAACGGCACCAACTGGGTGGTCTTCGAGCCCAACGACCCGAAGCTGTGGGACTCGGTGAAGCGCACCATCACCATGTTCCTGCGCCGGGTGTGGCGCGACGGGGCGCTGTTCGGGTCGACCCCGGCGCAGGCGTTCTTCGTCAAGTGCGACGCCGAGAACAACCCGCCGGAGAACCGCGACGCCGGCATGTTGACCGTCGAGATCGGCGTCGCGCCGGTCAAGCCGGCCGAATTCGTCATCTTCCGTCTGTCCCAGTTCGCCGACGGCGCCGGACTCGAAGAGTAGGTAGGTAACCCAGATGCCGGGTGGACTTGGTTCATCGCAGCCCAACGACGCGCTCACCGCTGCGCGCTTCTCCATCACCATCGACGGGTACGAGATCGCCTCGTTCTCCGAGCTGCAGGGCATCACCACGGAGGTGCAGCCGGTGGACTTCCTGGAGTCCACCGACAAGGAGGTCATCTTCAAGAAGCTGCCCGGCAAGGTCTCGCCGCCGACGCTCAAGCTGTCGCGCGGTAAGAACCAGTCGATGGAGCTGTGGGCGTGGCACGAGGCGGTGCTGCAGGGCAACATCGTCGCGGCCCGCAAGAGCTGCTCGCTGATCATGTACAACTACGACGGTGCGCCGGTGGCCCGCTACCACCTGGAGAACGCGTGGCCGTCCAAGCTGGAGATCAGCGCGCTGAAGGCGGGCGCCAGCGAGGTGCTCATGGAGACCGTCACCATCGTGTGCGAGCACATTCAGCGGGTCTCCGGATGACAGCCCCCACCGAGGTGTTGCGCACGGAGTACCCGTTCGTCCTGCCGCGCGGCTACGTCGACGAGGAGGGGCGGGTGCATCGCGAGGGCGTCATGCGCCTCGCGACCGGTCGCGACGAGATCATGCCGCAGACCGATCCACGGGTACGGCAGAACGGCGCGTACCTGTCGATCCTGCTGCTGGAACGTACGGTCACCGCGCTGGGCACGCTGCCGTCGGTGGACACGTTCGTGGTGGAGAACCTGTTCGCCTCGGACCTCGCGTTCCTGCAGGACCTGTACCGGCGGATCAACTCCGAGGGCCGCACCGAGGCGGCGGTCACCTGCCCCAACTGCGGGCACGACTTCGCCGTGGATCTCGCCGGTGATGCACCGGGGGGATCCTGACGTACGCGACCGACCGCCTCTGGGAGGAGGTCGCGTACGTCGCCTACTACCTGCACTGGCCGTTCGACCAGATTCTCGACCTGGAACACCCCACGCGGGCCCGGGTCGTCGCCGAGATCGGCAAGATCCACACACAGCGGGACGAGAAGGGCTGGTGAGACCATGCGGTGGCCGTTCCGTCGCCGAAAGGACACCGCTCCGGCCGTCCCGGAGCAGCAGGCCGACGGCCGTCCGACGGTTGCCGCGCAGGAGCGGCCTCACGGTTCCGGCACCGCCCGCCGCGCGTGGCAGACCCTGCCGCCGCTCGCGCCGGTCGTCACCGCGCCCAGCCTGACCATGGGCACTCCGCCGGTGAGCGGGACCCGGCCGCTGCTGCGCCGCCCGGCCGCCCCGCCGCTCGACGTACGCCCCGCCGGGCGGGTCAGCGGCCTCGCCGAGGTGCTGCCCGCCCTGGACGTGGCCCGGCCCGAGCCGGCCCGGCCCACGCCCCGCCCGGTCCGCGCGGTGACCCGCCCGGCCGACCCGGCCCCGCTCACCGCCGCCACCGACGCGTACGTGGGTGAGGCGCGCGAACCGGCCCAGCCGCACCGCGCGCCCGCCTGGCTGCGCGCGCTGTCGTCCCCGCAGTCCTTCGACCCGCTGCTCGGCGGGATGGTGCCGACGGCCCCGGCCCCGGCCCCGCCGCGGGCCGCCCCTGTGTCGCGCCCGGTCGCGGCGCCGCGGACCGTGCCCACGCCCCGGCGGCCGGTGCGCCCGCGGGGCCGTCTCGGACTGGGCGCACCTTTGGATGTCGAGGCCGCCGATGCGGACCCCGAGCCGGCCGCGCCGCCTGCCCCCACCGGGCGGCCGGCCAACCTCTCGCCGGACCAGGCCGCCGAACCGGCGTCACTGACCGGCTCGCCCGCAGTCTCGGCAGCGCCGGTCGGGATCCCGGCGCTGCCGACGGCTCCACCCGGTGCCGTGGTCGCCGACCGGCCGCACCCGGTCGCAGGCGCCGGTTCCGAGCCGCGGCACCCGTCCGCGGGCACCGATTCCGTGATCCGGCACCCGTCCGCGGGTGCCACTCGCGAGCCTCGGGACCGGTCCGCGGGCCCCACGCCTCAGCCCCGACCCCAGCCGCTGGACCCGATGCGGCGCCCGTCCGTGGCCGACGGCCCGGAACCGCCGGAACCGCCGGTGGCGGCGCCCGCGCGGCCCATCACCGCCACGAGTGCGGCACCGCCGGTCGACCTGGCGCGGCACGTCGCCGAGGCCACCGGGGTCGGGCTCGACGGGGTGCTGGTGCACCGGGGCCCGGACGTGGACCGGCGCGCCGCCCGGGCCGGTGCCGCCGCGTTCACCGTGGACGACGGGGTGCATCTGCCCGCCGCGGCCGGACCGGACTCGACCACGGAAGCGCGGGCGCTCGTCGCGCACGAACTGGTGCATGTCGCGCAGCAGCGGCGACTCGGCGCGGCGCTGCCCGACGAGGGCTCTCCGGGCGGGGCGCAACTGGAGGCCGAAGCGGTCGCGGTCGAGGAGGCCGTCCGTTCGGGGCGGCCCCTGCCGCCGTTGCGGCATGCGACAGCGCCGCCGCCCGATCCGGTTCCGTACGCCATCACCACATCCACCGTGGAAGGTCCGGGCCCGCGATCCGTCGCCGGGCCCTCCGGTGGTTCCGGCGCCGGTACGCCGGGCACCGCCGGGCCGGTGTGGTCCGGCGCCGAGGCTGCCACCGCCCGTTCCATCGGTGTGCTCGGCGGCCCCGTGTCCGGGGCGCCGCAACGGGTCACCGGCCGCGTGCAGCGCCGCCCTTCGGCGGCGCTCGACCACCCCCGGTCCGCACCGCCACCGCCGACCGCGCATTCCGCCGCACCGGCCCCGACGCCGTCATCGCCGTCGGGATCGACGTCGGGCTCGCCGGGTTCCGCTCCCGCGTCCCCGTCCTCCGCCACGTCGTCCGACACCTCCTCGGCGAACGCCCCGTCCTGGTCGTCGTTCGGCAACGCCCTCGCGAACGACGTCGGCGAAATGGTGCTCTCCTCGTGGAGCCTGGAGGACGGCGACGCCAATCGCGGCTCCAGCGGCGGCAACGGTGGCGGTGCGGGTGGTGGCGCAGGTGGCGGCGCCGGTGGGGGCGGCACCCGCGAGGAGCGGTTCAACCGGCTGGCCCGGCCCGCCCTCGACCGGCTCAACGAGCAGCGCGTCGCGGCCGGGCAGGGTGAACTGGTCGCCCTTCCGCCGGAGGAGGAGGCGCGCATCTGGGCCCAGGTCGATGCCGGTGGCGGCGACACCGGCACCGGCAATGGCGGCGGCGGGCGGGGAGCCGGCCGCGGCAGGTCCGGACGTCAGGGCGGCCGGGATCCGGGAATCCGCAGCTGGGGTGAGTTGGGGACCGCCATCAGCACCGACCTGGCCGACATGGTCGGTGGTTCCTTCGGCATGGACGCTGCGACGCTGACCGGCCGGGGAGGATCCGGCTCGGACTCCGCAGGCTCGGGAACGGCCGGTGGCGGCGGCGCGGCCGCGCAGGCCGGGGGCGCCCACGGCGCAGGTGGACCGGCCGCGCACAGCGCCGACGCGCACGGCGAGCGGCACACGATCGACACCGACGACCTGGACCTCGACGAACTCAGCGTCCGCCTCTACGACCGCATCCGCAGCAGGCTCCGCATGGAGTTGCTCCTCGACCGTGAGCGGGCCGGCCTGCTCAACGACTTCCGATAAGGGGGGATCAGCATGGCGCTCGGCGACACCACCATGCTCGGCGTGGCCAACCGGTTCTCGGTGAAGATCGACAACGGCGCGTGGGACCTCGGCAGCTGGGCCCAGGTGGACGGCCTCGACGTCAAGTGGGACATGGCCGAATACCGGTCCGGCGACGGCGGCAACAATCTGTGGTACTTCCCGGGCAACACCCACTACTCGGTGGTGAAGCTGACCCGGGCGGTGTCCGCGGAGAGCCAGACCGTACGCAAATGGCTCAGCTCCACGTCGTTCACGTGGGCGCCGCAGACCGCGTCGGTGACGGTGTTCGACTCCTCCGGCGCACCGGCGATGGCCTGGGACCTCAAGCACATCATGCCGCAGCGCTGGTCCGTCTCCGGCTTCGAGGCGGGCGCCAGCCGGGTCGTCACCGAGACCCTGGAACTGGTGCACCGCGGCTTCCTCGACGACGAGAAGAAGCTCTGATGCAGCAGCTCGCCGACACCGCCCGCCTGGGCATGTCGATGCGCTTCCGGGTCAGCGTCGACGGCATCAACCTGGGCAGCTGGGCCACCTGCGCGGGCCTGTCCGTGGAGTTCAAGAACACGCAGGTCACCGAGGGCGGCAACTACGAGTACGCGGTGATCCTGCCCGATCGCGTCGAGTACCGGGCGATCACGTTGCGCCGCGCCATGTCGCTGCAGGAGTCGGCGATCCTGCAGCGCTGGCTGCACGGCGTCGTCAGCGGCTGGTACAACGCGGCGTCGCCCCGCGACTTCGGCCCGCGTACGGCGGAGATCGAGCTGTTCGACGCGACGGGCACCGCGGTGGCGTCGTGGACGCTGCGCAACGTGTACCCGTCCCGGTGGGTCGGGCCGGACCTGGACGCCACCGGCAGCCGGGTCGCCGAGGAGACGCTCGAACTCGTCCACGAAGGGTTCCTGTGATGGCCCAGGCGTCGATCATCTGCGAGATGCCCCCGGGCGAGGTGTCCTTCGACCTCAACCCGGATCAGATCCTCGTGTCCCGCCAGTCCTCGATGGGCTCGTACGGCAGCGGCAGCTCCAACAGCGGCAGCCCGGCCGGTTCCTCGCCGAGCATCTTCAAGAAGTCCACCCCGCCCACCATCACCCTCAACCGGGTCACCTTCTTCGGCAGCAACACCAAGTCCCGCTGCGACCAGCTGATGGACTGGATGAGCCCGGGCGGCGGCTTGCTCGGCGCGCTGGCCGGTGCGGCGCTGTCCGCGCTGACCGGCAAGAACCTGATCACGCGGCCGCCCAAGGTGATCTTCTCGTGGGGACCCTCGTTCCTGGTCGAAGCGAACATCACCAACGTCAGCGTCACGTACAACCGGTTCGCGGCCAACGGCTCGCCGGTGCGTGCCGAGGTCACCATCCGGCTGCAGCAGCAGCCCAGCCTGCTCAGCCTGCTGGCCACCAACCCGACCTCGGCGGGCCTGCCGGGCCGCAAGGCGCATACCGTCACCGCGGGTGACTCGCTGGCCCGCATCGCCACCGATCAGTACGGCGCCCCCGGCCGCTGGCGGCAGCTCGCCGAGGCGAACGGCATCGAGGACCCGCTGCGGGTGCGCCCCGGCGACCGGGTGTACCTGCCGAACCCGGAGGAGATGCCGTGAACCCGTTCGGCGACCGGGGCGGGGTGGTCCGCGCGGGGGTGAAGGTGGGCGCGGCGAAGCTGCCGCTGTCGCCGAACGCGGAGCGCTACCTGGTCCGGGCCGTCGTGGACACCCACGTGCACCTGCCTGACATGTTCGAGCTGACGTTCTTCGACGAGGGCGGCGACCTGCTCGACACGGCGGGGCTGTCCATCGGTACGCCGGTCGAGGTGCACGGCGGTGCATCCGACTCGACGGACACCAAGAAGCTCATCGCGGGCGAGGTCACCTCCATCGAGGCGGTCTGCGCCGATCTGAACATCTACACCGTGGTACGCGGCTACGAGCAGGCGCACCGGCTGCAGCGGGCCCGGCGTACCCGTACGTTCGTGAACAGCTCCGACTCGGACGCGGTGCGCAAGGTCGCGCAGGACGCCCGCGTACGCATCGGCACTATCGACTCCACCGCCACCACCCACGACCATCTGGCCCAGGTGGCGCAGACCGACTGGGACTTCATCAAGCAGCGCGCCCGTGAGGTCGGCTACGAGACCGGGGTGAGCGACGGGGAGTTCTTCTTCCGCAAGCCGCCGGGCCTGCCGTCCGCCGGTGGCTTCCTCGACGCGATCGCCGACTTCGTGGGGCTGGGCAAGCCGAAGCTCACGTTCAAGGACAACCTGCTGACATTCCTGCCCCGGGTCACCGGCGCGAACCTGACCACCGAGGTCGAGGTGCGGTTCTGGGACCCGGAGCAGGCAAAGGCGGTGACCAAGACCAAGCAGGTGCGCTCCGGTACGGCCAACCTGTCGAAAAAGCCGGACGAGCTGGCGGGCGCGTTCGGGCTGGCGAACCCGCTCGGGGTGTCGCTGCCCGCGATCCCGGGCCTGCCCGACCTGGGCGTGGCGCCGAGCGCGTCCGCGTACGCGGTGGTGGACCGGCCGGTGGCCACCGGCTCCGGGGTGGACCGGGCCGCCGAGGAACTGGCCAACGGCCTGGCCGAGCACGTCGGCAGCTCGTTCGCCGAGGCCGAGGGGTACGCGCTGGGCAGTCCCGACCTGCAGGCGGGCACCCAGGTGGAGATCGCCGGGGTGCCGGCCGCGTTCGCGGGCACGTGGACGATCAGCAACGCGCGGCACGTGTTCGACGAGGCAGAGGGCGGCTACCGGACCCGGTTCTTCGTCAGCGGTCGGCAGGAACGCTCGCTGCTCGGCCTGACCTCGCTGGGCGCCACGCAGGGCGAACCGACCCGGATCCCCGGCCTGGTGTGCGGCATCGTCACGAACAACAACGACCCGGACACGCGGGGCCGGGTCAAGGTGGCCCTGCCCTGGCTGTCCCCGTCGTACGAGTCGGACTGGGCGCGGGTGGCGCAGTTCGGCGCGGGCAAGAAGTCCGGCGGCCTGTTCACCCCCGAGGTCGGCGACGAGGTGCTGATCGGCTTCGAGTTCGGTGACCCGCGTCGCCCGTACGTCCTGGGTGGCCTGCGCAACGCCCACACGGACTTCGACCTGGGCGGCGACGCGGTCAAGTCCAGCGGGATGACCGCGCAGGTGGTGCGGCGGGGCTTCGTCAGCGGCGCGGGCAACCGGCTGGTGTTCCATGACGAGCTTCCCCCTGCGCCGGCGGCCGGGCCGCCGATGGCGTCGGAGTTCGCGCTGGAGACAAAGGACCGGAAGATCGGTTTCGCGGTCGACCAGAAGGCGGGCACGTTGAAGATCACGTGCGAGCCGACCACGCCGACCGGCGCCGTCGAGATCACCTGCGGTCCGCAGGGAACCATCTCGATCAAGGCCGGTGCCGGCGGGTCCATCACCATCGACGGCGGCGGCACCCTCGAACTCAAGGCGCAGCAGTCGGTCAAGATCTCGGGCGCCCAGGTCGAGATCAGCTCCCAGCAGATCAAGTTGGGCGGATAACCATGAGTACGGACTTCATCGGGACCGGGTGGGCGTTTCCGACCGGGGTCGCGGCGACCGGCGGGATCGCGCTGGTCCGCGGCGACACAGAGCTGGTGCAGGCGATGCGGCTGATCCTGTCCACGTATCCGGGGGAGCGGCCGATGCGCCCGGACTTCGGCTGCCGCCTGCGCGACTTCGTGTTCCGGTCCGGCACCCTCGACACCGTCGCGGAGCTGACCGCCGAGGTACGCCGCGCGCTGCTGCGCTGGGAGCCCCGAGTGGACGTCGTGAACGTGGAGGTCAACCCCTCCGCCGAGGACCCGTCAGTGCTCTACATCGAGATCACGTACCGGCCGAAGGACACCAACGACCACCGGAACCTGGTCTTCCCGTTCTACACGATCCCCGACGACCCCGAGAGCGACTACTGATGGCCCTGCCCACCCCAGACCTCGACGACCGCCGGTTCCAGGACCTGGTCAACGACGCCAAGCGCATGGTGATGCAGCGCTGTCCGGAGTGGACGGACCACAACGTGTCCGATCCGGGCGTGACGCTGATCGAGACGTTCGCGTTCATGACCGATCAGCTGCTGTTCCGGCTCAACCGGGTGCCCGACCGGCTGTACCTGAAATTCCTCGACCTGATCGGGCTGCAACTCGTGCCGCCGGTGCCCGCCGAGGCGCCCGTGACGTTCTGGCTGTCCGCGCCCGCGGCCGCCCCGCTGACCATCGCCGCAGGCACCCAGGCGGGCACGCCGCGCACCGAGACCAGCGACTCCATCACCTTCGCCACGGTCGAGGACCTGCCCATCGTCCCGGTGTCGCTGACGCACGTACTGACCCTCGGGGCGGGCGCGGAGTCGTTCCTCGACTGCACAGAGCCGCTGACCCAGAGCCACCCGTTCGGCGTGTTCGGCGAACGCCCGGCGCCCGGCGACGCCGTCTACCTCGGGCTGTCCGACGCGGCGCCGCGCTGCGCGATCCGCCTCGACTTCCGCGGCCACCTCGACGGCGTCGGCGTCGACCCGCTGCAGCCGCCGCTGGCCTGGGAGGCGTACGACGGGCGGGAATGGGTGCCGTGCGAGGTCGGCGCGGACGCCACCGGCGGGCTCAACCGTTCCGGCGCGATCACCCTGCACCTGCCTGTGGACCACCAGCCCACCGTCGTGGGCGGCCTGCGCGGCGGCTGGCTGCGGGCCCGCGTCACCGAATCCGAGCCCGACCAGCCCGCGTACACGATGACCCCGGTCGTGGACGGCATAACCGCCGCCACCATCGGCGGCACCATGACGGCCCTGCATGCCGACCTCATCCAGAACGAGACACTGGGTACGGCCGAAGGCGTGGCCGGGCAGCGCTTCACGGTGTCCCGTACCCCCGTGTTGCGGGCCGGGGTGGACGCGGAGCTGGAGGTCAGCTCGGACGACGGCTGGCAGCGGTGGACCCGGGTGGACACCTTCGCCGACAGCGGCCCCGACGACCGGCACTTCCAGCTCGACGGCGCGACCGGCACCGTCGCGTTCGGCCCGGCCCTGCGCACCGAGGACGGCGGCATCCGCCAGTACGGCGCGATCCCGGAGGCCGGAGCCGCGATCCGGATGCGCCGGTACTGCGTCGGCGGCGGTGCGCGTGGCAACGTCGGCCCGGGCGCTATCCGTACCCTCAAGTCGTCGATCCCGTTCGTGGCCGGGGTGGAGAACCGGCGCCGCGCCCAGCACGGCGCCGACGGCGAGAGCATCGAGCAGGCCAAGGCGCGCGGGCCGATCCTGCTGCGCTCGCGCAGCCGGGCCGTCACCGTGGAGGACTTCGAGACGATCAGCTGCGAGGCCGCGCCCGAGGTCGCCCGGGTCCGCTGCCTGGCCGCGGGCGCCGACGGTGTCGAGCCGGGCTCGGTGAAGGTGCTGGTCGTGCCGACCGTGGCCGACGACAACGGCCGCCTGCGCCTCGGCGACCTGGTGCCCTCCGACGACACGCTGCGCCGCGTCGCCGAGCGCCTCGACACGGTGCGCCTCATCGGCACCCGCGTCGTCGTGGAACCTCCGATGTACCGCGGCATCACCGTCGTCGCGCAACTGGTCGCCAAGCCGCGCGCCCGTGCCGAGAAGGTGCAGGCCGCGGCCGCCGAGGCACTGTACCGGTTCCTCAACCCGCTGACCGGCGGGCCCGACGGCACCGGATGGCCGTTCGGGCGGGCCGTCCACGCGGGCGAGGTGTTCGGGGTGCTGCAGCGCGTCGACGGGGTCGAGCTGGTCGACGACGTGCGGCTGTTCAGCGCCAATCCGGTCACCGGGGAGCGCGGCCAGCCCGCGGGCAAGGTCGAGCTGCCCGCCAACAGCCTGGTCTTTTCGTACGAGCACCAGATCCGGGTGACGGCGCGATGAGGGGGACCGTGCCGGGGCTGGGGACGCCGTACCCGCTGCACACCCTGCTGCCGGCGGTCTACCAGGAGGAGGACCCGTTCGTCGTCCGCTTCACCGGCGGGCTCGACGACGTACTGGCTCCGGTCATCTCCACACTGGACAACCTCGACGCGTACGTCGACCCGCTGCTGGCCCCCGAGGACTTCCTGGACTGGCTGGCGGGCTGGGTCGGGGTGACCGTCAACGACAACGCGCCGCTGCCCCTGCACCGGGCCACGGTCGCCCGCGCCGCCGAGCTGCACCGGCTGCGCGGCACGGTCACCGGGCTGCGCGCCGCCCTGGAACTGCTCACCGGCGGGCACGTCGACATCACCGAGAGCGGCGGGGTCACCTGGTCGGACACCCCCGGCGCGCCCGCACCCGGCGACCCACACCCATGGGTACGGGTGCACGTCCGCGTACCGGCCGACCTGGGCTGGTCGCCGGACGCCCTGCACGCGGCCGTCGAGGCGGCCGTCGTGGCCGCCAAGCCCGCACACGTTCAGCACGTCGTGGAGGTGACCATCCGATGATCGTCTGCAAGAACTGCGGGTACCGCAACGCCGGGTCCGACTCGTTCTGCGGCTCCTGCGGCGCGTTCCTGGAGTGGACCGGGGAGCGGGTCGAGCAGCCGAAGCCCGCCCCCCGACCCGAACCCGAGCCCGAGCCGGAGCCCGCGAAGAGGGGACTGCTGTCCCGCGTGCAGTCCCTGCTGTACGCCGACGTCGGTGACCGCGACCCGATTCCCCGTCCGACGCGCCCCGGCATGCCGGGTGCACCCGGTGGACCGGGCGGTTCGCTGGGCGGCGGGCCGGGCCTGAAGCCTCCGGGAGGTGGGGGCGGGCTGAAGCCGCCGGGCGCCAAGCCCGCCGTGCCGCCGCCACCGGGCGGGCGGCCGGTGCCCCCGCCTCCGCCCGGCGGGAAGCCCGCGGTGCCGCCCCCGCCTCCGCCGGGTGGCAGGCCCACGTTGCCGCCCCCGCCGGGTGGCAAGCCGACGTTGCCGCCGCCACCGGGCGGGCGGCCCACGCCTCCGCCTCCCCCCGGTGGGGCCGCATTGCCGCCTCCGCCTGGTGGGGCCGCATTGCCGCCTCCGCCGGGTGGGGCCACTCTGCCGCCGCCTCCCGGTGGCCGACCCGTGCCTCCGCCGCCCGGCGGCGCCGCTTTGCCGCCCCCGCCGGGCGGATCGGCCGTGCCGCCGCCTCCGGGCGGGAGGCCCACGCTGCCACCGCCGCCCGGAGGCAGGCCCACGCTGCCGCCGCCGCCCGGTGCGGGTGCCCTGGTCGCGCCGCTGCCCAGCGGTGGGGACGCCACCCCGGCCATCAACCTGGACCCGCTTGCCGGTCCCGGGGTCAGCGCGATGCCGGTCCGTACCCATGGGTCCGATCCGGATGTGGTGGCGCCGCAGGAACGCGGCCGTGCCCGCCGGTCCGTGCCGCGCACCGCGCCCAGCCGCGAACTGCAGCCCGGCGACCTGGTGTGCGGCGAGTGCGGCGAGGCCAACCTCCCGACCCGCCGCTTCTGCAGCCGGTGCGGCAACGACCTGAACGACGCCGTGGTCGTCCGCGCGCCGTGGTGGAAGCGCATCCTGCCCAAGCGCAAGCAGCGCGAGGCCCGCGCCGTCGAGGAGGAGACCGGCGTCGCCAAGACCGGCGAGCGCCGCCAGCACAAACGGCGCATCCTCCCGGCGATCCGTAAGATCGTCGCGGTCGCGCTGCTGGTCGGCGGTCTCGTGTACGCCCTCGTGCCCGGCGTGCGGGAACGCGCCAACGGCGAGGTGCTGGCACTACGCGAACGGGCCGAGAAGCTCGTCTTCGGCAAGCCGGTTCCCGTGCGGGCGGTGAAGGCCACCTCGACGCCGGTGAACAAGAAGCACCCGGCGGACGCGGCGGTCGACGGCCACTGGAACACCTACTGGTCGACCCCGGTCTCCGGGGCCCGGCGGCTGACCCTGACGTTCCAGCAGCCGGTGGAGCTGCACAAGGCGCTGATCCGCGGCGGCATCGCCGGCGACGTCCGGGCCAGCCAGCGGCCCCGGACCCTGCACCTGGTGTACCCCACCGGTCAGGGCCAGGACCTCAACATGATCGACAACACCGATCCGCAGGAGTTCGAGCTGAACAGCGGCGGCAAGGTGAGCTCGGTGGAGATCTACGTGCAGGACACGTACACGAATGCCGAGAGCAAGCAGGTCACCATCAGCGAGGTGGAGCTGTTCACCGAGGAGTGAGCACCGCGCCAAACGATTCGGCCCCCGCCCGGAAAGGGCGGGGGCCGATGTCGTCGTGGGTTCAGCTGGTCTGGTAGTTGCCGTCGCCGAAGAGCTGGAAGTCCCACTGCAGGCTGTGCGAGTTGACCAGGCTGCTCACCGAGCCGCTGACGGTCAGCGGCAGCCGGGCGACCGGTGCCGTCTCGCTGCCCGCGTTGCTGGGATTGTGGACGTGGAGCTGGACGTCCACGTCGAAGCCCCACAGCACGCTGCAGCGTGGCACGTACAGGTAGCAGTTCGGGATGAAGGCGCCGCCGCCGTGGTAGCGGGCGCCGTACTCCCAGCGCAGGTCGAACGCGATGTCGACGACCTCGACACCGAACGCGTTCTCCATCTGCAGGCGCCAGGTGAGCCGGTTCGGCCCCTGGGCGCCGGTGAGCGAGCTGATCGGGTCGGACACCCCGGCCGGCACCGCGTTGCAGGTGTTGCTGGCCAGGCTCGCCGAGGGCTTGCCGGATTCGATGACGTGCCAGGCGGCGCTGGCGACGTTCGCCACGTCGGTCATGCGATCGCGCTCCCGTCCCCGTCGTGATCGTTCATGTCCGGTACGTCCACCATCGCGACCTGTTCCTCCTCGATGCCGGTCTGCGGCTCGGCGGCGAAGTAGTAGGTCTCCAGGTATTCGCGTTCCTCCGGCGTCCACTGGTTGGGGTCGCTGGGGAACGGCGTGCCGTCACCCCGCAGCGGCACCCCGTCTTCGCTGATGTGCTGCGTCATTGCCGTCCTTTCCTTTCATCGCCGGACGTCGAAGTCCGGGGGTAGCGGGCTGCCGGGCACGATGACGAACTCGAGCGTGGCCTTCAGCGGGGCAGTCAGGTCCGGCGCGGACGCCGGGAGCACGTCGGCGGTCAGCGGGTGCTTACCGGTCCAGGTGTTCGGGAACACCACGAACGGCACGGAGAACGTTCCGTCGGCGCGCGCCTTCGCGGTCGTGGTGCCGGGCATGCCGGTCAGGTGCAGCTTGGAGACGCTGTTCGGCGGGAAGCCGGTGCCGCGTACCTGAATGACCCGGCCCGCGGGGGTGACCGTCGGGCTCGACGTGAGCGTCGGCGCCAGCCCGGCGCCGGTGAGCGTGACAGGGAACGTGAGGGTGGTGCCGGCGGTGGCGCCCGCGTACGCGATCGACAGTACGGCCGGCCGAGCCCCGACCGCGGTGGGCCGGTGCGTCACGTCCACCCGGCAGCTGCCGGCGGGCGCGAGGATGCGGTTCGCGCAGGTGTTCTTGGCGATGCGGTAGTCACCCGGGAACTGCGTGGCGCCCAGGCCCACCGCGCCCAGCTGCAGCGGCCCGGCGCCCGTGTTGCGGACCGTCACCGACTTGACCGGGCTGGTCCGCAGCACCGGGCGGCCGCCGAAGTCGAGGTGGTCCGGTGCCACCGCGAGCACTCCCGGCGCCGGTGCCAGACCGGACCCGGTCAGTGACACCGTCAGCGGGGTGTCGCTGCCGTCGAAAGTGACCCGCAGGACTGCGCTGCGCGGCCCGGCCACGGTGGGCTTGAACCGGACCGACACGACACACGTCTCGGACGCGTGCAGCACACCCGTGGTGCACGTCTCACCGGGGAAGACGTCGAAGTCCGCGCCGTCCACCACGACCTCACGCACCCGCAGCGGGCCCGCGCCGACGTGGGTCAGCGTGACGTCGCGCAGCACCTGGGAGTCGAGCGGCACCTGGCCGAAGTCCTGCGGGTCGGCGGCCAGCGCGGGCGCGAACCGGCGGTGGAACACGTCGAGGTGTTTGTTCGTGTCGGTGGCGACCAGGTCCTCGGCGTCCGACCCGTACGCCACCACGGATCCGTCGGCGCTCAGGACCGGCGAGCCGTCCTCGCCGAACACCCGCACCCACGACTCGCCGTCCAGTTCCTTCGACCCGTCGTTCGAGGGGATCAGCCGGCCGCTGTCGCCCGTACCCTCGCAGGGTTGGGGTTTGGTGGCGCACCCGATCGACGGCGAGGCGAGCTCGGCGGGCAGCCGGGGCTTGCCGGCCTTCGCGCGTTCCGCGTCGACGATCACGTCGCGGACCACGATGTCGCAGAACGACTGGTTGGAGAAGTCGCCGAGGCAGGAGCCGTCGCGTCCACCGGCGTCCGTGCCGTTGTGCATGCCCGGAGTCGGCGTGGTGAAGGCCAGGTACCGGCCGTCCGCCGAGAACGCTGGCTGCGCGCCCTGACCTTCCGTGCCGTCCGCCTTCCGCGAGGCGATCTCCACGGACGGCGTGCCGAACACGTTGTCGCCGTCCGGGTCACGGTCGTAGAGCCGCACGCTGACGGGGCCGAAGCCCTGCTGGTCGGTGAACGCGTAGCGGCGCCCGTCGCCCGACAGCGCGGGGGAGCCGAACCTGCGCCCACCCTTGGCGATCGGCTTGCCGTCGGCGTCCACGTCGAGACGGGTCAGCTTCATGGTGTTGACGTCGTAGTCCTGCACGACGTACACGGAAGGCGACTCGCTGTCCGAGTACTGGGCCACGAACGCGACGTGCGTGCCGAGGGCGCCCATCGTGGACTCGCCCTGCCACCGCAGCCGCCGCCACGTGTCGTCGCCGTCCAGCTTCTCCGGGGACGTGACGTACGTGCGGTCGTCGTCCGCCGGGGTGAGCAGCTTGCCGTCGTCACCGCGGCGCAGCTCCGCCACCTCGACCCAGCCGTTCGTCGGGTCGGGTTGCACGACGTCCGGTGCCTTGCGGGCCGCCGCGGCTTTGCCGGTGGTGCCCTTCGCGGCCGTGAGCGGCGTCGAGTGGGCCTTGAGAACGAAGATCGGGGGGAGCGGGTCGGCGCTCGACGTCGCGGGCACCGGGTCGGCGCTCGACGTCGAGGGCGCCGGCTCGCTGCTGGAGGTCGAGGGCACCGGATCCGGATCGACCGGCGGGGTGTCCGGCGTGTCGGCCTCGTGCGGCGGCACATCGAACGAGATCCGCCGCCCGTCGCCGGACAGGTGCGGGTTGCTGGGCTCGGGGTCGTTCCCGCTCACGACCGTGAACTCGCAGGTCGAGTTGAGCTTGCCGTCCCCGTCGGGGTCACGGTCGCAGACGACGATGGCGTGCCCGTCGACGCCTCGGGCGATGTTCGACGCGTCCGTACGGAACGCCACGAGACGGCCGTCGTCCGAGATGGTCGGCTGGGTGCTGTTCCCGTTGGCGGCCTTCGGGTCGGAGGTGCCGTCCTCGTTGCGCCGCAGGCCGTGGGAGATGAGCGTGGTTGTGCCGAGCACCGTGTCGCGAACGTAGACGTCTGCGTCCGGCCCGCTCTCCGGGAGACTGTGCGAGGAGTCCTGCGAGAAGCTGAGCTTGTCCACCGGGTCGAACGGCTCGTCCGTGGTGAACGCCACGTAGCGGCCGTCGGCCGACATCGCCGGCTCGCTGCTGTCGAACGAGGACTGATCCCCCGACGTGCTCACCGAGACCCGCTGCGTACCGGATCCGGTCTCGGCCGCGGCCGAGTCGTTCGCGAACGTCAGACCCACGACGACCGCTGTCGTGCCGAGGGCGGCTGCCAGCCCGCCGGCCAGCAACATCCGGTGAACCTGAGTGCGCTGCCTGGGCACGGCGTCTCCTCGCAGTCTGGGTGATTCGACGCTACGGAGATCCGGTCGCGGCACGCAGTGCTGCGGGGCGACCTGCGGGGCAGCGCGGGCTGCCCTTTGGGGCCGCCCGGTGCGCCCGGCCGGGTACCCCCGCGAGCGTCCCGCGAACGGGAACGCCGCCGCACACTTCAGCGCCATGGGAGTGTCAGTGTCATTGAGCGCCGAGTCGCTCGAGGTGGTTCCGGGCGAGGAAGCGGTGTGCACGGTGACCGTGCGCAACACCGGCACCGTCATCGACCAGATCACTGTGGACGTGGTCGGACCGGCGGCGGCCTGGTCGGTGGTCGAGCCACCGATGGTCAACCTGTACCCGGGTGACGTCGGTGAGGTGCGGGTCTATCTGCGGCCGCCGCGCGCCTCCCAGCCCGGCGCGGGCCCGGTGCCCTACGGCGTGCGGGCATCCTCACTGGAGGATCCGCGCGGGTCGGCGACCGCCGAGGGCGTCGTCGAGATCGCCCCGTTCACGGAGCTGAAGGTCCGGCTCGTGCCGCAGATCTCCCGCGGCAGCCGCAGGGGCAAGCACAAGGTCGACGTGTCCAACCTGGGCAACGTCGCGATCGGCACCCAGATCGGCGCCGTGGACCCGGACGACGCCCTGACGTTCGACGTGCCGCGCCCGGCCGTCGTGGCGTCGCCCGGCGTGGTGACCCAGGCCAGGCTGTCCGCGGTGCCGCGCACCAAATTCTGGACCGGCAAGCAGCAGGTCAAGCCGTTCCAGGTCGTGGTGCAGCCCGAGCGGGGACCGGCCAGCACGGTCGAGGGCACGTTCGAGCAGGATCCCATCGTGCCGCGTTGGGCGGCGGCGACCGCGATCGCCGCGCTGGCCCTGGCCGTGGTGCTGGCCGGGTTGTGGTTCGCGCTGGTCAAGCCCGCGGTGAAGTCGGCGGCCACCGAGGCGGCGGCCACCGAGGCGTCGAAGGCCGCCGCGGCCGCGGCCTCGGACAGCGGCGGTGGCTCCCAATCCGGGACGGCCTCCGACGTCTCGCCGTCGCCGTCGAGTTCGGCTCCGGCCAAGCCCGCGAAGAAGCCGGAGCCTGGTTCGCCGGGTAACCCGCTGCTGGCGCCCATCTCGTTCCGGATCCAGACCTCTGTCAAGCCGGGCGACAAGTTCGTCACGAAGGTCTCCCCGGACCAGCCGAAGAACAAGCCGCTCGACGTCACGGACCTGCAGCTGCAGAATCCGGCCGCGGACAGCGGATTCCTGGAGATCCGGCGCGGCAACGACGTCATCTACGCCTCCGGCCTGGACAACTTCCGCGACCTTCCGCAGGCGTACGTGACGCCGGTGCGCTACGCCAAGGGGCAGCTGGTCACCGTGGCGATCCAGTGCTCCAACCCGGCACCCGAGAAGCGGCCCTGCACCGCCGCGGTGACCGTGGTCGGCAAGACCGCCTGAGTGGCGCGTCGCCCCGGGGTGTCCGACATTCCCCCGGGGCGACGCATCGGTTCGGATCTGCTTCGGATCGGGACTGTTGCTTCAGGTCGGGCCTTGCGGTTCTTGCTTGAGGTCGGGCCCTGCGGTGCTGCTTCAGATCAGGCCCTCGCGCAGCTTCAGATCAGGCCCTCGCGCAGCTTCAGATCAGGCCCTCGCGCAGCTTCAGATCAGGCCCTCGCGCAGCGCGTATGCCACGGCGTGCGAACGGTTGCGCAGTTGGAGCCGGGTGGTGACGTCGTGCAGCACGGTCTTGATCGTGCGCTGGGAGTAGGACAGCCGGTGGGCGATCTCCGCGGTGTCGAGGCCGTCCGCGACCAGGCGCAGCACCTCCACCTCCCGGTCCGCCAGCACCGCGAAGGACAGGCCGCGCGGCGCCAGCACCTGCCGCTGGAGCTGCCCGACCTGGTTGAGCAGGCGGCTCAGCAGATCCGGCGGGACGGCCGCCTCACCGGCCGCCGCGGACCGGATGACCGACACCAACCGGTCCGGCGTCGCCTCGGCGCGCCGCACCAGCGCGGCCACGCCGGCCTCGATCGCGGCGACGAGCGCCGCGTCGTCCAGTTCGACCACCACGAGGACCACGCTGGTCCCGCGCTGCCGCAGGGTACGGATGGCACGCAGCGCCGGTTCGCCGACCCGGTCCGCGACGACGAGCGACACCGTCGCGTCCTCGACGTCCCCCGAGTCGAGCACCCGCACCTCGGGCCGCGGGCGCAACTGGCTGGCGACCCCCGCCCGTGAGATCGGGTCGTCAGCGTGGATGTAGGTCGTGATGCGTTCCATGGCTAGTCCTTCCATTGCCCGCCCCCACGGCAAGGCGCGCAAAGAGTGCCGCGACACACTCACCACCCGATCAACGAGGACTCAACGGCGGCTTTTCCGCGGTTGCACAATGGCTTTCCGTGATGCGATCGGGTGTGCTTCGTTCACGTCGTGAAGCCGTGTGACCTGCTAATACGTTGCGCTGTGCGGCAGAGGCGCCCACTCTCTGTCACATCGACGACGAACGCTGCCGCGGCACAGAAATCAGCCGTTCGGCCGATGCGTGAGCTGTCCTGGCGGGTGGTTCGGCCTCGGTAAACCGGCCCGCGCCCATAACAGATCCGCGCGGTTACGCAGGTGTTCTCCACAGGGTCGGACGTCGTCCACAGGACCGCGGTCCACCGGTTGAGCCGCACCCCTGCGGCTCGGGAACGTGTCGGCACCCACCACCCGCCGCCGTTGGAGGCCGTGATGCGTGCCCCTACCCACGTCCGCTCCGGACCCCGCCTACCCCTCGTGATCACCGGCGACCCGGACCTGCTCGACGACCTGCTACGCCTGGCCGCGGCCGGTGGCGCCGAGGTCGAGGTGGCACCCGACCCGGCCGCCGCCCGCCCCCGGTACACGTCGGCGCCGCTCGTCGTCATCGGCGCCGACCAGGCCGCGCCCTGCCTGCGCGCCCGCCTGCCCCGCCGCCCCCGCGTGGTCATCGTCGGCCGCATCCAGGTCGACGAGCCCGTGTGGGAGATCGCCGAACTGCTCGGCGCCGAACACGTCGCGGTGCTGCCCACCGCCGAGCCATGGCTCGTCGACCGCTTCGCGGAACGCCACGACGGGCGTACCGGGCGGGTGCTGGCCGTGATCGGTGGCCGCGGCGGCGCGGGCGCCAGCGTCCTCGCCGGGGGCCTCGCGGTCACCGCGGTCGGCGCGGGCCTGCGTACGTTGCTGGTCGACGCCGACCCGCTCGGCGGCGGACTCGACCTGGTCCTCGGCTGGGAGCAGGTGGACGGTCTGCGCTGGCCCGCGCTGACCGGCACGGGCGGCCGGGTCGACCCGCCCGCCCTGCTGCGGGCCCTGCCCCACCGCGGCGACCTGGTGCTGCTCTCGTTCGCCCGTGACGAGCCGCCCGCGGCCGGGTCCGCCCCGGCGCGGCACGACGCCGTACCCGGTGAGGCGATGGCGGCCACGCTGGACGCCGCCCGCCGGGGCCGCGACGCGATCGTCGCCGACCTGCCCCGTCACCTGGACGACGCGGCGGCCCTGGCCCTGCAGGCCGCCGACCGGGCCCTCATCGTGGTCCCCGCCGAGCTGCGGGCCACCGCCGCCGCGGCTCGCGTCGCCGCCACGGCCGCCGTGCACTGCGACCGGCTAGAGGTGGTGGTCCGTGGCCCCGCGCCCGGGCGCCTCAAGGCACGCGAGGTGGCGAGCGCGCTGGGCCTGCCCCTGGCCGGGACGCTGCGCCCCGAGCCCCACCTCTGCCAGGCGCTGGAACGCGGCGAAGCACCCGCCGCCGACGGGCGCGGCCCCCTCGCCGACCTGTGCCGCCGGCTGATCGACGACCTCGTGGCCGGCACCCACACCGCGGCCGCAGCGTGAACGCCCCGCTCGGTCCCGCACTCACCGAACGGGTCCGCCACCGGTTCGCCACCGCCGGTGTCGAGGCGACGCCCGCCGCCGTCGTCACCGCCGTACGCGGCGAACCCGATGCGGCGCTCCTCGGTGACACGACCCTGCTGCGCCTCGCCGACCAGGTACGCGACCACCTCGTCGGCGCGGGACCGCTCGCGCCGCTGCTGGCCGACGAGCGGGTTACCGACGTGCTCGTGAACAACCGGGAGGTCTGGGTTGACCGAGGCCACGGCCTGCAGCGGGCGCGCGTGGACGTCGGCGGGCCGGACGACGTACGCCGTCTCGCCCAGCGGCTCGCGGCCGCCTGCGGACGTCGGCTCGACGACGGCCAGCCGTACGCCGACGCCCGGCTGCCCGACGGGACCAGGCTGCACGCCGTGTTGCCGCCGGTCGCCACGGGCGGTCCCTACCTGTCGTTGCGTACCTTCCGGCACCGCCCGTACACCCTCGCCGAGCTGGTGGAGCGGGGCACCGTACCGGCCGCGGTGGCGCCGGTGCTGGCCGCGGTGGTGGCCGCCCGGCTCGCGTACCTGGTGGTGGGCGGCACCGGCAGCGGCAAGACGACCCTGCTCGGCACGCTGCTGGGACTGGTCCCACCCACCGAACGCATCGTGCTCGTCGAGGACGCGGCCGAGTTGCGCCCGGTGCACCCCCACGTCGTCGGGCTGCAGGCCCGTACGTCCAATGTCGAGGGTGCCGGTGCGGTCGCTCTGACCGACCTCGTGCGCCAGGCGCTGCGGATGCGTCCCGACCGGCTCGTCGTCGGGGAGTGCCGGGGAGCCGAGGTGGTGGATCTGCTGGGCGCACTCAACACCGGCCACGACGGTGGGGCGGGCACGCTGCACGCCAACACTCCCGCCGATGCCCCGGCACGCCTCGAAGCCCTCGGCATGCTCGGTGGCCTGCCCCGGGCCGCATTGCACGCCCAGGTGCTGGCCGCGCTGCAGGTCATCCTGCACGTCCGGCGTACTGGTGCGGGTCGGGTGCTGGAGTCCGTCAGCGTGCTGCGTCCGGCGGGCGACCACCACCTGGCAACCGTCGTACCGGCGTGGCGGCGCGGGCACGGCACCGGACCGGGAGCGGTGATACTCGCCCGGCTGCTGACGGAGCGCGGTTCTGCCGTACCGGCCGTACTGGCGGGTCGGGCGCTCGGGCGCCCGGTGGCCCCGGCTGTGTCGGATCCAGCCCGTGGGCGTCCGGAGGCACCAGCCAGAGTTCAGGAGTCGGCTCGCCCGGACGCACCGCCTGCTCGTCGGGGCTCGGCATGACGGTCGACCGGTTGTTGCTGGCCGCCTGCCTCGTCGTCGGTGCCGTGGTGGTGGCGTGGCCCGGAATGCGGGCAACCCGGAACCGGCTCCACCCGGCTACGCGGCCGACCGGCCGACCGCATCAGCACGGTGCGCCGGAGGCCCGAATCGTTCGCCGGTTGCCCGGTGGCGGGCCCGTCTCCGTCCGCCACCTCGTGGCACCGGCTGCCCGGGCGTGGGCGGCCACGCTTGCCGTCCACCCGGTCCGTGCTCTCGCGGTCTCTGCCGGGGCGGCCGTGATCGCGGGCTGGTTGCTGTCGGGGGTGGTCGCCGGGCTGACCGCCGCGGTGTACGCGGGGCTCGGGTGCCGGGCGCTGACCCGCGCAATGGCCCGTCGGCATTCGGCCGCCGCCGGCGCCCGCGCACTGGACGACCTGTGCGCACTCGCCGCCGACCTGCGGGCCGGGATGCCACCGCCCGTGTCGCCTGTCCCGGTGCCCGCAGGATCACCGGCATTCGTCGAGTCGCGGCCTGGTCCGTCGTCCGCCGCCACGGAGCAGCGCCGGCTCGCCGAGCTGACCGACGCGGTGTGGCGCCTGGCCGAGCACACCGGAGCCCCGGCCGCCGACCTCGTCGAACGGCTCGAAGCGGATGCCCGCGCCGGAGCCAGGGCCCGCGCCTCGGCGGCCGCGCAGGCCGCCGGCGCCCGGGCCACGGCCCTGCTGCTGGCGGCGTTGCCCCTGGGCGGCATCGCGCTCGGGTACGCGATCGGCGCCGACCCGCTGCGCGTGCTGCTGCACACCACGCTCGGAGCGGTGTGCGCGCTCGGTGCGGCGGCACTGCAAGGCGCGGGCCTGCTGTGGGCCGATCGCCTGACGACCGGTGCCGTGGCCAGGTGACGGTGTTGCTGGTCGCGGCGAGCGCGATCATCGCCGCCGCCACCCTGCGTCCGCGCCGGGGCAGCGGGCACCGCCTGGCCCACCTGCGCCGTACCGCGACGCGGCGACGCTCCCGTGACCCGCGGCTCCTGCTCGCCGTCCTGTCCGCGCTGGCCGTCGCCGGAGTGATCGGCCGGTGGTGGGGCGTGCCCCTCGGTGGTGCCGTCGGGGTCGCCGTGGATCGGTTCCTGCGCCGCAGGCAGCCCGCGGCGGTGCGCGCCGCCCGGCTGCGCGCCACGGCCGACCTGCCGCTGTGCGCGGATCTGCTGGCGGCGGCGTTGCGGGCCGGCGCGCCCGTCGACCGGGCGGCCGCCGCCGTGGCCGACGCGCTCGGCGGCCCGCTCGGCCAGCGACTGGCGTGTACGGCGCGATCCCTGCGGCTCGGGGCCGACCCACCCGAGGCCTGGGCGCACCTGTCCGACGTGGACGGCGCCCCGCGCCTGATCGCCGCCGCGATCCGCTCCAGCGCCAGCGGTGGCGCCCTCGCCGGTGCGCTCGTCCGGCTCGCCGACGATCTGCGCAGCGACCGCACCATCGCGGCCGAGTCGGCGGCCCGTCGTGCGGGTGTGTTCATCGTCCTTCCGCTCGGGCTGTGCTTTCTGCCGGCCTTCGTGCTCGCCGGCCTCGTGCCGGTGGTGGTCGCCGTCCTCGGCGACGTGCTGTGACCAGGGAACACCCACAGAAGAGGAGAGACGTATGCGCAGACTCATCGCCCGGCTCCGCGGTGACGCGGGGATGAACACCGCCGAGTACGCGGTCGGGACACTGGCCGCGGTCGCCTTCGCTGGCATCCTGCTCAAGGTGCTGACGAGCGGCAACGTACAGGCCGCACTGACCGCGGTGATCGACCGGGCGCTGAAGTGATCCCGCGCCGGTGGCCCGGCCGCGACCGGGGCTCCTTCACCGCCGAGTTCGCGGCCGGGCTGCCGGCGCTCATGCTGCTCCTGCTCGCGGGGCTCACCGCGGTCGACGCGGTGACGACCCGGGCCCAGTGCGTGGATGCGGCCCGCGAGGGTGCCATCGCCGCCGCCCGCGGCGAATCGGGCACCGAGGCCGCGGCTCGCGTCGCACCGCAGAAGTCCACGCTGGACGTACGGACCGGAGCGGATGTGGTCACCGTGACGGTGACCACGCGGGTCCGTGTCCTCGGCGGCGGCCTGCCCGGCCTCACCGTGCAGGCCATCGCGGTCGCCGCCCGCGAGCCCGACCCCGGTATCCCGCCGGGCACGCAGACCGGCCCGGCGGAGATCCCGTGACAACGCCACCGGTCCGTGCACACCGGCGTGTGGCGGAAATCCCCGCACCCGCGGAACCTGCCGAAACCCCCGCACCGGCGGAATCCGCCGAAACCCCGTCGCGGGACCGAGGTGCGGCGTCGCTGCTGGTGCTGGCGATCGGTCTCGTGCTGGTCGCCGCCGGGGTCGCCGGAGCCGCGGTCGGGGCGGCTCGGGTCGGACGGCACGAGGCGCGGACCGCCGCCGATCTCGGCGCGCTCGCCGGTGCGGCGCGAGTCGCGGAGGGTGCGGAGGTGGCCTGCGCCGAGGCGGCGCGTTTCGTGGCCGCCAACGGGGCCAGGCTCAGCTCATGCGTGGTCGAAGGGCTGGAGATCGTCGTGCGTGCCGAGGTGAGCGTGACACCCCTGCCCGGGCTGACCCGGCGAGCTCGGGCGGCGGCCCAGGCCGGGCCGGTGCAGCCACCGCCGCCGACGGGCCCCGTGGAATCGGCCCGAGCACTCGCTCACGGGCCTGCCGTCCCTGCCGCCTCACAGGTCACTGCGGGGACCCGGCACCAGGTGGGGACTGTCCGCGGGCGAATCCGGCAGGGCGTCCAGGACTGCGTCCAGCACGGCGACCGCGGCCCCCTTGGCCAGCGGACTGTTGCCGTTGCCGCACTTCGGCGACTGCACGCAGGACGGGCACCCGCTGTCGCACCCGCACGACGCGATCGCCTCCCGCGTGGCGCGCAGCCATGCGGCAGCCGTGTCGTACGCCCGCTCAGCGAAGCCGGCCCCGCCCGGGTGTCCGTCGTAGACGAAGACCGTGGACGCCTCGGTGTCGGCATGGTTCGCGGTCGACAGGCCGCCGATGTCCCAGCGGTCACACGTCGCCATCAGCGGCAGCAGGCCGATGGCCGCGTGCTCGGCCGCGTGCAGCGCACCCGGTACGTCCGCCGCCGCCACGCCCGCCGCGGCCAGCGCCTGTGGCGAGATCGTGAACCAGACGGCCACGGTCCGCAGCTCGCGTACGGGCAGGTCGAGTGGCCTGGTGTCGATCACCTCGCCGGTGCGCAGGCGGCGCCGCTGGTACGACACCACCTGGCTGGTCACATCCACCTCACCGAGGAACAACCCGACCGGCCCCGCGTCGACGTACTCGCGGACCTCGGCCACGGACAGGTTCGTGACGTCGCGAGCATGGGTCGAGAAGTCCGGTTCCGCGGGGTGCACCAGCGCCACCGCATCCTCCAGGTCCAGCCCGTCCACCAGATACGACACACCCTGGTGCAGGTACACCGCACCGGTGTGCAACTGCAGGTGCGCCGAACCCGGATCGACGGTGCCGAGCAGGCGCCCGGTCGCCGACTCGACCACCGAGACCGCGGCGCCGCCCGTCCCGCGCAGATCCACCTCGGGCCGGCCGCGATGGGTCCAGTACCAGCCCGACGGCCGGCGTCGCAGTGCGCCCGTCTCGGTCAGCACCGCGACCGCGTCCCGCGCCGGGGCGCCACCGAACAGTTCCAGATCATCCGAGGTGAGCGGCGCCTCGGACGCGGCGCAACACAGTTGCGGGCCCAGCACGTACGGATTGGTGGGATCCAGCACGGTCGCCTCGACCGGACGGCCGAACAGCGCCTCCGGATGATGCACGAGGTATGTGTCCAGCGGATCGTCGCGGGCCACCAGCACCGCGAGCGCCTCCCCGCCGCTGCGCCCCGCCCGTCCCGCCTGCTGCCACAGCGACGCCCGGGTGCCGGGATAGCCACAGATCAGGACCGCGTCCAGGCCGACCAGGTCGACCCCGAGCTCCAGCGCGTTGGTGGAGGCCAGCGCGAGCAACTCGCCGGTGAGCAGCGCCCGCTCGATGGCACGCCGATCCTCCCGCAGGTAACCCCCGCGGTAGGCGGCCACCCGGTCGCCCAGACCCGGCACTGCCTCGTCGAGGGCTCGCCGTGCCATGCTCGCCACGACCTCGGCACCGCGGCGGGAGCGTACGAACGCCAACGTACGGGTGCCCGCAGCGACCGCCTCGGTGAGCAGGTCGGCGGTCTCGCGCAGCGCCGAACGACGCACCGGCGGCAGCTCCACCTCGACGGTCTCGCCGCCACCAGCCGCGGCACCGGGCCCGGCGGCGGCATCGAGGCTGTCACCGTCAGAACCCGCACCTCCCGTGACGGCAGCGTCGAGGATTTCGCTGCCTTCGGTCGGGTTGCCCGCCGCCCGGCTCCCCGGGTGGGTGGCGGTCGCGTCGTCGAGCGCCGTTCGCGGCCGGACCGGCTCGGGGCCGAACTCCGGCGGCAGCAGTGGGGGCTCCCACAGGGCGAAGGTCACCGCCCCGCGCGGGGACGCGTCCTCGGTCACGGCCACCACGGGCAGCCCGGTGAGTCGCGACGCGGTGTCCGCCGGATCTCCCGACGTGGCGGACGCCAGCACGAACGTCGGCCGGCTGCCGTACCGGGTGGCGGCGCGCCGCAGCCGACGCAGTACGTGTGCCACGTGGGAGCCGAACACGCCCCGGTAGGTGTGGCACTCGTCGATCACCACGTACGTGAGCCTGCGCAGGAAGACACCCCAGCGCGCGTGGCCCGGCAGCAGGGAGTGGTGCAGCATGTCCGGGTTCGTGAGCACGAACCGCGCGTGCTGCCGGATCCACTCCCGCTCCTCACGCGGGGTGTCGCCGTCGAGCGTGGCGGGGCGGATGCCGTCGAGGTCGAGCCGGGTGATCGCGCGCAACTGGTCGGCCGCGAGCGCCTTGGTGGGCGACAGGTACAGCACCGTGGCGCGCGGGTCGGCCAGCAGGGCGCTCAGCGCGGGCAACTGGTACGCCAGGCTCTTGCCCGAGGCCGTGCCCGTGGCCAGCACGACGTGGCTGCCGCCATGGGCCAGCTCGGCCGCCGCGGCCTGGTGCTCCCACAGCGCGGCGATGCCGCGCCCGGCCAGCGCGTCGCGCAGCGGTGCCGGGGTCCAGGCCGGCCACGGCGCGGGACGGCCGTCCCGCGCGGGCACCCGCTCGACGTGGGTGATCGGCGACCCGTCGGCGCCGCCTCGCTCGCCGCCAAAGGCCATGCTGCCGCCGCCTGGCACGCCGCCGAAGGTCATGTCGCTGTCGTCTGGCTCGCCGCCACGAGCCATGTTGCTGTCGTCTGGCTCGCCGCCACGAGCCATGTTGCTGCCGCCTGGCGCGCCGCCAGGGGCCATGTTGGCGCCGGTCCGGCCGCGCAGCCGGTGCAGCAGCTCAGTGGGCCCGAGCGCCGGCGGCCCGGCAGCGGCGACGGGCGCCGGTGGCCCGGTGGAGACGGCGCGGGCGGCGGTGGTCACGGCATGCACTCTGTCACCGGTGTGCCCCGAACCTCAAACGGGTACGCCGTGGGTGCCGCGCGCGGCTCAATGGTCGACGGTGGTTAGATTCGCTGGGGAGATCGGCTGGGTGGTGGGGGCAGTCCCCGGCGAGAGGAGGACCGATGGAGCTGTCGCTGGCGACCCGGACCGTCGCCGAGCACACGGTGCTCGAGGTGGGCGGCGAGGTCGACGTCTACACGGCTCCGCGGCTGCGGGAACGCCTCGTCGAGCTGGTGGATGCCGGTGCCCGCAACGTCGTGGTGGATCTGGGCCGGGTCGACTTCCTCGACTCCACGGGGCTCGGCGTCCTCGTCGGCGCCCTCAAGCGGCTGCGGGCGGCCGGCGGCACGTTCGCCCTGGTCTGCGCCAAGGAGCCGTTGCTGAAGATCTTCCGGATCACCGCTCTCGACCAGGTGTTCCCCATCTATCCGTCGGTGGAGGCGGCGACCTCGGCGACCCCGGGTGAGCACCGCGGCAGCGGTCCGACGGCGTGATGGCGACGGTACGGCTGTCCTTCTCGCCCGCCCCGGTGCACGTCCGGACGGCCCGGCTGGTGGGTGTCGCGGTGGCTCGGCGGGCGGGGGTCGCCGAGGAACTGCTCGACGAGGTCCGGCTCGCGATCGGCGAGGCGTGCACCCGTGCGGTGGCCCTGCACCGCCAGTACGGCCTGCCCGACCTCGTGATGGTGGAGATGTCCGATTCGGACTTCTACACCGTGAGCGTGATCGACCGCGCGCCGATCGAGGCCAGTGTGGGTCTGGCGAAGTTGCCGCCCGACGAGCTGGCCGATGAGTCGCTGACCGACGAGGCGCTCACCACCGGCGTCGGGTTCGCGCTCCTGGCCGGTTTCGTCGACGACCTCCAGGTACGCCCGGTCGAAGAGGGCGCCGGCACCGAGGTCCGCATGGTCTGGCCGCTGCACCGCCGCTGACGCCAGGCACCGACCACCGCGAACGGCACCGGACCACCGTGAGGGCGCACGCCCGCGCGCCACTGAAGCAGGCGCCCTGAATCCGCACACTCCCGTGTCGGAAACCCGTCCGTGCCAGGCGGATGCTTCTCGCAGGTGATCTCGGGGCCCGCGCGGGCGAATCGCGGTGTCTGTCGGCTCTGGCCTGGAAGGACACAGGACGGCCCCGATCTTGCGCGGTGCGGCGAGTCGCCGCCCTTTCGCCGTACATATCGCCTAAAAAGGACACGCACAAGAAACCGCCGTAATGCGCGGGCCTGACAGCCTACCCAGCAACGGCTTCGCTAACACAGCGGTAAACATCACCACGACACGGCCGGGTCCGGGTGTGACCGCCACCACCCACGGCCTATAAAGTACGCGAGTTATCAGCACCTGCTCCTGGTCCCGCGTCCGCGGGGCCCAGTTGTCGTCTCCCCCGCGCGGGGATGCGTCCGGCGGTTTCGTCCACCGCCCGGGCGCGGTCGGTGTACAGGAGGACATTGATGTCCGGGACCTCCACATCCCTCGCCGCGGAGAGCGGCGGGTTGTCCCTCAGCGGTGACAACCTCACCTACGTCATCGTCGCGGTGGCCTTCGCGTTGGTGGCGCTGGGCTTCGCCGCGGCGTTCGTCAGGTCGGTGCTCGCCACCGGTCGCGGCACCACCAACATGCAGGAGATCGCGGGCGCCGTGCAGGAAGGCGCCTCGGCGTACCTGTTCCGCCAGTTCAAGACGTTGGCGATCTTCGTCGTTCTCGCGGTCGTGCTGCTGTTCCTGCTGCCGGTGCACAACACCGACAGCGAGGTCGCGGTCAAGATCGGGCGGTCGCTGTTCTTCATCGTCGGCGCGATCTTCAGTTCCTTCATCGGCGGAGCCGGGATGGCGCTGGCGACCCGTGCGAACCTGCGGGTGGCCGCGGCGGCCGGCGAGTCCGGCGGCCGGGAGAAGGCCATGGGCATCGCGTTCCGCACCGGCGGCGTGGTCGGCTTCCTCACGGTCGGCCTGGGCCTGTTCGGCGCCGCGCTGGTCGTACTGATCTACCGCGGTGACGCACCGACCGTGCTGGAGGGCTTCGGCTTCGGCGCCGCCCTGCTGGCCATGTTCATGCGGGTCGGCGGCGGCATCTTCACCAAGGCCGCCGACGTCGGCGCCGACCTGGTGGGCAAGGTGGAGCAGGGCATCCCCGAGGACGACCCGCGCAACGCGGCCACCATCGCGGACAACGTGGGCGACAACGTCGGCGACTGTGCCGGCATGGCGGCCGACCTGTTCGAGTCGTACGCGGTCACTCTGGTCGCGGCGCTGATCCTGGGTCAGGCCGCGTTCGGTCAGAACGGCCTGATCTTCCCGCTGATTGTCTCGACCATCGGCGTGGTCATCGCGATCGTCGGCGTCTTCATCACCCGCCTGCGCGCCTCGGACCGCAACGGCCTGACCGCCATCAACCGGGCGTTCTACATCTCCGCGGCGCTGTCCGCGATCCTGGTCGCGGTGGTCAGCTTCCTGTACCTGCCGGCGACGTTCGGCGAATTCGGCAACATCGCGGCAGGTGTTGCCGAGAGCGGCCGCAACCCACGGTACGTGGCGATCGGCGCCGTGGTCATCGGCATCGTGCTGGCCGCCGCCATCCAGGCGCTGACCGGCTACTTCACAGAGACCAACCGCCGTCCCGTGCAGGACATCGGCAAGTCCTCGCAGACCGGCGCGGCCACGGTCGTGCTGGCCGGCATCAGCGTCGGCCTGGAGTCGGCGGTGTACTCGGCGCTGCTGATCGGCGCCGGGGTGTTCGGCGCGTACCTGCTCGGCGGCACCTCCATCACGCTGTCGCTGTTCGCCGTGGCGCTCGCGGGCACCGGCCTGCTCACCACGGTCGGGGTCATCGTCGCCATGGACACGTTCGGCCCGATCTCCGACAACGCGCAGGGCATCGCGGAGATGTCCGGCGACATCGACGAGCAGGGCGCTCGGATCCTCACCGAGCTGGACGCGGTCGGCAACACCACCAAGGCGATCACCAAGGGCATCGCGATCGCCACGGCCGTGCTCGCGGCGACGGCGCTGTTCGGCTCGTACACGAACACGCTGG
Organism: Krasilnikovia sp. MM14-A1004; assembly: GCF_047159485.1. Classification (GTDB taxonomy): domain Bacteria; phylum Actinomycetota; class Actinomycetes; order Mycobacteriales; family Micromonosporaceae; genus Actinoplanes. Next base: position 6,455,163 of record NZ_AP038773.1, on the reverse strand, counting down.
CGTCCTCGCTGGCCGACGCGGGAATCGAGCCCGGCCGGGTGGCCGCCGAGATCCTCGGCCTGCTGAACATCAGCAACCCGCGCAACCTGGTCGGCCTGCTGGTCGGCGCCGCGGTGGTGTTCCTCTTCTCGGGCCTGGCCATCAACGCCGTCTCCCGCTCCGCGGGCGCGGTCGTGATGGAGGTACGCCGCCAGTTCCGCGAGTTCCCCGGCATCATGGACCGCACCCAGCGCCCCGAGTACGGCCGCGTGGTCGACATCTGCACCCGGGACGCGCAGCGCGAACTCATGACCCCCGGCCTGCTGGCCATCATGGCGCCGATCGCGGTCGGCTTCGGGCTCGGCGCGGGCGCGCTCGCGTCGTACCTGGCCGGGGCGATCGGTGCGGGCACGCTCATGGCGGTCTTCCTGGCCAACTCGGGCGGCTCGTGGGACAACGCCAAGAAGCTGGTCGAGGACGGCGCCTACGGCGGCAAGGGTTCCGACTCCCACGCCGCCACGGTGATCGGCGATACGGTCGGTGACCCGTTCAAGGACACCGCGGGCCCGGCCATCAACCCGCTGCTCAAGGTGATGAACCTGGTGTCGCTGCTCATCGCGCCCGCCGTGGTGACGCTGAGCGTCGGCACGGACAAGAACGACCCGGCCCGGATCGCCATCGCGGTCGTCGCGGCGCTGGTCATCGTGTCGGCGGTCGTGTTCAGCAAGCGCAAGCCGATCTCGATGGGGGACACCCCGGCGACCGGCGACGGCGCCGAGGCAGACGCGCCGGCCAAGGTCAACGCCTGACCCGAAAGATCAACGGTACGGGGGCATCCGGTGGGTGCCCCCGTACCTTGTGCGCACCCGTGCAGGCGATCGAGCGTCGCTGCTGTCGGTCGTTGCCCGTACGCTGCATCCCATGCGTCCGGCTCGACGGGGATCACTGCCCCTGCTGCTTGCCCTCGCCATCCTCCTGGCTGCCTGCTCCAGCGCCCCCGGCCCGCGCGACTGGGCCGAGTCGGTCTGTACCGTGCTCGCCCCCTGGCGCACCGAGATCGGCACCCTGGCGACCCGCACCCAACAGCAGATGACCGCCGCGACCACCCCGGCGCAGGCGAAGGAGAACCTGGTGCGCCTCTTCGGCGGCGCCGAGGCGGCCAGCGAGCGGGCCCGCGCCGGCGTGGCGCGGGCCGGCGTCCCCGACGTCGACCACGGCAGACAGGTCGCGGACAGCTTCACCACCTCCCTGGGCGCCATGCGCGACGCGTACGGGCGGGCCCGCAGCGGCATCGAGGCCCTGGGCACGAGTCCTGCCAAGACCTTCTATAACCAGGTCGGCGCTGTCGTCGACGCCCTCAACGCGGACTATCGCCGCAGCGAGCTGGACACCAGCAAGCTCGACTCGAAGGAGCTGAGCCAGGCGTTCGACGACGTGCCGGAGTGCCGCTGACCATGACGGAGCCGGGTTGGCCGCTGATTCCGCGCGAGATCCTGCCCGCGCCGGTCCCGGCCGCCCGTCCCGCCGAACCAGCGGGCGCCCGGCGCCGCGGCGGGGGTGCCCGTGCGGTCGGGTCGCCCGACGCCGGCCGCCAGTTGTCGATCTTCGGCGTGGAGGCCGCCGAGCCGTCGCCCGCCGACCTGGCCGGGCTGCTGGCCGGCCCCGGCCGTCTCGGGCGGATGGGGGGCACCGCGCGGGTGTCGGTCCGGGTCGACGCCGCGTGGCGGGTGCACGTCCTGGCGGCCGAGCTGATCGCCCGCGGCCTCACGGTGACCTGGTCCCTTCTCCCCGACCAGGAGCCCCACCCACCGGAGCCGCTCACCGCCCGCGACGACCCGGCCCGCGACGACCCGGCCCGTGACGACCCGGCCCGTGACGACCCGGCCCATGGCGACCCGGCTCGTGACGACCCGGCCCGTGACGACTTGGCCTATGACGACCTTCCCCGTGAGGACCCGGTTTACGACGAGCTTCCCGCTGCCTCTGTTACCGATGACTTCGAGGGCGAGGACTTCGGCGCCGAGGGCCCAACCGCCGAGGACCACGTCAGTGACAGCCCCGTGACCGAGGGCATCACGGGGGATGCCTCCGGGCGGGGCGGCGCTGGGTTGGACGAGCGGGCGGTGGACGTCGCCATACAGGGCGCTCCGGGCGGCGGGCCGGAGCGCGCCGCCGGGTCCACCGGGACGGAAGCGCAGGCCCGCGCCAGGCCGGGCGGTGTGGTGGGTTTCGAGGTGCGAACGGCGTACTCGAGCAGATTGAACGGTCTTGCCCGCTCCTGGCCGCCGCCCGCGGGCGGCCTGTTCCTGGACGGCGCGCGGCTGCGGCTGTGGGTGGCCGCCGCGGGTGCCCCGGGTCACGGCGGCTACGTCCTGGGGATGGGCGCCCTGGCCGATCAAGATCGAGATACCGTCGGAGCCGCGCTGTCCAGAGCCGGGCTGGCCTCGGTGCTGTCGGATGATGGACTCGGCTTCGTCATCACCGGCCGCAAACGCCTGTCCCGGCTCGCTGAGCTGGTCGGAGACCGGCCCGCTGCGGCACCTGCGGCCCTGTGGCCGGGCGGGACGACTTCGTGATCTTCTCGGATTGTGTGCGACAAGACGCCCCGTTCGCGGTGTACGGTGTCGCCGTCGGACGCGTGCGGTGGCCGGACCGTTACCATCCGGCTCCGGGCTGCCCGGGGAATGGCTTCTCGTCCGGCGCGTTACGTTGAACGTCCGCGGATCGCCACCCGAAACGGGGACCCGTCGAACGAGTACGAAGTGTGGGAGTGCCGTGCCGAGTGACACCAGGACGACCCGTCTGGTCATCGTCGAGTCCCCGTCGAAGGCCAAGACGATCGCCGGTTACCTGGGGCCCGACTATTTCGTCGAGGCCTCCTTCGGTCACGTCCGTGACCTGCCCCGCAACGCGGCCGACGTCCCGGCCAAGTACAAGGGCGAGTCGTGGGCGCGCCTCGGCGTCGACGTCGACAACGGCTTCCATGCGCTCTACGTGGTCTCCCAAGATCGCAAGCAGCAGATCGCCAAGCTGCAGAAACTCGCCAAGGAAGTAGACGAGATCTTCCTCGCCACGGATGAGGACCGCGAGGGCGAGGCGATCGCCTGGCACCTGGTCGAGACGATCAAGCCGAAGGTCCCGGTCCGCCGGATGGTCTTCCACGAGATCACCAAGCCCGCGATCCAGGCCGCCGTCGCGAACCCCCGCGACATCGACCGCGACCTGGTCGACGCGCAGGAGGCCCGGCGCATCCTCGACCGGCTCTACGGGTACGAGGTCAGCCCGGTGCTCTGGAAGAAGGTGATGCCCCGGCTGTCCGCAGGCCGTGTGCAGTCCGTGGCGACGCGCATCGTGGTCGAGCGGGAGCGCCAGCGGATGGCGTTCCGCACCGCGGAGTACTGGGACATCAACGCCCTGCTGGCGGTGCAGGGGCAGGCCGACGGGCCGCGTACCTTCTCCGCCACCCTGATCGCGCTGGACGGCGACCGGATCGCGACGGGCAAGGACTTCGAACCCACCACGGGTCAGGTCAAGCCCGGCGCGGCCGTGGTGCACCTCGACGGCGACGGAGCGCGCGGTCTCGCCGCCCGGCTGGAGGACCGGCCGTTCACGGTCACCCGGGTCGAGGAGAAGCCGTACCGGCGCCGGCCGTACGCGCCGTTCATCACGTCCACGCTGCAGCAGGAGGCGGCCCGCAAGCTGCGCTTCTCCGCCTCGGTGACGATGCGCACCGCGCAGCGGCTGTACGAGAACGGCTACATCACCTATATGCGTACGGACTCGGTGAACCTGTCCGAGACCGCGCTGGCCGCCGCCCGCCGCCAGATCGCCGAGCTGTACGGCGAGGCCAACGTCCCGCCGCAGCCGCGCCGCTACACCGGCAAGGTGAAGAACGCCCAGGAGGCGCACGAGGCGATCCGTCCCGCCGGCGACAACTTCCGCACGCCCGGCGAGGTCGCCAAGGAGCTGTCCGCCGACGAGTTCAAGCTGTACGAGCTGATCTGGCGCCGCACGATCGCCTCGCAGATGACCGACGCGGTCGGTAACTCGGTTTCCGTGCGGATCCGCGCGATCTCCACGGCGGGCGAGGAGGTCGACTTCGCCGCCACCGGCAAGACGATCACCGATCCGGGCTTCCTGCGGGCGTACGTGGAGTCCTCCGACGACGAGAACGCCGAGGCCGAGGACGCCGAGCGCCGCCTGCCCAACCTGGTCAAGGACCAGCCGCTGACCGCCGACGAGCTGACCGCGGTCGGCCACCACACCTCCCCGCCCGCCCGCTACACCGAGGCGTCGCTGGTCAAGGCGCTGGAGGAGCTGGGCATCGGCCGCCCGTCGACGTACGAGTCGATCATGCGGACCATCCAGGACCGCGGGTACGTCACGAAGCGCGGCCAGGCGCTGATCCCCGAGTTCCTCGCGTTCGCGGTGATCGGCCTGCTCGAAGGGCACTACCCGCGGCTGGTCGACTACAACTTCACCGCCGCCATGGAGAACCAGCTCGACGAGATCGCCGGCGGCGACTTCGCGGCACTGGACTTCCTCACCTCCTTCTACTTCGGCAGCGACAACTCGGGCGACGACTCCATCGCCAAGGCCGGCGGCCTGAAGAAGATGGTCACGGAGAACCTGAGCGAGATCGACGCGCGCTCCGTCAACTCCATCCCGCTGTTCACCGACGAGTCGGGCCGCGACGTGGTCGTCCGCGTCGGCCGGTACGGCCCGTACCTGCAGCGCCAGGTGCCCGGTGCGACAGAGGAGGCCCCCGAGGACCGGGTGTCCATCCCGGAGGGCGTCGCCCCCGACGAGCTGACCCCGGAGAAGGTCAACGAGCTGTACCTGGGCGGCGGCGGCGAGCGCAGCCTCGGCGAGGACCCGGCCACGGGCGAATCGGTGCAGCTCAAGTCGGGCCGCTTCGGCCCGTACGTGCAGGCCGGGGAGCGCAAGTCGTCGCTGCTGCGTACCCAGTCGCCGGAGACGCTGACGCTGACGGACGCGCTGCGGCTGTTGGAGCTGCCCCGCACGGTCGGTGTCGACGAGGCCGGCGCCGAGATCGTGGCCGCGAACGGCCGGTACGGCCCGTACATCAAGCGGGGCACCGACTTCCGGTCGCTGGACAGCGAGGCGAAGCTGTTCACGGTCACCCTGGATGAGGCGCTGGCGCTGCTGGCGGCGCCGAAGACGCGCCAGCGGGGCGCTGCCAAGCCGCCGCTGCGGGAGCTGGGCCCGGACCCGGCCACCGAGAAGCCGATGGTCATCAAGGAGGGCCGCTTCGGGCCGTACGTGACCGACGGGGAGTACAACGCGTCGCTGCGGCGCGGGCAGACCCCGGAGGAGCTGACGGTCGAGCAGGCGTCGGAGATGCTGGCCGAGAAGCGCGCGAAGGGTCCCGCCCCGCGCAAGAAGGCCGCCGCGAAGAAGGCCCCCGCCAAGAAGGCGACCGACGGCGAAGCCACCCCCGCCAAGAAGACGGCCGCGAAGAAGACGGCGGCCAAGAAGGCCCCGGCGAAGAAGGCCGCCGCCAAGAAGGCGACCCCCGCCAAGGCCACGGCCGCCAAGAAGGCCGCCCCCGCCAAGGCAACGGCCGCAAAACCGACCAACACGTCACCGGCGACCGCTCAGACGACCACCAACGCTTCGCCCGCCCCGATTCACTGAGGATCTTGGTCGGAGTTCGCCCCCAGGAGGGCGGAAACCGACCAAGATCTCAATCAGCGCCGCGCCAGCCCGCCGCGTGGAGGGCGGCGTGGAGTTGCGTCACCACGGCGGTGGGGTCGTGTCGGATAGCCCACGCGGGAAAGCGGAGTATTCGCTCACCCGCGATCCACAGGGTGTTCTGGCGGCTCATGTCCGCCCACGCCTGCCGCACCTCGAGATGATGCCCGCCATCCACCTCGACGTGTACCTGCCACTCCTCGAACAGGGCGTCCAGGAATCTCCACCGCCCCACGGCGTCCCGGCGCATGACCTGCAATCGCGGCTCGGGCAATCGGTGCCGTCGGCAGAGCCCGATGAAGTCGATCTCGGCAAGGGAGTGGGCACCCCCTGCCGCATCGTTCACCGCCTGCAGAATGGCCCGACGCCGACGTGCCCGGGGTAGCCGATCGAGGACTGCGCGGACGTCCGCCGCCCGGACCAGCCGCTGCTGGAATCCGGCTGCCACGATCGCTTGTGCTTCGGCAACCGTCCGGGCCCACTGGGCCGCGTCCACCAGCGACCGGGCGGCCCGGGTCCGAGGCGGGCGTCCGATGGTCAGCACATCGCATTCGTCAAGCGCGTTGCTGCGGTGCACCACCACACCGACGGGCACGCTGCGCCCTTGAGTTCCCGGAGGCGCCAGCACATGGATCGTCGGGGTGGAGTAGCCACGCAGGTCGATGGCGGTGAGCCCGGCAAGCACTGCCGCGTGACCGATGGACAGCACGGCGGCCCAGCGGTGCTGGGCCGGACCGGCCGGGCCGTTGTGGGTCAGAAATATGGAACGGTGCAGGCGTTGCCATCGTCCCGAGGCGAGGCGGTGCCGCACCGCCTTCTCGGTGAGGTACCGAAGTGCCTGGGCCATGGTGATGACGCCGGACTGGTGGTCGAGCAGGGCATCCACGCGACTCATCGTCCCGGCGGCGGTAGGCCCTGTGGACCGCCTGTGGATAACTGCGTCAGGGGCCCAGCACGCGGTCGAGGTAGGGGTTGGTGAAGACCCGGTTCGGGTCGAGCTGGTCGCGGGCGGCGAGGAAGTCCGCAAAATGCGGGTACGCGGGCCGCAACGACTCCGCATCCCGGTAGTGCAGTTTGCCCCAGTGCGGCCGCCCACCCAACGGCGCACACACCGCCTCGAACGCCCGGAAGTACGGCTCGTACGGGCTGCCGATGAACTGGTGCACCGCCACATACGCCGACTCCCGCCCGTACCCGTGCGACAGCCACACGTCGTCCGGCCCGGTGAACCGCACCTCGACCGGGAACTGCACCTTGAACGGCATCCGCTCGATGATCCGGGGCAGGGCGTCCAGCACCTCGGGCAGCGCGGCGCGCGGGATCTCGTACTCCATCTCGGTGAAGCGCACGCGTCGCGGCGTACAGAAAACGCGGTCCGACCGGGCCGTGTAGCTGCGGGCCGTGAGGGCCCGCGCGGCGACCGCGCTGATCGGCGCGACGGTGGCCGGGACCGCCCGGCCGAGCCGGCACACCGCCTCGAAGACGGTGTTGGAGAGGAACTCGTCGTCCATCCAGCCCCGGAACTTCGACAGCGGACGGTCGTCGGCGGCCACCGGGTTGTTGCGCTTGAGCTGCGCCCGGTCGGTGTACGGGTACCAGTAGAACTCGACGTGCTCGTTGGAGGCGAGGTGCTCGTCGAGCCCGGCGAGGACGTCGGGCAGTGACATCGGCCGTTCGTCGGCCAGCAGCGTGAACGCGGGAACGCAGCGCAGCGTCACCTCGACCATGACGCCGAGGGCGCCCAGGCCGAGCCTCGCCGCTGCGAACAGTGGCGACGAGGCGTCGATCCGTTCGACGGTGCCGGAGCCGGTGACCAGGGTGACCGATTCGACGACGGACGCCAGGGTGGCGTGCCCGAGCCCGGTGCCGTGGGTGCCGGTGGAGATGGCTCCGGCCACGGTCTGCGCGTCGATGTCGCCGAGGTTGGGTACGGCGAGGCCGTGGCCGGCCAGCAACATGTTCAGGGCGTACAGGGGCATTCCAGCCTGGACCGTGACCAGCTGCCCGTTGACGGACACCGGCGCGGCGAGGCGAGAAAGGTGCAGCCGCAGGTCGTCCGCCACCGCGATGTCCGTGAACGAGTGCCCACTGCCGACCGCCTTGATTCGGCGGCCTGTGGCGCCTGCCTCCTTGACGAGCGCGACGACTTCATCGACGCTGCCAGGAGCGGCGACGTCGACGGCGACGGACTGCTGATTGCCTCCCCAGTTCCGCCAGCGGACGGATCCCACGGGCGGTGCGATGTCACTGGTCATTCCGGCCTCTCCCTCCCGACGAGCGGACAGTCGCACAAAACCGGGAGCGCCTTCGAGACCTGGCGTCCCGTCGATGCTCCTCGCTCGTTGATCCGAGTAACGTTCCGATTAATACTGCTGAGAGGGAGTGGCGACGCGTGTCGACACCAACCGTCACCACCGGGCCACTGCGCCGGGTTCCGGTGCAGGGCAGAAGCGTTGCCCGGGTCCAGCGCATGCTCGACGCCTGCGCCGAGCTGGTGGACGAGGTCGGGTACGAGGGCCTGACCACCACACTGCTGGCCGAACGAGCCGAGGTCGCCATCGGCTCGGTCTACCAGTTCTTTCCGGACAAACGAGCCATCGTCCAGGCGCTCGCGATGCGCAACATGGACGCCTACCTGCAGGACCTGTCGACCCGGTTCGGCAACGAGACGTTCGCGCACTGGTGGGACGGGGTGGACGCGGGCATCGACGCGTACATCGCGATGCACCGCAGCGTGCCGGGCTTCCGTACCCTGCACTTCGGCGACGTGGTGGACGTGCACCTGCTCGACGCCGAGCGGGACAACAACGCGGTCATCGCCGAGCGCCTGGCCGAGCTGCTGGTCGACCAGTTCCAGCTGATGGACCGGGTGCGGCTGCGGTTCGCGCTGCAGATCGCGGTGGAGGCGGCGGACGCGCTGATCAATCTTGCGTTCCGGCGCGACCCGGTCGGCGACGAGGCCGTGCTGGTCGAGGCGAAGGCGCTGATCCGCGAGTACCTGCACCGCCACGTCGACGCGTAGCTCAGCCGAGGAAGGCATGGCCTTCTCCGCGATACGTCGGGGTCGGCGTGGCCGTGTGACCGTCGACGAGTTGCAGCTCGTTGAGGTGTTCGCACAGCTCGCCGGCCTTGGCGTGGCGGAACCACACCCGGTCGCCGGGCCGTAGCCGGTCCGCGGCCGCGCCGACCAGCGGCGTCTGCACCTCGCCGGCGCCCTCGTCGCCGCGGAACCGCAGCCCCTCGGGCAGCCACGGCATCGGCTGCCGGGACACCCCGGGCGGCCCGGAGGCGATCCAGCCGCCGCCGAGCAATGTCGCGATGCGCGGCGCCGGGCGCCGGACCACGGACAGCGCGAACAGCGCCGCGGGCTGCGGCCGCCATGCCGTGTACCCGTCGAACAGGGTCGGCCCGTAGAGGCCGGACCCGGCGGTGATCTCGGTGACCGCGGGGTCGGCGGCGGTGGCGGCCACGCTGCCGGTGCCGCCGCCGTTGACGAATTCCAGGTCGGCGTGCTCGCGGACCGCGGCCACCGCGGCCGCGCGGCGCCGCAGCAGTTCCGGGTACGAGCGGCGCTGCATGAGCCGGATCGCCCGCCCGCGCAGAGCCTGCCCCGGCGGGGCGTCGCCGAGCCCCGCGATGTGTGCCTCGTAGGACATCAGCCCGACGAGGGAGAAGCCGGGCCGGGCGACGAGCCGCCGCGCCAGCACGCCCGCCTGCGCCGCCGAGTGCACCGGGGAGCGGCGCACCCCGACGTGCAGCGGCCCGGCCGGGCGCCAGGAGGCGTCCAGGTCGAGGCAGAGCCGGACCGTGGGCCGTTTGCCGGGGCTGGTCACCTGGTCGACCAGGTCCAGGTGGGCGGCGCTGTCGACCATCAGAGAGATGGCCGCGGCCAGCTCGGGGTCCGCGGTCAGCTCACCGAGGGCGGCCCGGTCCACAGACGGGTACGCGACGAGCACGTCGTCGCTGACTCCGGCGCGGACCAGCCAGATCGCCTCCGGCAGCGTGTACGCCATGATTCCGCGCCAGCCCGGGCGGGTAAGCACCCGGTCGAGCAGGGCCCGGCAGCGTACCGACTTGCTGGCCACCCGGATCGGCTTGCCGCCGGCCCGGTCGGTCAGCGCGGCGGCGTTGGCGTCGAAGGCGGCCAGGTCCACCACGGCCAGGGGCGTTTCCAGGTGGGCCGTGGCACGGTCCAGCCGTTCCCGGAGGGCGGCGCGTTCACCGATCACACCGGCACGCTAATGCCTGCGATACTGATGTGAAAAGGCTTCATTTCTGCGCCACCTGAACGTGCGTACCCCCAGCCCGCCGCGCCCGCCGGTTACAGTGCTCCGAGCAGCAGTCACGGGAGGTAGGGCCATCGACACCGAAGCGGGCTCGGAGCGCGCGGACAGCGGACCGGTAGATCTCTCCGGTTTCGCCGCGCTGCGCTCGGTGCTGCGCATCCGGCCGTTCCGCCGGTTGTGGCTGGTGCTGGGCGCCGCCTCCTTCGGCGACTGGCTCGGCCTGCTGGCCACGGCCCTGTTCGCGTCGTCGCAGGTCAGCGGCAGTGCAGCGCAGGGGGCGGCGTTCGGCGGCACGATCGCGGTCCGGCTGCTGCCGGCCCTGCTGCTCGGCCCCATCGCCGGCGTCATGGCCGACCGGTTCGACCGCCGTTACACCATGGTCATCACCGACCTCATCCGTTTCGTGGTGTACCTGTCGATCCCGCTCGTGCCGCTGCTCGGTGCGTCCGGGGCGGTCACGGTCACCTGGGCCGCCATCGCCACCTTCATCGGCGAGACGATCACCCTGATCTGGATCCCGGCCAAGGAAGCCGCGGTACCCAACCTCATCCCGAAGTCGCGGATCGAGGTGTCGAACCAGCTCACCCTCGTCACGACGTACGGAATCACTCCGGTTTTGGCGGCCCTCGGCCTGTCCGCCATGACCGCGATCGCCCAGCATTCCGGGGTGCCGCTGCCGCACTGGGCGGAGCCCGTGGTGCTCGCGCTGTACTTCAACGCGTTCTCCCGGCTGGCCACCGCGCTGGTGGTGTTCTTCGGCATCCGCGAGATCGGCGGCAAGAGCCCCGAGCGGCAGCAGGACGCCCAGCAGACCATGCTGCGGCAGTTCTCCGAGGGCTGGAAGTACATCGGCACCACCCCGCTGGTCCGGGGCCTGGTGCTGGGCATCTTCGGCGCGTTCGCGGCCGGCGGCATCGTGATCGGCACGGCCCGTACGTTCGCCACCTCGCTGGGCGCCGGTGAGGCCGCGTTCTCGCTGCTGTTCGGCACGATCTTCATCGGTCTCGCGCTCGGCATCGGGCTGGGCCCGATGATCGTCAAGGACCTGTCCCGGCGCCGCTGGTTCGGCATGAACATCGTGCTGGCCAGCGCGTCGGTGACGTTCCTCGGCTTCGCGTTCCACCTGTCCATGGCGCTGCTCGGTGCGCTGCTCGTCGGCGCGGGCGCCGGCATGGCGTTCCTCGCGGGCACCACCCTGCTGTACGGCGAGGTCGGCGACGAGGTGCGCGGCCGTGTCTTCTCCGTGGTGCAGATCGGCACCCGGATGGTCCTGCTGCTGGCCATCACCCTCTCCGGCTTCCTGGTCGGGATCGGCAGTTCCCGCCGGGTCGCGATCGGCGGCCTCGCGGTGGACATCTCCTTCACCCGCGTGCTGCTGATCGGCGCCGGGCTGGTCGGGGTCTGGGTGGGCATCAGCGCGTTCCGGCAGATGGACGACAAGCGGGGCGTACCGGTGCTGGCCGACCTGTGGGGTTCGCTGCGCGGGCGCCCGCTGTCCGCGGCCGAGCCGTTCCCCCGGCACGGGTTCTTCGTGGTCTTCGAGGGCGGCGAGGGCGCGGGCAAGTCCACCCAGGTCGAACGGCTCGCCGCGGCGCTGCGGGAGACCGACCGCGAGGTGGTGGTGACCCGCGAGCCGGGGGCCACCGACGTCGGTGCCCGGATCCGTGGCCTCGTCCTGAACTCCGACGACGCCGCCCCGTCGGCCCGCGCGGAGGCCCTGCTCTACGCCGCCGACCGCGCCCACCACGTCGCCACGGTGGTCCGCCCGGCGCTGGCCCGCGGCGCGGTGGTGATCAGCGACCGGTACGTGGACTCGTCCCTGGCGTACCAGGGTGCCGGCCGTACCCTGCCGGTCCAGGAGATCTCCTGGCTGTCGGCCTGGGCGACCGGCGGTCTCAAGCCCGACCTGGTCGTCCTGCTCGACGTCGACCCCGGCGTCGGCCTGGGCCGGGTCGACGCCCGTGGCCTCGGCGTGGACCGGTTGGAGAGCGAGTCACGGGCCTTCCACGACCGTGTCCGGTACGCCTTCCTCGACCTCGCCGCGGCCGACCCCAAGCGGTATCTCGTGCTGGACGCGGCCCGGCCGCCCGCCGAGGTCGCCCACGCCGTGCACAGCCGGGTGACGACCCTGCTCGGCCCCGGCGGCACCGCACAGCCGCCACCGGCGCCGCCCGTCGGCCCGCCGGATCCCGCTTGGGACGAGGCGGACTTCGCGGCCGTCCCGCCGGAGGCCCCGCCGGGTGGCCGTCACCCCTGACCGGGTCCGGCGGTGACCCTCCGAGCCGTCCGGCCCCGGCCGTGACGGTCACGCAGACCTTCCGGCGGTCCCCGGGCCACCGCGGTGGGTCGTTCTGTCGGTCCCGCGCCCTACGATCGACGGGTGCCTGCCACCATGAGCGACGCTTCCCCTGACGCCGCCAGCAACGCTGGCTCCGGCGGCCCTGCCGGCACCGACCACCCGGTCGGCCCGGGCGTCTTCGCCGACCTGGTCGGGCAGGACGAGGCGGTCGAGACGCTGCGCCGGGCGGCGGCGTCGGCGGCCCGGATCGTGGCCGGGTCCGCGACCGGCAACGGCGCGATGACCCACGCCTGGATCTTCACCGGGCCGCCCGGCTCGGGGCGTTCCGTCGCCGCCCGGGCGTTCGCGGCCGCCCTGCAGTGCGAGCGCGACGGGATCGGCTGCGGCGTCTGCCACGGCTGCCACACCGTGCTCGGCGGCACCCACGCCGACGTGCGTTTCGTCGTGCCGGAGGGGTTGTCCATCGGGGTCGGGGAGATGCGCGCCCTGGTGTTGCGGGCGAGCACGGCCCCGTCGGGCGGCCGCTGGCAGGCCGTCGTGATCGAGGATGCCGACCGGCTCACCGAGGCCGCCGGAAACGCGCTGCTCAAGGCGATCGAGGAGCCGCCGCCGCGGACGGTGTTCCTGCTCTGCACCCCGTCGACCCACCCGGACGACATCTCCGTGACCATCCGGTCGCGCTGCCGGGTCGTGCCGCTGCGCCAGCCACCCGCCGACGCGGTCGCCGCGGTGCTCGCGGGCCGCGACGGCGTCGCGCCGGACGTCGCGGCCTGGGCCGCCGCGGCCGCGCAGGGCCACGTCGGCCGTGCCCGGCGCCTCGCGAACGATCCCGAGGCACGCAACCGTCGCGACGCGGTCCTGGCGGTCCCGCGTCGCCTCACCGGCGTGGGCGCCTGCTTCGACGCGGCGTCCGCACTGATCGAGGCGGCCGAGGCCGAGGCGGCCGCGTCCGTCAGCGCGGCGGACGCCACCGAGCGGGCCGCCCTCGAACAGGCCCTGGGCGCCGGCGGGACGGGCCGGGGCGCGGCCGCGGCGATGCGGGGCGCCGCGGGCCAGCTCAAGGATCTGGAACGCCGGCAGAAGTCACGTGCCACCCGCGCCCAGCGCGATGCGCTGGACCGCGCCCTCGTGGACCTGGCCGGCTTCTACCGCGACGTGCTCATCACCCGTTTCGGCGCGCCGGTCGACACGGTCCACACGGACACCGCCGAGGTGTCCGCGGCCGCCGCCGGCCGGTGGTCGCCGGAGAGCACGCTGCGCCGGCTGGAAGCCGTCCTGGCCTGCCGCGACGCCATCGAGCAGAACGTCAAGCCGCGGATCGCGGTCGAGGCCATGATGCTGGCCCTCTGGCGGGGCTGATACCCGACATCCACAAGGGACATCCAAGGGTCGCGGCGAGGTCGCTCGATTCGGTACGGTTCGATGCCGACAGCAACGCCCGCGGCACGCCCGGTGAGGAGCGGTGGATGGCGCGTGAGATCGACGAGGCGTGGATCGACGAGGCAGTCGATCGATACCGCCGCATCGACGTGTTGCGCGCCGAGTTCGACAAGGCCGTCGCGGCGCACGTGGTCTCCGTCCGTTCGCCCGACGACACCGTCGAGGTCCTGGTCACCGCGGCCGGCGACATCACGGACGTCCGCTTCCGCGGCAGCCTGCAACACCGCAGCGCGGCGGATCTCGCCCGGGAGGTGCAGGCCGTGGTCGCCAACGCGGCCGAGGCCGCCCGGTGGGCGCGGGGAAAACTGCACGACGAGGTGTTCGGCGGCTTCCGGGCGCTGGGGGAGTGCTGAGATGGAGTCACTTGCCGATCGGCTGGGCGCCGCCGTCGACCGAATGACCACAGTGGACCGGTCGCTCGCGAGCATGGGCATCCCGGCCGGGGCTTTCGCCGCGGACGAGGCGGGGCTGCCGGGCCGCCTCGGCCGCGCGGTGTACGCGCACTGGTCGGCGGTGCTGGCCGCCCGTTCGCGGGAGGCCGCCGAGGCCGCGGCCGGGCTCGCCGACCTGGCGCAGGATCTGCGGGCCACCGAGCAGGGCTACACAGAGATCGACGAGGCGGTCGGCCGTCGCGTGGAGCGTCACGGTCCACTGTGGTCCGCCGAGAGGGGCTCCTGATGGACCGGCTCGGCCAGCTCGTGGACGCCAGTGCGCCGCTGCTGCGCCGGGTCGACGAGGTGCTCTCCGCGGCCGGTGCCCCACCGGGTCATCCGGTCTGGCCGGAGCTGCGCCGCGTCCGCCTGCTGCCCGGCGACGCCGTTCGCGCGGTGTCCGCACTGCGCCCCACCGAGCTCGCCGATGCCGCGCGGGAGCTGCACGCCGACGCACACACGTACGCGGACGTCGCCGAGTCGCTGCCCCCGCCCGGTGCCTGGTCGGGCGACGCGGCCGGGGCGTACGACGACGCGCGCCGACGGGCCGCCACCCATCTGAGCGGCGCCCCGGACAGCCTGGACCTGCGCCTGGCGGCCACCGCGGGGCTGGCGGACGGTTTGGCCGAGTGGATGGAGCAGACCCGTGCCGACCTCGCCGGGGCGCTGGCCGAATCCCTCGGTTCCACGGCGGCGGTGACCCTGGCGACGGCCGGACCGATCGACCCGGCCGACTGCCCACAGGTGCTGGCGGCGGCCGAGATCGGGCAGCGGCTGCTGCGGACGATCCGGGAACGCTACGACGTGGTGGCCGACCTGCTGCACGGCACCGCGGAGCTGGCCGAGGTCCGGCCCGCCCCGCCCCGGCCACGGGGCTGACTCGCGCCGCGGCGGCTTGGGCTGGCGAAATCAGGCATTTGGTGCGACCCGCAGGGCCCCGTAGGGTTGGGCCCATGGGCATGCTGTGCGCGGTCAGTTTCAACCGGTACGGGCGGCTCTACTACCTCGACCCGGGCGAATTCCGCCCGGCCGTCGGCGAGCGCGTGCTGGTGCCGACCGACGACGGCCCTGAGGTGGCGGAGTGCGTCTGGGCCGCCCAGTGGGTCGAGGAGGACACCGACCGATTCCCCCGGGTCGTCGGGCTGGCCGACGAGCGCGACCTGCGCCGTGACGAGCTGCTGCGCAAGCGCAAGGCCGAGGCGAAGGTGGCCGCCAAGAAGCTGATCAAGGCCCATGACCTGCCGATGAAGGTCGTCGCCGTCGACCACGTCCTCGATCAGGGCGGGACCGGCGGCTCCCGCACCACGATCTACTTCACTGCGCCGCACCGGGTCGACTTCCGTGCCCTGGTCCGCGACCTCGGCGCCACGCTGCACTGCCGGGTCGAGCTGCGCCAGCTCTCCGCGCGCGACTCGGCCCGCGTGCAGGGCGGCATCGGCTCGTGCGGCCGGGACCTGTGCTGCGCGACCTTCCTCACCGACTTCGAGCCGGTGACCATCCGCATGGCCAAGGACCAGGATCTGCCGCTCAACCCGCTGCGAATCTCCGGCGCGTGCGGGCGGCTGATGTGCTGCCTCAAGTACGAGCATCCGCTGTACCAGAAATTCCAGGCGTCAGCGCCGAGCATCGGGTCCCGCGTCAGCAGTCCCGAGGGGGAGGGCCGGGTGGTGGGCCACAGCGTCCCGCGGGACGCTGTCGTGGTGCGGCTCGACGCCGACGGCACGCGGTGCTCCTGCAGCCGGGCGTCGGTCTGCGGCCCCCGCCAGGCCCACGACGAGCACTACACCTGAGCGTCCGGGTCGGGTCGCGCCGCGTGCTCGCAGTACTGCCGAACAGCGGCCGCGCCGGCAGCCCTGACCGACACACGGCCGGGCCCTCGTCCTGACCGGGCGCTACGGCTGAGCGGTGGCCGGGCCCGCGATGACGATCGGCGGCTCGATGAAGTGGGTGTGTAGCGGTTGCCGGGGCCGAAGCCAGGGCGCGTCAGGCTCACCCCCGGGATCCGGTACCCAGTCGCGGCTGATCCGGTCCACCCCGATCGGGTGCACGGTCAGTGTGCCGTCGGGGGCGATGTGCAGGCGCAGGAAGCTCTTGGCGTCCTCGATGGCCTGTGCGGCGAACAGCTCGTTGACGTTCACGTCGAAGGCACTGGCCAGCAGCAGGTACGCCGCGACGAGCTGGGTCGCCGCCAACCCGATGACCGGCCCGTAGGCGAGCGCCGCGCCCACCAGCGGCCACGGCCACGGCCAGTCCCGGATCGGCAGCTGCAGCCACACCCAGGTACCCGCCCAGGCCAGCCCGATCTGCGCGAAGCCGTGCAGCACGCCGAGGATCCAATGTCGCGGGCGCCGTTCCGCGCTGGCGCCCGGTGGCTGGGCGAAGAGCACCGCGCCGAGCATGATGACCACCAGCATGAATACCAGCGGGATGCTGAACAGGCGCTGGATGTCGCCGCCCCGGCTCATCGCGCCCGCCAACGCCAGCATCGTCAGCGTGTGAATGATGCCGAGCATCGTCGCGAAGCCGGGATTGCGCTGCGGGATCCGGTGGAAGGCACCCCAGCCGAACCGCCTCGACTGAGCCGGCGTCGGGTAGCGCGTGACGAGGTCGTATTCCAGGCTGGGGCTGGCGCTGCGGGTGAGCGTCTCCTCCGGTGGCACGGTCAGCCGCTCCGGCAGCTGCTCGGTGCCGAGCAGATACGCCCCGCCGCCGCCGCAGGTGAACATCTCTCGTTCCACCCCGGTGTAGCGGGCGTAATGGTGCAGGTCGCCGGAGATCAGCACCCGGACCTCCGCCCCGGTCGGCGCCAGGATCGTGCGGATGAAGTAGTCCACCGCGTCGTACGCGTCCGGCTTCTGAGCCGACTTCACCCAGGTCGGCGACGGGGTCATGAGGATGATCCGGTCACCCGGCTGGACGCCACCCGCAGCCCGCTCGAAGTAGACCAGCTGCGGATCGTCGAGGTACGCACCGAACTGCTCGTCGATGGCGAACAGCCACCACCGGGCGGGCAGCCGGACCGCGAAGTACGACCGGCGTTGCAGGGTGCGCCAGCCGCCGATGTGGCCGTCCTTGCGCCGTGCGAACAGCCGCAGGAACGCGGTGAGTCCGTCGTACCAATCGTGGTTGCCCGGCAGCGCGAAGAGCGCGGGTTGCGGCCCGCGGACCGGTGCCTCCGGCAGCGCCGCCCGGTACGGCCCCTTGGTGCGGTTCTCGTAGCCGTCGCCGTTGGCCAGCGGATACACCTGGTCCCCACCCATGAGCAGCACCTGCCCCCGGGGGAGGGTGCGACCCTCGACCTGGAGGCTGGGCTGGGCCAGGAGGTACGCCACCGAGTAGGTCGCGTGGAACCCGTCACCCAGGTCGGCCACGTAGTCGAACCACAGCTCGCCGTTGGAGCCCGGCTGAGCGAAGACCTCCGCATCGAGCGCGTTCTGCAGCTCGCGCTTGTCCAGATACGCCCCGAACAGAATGGCCAACAGCGTGCGCAGTCCGGTGCTGAGCAGCAGGAGGGGTTTCAGCCAGCCGATCGGCGGCTGTGGCTTGAAGCCGAGCTGCTGCGGATCCAGGCTCGTGGGGCGGCGCGGGACGACCGGTTCGGTCGGCTGATGATCCGTCACGGATCGGACCCTACTCGGCGGGTATGACGGCGGCTGTCCGCTTCTCGCGTGTCCCTCGCACCTGCGCGTGGCGCCGAGTCGAGATGCCGTACACTGATAGGCCGTTGCCGCCTTAGCTCAGTCGGCTAGAGCGACGCACTCGTAATGCGTAGGTCGACGGTTCGATTCCGTCAGGCGGCTCCAGGAAGAAGCCCTGGTCAAGACCATCTCCGTGGATCATGGCCAGGGCTTTCCTGTACCCATCGGCGGGCTCAGCAGCCAACCGAGCAGCCATTACCTGTCGCCCCACAGCGCCGCGTTGACCCGGTCGGCCGCCTCGCGGGACACCTCCGGAGCGACGTGCCCGTAGGTGTTGAGCGTGACGCTGATCTGGGAGTGGCCCAAGATCTCCATGACCACCCGGGCCGGGACCCCCTGGGCGATCAGCACGCTGGCGGCGGTGTGCCGCAGGTCGTGAATGCGGACCTGGCGCAGACCGGCCTGACGGATCAGTTCCCGGAACGACCGGTAGTCGTTGCGGGGATGGATCGGGGTCCCGGCCCGTGTGGTGAACACCAGCGCCGGGTCGGCCCACGCGTCTGCGTCCAGCCGTTCGGCCGCCTGCCGTTCCCGGTGCCGGAGCAGTGCCGTGCGGACGGACTCCGGCAGCGGGAGGGTTCGCGTTTGGCCCAGGTGCTCGGTGTTTCGCCAGCGTCGCCTGATGCTGTACCGGTCGTGGACTCGATGTGCCGGGGCATGTCCGGATCAGAGGTGTCCGATGTCGTTGAAGCTGACCAGGGTGGGAGGCCTGTCGGCGTCGAACTGCACGATGGTCAGCCCGCAATTTTCCTGGTTGAGGCCGATCCAACGCCACGTAGGAGCGTCGAGGACGTGCCGGACGAACCAGCCGATCACGAAGTTGTGCGTAACGACCAGCTCATGCCGATCGTGGGTGTCGGTGGTGGCAAAGTGCTCGACCGCGGCCTGCAGAGCGACGGCGTTCTCGTCGCGCTCTTGGGCTGGGACTCCGTCGAGCCAGGGGAGGAAGCGTTCGGGGTACTGGACACGGTCCTCGACGGACGGAATCGGCGTGCGGTCCACTGCGTGTTCGCATGCGTGCCTCGCGACATCGGGCAGGTAAGTAGCGATCACGTCGGCGGTCTGAACGGACCGAGGAAGCGGACTGTGGTGGATCACGGCGAACGGTATGCCGACAAGTCGCTGACCGAGCCGGTCCGCCTGCCGACGTCCCAACTCCGAGAGGCCGCCATCTTCGCCGTCGTCGGCTGTTCGTGCCTGCTCGCCATGGCGGACCAAGTGCAAGATCGTGCGAGCCACCGCCTCCACTTCCCTTCGGTAGTGCCGATGATTCACAGGATCATGTCAAGCGTCAGCCGAGACACGACACAGTGTTCGGGCTCGTGTGCCACCGACGAGGATCGTTTACGCCTGGGTCGCGGTCTTCTGCTTGAGGCGTTCGTAGGGGTTTGGCCGCCGAGGCCGCCGTGGGGTCGATGGTAGTTGTAGTAGTCCTCCCACTCGCGGAGCTTGTCGTTGAAGACGTCGGCGTCGTCGATGAGGACGCCGTCGAGCATCCGGTAGAACTCTTCGGCGTCGATACGGTGGGATCGCTCCACCTTGCCGTTGAGCCGCGGGGTGCGGGGCTTGATGTACTTGTGCGCGATGCCCTTGTCGAGCACGTGCCAGTGGAATGCTGTCTGGAACTCGGCGCCATTGTCAGTCTGGATGACCTGGACGGGGAACGGCAGCCGCTGTAGGACGTAGTCGACGAACTGGATCGCGGTCTTCTGGTTGAGCTGCGGGTAGATGCGCGTGCTGCGGATCTACCCGCAGCTCAACCAGAAGACCGCGAAACTATCAGTTGGGCGGCGAAAGCCATTACTGCTAGAGCCAGAGCGATGGTGGAGAGGACGTCGACATCCTTGATGCTCACGATCACGGCTAGGGTGCCTAGGCTCGTAGCTGCGGTAACGGCTAGCCTAAGGTCAACCAGGACCATGGAACGACAGGCCCAAGCTTCCGGGGTTCGCCAATGCGCTCTGAGTTCACCTGGGCCTGACCCGCTTTGACGGACATCCACGATCAGGAGCCGGTGGGCTCCGGGAGGATGTCCAGCATCATGGAGAGCATGGGTAAGAAGCGGCCTCGGCCTCGTCGCTCGTTCACGGCGGAGTTCAAGGCCGAGATCGTCGAGTTGTGTCAGCGG
Source organism: Krasilnikovia sp. MM14-A1004 (assembly GCF_047159485.1). Taxonomy (GTDB): domain Bacteria; phylum Actinomycetota; class Actinomycetes; order Mycobacteriales; family Micromonosporaceae; genus Actinoplanes. Next base: position 6,435,187 of record NZ_AP038773.1, on the reverse strand, counting down.
GGTGACCGTACGATCCGGCAGGTCAGTCAGGATTTCGATCTGACCGAGACCGCGGTGCGGGACTGGGTTAAGCAGGCCGAACTCGACACCGGCGCCCGCAGCGACGGGCTCACCTCGGATGAACGCGCTGAGCTCGCGCAGTTGCGACGGGAGAACCGGCGGTTGCGCGAGGACGTCGACATCCTCAAGCGGGCGACGGCTTTCTTCGCGAAGGAGACCCGGTGAACGTGTACCCGTTCATCGAGGCGGAGCAGGCCGGCTCACGGAACGTCAAGCGTGCGTGCGAGCTGATGCAGGTCTCCCGATCCGCCTACTACCAGCACACCCGGGGCGAGCAGGCCGAGCGGGATCGCGTCGACCAGGCGCTGAGCAAGAAGATCACCGCCGTGTACGAGCATTCCCGAGGCACCTACGGAGCCCCGCGGGTGCACGCTGAACTCGCCGCGCAGGGGCTGCGGCACGGCCGCAAACGCGTCGCCCGGTTGATGCGCACGGCCGGGATCGCCGGCAGGTGTCCGCGTCGGTGGCGCACCACCACCATCCCGGATCCAGCCGCCCCCGCACGTCCCGACCTGGTGCACCGTGACTTCGCCGCCGACCCGACCGCGACCGACACCCGCTGGTGCGGCGACATCACCTACATCCCCACCCGGGAGGGCTGGCTGTATCTGGCCACCGTCATCGACCTGGCCTCCCGCCGGGTCGTGGGCTGGGCCGTCGCCGATCACCTGCGCACCGACCTGGTCGACGCCGCTCTATCCCACGCCCTGACCCGGCGCCGACCTGCCCATGGGCTGGTGTTTCACACCGATCGCGGCTGTCAGTACACCAGCGCCCAACACGCCCGCCTCGCCGCCCGGCACGGCGTTCGACTCTCGCACGGCCGGCGCGGGCAGTGCTGGGACAACGCAGTCGCTGAGTCGTTCTTCGCCACCATCAAGACCGAACTGCTGCACCGGCAGCCGTGGCCCACCCACACCGCGGCCCGGCAGGCGATCTTCGAATACGTGGAGGGCTGGTACAACACCCGCCGCCGGCACTCGACCCTGGGCTACCTCAGCCCCGCAGAATACGAAGCTGGCGCGATCAGTCCGCTACCAGCCAGCACGGCAGCGTGAGACCAACACATCGACCCTGTCCGTCGAAACGGGTCAAGCCCAAACCGAGCAACCTGGCCGGAGTGGCCACCGGGGGAAGCGACTACAGCGGGCGGAAGCGCGGCTGAGGTCATGGTCCGCAGGCCGGCAACTTGATGGAGGGCTCGAGCGAGGGCTTCGACATCCACCGATACGCTGGTCCTCCGTGGTCAGAGCTGGGGCTTGGGGGATGTTTGACAACGCATGCCGATCGAATGTTCGCCGAGCTTGACCGACAGCTGGAGCACGTGCGAACGCAGATCGATGCCATAGCCACTCGATCAGGCTTCCTGGTCGCAACGACCGCCGTTGCGGCGGCGGTTTTGGCTGCACGCATCCAGACTGGCAAGTTCAACGTCCAAGGGGCACTCTGGGCCCTGGGCATAGCCGGCGTCCTCGGCACGCTCACGCTGGTACCGCTGCTAGGTCCAGGCCCAAGTCCCGGTCAGCTCATGCGTTGGGCTAACGCACACGATCCCAATGCACGGACAAACGCGGTGGCTGAGCTGTACCACGCCAAGCTCATGCTGCTCGAAGGAAACAGGACCCGGTTAGCGCTCATGACGGGAACGTTCTACCTTCAAGGCATCGCTGTCGTTGTGGCGATCATCCTGTCCCTGGTGTCTACCTTGGGGAGGTAAGGATGACTGAAGAACCAAATCCGGACATAAGCGACGGCGACCGCCTGTCGACCTTTCGAACCTCGGAGCCTACGGGCGCGCGCTCGGCGCGTCGGTCATCAGTCGCCGATCTCGAATACTTTCTCAACGACGTCGAACAGGAAGGCATCGAGGACGGAGACATTCTTAAACCGGTGAGCTCGGAGCAGATTGAGCGAGCCGAGCGAGCTGTATTGCCTGGACACTGGTTGCTCGATGTTGGACCGGTGGCTTGGGGTATCCGACGGATGGCCCGCCGCATGCGCAAAGACGCGATCGACGCTTCGCTGGGTACACAGCCTGGAGTCTCAACTTCGCAACCGTCCACGGAGCATTCGACGACTACCACGGCGGAGTCCGGTGCTACGGACCAAGGATCGGGTGTGATATCTGACGAAATTGTCAACCAACCTAGTCGCGCCTTTCCGATAATCGGAATTCTGTTTGCTTGCGGCGCCATAGGTGGCATCTTCATCGGAATCTCGAAGCTAGGTTCCCAGAGGGCGATCGTGCTCACGGTGGGCGCGCTCGTGCTGGGATTCGTGGTAGCGGAGATCGTGGCCGCGATCCTGCCACTGATAATCGTTATGAAACTTGTACCCCCGGAGGATAGAAATAACCTTGCGAGCCTCCTAGCCGCTGCAGACCGTTCAAATAGGTGGAGTATCTGGCCTTCCCTCTTCCTTGCCGCCCGCAATAGACGTAGTTTGAACTATTCGGGCGCAATCCGAGGTCGGACAGACGACCGTTCCGATGCCGGCAGCCCCGGTACGAATGACCAGAGTTCTACCTAAATTGACCTCATTGAGGCGAGTTTTCGACTTACCCCAAGTCGCAACCGGTGCAGATGCGAACCCGGTGCGGCGAACTGGCGGTGAACGGCTTCCCGGGTCGCGCGCAGGTTAACGCCGACAGACGAAGTGCCTTACCAGAGACGCGCGTGGCGCCCAGCCCAGTCCAGCGTGCGAGAGCCGGTGGGAGCCAGACTGGGAGCCTACGGAGACGCGCGGGGATGGATAATCGTGGACGCCGCGGGACAGTTGCGCAGCTCACGTACCGCATAGTGCGAGGCTATCGGGTAGTTGATCTCTTTGACACGGAAGCAGTCGAGGCACGTAAGTTGATCACCGACCGCCAGTCAAAGGCACATGGGAAGAGTGCGTCACATTGAGTTGTGTTGCCGTAAGGCATGAGCCGGTTCGAGTCCGGTGCTCCGTGGCTTCGGCAGTAAGTGCCTGTCTCGCTCCTGTTTCCGCAGCTAGCGCCAATATTGGGCTGCGGAGGTGCCGACGTTTTCGACCGCGGCGCCTGGCCGAGTCTCCGCAATGTACAAGCCTGCGGCGTTGGTTCCGGGCCGCACTCCAGTCGCATGCCAAAGTTCAGCACGTCAGATGGAATGGAGTGGCTTCGTTCGTGAGAACGGGCGCCAGATGTTCGTGAGTTTGGGAGCCACCTGGACCTTCCGCACCATGGCGACTGTTCGAGAGAACTGGCGCCACTTGTCGATTACCGTTTCACCCGGTTACGTCGCCGCTGCCGTCACTCTCCGTAGAGCCGGATCGGCGCGCCCTCCATCGCAGGCATGCGAATCTCGCCAACATGGGCGACGGCGCGTGGGCTGTAGTCCAGGATTTCCTCATGGGGACAGCGGTCGTGGAACGAATCGTGGCGATGGCCGACGGGCGACAGGTTCCCGTCCGTGAAGACGGCGACCTCGACGGGGCGCCGGTCCTGTTCCACCACGGCACACCGGCTTCCCGACATGCGGCCGCACTCGTTGACGCGCCCGCCCGCAGGGCGGGCATCCGTCTGCTCTGCTTCAACCGCCCCGGGTACGGCGACGTACCGACCAGTCCACCCAGTCTCGCGTCGGTGGGGGTCGACACGATCCATATCGCCGACGCGCTTGGCATCGAGCGGTTCGCTGCAGCGGGGATCTCCGGGGGCGGGCCCTACGCCCTGGCCACAGCTCTGGCCAGCCCACATCGGGTGACGCAGGTGGCCGTCGTCGCAGGCATCGGACCATGGCGGATCATCAACCCAGACGACCCGAACGACCCTGAGCGGCAGCTACTCAGTCTCGCCGACGCCGGCCAACTCGACGCGGCCCTGGCCGGCTTCCGTGCCGAACTCGCAGCGGAGACCGGCGACCTGCTCACCCTCGACGACAAAGCCATGATCGATGCGTATCTCGACGGCGCGCCGCCCGACGACCTGCGATGGCTGGACCAGGACAAGCGGCTTCTATGGGCAGTGGACCTGCGCGAGGCGCTGAACAGCACCGACGGTTACGCGCGTGACAACGTCGCCTGGGGAGGTCGTTGGGACATCGACATCAGCGCCATCGGCTGTCCCGTACGCCTCTACTACGGGGATCAGGACCGGCTCGTGCCGGCAACGCACGGCCGGTGGCTGGCTGAACGAATCCCCCATGCCACGCTGGTGGAATATCCGGGATGCGGACACGGCACAACGAGTTTCGGCTTCTGGGACGCGATCTTCGCCGCGCTGCGGGACGCGCCGAACTGACATCCCGCTCATCCTGGTCACGCGCAGGCGAAATGGCCGGTCAAGCACCACACCTCGTCACTGCCTGTAGGCGGTCAGTCTTGGTCCGCGGCCCATGGGAGATCTCGTCCCGGGTGGCGCCGAAATTCGCGAACATCGTGTTCCATCAGGTCTCCCTGGTGCCCAAACTCAGCGACATGTGGTGCCAAGACTCGCGGACAAACCAAATGGAGCAACCGCGGCGCGCTCGCCACGCGCGGGAGTAATGTGCAGACGCTAGCCGCCGGGGCATCGAGTGTCACCGCCGCTGTGTTCCTGACAAACCGTGGGCACGGGTGACGGAGGAGGTGGTGGGGCTAGCGTGTGACCCGCTCGGGCTACGATCGGTAGGACTGGCACGCTGAGCACCACCGCCAGCACCACGTAAACTGTGCCGGCCTTCGGCATCCGCGTGGCGAATGCTACGACTGCAATTAGCGCCGGTCCGCCTACCGCTGCGCCGGCTAGCCACATCGCAGCGACCGCCTCCTGGTGGTGCAGCCCAGCCCAGTGCGCCCCACTGTCCGACTGCTCATCGGCCCACATCGCCATTCCGATGCCGAACCACCACCACGCCAAGGCCAGCGTCGCCAGTACCCATCCGACCGTCAACAGTGCAACAGCTGGCACCGAGCTCCGTTGGGCGACCGATGAATTCGTCATGCAGCGACGCTATGGCTCTCAGGGGCCGCCGCCATGAGCTCTGATACTCAGAGATAGCTACTAGCTCGGACAGCGACGGGCACGGACGAGAGCTGCCGCCGCGGCACGACGAACGATCTCCCGAGAGGTCACCCGATGAGATTGATCAGGTCGGCGTCTGCGGCGAGGGAGTCGTCCGGGTTGACGGGCCAGGCGTCGAGGGCGGGCTCGCTGAGTAGTTGGTGGACGAGCTCCGATGTACCACCGACCAGCGTGGAGTCGAAGTCGATCTCGGTGGCGACGCACCAGGCCTGGTCGGCGGGCCAGAACAAGTTCGGTGACTGCGGTATGAACCAGTCCGGACGTGGGTGAAATCCGAGCTGCTGGGCAGCGTGCAGCGGGCCGGTGAACAGGATGTAGCTCCGGTAGTCGTGGTGTACCCGCGCGGGTATTCCGTCGGGGAGCCAGCCGTGGCCTTCCCAGAGGCTGAAGTAGCAGGTCTCCGGGGTGGCGGTGTGCGGGGCGAGGGCGCCGCAGAGGGTTGCGAGCGTCGGGGGATCCAGTTCGCCGCGCCTGGGATTGTCGCCGGGCCACAGCGAGCCGATCATGTCGAGGGAGTCGGGGGAGCCGACCAGGGCGTGCCATTGCATGGTGGGGTGCGCTTGGCGGCCGGTCGCTGCGGCGACGGTGGACCAGGTGACCTGCTGGCCGGCGTCGTTTTCGGCGGGGTGGCAGATGCGTACGTAGGCGGCGTAGCCCTGGGGGACGTGGCGGGTTACGGCACCGAAGGCTCTGCTGAGACGCGGCTTGATCCACGACGCGGCTGCGACGTCGTCGTCGCTTGCCAGCTTCAGGTCGGCAGTCTCCACCAGGTCAGCATGGTGGCCCGTGGGCTGCTGTGTGACCTACTGAGTGACAATCACCGAAGACGCCGACGGAGTGCTCACGGCTCCAGGGAGGGCCGGGGCGGCGCTGCGTGGCTGGACGGAGATACGGTCATCCAGTGACCTCTGTCGGTGAAAGGTGCCCGGCGCGGGTGGAGCTGGATGACCGCCAGTTCAGATGGCTGGATACCCGGCCCTACGCCGCGCACGTGGTCAGGCGTCAACATGACTGTCATCTCGACGTTGGGCACGACGACCCGCACGGCTCCCTCGGTCAGCAAGGGGTGGCACCGAGTGGTGGGTGCGCTGGACCCTGAGCGCCTCGGAGATCCGCGAAGTCAACATCTGCCCAGCCGCTCTGTCGGAGGTGGACGAGCTGGGCAACGAGACCATCTGCTTGTTGTTCGCGGGGCACCCCGGACGGCACTCGTACGAAATCGAAGGCGGTTAACCAAGATCGCGGGACGTCCCACGTGCCAGATCCGTGCCAGATGGGCCGGTCGCGGAGGGGGGTGGCGGTGACTCCCGGGAAGCGGACCTACATCCGCGCCGGTGAGAGCGCTGCAGGTTGACGATCTTGGCCGAGCGCCCCCTGGCAGTGTGGGACTCGGCCATGACAGCAACGCTGACAGCAACCACGCCGAGCTGCGCCGGGGTCGCCGTCGCTGCTCATGGCCGTGGGAAGTGGCAGGCGAAGTGCCTGGCTAAGCTGGCGGCGACGAGTGATCCGCGAGGTACGCCAGTACGCCGGTGTACGGGATCCGGCGCAGACGGCCGATCATGACGCTGCGAAGATCGCCTGTTCGGATCAGGTCGTAAACCGTGGTGCGACCCACCTTCAGCATCTCGGCCGCTTCCTCGACCGTGAGTACAACCGGATGCTCTTGGGCTGGCATTGGCCCGGCCGCTTCACCGACACGCTCTGGCGTCGCGGGATGGGCGAGCAGAGCGGCGAGTCTCAGCCGCTGGTCGAGCGTCAATGAAGACGCTGAGCGTGCAAGCCGCTGGATGAACCGGTCAACCTCATCTGTGTCCATCTCCGGGAAGCTACGTTAGGCGCCCGATCACGCATCAATGCAGCGTCGGGCCCGATGAACCGCGGGATGATCAGTCTTCGGGTGGGCTTGACCCGTTTCGACGGACAGGGTCGATGTGTTGGTCTCACGCTGCCGTGCTGGCTGGTAGCGGACTGATCGCGCCAGCTTCGTATTCTGCGGGGCTGAGGTAGCCCAGGGTCGAGTGCCGGCGGCGGGTGTTGTACCAGCCCTCCACGTATTCGAAGATCGCCTGCCGGGCCGCGGTGTGGGTGGGCCACGGCTGCCGGTGCAGCAGTTCGGTCTTGATGGTGGCGAAGAACGACTCAGCGACTGCGTTGTCCCAGCACTGCCCGCGCCGGCCGTGCGAGAGTCGAACGCCGTGCCGGGCGGCGAGGCGGGCGTGTTGGGCGCTGGTGTACTGACAGCCGCGATCGGTGTGAAACACCAGCCCATGGGCAGGTCGGCGCCGGGTCAGGGCGTGGGATAGAGCGGCGTCGACCAGGTCGGTGCGCAGGTGATCGGCGACGGCCCAGCCCACGACCCGGCGGGAGGCCAGGTCGATGACGGTGGCCAGATACAGCCAGCCCTCCCGGGTGGGGATGTAGGTGATGTCGCCGCACCAGCGGGTGTCGGTCGCGGTCGGGTCGGCGGCGAAGTCACGGTGCACCAGGTCGGGACGTGCGGGGGCGGCTGGATCCGGGATGGTGGTGGTGCGCCACCGACGCGGACACCTGCCGGCGATCCCGGCCGTGCGCATCAACCGGGCGACGCGTTTGCGGCCGTGCCGCAGCCCCTGCGCGGCGAGTTCAGCGTGCACCCGCGGGGCTCCGTAGGTGCCTCGGGAATGCTCGTACACGGCGGTGATCTTCTTGCTCAGCGCCTGGTCGACGCGATCCCGCTCGGCCTGCTCGCCCCGGGTGTGCTGGTAGTAGGCGGATCGGGAGACCTGCATCAGCTCGCACGCACGCTTGACGTTCCGTGAGCCGGCCTGCTCCGCCTCGATGAACGGGTACACGTTCACCGGGTCTCCTTCGCGAAGAAAGCCGTCGCCCGCTTGAGGATGTCGACGTCCTCGCGCAACCGCCGGTTCTCCCGTCGCAACTGCGCGAGCTCAGCGCGTTCATCCGAGGTGAGCCCGTCGCTGCGGGCGCCGGTGTCGAGTTCGGCCTGCTTAACCCAGTCCCGCACCGCGGTCTCGGTCAGATCGAAATCCTGACTGACCTGCCGGATCGTACGGTCACCCCGCTGACACAACTCGACGATCTCGGCCTTGAACTCCGCCGTGAACGAGCGACGAGGCCGAGGCCGCTTCTTACCCATGCTCTCCATGATGCTGGACATCCTCCCGGAGCCCACCGGCTCCTGATCGTGGATGTCCGTCAAAGCGGGTCAGGCCCAGGGCGCGCACCTCTGACCATCTGTACCAAGACAATTAGCTGTTTGCTTGCACTCGCATGTGGTACTGATCTTCTTACGCTGAGTGCTTCCAAGTACGGGGGAGCACATGAGACACAGGATTGGCGCCGGACTGTCGGCTACCGCCCTACTTGCGGCCACGCTCGGCCTCTCGGGACAGCCTGCTCAGGCAGCGGCAGCTGGAGGATGGCCCGAAGTCGGGTACGACCCCGGGCACTCCTACTACAACCCGAACGAGTCTCTCATCAACGCCAGCACGCTCAAGAAGGTGAAGATGCGCTGGCAGGTCACCCCGACGCCGCCATCTGACGACTGCCCCTTCGCCCCGGTGCAGGTTGGACCTGTGGTCGCGGGTGGCTTAACGCTGACGCAGGACTACAAGGGTTTGGTCGCGCGCGACTCCGTCACCGGCCAACAGGTATGGAAGACCGACGACTACATCCCGGATCGCACCGCGCACAACGTGCTCGTGGCTGGAAATACCGTCATAGTCACAGCAACGGAACGGGAATGTGGAATCGAAGGGGGCGAGTCAGACGGGCAGATCGAGGCATATGACTTGATGAGCGGGGCGCATCTGTGGCACGCCGAGGATGACACCGACGCTAACACCGTCACGGTCATCGACGGCGTAGTTGTCGTCGGCGGCGACAACTACGCCACCGATCCCCTGGTCACGGCGTACCGGCTGAGTGACGGCGTAGGGGTGTGGTCAGACGGTACCAACTCCGACGGTGCCCGCACGCTGGTCTCGACGATTCCCATCAACGGTGGGGTCTTGGTCAATCACTACGGCCATGAAATCGTTCTCAAGGACGTACACACCGGTCAGGAGCGGAGCAGTTGGCCGATGACATGGCAGCCCCTCGCTGCGACCCCGACCGGCGACATTGTCTTCGTCGGTGATAGCAGCGACTGGACGCTCAAGGCGGTTCGCGCGTCGGACCAGAGGGTGTTGTGGTCCATGGATAGGGTCAGTAACCGGGTCGCGACGGACGGCCGGCGGCTGTACATGGGCATCGGTTCCAACCTCGAGGCGTACGATTCCGCGACCGGAAGGCTGCTGTGGTCCGTTAAACTTGGCGGCCGCACCGGCCAGCCTCTCCGCGCGGGTGGCCTGATCTATGTCTCCGTTGCCGGCAAGCCCGTCGCAATTCGCAACGCCTCGAATGGGGCCAAGGTCAGGGCAAGCACCGCCCTGGCCAGCGTCAAGCACGTGGAGGCTGTAGGCGGCGGCCATGTCTACGCGACGATAGGTACGAGCTGGATCGGCGTATACGCGCCATGAGGTGTCAGGTGTCCGCGTAGCACTGCGTCCCATCCTTGGAGCAGCCAGCAAAGCAGCCAAGCCGCCGGACCGGTTCGAACGTCCCAGGACGACAGGGGTGAGGTCGGCGCACCTGCACGGGTGTGACTTCAGTGCCGGTGATGACTCGTAATGCGTGGGTCGTCGGTTCGATTCCGACAGGCGGCTCTATGAGAAAGTGGTTGTGACCAGGCGTTCGGCTTTCAAGCCGAACGCCTGGTCTGCGTTTGAGGTGAGGCGCAAGGGACGCTGCCAGCCCGAGGTGAGCCCGGCCGTCGGGCGGTGGACTTGCCGGGGTACGAGTTGGGCCGCTGCTTCGGCGGCTGCGCGACTCTGCGGACATCGGAAGGCATGAGTGCCTTGTCCGAGAAGAGCGTCGTGGGCGAGGCCGCCAGTCGCCCGGGACGAACGGATGCGCGCCGAGATTCGTGATCTTGATAGTGTGCCTCCGCCGCTTGATCCACATGGGCTGCGTGACACGAGGGGAACCAGTGCGGACATTCATGCGTTTACGCCGGGTCGTGGCGGGATTGATCATTCCGACACTGGGCGCCGCGGCGCTCGGTGGGTCGCCCGCACCCGCCGCCGCGGCGTCGGAACCGATCCCGAATCCTTACAGCTTCACGTCGGACGACGTCGGCTTCAACGGCGGCGGCGACCGTGACGGCGAGGTGGATCGGCTTTCGGCCATTGATCAGTACGTCGGCGACAAAAAGCCGATCATGCGGTTCGGACTGGACTGGAACGACATCCAGCCGAGCCGGGACGCCACGCCCGATTTCCGCAAGCTCGACAGGCTCGTCGATGCCGCCCACGAACAGGGCATCCGTGTGCTGCTCATCCTCGGCTACTCCGCGTCGTGGGCGAACGGCGGCCGCAACCCGAACTACTTCCCCACCGAGGACGCTCCCTGGAGAGCCATCGTCGACGCCACCGTGACGCACTTCGGCGACGAGGTGCAGGCGTACGAGGTTTGGAACGAGCCGAATCTCAAGAACTTCGGTAACTACGGCGACAACAGCGTCGACGTGCGGGCGCGGCGGTACTGGGAACTGACCCGCATTGCGCACGAGCGGGTCAAGGCGCACTGCTCCGGCTGTGTCGTCGTGGCCGGCGGCTCCGCGTTCGGTGACGGGTACACCGACGCCAAGAACATCAGCCACGACGACAACGAAGCCTCGGACTGGCTGGAGTGGGCGTACCAGCACGGCTACGGGCGCGAGTTCGACGCGGTCGCCTACCACCCGTACCCCGACATGGGCGCCGGCCACCTCCCGTCGTACGCGGAACCGCCCTGCACGAACGGCCACTGGTACCGGTTTTGGTCACTTTTCGGGCCCGACGACGTGGAGTGCGGCGGTCTCGCGGCGCTGCGCGACGTCCTGGTACGCCACGGCGACTCGGGGAAGAAGATCTGGGCCACCGAGTTCGGCGTCTCGACGGTCGGTGCGCGCGTGCCGGTGTCGAATGAGCAAGTCCGGGACGCGCTCGAGGAGGGCGTGCGGATGTGGCGGACGCGTCCGGGAACGGGACCGCTCATCATCTACTCCTTCCAGGACCTGCCGCCCAATCACGAAGCCTGCTCGGTTGCGCAGTCCGAGTGCCATTTCGGGCTGCGCGACGCCAACGGCAACCCCAAGGAGCCGATGTACACCGACGTCGGCGAGGCGTTGCGAGGTGACAAATGGTTCGCGTCTCTCTCGCCGGGGCGCTCGCTATTCCGCGGTTCGGGGATGCGCTCGAACGATGGCAAATTCTGGCTGTGGATGCAGGGCGACGGCAACCTGGTGATGTACGAGGTCAAGCCCGGCGGCAACACCGTCCGATGGGAGATCTCCGGCCGGCACGCCTACCGGCTGAGCAACCAGCACGACGGCAACCTGGTCCTGTACGACAACCAGAACAAGGCCCTGTGGGCGTCCAACACCGAACGCCATGGCGATTCGACCCTCTGGATGCAGGAGGACGGGAACCTCGTCCTCTACGCGCACAACCCGGCGCCAGCCAAGGTCACGTGGGCGAGCAACACGCAGCAGCGGTGAACACCTGCCCGGCCCGGCACCCCTGTGCCGGGCCGGGGCCAGCCGAGCTGGCCTGTGCTGCGGCGATCTGCCGCCCGGTGGCGTTCATCGAGGCAAACGCCTCCACCTCGGTTAGCCTGGCTGATCTACGACGCAGGGCGCGCTGGCGTTCGGTGGGTGCCAGACGGCGTCTGGGGCGTCGAACCGAACGTGGTGCCGCATCACGAAGACCTGCATGTGTTGATCGACTCCCATGACCCTGTGGAAGTCGTCGAAGCGTACAAGGCTCGGGTGACGCCGGGGGCGTTCGTAGAGCGGTGTGGGAGTACGCGACGACCGGGCAGCGTCCGACCGGGCGCCTGCCTGGACAGATAGACCCCCTGCGGACTCACGATCATCACTCAATCCGTACGGGATTCAGCTCGTGATGCGTAGGTCGTCGGTTCGATTCCGATAGGCGGCTCCATTGTGATGCTCTGACCAGCGGTAGTGCGGGTGCCCGGCTGACGGCAATGGTGGGCATGCCGACCTGCCGTGATCGTCTCCTGCGCTTGGTTCGGGCGTTGCCCGGGTTCGGTTGTGCTGAGTCGACGAGCGCGAATGGAGATCGCCTCGCGCGGGCTTCATCCAGAGAAGCTGCTATTGTCCCTTTCACCCGTTTTCAGCCTTAAGGGACGTTTTCTTAACTATGCCGCTGGAGGATTTGGATGGCCGTCATCGTTGCCGCAGACGACGACCCGGCGATGCGTGAAATGATCTCGCGAATCCTGCAGCGGGCAGGGCACACCGTGATCACCGTCAATGACGGTGCGGCCGCGGTGGACCAGGTACGCGAACGACACCCCGACCTGATCTTGCTGGATGGCATGATGCCGCCGGGCATGAGCGGCTTCGAGGCATACCAACTGCTGCACGACGATGACGAGCTGTCGACCATCCCCGTCATGATGGTGACCGGCTCCGTGGTTCCCGATCAGGTCCGTCAACAGCTCCCGCAGGTCTGCGACGTAATAACCAAGCCGTTCACGCCCGACGAACTGCTCGCGTGCGTCCGGCAGGTACTCGCCCCGCCTCCCCCGTCCTGATGACGGGCAGGCGCCGCCGATGTCAGGCGTCGGTTCTGATCTCGGCGGAACGCCGCCGGTGAGGCATCCCCACCGGGATGGGTCGGTCCCGCGGTGGGAAACACCGTGCGTGCCACGAACCGGCAACTGGACGACACCCGCGAATCGCTATCCATGAGCGGTGAGCCGCGACATGGTGCCCACCACCCCCGCAGGCGCTACCCGGGAAGGCGGTCTGCATCGCTGGTACCTCGCCATCGGCGCTGTCGTGCTGGTGGGTGGAGCGATGCTGCCCCCGGCCGTGCGCGTCTGGGTGTACGTGGCGGTGGCGACTTCGCTGATCGTGGCGGTGGCCGTGGGTGTGCGCCGGTACCGGCCGGTCTGGTCGGCGACCTGGTGGCTGCTGGCCGGAGCGGTGGTCCTGTCGCTGCTGGCGCAGGTGGGCTGGGCTTTGGCTATGGAACCCACCGGTGTGCCGCGGTTCCCGTCGTTCGGCGACGCCTGCTATCTGGTCATGCTGATGCTGACCGCGTCGAGCATCTACTGGTGGGTCCGCCCCCCTGAACAACGCAGCGGCGCGGTGGACGCCGGGATCGTCGCGCTCGGCGGTGGTGCCGCGCTCTGGACGCTGGTGGTCGCACCGTTGTTGTTCGACGGCCGGTTCGCCGGGCTGCGCCTGGGAAGCTACCTGTGCTATGTGGGCATTGACCTGCTGATCCTGGTGCTGACGGTGCGGGTGGTGGTGATCTCCCGGGTACGTACGTCCGCATACCGGCTCATGGTTGGCGCGGCGGGGTTGCTCGTGGTCACCGACACCACCAACTACGTGCTGCTGCTGGCCGGTCAGAGCCATGACACGCTCACTGCGCTCGGCTGGCTGGGCACGTACCTGCTCCTCGGTGGCGCGGCGCTGCATCCCTCGATGGCACGCAGCACGGGCAGCATGCCGGGCAACCCGTCACCGGCATCACGCGGCCGGCTCGCGGCGTACGTGTCGCTGACCGTTGGTGTCAGCGCACTGAGCATCGTCAGCATCGCCGCCGCGCAGCCCGCCGGCCATTCGGCGCGGCTGATCGTGCCGGGAATCCTCGGCACCGCGATGTCCGTGCTGCTGATCGTCCGGTTGTCCCAGCTGGCCACGCTGCTCAACCGCCGTACCCATCTCGACGCGCTGACCGGCCTGGGCAGTCGCGTCGTGCTGCAGGACCGCTTGGACGAAGCCAGCCCTCACCACCGGGTACTGCTGCTGGTCGACCTCGACGGCTTCCGCGACTTCAACGACACCGTCGGCCACCAGGCCGGCGACACCATCCTGGTCGAGACCGGCGGACGGATCCGTGCCGAAGTGCCCAGCAGCGCGACCGTGGTCCGCCTGAGCGCTGACGAGTTCGCCGTGTGCGCGTTCGCCGGCGACGACCGCGACGGCCGCAGACTCGCTGAGCGCATCCTGGCCGCGGTGCACCGCCCCTACCGGGTGCGAGGGCTGACCGCGCGCCGCTTCGCCGCCAGCATCGGTGCCGTGGCGCTTCCGGCCGGGCAGCCGTGCTCTGTCGCGTTGCGCGACGCCGACCTGGCGTTGCGCACCGCCCGCAGTCGCGGCGGCGATCAGGTCGCCGTCTTCGACCCTGCGATTCACGCCGAACGGCTTGCCAACGCCGAGTTGGTGGCACAGATGCATCACGCCGTCGAGGCGGGCGAGTTCGAGGTGCACTACCAGCCGATCGTCGATCTGGCCACCGGGCATGTCGCGGCCGCGGAGGCGCTGCTGCGCTGGACGCGTCCGGACGGTACCCGCATCCCTCCCGATCACTTCATTCCCTTGGCCGAGCAGGGTGGCGCCATCACCGCCATCGGCGACTGGGTCCTGCGCCAGGTCTGCACGGACCTCCGGCGGCTCTGGCCCGAGTACCAACTCGCCGTCACCGTGAACGTTTCCGCCCGGCAGCTGCGTGATCCGCTGTTCGCTACGCACCTGCTGAGCCTCCTGGACGCCTGCGCCTTACCCGGACGCGCCCTGATCGTGGAAATCACCGAGACCGTTCTGGTCACTTCCGTCACCGACGCCGCTACGGTCACCGCCCAACTGCAACAACTGCGCGACCACGGCGTACGGATCGCCATCGACGACTTCGGCACCGGCTACTCATCCCTGGCCTACCTGCGCGAACTGCCCGTGGACATTCTCAAGATGGACGGCTCCTTCACCGCCCGGCAGATCGACAACGGGGGCGCCCGCGAGATCGCGTTCATCCGCGCCATTCTGGAGCTCAGCCGAAGCCTCGGACTGGTCACGATCGCCGAGGCAGTGGAGACCCCCACCCAAGCCCAGCGCCTGCGTGCCCTCGACTGCACACTCGCTCAGGGCTACCACTTCGCCAGGCCTGCCCCCGTCACGGACCTGCACGCGTTCCTGCACGAGCACAGCCGTCCCGCACTCGTCGGTCGTCCCGCGACGGCGGGCCTCCTTCAGGACGGCCAGCGCCCCTGAGGTGTCGACGCTCCGGGTGCCGCGCTTGGCAGCCACTCGTGACAGGTCCGTCTCGCGGCCACGGCAGCAGTGATCATGGCTTGTAGCCGGCGGCGGTCAGGACGCAGCGGCTGGCCACCTCGTTGGCTTCCGGGTCGTCGGAGTCGGGCCGCCACTGCCCGCTGTAGGTCAGGCCGGGGTCCATGAGCTGCCAGCCGTGCAGCATCTGCGCGAACTCGCCTCGGGAACGCAGTACCAGCGGTGCGACGGCCTTGTTGTACGCCTGTCGGGCTCGATCGACGGCGCGAGGGTCACAGTCGTCGGTGAGGTGGGACATGATCAGGTAGCTGCCGGCCGGTACGGCGTCCCGGTAGGCGGCCAGGGCATGGAGCAGGGTTGTGGTGTCGGCGACGTGGTGGGCCACGGCAACGAAGAGCAGGCACACCGGCGCGGTGAGGTCGATGAGGCGGCGCACGACGGGATCGGCGAGGACCGCGTCCGGATCTGTGAGATCCGCCCGCAGTATGTCGGCGTTGGTGTCGTCGGCCAGCATCGTCCGGGTATGCGCCACGGCGACCGGGTCGATGTCGACGTAGACGACTCGGGCGTCGGGGTGTGTCCGGCGGGCCACGTCGTGCACATTGTCCGCGATCGGGATGCCGGAACCCAGGTCCAGGAACTGCTGGATCCCTTCGGCCGCCACGACGTCGACAGCGCGGCGCAGGAAGCTTCGGTTGGCCCGCATGACCTGCGGTACCTGTGGCATGGCATCCAAAACGGTTTCGGCGGCCGCGCGGTCAGCGGCGAAATGGTGGTGGCCGCCGATGAGGAAGTCATAGACCCGGGCGCCGGTGGGTTGTTCCGGGTCAACGCACAGCGGTGCCGGACACAGGTACGTATCGATCGTCACGGCGCTTCACCTCGCAGCCGACCGTTGGTCCCCGTCTGAGCCTAGACAAAGCGCCGTATCGGGGGGCGGGGAATCGGTAACGTGAAGCCCGTCAGGGGGCTGGTATGACAGCTGAATTGGATGAGCAGCCCACGGGCCTTGCGGATGACGTGTGTGTTTCAGTGGTGCGTTCGTCGCACGATGCGATCGTGGCGGCGAACTCCGCATTTGAGATCATCGCGTGGAACGCGGCGGCGGAACGGCTCTACGGATACCCGGCGCGGGACGTCCTGGGCAGGTCACTGGACCTGATCATTCCGCCGGAACAGCGCCGGGACCAGCGGGAGATGCTTTCCCTGTTCCTGGCCGGCGCCGCGATCGATCACTTCCGTACCTGGCGGGTGCACCGCGACGGGCACACGATCCCCGTGTCGGTGTCGATGGCGCCCCTGGCCGACCGGGCCGGCCGCATCATCGGTCTGGTCAGCACCACGCGGCGACTCAGCGACCGCGAACGCTTGGAGGTCGGCTTCAAGGCGCTGCTGGAAGCCGCTCCGGACGCTGTCATCGGCGTTGCCGACAGCGGGCAGGTGGTGCTGTCCAACGCCCAGGCGGACAGGTTGTTCGGCGTCGCCCGCAACGGCTTGATCGGCAGGAGCGCCGACGCCCTGTTGTCCCCTGCGCTGTCCGACGACGGTGAGCCTGCCGGGCATACCGGTGACGGCGCTGTGGGGGCACAGCCGCGGACGGTGGCGCACCGCAGCGACGGTACCCCGGTCCCCGTCGAGATCACCGCCGCCGTGATCGACACCGATCAGGGGCGGATGCGGTGCGCGGTGATCCGCGACGTCACCGAACGGCTCCGGGCGCAGAACGAGTACCTGCGCATGCGCGCCGAAGCCGACCACGCCCGGATGGAAGCACAACTGCAACGCACCCAACGGCTGGAGAGCCTGGGCCAGCTCGCCGGAGGCGTGGCTCACGACTTCAACAACATCATCGGCGTGATCGTCAACTACGCCGGCTTCATCGCCGAGGAAGCCGGCGCGGCCGGCCTCGCCGACCTGGCAAGCGACGCCGAACAGATCAACCGTGCCGGACAGCGCGGCGCCGAACTCACCCACCAGCTGCTCGCCTTCGCCCGCCGCGAGGTGGTACGCCCCCGCGCCCTGAGCCTCAATACCGTGGTCACCGACGTCGAACAGATGCTGCGCCGCGCGATCGGCGAACACATCACCTTGACGACACGGCTCACCAACGCCGCGACCACCGTCACCGCGGACCCCGGCCAGCTCGAACAGGTACTGGTCAACCTCGCCGTCAACGCCCGCGATGCCATGCCCCGCGGCGGGCATCTGAGCATCGTCACGGACGTCGTCGACACCGACGACCTCGACGCCTGCGACGCCACCGACCGGCCCACGCTGCTCAGCGGCCGCTGCGTCCGGCTCCGAGTCAGCGACACCGGCACCGGCATGCCCCAGGAGGTCATCGACCGCGCCTTCGAACCGTTCTTCACCACCAAACCCGCGGGCCAGGGCACCGGGCTCGGCCTCGCCACGGTCTACGGCATCATCACCGCCGCCGGCGGCGATCTCAGCATCTCCTCCGAGGCCGGTACCGGCACCACCATGACCGTCCTGCTGCCCGTCACCGATGACAGCCCTGCCGACACCACCGACACGACCGCCCGGGCTCCGGTGAGCAGCCGCGGCGAAACGGTGCTGGCCGTGGAGGACGAACCGGCCCTACGCCAGGTCATCCGCCGCGTCCTGACCAGCGCCGGCTACCAGATCCTCATGGCCGACGACGGCCCCGCCGCCCTCGCCCTCGCCGAACGCCACGTCGGACCCATCGATCTGCTCCTCACCGACGTCGTGATGCCCCACATGCTCGGCAAGGAACTCGCCGAACGGCTGCACAAAGCACGCCCCGAAACGGCCGTGCTGTACATGTCCGGCTACGCCCAACCGGTCCTGGCCTCCCAGGGCACCCTCGACCCCGACGTCACCTTGCTCGAGAAACCCTTCACCAAACCCCAGCTGCTCACCGCCGTACGCCAGATCCTCGACCATCGATCAGCCACAGCCCCTTGATGATCGGGGGCCGGGCGGCACGATGTGGACGGTGAGACGGGTCGAGGACCGGGTCACCGCGAACCGCGGATCGCTTTCACCAGTCCCGCAACCAGGTTCGCCCGCTCGGCCATCAGGTCGACGATCACGTACTCGTGGTCGGCGTGGGCGCCGCCCCCGACCGCGCCGAGGCCGTCGAGCGTCGGCACGCCCAGTGCACCGGTGAAATTGCCGTCGCTTCCGCCGCCGACCTTCTTGCCTCCGATGCCCGGCAGCAGCTGCTGCGCCAGGGCGAAGAGCTCCGCGGCCGACGACTCGGGCATGGGGGGCCGGTGCACGCCGCCCCGAACTGTGATGACCGCCCCGTCGAGGCGTGGGGTCAGTGCGGCGAATGCCGACTCGACGCGGTCCTTCTCGCCGGCGGACTCGACCCGCACGTCGACGGTGATGGTGGCCGCGGCGGCAACGACGTTGCTCGCCGTACCGGCTGTCGCGACGGTCGGCGTGACCGTCGTACCGATCTCCGGCCGGTTGAGCGACGCGATCTCCAGGACCTGGTGTGCCGCTTCCACCAGGGCGTTGATCCCTGCCTCGGGTTCCAGGCCGGCGTGCGATGCCCGGCCCGTGATCGACACCTCGACCGTGCCGCAGCCCTTGCGTCCGGTCTTCAGGCCCCCGTCGTCCGCGGCGCCTTCCAGTACCAGCACCGCGCCGCAGGCGAGCGCCCGCTCCTCGATGAGCGCTCGCGACGTTGCGGAACCCACCTCCTCGTCCGCGGTCACCAGGATCTCGATGCCCGACCTGTCGTCGAGACTCGCCAGGCCGTGGATCGCCTGCACCAGACCGCCGAGCATGTCGAAGACTCCGGGGCCGGTGGCCCGCCCGTCCTGGACCCGGAACGGACGTCGTTCCAGGGTGCCGAGGGGAAACACGGTGTCGTGGTGACCGAGGATCAGCACTTTCGGGTCTCCGCCACCCGACCAACGGACGTGCGGACCGGCCTCGCCCTCGACCAGGACCGCTCGCCGACCCAGGCGGCTCTCGACGACCGCGGCGACCGTCTTCGCGGACGCGGTCACGGCGTCGACATCGAGCGATGGAGACTCGACCTCGACGAGTGTCCTGAGGTCCTCGAGCATCCCGTCGACACTGATCTGCGCGGTCGTGTGCGTCGTCATTCCGTAAGAGTAGTGGGGCGCCCCGCGACCGGCGGCCCTCCGGGTGTGTGCAGGGTCAGTCCGGTGAGAAACGGCGCGGCGTAGGGTCTGGGGTCGATGGCGCCGGTCGCGACGAGATGCCCGTGCAGCCGTCGTTCCGGGCCGACCGCGTCGGCGTACCCGAGGATCAGGCTGGGGTCGCTCAGAGTGGTCAACCGCAGGACCAGATCAGCCAGATCGTCGCCCAGCGGATCGCCGAAGTCCTGGGACGCCACGGCTGCGAAACCGCTGCCGACCTTGAAGCTGAACAGGCCCGGCTGGGTCAGATGACCGTACAGGTTGGGCTCGTCGCCGAGGGTCGCGAAGGAGTAGCCCTTCTCCCGGGCGGTCCGCATCGCGGCGAAATAGAGCACCCGGGCCAGGCTGAAGCGTCGCCACGATTCGGTGACCGCCGAGAAGCGCATCCTGACCCCGTCGACGTCCGGGCTCTCCAGCACGATGGTGCCGCCCGCCAGGTCGCCGCCGTCCTCGAGCAGGACCGCGAAGTACTGGTCGGAGCCCAGGACCGCGTCTCGGTGCCGGTTCGCGAACGCCACGCCGTGCGGCATCTCGGCGACCCGCTCCTCATACAGGGCCAGGAAGCGGTCGAAGGTAGCCCCTGTCACCGGCTGTTCGACGCGCAGGCGGAGCCCGGCGTCACCGGCCCGGCGCTGCGCTCTGCGGACATCCTGCCGCGCCTTGGTGTCGAGTCGGAGGAGGAATTCCTCCTCGGTCGGCTCGAGCGGTGCCACCCACGTGAGCATCGTGGGTTTCACGACGAAACCGGCACCGGTCAGGACGGGGCGCAGGTCGGCCGGTGGGTCGGCGACGCGTACGACATCGATCGGGCGTTCGGCGAGTCGCCAGGGTGCATCCGCGACAGCCTCAGGGGCGACCAGTGCGACGCTGAGACCGAACCTGTCGATGATCTCCACTACTTCGTCATCACGTCCTCCCAGATCGACTTGGCCGCGTTGAGACCGCTGGAGGCCGCGCCGGTCCACATGTAGTGCGGGGAGCCGAGGGCGTTGCCCGCGCTGTAGACCCGGGGATGGGAGGTGCGTCCGTACGTGTCGATCCGCGGGTGGCCGTTGTCCATCAGATCGAGGCCCAGCATGCCGGTGAACCGCTGGTCCGGCTGGGCCACCTCGGCGAGGAGAACGACGTCGACGACCACCTCCCGCCCGGCCTTCGTGGCCAGTCGCAATTCTCCGGCCGGGCCGACGACCGCGGACGTGACTTCATCGGCGAACACCTCGGCGCCGTCGGCGACGAGCAGGTCACGGGCGCGGTCCGGCTGCTGGAGGACTTGCGGATCGCCGACCAGGACGGTCATCCGGCCGGCGTGCACCTGGGCCAGGCGGGCGAGCCAGGTGGTGTTGTCGGTGCGCCCGACAACCGCGAACGTCTTGCCGGAGTTCTCGAACGTGTGGCAGTAGGGGCACTCGAAGACGGTGCGGCCCCACACGCCGTCCGGCAGCCAGTGCGGGATCTCGTCGCGCCGGCCCGTGGCCAGCAGCAGTCTGGCGGCCACGAACGTGCCGTTGCCACGAGTCGCGACCGTGACCTCGTCGTCGCCCGCCTGCACCGACGTGACCTCGTCCCAGCAGAACTCGACACCGGCGCCGGCGGCGTCGAGTTCCATCTTGGCGTAGATCTCGTCCGGCGGCAGGCCGTCCGCATAGGGAACGTTGCGGACGGCCAGGGCGGACGAGTTGCGGCGTCGCGGTAGGGACACGACGAGAATGCGCTGCTTGGAACGGCCGAGCATCACCGCTGCGGTGAGGCCCGCGGCCCCGGCGCCCACGATGACGACGTCGAAGCGAGAAGGCTTGGTTTCCGTCACGTCGTTCTCCCTCGCTGTCACCAGCCGGCTGTCAAGCCCTCGTGGCGGCCGTCGTCGAGCCCGTACAGGCCCGTGGGCCGGCGTTCGAGCACTCGCATCACACCGCCGATGCTCGCTTTCGGCACCACATCATGGCCGCGGCCGCGGAGGTCCTCGATGAGGTCCGCCGGGAGGTCGGCGTCCACGCGGAGTTGCAGGCCCATGTCCACCTCGGCTTTGTCGCAGCCAGGGTAGTACGTCCATCGTGGCCGGTTCAGAGCGGTCAGCGGGCTGCATCCCTCGATGATCATTCGAATGATCACCTGCGCGTTCCACTGCGTCTGGCCGTCACCGCCGGGGGTCCCGCCGGCGAAACGCAGCCCCGTGGCGTCCGAGCTCAGCCACGGCATGATGGTGTTGACCGGGCGTTTGCCCGGCTCCACGCGATTCGGCGTACCCGGCTGCAGGGTGGCGCTGCGGCCGAGGCGGTTGCACAGCAGCATGCCGAACTCCGGCACACCGACGCCGGAACCGAAGCCGAGGCCGAGGCTCTGCACCCAACTCACGCCGTTACCGGCCGCGTCGATCACCGTGAACTGCGTCGTGTCACCCTGCTTGTAGTGGCCGAGGCACAGCGGGGTGCCGAGCTTGTTCCGGTCGATGCCGCGCGCCATGTCGGCGAGCAGATCCTCGGCCAGGAAATCCCGGGGCGGTACGAAGTCCGGGTCGCCGAAGGCCTGCAGTCGCCAGCCGTACGTCTGGTTGGCGATCTCGGCCATCAGGTGGATGCCCTCGGCCGAGTCGACCGCGACGTCACCGCGCATCCGCTGGAAGAGCGCGAGGTTCTGCAGCATCAGCGGGCCCTGCGTGGGCGCCGCAGTGGTGGCGACCAGGTGCTCACCGACCCGCACGGCGGGGGCCGGCGCGAAGCGCGCGTGGTCGGCGATGCAGTCCTCGCCCGTGATGAAGCCGTCCAGTTCCCCGCTCACCTCGGCGACCGCGCGGCCGAGGATCCGACGGAACTCCTCCGGCTGATCCGCCAGGTCGGACAGCAGCCGGTACAGGCGGGCGAGGCCCGGCTGGCGTAGCACCGCACCGGCCGCGTCGGCAGCGCCGTATCCGGCATAGAGCTGCTGGAAGTGATCCTGGGCCAGGAATTCCAGGTTGTCCCTGCCCCAACGGACCGCTTGACCGGTGTTGGCCAGCCCGTCGTCCGCCAGCTGAATGGCGGGCCGCAACAGTCGGCCCAATTCCATCGAGCCATGCCTGCGGTGCAGGGCGAGCCAGCCGTCCATCAGCGCCGGCGTCGACACCGACAGAATCCCGGTTTCCGGAACGTCGGACAGCCCTCGGGCGGCGAATCCGTCGCTGGTCGCCCGCATCGGGGTGCGCCCCAGGGCGGTCAGCGACACCGCCTCGGGCGCGCCCGCCTGCCAGAGGACGATGGCTCCGTCGCCGGCAGGGCCGCTCGCCATCGGCAGGGCCACCGTCATGACCGCCGAGGCGGTGATGGCCGCATCGAACGCCGTTCCGCCGTCGCGCAGAACCTCCAGCGCGGCAAGTGTGGCCAGGGGACTTCCCGTGGTGACCATGCCGTGCCGCGCCCACTGTTGCCGATCGCGCAGGACATCCCTCATTGCGCGCTCGCCCGGTGCACCGGCTTGAGCCCGATGATCTCTCGCGCCTCGGCGGGGGTGGCCGGTTCGCGGCCGAGTTCCCGGGCGATCCGTACGACGCGTTCCACCAGCCGCGGATTGGTCGCGGGTGAGCGATCGGACCAGTCGTAGTACGGGTTGTCCTCGAGACCGACGCGGACGTGGCCACCGAGCGACATCGCCAGCGTGTTGGCCGCCAGCTGGTAGCGCCCGATGCCGGCGAACGCCCACGTGGCGTCCTTCGGCAGCGCGCCGAGGAAGGCGGCCGCGTTGACCGCACTGACTTCGGCCGTACCGCGCGAGCCGAGCAGGATGTTGAAGTAGTGCGGACCCCGGAGAATGCCCTTGTCGATGAGGAAGCTGGCGTAGTTCGCCATGCCGACGTCGAAGATCTCGAGCTCGGGCACGATGCCACGCTCGGCCATCGCGGTAGCCAGCGATTCGATCATCTGTGGGCTGTTGACCGATGCCGAGGTGGGGAAGTTCATGGAGCCGACGGTCAGCGACGCCATCTCCGGGCTCGGCGTTGTGACCGTCAGCGATGCGCTGCGCTTCTCGAAGTCGTTCCAGTTGCGCCCGCTGGTGGTGACCACTAGCACCATGTCGGGTGCCTCGGCCGCAACGGCCTGCAGGATCTCACCGAACATCTCGGGGCGCCAGGTCGGCTCCTCATCGGCGTCGCGGGCGTGCAGGTGCACCATGGAGGCACCGGCGTCCCGGCACCGGCGCACGTCTGCGGCGATCTCCTCCGGCGTGGTCGGTACGTGCGGCACCTTCGCCTTGCGCGGAATCATGCCGGTCGGGCAGAGATTGACGATGAGTTTGTCGGCTGTACTCACTTCGAACCCTTCTGGAGTTCCATGGACATCAGGACGCGGCCGGGGTTTCCGGCAGCAGGACGGGGTGCCAGCGATCGACGGCACGGCCCTGATCGATCACTTCGCGGGGGACATCGTTCATCGCCACCGGGCAGATGTGCGCCGGAATCAGGTCCACGACCATGCCCTGCCGCAGCGCCGCGGCGCCGAGCGGGGTGCCGTCGGTGAGTGTGGCCAGGGTATCCGGGTCCCAGTCCTGCCCGGCGCCCTCGAGCAGATGGTCGGCGTCCGTGCGGACGCGCCCGCCGGGCGTGTCGAGCACCGTGGCCCGCAGGGTGATGGCCACGTCGTCGAGCGAACAGAGACCGGCGAGCGCGTAGCCCGCGTCATAGAGCGGCCCCGCTCCCACACAGATCTCCGTCACACCCGGCGTATCCAGCGCCGCCGCGGTGTTCGCCGTGCCGCTGACCGACACCGTGGGGCAGCCGATCCCGTCCGCGCGGATGCTCTCGGCAAGCCCGACCAGCACCTCCGCCACGGACCCGGCGCGTTGTGTTGCGGCGGCCTTCAGCGCCACGAGGTCCGGATAGGACCGGTAGCCCGCCACGCCGTCGAGCGTGACGCCGGGCGTGTGCTCGATGAGGCGGGCGAGATCGCCGGCACGGTCCGCGACGATGCCCCGGTCCTCGTCGAACTTGACGTCGATACGCAGGGGAAGGACAAGACCCGCAGCCGCGGCGAGCGCCCCCAGGCCACGTACGGATGCCGGGTCGGAAACCGCCACGACGATGCGTGCCGTGCCCTCGGCCAGGGCAGGGCCGGCGTGCTGCGCTGCGAATCTCACCAGGGGAGCCAGACGCCACGGGTCGAGCACCGGCCGCGAAATGACACAGTCGTCGATTCCGCGGCGCAGATACTCCCGCGCTTCGGGGCCCGTTTGTGCCATGATGCCGACCGCTCCGGCCTTCGTCTGCCTGGTGGCGAGCTCCGGTGTCCGATGTCCCTTCACGTGGACGCGCAGCTGTCGACCGGCGTGGGCAACGAGTTCTTGCAGGCGGTGAATGTTGCGATCCACTCTGGGTAGATCGATCATCATCACAGGGGTGCGCATATGATCCAAGGAGCATCTCTGAGAAGGGCGCCGACGAGGCCCTGTAGTCAATGGGTCCCTGCCGGCCCCCATCGCATTGTGGATGCAGGCCGGCAGGCCTCAGATAACGCTTCAGAGCGTGCTGCGGCAAGACATTGCAGGTCACCCCCCCTCGTGATCTGACCCGTTTAACGTACATACATGATCTTAAAATGATCAAGGTCACTCATAGTGCGGAACATCACATCGAAGTCTTTGCGTGGGCGATGATCGCCGGATGGCAACTACAGCTTGCGCCATTCCGTGTACTGAGGGTTCCTCTGGCGTGTGGCGTCCAGAGCGGACGTTGACACCGAGGACTTGCTGCGGCTGAGACCGTGGACCGGTAGACATAGTGGACTGAATTGGTTGGTCAGAATACCGGTATCCGGGCAGCCTGATCGAGCCCGATCGAATCTCTGATAGGTTCACCGCGGCCGGCGTGCAACCAGCATTTCGCGGACACGAGGTGGAGCGGCCCGCAACCGAAAGGATGACGTTGAGGGCTTTCTGGCTTTTGACAGGGGCGTCGGCAGCGTCCACGGTCGGAAACACATTCCTCTTTCTCGCTGTGCCGCTCGCCCTTCTCGCCTACACCGACGATCCGCTGACGGCAGTCCTCAGCATGGCGGCGCGCACTGCGCCGTACGTACTCGCGCCGGTGATGGGGCCACTCATTGATCGTTACGACCGGCGGACGATGTTCGCGGGCGCAGACATCGTGCAGGCTGCCGCCGTGGCGCTCATCCCCGTCGCGTTGTGGCAGGGCGCCGTCCCGGCGGTATTCGCCGCACTCGTCGTCCAGGGACTCGCCAATGTCGTCTCGAATGTGGCCAGCGATTACGGCCTGATCCCGGCGCTGGTCCCGGACCATCTCCTCGATCGCGCGGTGAGCCAGTTCAACACGATCATTCTCGTGGCCCGGTTCGCCGGCCCCGTGCTGGCCGGGGTTCTGGTGACCACGCTCGGCACCACCTGGGCCCTGGAGTTGGACGCTCTCACCTTCGCTCTCACGGCGGCGACCGTGATCCTCATGCCGGCCATGCGACCTGCACAGGACCGCCTCCCCTTGGGCCGGATGCTGCGCGAGGGCATCGGATACTTCCGGCAGCGGCCCGACATCGTCCGGTTGACCCTCGTGGTGTCCATCTACAACCTCGGCGCCGGCGCGCTCGAACCCACGCTGCTGGTGGTGGGACAGGAGCGGTGGCGGTGGTCGGCGGGCTCACTGGGGATCGCCGTGTCGGTGGCGGCGATCGCGGCCGCGCTCGGTGCCTGGCTGAGTCCACGCGCGCTGTCCGACGGTAACCGTCACCGGCAGATCGCCGTGTGGCTCGCCGCCTCGGCGGCCGGCGCGGTGCTCCTGCTTGCTCCGTCGCCCTACGTCGCCGTCGCGGGCTTTGTCGTTCTGTCTCTCGGCGAGGGCGGGATCAACACGGCGACCGTGTCGTACCGGCAGAAGAACATACCGGCCCATCTCGCGGGACGGGTGAACACGATCATCAGAGGTTTCATCACCGGTGCGGTTCCCGCATCGGCATTCCTGCTGGGTCTCACGGCCGCCCTGGACAGCAACCTGACGGTCTTTCTGCCGGCCGCGATCACGACCACATTCGTGGTCTTTCTCTGGTCCCGGCGCCGTATCGCGTCCGAACCCACCGCCCCGGTTCCCGCGACCCCGGGGAGCGCCTCGTGAAATACGTGCTACTGATCAACACCAACAAGGAGATTCCCGCTCGTCGGCTCCTGGCGCGTGCCGACATCGCGCTGGCCGTGGTGACGACCCCACGCTACCGGCACTTCTATCCGGACGGGACCCGCCTCGAAGTCGTCGACGACATAGAGAACGTCGCCGAGGTCAAGCTCGCGGCCCTGCGACTGCTGTCCGACGTTCCGTTCAGCCACGTGGTCGCGCCGTCGGAGTTCAACCTCCAGCCAGCCGCGTTCGTGCGCTCGTACTACGGACTCGCCGGACCCGGATACGACATGGTGAACGCCTTCACCAACAAGTACGTCATGAAGCAGCGCCTCCGCGACCACGGAATTCCGGTGGCACCGTTCACCCGGGTGGCCCGGCTCAGCGAGGCCGGGGATGCCGCGGCGGAGCTCGGCTGGCCGATCGTGGTCAAGCCCGTCGTCGGCGGCGGCGCCGAGGACGTGCTGGTCATTCACGACGACGCCGACCTGGCACGGCACTGTGCGGCGGGGCGCTCGGAGCGGATGCTCGCGTTCGGACACTTTCTCGTCGCGGAACGGTTTCTGACGATCGACGAGGAGTTTCACTGCGACGGCATCCTCAGCGAGGGCGAAATCCGATTGTCGGCCGTTTCCCGGTACTTCGCGCCGGTACTCGGCAGCGTCGGCCACGTGGTGGGGTCGTACACGTTGCCGGAGTCGGATCCGCGCACCGCGATCGTCCGCGACCTGCACCGCAGCGTCGTACGCGCCATGGGCCTGCGCGACGGCGTCACCCACCTCGAAGCCTTCCGGGTGGGCGACCGGTTCATCGTCGGGGAGGTCGCCATTCGCCCCGGCGGCGGCGGTATCCCGCAACAACTGTCGGAGCAATACGGCGTGGACATCTGGGACGCGCTGATCGCGACCAGCCTCAACGAACCCGTGGCGACCGTTTCCCGGCAACCCGACGACTACCTGGCCCAGTACATGCTGCCCCTGCGCCGGGGCCGGATCACCCGGATCAGCAGTGCCGACGAGCTGCGCGACATCCCGGGCGTCGTGCACGCTGAGGTGCGTCATCGGGTCGGCGATCAGGTGACGCGTGCGCTCAACTCGGTCGCCATGGCGGGTCTGGTGCTGGTGCGCGCCCGTACGGAGACCGAGATCCATGCGGCCGTCCAGGCCCTCCACGAGCGGTACGAGTTGCAGACGGTGGAGGTCGACACCGACGAAGGGTGAACGCCTCGTCACACCGTTGCGGGACCCGCGGGGACTCGCTGGTGATCCGCGGGACCGACCCGGCGGAGCCGGTGCTGGGACACCGCGACGAGCCACCGCACCTCGTCGGCGAAGTCGTCGCTCTGCTCGCCCGGCACCTGTGGCGAATCGTCCTGCACCGCGACCCCGCTCTCCTTGGTTCGCAGAGCAGCGTCCAGGCGCGCGGCCTCCACGGCGGCGGTGAGGTGTTCGCCGCTGAGCCCGACGCCGTGCGCGGCGCGGGTGGCCTCGGCCAGGACCGCCGGATCCATGTACCGCCGCAACGCGAGCCGACCGTCGTTGATCTCGATGACCCGGCGATACAGATGGAAGTGAATGTCGCGTACGCGCAGACGGTCGCGCAGGCGCGACTGCGGCGGATCCAGCGCGATGGTGGGTGTGACCTGGTAGAGGTCGCGCCACAGAGGGTAGAGAGCCTGGTGATAGCGGTAGCTGCGCAGCCAGGACGACAGGTCGAACAGGCGGGGACCCCAGGACGGGATGGTCAACCCGATTGCCAGCAGCTCCACGCCGACTCCGATGCAGAGCGGCGTGATGATTTCCGGGGTGGGCGACTTGGTGCCGAGCAGAACCGCGGTCACGCCGAGCACCCGGTGGACGCAGTAGACGAGGTAGATAGCGGCTCCGATGGCGGTCAACCGCAGGCCCTGGCGCAGCCAGGGATCCGCCGCCTTCGTGGCGTACCGGAGGCACAGCCGCAGGGTTTCCATCAGGCCGGCGGCGAAGGCGGCAATGTAGAGCAGCAGGTAGACCGCCACGATCGGCTGCTGCATGTTGTCCAGGAGGTAGTTTCCGGGCCGATCGGACACCGTCTGCTTGGCGACGAGCCACAGTCCGATCAGGGTGACCGCCATGGCACCGGCCGCGCCGAGCCAGATCCTCGCCAGCGATCGCGCGCGTTCCGGAGGGTAGCTCCAGTACCCGAGTGCGATCAGGATGGCGGTGCTGGACGCCACCCCGCCGAAGAGGTGAACGCCGAGAGCGCAGATGTTCGGCATGTCGATCCATCGCTCGAGGGCGGCCGAAGTGGTGGGCGCGGTGAGGACGAGCGATACGGTCTTGCAGCCGAATGCCGCGATCAGTGCGAGCAGCGCGCGGTCATGCGGGTTCGTACGGAGGTCGCGCAGCTTATAGACAAGGGCTGCGGCGCAGGTCAATGCGCCCCAGATGAAGGCGAAGTCCTTCAGGTCGTCCATAGGCGTCCCCGCTCCTCGTCACCGGCTGCGCAGCGATCTATCGATGCGGGCGAGGATAGCGGCGTCCTCCATCGGTATACATCCCACCTCCTCCGGCACGGCACGGTTCAGCCGCTCCAGCAGCACGGTGGCGACCACCTCGGCCTCTTGCTCGTCGCGGTGCGGATATCCGGACCGGCGCAGCATCTGTTGCACGAGTGCCGGGTCGAGATCGGGGAAGAGGAGCCGGGCGGCCTCGTCGTCGATGGCCTCGACACCGCTGTGTCCACAGAGCATGTGGGCGAGTTCGTGGGCGATGATGTGGTGCCGGTGCGGCGTGCTCGTCGCGGCCTCGTACAGAACGAGGTCGGTGTCGTGGGTGGTGACCCACACGCCGCTCATACCGGATTGGCACATCGTCAACGGAACGAGATGGATCGGCCGGCCACGGTGGGCGCTGGCATGGGCACACAGCGTCGTGATGTCGCATTGCGGAGGAAGGCCGAGTCCATCCACGAGCGCCCGCGCCCGGCGGCGGAGCTGCCGTAGCTGCCGGCCTGCGAGTGGCTGCTCAGTCTTCCGTCGATGCGTCATGATCGACATTGTCCATGACGGGGGGTAGGCCCTGTAGCTTGCGGACCTGATCCAGGACCGTGGTGATCGCCTCCAGGCTTTCGGACGGCAGACCGATAGCGCGCATCGCGATGCCCCGGACGCCCGCGTCGCGCAGGCTTTCCAACATGGCCAGCTGCGTGGTGACCCGGTCGGAGTGCTCCTGATCCAGGAAGTAGCCGGGCGCCACGCCGAAGAAATCGGCCAGGGCGACCAACAGTTCGGGCGAAGGGTTGACCCGTTTGCCGTTCCGCAGCGCGGACAGGTATGCGCCGCTGACGCGAAGGCTGGGATGTTTGCTCCGCAGTTCCTCCGCGACCTCGTTGTTCGTCCATCGTCGTGCGTCGGGCCGGCTCATCCGGAAAAGCTGATCGAGCCGCTGGGCGAGTGGGGACGCGTCGACGGCCTCCCCGCTGGTCACGTCGTCGTCTGACACTCGTACCTCCTGTGCCTGGTCTAGATCCTACCAACCCGCAGTCGAATTCTCCCATGAGACTTGACGCACAGTTGAAGCTGCGGGGGTGATCGTCCATCTTGCCCTACTTCAATACGGGCATCAACCGTCAATCTGGGCACTCTACTGGTGGTAGATCGGCCGAGATTCCCTTCAACTGACAGTTGTATCGACTGTCGAAGATCGCTAGGCTCCTCCATCGATCGAGTCCGCCGGATCGGCTGGGCCGGTCGCCTGCACGGGACTGGCTTCTGCATCAGACATCCGCCCGCCCGCCTTCCCAGAGGAGAAGCAACATGCCGGAAACCGGGCCGACGACGCGCCTCGCGCTTGAGGAGTTCGAGCGAGATCAGCTCAACGACATCGTGCTCATGGTGCACGAGAACAGCCC
The DNA here is from genome assembly GCF_047159485.1 of Krasilnikovia sp. MM14-A1004. GTDB lineage: Bacteria > Actinomycetota > Actinomycetes > Mycobacteriales > Micromonosporaceae > Actinoplanes. The sequence continues at coordinate 6,404,834 of NZ_AP038773.1, read as the reverse complement.
CGGCCAGACGGAGTACCGGTATCTGGCCTACCTGCGAAACCACGTCGGCGAGACCATCGACCGGATCCGGAAGACGTACGAATCCACTGGCGATCAGCCCGTTCTGGTGACGAACCTGCCCCAGTTCGCCGACGTGGAGCGCAGCAAGATCCTCGCACTCCTGCTCGGGCAGACGGTCGGGAACTGCGTGGCCTACAGCGACTACAACGGCTCGTACATCACGGACATCCGGCCCACCTCGCTGTCGAAGGAGAAGAGCGCCGGCACCGATCTGCTGGCGATGCACAACGACTTGGCGTGGGCCAGTGACGAGTGCCGTCCGCGGACGCTCGTCCTGGTGCCGCACCTGGCCGAGGGTGCCGTGCCGCGGACCCTGCTCGCCCCGGCGACAGAGGTCGTCTCACTGCTGTCGGAGGCGACTCGCGACATTCTGCGCAGGCCCGTCTTCGAGGCGCGATCGGGATCGTCGCTCGGCTGGAGATACGAACGCATCCGGCGGATGGCGCTGCTGGAGGAGACCGACGGCGGGCTCGTCATCCGGTTGAACTTCGACGCGTTCACGCCGGCCGCCGATCTGGACGCTGATCAATGGGAAGCTGCAGCGGGCGCCCACGAGCAGCTGCACGAGGCGGCCCTTCGGGTCGGGCTCGTCCGGGGGCACGCTGCCCGCAAGGGTGAGGCGTTGATCATCCCGAACGATCACTGCGTACACGGCCGTGACCCCATCGACTCCAACAACTGTGAGCGGCTGCTGCTGCGCTCCTATGTCGTGCCGGACAGTGTGGTGGCGCATCACCGCCGCACCATGATTTCTCTCGAATCCTGAGTGGTGATCGGATTGTCTGACATCGTGGTGATCGGTGCGGGGCATGTCGGATTGACGCTCTTGACCGACCTCGTTTCCACGAGGGAGCTCCATGGCCTGAACGCATCGACATTGTTCGTCCGCGACGTCTCCGGCTCGCCGGAGCAGCGAATCCGTGAACTCTGCGGCACAGTGACCCGAACGAACATGATCAGCGGGGAACGCGACAGCGTCGAGGTCGGGCCGCAACACTTCAGCCACCTGCACGGCGAGCGTGCGCAGGCCATGCTGGAAGCCGCTCAACACATCATCGTGACCGTGCCGGACATACCGGCGGTGCGCCTGCCGCTCATGGAACGCATCGCCCGCCTGGAATCGGTGGCCGGCAAGGTGGTGACCTTCGTCCGGGCGGGTCAGGGCGGTCAGCCGGTGATCGCCGAGTGGGTGCGCCGCACCCCGCAGCTGCGGCACACGTCGTTGGTGCTGGTCGAAGATTCCTTCCACGGGACCCGGGTAGCCGGCACGCACATCTCCTACAAGCGCAAGCTCAGCGTCAACGTCTCTGTCTATTCGCGGACGCCCCGGGCGGCACTGGATCGCCTCCGCGGTCTGTTTCCCCTGGGGCATCTCATCGGCCGGCCCTCCTGGCCGGACATCGCGGTGCGACCGGGCATCGGATTGTTGTTCGACCCACTCGGCTACATCATCCACGTCGGGATCGCGCTCGATCGCCGGAACCTGGAGAAGACCCGGGCGGGCATCGTTTACCAGCACTACACCGAAGGCGTGCACCGGGAATTGGCGGAACGCCTCGACGCCCTGGATCGGGAGAGGGTATTCCTGGCCAGGGCGTACGGGGTCGAGGCGCAACGCTTCCCGCGGATCATCGAGCGGCAGTACGGACTTCCCTACCAGCCGGACTTCTACGACATGATGCAGTCCTGCCGGGACATCTACCGCTCGATGTCCTGCACCTCCATCGAGGAGCTCAGGCGCTCCCGGATCATCCGGGAGGACATTCCGGGTCTGCGAACGATTCGCTGGCTCGCGGACGTCGCCGGAATTCGTCTCCCGGTCACCGAGCGATACGAGATGGACGTCATGAGGACCGCCGCGGAGCTCGGCGTCCATGGCAGCGACCTGGTCGGTTACGTGCCAGAACTCAGCGCTGTCCCGGGGACCGTACCGCACATCACCTCGCTGCTCACGGCACCGCACGACATGGAACTCGCGGCGGTAGGAGAACGGACATGATTGCAGATGCCCTCGAAAAGGCGTACCGACGGTATGCCGACAAGCGCCCGAACAGCGCGACCCGAAACGCGTTGGCCCGGGCGGTCCTGCCGTCCGGCACCACGCGGTCGGTGCTGGACTTCGACCCCTTCCCCTTCACCGTCGCCTCGGCGTCCGGCTGTCGGCTGACCGACGTCGACGGGCATGAGTACCTCGACTATCTCGGGGACTACAGTGTCGGCCTCGCGGGACACAATCCCGGGGCCGTACGGGCCGCCGTCACCCGCGTCCTGGATCAGGGCTGGTCGTTCGGTGCGGTCGCGGAGGCGGAATACGACGTCGCCCGGATGTTGTGCGACAGGTTCGAGTCGATGGACCTGGTGCGCTTCACGAGTTCGGGCACCGAGGCCAACCTGGTCGCCACTTCCCTGGCCATCAAGTCGTCGGGCCGGAACAAGGTGCTGGTGTTCGACGGCGGATATCACGGCGGCTTCCTCAGCTTCAGCCGTGACGGCTCGTCGTTGAACGTCCCGTTCGATGTCGCCATCTGCGAGTACAACAGCCTCGAATCCGCGCAGGCGGCCTTCGACGCGTGGCCCGGGCAGATCGCCTGCGTTCTCGTCGAGCCGATGCTCGGGTCCGGTGGGCGGATTCAGGGCACGCCCTCGTTCCTCGGCGGACTCAGGGAACTCTGCGATCAACACGGCTCCGTGCTCATTTTCGACGAGGTCCAGACGTCCAGAATGGCCTACGGCGGAGCCCAGTCACTGTACGGAATTCGTCCCGACCTGACGACGCTCGGAAAGTACATCGGCGGCGGATTCGGGTTCGGAGCCGTCGGCGGCACCGGCGATCTGATGCTCCAGCTGGCCCGCGGCCGGGAGCCCCACTTCGACCATTCAGGCACGTTCAACAACAATCGGTTCACCATGGCGGCCGGCGTTGCCATGCTGGGCTCCGTTCTCACCCGGGAGAACCTGGCCGCACTCTTCGAGCGCGGCGAGGGCCTCCGCAAACGCGCCGACGACCTGCTGCGCGCGTGTGGATTCCAGGCCACCGGCTGGGGATCGCTCATCGGCATCCATCCGACCGATGTGCCGATCACCCGCGCGGCCGACCTCGCCGGTGCCGACCGCCGACCCGTCCAGTTGTTGTTCCACGAACTGTTGGATCGCGGCGTGTACATCGGCAAGGGCGGATTCGTCACGCTTTCCCTGCCGCAGACCCCGGAAACGGATGACCTCTTCCTGACCGCGCTGGAGGATTCGCTGCGCGTGGTGCAGGCCGCCGTTCCTGTCCCTGCCCGAACCGCTTCTTAGGACTTGAGTATGTCGATGGCAACTGTGGGCAACATTTCGTTCGAGCCCGGCTTTCCCTCGCGGGCCCGCCTGATCGGTGCGGATCCGGCCCCGGCCGACGTCCTGACGAATCTGGAACCGAAGCAGCGGGACACCGTCCGGGAACTTCTCGACGCGTCCGGCGCCGTGCATTTCCGCGGGTTCGGGATTCGTACGATCGACCAGTTCGAGACGGCGGCGCAGAGCCTGCTCGGTCAGCTCGCTCCGTACCGCGGCGGAGACGCCCCGCGCCGGGCGGAGAAGGGATTCGTCTACAACGCCGCCGGCCCCGACAAGTCGCGCGTGCTCCGTGCCCACAACGAACTGTCGTACGCCCCCTGGCATCCGAAGACGCTCTGCTTCGGATGTGGCCGGCCGGCCGACGAGGGCGGAGCCACCACCCTGATCGACGGGCATCGCGTGTACGAGTCGCTGCCGCCGCGGATCCGGGACGCTTTCCGGACCCGGGGCGTCACGTACATCCAGCATCTGCCGCACGCCGCCGGCGACCCCAGCGGCATCAAGTCGTGGCCGGAAACCTTCGAGACCGACTCCAAGGACGACGTGATGGAACTCTGCCAGTCGAGCTACACCTCCGCCAAGTGGACCCCGCTGGGCCTGCTGACCACCAATCGCACGCCGGGCACGCTCGAGGTCGGCTCGGACGACCGGATCGCCTGGTTCAACCAGGCCCACATCTGGCGCAAGGACCCCACGATCACCCCCAAGGTTTCGGATATGGGGGTGTGGGAGACCCGGCTCGGGTACGGGGCGACCTACGGTGACGGCACAGAGATCTCGACCCCGGACATCGAGCAGGTCAGTGCGACGCTGCACGACTGCACAGTCCCGGTCAATTGGGAGGCCGGCGACCTGCTGCTGGTGGACAACCAGGCCGTCATGCACGGCCGCATGCCCTACGCCGGTGAGCGCCAGGTCTTCGTAGCGTTCGCCTGACCCGGTCTGATGACGAAGCATCGGTGACGCGCGGGCCGGTTGGCCGGCGCGTCACCGATGTGCCGACGGAATCGGAGCACATTCGCATGGCGGACGTCGAATCGACCGCGCCCCTTCGTGTCCGGTGGGCGGACAGCCTTTCCGACGTTCCGCGAAACCAGTGGGACGAGATCAGCGCGGAACTCGGGCTCTACTACTCCCATCGCTGGCTCGCCATGCTGGAGGCGAATCCGGGTGCCCGCGTGCGCTACCTGCTCGTGTGGCGCGGTGACATCGTGGTGGCCGGCATGCCCGTGCAGGACGTGCTCAACGAGACCCTGCGCAACTACCGGCCGGACAAGCATGCCGCGGTCACCGGCGGTGGGAGATGGCTGCTGGCCGGAACTCGTCGCGCCTACTCCAGCGGGGTGGCGGTACACAGCGCGCTGACCGGGGCGGAGCGCCGCGAGGCGGTGCAGCTCGTCGTCGATGCGGCGCGGGACTACGCGGCATCGGCCGGTTATGACGGTGTGGTGTGGATGTACGCCACCACGTCGGCGGCAGCCGACCTCGTACGCTGCGGAGCGCGCGCGGGCCTGGCCACCGCCGAGGCGATCATCCGCCCGGCGGCCGCGGGGCTTGACGCGTACCTGTCGGCCTTTTCCGCCCACCGCGGCCGTGAGATGCGCCGTGAGATGCGGGTGTTCGAGGGTGCCGGCTATGAGGTCTCGACGTCAGCGCTGTCCGGGTGCTGGGAGGAGGCCGGGCAGCTCCTGCTGAACATCCAGCGGAAGTACGGGCACGAGACCACGTTGCAGGCCGAACAGGCGTCACTGCGCAGTCAGGCGGACGCGCTCGACGACCAGAGCGTCGTGGTGTGTGTCCGCGACGAGGGGCGGCTGGTGGGATTCACCCTCTTCTACCGGTGGAACAGCACGCTGTACGCGCGCGTGGCCGGCTTCGACTACACCGCCGTGCGCCGAGCCTACGAATACTTCAACGTCGCCTACTACCGGCCGGTCGCCCTCATGGCCGACCTCGGCCTCGGCGAACTCCATCTGGGTACCGGCTCCCTGGACGCCAAAATCGCTCGGGGGGCGGTGCTGCGTCCCCTGTGGATGGCCGCGGTTCCCGTCGACCCGGACAATCACGTCGACCTCGACGTCCGGCCCGACCTGCGGGCCTGGCGTGACAGATATCCCGCACAGGCGATTCCCGCAGCCGAGTGGGAGCCGGCCTGGCTGACCACGGCTCCGACGCAGAAGTGACGATGAAGGAGAGAACCTTGCCCGCTGAGTCCGACTCGCTGCTGCTGCTCAGCCCCGACCGCTACGTTCTGCGGGCGTGCCGGCGACTCGGCCTGGCCCCCGTGGTGATTTACGGCGGGTACCATCGCGACAACGGCCTCCAGACGATCGCCCCTCCGGCGATACCGGTCTTCTGCGAGAGCCACCGCAGCCCGGAGGCGATCCTCACGGCCCTGCACCGGGCCGGGTTCGCCGACCGGCAGTTCACGGCGGTGCAGACCACTAACGAGTACCTTCTGGTCACCGCCGCGATCCTCGGCCGCGCGCTGGGCGCCCGGGCGATCGACCCCGGAACCGCCGTACGGTTCCGGGACAAGTATCTGCAGAAGCAGCGTGTCCGCGACGCCGGGTTGACGACGGCCCGCGCGGCCGTCATCGAGGACATCTTCGCGATCGACCGGGACTTCACCGTCCCGTTCGACCGAGCCGTCCTCAAGCCGATCACCGGCGCGGGCACCGAGACCACGTCGGTGGTCGACGGGCTCGCCGATCTGCTCGCCGCGGCCGACGGGTACCGCAGGCGGCGGATCGCGTCCAGGACGTTCGTGCTGGAGGAGTTCGTCGCCGGTGACGAATGGACGGCCGACGGCATCGTTTCCGGCGGCGAGCTGCTGTTCTACGGGCTCGGTCGCTACGACCAGCCCTGCCTGTCGACACTGCAGAGCCGGTCGGCGTTGCGGATGCGGAAGTTCGACCCGCAGACCGAGGGCTGGACCTACTCGGCGGCCGACGACACCATCCGCCGGGCGATCTCGGCGCTCGGCCTCGAAGACGGCGTCTTCCACATGGAGCTGTTCCACGATCCGGCTACCGGTAGCGTCACCTTCAGCGAGTGCGCGGCCCGCCGCGGCGGCGCGCTGACCGCCGAGGAGATCCTGGCGAAGTTCAACGTCGATCTCGGGGACGCCGCCGTGCAGTGCGCCCTCGGCCGTAGGCCAGAACTGGACGTACGGGTCCGTCCCGGCACGGTCGGCTCGGTCTACCTGCCGAGCCGGCCCGGCGTCCTGGTGCGCTGCCCGTCGCCGGCGGAACTCACCGAGTTGCCCGGTGTGGAGTTCGCCCGGATAGAGCTTCCCTTCGGTGCCCAGATGGGTGCGTCCGTGGACTCCACGACAACGAGGATCGGCATGGTCCTGCTCACCGCGGACGATCCGGAGGAGCTCGAGCGGCGAAGCGTAGAGGTGCTGCGATGGTTCGACGAGCGTCTCGTCGTCGTGCCCGCCGGCGCCACCACCGCCGGGCTGCGCGAGTGGCATCGCGGACTCGGCAGTTATGAGTTCGCCGACGCCGCCTACGGCGAATGACCGGCTGGACCGGGCGCCTGGCGCGCTTCTTGCCGACGACCTCGGCGGGCCGCCGGATGGCGCTTGTCGCGCTCGTCGACTCCTGCGGCACGGGGATCTTTCTCACCGGCAGCGTGATCTTTCTCAGCCGGGTGGCCGGTCTGAGTGCGGGTCAGATCGGCGTGGGGCTGTCCGTTGCGGGCATCGTCGGGTTCGCGTCCACGGTGCCGATCGGCGTGGCGGCGGATCGCATCGGTGCCCGGCGCATGCTGGTCATGCTTCAGGTGTGGCGCGGCGCGTGGTTCGTGGCCTACGCCTTCGTCGCCGCGTTTCCGGTGTACGTGGTCGTCGCCTGCATGCTGGCGTTGGCAGAGAAGGCGACTGGTCCACTCAACCAGGCCGTGGTCGGCGCCGCGGTCGGTACCGACGATCGCGTGCGCACCATGGCGACGATTCGGGTCGTACGTAATGTGGGCTTCTCCCTCGGCGCGCTCGCCGGCACGATGATCGTCGGCCTCGGCTCCGACACGGGCTTCCGCGGGATCATCCTGGCGAATGCGGCCTCGTTCTTCCTGGCCGCCTTCCTGCTGCGCCGGATTCCGTTGGTGGAACCGGCGACCGCGGCGCGCCGCGGTGGCCTGTGGCGGGGTCTCGCCTCCCTGCGGGACGGACGCTATCTGGCGCTGACCGGCCTCAACGCGATACTCGTCATTCACATGACGATGCTGTCGGTCGGCATTCCGCTGTTGATCGTCACCCGCACCCCGGCGCCGCCCCAGCTGGCGGGTGTGACCGTGCTCGTCAACACCCTCCTGGTGATCCTCTTTCAAGTGCGCGCCTCGCGTGGTTGCGACGACCTCACCGTGGCCGCGCATCGGATGCGGTGGTCGGGAGTCGCCCTGGCCGCGAGCTGTCTGCTGTTGGGGCTGACCGCCGGGGCAGGAGTGATCGTCGCGACGGTCCTCGTCGTGGCCGCGGTCGTCCTGCTGGCGGCGGGCGAGATGTGGCAGTCGGCGGGCTCCTGGGGTGTCTCCTACGAATTGGCTCCCGCCGAACGGCGGGCCGAGTACCTGTCGGTCTTCAGCCTCGGCTCGACCGCACAGTCGGTCGTCGGGCCCGCACTGCTCACCACGGTCGTCGTGCCGCACGGCACGCTCGGCTGGCTCGGCCTCGGCGTTCTGCTGCTCGGCACCGGCCTGGCCCTTCCGGTCGTCGTCGCCCGTGCCTCTCGCCCCGTCGAATCCCACGAGTGGAGCCCACGTTGACATCTCCCCCGCCCGTCCGCGACGTCCTGGTGGTGGGGCGTCGCCGGCTTGAGCTGGTGAACCGGATGGTGCAGGATCCGGATCTGCGCCTGTCACTGATCACGGAGCCGGACTGTCTGCCGCTCTACCCTCCGGTCGCCGCCGTCGAGCTGGTGGACAACGTGCAGAATCTGGATGAGGTGCGAAACGCCGCTCTCAGGCTGATGAACCGCCGCCCCTTCGACGCGGTCGTGGCGCCGGCGGAGAGTTCCATCCCCACGGGCGGCTACCTGCGGACCTATTTGGGGCTGCCCGGAATCCCGTTCGATGTGGCGCATGCCTTCTGCAACAAGAACGCCATGAAGGCCAGGCTCCGGCGGGCCGGCATCCCGGTCGCGGACAGCCGGCTGGTCCCGCTCGCCGACAGCGTCGAGAGGGTCCTGCGGGCGCAGGGCCTGCCGGCGGTGATCAAGCCGGTGTGGGGGGACGGGTCGGCGAACGTCCATGTCGTCCGGGATGAGGCGGAACTGGCCGAGCTGACTCGCCCGGACGGGCCGCTGCTCGGCAGTAGCGCGTACAACGAGCCGCCCTTCCTGGTCGAGGAGTATCTCGAATTCGAGGACGAGTATCACTGCGACGGGCTGGTCCGCGACGGCGAGGTGCAGTTCGCTGCCGTGTCGAAGTACATCGTCCCGTCGCTGCGCTCGATGGGCTCGGTCTTCGGGTCGTACACCCTGCCCGCGGACGACGACGCCGCGCGTGCGGTGGCAGAGCTGCACCGCGAGGTCGTGCGAGCGATGGGTCTCGCCGACTCGGTGACCCATCTCGAAGTGTTCCGCACCCGGCGCGGATTCGTCGTCGGTGAGATCGCCTGTCGGCCGGGTGGCTCGGGTATCCCGCGCAATCTGCTGCGCGCCTACGGCTTCGATACCTGGGAACACTTCCTGGCCACTGAGCTGAACAATCCCCTGCAGTGGCGTCCCGACGTGGCGGACGGATCCTTCGCATGGGTCATGTTCCCGCTGCATCGGGGCGTGGTGAGCCGAGTGCCGGACGCTGGTGTCTTCGCCGATCTCGCCGAGGTGGAAGAGGTCGACATCAAGGTGAAGCCGGGGGAGAGGATCGCCGGGACCCTCTACTCGTCCAGCATGTCCGCCGTGGTGCATTGCCGGACAGACCTGCCCGGAGACGTTCCCGACCTGGTGACCGCGTTGCAGGAGCGGTTCACCGTCGAGTACGAGACGCCGGTGCCGGTTTCATGACCCGGCCTCGCCGCCGCTGTCCGCTCAGCGGTGCGGCCAGCCCAACATCTCACAGGTGACCGGCCACAGGTCCGTCTCCTCCGGCAGGGGAGCGGTAGGTGCGGCGCTGACCGGACCGTGGCGTGGGGAGGGCGCCGCCACAGTGCGGACCCGGCGTGGGACGAGACCGGCGAGCAGGTCGCTGATCTTCGCCCGTCCCGGCGACCCGGCACGCTCGGCCGAGTCCGGGCCGGATGTCTGCACGTGCGGAACGGCCGCTACTCGTGTGCCCACAGCACCGTCCGAGAACGCACCTTCACTCGGCTCCTGCGCGGGCATACGTCCCCTCCTGTGGCTCTGCCGTCAGCGTGGGATGGCCGGTCCACCGTTGCGCACCGTCCGATCGCCACGGTGGTGCCTGAACCGCCGGCCACGGCTGGGACATTAGCAGTCCACGGAGAACTCGTTCGACGGACCTCTATCCCTGGCGGCCGTCGTACAGCCGGGACGGCAAGGCAGGACCGCAACCTGTGGTTGAATCTGCAGAGTTGATTCTCAACTGACAGTTGCATTCACTGGTCTGCCTCGATACCCTTGACCTCGACAGATGCCGCATTGTGTCGCTGCCGCCAGCGGGTGGGGGCGCGGCGCAGTACGCCCGAACGGGAAGGACAACGACGTGACCGATCCCTCGCTCGTGGCCGGAGGAGGTGCGTTTCCCGACAGCCGTTGCCGGCCGGGGTGGCAGCCCGGACCGACAGGCCGTGAAAGCGCCGATCAGTAGAAAGCCGTATCCCTACACCGACCGGCTCCCTGTGCGGTTCGCACAGGCAAGGGCTTGCGTGATCCAGCCCGTCACGCCGGACGGGGGCAGTGTCGGCGGTGCACCGCCGGGTAGCTCCGCACGCAGATGTTGCGTGCCACCGACGACGGACGACCGGCGGCCGAATCAGGCGGCCGCCACGGAGGGCTCAGTCTCGCCGTCGTCCGCCAGGAGCGAGGTCTTGCCCTCCGCCACAATGACTGCGGGGCCCCGCAGGTACGTCGATTCCGCGTTCAGGATGACTGTCAGCGAGCCGCCCGGCACGCGGATCTCCCACTCGCCGTATTCCTCGCCCACGCTGCGTGCGGCGGCGACGGCCGAGGCCACCACGCCGGTCCCACACGACCAGGTCGTGCCCACACCCCGCTCGTAGACCCGCATCTCCGCGCAGTGGTCGCCGATCAGGCGCACCACCTCGACGTTGACGCCGTCGGGGAACCGTGCGATGTCCACGCCGGGCGCCGTGCTCAGATCGAACGTCTCCACCGGAGACTCCACGACGCACGCGAGGTGCGGATTCCCCACCGTGATGTGCAGCCCCTCCACGCGCCGGTCGCCGATCACGGCGGTGGATGTCCCCAGCACCCGGGCCGGACCCATGTCCGCGGTCACATCGCCGGTCATTTCCAGTTCCACGCTTCGCAAGCCGGCCCTGGTGACGACGTCGAAGCGCCCCGGCGCGGCGAGTCCGTACTCCACCAGGTACCGCGCGAACACCCGCAGGCCGTTGCCGCACATCTCCGGGATGCTGCCGTCGGCGTTGCGATAGTCCATGAACCATTTGGCGTGCTGGCAGCGCGCCACGCGCAGCACACCGTCCGCGCCGATTCCCGTACGCCGGTTGCACAGCGCGGCCACCTGCTCCGGCGTCAGTTCGAGCCGACCGCCCGGGTCGGGAACGATGACGAAGTCGTTCTCGGTGCCATGTCCCTTCGCAAACTCCACCTGCCAAACTTTACGACCTGCTGGCGATTGGGATGACGCCGCGACCCCGGCCCCGGGTGAAGATCCCAAGGGCCGGGATCCGCGTCAGCCGATTCTGGCCGGGATCCCGGGCTCGGCGGTGTCGGCCGGTGCGTCCGGCTTCCGTTCCCCGGGCCGCTTCCGGCGGAGCAGCTCCAGTGCCGGCGATGTCGCGGCGGTGGTCAGCAACGCCATCACCACCAGCATCGTGAAGAGGTTCGTCCCGATGACGCCGAGACTCAGTCCGATGTTCAGCACCACCAGTTCGGTCAGCCCACGGCTGTTCATGAGTGCGCCGATGGCCAGGGCGTCGCGCCAGCCCTGGCCGCTCAGCCGGGCCGCGCCGGTGGCGCCTCCCCACTTGGCCAGCACCGCCACCGCGAGCACGGCAGCAGCCCACCACCACTGCCGTGGATCGTCCACCAGCGTCGAAACGCTTGTCTTCAAGCCGGTGACCACGAAGAACAGCGGGAGCAACAGCGGCAGCGTGACGGCTCGCAGGCGGGCCGCCTGCCGCTCGATCATCTGCTTCCCGCGCGGGGTCACGACCCCGAAGAGAAAGGCACCGAACAATGCGTGTACGCCGATCCTGTCGGTCGCCGCCGCGGACAGGCACAGTCCGCTGAACAGGACCACCAGGACCAGGCTGTCGGTGTACCGGCGTTCGGCCCGTTCGGCCCAGCGGGCCAGGATCGGCTGCACCAGGTAGAGCATGGCGAGCGTGAACGCCACCGCCGACAGCGTTGTGGTCAGCGCGTCGAGGGGCGAGCTGCTCTTCGCCATGGCGACCACCAGGGCCAGCAGGCACCACGCGGTGACGTCGTCGACCGCGGCGCAGGCCATCGCCAGCGCTCCCAGCCGGGTCTGGTAGATACCGCGGTCGGTCAGGATCCGGGCCAGTACGGGGAACGCCGTGATGCTCATCGACACCGCGATGAAGAAGGCGAACTCCCGCAGGCCGACACCCTTGGGTGCGAGTGAGTGGTACATCGCCAGAGCAAGCAGCGAACCGAGGGCCAGCGGCAGCGCGATGCTCGTCTGGCTCACCGCTACCGCGATCCTGCCCTGGCCGCGCAGGGTGCCGAGATCCAGCTCCAGTCCCACCAGGAACATGAACGCGAGCAGTCCCAGGTTGCCCAGGGTGCTGAGGTAGGGCAGTACCGATGCAGGGAACAACCAGTCCTGGGCGGCGGGACACAGCCAGCCCAACAATGACGGTCCGAGCAGGATGCCGACCGCCATCTCGCCCACGACGGGCGGCTGGCCGACCCGGCGCATCAATCCTGAGCCGGCCTTGCAGGCCAGAATCACCGCCGGGATCGCAATCAACAGATCGGGTAGAGAGTCGTGAATCGCTTCCGCTGCCATGAGTCTCCAAACGGGGATTGCTCATAGGAGCGGCCATGCCGACGTGAACTCGTCAGCATGGCCGCGGCGCTATGGTTTTCAGTCGGAAATGCGGGGCAGCGTGCGAGCTTCGCGGCTGCCGTCGAAGTAGGGGCTCTCGTAGATCAGCTCGCCGTCCTCGGAAGCGATCGTCTCGTTGTAGTTGCTCGGCACCGTGTAGTTGAAGACTGCCCTCGGGTAGCCGAGCATCTCGACGCGGTGCTTGTCGTATCGCGCACTGGTCGACGAGAAGCGCAGGACGTAGGCCAGCCGGGACGGGATCGGGCCCTCACCCAAGGGCACGCTGCCGTGCAGGACGTACTTGTCGAACAGCAGGGCGTCGCCCAGCTGGAAGGAGTCCTCGACCGCGAAGTGGTCCAGCAGGCTGAGCATCTCGGGCGAGTTGATGATGTCGTTCTTCATCGCACTGAAGTCGCTCCAGGAAAGCTCACGCCCGGCTTCGATCTCGTGCTTCAAGTACTCTGGGACGAGGTTGATCTGCTGGTACACGAATTCGCCGGACAGCAGTTCCTTGGAAAGGTATTTCATGCCCCCGCGCTGGCCGGCGGGGTTGATCTCGCACAGGGGTGTCCAGATGGTGCAGCCGAAGTCCTCCCTGCGCTGGTAGCCGAAGCTCTGGCTGCCGACGTGCCAGGGGGCGCCGGTGCTCTTGTTCTTCTCCAGCTCGAAGCCCAGCCCCTGGGTGAAGAAGATCTCCTCGTCGATGAGCTTGGACATCGCGGCCGCGAAGGCCGGCTCGCCCGTGAGCTTGAGAATGGTGGGATCGTCATTGCACATGTCGTACTTCAGCCGGCTGAAGCCCTTGCCGTAGTTGTCGGACGGCGCCGTGACCTGGGACGTTCCCAGCGTGCGCATGTGCTCGATGAGGTCCGGCGAGAAGATGTTCCGAAGCTTGACGAAGCCGTGCTTCTTGAAGTGCTCCACGTCCTCCGTGCTGATGGAGAAGTCCGGATTGATCACTGCTGCTCCTTGACTCGTTTCGATACACGCCAGAGGCGGGCGCCACCTGGGTGTGATGCGCCGGCGCCCATTGATGGGCGCGGGTCAATCGGATTTGTCGCCGAGGGTCATGTGGTCACAGTTCACCCATCGCGGAAGGCGGGCAGAATGCGGCCGCCGCGATAAAGACCCGACGGCGTCTGCCGTGCGAGCCGAACAATGCGGGTGATGATCGAGTGGCGCGGCGGGTGATCGCAGACACTCGGCAACGGGGACCGAAGTGGCAAGCTTCGGAAATGTGGGCCACGGCGTGAATGCGCCCCTTGCTGGCCCGTCCGGATCGGAGTCTGCCACACAAGATCCGGATGGGCGTACCCGAAATGATAGTGACTCGGATCACACCGTACGGAAATCGCAGGTAAGAGGCAGTATCGGGTTCGAAAACCCACCGGTCGACGGGCTGGATCGATGCGTTCCATGGTGGACCGTGGTTTAATCTCGGCGGTCGTCACCCGATCCACCCGCAGACGGTGAGCGCACTGATTTCGCACGGTTGCATGCGCCTGTGCTCGGCGCGGTGACCGCCCACCCTCGCACAACGAACGCCGTTGTCATCCTGATCGCCCGGACACGCACGGGCGTGGCGCGTTGCGAGTGAGCCAGGCGAGAAGTGACGCCTCGGGTTCGCTCGCGGTCCGTTGAGGGCGTTCCGCGAAACCGCCCGACCCCAGCCTTGTCCAGGATCCGACCCCGTCGCGCCGGTAGTGCCCGGCCCGGGTGTCGATGACCGGCTGTCCGTACCCGTTTGGAGAGCAACCCGTGACACCTTTATGCCTGCGGTCGGCCGTGCCCGCCGACCAGAACCCGTCGCCCGCACCCGAGGCGATCTGCCGCGGATATCGCGGGGTCGGGGAGCCGGCCCCGCCGGGGGCGCCCGCCCGGGCGACGCGCTCGCTGGGACCACTGCCGGATGCCGCCACGGCCCGCGCGGCGACAGCTGCCACCCGGGTGAACGAGCTCATCCGGGCGTACGCCGGGACGGACGAGGTTCTCCGCCCCTGGATGGTGGACGCGCACCTCGAACGACTCCACCTCGCTTGTGCGGACCTGGGATGGCGCCGCGACTTCAGATCCGATGCGGCGGAGATGATCGGCAGGTTGGTCGACCGGCACATCCCGGCGGAAGACGCCTGCATCGACGTCACCGTCGAGCTCGCGCCGCACCCGGCCGGAACGCGCGAGCCGACGGTGAGCCTGACGGCAGCCATCGCCCCCCGTTCGCGGACCCGGTGGCTCGCTACGGGCGCCGGCATCGACCTGTCGGCCGGCATCGGCGACGGACCGGTCCGGCTTGCTTCCTCCGGAGTCGTCGCCGAGTCCGAGCTGACCGTCCTGGTGATCTCCGACGGCCGGGTCATCTGTCCCCCGGCGGCGGACCCGGAGCGTCCGCCGGTCATGCGGAGCTGGGTGCTCTCCGCCGTTGCGGAACTCGGGCTCGACCTGTCGGTCGGGCAGCCGCTCCCGGCGCAGCTCGGCGCCGCTCAGGAGGTCATGGTGTGCGGCACGGAGCTGGAGTTCGCTCCGGTCCGTTCCGTCGACGGAGCCGTCCTCAGCGACTGGCCGGCGTGCCCCGTGAGCACCCTGATCGTGGATCGATTCTTTCGGCAGGCCCGCGCCCGGAGGTAGCGGCCGGCAGAAGTCCCACCACTGCAACGACCCCTCGAGGAGCAAGGAAGATGGACGTTCTGACCGCTGTCGTCACCCGTCGCAGCCGGCATGCACTGCACGAACCGGCACCGTCCGATGCCGAGTTCACGGAGCTGCTCAAGGGTGCGGCGGCAGCTCCCGATCACGGCAAGATGCGGCCGTGGCGGTGGATCCTGGTGCGCGGGCACGAGCGCGACACCCTCGGCCGGCACCTGGCGATCGGCGAACCGCCGGAGGAGCAGGCCCGCACCGTCCAGCGGATGCTTCGAGCACCGCTCGTGGCGGCGCTGGTCTTCTGCCCCACAGAGAATCACAAGGTCCCCGAGTGGGAACAGCTGGCCGCGGCGAGTTCGGTGGCGTACGGGCTGATGTTGCTGCTGCATTCCCGGGGGTACGGCAGCATCTGGCGCACGGGCCGTCTGTGCACGAGCCGGTCCGCGCACGAACTGCTGGGCCTGACGCCCGCAGAGCGGCTCCTGGGTTCACTGGACATCGGCACGCCCGACGATCTGGAGCCGGTCAACTCGCGACCGGTCGGAAACGTCACCGAACGGGTCGCCACCTTCGCGTCG
This sequence comes from Krasilnikovia sp. MM14-A1004, assembly GCF_047159485.1. Classification (GTDB taxonomy): domain Bacteria; phylum Actinomycetota; class Actinomycetes; order Mycobacteriales; family Micromonosporaceae; genus Actinoplanes. Next base: position 6,389,037 of record NZ_AP038773.1, on the reverse strand, counting down.
CTGCCGCGGACCGGGCGCGCGGATGCGGGGCGGACGTCATGAACGTCCTGTTCGTGCACGTCAAGGGCAACGTCCTGCCGGATCACATCCGGGACGCACCGGAGATCGGCCACCTCACGGTCATCACCGAGCCGGGCCACCTCCAACGGTACGGCCCCGACGTCGATGTGCGTCTCGTCGACGACGTCGAGAACGTGGAGCTCCTGCGCCTTGCCGTGCTGGACCTCCTGCGCGAGCGTCACATCGACCGGATCTTCGCGCCGTTCGAGCGGGGCCAGACCCAGACCGGCTATGTCCGCACGTATTTCGGCATCCCCGGCATCGGGCCGGAGGTCGCGCACGGCTTCTCCCACAAGTACGCGATGAAGCAGCGGTTGCAGCGGGCCGGGCTGCCGGTCACGGATTTCCGGCTCGCCTACGGTCTCGACCAGGTGCCCGGGGCTGCCGCCGACCTCGGCTGGCCGGTGGTGGTCAAGCCCGTGGTCGGCGGCGGGTCGATGGACATCAGTGTCGTCCGATCGGCCGAGCAGCTCGCGGAGTTCGCCGCCTCCCCGGACGCCGCCTCGATCCGCGCCCTGCGCTGCCCCCTGATCGTGGAGAAGTTCGTCGACGTCGTCGCCGAATACCACTGTGACGGCGTGGTACGGGGCGGCGAGGTGGTGTTCGCGGCCGCCTCGCGCTACCTGACGCCGGTCCTGGATCACGGCGCGTTGTTCGGCTCGGTCACCCTGCCCGCCGACGACCCGGTGGGCGTACGGATCGAAGAACTGCATGCCCGTGCGGTTGCCGCCCTCGGACTCGTCGACGGTGTCACCCACATGGAGTTCCTGGCCACGTCGGACGGGTTGCTGGCCGGAGAAATCGCCTGCCGGGCGGCGGGCGGTGGCATCCCGCACGCCCTGAGCCTGCACGCCGGCGTCGATGTGTGGCGGGCGAGTCTCCAGCTGGCGCTGGGCCTGGATCCGAAGGTGGACGATGCGCCCGTCGCGGGCGTCACGGCTCACTGCTACCTCCCGCTTCGGCCCGGCCGCGTCGTCGCGTTGACCGGTGCCGACGAATTGCGGGCCCTGCCGTCCGTCGTCGATGTGACGCCGCTGCTGCGGGTCGGGGACGTCGTGCCCGAACGCATCAACTCCGCAGCCGCGAGCGCGCTGGTCTTCCTGCAGGCGCCTACCACCGAGCAGGCCGAGGCAGCGGTGGCCCGCGTGTACGAGGCGTTCCACATCGACATCGAGGCACGGTGACCATGAACTACCTGATTCTCAACCGGAGTGCGCTCGCGACCCGGCCCTACCGGGCGTGGATCGGCGAGGGACACCGGCTCGTCCTCATCTCGGACGCCCGCGGGCTGAACGCTGACGATGCCGAACGCCAGGCGGAGCTCGCCACCTTCGACGACGCGGTGATCATGTCCGACTATCACGACAGTGTGCTGGTGGAACACGAGGTCCTGCGGTTGCACGCGGAGGTGCCCATCGACGAGATCATCGCCACGTCGGAGTTCGACCTTCTCCGCGCCGCCCGGCTGCGTGAGCTGCTGGGGCTGAAGGGCCAGACCGAGTTCAGTGCCACGGCGTTTCGCGACAAGCTCGCGATGAAGGACCTGCTCTCCGAGGCCGGCGTGCCGCTGACGCCGTACGCGGCGGTTCCCGCGGTTACCTCGCTGGTTCGATTCACCCGGCAGCACGGGTTTCCCGTGGTGGTCAAGCCCCGGCGCGGCGGTGGCTCGATGGGCGTGGAGGTCCTGCACGACGAGGAGGAGATGTGGGACTTCGCGACCCGCGCGGAGGGCCTGGGCGCGGACGACGACACCGCGCTGCTCGTCGAAAAGTACGTCGAGCATGAACTCTTCCACGTCGACGGCCTGATGGTCGGTGGTCGGGTCGTGCTGATGTGGCCGTCCTCCCAGGGAGCCACCACATGCCTCGGGATGTTGGCGGGCGACATGCTCCACAGCACCATGCTGGACGCCGACGATCCGCTGCTCGACCCGCTGCGCAGCCTCACGCGGACCGTACTGGAAGCCATGCCGACGCCGGACACCACCATCTTCCACGCCGAGTTCTTCGGTACCGCGAACGGTCTGGTCTTCAACGAGATCGCCTGCCGCATGGCCGGCGGGCGCATCGAGGAGCAGGTCCGCATCGGTTTCGGCGTTCACCTCCCGGAGCTCTACATACGCGCGCTGACCGGGGGCGTGCTGCCGGAGATTCCGGCGCGGCCCGTCCGGATCGGCGGGCTCGCCCTCTTCCCGCCCCGCCCGGGGGTGCTGCGTGCGGTTCCCGGCGAATGTCCCCTCCCCGGTGTCACGGGATTCAAGGTCATGGCACCGATCGGTGCGCGACTGAACCAGGCGCACACCAGCGTGGAGAACTTCGCCTCGGCGCTGATCGCGGCGGAGACCCGCGCTGAGGCGGAGCGGATCATCGACGATCTGAAGAGCTGGGTCGAGACCGGGACGGTCATCGAATCCACGTCCGTGGGCACCGGTATCTGATGCGGCGAACCCTTGCCCTTGTCCGCGGGACGCCGGGCTGTCTGCTGCTGTTGTTCGGCAACTTCGCGATCACGTTCGGCACCAATCTGGTCCTGCCGTATCTGGCCGTCTACCTCAGCGCCGAGCGGGGCACCTCCGCCTGGGCCATAGCCGCGGCCTTCACCGCCAAGCTGTGGGCCCAGCAGGGCCTGATGGCTCTCGGCGGTTCGATCGGCGATCGCATCGGCACGGTACGCACCATGTGTCTGGGGCTGCTGCTGCGCGCCCTGTCGTACGTGCTGGTCGTGACCGCGGTGTCGGACGTCGGCGCGGTGATCGCCTGCGGCCTGCTGGGCGTGGGCAGCGCCCTGTACATCCCAGCGGGCAAAGCCGCCCTCGCGCGGCTGGTCGACGGCCAGGCGGAGATGACTGCCGTCTTTGCGCTGCGCAGCACCGCCAACAACGCGGGCACCGCACTCGGCCCGCTGGCCGGCGGGTTGCTGCTGTTCCTCGCCGCACCGGAGGCCACCCTTCTCGTTGCTGCCGGGTTGTTCCTCGCGCTACTGCCGCCGTTGTGGCAGCTACGCCACCGGATACCGCACACCGTGCCGCAACCCGCCGCGGTCGCTCGGGGCGGCATGCTGTCGATCCTGCGTTCCCACCCGCGCATGCGGTGGATCGTCCTGACAGCCGTCACCTTCGGCTTCTGCTATGTGCAGATCGAGTACGCCATGCCCATCACCGCGGCCGCGGAGCAGGGCAAGTCCTTCGTGGGCGTGCTCTACACGGTGAACGCGGTGGCCGTGGTGGTCCTGCAGCTGTTGCTCTCCGCCCGCCTGGGACGGCTGGTGAACGCGGCGGCCGTCATCGCGGGCGGCCTGGGCGCGATGGCCGTGGGTTTCGGCGTGTTCGGTCGCGGCTCCGCCGGCTTCCTGGTGCTGGGCGTCGTGCTTTTCACCGTCGGTGAGGTGGTCGTCGACCCGCGGCTGGACAGCGAGGTCGCCCGGACGGTCCCGGTGGCGCAGCACGCCACTGCTTTCGGGCTGGTGGGGTTCGGCGTCGCCGTGGGCGGGACCCTCGCCAACGTCGGGGCGTCCTCCGCGCTCGGGCCGGCTCGGCTGGGTGACCGCTACTGGCTGTTGCTTCTCGGAACGGTGGCGGCGCTCGCCGTGACGACCCGGGTGTGCGCACCCCGCGTCCGCCGATCGGCCGTCACCGAGCGATCACCGACGCCGGTCGAGGCCGCCGCGAACTGAGCCATGAGCTGCCGCGTGCAGGCTGCGCGGCGAGGGTCATCCGTTCGAGTGATCTTTCCGGTGCCGGCCCGTCGCCGTATCGTTGGCCGGCTGCGGCGGTCGCGGCCAGAATGTGGCGGCGGGTGGCCCCGCTCAGGCGCAGGTTCGATAATCAGCGCATGCAGTCGGCGTCGACGGTGGCGTTCGCCTCGTTCGAGGCGCGGGACGTGGATCAGGCCCGGGAGATGCTGACGCGGGCGGTGTTCCCGTTGTCGATGCTCCCGCTGAGCAGCGACCGCCCGTACTGGTGCCGATATGAACAGGTGGGGTTCGGGCCGCTGGTGGTGTCCCGTGCGTTTCACAATGCCGCCCTGCGGGTGACAGTGCCGGAGGTGTCCACCGTCTACACCGTCGGTTTCGCTCAGGGCGGGCAGCTGCGATCGCTGCATCGGGGCGCCGAGGTCGAGGTCAGCACCACCACCGCGGCGCTCTTCCAGCCGGTCGGGGACATTCGCGTCGATTCGGCGGCGGCCAGCACGAACTTCACCGTGACGCTCGGGCGCGCCGAGCTGGAATCGACGTTGAGCACACTGCTGGGCCGCGATGTGGCCGGTCCGATCCTGTTCGCTCCGGCGATGGACATGGCCGGTGGGCCGGGCCAGGGCTGGTCGAGGCTGGTACGCACGCTGGCCGCCGAAACGGGCGACGCGCACAGCCTGGCCGCGCATCCGGTGGTGATGCAACCCATGGTCGACGCGATCCTGCGGGGCCTGCTGCTGGTCGCCGAGCACCCGGACCGCGACGCGCTGCACGAGCCGGCGGACCAGTGCCGGCCGGGGCCGGTACGCCGGGCCGTGGACGCGATCCACGCCGATCCCGCGCAGCCGTACACACTGACCGCGCTGGCCCGCATCGCCCATGTCAGTGCGCGAGCCCTGCAGCAGGGCTTCCACGCGCAGATCGGCACCTCACCCATGAACTATCTGCGGCATGTGCGCCTCGCGCACGCCCACGATGACCTGCGCACGGCCGACCCGGCCCGGACGGGCGTCGCCGCGGTGGCGTACCGATGGGGATTCGCCCATCTGGGTCGCTTCGCCGCCTACTACCGGGCGGTCTACGGGTGTGCGCCGTCGGAGACGTTGAATCGCTGCTGACGGCCACCGCGGGTCGCTCGAACTCCCGGTTCCACAATCCACCGTGACGGTGCACACTCGTGGTCACGCGACGTCGATGTCCGTTATACAGAAGGCTGCACAACCTGAGGGCGGGGGAGGAGGGTTTCGCCATGCACCAACGGCCACGGTCCGAGCCCTGCTCTACACCTGAACGGACGGTATGAACACCGCCACGCCCGTGGAACTCACCGACGCCGATGCGATCGAACATCTGCTCAGCGGCGCCTACAGCACGATGCGGGTCCGCAGCAGTCAACCTCCCCGGCTGCGGTACCATCGCCTGGACGCCGGCACGTTCGCCCTCGACACCTTCGAGCAGACCGCCGTCCTCGACGTGCGGGTCGAGCCACTTCAGACGATCGTGGTCGACCGGGCGACAACCGCCTGCGTGGACGCTCGCCGCCGGGGGTGTGCCGGACGCTACGACGCCGGCGACGTGTTCCTCGCCGCGCTTCCCGATCAGCCGTACACGGCGCGCGTCATGCCGGGCCGCATCGACGTCTGCGTCATCGACCTCGCCCTGGTCACCCGGGTGGCGGCCACCGCACCCGGCCGCCGGCCCGAACCGATCCGGTTCCTCAGTCCCGACCCGCTGTCCACGGCGGTCGCCGCGCACTGGTGGTCAACCCGCCAGTTCGTCGCCGAACTGCTCAACAACCCCGAGGCCGCGGCGTCTCCGCTGATCGTCGGCAGCGCGGCTCGCCAGCTGGCCGCCGCGACGCTCACCGCGTTCCCCAACACCGCGCTGACCCATCCCACGATCGAGGACCGCCGCGACGCCTCCGCCGTCACGCTGCGCCGAGCCGTCGCGTACATCGATGAGCACACCGCCGACGACATCAGCGCCGCGGACATCGCGGCCGCCGCCCACGTCAGCATCCGTGCCCTGCAGCTGGCCTTCCGCCGCCACCTCGGCATGCCGCCGATGGCCTACCTGCGCCGGGCCCGGCTCCACCACGCGCACCAGGACCTGCTGGCGGCCGATCCCGCCACGACCACCGTCGGCGCGGTCGCCACCCGGTGGGGGTTCGCCAACCACAGCCGGTTCACGGCCCTCTACCGCAAGACCTACGGGGTCACCCCGCAGACCACGCTGCGCAACGACTGACGTTCGCTTGCGCGACAGCGTCACCGACCTCGTGCGTTCTGCGCACTACCGCGGCCGCTGCGTCCGGGTGACGGTTGACGCAATGGCCACTTTCCAGGACCAACCCGCCTACCGATGGGTAGGGACCTCCGACGGAGTCCTGCGCTTCGTCGTCGCCGGCGATCTCGACCGCCACGTCCTCGAACAGATCGTCGCGGCGCTGCATGCGGTGCCTCCGACGACCGGCCCGCACGTGGACATCGATCTCAGCGCGGTCACCTTCCTCGACGCCGCCATCGCCGGAGTCCTCATCTGCTACCACGCCACCGCCGCCGAGAACGGCGGCCGCGTCACGGTGGTCAACGCGACCGGCATCGCGCAACGCGTCCTGTCGATCACCGGGCCGCCGCACCTCACCGGCATCGTCGCCGTGCCGCCGCCACGACGCCCACAGGTGTGCGCCGCCGGCCCGACCACCCCGGCCGGTGCCGTCCCGGCCGGATCACGAGGGGTCTGCGCCGCCGCAAGACCGACACGACGGGTACGACCGCCGCGCGCCCCGGGCCGCTAGGCACCACGGCCGGCGTAAAGGACGGCGAACAGTGCCCGCGCACGGGTGCCGTCCGCCAGCTGCCAGGAGCCGCTGACGTGGCCGGTCGCTTCCGCGGGAGGGACGGCGGCGCCGTCCGGGACGGGACGCAGGATGCGGTGCAGGCGGATGGCCGTACCGTGCGGCCCCCGCAGCTCGGTCCCCGTCGGGTCGTCGATCGCGGCGGCGGTGACGTCGACGGAAACGGGACCGTCGCCGGTGTACGCGCGGGTGACGTCAGTGTCCGGGGCGCCGCTGATGTTCTGGTCCTGGGCCCGGGCCCGGCCCTCGATCAGGGCCAGCAGCTGGGCGATCAGTACCGGGTCGTGGCAGCCGTCGTAGGCCCAGCGCCGCCCCAGCACGCCGTGCTCCATCGTGCCGACGAGGGCGTGCTCCGCGCCGTCGAGCGGGGCACCGCGATAGGTGAGCGGCACCAGGTAGGCGGTGGGCTGAGCGCCGGCGGCGTCGGTCACCACCAGAAACTCGATGCCCACCGCACCCTCGGGGTCGTCCAGCCGGAACCCGCCGGCCTTTGTCAGTTCCGGCCCGGCCGCGCCCGCGACGTACCACGGCCGCGTCGGTAGCCAGGGGGTGAGCAGTTCGATCTTGTTCGGCGTGAGCGTGGTGGTGCGGTGAATGACGGCCATGCCGAGATTCTTCCCGTTGTCCACTCAAGATCACGACTCGGTCCCGCGGCCGCCGGCCTGCACGGCCGCGGCGGCGAGGTGCGCGAGGATGCGGGGGACCAGGTGGGCCGTGGCGGCCCGATCGGAGGGCGCAGCGATGACGGACGGGGACCCCGCGATCTCCGTCGTCCCGGCCAACGAGGCGACCCGGGACGATCTGACAACCATCTTCGGGGTACGCGGGGAAGCGTCCCGCTGCCAGTGCCAGTGGTTCAAGATCCGGGACGCCGAGTGGGGCTCGGTCCCGGTCGGGGAGAAGGCCCGGCGCCTGCGGGAACAGACCCACTGCGGTGACCGTACGGCCGGCTCGACGAGTGGGCTGGTCGCGTACCTCGACGGCGAGCCGGCCGGGTGGTGCGCGGTCGAGCCCCGCACCGCGTACGTGCGCCTGCTGCGCGGCCGGGTGCCGTGGAGCGGGCGGTCGGAGGACCGTACGGATGCCGGGGTGTGGGCGGTGACCTGCTTCGTCACCCGTACCGGCTTCCGCCGGCGCGGAGTCAGCCGGGCGCTGGCGGCCGCCGCGGTGGGCTATGCGCGCGAGCGCGGCGCCCGTGCCCTGGAGGGATACCCGATCGTCACCCGGCCGGAGCAGACCTACGGCTGGGGCGAACTGTACGTCGGCAGCCGCAGCATGTTCGCCGCCGCCGGGTTCACCGAGGTCTCCACGCCGACGCCGCGGCGGGCCGTGATGCGGATCGACTTCTAGCCCGGCATCCCTGGAGTGGTCCGTGGGACACCCGTTGGTGGCGTGCCGCGGCGATTCCCGCCGGACGGCGCGCGAGCGGCGTAGTGTCGGCTCAACGCTGGTAAACGCGTGCGGGGGCGCTCCGATGACCGTATTGTTGCTGGCCGAGGACGACCCCGACCTTCGCGACGGGCTGCAGCGGCTGATGCGGCGAGCAGGGTTCGCGGTCTACGCCGCGGACAACGGCAGCGCCGCGCTGAGCCTCGCACTCACCACGCCACCGGATATCGTGCTCACCGACTTCGATATGCCGGAACTCGACGGCCTGGAGTTGTGCCGGGCGATCCGCGCCCGGCCCGAGACCGCGGACGTGCCGGTCGCGGTGATCAGCGGCCGGTTGCGGACGGCGGACACCGACCTGCGCGCCGCCGGCGTCTGCGCCGTCCTGCTCAAGCCGCTGCCCAACGACGAGCTGATCGACGCCGTCTGCGCGCTGGCGGAGTACGGGCCGCACCCGCACGACACGACCCCGTGCCGGCCCTGGCCGGACGGGCCGGTGCGCCAGGCGACGGCTGTTTCGGCGGCTTGCGGCAGCCGCCCGGGGCGCGATCGGCGGACCGGGGGCGTGGTCGCGGATCCGCTGGCAGACTCGCGGAATGAGCTCTGAGAAGGCCGACGTGCTCGCGCGTACGGGCAGTCACGCCGTCGTGCATCTGCCGGGCCGCGCGTTCCCCGGCATCCACGTGCCCGGGGACGGCTTCGCGGCGTTGCACCTGCAGCTCGCGGCGGCCGCGCGGGCGCTGCGTGCGGAGCCCGGTGACCAGGATGCCCTGGGCGAGCTCGATCATGTGGTCGGCGAGGTGGGCGCCGTGCTGGAGGCGTACGAGCGGACGCTGGCGGAGCGGGGGATCCGGCGTCCGTACTGATTTCGTCGTACCCCCGGCCTAGCGTGGCCCCCATGATGGAGACCGCCGACGAGCTGGCCGACCTGCAACGGCTGCTCGACGCTTCCCACGCCACGTCGACCGGGCATCTGCGGGGCATCATCGACGCGGATCGCACGCTGACGGCACATGATCTCGCCGCGCTGCTCACCGGCATGCGGGTGCTCAGTGTCGCCACCGTGACCGGCGCCGGTGAGCCGCGCATCAGCGCGCTCGACGGCCATTTCCTGCACGCGACGTGGACCTTCAGCACGAGCGCGACGGCCGCCAAGGCACGCCACCTCCAGGCCCGGCCCGCGGTGAGCGTCGCGCACATCGACGGGGAGGAGATGGCCGTCTTCAGCCACGGCCGCGTCGAGGACCTGACGCCGGACGACCCGCGCTGGACGGAGACCATCGATCACTGGACGGCGCATTACGGCAGCTCGCCGCTGTCGTGGGGCGACGAGATCCGGATGTATCGCCTGCGCCCACACTGGATGGTGGGCTACGCCTTCAAGCGCACCGAGCTGCTCGCCGCGCGCGGCGTCCCGAGCTGAGCCCATCGCCGTTCCACCTTCCGGGTGTGTCGCGGAGGAAAGCGATGGACGTTCAAATCTTCGTCGCAATTCATTGCGAAGATCGGTGTCGCCCAGGGTGATCGCGGCGTGGCGCAGGGGAATGATCGGTGCGGCCGCCGCCTGCCCCGGGCGGGGTTGAGAGCCGCAGGCTGCGCGCAGGGGGGCCGCAGTCCTGCGCGCGGGGGTGGGGCCGCACGGCGGTCCCGCCCCTGCACTCGACGGGGCTAAACTCCGCACGTGGTCGAGGCACCGGAGTGGGATGTCGCCGTTGTCGGAGCCGGGCCCGGAGGTCTCGCGGCGGCCTGTGCCGCAGCGTCGGCCGGGGCCCGCACAGTCGTCCTGGAGCGCGCCGCGCACCCCCGCTACAAGACGTGCGGCGGCGGCCTCATCGGCACGTCACTGGGCATCGCCACCCCGCGGATCACGGTACCCGCCAGGGACACGATCGGCGCGATCACCTTCGCGGTCGACGGCCGGCGGGCGTTCACCCGCCGGGGCGGCGACACCGCGCTGCTCACGATGGTGCGCCGTGACGATTTCGATCTCGCCTGGTACGACGCCGCGGTCGCGGCCGGAGCGAAGGTGCGGCAGAACTGCCAGGCCCGGAGCCTCACCCAGGACCGGCACGCCGCCACGGTCGGGCTGGCGGACGGCACGACAGTCACCGCGCGGGTGGTGATCGGCGCCGACGGTTCGGCGGGTATCACGTCGCGCCACGTCGGCGTCACGTTCGACCAGCAGGATCTCGGGCTGGAGGTCGAGGTCGTGCCGGATCCGGCCCAGCGCGCGGCCTGGCGGGGCCGGGTGCTGCTGGACTGGGGCCCGGTGCCGGGCTCGTACGGCTGGGTCTTCCCGAAGGACGACGAGCTCACCGTCGGCGTGATCATGGTGAAGGGCCGGGGCGCCGAGACGAAGGAGTATCTCGCGCGGTTCCTCACTCGGCTGGGCCTGGCGGACCGCCCCGTCCGGCGCGACTCCGGCCACCTGACCCGGTGCCGCAGTGCCGACGCGCCGCTGCGCCGGGGCCGCGTCCTGGTCGTCGGCGACGCCGCCGGTCTCCTGGAGCCGTGGACCCGTGAGGGCATCAGCTACGCGCTGCGCTCGGGCACGTGGGCGGGCCAGGTCGCGGCCGCCGCCTGCGCCGCCGGGCCGGTCGAGCTCGCCGAGCAGACGCCGCTCGCCGAGTACGAGCGGCTGGTGACGCGCGAGCTGCTACCGGAGATGGTGGCCGGGCGCCGGTTGCTCGGGGTCTTCGAGCGCCATCCCGGCCTCGTGCACACGGCGATGGCCACGCCGCTGGGCTGGCGGGCGTTCACGGCGTTCTGCCGTGGCGAGCTTTCCATGGCCCACATCCTGCGCAGGCCGTCGATCCGGGCGGCGGTGCGCGCGCTGGGCGGCCCCGACCGCGCCCGGCAGAAACCCCGACCCGCTCGGTAGACAGACGACGTCAGTACAGGGGCGGCGGCTCGGTGGGATCGGCGGCACGCCGGTTCCAGGGCGCCCACCGGACGGCGGTCGCGAATCCCTCACGCCGGGCGGCCCGGGCCAGCCGGATCGTGAGCGGGCCGCTGCGCCCCTGGCTGAAGTCCGGACCGACCAGCCGGGTCTCCCACCGCGAGCCGTTCAGGCGGCGCCGCACGCCCTCCCACAGCCCGCCCTCGACGTACGCGTAGATCTCGCGGTGCAGGTCGTCGACGAGTTGCTTGGGGTCCTCGTCGCAGGCGTCGCAGCCACACACCGGTAGCGCCAGTTCGTGCCAGCGGCCGAGGCGTATCGCGAGGCCGGGAAAGTCCGTGAAGGCGATCGCGAGTGGCCCGGCCACGGGAGCACGGGGGATCAGCCGCACGATGCGCAGCAGTGGGCCGTCCGTACGCTGCTCGAAGGGTTCCCTGGTTTCCCGCCGCTCGACGGTGTACCGCTCGGTCAGCTCGTCGAGCAGCACCACGGCCGCGTCGTGGAGCAGCTCGAAGCGCCCCGGATCGGTGACCCGGAGGTACGTCCCGGGGAGCGGGTCGACGTCCCCCATCTGGGCATTATGCCGCGCTCGGCTGGGCGATGCTCAGTCGAACGCGAACCCGGCCGCCGCCTGCGGCCCGAGGTGCGTGCGATCCCGACTGCGGATCGCGCGCACCATGATCACCGGATCATTCGAAGGTGAATTCGCCGGCGGTGACGCCCTCGACGAAGGCGACCCACTCCTGCTCCGTGAACGAGAGAGCGCTGGCGCCGGGATTCTTGGAATCCCGGATGAGGTAGGTGTCGTTCACCTTCGCCACCTCGACGCAGGTGCCGTTGCCGCAGCGGGAGCTCTTCCGCCATGTGGGTTCGATGCTGTCCGTCATGTGCGCGTCCTTTCAAGGAATCCCCTGGACCAGCGCACGCACCGGCCCGTGGGTCGGTGAGTTTTACTGCGTATTCGTATCGCCCCGCCGGCTGTGTTCAGCCGCGCGCAGGGCTCTGATCCGGTCGCGGACGAAGGCGACGGTGGTCTCCTCGTCCGTGGCCGCGCTCCATACCTTGTCGTACCGGATGCGGTGCCGTGAGGTGATGGCGACGTCCTCCACCAGCTCGTCGGTCAGACCGTTCTCCCGGTACAGCACCGCGTTCTCGGGCATGTCCTCGCCCAGGACCAGCACCTCGAAGGCGGCGTTGTTGGTCATCGGTGTGTCCACGGCGAACGGGATCATCCGCAGGTGGACGTGGCCGCTGGCGGCCAGGTCGACGAGCTGCTCCAGCTGCTCGGCCATGACCGCGTTGCCGCCGATCGGCCGCCACAGCACCGATTCGTCGAGCAGGATGTAGATCTGCATGTGGTCGAGCCGCGCGTCCAGGGTCTCGCGGCGGCGCTGGCGTGCGTCGACCCGGTAGCGGATCTGTTCCAGGGTCAGCTCGTCGTCCCACTTGTGCATGAGCGCCTCGGCGTACGCGGGCGTCTGCAGCGGTCCGGGCAGGTGATAGAAGCAGTAGTACCGGATCGCCGACATCTCGGCCTCGAACTCGATGAGCCGCCGCAGCGGATCGGTGAGATGCTCGCGGAACTCCGGTGCCTGCCACCAGAAGCGGCGCTGCCGCGTCCGAGCGATCTTGGCGGCCTGTAACAGGTCGTTGATGCGGGCGCGGTCCTTGATGCCGAGGTACGTCAGCAGCGGGCGCAGGTCGTTCGGGGCGATGCTGACCTCGCCGCCCTCGATGCGGATGACCTTGCTGAGTGACCACTCCATCTCATCGGCGACCTGCTGCTGGGTCAACTCCGCCGCCTCGCGGGCCTCGCGGAGTGCCAGGCGAACGCGCCGCCTGGCCACAGTGGGCGAGTCACCCTCAGCCATGAGTCCTTCATCGTCGATGAGTCGAAGAGATCTGCGGCAATCATGCCACCTCGCTGAATGCCAGATTGCATCCAGCGAGGTCGCGCGTCATCTTACTTACTGTCATATCAGAACGAATCTGAGTGCGCATAAGTTCACCGAAAAGTAACGGACTCACCCGTTGGGGTGGCTCTGCGATGATCAGGTGACAACCAGGCCGTAGCCGGTCGTCGGTGGTCGAGCCGCCTCCATCGCGCGCCGCAAAGCGCGACTGACCTGGTTGAACACCCGCGGATCGGACTGGGTGTACAGGACCACGTCGCGGCCGCGGTACGTCGCCTCCAGCTGCCAGGTCCGCGAACGCGTCCGGCTGAGGGTCACTGCCAGTGCACCCGGTATCGCAACGGTCAGCAGACCCAGCAGGATCGACGGCGGGGTGGTCAGCGTGGCCAGGCCGGCGGAGGCCAGCAACACCACGCCGCCCGCCATGATCGGATACCGGCGGGCGGCGGGCTGCCCGCGCACCAACTGGACCTGCTGCAGCTCGCGGATCTCGAAGACCCGGGTCGAGGTGGTGTGCCACACGAAGCGTTCGTCCGTGACCACCGCATCAGCTCCGCGGTAGTAGGTACGTGTGCTCATCGCGAAACTCCTCTCCGCCGCTTCTTGCGAGGGGAGGGGAGCGGAGCCACCATTGGCGCTGAGACAACCCCCGCCTCGCTCGTTACCACCTGACGGTGCTCCAGGGTGATGCAGCTCCAGAGGCGACAACGGCACCCGGTTGCCGCCGGGTGCCGTTGCGTGGTCTCCCTCCAGCTCCGCCCTGATGCCTGCACCTTCAGTAGAGCACGCCACCCGTCTGATCGCTACACCTCAAGTTGCCAGGTTGCAGACTGCGTACAAGCCGACTGATGGCAGCGGATCGGCCGGGCGACTGGTAGCCTCGGCGGCGCCGCTGACCTGGGCAAAGGGCCGGCGCGTCGGTCCAATCCGGTGGCCGGATCGCGGCGCGTCCATTGCGGAAGCGTGAGACCATACGCCGAACAGGATCAGCGAAGACCCGTGGCGCGGCAGAGCGCCGCACGACCGTACCGATCCCGCGGTGGCGTTCGACCGCCGCATCATCGAGAACACCGACCCCGCCCGCATGCGTCGCGCCACGCCAGGGACCAAAGACTCGTTTCATCGACGGGGGCGTCGGGTAGACCGGACATCGACACACCGCGAAGCCGTCACAGTACGGCGCGGCCGCACCGCCGGACACATCCAGGACACCGCAGCTGGGGAGGCTGAACAGGGCATGGAGAGTCGACTGCGGATCGCGGGTGAGGCCGTGCAACCGGTGCTCGTCATGTTCCCGCTCGGACTGTTCGCGATGGCTGTCATCTTCGATACCGCGGATGTGCTGGGCGCCCCGCAATTCCTCGGCGCGCTGGCGTACTGGAACATCGTCGCGGGCCTCGTCGGCGGTGTGCTCGCCACAGTGGCCGGTGCCATCGATGTGGCGTACGTTCCCCACGGCACCGCCGCCAAGCGGGCCGGTGTGCTGCGGATCCTGGGCAGCATGGGCGTACTGATCCTCTTCGCTGTCATCCTGATCCTGCGCATGCGCTCGCCCGACCGGGTCGCGGGCGGTGGCCTGCTGGCTGTCGAACTGCTGGCGCTCGCGGCGGCCGGCTTCGTCGCGTGGCACGGCAGCGACCTCGTCGAGCGGCACCGCCCACCGGCGCTCGCCCGCCCCACGACCGCGGCCACCGAACGAGCGGCAGCCTCTCCCCGCCGACCCTGGCTACTGAACGACGCCGACCGCGGCTACTGAACGACGCCGACCGCTGCTGCTGAAACGACGGCCGGGCTGTCAGGGCGTTGCGGTGCGGGCCGCGGCGGCCGCGATCCAGGCCTCGTCCTCTGCCTTCTTGCGGGCGATCCCGTTCGCGCCGTCGTAGCGGACGAACGCGGGCAACGCCGCCGCGAGCGCCGCGGTGCCGAGCACGCAGAGCACCCCGCCCACCCAGATCGAGCCGCCCACGCCCAGCCGGGTCCGCGCCATCACCCCGGAACGCAACTGTCCCAGCAGCGGCCCGGTGGTGTACGAGAGCATCTCGATCCCGGCGAGCCGCCCGCGCAGGTGATCCGGGATGGTCTGGCTCCAGATGATGCTGCGGAAGATGCCGGAGACCATGTCGGCGGCGCCCGCGAACGCCAGGCAGACCAGGGTGAGCCAGAGCATGTGCGACAGGCCGACGCCGACGATGCCGACCCCCCACAGTGCCGCCGCGATGATCACCATGAGGCCGTGCCGGTGCACCCGGCCGGTCCAGCCGGAGCCGACCGTGGCCAGCAGCGAGCCGACCGCGGGGGCCGCGTACAGCAGGCCGAGCACCTTCGGGCCGCCGAGCTGCATGGCCAGGAACGGGTAGAGCGCCTGCGGCATGCCGAAGAACATCGCGTTGATGTCCACCAGGTAGGTGCCGAGCAGTTCGGGGCGGTTCTTGGCGTACTTCAGGCCGGTGAGCACGGAACGGATCGACGGACGGTCCGCGTCCGGCGGGGGCGGGACCGCGCGGACCAGCGACAGGCAGGTCACCGATACCGCGAAGGTGGCCAGGTCGAACGCGTACACCCAGGCCAGGTCGACGGTGGCCAGCAGCACCCCGGCCAGTGCGGGGCCGCCGAGCTGGGCGATCTGCATGCCCAGCGACTGCAGTGCGCTGGTCGCGGGGATCTCCTCGGGCGTCACCAGCCGGGGGAGCATCGCCTCCAGCGCCGGGCGCTGCACGCCGTCGATGGTGGCGGTGGCCGCGGCGATCAAGTAGAGCAGCCACAGGTGCGGGCGGTCGGACAGGGCGTTGACCAGCAGCACCCCGCAAAGTGCCGCGAGGGCCAGCTCGCCGCCGCGGACCAGCAGCCGCCGGTCCAGGAAGTCGGCCAGGGCGCCGCCCACGAACGCCATCACCAGCAGCGGTACCAGCTCGAAGACACCGAGCAGGCCGACGGCCAGCGGATCGTGCGTGATGGCCGCGACCTGGAACGGGATCGTGACGTACGTGATGAACGACCCGAAGCCGGACACGGCGCCGCCCGCGAAGACGAGGCGGAAGTCCCGCGAGGTGCGCAGCGGAGTGAGGTCGAGCCCCAGCCGCCGCCGGGGTCGGTCGGTCACGCCCGGGATCGTGCCACGGACCCGGCGGAGCGACCGAACGATTTTCGGGTTACTTGATGACCATCGTGCCGGTGCGTTCGAATGCGGCAAGATCCGCGAGTGTCTCGTCGATGACCCTCGACTGCGGGCCGGGCAGCGAATCCAGCGGGAAGAACCCGGCGTCCACGGACTCCTCCGTCACGGTCTGCAGGTCGCCCTCCCACGCGTGGATCCGGAACGACATCAGGATCTGCTGGTACGTGTGCCCGTAGTCGTTGGTGTACGTGTACCGGCTGTAGAACGCGAACGGCGTCAGCGACGTGGCGCGCAGCCCGGTCTCCTCCCACACCTCCCGGATCGCGCAGTCCTCCATGCTCTCGCCGAGTTCCATCGCGCCCGCCGGAATGGCCCAACGGCCGTTGTCGGAGCGCTGGATCAGCAGCAGCCGGTCCTTCTCGTCGAAGATCACCCCGCGCGCCCCCACGAACAGCAGTGTGTCGCTGTCGCCGACACTCGCCCGGACCCGGCCCAGATACGATTCCGCCCACGTCAATCCCACGGGGTGCAGCCTAGTCAGGCGGACTTCTTCGCCGCCTTCTTGGCGGGGGCCGCCTTCTTCGCCGTGGTGGTGGTCTTCTTGGCGGCCGTCTTCTTCGCCGGTGCGGCCTTCTTGGCGGGTGCGCTCTTCTTCGCCGGCGCCTTCAGCGGGGTCGCCTCGATCGCCCGCGCGCGGGCCTCCGGGTTCTCGCCGCGGGCCGCCTTGGCCCGCTCGACGGACGCCTTCAGCGCCGCCATCAGATCCACCGCGGCGGCCGGCGCTTCCTCGGCCTCCTCCGGCGTGACGACCTCCCGGCCCTCCACCTTGGCGTCGATGACCTCCTGCAGGGCGGCCCGGTAGTTGTCGGTGAACTCGTCCGGCTTGAAACTGCCCGCCATCGAGTCGATCAGCGAGCTGGCCATGGCCAGCTCGGCCGGGCGGGTCTCCACGTCGTCGTCGAGGAAACCGAAGTCCGGATTACGCACCTCGTCGGGCCAGAGCATCGTGTTGAGCACCAGCACGTCGTCGCGGACTCGCAGCGTGGCCAGCTGCTCGCGCTGGCGCAGCGCCACCTTCACGATGGCGACCCGGTCGGCGTCGGTGAGTGCGTCGCGCAGCAGCACGTACGGCTTGGCGGCCTGGCCCTCGGGCTCCAGGTAGTACGCCTTCGCGTACATGATGGGGTCGATCTGGTCGGCGGGGACGAAGGCCAGGACGTCGATCGCGTGCGACGTGGTCAGCGGCAGGTCCGCGAAGTCGTCGTCGGTGAGGATGACCATCTCGCCGCCGCCGATGTCGTACCCCTTGGCGATGTCGTCGTAGCTGACGTCCTCGCCGTCCACGGAGCAGACCCGCTTGTACTTGATCCGGCCGCCGTCGGTGCGGTGCACCTGGTGGAACCGGATGTCCTTCTCCTCCGTGGCGGAGTACAGCTTGACCGAGATCGACACGAGGCCGAACGACACCGCGCCCTTCCAGATCGCCCGCATGCCCCGCCTCCCGCCGTGGCCGCCCCCCGGGGACATACCCGGGCTGAGCTGCCGGAATCGCGCTCGTACCCGATCAGGATCGCATCACCGACACGCCTGCGTAAGGTCTTCGCACCTGCCTAAGGTGATCGAATGGCCGGTGCACCGCTGTCCCCGATGCTCGCCACCGCGGGCACCCTGCCGGCGGGCCCGGGGTGGAGCTACGAGTTCAAGTGGGACGGCGTGCGCGTGCTGGCGTCCTTCGCCGGTGGGCCACCGAAGCTCTGGGCCCGTTCCGGCACGCTGGTCACCGTGGCGTATCCCGAGGTGGCGGCCCTGGAACTGCCCGCCGGGACGCTGCTGGACGGCGAGATGGTGGTGCTCGACTCCAGCGGGCGTCCGTCGTTCACGGCGCTCGCGGAGCGGATGCACGTGCGCGACGCGGGGCGCGCGGCCCGGCTCGCCGCGGGCCTGCCCGCCACGTACATGATCTTCGATCTGCTTCGGTACGGCGAGGAAGCGCTGCTGTCCCTGCCGTACGCGCAGCGCCGCGACCGGCTGGAGGCCCTCGATCTCGAAGGGCCGCACTGGACGGTGCCGCCCGCGTTCCCCGACGGTGCCGCCACCGCGGCCGCCGCCCGCGAGCACGCCCTGGAAGGGGTGGTCGCCAAGCGGGTGGACGCGCCGTACGTGCCGGGCGCCCGCTCCGCCGACTGGATCAAGGTCAAGTTCGACCGGACCGGCGACTACGTCATCGGCGGCTGGCGTTCCGGCGCCCGGCGCCTGGGTGGCCTGCTCGTCGGCGTGCCCGGCCCGGACGGCCTGCTGCGGTTCCGGGGCCGGGTCGGCGGCGGCATCGGCGCGGCCGCCGAGCAGGAACTGCTGGCCGCGCTGCGGCCGCTGGCCGCATCGGAGTCGCCGTTCGCGCCCGGCGCGGTGCCCCGCGAGGATTCCCGCGGCGCACACTGGGTACGCCCGGAACTGGTGGCCGAGATCCGGTACGGCAACCGCACCCCCGACGGGCGGCTGCGGTTCCCCCGATTCCTGCGGCTGCGCCCCGACAAGACGCCCGGGATGTGCGCGGAAGAGGAGGAGGACGACCGTGCCTCGTGAGCGTTTCGTCGTCCACATCGACGGGCGCGACCTGGAACTGTCCAACCTCGACAAGGTCCTCTATCCTGCCGCCGGGTTCACCAAGGGCGAGGTCATCGACTACTACACGCGCATCGCCCCGGTGCTGCTGCCGCACCTGCGGGACCGGGCGCTGACCCGGATCCGCTACCCGAACGGCGTCGAGGCCGCCCATTTCTTCGAGAAGAACGCCCCCGGCGGCACCCCGGACTGGGTACGCCTGGAGCGGCTGCCCGTACCCGGCTCCACCAAGAGCCGGGAGACCATCGACTTCGTGGTGGTCGACGACCTGGCCACGCTCGTGTGGGTGGCCAACATCGCGTCGCTGGAACTGCACACGCCGCAGTGGCGCATCGGTGCCGACCCCGACCTGATGGTGGTCGACCTGGATCCGGGCGAGCCCGCGGGCCTGCGGGAATGCTGCGCGGTCGCGGTGCTCGTCCGGGACCGGGTGGCCGCCGACGGCCTCACCGCGTACCCGAAGACCTCGGGGAAGAAGGGCATGCAGCTGTGCTGCCCGATCGCGGGCACGCAGTCCGCCGAGCACGTCAGCGGGTACGCGAAGCGGGTCGCCGAGGAGCTGTCCGCGCGGGTGCCCGGCTCGATCACCGCGCGGATGACCAGGGCGATCCGGCCCGGCAAGGTGTTCATCGACTGGAGTCAGAACGCCGCGGCGAAGACGACCGTGGCGCCGTACTCGCTGCGTGCCCAGCCCCACCCGACCGCGTCGACCCCGTTGACCTGGGCGGAGGTGGAGGCGGTCGCCGTCGGTGACGAGCCTGCACGGCAGTACCGGGCGGGCGAGGTGCTGGACCGGGTGGCGGAGCACGGCGACCTGCTGGCGGATCTGCTCACCGCGGGCCCGGCGGTGCCCTGAGCCGGTCAGTCCACCGTGGGCAGCGGCGGGCCCAGCACGTCGTCCGCGTCGACGATCGTGTACGCGTACCCCTGCTCGGCCAGGAAGCGCTGCCGGTGCGCGGCGTACTCGGTGTCGATCGTGTCCCTGGACACCACGGTGTAGAAGTGCGCCTGGCGGCCGTCGGCCTTCGGGCGCAGCACCCGGCCCAGCCGCTGCGCCTCCTCCTGCCGCGAGCCGAACGTGCCGGACACCTGGATCGCCACCGCGGCCTCGGGCAGGTCGATGGAGAAGTTGCCGACCTTGGAGACGACCAGGGTGCGCAGCTCGCCCGAGCGGAACTCGTCGAACAGCCGTTCCCGCTCCTTGTTGGTGGTGGCGCCCTGCACGATCGGGGCGTCGAGGTATTCGCTCAGCTCGTGCAGCTGATCCAGGTAGCCGCCGATGACCAGGGTCTGCTCGCCCTTGTGCCGGTCCAGCAGGGCGCGGACCACGGGCAGCTTCGTCCGGGCCGTGGACGCGACCCGGTAGCGTTCCTCGGCCTCGGTCACCGCGTACGCCATCCGCTCCGCGTCCGTCAGCGTCACCCGGACCTCGACGCACTCGGCGGGCGCGATCCAGCCCTGTGCCTCGATGTCCTTCCAGGGCGCGTCGTAGCGCTTCGGGCCGATCAGCGAGAACACGTCGCCCTCGCGGCCGTCCTCGCGGACCAGGGTCGCGGTCAGGCCGAGGCGCCGCCGGGCCTGCAGGTCAGCGGTGAACCGGAAGATCGGCGCGGGCAGCAGGTGCACCTCGTCGTAGATCACCAGGCCCCAGTCGCGGGCCCCGAACAGGTCGAGGTGGGTGAACGCGCCGCCGCGCCGCGCGGTCAGCACCTGGTACGTGGCGATGGTGACCGGGCGGATCTCCTTGCGCTCGCCCGAGTACTCGCCGACCTCCTCCTCGGTCAGCGACGTCCGCGCGATCAGCTCCCGCTTCCACTGCCGCCCGGCGACCGTGTTGGTCACCAGGATCAGCGTGGTCGCCTTCGCGACGGCCATGGCGGCCGCGCCGACCAGCGTCTTGCCCGCCCCGCACGGCAGCACCACCACGCCCGAGCCGCCCGCCCAGAACCCGTCCACCGCCTCCTGCTGGTACGAGCGCAGGTGCCAGCCGTCCTCGGCCAGGTCGATCTGGTGGGCCTCGCCGTCCACGTACCCGGCCAGGTCCTCGGCGGGCCAGCCCAGCTTGAGCAGCGCCTGCTTGAGACGACCCCGCTCCGAGCCGTGCACCACGATGGTCTCGTCGTCGAGGCGGGCGCCCAGCATCCCGGCCAGCTTCTTGCTCTTGGCCACCTCGATCAGCACGATCTTGTCGAGCCCGCGCAGCACGAGCCCGTGCACCGGGTCGTTGAGCAGTTGCAGGCGGCCGTACCGGTCCATCGTCTCGGCGACGTCGACCAGCAGGGCGTGCGGCACCGGGTAGCGGGAGAACTTGATCAGCCCGTCGACCACGCTCTCCGCGTCATGCCCGGCGGCGCGGGCGTTCCACAGCCCTAGCGGCGTCAGCCGGTACGTGTGCACGTGCTCCGGCGAGCGTTCCAGCTCCGCGAACGGCGCGATCGCCATCCGGCAGGCCTGCGCGTCGGGGTGATCCACCTCCAACAGCAGGGTCTTGTCGGATTGCACGATCAGGGGTCCGCCGCTCACCACGTGCCCTTCCACGATCCAGCGATGACCCTCCAGTCTGACACGGCTCGCCCGCGCGCACCCGGCGTGCGCGCGACGCCGCTGGCCGCCCGTTCGCCGCGTGTGCGCGATGCTGCCGGCCGGGCTCGATCCGGCGGGCGCGACGCTGCTGGCCGCGCTTGACCCGGCGTGCAAAGCTTCAGACCCGGGCGGATCCCGTCCGGGTGGCAACGGCGGACGACCGCGTGCGCGAGGCCAACGGGGGCATGCGGTCCGCCGTGCCTTACTCCTGCTCCTCGCCCTCGGGCACCGCGGCAGTGATCCGGTGCAGCGCGAAGGTGTGCAGCGTCTCCGTCCGGTCGTCCTCGGCGCGCAGGTAGCCCGCGCTCAGCGACACGGGCCGGACCAGCCGGGACAGCGTCGCGCCGTGCGAATCCACGTACCCGACCCAGACCCTGACCTTGTCCCGCACGGCCTGCTGCAGCACTGCCATCGCCTGACCGTGCGCCTGCACCGCGGTCAGGCCGGGCACGGCCTGGCCGTGCGCGGCCCGCACCGTGACCGGCGCGCGGCGCGCCGCGCGGGTCGCGATGTCGCCGCGACGGATCTGCTCCACCACCCCGGCCAGCCGCGGCCCGGCCAGCTGCGGGGGCCCGGCCTGCTCGGCCACCTTCGCCGCCAGCGGGGTACGGGAGGCAGCCCGGCGCACCTTCGGCCGGGTCAGCACCGCCGCGCCACCCGCGTCCTCCGCCACCGGCGCGTACCCGGCCTCCCGCAACGCGCCCAACAGCCGCGCCACCGGGTACGCGGTGACCAGCACGGTCGGCGCGATCCGGCGCAACGCCACCGGGGCCAGCCGCTTGTCCGCCAGCGCCTCGGCCAGCAGCGCCTCGTCGTCGCTGCGCAGGTACGCCCCCGCCGACCCGGTCCGCAGCCCGCCGTGGGTGCGCGCCGCGTCGTCGATCAGGTACGTGAGCGCCTGCGGTACCGGGGTGCGCGAGCGCCGCCGGAACAGGGCGTGCAGGTCGGCCGCGCCGTACCCGACGTCGAGGGCGTGCCGGACGCTGGCCGGGGTGACCCGGTGCACGCTCGCCCCGCCCGCGGACTCGTGCTCCGCCACGACGTCCAGTTCGGCGGCGAGTTCCGGCTCGGGCGGGCCCGGCACGACGACGGACAGGTCCGCCTGCACCAGGACGTGATCCACCGGCGCGGGCAGCAGCGCGTCCAGCACCCGGACCACGTCCGACCCGGCCGGGGCCGGTTCCGCGTGCACCCCCAGCGGGTCCGGGTCGGGCTCGGCGGGGTCGTCCAGCAGCAGCCGGCCGTACGAGGTGATCGCGCCGAGCGCGGCCACGCCCAGGGTGACGGCCCCGGCCAGCGCGTCCCGGTGGGCGGCCTCCCGGCCCCGCGCCCGCCGGGGCGCCTGCCAGGCCAGCTGGCCCAGCACCGCGTCGACGCTCGGGGCGGTGCCCGCGGGCACCGCCGTCAGGACCAGCAGCGCCTCCCGGCGGGCCTGCGGCGCGCCCGCCCGTTCCGCGTCCGGGGACAGCGGGGTGATCGGGCGGTCCCGCTCGTCGCGCTGGCCGACCAGGCTCGGCTGGCGGGTCATCGCCAGCCACGACCGGGCCAGGGTCTCCCAGCGCTGTGCGATGCCGGTGGCCCGCCACAGGTCGTACGTGCCGGTCGGCAGGAAGATCTCCTCGGCCCCGCCCGCGCGGCTCACGTACACGCCGCGCGGGGCGCCGGAGGCGTCCGCCTCGCCGACCAGCCCGGCCGCGTACGCGACCTCCAGCAGCAGCGCCGTGGCGGCCTCGTCCTGGCCGGTGGCGCGGGCCAGGCGCTTGAGGTCGCGGACGCCGAGGCCGCCGGTCTTGAGTACGGCCGCGGGCTCGGCGCCCAGCGTCTCCAGGATCGTCTCGGTGATCCGCACGGCCTCCATGACCTGACCGGCCCCGGCCGAGTCCACCGACTTGGCCTCGCGCACCGGCGACGGCAGCGTCGGCGCGAACGGGCGCAGGGGCCCGAGCGGGCCGGTATCGCGGCGCAGCAGCAGGCCGATCTCGCGGGGCAGCTCCACCAGCTCCCCGTCCGGCCGGGGAGCGCGGCCCGCCTCACCGACCGGGACGAGCATGTGATGCTCGACCAGCCAGCGCACCGGCTCGGCCATCGCCGCCGCGTTCAGCGCGCCGACCGGTGGGCCCGCGGCCAGCCGCTCCAGCACGGCGCGGGCGGGCGGTGGCGCGGCCAGCACGGCCCGGCGCAGCTTCGCCCGGTCGGCGCAGAGCGCGGCCGCCAGCGGGTCCAGGTAGTCCGCGGGCCGCCCCAGCCCCGCCGGGTACGGCGAGGTCACCTCGTCCACGGCGCCGGTGACCTGCAGCTCGGTCTCGGGCCCGTGCAGCAGGAACCGGGCGCGCAGCCGGTCGACGGCCGCCCGTACGTCCTCGGCGGGGGCCGCCGCGGCCAGCTCGGTGATCGCCTCCACCGAGGTCAGGATGGTGTCGGGGTCGCGGCTGAGCCGGGCCGCGTCGAGGATCTGCAGGGTGAATTCGTCGAGTGCGTCCAGGCAGCGGGCCACGGAACCACGGGACTGGGCCCGCACGGCCAGCGCCGAGATGTCGGCGGGCAGGGGCACGACGAGGTCGGGACGCAGTTGAATCAGCGCCCCGAGTGCCGCGTCCGGCAGGGACCGCAGCTGGTCGGCGAAGGTGGTGGCCATCGCGTTCCACGCTAGCCGCCATGGGACGATGGTGACGGGCCCAGGGCGTGGGCCCGGAAGCGTTGAGGAGGGACGAACGTGGCGAAGGCGAAGGTAGCGGGCACCGCGGTGACCGACGGTGAGGCTCAGGACAGCCGGGCCCGTACGCCGAAGGACGGTTACCTAGCGGTCTCCGAGCTGGTGTCGGACCGTGCCGCCGCGCCGTCCCCGTTCGGCGACGACCAGACCTTCCCGCTGCCCGTGGAGCGGCTGACATACACGCCTTCGACCAGCTCGTGAGGGTAGCGGTCGGCTTCGACCTGGACATGACCCTGATCGACTCGCGACCGGGGATCCGGGCGACGTACCGCGCGCTCACGGCCGCGACCGGGGTGTTCGTCGACGCCGACCTGGCGGTGACCCGGCTGGGGCCGCCGCTGCGGCACGAGCTGCGCGAGTGGTTCCCCGCGGACGAGGTCGAGGGAGCCGTCGCCACGTTCCGGGAGTTGTATCCCGACCACGCCGTCGCCCCGACCGTACCGATGCCCGGCGCGGTCGAGGCGCTGGCCGCGGTGCGCGAGCTGGGCCTGCGGGTGGTGGTCGTGACCTCGAAGCTGGGCCGCCTGGCCGAGCTGCACCTGGCCCACCTCGGCCTGCGCGCCGACGTGGTCGCCGGTGACCTGTTCGCGGAGGGCAAGGCCGCCGCGCTGGTCGAGCACCAGGTCCACTGGTACGTCGGGGACCACGTCGCCGACATGGTGGCCGCCACCACCGCCGGGATTCCGGGGGTAGGGGTGGCCACTGGTCCGTGCAGTGTCGACGAACTGCGCGCCGCAGGCGCCGGCTACGCGCTGCCCGACCTCACGGAGTTCCCCCCGCTACTGCGGGAGATTGCGGTTGGGTCCGGCCACGCGGCTGGATAGCCTAGCCGTGAGCGCATGTGTCCATTGAGTGAAGTTGAGGTCAGCGGTGCCCACGGGTCGAGTGAAGTGGTACGACGCGGCGAAGGGGTTCGGCTTCGTCACCAGCGATGAGGGCGGCGACGTCTTCCTGCCCAAGGGGTCGCTGCCCGCCGGCGTGGCCGAGCTGCGCGCGGGTCAGCGCATCGAGTTCGGCGTGGTCGACAGCCGCAAGGGCGCGCAGGCGCTGGGCGTGAAGGTGCTGGACGCGCCGCCGTCGGTGGCCGAGCTGCGCCGCCGTCCGGCCGAGGAGCTGCACGGCCTCGTCGAGGACATGATCAAGGTGCTGGAGGCGAAGGTGCAGCCGGACCTGCGCCGGGGTCGCTTCCCCGACAAGAAGACGGCTCAGAAGGTCGCCCAGCTGGTGCACGCGGTGGCCCGCGAGCTGGAGGTCTAAACGGTCAGTGGCTCGATCAGGGGGATGACCCCCACCGCCGCCGCCCGCTCCAGCAGCGTGTCGGCGGCGGCGAGCCCCTCCGCGCCCAGGTCCAGGGTGTACTCGTTGACGTACAGCTCGATGTGCTGGCGCACCACGTCCAGCTCCATCTCCTGCGCGTGTTCGAGCACGAAGTCCCGGCTGGCGTCCGGGTTCGCCCACGCCATGCTGACCGAGGTACGGATCCACTCGGCGGCCTCGTGCGGGTCGACGGCGCCCTTGCGGGCCAGGATGGCGCCCAGCGGGATGGGCATGCCGGTGTCCTTCTCCCACCACTCGCCGAGGTCGACCAGCGCGGTCAGGTCGTACTGGTGGTAGGTGAAACGGGCCTCGTGGATCACCAGGCCGGCGTCGAACCGGCCGGTGGCCACCCCCGGCATGATCTCGTGGAACGGCACGCCCGCGATCCGGGCCGGAGCCCGCCAGCCGGTCCAGAGCCGGAACAGCAGGTACGCCGTGGTGCGGTCGCCGGGCACCGCCACTGTCGCGCCGCGCAGGTCGCCGTCGGCCCAGCGGGGATCCCCGTTGGTCAGCACGAGCGGTCCGCAGCCGCGCCCGAGCGCGCCGCCGCACGGCAGCAGGTGGTACTGGTCGAGCAGCCAGGGCAGCGCCGCGTAGCTGACCTTGACGAGGTCGAACTCGCCCTTCTCGGCGGCCCGGTTGGTCACGTCCACGTCCGCGAACGTCATGTCGATCTTGGGCGCCCCCGGCACGAGGCCGTGCACCAACGCGTGGAAGACGAATGTGTCGTTGGGACACGGCGAAGCCGCCAGGGTGAGCGCCACGCATCCGACCGTATCCCGACGACGGTCCCGGGCGCCTCACCAGGCGTATGTCCGCCTCACCACACCACACTCCGGGTGTTCAGACTCCGAGCGTGGACAGCGCTCGGGCGGCACGGGTCAGCGCGCTCAGTGCCTCGGGGATCCGCCACGCCTGGCGGTCGCGCGGACCGACCGCGTTCGAGACGGCCCGCAGTTCCGCGAACGGCGTACCGGTGATGGCGGCCGCGCAGGCGACGCCGTACCCCTCCATCGCCTCGGCGGCGGCCGCCGGGAACCGGGTGGCCAGGTCCGCCGCCGTCGCGGCCGTGCCGGTGACCGTCGCCAGCGTCAGGATGTCGCCCGTCACCGCCTCCGGCAGAGCCTTCCCGAGGGCCTTGACCAGGGTGTCGTCCGCGGACATGACGCTCGTGCCGAAGCCCAGCCGCTCGACCGGCAGGAAGCCGTCGGGCGTCTCGGCGCCGAGGTCCGCGGCGACCGCCCGCACGCCGAGGACGGTCGCGCCGACCGCGGCCCGGCCGGGGAAGCCGCCGCCGATCCCGGCGCTGAGCACCGCCCGGTACGGCGTGCCCGCCGCCTCGGCGAGCGCCAGTAGCCGGGCCGTCCCCGCCCCGGCGGCGGCGGGTCCCACCCCCACGGGCTCGACCCGGACGCGGGCCGGGTCGGCACCGGCGCGTACGGCGTCCGCCTCCGCCGCCACGGCCGTGACGACGAGCAGGTCCGGCGCGTTCACGATCGGGTCCGGCGCGCTCACCGGTCGGCCTGACCGGAATCGGCGTCGTTCCCGGTGACCTCGTGGCGGGTGGCCGACGAGGGCCGGTAAATGTGGTAGCCGGGCGGTGCGAGCGCCGCACCGGCCGCCTCCCCGGACTCACCATCACGCGATGCCGGAGGCGGCGGCGCGCCGTTCTCGGTCGCGGTGGCAGCGGCCCGGCCGGCCGAACGCCGACCCGGCGGCACGACCCCGGCGCCATCCGGCTCGGACCGGGCGCCATCCGGCTCGGACCGGCCGGCATCCGGCTCGGACCGGGCGGTTCCCGGCTCGGGCCGCGCAGGTCCTGGCTCGGGCCGCGCAGGTCCTGGCTCGGGCCGCGCAGGTCCTGGCTCGGGCCGCGCGGCGCGACGCCGGAAGAGGCCCCGTCGGCGGCTGCCCCTGTCGGAGTCCGGGCCTGCGGCCGGAGCCGCGCCGGGCGACGCCGCCCGCAGGCCCGACCCGTTGGGCGCGGCCGAGACAGCGGAGGCCGAGACTGCGGGGGCCGGGACGGTGGCGGCTGGGACGGTGGCGGCCGGGACCGCACCGGGCACAGAGGAGTCGTCGGCGGGTGCGTCCGGGCCGGTGGGCGGGATCTCCTCGACGGTGGCGTCGGGGCGGCCGTGCAGGTGGTCGCCGTGCAGACGGCCGGCCACCACGGCCGCGCGGATCGCCGCCGCCACCGCGAACACGGCGGCCACGATCATGCCGACCCGGCCGTCCATCGGGATGATCCCGACGGCACCGCCGACCACCCACGCCAGCATCAGTACGGTCTCGGAGTGCGCGAACGCGCTGGCCCGCAACCGTTCCGGCACGCGTTCCTGGATGCTGGCGTCCACGGCGAGCTTCGAGATGCCGCTGAAGATGGCGGTGGCCAGCGCCAGCGCCGCCACCATCACCAGGGTGTAGAAGATCGTGGCGAGGACCGCGACCCCGGCCGTGATGGTGAGTCCACTGGACTGCAGCGCCGTGGGGCGCCGGATGTGCAGCTTCGTGCCGACCGCGGTGGACAGGAACGTGCCGACGGCCAGCGCGCCACCGATCACCGCGACCGCGCCCTGGCTGCCCACGTCCCGGCCGAACAGGGTGGTGGAGAGCTGGCCGCCCTTCACCGCGAACGCGAAGTAGAGCAGCAGGAAGCCGTACAGGCAGCGCAGGGTGGCGCTGCCGACCAGGGTGGCGATGACCAGCCGCCCGGACAGCGGACGGTCCGGGCCCCGGCGCAGGCGCAGCGCGGTACGGATCGGCCGGGGGACCTCCTCGGGCGGGTCGGAGTCGGCCCGCGGGGGTAGCCGCAGCGCGACCACCATGCCGACCAGGAACAGGATCGACGAGACCCGCAGCGGCCACTGCGGACCGAACCAGAACGCGCCGAGCCCCAGCGGCGCCACCACCGCCCCGGCGAACGTGCCGTACACACTGGCGCGGGCGCCGACCTGGGACAGGCCGACCCCGTCGGGCAGCAGCCGGGGTACGGCGGCGGACCGGGCCACCCCGTACGCGCGGGACAGCGCCAGTACCGCGAATGCCGCGGGATACAACCCGAGGCCGTGCAGGTGGTCGGAGATCAGCCAGGCGAGGAACGCGCGGCCGAGCATCGTGACGGCCAGGGCGTAGCGGCGCCCGTGCCGGAAGTGGTCGAGCAACGGTCCGATCACCGGCGCCAGCAGGGCGAACGGCACCATCGTGACGAGCAGGTAGAGGGCCACCTTGCTGCGGGCCTCGCCCAGCGGCACGTTGAAGAAGATCGTGCCGGCCAGCCCGATCGCGATCAGCGTGTCCCCGGCACAGGACAGCGCGTGCAGGTCGAACAGGCGGACCATGCCGATCTCGTGCGCCGCGCCCTTCGCCCTGGCGTCGCCGACCCGGCGGGTCGCCCACCGGCCACTGCGTACGGAGCCGCGGACCAGCAGCCGCCCGGCCTTGATGCCGGTGCCGAGGGCCCGTCCGATGCTGGTTAGCAGTGGCATTGCCTCATCCTGACTGATGGCGGCGACAGGTGTCCCGTGCCAATGGTCCGTGATCTGGGGGAGTCGGTGCGGCGAGCGGCCACCGATAGGGGACAATGATCGGGTGACCAGGAGCACCGCCGCCCGCACGGCCCGCCTCGACCAGGTCTGCGCCGATGCCGTCGGAGTGGCCCGCGGGGCCATCACCGACGTGGATGCCGCCGATGTCGGCGAGCATCTCGAGGCGGTGGCCGACGGGGACCGGGTCGTCACCCATTTCTTCGAAAGTCACCTGGCCGGGTATCGCGGCTGGCGGTGGGCGGTCACCGTGACCCGGGTGCCGCGCAGCCGTCACGTCACGGTCTGCGAGACCGTGCTGCTGCCCGGCCCCGACGCGCTGCTGGCACCGGGCTGGGTGCCGTGGCACGAGCGGGTGCAGCCGGGCGATCTCGGCGTCGGCGACCTCATGCCGACCGCCCCGGACGACGAGCGCCTGGCCCCCGGATACGTACTGAGCGACGACCCCGCGGTCGAGGCCGTCTCCTGGGAGGCGGGCCTGGGCCGGGCGCGGGTGATGTCCCGGGAGGGCCGGGTCGAGGCCGCCCAGCGCTGGTACGACGGCGACGCCGGTCCGGAGGCGCCGATCTCGACGGCCGCCCCGCGCACCGCCCGCTGCGGCACCTGCGGCTTCTACCTGCCGCTGGCGGGTTCCATGCGGCAGATGTTCGGCGTCTGCGGCAACCTGTACGCGCCGGACGACGGCAAGGCGGTCAGCGCCGACCACGGCTGCGGCGCCCACTCCGAGGCGTTGCTGGGCTCCTCCGAGCAGCCGGTCGACGAGCTGCCGACGGTGTACGACGACAGCGAGGTAGAGCCGGTCGCGGTGAGCCGGGGCCCGGGTTCGGTCGAGACGGGCGAGCCCGCCGAGCCGTACGGGCATTCCTAGCCGGGGTCGGTCACGCGGAATTCGGGGTGGCTCAGGGCGCGCCGGCGGCGCCGGTTCGCGTCGTGCCGCATCATCGTGAGCAGGCCGGGTACGCCCAGCAGGAACCCCGCGATGCTGATCCACAGCCAGTCGGTGTGGCCGTGGGCCTGCAACCAGTCGCGGTTGAGCAGCAGCACGAGACTGGCCACCGCGAACGCCGCCATCCCGGCGACGGCGAACGGCACCATCGGCGGGTCGAGCGGCTCGATCCGCGGCTTCTCGCTGGTCACTCACCCTTTGTAACACAGCTGATCTTCCATCGACCCGTAGTGCTCTGACACGATCATCGACATCGATGCCCGTACCGGGAGGACGCCTGTGTCCACGACTGGTTTCGACCGGTTCTTCGAGATCTCCGCGCGGGGCTCCACGCTGGGGCGGGAGCTGCGCGGCGGTCTGGCCACCTTCTTCACGATGGCCTACATCGTGGTGCTCAACCCCCTGATTCTCGGTGCCGGGGTGGACGTGGACGGCGCCAGGCTGCCGATCGCCGCGCTGGCCGCCGGTACGGCGCTGGTGGCGGGCGTGATGACGATCCTGATGGGCGTGGTCGCCCGGTTCCCGCTGGCGCTGGCCGCGGGCCTGGGCGTGAACGCGCTGGTGGCGTACGAGATCGCGCCGGAGATGACCTGGGCCGATGCGATGGGCCTGGTGGTCATCGAGGGTGTGGTGATCGGGATCCTGGTGCTGACCGGCCTGCGTACGGCGGTGTTCCGGGCCGTGCCGACGCAGCTGAAGACCGCGATCGGGGCGGGTATCGGCCTGTTCCTGATGCTCATCGGGCTGGTGGACGCGGGTCTCGTGCGGCGGATCCCGGACTCGGCGAACACCACGGTCCCGGTGGAGCTGGGCGTCGGCGGCCGGCTGACCAGCTGGCCGGAGCTGGTCTTCGTGCTCGGGGTGCTGTTCACCCTGGTCCTGTTCGTGAAGCGGGTCCGTGGGGCGATCCTGATCGGCATCCTGTCCACGACCGTGCTGGCGATCGTCGTGGAGGCGGTCGTGCAGGTGGGCCCCGCGTTCCTGAACGGCCAGCCGAACCCCGGCGGGTGGCGGCTGAACGTGCCGAAGCTGCCGGAGTCGATCGTCAGCAAACCCGACCTGTCGCTGCTGGGCCAGTTCAATGTGCTCGGCGCGTGGCGCACGGCGGGGTGGCTGGTGGTGCTCATGTTCGTCTTCACGCTGCTGATCACGGACTTCTTCGACACGATGGGCACGATGGTCGCGGTCGGCCAGGAGGGTGACCTGCTGGACGCCGAGGGCATGCCGCCGCGTACCCGCGAGATCCTGCTGGTCGACTCGGTCGCCGCGGCGGCGGGCGGGGCGGCCAGCGTGTCCAGCAACACCTCGTACGTGGAGAGCGCCTCCGGTGTGGCCGAGGGGGCCCGGACCGGGGTGGCGAACCTGGTCACCGGCGGGCTGTTCCTGCTGGCGATGTTCCTGGCGCCGCTGGTGGTCGTGGTGCCGTTCGAGGCGGCGTCGACCGCGCTGGTGGTGGTGGGCTTCCTGATGCTGGCGGCGGTCCGGCAGATCGACTGGACGGACTACGAGATCGCGGTCCCGGCGTTCCTGACGATCACGCTGATGCCGTTCACGTACTCGATCTCCAACGGCATCGGCGCCGGGGTGCTCACGTACGTCGTGCTGAAGCTGGCCGTGGGCCGCGCCCGCCAGGTCCACCCGATCCTGTACGGCGTCGCCGCCCTGTTCGTCCTGTACTTCCTGCGGGGTCCGTTGGAGGCCGTGCTGTTGTAGGTGCGTTACCGTGCGCGGTGACGGCGGTCATACGCAATTCGGATGTCGTTAGCCAAGCTCATTAGCTAGGCTAACCAACGTGATGGGACGGTCTGTGGCGGCGGAGCGGGAGACACCAGAGCAGCTGGCCAAATTGCTGCGCGAGGCGATCACCCGGCTCAACCGGCGCGTCCGCCAGGCCCGTCCGGTCGGCGACCTCACGTTCAGTCAGCTCTCCGCCCTGACCAGCCTCCAGCTGGCCGGCGCGCTGACCCCGCGGGAACTCGCCGACACCGAACGGGTCCAGCCCCCGACGATGACCAAGATCGTCGGGAAGCTGGAGGACCAGGGTCTCGTGGCCCGTACACCGCACCCGACGGATCGCCGCCAGGTCATCCTGGCCCCGACCGAACAGGGCCGCGCCGTGTACGCGCAGTTCGAACGGGCCCGAAACGAGTGGCTGGCCACCCAGCTGGCCCAACTCACCCCGGACGAACGCGACACCCTGGACCGCGCCGCGCGGATACTGCACCAGGTCGCCCGCGGCTGACGCCGCCGCCTCCGGTCGTCCCGTCACACGACGATGACGCGTACGACCCGACAGGAGGCGCACCCGAGTGCGGGCAGTGCTGAGCACGACCTTCCGGTCCCTGCAGGTTCGCAACTATCGATA
Organism: Krasilnikovia sp. MM14-A1004; assembly: GCF_047159485.1. Taxonomy (GTDB): domain Bacteria; phylum Actinomycetota; class Actinomycetes; order Mycobacteriales; family Micromonosporaceae; genus Actinoplanes. The sequence goes on along the minus strand of NZ_AP038773.1, from coordinate 6,357,026 downwards.
CTTCGCCACCGGGCAGCTCATCAAGCTGGTCGGCGTGTGGATGATGTCCACCGCGCAGGACTGGCTCGTGCTGGACCTGTCCGGGAACTCGCCCGGCGCCCTCGGCGTCGTCACGGCGCTGCAGTTCACGCCCGTACTGTTGCTGACGCTCTGGGGTGGCACCCTGGCCGACCGATACGACAAGCGCCAGCTGCTGATCCTCGCCAACGCCGCGTTCGCGGTCACCGCGATGACCTTCGCGGTGCTGGTCGCCAGCGGGGTGGTCGTGCTGTGGCACGTGTTCCTGTTCGCCGCGCTGCTCGGGGTCGCGAACGCCATCGAGACCCCGGTCCGGCAGTCGTTCGTCTCCGAGCTTGTCGAGCTGCCGCTGCTGCCCAACGCGCTCGCCCTGTCAGCGGCCACCTTCAACTCCGCCCGCATCGCGGGCCCGGCACTGGCCGGGATCGCGCTGGCCACCCTGCACACCGGCCCGGTCTTCCTGATCGCCACCGCGCTGTCGGTCGCGCCGGTGTTCAGCTACCGCCGGATGCGCCCCGCCGAGCTGTACCGCGAGGAGCGCACCCGCAAGGCCGGGCGAGCCGGCCTGCTGGACGGCCTGCGCTACGTGCGCAACCGGCCGGACCTGGTGCTGCCGATCGCGCTGATGGCCGTGGTCGGCATGATCGGCTTCAACTTCCCGGTCACCCTCGCGGCCCTGTCGAAAATCAACTTCCACGCGGGCCCGTCGTCGTTCGGGCTGCTCAGCACCGGGCTCGCGGTGGGCGCGCTCGCCGGGGCCCTCGCGGGCAGTGCCCGCCGGGCCCGCCCCAGCATGTACGTCGTGGTGGGCGCCGCGCTCGCGTTCGGGCTGCTGGAGTTCGCGCTCGGCTTCGCGCCCACGTTCGCGGTGGCGGCGTTGCTGCTCGTCCCGACCGGGTTCTTCTCCATGTTCCTCGCCCAGGCCGCCAACCACCGGGTGCAGATGGGGGTGGACGCGGCGTACCGGGGGCGGGTCATGTCGCTCTACGTGCTGGTCTTCCTCGGCACCACGCCGATCGGAGCCTCGCTGGCCGGGTGGTGGGGTGAGCACTTCGGGGTGCCCGCGAGCATCTGGCTCGCCGGTCTGATCTGCTTCGTCGCGGCGCTCGGCACGCTGGCCTGGCAGTTGATCTCCAGCGGCGAGCGGCTCAGGCTGCGGTTCAGGCCCCGCCCACGGCTCACCCTGGTGCACCCGGCGGCGCCCACCGCCGAACCCGCCACGTCCGTCGAGTGTTCTCGGCCGACGGCCGCGGCGTGACCCGGTCAACCGGCTGTTTCAGTCGGTGGTCACCAAGTCGGGCGTCAGGGCGCCGGTCCATGACAGGGTGTGCAGCCAGCGCTGCAGCATGGCGATCGCCTCGTAGATGTCCTTGCCCGTCCACGATGCGGTTTGGTGATCCCAGTCGGGCTCCAGCAGGACCAGCCGGTAGCAGCCGTCCCAGCCGGGCGTGCCGATCATCGCGTCCTCGCCCTTGGCGCCGTAGCAGCCCAGGTCGACCTGGAGTTCCCGCCACGGCGACGTCGGGTCCGTCTCGTAGGGCTTGTCGTTCGGGGGCGGGCTCTTGGCCAGCCAGATCAGGTCTTCGCTGTCGCTGACCTCGCACTCACCGGACGGCAGGAGCCGGGCGATCAAGCCGTTGGATCTGACCTCCCACCCGCCGGGGATGCGCAGCGGGATGGTCGTCCATTCTTCGGTCAGCATCGCGCGCAGTGCATCCGGCGTGACCGGTGGGGGTTCGTAAACCATGATCGAGACGGTAGCGGGCCCCGCAAGCGCTTTAGTCGCTCAAGAGCTCTCGCGGGCCGCGGGACCGCCACCGAACAGCACATCGTCCCAGCTCGGGAGGCGCTTGCGCGGCTTGTTCTCCTCGCCGTCGCCACCGGACTGACCACCCTGGCCGGCCGCCCGGCGCGGGCGCAGCACCGCCAGCGACGGCACCGCCGGGACCTCCTTGGGCAGGTCGGCGTCGTCGTCGAACGCGGATCCCGCACCGCCACCGAGCAACGCCGCCGCTCCGCCCGCCACGGGCCGCCGAGGCTCGGGATGCGTCGCCGGCTCCAGGCCACGGCCCGGGCCGCTGCCGAGCGGGCGGTCCAATGAGGCCAGCAGGGCGTCGCGGCCCGCGCGGATCGGGTCACGGCCGGGGCGGGCTGGTTCGCGGGCGGGCCGGGGCGTGTCGACCGCCGGGGCGCTGGGCAGACCGTGGCCACCGCGGGTGGGTTCCACCGAGCGCGTCGGGCCGGGCAGGCCGTGGCCGCGTTCCGGAGCCGGGTCCTGACCGAGGATCTGGGTCGGCCGCTCCGCGCACAGGTACTGCGCCATGTCGTCGTGCGGCGACACCATCTGGCGGCTCTTGTCGAGATCCCACATCGCCTGCGCGGTGGCCTTGCCGGACGGCCAGGTGGCGACGATGCGCCAGGTGCCGTCGTCCCGCCGGTACGCGTCCCAGGAGATCTTGTCGGTGTCGATGCCGTGCTGGGCCAGCCGGCTGTCCACCACCTCGGCCAGCGCCGCGCCGGAGTCGGAGGTCTTGAGCCTGGTCCGGCGCGCGTGCTGGGCCAGCATGGCCCGCTCCTGCAGCACCGGGCCCGCGTAGCGCAGCACGCGGTCGACCGGGACACCCGCGATCCGGGCCACGTCCTCGGCGGACTCGCCGGAACGGATGCGGGACTGGATGTCGCGCGGCGACAGTGACGGCGTCGTCTCGTGGGCGACGACCGCGACCGCCGACCCGACCGGGGCGGGCGGGTGGTGGTGGCCGTCGGTGTGCAGCGCACCCGAGATCCGGTCGTCGAGCGGAAGTGCCAGGAGCCGCCCGACCTCGTCGGCGAGCACCAGCGCCTGACCGTCCTCGGAAAGGGCGACGAAGCGTACCGGCCGCATGCGTTGCCTCCGTCCCGTCGCTGGGCCCTGCCTACCGGCGCCGACCGGCTCGGCGCCCGTGCACCCGAGACTCAGTTACCCGGATGCGTTTCGCCAACACCGTACGCCGACCGGTCACCCAATGGGGGTAAGCCACGCCGGGGACTCGTTGACCTGCGTTGATGATCTTCGGCTCGATGGCGTCACAGTCGGGGCACGACGTAATCGATGCAGGCGGTCAGCGCCTCCACGTCGGCCGGGTCCACGGTGGGGTACAGCGCGATCCGCAGCTGGTTGCGCCCCAGCTTGCGGTATGGCTCGGTGTCCACGATGTCGTTCGCCCGCAGCACCGTGGCCAGCGCGGCCGCGTCCACCCCGTCCGCGAAGTCGATGGTGGCGACCGCGTTCGAGCGCAACGCGGGATCCGTGACGAACGGGGTGGCGTGGTCGCTGCGGTCGGCCCAGCCGTACAGGGCGGCGGCGCTCTCGGCGCTGCGCTTGGCGGCCCAGGCCAGGCCGCCCTGCGCGTTCATCCAGTCCAGCTGCTCGGCGGCCAGGAACACCGTGGCCAGCGCCGGGGTGTTGTACGTCTGCTCCAGCCGCGACTGCTCGATCGCGGTCACCAGGTCGAGGAACTGCGGGATGTAGCGCCCGGTGCCCTTGACCTCGAACGCCCGCTCGATGGCCGCCGGGGACATCAGCGCCAGCCAGATGCCGCCGTCGGAGCCCAGCGCCTTCTGCGGGGCGAGGTAGTACACGTCCGTCTCGGACACGTCGACGTCCAGGCTGCCGCCGCCCGAGGTGGCGTCCGTGAGCAGCAGGGCTCCCGGGTCGGCCCCGGCCACCCGGCGCACCGGTACGGCCACGCCGGTCGAGGTCTCGTTGTGCACGCTGGCGTACACGTCGACGCCCGCCTCGGCACGCAGGAACGCCGCCTGGCCACCGGGCGCCCGGTGCACGGTCGGCTCGGCCAGGAACGGCGCGTCCGCGACCGCCTTGGCGAACTTCGCGCCGAACTCGCCGAACTCCGCGAACTGCGCCTTGTCCCGGACCAGCCCGAACGCGGCGGTCTCCCAGAACGCGCTGGTGCCGCCGTTGGAGAGGATCACCTCGTAGCCGTCGGGGGCGGAGAAGAACTCCGCGACCCCCCGGCGCAGCCGCGCCACCTGGTCCTTGACGGTCCGCTGCCGGTGCGAGGTGCCCAGGTACGTGCGGGAGACCGCGGCCAGCGCCTCGGCGCCCTCGGGGCGGACCTTGCTCGGCCCGGAGCCGAACCGCCCGTCCACCGGCTTGATCTCGTCCGGAATCCGGATGCTGGCGCCTTCCATGGCATGCCCTCCTGGCCCTTGCTGCGCTGCGGTGCAGTCGGTCATGCCGTCAGCCACGAATCCTCCCGGGTGAGGCGAAGAAAGAGGGCGCCGTTGCCGACGCCCATCCTCCCACCGCCAGTTGATCAGGCGTTGTGCGGTACCGCGTCCCAGCCCTCGACGTCCTGCGGCTTGCGGGTGCCGGGGCCCACGTAGCGGGCGCTGGGGCGCACGATGCGGCCCAGCTTCTTCTGTTCCAGGATGTGCGCGCTCCACCCGGCGACCCGCGCGCAGGTGAACATGGAGGTGAACATGTGCGAGGGCACCTCGGCGAAGTCGAGCACCACCGCGGACCAGAACTCCACGTTGGTGGCCAGCACCCGGTCGGGCTTGCGGGCCTGCAACTCGGCCAGCGCGGCGCGTTCCAGCGCCTCGGCCACCTCGTAGCGGGGGGCGCCCAGCTCGCGGGCGGTACGGCGCAGCACGCGGGCGCGCGGGTCCTCGGCGCGGTAGACGCGGTGGCCGAAGCCCATCAGCCGCTCGCCGCGGTCGAGCACGCCCTTCACGTACCCCTCGGCGTCGCCGCTGCGCTCGACGGCCTCGATCATGTGCAGCACCCGGGAGGGCGCGCCGCCGTGCAGCGGGCCCGACAGGGCCCCGATGCCGGACGAGATGCAGGCGGCCGCGTCCGCGCCGGTGGAGGCCACGATGCGGGCCGTGAACGTGGAGGCGTTGAGGCCGTGCTCGGCGGCCGAGATGAAGTACGCGTCGACCGCCTTGACGTGCCGCGGGTCGGGCTCGCCGCGCCAGCGCTTCATGAACCGCTCGACGATCGTCGTCGCCTTGTCGATGTCCTTCTGCGGCACGGCGGGCAGGCCGAGCCCGCGGGCCGCCTGCGCCACGAACGACAGCGCGGTGACCGACACCCGGGCCAGGTCGGAACGGGTCTGCTCGTCGTGGATGTCGAGCAGCTGATTCAGCCCCCAGTACGGGGCGAGCATCGCGACCGCGGACTGCACGTCGACGCGGATGTCGCCGGAGTGCACCGGCACCGGGAACGGCTCGGCGGGCGGCAGCCCCGGCCCGAACCGCCCGTCCACCAGCAACGCCCACACGTTGCCGAAGGACACCTGACCGATGAGATCCTCGATGTCGACGCCCCGGTAGCGCAGCGCGCCACCGGCCTTGTCGGGCTCGGCGATCTCGGTCTCGAAGGCGATGACACCTTCCAGTCCCGGTTTGAAGTCGGACACGTCGCCTCCTGGAATGGCCCCGTGAAGCCGTGAGTGTTTCATCTTGCCCGCGCTCGTCCGGCCGGTCGAGCGGCAGGGAATGTGCCGTCTGCGACACCTATCCTCGCCGAGGAGACGCGGCGGCGGTGGCGACTTAGGTTCGATGGGAAAATTGTCGAAGGGGATCGGGTGACACGCGAACCACCGGCGCCGGCCGTGATGCGGCGCGACTACACCGAACGGGGACCGCTGCTCGAAGGTGACCTGGCGGCGGACTGGCGGGTCCAGTTCGGCCGCTGGTTCGCCGAGGCGGTCGCGGCGGGCCTGCCGGAACCCAACGCCATGGTGCTGGCCACGGCCTCCCGCGGGGGCCGGCCGTCGGCCCGGACGGTGCTGCTCAAGGGGTACGACGACCACGGTTTCGTCCTGTTCACCAACTACGACTCCCGCAAGGGGACCGAGCTGGCGGAGAACCCGTACGCGAGCCTGGTCTTCCCGTGGTTCCCCATGCAGCGGCAGGTGATCGTCACGGGCGCGGTGGAGCGGATCGGGCGGGCGGAGACCGACGCGTACTTCGCCGAGCGGCCGCGCGGGTCGCAGCTCGGCGCGTGGGCCAGCCCGCAGTCGCGGGTGGTGCCGGACCGCGCCGCCCTGGAGGCCGGGCTGGCCGAGGCGCGGGAGCGGTTCGGGGACACCGGTCCGGTGCCGGCCCCGCCGCACTGGGGTGGGCTGCGGGTGGTGCCGGAGACCGTGGAGTTCTGGCAGGGCCGCGCCGACCGCCTGCACGACCGGCTGCGCTACCGGCGCACGGACGTGACCTGGGTGGTCGAACGGCTCGCCCCATGACTTCGGAGCTGGAGGAGAAGCGCCGCAGGTGGGTGATCGACATCCGGCCGCTCGGCGTGGCGCCGTACCGGCGGATGTGGGTGGGCACCGGCGCCTCGGTCTTCGGGTACCAGTTCACCGCGGTGGCCGTGCCGGTGCAGATGTTCGCCATCACCAACTCGTCGGCCTGGGTGGGGCTGCTGGGCGTGGCCGCGCTCGTACCCCTGTTGATCTTCGGGTTGTGGGGTGGCGCCGCGGCCGACGTGGTGGACCGGCGGCTGTTGCTGCTGGCCAGCTCGACGCTGACCTGGCTGGCCACGCTCGGCCTGCTGGCGCAGGCGCTGCTGCACCTGGACAGCGCATGGCTGCTGCTGGCGATCACCGCTGTGCAGTCGGTGGGCTTCGCGGTCAGCTCGCCCGCCCGGCAGGCGATCGTCCCGCGGATCGTGCCGGGCGAGCTGATCCCGGCCGCGAACACCCTGGCCTACACCACCACGACGGTGGGCGGGGTGCTCGGCCCGCTGGCCGCGGGCCTGATCTTCGGGACCTTCAGTACGGGTACGGGCGTGACGGTCGCGTACGCGGTCGACGCGCTGCTGTTCACGATCTCCTTCTGGGCGACCTTCCGGCTGCCCCCGATCCCGCCGCTGGCCGGATCGGCCGACGAGCCGCGCCCCAGCGCCGGGCTGCGCGGGATCGCCGACGGCCTGCGGTTCCTGGCGACCAAGCAGGTGTTGCTGCTGTCGTTCGCGGTGGACATCGTGGCCATGGTGTTCGCGATGCCGCGGGCGCTGTTCCCGCAGGTCGCCGCGGAACGGTTCGGCGGCGGCGCGGCGGTCGGCTGGTTGTTCAGCGCGATCGCGCTGGGCTCGGTGGTCGGCGGCCTGACGTCCGGCTGGATCGGCCGGGTCCGCCGCCAGGGCTTCGCGTTGATCCTGGCCGTGATCGGCTGGGGGCTCGCGGTCGCGCTGTCCGGGCTGGCCCGCCACCTGTGGTCGATGGTGCTGCTGCTGGCCGTCGCCGGTGCCGCCGACCTGGTCAGCGCGGTGTACCGGCAGTCGATCCTGCAGACGTACGCCCCGGACCGGTTGCGCGGGCGGCTGCAGGGAGTGTTCACCGTCGTGGTGGCCGGTGGACCCCGGCTGGGTGATCTGCGGGCGGGCGCGACCGCCGCGGTGGCCGGCCCGACAGTGTCCTGGGTGGGCGGTGGTCTGCTGGCCGCGGGCCTGACCGTGGTGCTGGCGCTGGCTTTCCCGGCGCTGTATCGCTACCGCCCGCCACCTGGCGATGACGGTGGGACCCGATAGTGTCCAGTCATGACGAGCGTCGTTCCGGCGAAATCTGGGTTGCAGTGGACGATCGAATCGGGTGAGCACCGGGCGACCCTCACGGAGGTCGGCGGCGTGCTGCGGGCATATGAGGTGGGCGATCGGCAGGTCGTCGACGGGTTCACCGAGCATGAGCTGTCGCCCGCGTCCGCGGGACAGGTGCTGGCGCCCTGGCCCAACCGGATCCGCGACGGCCGCTACACGTTCCACGGGGTGACCCACCAGCTGCCGCTGACCGAGCCGGCCCGCAACACGGCCATCCACGGCCTCGTGAACTGGGTGCGCTGGCGGCTGGCCGAGCAGGCCCCGGACGCGGTGACCCTGGAGTGCGACCTGGCCGCCCAGGCCGGCTACCCGTGGTCGCTGGCGCTGCGCACCCGGTGGAGCGTGGGGCCTGACGGGCTGCGCTGCGACCAGGAGGTCACCAATACGAGTGACTCCGAGGCGCCGTGGGGCTACTCGGCCCACCCGTACCTGCGGCTGCCGGGGGTGGCCGTGGACGACATCCTGCTGCGGGTGCCGGCGCGCACCCGGATCCTGGCCGACGGCCGCCTGCTGCCGATCGGAGCCGTGAAGATCGCCGGCTCGGAGTACGACTTCACCGCGCCGCGCCGGATCGGCGACCTCGTTCTGGACACCACGTTCGGTGACCTCGCGTACGAGGCGGACGGCGGCTCGTCGGTGACGATCGCGGCCCCGGCGGGCGACGCCCGGGTCACGATCTGGGGAGACCGCCACTTCTCCTGGTGGCAGGTCTTCACCTCGGACACGCTGGGCGGCGAGCGGTTCCGCCGGTCCGTGGCGATCGAGCCGATGACCTGCCCGCCGGACGCGTTCCGCTCCGGCCGGGATCTGATCGTGCTCGGCCCCGGGGAGGGCTGGGCCGCGTCATGGGGGGTGCGACCGTAGTGGATTTCGACGAGGTCGTCCGCAAACGGCGGATGGTGCGTACGTACGACCCGGACCGGGCGGTGCCGCCGGAGGTGGTCGACAAGATCGTCAAGCACGCGCTGCGGGCGCCGTCGGCCGGGTTCTCCCAGGGCTGGGGGTTCCTGGTGCTGACCAAGGCCGAGGACCGGGCGAAGTACTGGCAGGTCACCACGGAGGGCCACCTCGGCGACGCCCCGGCCGACGAGGGCTGGCACGGCTCGTGGCTGGACCGGATGCGCGCCGCCACGCTGATCGTCATCCCGATGTCCAACAAGTCCGCCTACCTGGACCGGTACGCCCAGCCGGACAAGGGCTGGACGGATCGGGACGAGTCGCACTGGCCCGCGCCGTACTGGCACATCGACACCGGCTTCGCGGCACTGCTCATGCACCTGACCGCGGTGAACGAGGGGCTCGGCTCCTGCTTCATCGGCCTGCCCGCCGCCCGGGTCGACGCGTTCAAGGAGGCGTTCGGGGTGACGCCCGAATTCACCCCGATCGGGGCGCTCACGGTGGGTTACCAGCTGCCCGATAAGAGGTCCCCGTCACTACGCAGGGGGCATCGCCCGGTGGACGATGTGGTGCATCATGGCCGGTGGGCTGGGTAAAGGACGGGCCGGAAGCGGAAGGGGCGTGCCGTCGTGATCTTCAAAGCGGTGCGGGACGGAGCCCCGTACCCCGACCACCACACCACGCTGAAGATGTGGGCGGAGATCCCGCCGCGCCCGATCCGGCTGGCCGACCTCATCACCACCAAGCGTGAGCTGGCGCTCGACAAGCTGCTGGCCGAGGACTCGACGTTCTACGGCGACCTGTTCCCGCACGTGGTGGAGTATCAGGGCGCCCTCTACCTGGAGGACGGGCTGCACCGGGCGCTGCGCGCGGCCCTGCAGCAGCGCAACCAGATCCACGCCCGGGTCCTCGTCCTCTGACGTTCGGCTAACGTCAGCGGCATGGCCGTTTCCGCGTTCGACCTCCTCGACCTCGACTCCCTGCTCTCCGACGAGGAGCGCGACGTGCGCTCACTCGTCCGCCGGGTCGCCGACGACAGGGTCCGCCCGTACGTGGCGGACTGGTACGAGCGCGGCGAGGTCCCCGTCCGCGACCTGGCGTGTGAGTTCGGCAAGCTCGGCCTGCTCGGCATGCACCTCAAGGGGTACGGCTGCGCCGGCTCCTCCGCTGTCGCGTACGGGCTGGCCTGCCTGGAGATGGAGGCGGCCGACTCCGGCGTGCGCTCGCTGATCTCCGTGCAGGGCTCCCTGGCCATGTACGCCATCTGGCGCTACGGCTCCGAGGAGCAGAAGCAGCGCTGGCTGCCGGGGATGGCCGCGGGCGAGCTGATCGGCTGCTTCGGGCTGACCGAGCCGGACCACGGCTCCGACCCGGCGGGCATGGCCACCCGGGCCCGCCGCGACGGCACCGACTGGATCCTCACCGGCGGCAAGATGTGGATCACCAACGCCCCGGTCGCGGACGTGGCGGTGATCTGGGCCCGCGCCGAGGAGGGCGTGGTGGGGTTCGCGGTGCCGACCGACACCCCCGGCTTCGCGGCCCGCGAGGTGCGGCACAAGATGTCGCTGCGCGCCTCGGCCACCGGCGAGATCACCCTGGACGAGGTACGGCTGCCCGAGGAGGCGAGGCTGCCCGCCGCCCGCGGGCTCAAGGCCCCGCTGTCCTGCCTGACCGAGGCCCGGTTCGGCATCGTGTGGGGTGCGCTCGGCGCGGCCCGCGACTGCCTGGACACCGCCCTCGCGTACGCGGGCAGCCGGGAGCAGTTCGGCCGCCCGATCGCGGGTTTCCAGCTGACCCAGGCGAAGTTCGCGGACATGGCCCTGGAGCTGCAGAAGGGCTACCTGCTGGCGATGCACCTGGGCCGCCGGCACGACGCCGTGGGGCTGCGCCCCGAGCAGGTCAGCGCGGGCAAGCTCAACAACGTCCGCGAGGCCATCGCGATCGCCCGCCAATGCCGCACGATCCTCGGCGCGAACGGCGTCAGCGGCGAGTACCCGATCATGCGGCACGCGAACAACCTGGAGAGCGTGCTGACCTACGAGGGCACCTCGGAAATCCACCAGTTGGTGCTGGGCCAGCAGCTGACCGGGTTGAGCGCGTTCGCCGGCTGACCGGTCCCGGTGTTTGGTCTCATCCGTACCTTGGGTACCAACACCAGGGGGTGAGGGCGATGGCCGAGCGCCGCGACATCGACGACCCGACCAAGGAGTATCCCGCCTACGAGCCGGGCCGAGCCGAGCCGCCCGGCCCCGATGAGGCCCGCCCCGCCGGGGCGGACCCGCACGAGCCAGGGCCGGGCGTTGCTGGACCCCCCGGGCCCGGCGGCGCCTGGCCCGACCCCCCGGTCGGCCGGTCCGGCTTCGCCCGCCTGCTGGTTTTCACGGGCGCGGTGTTCGCCCTGCTGGTCGCGGCCTGTCTGGGCCTGCGGGCGGTACACGTGCTGCCGAGCTTCGACAACCCGTTCTCCGACAAGACCACCGACCGCAGCCAGCCGGTGCTGCTGCAGTCGATGCGCGACCTGAGCCGCTACGTGGCCGCCGACGGCACCTTCCAGGTCATCGTGGACCTGCAGGAGCACAGGGAGAACATCCCCGACTTCCTGCTGAACCAGCGCACCCTGTTCGTCGGCTCCGGCACGGTCGAGGCGTACGTCGACTTCGGCTCCCTCAACGGCGACGCCGTCAAGGTCAACAACGAGGACCACTCCGTACGCGTCACGCTGCCCGCCCCGCAACTGTCCACGGCCGCGCTCGACCTGGACCGCAGCTACGTGGTCGCCCAGGAACGGGGCCTGCTCAACCGGATCGGCGACGCGTTCCGCGACAACCCTGACGCCCAGCACCGCGTGTACGCCGAGGCGCAACGCCGGATCACCGAGGCGGCCCGGGACAGTGGCCTGGACCAGCGGGCGCGGGAGAATACGGAGAAGATGCTGACCAGCCTGTTCACCCGGCTCGGCTACACCTCGGTCACGGTCACGTACGCGAATCCCTGATCACTCGTTGGGCATGAGCACCCAGAGCACCACGTAGATCAGGAACTGGGGGCCGGGCAGCAGGCAGGACAGGGCGAAGCCCACGCGGACCAGGCCGGGTGAGACGCCGAAGCGGCGGGCCAGGCCGGAGCAGACCCCGGCGATCCACCGGTCGTTGCGGGGCCGGGTCAGGCGGTTCACGTCATGTCCTCCTCGTGTGCCGGTCGCGGCGGGAGCGCCGCGACCACCATCGACGGTACGGCCGGCGCGCCCGCCTTCCCTCAGCCCGCAGATGGAGATCCGGCGAGTACCTCCCGTAAGGGGGACCCGTACCCGCCGACACTCGTTGTTAACGTGGGAGTCGGCTGTCACGTCCGTTACCTTTCCGGTCCGGTAACCTCGTCCGGGTTTCGGCTAGGAAGGCCCACGGTCATCGGCTCAGGGTTCGACAGCCAATGGTTTCGGTGCCCACGGTGGGCGACGAGGAGGCGCGCGGTGATGCAGCGGTGACCCAGGCCGTGCTCTGCGGCAGCACCGGCAACGACCTCGACCCGGACGCGGCCGCCCGCCTCGCTGACAGCCTGACCGCCGCCCTGCTGGAGGCCGGCGCCACCGTGCTGGTGTCGCCCGCCAGCGCCGAGGACGTACCGGCGCAACTGCGCCATCTCGCCCAGCTGGCGACCGAGCACAGCCCGGACGGCAGCGAGAACGGTGGTCAGCGCCTGCTCGTGGTGGCCGACGACCTGGTCGCCCATCACAGTCTCCTGTGGACGCTGGCGACCGAGCCCGCCGGGCGCAGCACCGCCCTGGTCGCCCCCGCCGAGCGCGGCGACCTGCGCGAGGATCGCGGCCGCCTGGTACCCGCCCCGGACGGCGACGGCACGGTCCGGTTCCTCGGCGCGCTCTGCGTCGCTCCGGCTGACCTGCCGCTGCTGGCCTCGGCCGCGAGCCGGGCCGCCGACACGCTGACCGAACCGGCCGGGAGCGACGAGCCCACGGGCGCGGTGGTCACCGGCGTCCGCAACGCCGTGGACGCGCTGCTGCCCGCCCTGCTGGATGCCGGGCTGGTGCCGATCGCCACCCGGGTGCGGCTGCTGCGCGCCGCCCGGGTCGGCACGGACGAGGAGCTGAGCGCCGCGCGCGCCGAGGTCGCCGCGGTGGACGAGGACGCGGCCCGGCTGCGGGAGGCGGTCAAGGAACGCGACGACTTCTTCACCACGTACGCGGTGAGCAGCTGGTCGCCCGTGATCACCAGGGCGTGCGCCCGGATCGGCCTGACCCCGACCGGGGTGACCTGGCTGTCGGTGCTGTTCGCGGTGGCCGCCGCGCTGGCGTTCTGGCAGGCGTCGCGGCCCGCGATGATCGCCGGGGCGGTGCTGCTGTACCTCGGCTTCGTGCTGGACTGCGTGGACGGGCAGCTGGCCCGTTACACCCGGCACTTCGGAGCGTTCGGCGGCTGGCTGGACACGATGGCCGACCGGGCCAAGGAGTACATGGTCTACGCCGGTCTGGCCGCCGGGGCGGAACGGATCGGGCTGCCGTACGCGTGGCCGCTGGCGATCGCGGCGATCGTGCTGCAGACCGTCCGCCACATGACCGACGCCTGGTACGGGGTGCTGCACGACGAGGCGGCCGCCCGTGGCGGTGGTGCCGCGGCGGGGGGCGGGGTCGGGGCGCGGCTGAGCCGGGCCTCCAATCGGGTGCAGGCCGACACGGGCTCGGCGGCGTACTGGCTGAAGCGGATCGTGGTGTTCCCGATCGGCGAGCGGTGGGCGCTGATCGCGGTGCTCGCGGCGGTGGCCAACGGCCGGGTCGCGCTGGCCGGGGTGCTGATCTGGGGGGCGCTGGCCTTCGCGTACACGTTGGGGCTGCGCTCGTTGCGTGCGCTGTCGATGCGCGTCGCCGTGCTGGACCGGCCGGACCGGGCGCGGCACCGCGACGACGGGCCGCTGGTCCGCGCGGTTCTCGCCCGGGCGGGCTGGTCCACGCCGCTGCTCCTTGCCGCGATCGCCGCGCTGGTGCCCGCCATCCTGATCGTGGTGCTGCTCGTCGCCCCGACGTCGGACGGCGTGTCGCGGATCGCGCTGGCGGTCGCGGCGCTGCTGGTGCTGGGCGCCGGGCTGGCGGCGCGGGCGCCGCACGACGGGCCGCTGGACTGGCTGGTGCCCGCCGCGCTGCGGGCGGCCGAGTACCTGACCGTCGTCGCGGTCTCCCTGGTCGGCGGGGTGGTCACACCGGTCACCTACGCGGTGTTGTTCGCGCTGGCGGTGCGGCACTACGACGTGACGGCGCGGATGGAGAAGGCGGCGCCCGCGGCCGCGGCGACGGGCGCGGTGCTCGGCTGGGACGGGCGGGTGCTGCTGCTGACGGCGGCGGGCGTGGCGGGCATCGCGACGGACGCCGAGGCGGTGCTGGCGCTGTGGGTGGCGGGCGCCGTGGTGGTGCAAGCGGTGGTGGACCGGCGGGGCGCTCGATCGTCACGGAGCGCATTGGACAGTACGCCGCCCCAGTGACGCAGTGCGATGGATTGATGCACGCGCAGCGTGATCGTTGATCATTGTAACCACCTGGTCACAGTGTGCGAATGGAACGTTCACCCGATGGCTAGGCGTCGATACCGATGGTCACAGTAGGCCCGATCGCTCGGGTGAGGCCCGGATCACCGTAAGTCGCGCAGCAGCAGGAGGTGGACGGTGTCGACCGTCGAACTCAAGGACGTCACGAAGGTCTGGCCCGGCGGCACCCTCGCCGTCGACAAGGTCAGCATGTCGGTCAACGACGGCGAGTTCCTCGTGCTGCTCGGCCCGTCCGGGTGCGGCAAGTCCACCGTCCTGCGCATGATCGCCGGGCTGGAGGACCCCACCGCGGGCGAGATCCTGCTCAACGGCGAGCCGGTCCTGGACGTGCCGCCGCGCGACCGCAGCATCGCCATGGTCTTCCAGGACTTCGCGCTGTACCCGCACATGACCGTCGGCGACAACATCGGCTTCCCGCTCAAGCTCTCCGGCGTCGACCCGGCCCCCCGCATGGAACGCATCGGCGACGTGGCCAGCGCGCTCGGCATCGCCGAGGTGCTCGGGCGCAAGCCGGGCCAGCTCTCGGGCGGCCAGCGCCAGCGGGTGGCCATGGGCCGCGCGATCGTGCGCCGCCCCGGCCTGTTCCTCATGGACGAGCCGTTGTCCAACCTGGACAGCGGCCTGCGCGCCGAGCTGCGCGCCGAGATCACCGGGCTGACCCGCGAGCTGGGCGTCACCACCATGTACGTGACGCACGACCAGGCCGAGGCGCTGACCATGGCCGACCGGGTGGCGATCATGCGCCGCGGGGTGCTGCAGGACATCGGCACCCCCACCGAGGTGTACGGCCGCCCCGCCACCCTGTACGTCGCCGCGTTCCTCGGCGCGCCGCGGATGAACCTGCTGGAAGCCCAGGTGTACGTCCACCTCGACCGGTACGTCACGCTGACCTTCGGCGAGCAGGCCCTGTACCTGCCGTGGACCGACATCCGGGCGCGGGCGGTCGCGCGTTACCACGGCGAGCGCATCGTGGTGGGCGTACGGGCCGAGGCGCTGACCCCGGTGTCGCCGGACACTCCGGGCGACGTGCTGCACGGCCGGATCCGCTTCCTGGAGCACCACGGGCACGAGTCGCTGGCGTTCCTGGACATCGGCGCGACCGCGATCGTCGTCGACGAGTTGGGCGGCAAGGCGCCGCAGCAGGCCGTGCCGGGCGGGCCGCTGCGCCGGGTCGGTAGTGCGCTGCAGCGCCTGGCCGGGCGCGGGGAGCGCTCCGCCGTGGCCACGCTCGAACCCGCCCAGCGCACCAGCGTGCTGAACGATCCGGGGCGCCACCACCGGCGTCCGGCGGAGCTGGCGGTGCGGCTGGCGCCGTACCCCGCCGTGTCGCCGGGGCACCCGCTGTCTGTCGCCGTACGCATGGACGCGCTGCACTTCTTCGACGAGCGCGGGGACCGGATCGACATCGGCTGGCGCTGAGGACTGTCGAATTCTTGACACCATGGTCTAACCTCACCCGCACGTCGATGCGATGGCGTATCGACGTCACTTCCGTGAGGGGTCAGCATGGCTAATTCGTCCGGGTTGTTGGTGATCGAACGCATCCTGCGAGACCGCCAGGGCATCTGGCAGCAGGTGGTGGAGGACCGGGGGCTCACCCGCCTGACCGGTCAGATGCTGGTCAGCACGGTGATCGCGCTGGCCTGCTACGGCGCGGTACTGGGCTCGTTCCACAGTGTGCTGATGGCCCTGACCTCGGCGGTCAAGCTCCCCCTGCTGTTCCTGGTCACGCTGGCCATCTGCCTGCCCACGCTGTACCTGTTCAACCTCGTCTTCGGCGCCCGCCTGTCGGTACGGCAGTCGCTGTCGCTGGTGATGGTGGCGCTGACCGTCACCGCGATGCTGGCCCTCGCGTTCGCGCCGATCAGCCTGTTCTTCCTCATCACCGCGCCGGACTACGGCTTCTTCAAGCTGCTGAACGTGGCGATCCTGGCGCTGTCGGCGCTGGTCGGACTGCGTTTCCTGACCGGCGGCATGAAGGTGCTCAACGAGCACGGCCTGCTGGCCCCCCGGCCCGCGCTCGCCGGCGGGCCCGCCCCGGCCCCCGCGGTGCCGCCCGCCGACCCGGCCGCTCCCGCCGCCGACCCGGCCGCGCCCGTGACAGTGCCCGCCAACGGCAACGGCGCCACCGCCACGCTGACCCAGACCGTCCCGGCGCAGGCCCCGCCCGGCCAGCAGTTCGTCCTGCACCCGCACCCGCACATGCGGCCCGTGCCCCGCCCCCAGGCCGCGGCCACGCCCCCGAGCATGGCGCTGCTGTACGTCTGGATCCTGCTGTTCGGCTTCGTCGGCACTCAGCTGGCCTGGACGCTGCGCCCGTTCTTCGGCAGCCCGGGGATGAAGTTCAGCCTGTACCGGGACATCGACGGGAACTTCTACGCGGAGATCTTCCGGACCATCGCGCACCTCTTCTGAGCCCTCGGTCGGATTGTCGCCTGCCGTGCCGGGGCCGCAGCGCGTAGGCTGCTCGCTGGTGGAGGAGAGAAGTGGCTCGTGCGCGAGCCAGGAGACGTTGCGCCCGGCTGCCGGCAGGCGATCGGACGCGGCTCCGGCTGCGTCGCCCACCTCCCCGGTGCTGCTCGACCGCACCTTCGGCCGCGACGACATCACGACCGTCCGGCACGAGGTGACCGACCGCCTCACGGCGGCCGGTTTCGCGGGCGACCGCCTGCACGGCTTCGTGCTTGCGGTCAACGAGGTGATCACCAACGTCGTGCTGCATGCCGGCGGTCACGGGCGCATCGTCGTCTGGGTGACCGCCGGCTCGGCGTGGTGCACCGTGACCGACTCCGGGCCGGGCATCCCCGAGCGCCTCCTCGGCTGCCCCGGAGTGCCCGAGGCGTTCGAGGTGGGCGGCCGGGGCATCTGGCTGGCGCACCAGTTGTGCGACGAAGTCACCATCGCCACCGGCCCGATCGGGACCACCATCGGGCTGCGGATCGCTCTGGAGCCAGCTCACCGGCCCTGAGTGGAGCAACGAAGCGCGGGCTTGGACTTAACAGAGCGGAATCGCCCAGAAAATGTGAGCGGGCCTTTCCGCCGCGAAGTGCGGGCGGCGCGACTACATTGGGCCAGTGCTCGGACTTCCACCTCATGTCACCGCCTGCCTATTCGACCTTGACGGCGTACTGACGCAGACCGCGCTGGTGCACAACGCCGCCTGGAAGCAGACGTTCGACGCGTTCCTGCGCGGCTGGTCGGCCGAGCACGGGCAGGCGTTCGTGCCGTTCGACGAGGGCACCGACTACCACCGCTATGTCGACGGTCGGCAGCGTGCCGACGGTGTGCGTACTTTTCTCGCCTCCAGGGGTATCACCCTGCCGGAGGGTACGCCGGGCGACGGTCCCGACGCAGTGACCGTCAACGGCATCGGCAACCGCAAGAACGTGCTGGTCCTGCAGAAGATCAAGGAAGGAGCGGTGCAGGTCTACCCGGGCTCGGTGGACTACCTGAACGCGGCGAAGTCGGCCGGTCTGCGCCGCGCCGTCGTCTCGGCCAGCGCCAACTGCAAGGACGTCCTGGAGGCCGCGGGCATCGCCGACCTCCTCGAGGAGCGCGTGGACGGCGTCACCGCCCGCGAGCATCAGCTGCCGGGCAAGCCCGCCCCGGATACCTTCCAGTACGGCGCAAAGCTGCTTGACACCGCACCCGAGCACTGCGCAGTGTTCGAGGATGCCCAGGCCGGGGTGGCCGCCGGGCGTGCGGGCGGCTTCGGCATCGTCGTCGGGGTCGACCGGGTGGGCCAGGCTCGGGCGCTGCTCGACCACGGCGCCGACATCGTCGTACAAGATCTTTCCGAACTGCTCACGCGCTAGCGGCGTTGACAGATTCACAGACTCTCTTCTTCGCATTACGAGGGGCACTACCGTGATCCGTGAACGGGCCTATCCCGTCGACCCGTGGCACATCCGGGAGACCCGCCTGGACCTGGACCTGCTGGCCCAGTCCGAGTCGGTCTTCGCGCTGTCCAACGGCCACATCGGGATACGCGGAAATCTCGAGGAGGGCGAGCCGCACGGCCTGCCCGGCACGTACCTGAACTCGTTCTACGAGCTGCGGCCGCTGCCGTACGCCGAGGCGGGGTACGGCTTCCCCGAGTCCGGCCAGACGATGATCAACGTGACCAACGCCAAGCTGATGCGGCTGCTCGTCGACGACGAGCCGCTCGACGTCAGGTACGGCGAACTGCGTTCCCACGAGCGCGTACTCGACCTGCGTGCCGGGACCCTGGAACGCACAGCCGAATGGGTGTCGCCCTCCGGACAGGCGATCCGGATCCGTACGGTCCGGCTGGTCTCCTTCACCCAGCGCGCCGTGGTCGCGTTCCTGTACGAGGTCGAGCCGCTGGAGGCCTCGGCCCGGCTGATCCTGCAGTCGGAGCTGGTCGCCAACGAGCAGCTGCCCCCGATGACCAAGGATCCGCGGGTGGCCGCGGTGCTGGATCACCCGCTGCAGGCCGAGGAGATGCTGGAGCAGCGCACCGGCGGTCTGCTGGTGCACCGCACCAAGGCCAGCGACCTGCGGATGGCCGCCGCGATGGAGCACCTCGTGGAGGCGCCCGGCCGGCACGCCGTCACCACCGAGGGCCACCCGGACTGGCTGCGGACGACCGTGGCCTGCAAGCTCGAACCGGGTCAGCGGCTGCGCGTGGTGAAGCTGGCCGCATACGGCTGGTCGAGCAATCGCTCTCTGCCCGCCGTCCGCGACCAGGTCGGCGCCGCGCTGGCCAGCGCCCGGCTGGACGGCTGGGACGGCCTGGTCGAGGCCCAGCGCGAATACCTGGACCAGTTCTGGGACCACTCCGACGTCAAGGTCGAGGGGGACCCGGAGGTGCAGCAGGCGGTGCGCTTCGGCCTGTTCCACACGCTGCAGGCCGGTGCCCGCGCCGAGCAGCGGCCGATCGGGTCCAAGGGCCTGACCGGCCCCGGATACGACGGGCACACGTTCTGGGACGCCGAGACGTTCGTGCTGCCCGCGCTGACCTACACCCAGCCATCCGCGGCCGCCGACGTGCTGCGCTGGCGGCACTCGACGCTGGACCTGGCGCGGGAGCGGGCGCAGACCCTGGGGCTGCAGGGCGCCGCGTTCCCGTGGCGCACGATCCGCGGCCAGGAGTGCTCGGCGTACTGGCCGGCGGGCACGGCGGGGTTCCACATCGGGGCGGACATCGCCGACGCGGTGCGCCGGTACGTGCAGGCCACCGGTGATCTCGACTTCGAGCGGGAGATCGGGCTGGAGCTGCTCGTGGAGACCGCCCGGTTGTGGCGGTCGCTGGGCCACCACGACCGGCACGGCCGGTTCCACATCGACGGCGTCACCGGACCGGACGAGTACACCGCCGTGGTGGACGACAACGTCTACACCAACCTGATGGCGCAGCAGAACATGTTCACCGCCGCGGACGCCTGCCAGCGCCACCCGGAGGTGGCCCGCAGGCTGGGGGTGGACGAGGAGGAGTCGGCGTCGTGGCGGGACGCGGCCGCGTCCGTGCACATCCCGTACGACCGGGAGCTGGGGGTGCACCAGCAGTCGGAGGGCTTCACCCGGCTGCAGGAGTGGGACTTCGAGAACACTCCGCCGGAGGCGTACCCGCTGCTGTTGAACTACCCGTACTTCGACCTGTACCGCAAGCAGGTGGTCAAGCAGGCCGACCTGGTCATGGCGATGTACGTGCGCGGCGACGCCTTCACCCCGGAGGAGAAGTCGCGCAACTTCGCGTACTACGACGCCCGGACCGTGCGGGACTCGTCGCTGTCGGCCTGCGTCCAGGCGGTCCTGGCCGCCGAGGTGGGTCACCTGGAACTGGCCCACGACTACCTCGGCGAGGCCGCCCTGATGGACCTGCACGACCTGCACCGCAACGCCCGCGACGGGGTGCACGTGGCGTCGCTGGCGGGCTCGTGGATCGCGTTGGTCGCCGGGCTCGGCGGCATGCGTGACTTCAACGGTCAGCTGTCGTTCGCACCCCGGCTGCCGAGCCGGATCAACCGGCTGGACTTCTCGCTGCTCTGGCACGGCAAGCGGCTGCGGGTCGACGTGACGCCGGACGAGGTCACGTACTCGCTGCGCAACGGCGGCGGGGCGGCCCGGCTGGAGCTGGTCCACCACGGCAAGGAGATCGAGGTGACCCAGGTGAAGCCGGTGACCGTACCGATCCCGGCGGCGCCGCCGACCACCGCCGCGCCGCGGCAGCCCGCGGGCCGCGCGCCGGTGCGCCGGGTCGGCGCCGGCGGCTGAGGCCGATCACGCGAAACGGCCCCGTCCATCGGACGGGGCCGTTCGTGGTCGCGGTCAGAGCAACGACACGTGTACGTGGTCCGTGTGCGCGCTCGGGCCGTGGTAGGTGTGCCAGCCGGTGGCCGGGAACCAGATCTGCTTGAACCAGATGACGTAGTAGATCCCGAGCCGGTCGGCGTTGCGGACCAGGAACGCCATGAGGTTGTTGCCGTAGTTCTTCATGTCCGCGTTGTGCGCGACAGAGAACCCGCTCTTCTGCAGTGACCAGTCGCAGGCGCGACCCTTCGGGTGCTCGAACGGCCCACCGTCGCGGTGGCAGCCGACGAAGCGGTTGAACCCCGCCTTCTTCACCTCTTTGTAGAGGTGGAAGGTCCGCGGGGTGATGCAGCCGCCCGTGGTGGGGTCGTCGACCGTGCACGCCTCGGGGGAGAAGCCGCCGTCGGAGTTGCGCGGGGCGGGCGCGGCGACCGGTGACTTGGCCACCACGAACCCGCCCGTGAGGCTCTCGCCACCGACCAGGGCGAGCGCCTTGTCGGCGGTCTCCTTCTGCTTCTTCATCGCGGCGAGGTTCTGCTGCTGCTCTTTGATCTCGGCGTCCAGCCGGGCCTTGGTCGAGGTGACCTCGTCGATCGCGCTGTTCAGCTCGTGCAGCTTCTCGTCGTTGATCGAGTTGATCTCTTCGAGCGAGATGGCCTTCCGGAGGAAGGAGTCGGAGCTGTCCGCGTTGAGCAGGTAGCTCATGGCCGACAGGTTCCCGGTGCGGTACTGCTGCCCGGCGACCGCGCCCACCTCGGGCACCAGCGTGTCGCGCCTGGCCTCGGCGTTGCGCACGTCGATGGCGAGCGCCAGCTGGGTCTTCGTCGACTTCGCGACGGCGGCCTTGGCGGCGACGAACCGACGGTTCGTCGACTCCATCACGTCGTTGAGCAGCGGGGGATCCGTGCCCTCGTCGGGCGCGGCGGTGCCGCTGCCGGGGTCCGCGCTGGCCGGAGCGGCCGGCGCTGCAAGCAACGTCATGGCGACGAGCGGTGCCAGTGCCACGGTCAGCCACCGGCGGTGTCTAGCCGTCATTCTCTTCCTTCCACGTGACCACCGACCGGGTTAGCTGACGGGTTCGGGACGGAAGCGATCCCTACCGCGCGGGTGGCGCGGATTCACCCCACAAACGTGGTTCCCCGGCTCGCCCGAGGGCGATTAGGTGGTGGCCTGCCGGCACCTTTGGGGGTGGTGCCTTCCTGGCAGTGACCGGCGGCCAGCTTACCTGACGAATCATCGCGTCGACCGGTGCCAAATGCGTTACCAGGCAACAACTTTCCGTGATACCCCCGAAGGAATCGCCGGTCCCGGGGCCGTAACGCGGGTCAATGTGAATCGTTGCGTTTCTCTCATTGCGCTGACGCATTGTCAGTGTCCGGTAACCGAGAGTGCTACCCCTGTTGATTTCGGCGAGGCTGAGTATTCTTCGACACGGTCTCCGTTCGATAACGACGTCAGGAAAGGCGTCGGCGGAAACCGCCGCCTAATCGCCCTCGGGCGAACCGGGGAACCACGTACGTGGGGTGAATCCGCGCCACCCGCGCGGTAGGGGCCACTTCCGTCCCGAACCCGTCAGCTAACCCGGTCGGCGGCCGACGGAAGGAAGGCACGTGCGGCACACCCCTGCCCGCCGGCTGTGGGCAACGCTTCTGGCGCTGCTGGTCGTCGTATCCGGACCGGTCGTCACCGGCTCGGCCTCCGCTGCGGCACCCCGGCCGCTCGCCGCTCCGGGTGACACCGGCGACGAAGGCGGCACCAAGTCACTGACCGACGCCCTCGACGCCGCGTCCCGTGGCTTCGTCGATGCCAGGGACGCGCTGGCCCGGTCGAAGCAACGCCAGCGGGACCTGGCCGCGGCGCTGCAGCGGCTCGACGCCGAACTCGGCCCGCGCCAGGCGGCCCTGGACGAGATCGTGGCGCAGAGCTACCGGACCGGGCGGCTCGGCCCGATGAGCGCCATGCTGGGCGCCTCCGACTCGGGCACGCTGCTGGACCGGGCCGACGCCCTGCAGTCGGTCGCGATCCGGCAGGACGAGGCGATGCGCGACCTGAAGCAGACCCGCGACGGCCAGGCACAGGCGAAGCTGGCGATCGACGCCACGATCCGCGATCAGCAGAAGCAGCTCAACGTCATGGCCCGCCGCAAGGCGCAGGCCGAGGCGGCGCTCAAGGCCGCGGGCGGCGGCCAGGATGCCGAGGGACCCAGCGGCGGCAACAGCACCAAGTCCGCCACGGCGCCGAGCAACCTGGGCACCGGCTGCACGGTCGACGACCCGACGACCACCGGCTGCATCACGCCCCGCCTGCTCTTCGCCATGCAGCAGGCCAAGGCGGCGGGCTTCACGCATTTCGTGGCGTGCTTCCGGCACCAGAGCTTCGGGGAGCATCCCAAGGGGCGGGCGTGTGACTTCGCGGCCGACAAGGGTGGCTTCGGCGGCGTGGCCTCCGGTGCCAGTCGCACGTACGGCGACCGGCTGGCGAACTTCTTCATCGGCAACGCCGACCGGCTCAACGTGTTGTACGTCATCTGGTTCCGCCGGATCTGGCTGCCCAGCAGCGGCTGGAAGGCGTACACCCGGGGCAACGGGGATCCGTCGAGCGACCACACCAACCACGTGCACCTGTCGGTGCGCTGAGCGAACGGCAGTGCGGGGCCTACTTGCCCATGTAGGCCTCGTACTCCTTCATCACGTCCTCGGTCGGGCCGTCCGCGCGGATGACGCCGGACTCCAGCCAGATCGAACGCTCGCAGGTGTCCCGGATCGACTGCTCGCTGTGGCTCACCAGGAACACCGTGCCGGCCTCCTCGCGCAGTTCGCGGACCCGCTGCTCGCTGCGGCGCCGGAACTTGGCGTCGCCGGTGGCCAGCGCCTCGTCGATCAGCAGCACGTCGTGCTTCTTGGCCGCGGCGATGGAGAAGCGCAACCGGGCCGACATGCCGGACGAGTACGTCTTCATCGGCAGCGAGCTGAAGTCACCGCGCTCGTTGATGCCGGAGAACTCGATGATGTCGGCGGTCTTCTCCCGCACCTCGGCCGGGCTCATGCCCATGGCTAGGCAGCCCAGCACGACGTTGCGCTCGCCCGGCAGGTCGTTCATCAGCGCGGCGTTCACGCCGAGCAGCGAGGGCTGCCCGGAGGCGTAGATCGCGCCCCGCTCGACCGGCAGCAGCCCGGCGATCGCCAGCAGCAGCGTGGACTTGCCGGAGCCGTTGCTGCCGATGAGCCCGATCGCCTCACCCTTGTACGCGACGAAGCTCACGCCCTTGACCGCGTGCACCTCGCGGACCGCGCTGGACTTCTGCTTGGTGACGATTCGCTTGAAGCTGGCCACGGGGCTGTTCGTGCCCTGGCCCGCCGAGCCGTACACCCGGTAGACGACGTGGGCGTCCTCCGCGATGACGGTGGGTACCCGCTCGGTTGTCTCAGCCACGGCCGTACCCCTTCTCACCGCGCCAGAAGTACACGAACCCGCCGATGCCCACGATCACAGCCCAGATGATCGACTGGACCCACAGCCGGGTCGGCGAGCCGGCGAGCGGGACGTTCTCCATCAGCGCGTGCCGCATCAGCTCGATGAAGACCAGCATCGGGTTGGCCTCGACCAGGCGCAGCGTCCAGCCGTCGAGGCGCTTCTCGAACTGCTGCACGTTGTAGAGGACGGCGGAGCAGTACATCCAGATGCGCATGATGAACGGGACCAGCTGCTTGAAGTCAACGATCTTGGAGCCGAGCCGCGCAGTCAGCATGGCGAGGCCGGTGTTGAAGATCGTCTGCAGCATCAGGGCCGGCACCATCAGGAGCCACTCGACGGTGACCGGCTCGCCCGTGATCAGCACGATCGTGATCAGCACAGCCATGGAGGCGATCAGGTTGCGCGCCTCGACCAGCACGACGGCCAGTGGCAGGCTGGCCCTGGGGAAGTGCAGCGCCCGGATCAGGCCGAGGTTGCCCGTGATCGACTGGACGCCGTTCTGCACCACCGACTGGGTGTAGCCGAAGACGAACACGCCGGTGCAGAGGTAGGCGATGAAGTTGTCCATCTCCTTGCTGCCGGCCAGGATCACGCCGAAGATCAGGAAATACACCGCGGCGTTGAGCAGCGGCGTCAGCACCTGCCAGATCATTCCCAGCCGGGTGTTGCCCAGCGACGAGGAGACCTTGGCGTTGGCGTACGCCCCGGTGAAGTGCCGGTAGGCCCACAGCTGCCTGACGTACGCGGGCAGGCTGGGCAGGGCCCCGGCGGCGCGCAGGCCGTGCCGCTTGGCCAGCTCCTTCATAGGCAGACCGGTGTCGTTGCCGGCGACCGCAGTCTGGACCATGGGGTGGCGCTCCGATCTCGTCGGCCGGGCGGACGTGCCGGGCCTCGGGGGTTTGCGCGTGAACACACTAGCGACCTGATGTCGTTGAAACGGCATCGTATCGACGTGACGCCGACGGTAACCCAGCAAACGGCGGAACGCAACCGTAGCGTCGTTGCGCTATATTGCCTCCGTGGCGACCGGGAAACGAGCACCCGCCGGAGCGGCGGTCCTGCGCGGGGACATCACCGTGGCGATCCGCAACGCCGTGATGAAAGAGCTGGCCGAGGTGGGTTACGGCCGCCTCTCCATCGAGGCTGTCGCACGCCGGGCCGGGGTCGGCAAGACCGCGATCTACCGCAGGTGGAGCAACAAGCTCGAAATGGTACTCGAGATCGTCTCGGATGTGGCCGAGCGAGCCGTGCCGCTTCCCGACACCGGGACCTTCGCCGGTGACCTCCGGCTGCTCCTCATGATCGCCAGCAAGGCGCTGCAGCACCGGATGGCCTCGCAGATCATCCCGGACCTGATGGCCGAGGCCGCGCGGAACCCGCAGATCGCCGAGACCCTGCAACGGGCGCTGCGCACCCACCAGCATGCGGTCGGCGACAAACTGGTCGGCCAGGCCATCGCCCGCGGGGAACTGCCCGCCGACGCCGACCCCGACGTGGCCGTGGACCTGATCCTCGGCCCGATCTACTGGCGGGTCGCCGTCGCCCGGACGCCGATCGACGACGACTACCTGGAGAAGCTGGCCGTCACGGTCACCCATGCGCTGCAGGGCGGTAGCTCGGCGGGCTGAGGCGGTCCATGCCTGGCGGTTTCCTTTCAATGGCCGACGCCACGTAGATCGGCCCGACGGTTGACCTGCTGAGCCTGCGGTGTTCCTGCCGGGCAGTGTCCCCCGTAAGCCGAGAAATGAATCACAGCATCAAGATGTCACGCTCAGTGACGATCGCGGCGACGACGGGTACGCAGCCGGGCTTACCGACATCGCACTTCTGAAACGCTGTGATCAGCTGTAACTGCACCCTGGCAACATCGACATCGCCAGCACCACGTGACGCGAGAATTGTCATTGGATCGAGCCGTTCGATGCTGTTTGGACTAATCGTCGAGTCGGCCCCGCAGCCTCGGAAAGCGACACACGGACCGGGTGGGCGGCAACTTCTCAGAACCATCGGGGCCGGACAAATAGCAAGTTGACAATGGCTGAGACGTCGCTGTACGTTACGCTCCGTAATTGAGCAAGATTAGCTTTCCGTAACCGCGGGGGAATGTAATCAAAGCGCACGCATCACTGTTGTGCGCTCACCTTGTTCCCTTTCTTGCGGTTTCCTGCAGAGAGGTATTCATGACGAGATCGCGAGCGGTTCGCACCCTGCTGGGGACTGTGGCCGGGCTGGCTGTGGCCATGGGTATGGCTACTCCCGCATATGCTGACGGGCCGACGGGAAACCCTGGTCGTACCTACGAAACGTTCCGGGGCAAGGTCGCGCTCCACGTCAGCTATGCCACGCAGTGGCTCGACTCTGGGAAGGCCTGGTACTTCGGCCTGGCCAAGCTGAGCTTCCAGTCGAACGGCAATCTTGTCATTTCCGACCGCAGCACGGGGCGTACGTCGTGGTCCACTAACACCGCGAACTCGGGCGCTACCCGGATGAAGTTCCAGACCGATGGAAACCTTGTCCTGTACAAGGCCAACGGTGTGGCTGTGTGGTCCAGCAAGACGAACAACAAGTGCACTGGACTGCGGTCGTACCCACTCCTGGCGCTTCAGGAAGATTCCAACTTCGTGATCTACTGCGGAAAGAACAAGCCGCTTATCGAAGACCTGAGCGGCGACCAGCTCACCCCGATGTGGGCCACCGGTACCTGAGTTTCAGCCCGGAACGTCGAGGCGAGCGGTCACGTGCAGTGACCGTTCGCCTCGATGCGCTTCCCCGGCAGTGCGGCTGTCCAAACCTCAGTGAACGCGCGTCACGGCCGATCGGTGCGGGGAAGACCAGGCCGCGGGACCGGAGGAGCACGGATGCGGGCACGACTCTTGGTGGCACTTCTCGTGCCGCTCGCCCTCAGTGGGTGCGGCGTGGTGGCGCTCACCGCCGGGACGCCCGCACCCACGGCCTCGGCGACTCCCGTGGCGGGTTCCACGGGCAGTTGGATCGTCGTGGCCAGCGGCTCGCCGACCCCCAGCTCGGCGGTGACGTACCCCTCCCGGCCGACGACGCTGCCTCCGGTGGCGTATCCGTCGGTCTCCGGCAGCGCCTGCCCCGTCCCACCGAACGGTCAGGTGGTCATCCCGGTCACGGTCACCGCCGGCGTCCGATCACTCACCGTGAGCTGGCCGCGGCGGAGCGCCTCCACCTTCCGAGTCACCGCGGTGCCGCAGCGGCTCATCACGGGGCCCCAGCCCGGATACACCTGGACCAGCGTGCCGGTCACGGGCTCGGGATGCACCGTCACCACCACGATCACCGGGCTCAAGTCGGGCGAGCCGTACGTCGTGTGGCTCGACGCGCAGGGCACCGGCAGCCTGACCGACGGCACCCGCAACCCGTACAGCGGCGCCTCCGGGGTTGTCTACCCAAAGTGAGCATGTCCACCGGTGATTGATTCACGCCGGTACCTTTGGCGGCCGAAAAGCTTCCCAGCGGGACGAGGTGGACCTCACCGCGATCCCGGTGACCGCTGTCATCGACGTGTGACCCCGCCGTCCCGTCGTCTGTACCCCGACCGAGAAGAGGACCATGGCCGCCCGCCGTTCCGCCGCCCGGCCGCGCCTGCTCGCCATGGACGGCCTGCGCCTGTTGTGCGCGCTGGCTGTCGCGGGCTACCACTACGGCGTCGCCTGGCGCATCGACGGGGTCCACCCTCCGGCGTACCACCTGCCCACGGCCAGCCACGTACTGATCTACGGGTTCCTCGGGGTCGAGCTGTTCTTCATGATCAGCGGGTTCGTCATCTGCATGAGCAGTTGGGGCCGCGGCCTCGGCGAGTTCTTCACCTCCCGGGTGGTCCGGGTATATCCGGCATTCTGGATATCCTGCTTGATCACCGCTGTCGTGATCGCGGTCCTGCCGGTCACCGTCGGCGTGCCGGTCGCGACCAAGCTGACTCCGCCGGATATCGCTGTGAACATGACCATGCTGGCCGAGCCACTCAGCACGCCGCTGGTCGACACGGTCTACTGGACGCTCTGGGTGGAGTTGCGCTTCTACCTGCTCTTCGCACTCCTGAGCTGGCGCGGCCTGACATATCGGCGTGTCACGGCGTTCTGCATCCTGTGGATGACCGCCGCGATCCTCACTCCGAGCCTGGACAGCAAGCTGATCGACACTCTCGTCATGCCGACCTGGGCGCCGTACTTCGTGGCCGGGGTGGCCATGTACCTGATGCATCGCTACCGGCCCAACGCCCTGCTCTGGGCCATCGTCGGCTTCTGCTGGCTGGTCAGCCTGCAACGGGTGCAGGTACGCATCGCGGACGTGCACCCGGGCTTCTCCGTACCCGGATGGCCGGCGCTGCTGATCATCACCGTTGCCTACGGCGTGATGCTCGCCATCGCCCTCGGCAGGACCAGTCGGATCACCTGGCGGTGGCTCGGCACTGCCGGCTGCCTGACCTACCCCTTCTACCTGCTGCACCAGCGCATCGGATACAGCGTGATCCGGGCCGTCCACGACCGCGCCGCGCTGCCGGCGTCGGTGCTGATCATCGGCACGATGGCGGCGGTGCTGGCGCTCGCATGGCTGGTGCATCGCTTCGTCGAACGACCACTGGCGCCCGTGCTGCGCTCGGCCCTGCGCCGCGCACTGGCGGAGATCCGGACGTCCCCGGTAGGCGACGGTGCAGCGGGAACCGGGACAGTGGCTGGCGCGGACCGCCCGACGGTGCCCAGCCCGAGACCGCACGCGCTCGCGGGGCGGCAGGAGGGCGGCTCCCCGTCCGCTGACCAGACCGGCGACCGGAGCGAAGGCGTCGCATACCAGGCCTCCGGAGCGGCCTCCCCCCAGTAGGTCGTCACGAGGCGATGGCGTTGCGGCCGCTCCACTTGGCCGCGTACAGGCGCTCGTCGGCCGCGCGGAACAGGGTGTCCGCGCT
Organism: Krasilnikovia sp. MM14-A1004; assembly: GCF_047159485.1. GTDB lineage: Bacteria > Actinomycetota > Actinomycetes > Mycobacteriales > Micromonosporaceae > Actinoplanes. The sequence continues at coordinate 6,328,284 of NZ_AP038773.1, read as the reverse complement.
CATCCCCGGTGCCATGGCCGCCAGGCCGACGCTGACCGTGAGGCGTACCCCGGCCAGGATGTCCGCCCGGGCGACCGCGGCCCGGATGCGCTCCGCGACCTCGCGGCCCGCGACCGCGTCGCCGTGCAGGAACACGACGAATTCGTCGCCCGCGTAGCGCACCGGCACGTCCTGCGCCCGGCAGTGCGCCCGCAGGATGGCCGCCACCTCGCGCAGCGCGTGGTCGCCCGCGATGTGCGAGTACGCGTCGTTGACCGCCTTGAAGTGATCGAGATCGATGAGCAGCAGCGCCAGGGGCGGCGCGATCCGTCCCGTGTCGATGCGGCGCAGTACGGCGTCGAAGCGGCGCCGGTTGCCCAGGCCGGTGAGCGGGTCACGCATGATCTCCCGCTCGGCGCGCATCCGGGCGGTCTCCAGCTCTTCGCGCTGGCGGGCCTGGCGCAGCATCGCCAGCCGGTGCAGCCGCAGCCGCCACAACTCGCGGACCTGGCTCTCGACCGCCTCGAACAGGTCGCGGCTGGACTGGGAGTCGTCGATCTCGCGGGCGGTCTGCGCCATCTCGAACCGGATGATCAACGGCTCGTCGGGGCGGGCGCCGTACCCGCACAGCTCGCGGGCGGCGACCAGCTCGCGGCGAGCCTCGGCCAGCTGGCCCCGTGCCCGGAGGCTGACGCCGAGGGCCAGGTGGGCGAGGCGGGCGTACTGGTGGTTCTCGCCCGCCCGCAACGGCGTGATCGCGTCGCGGGCCAGCTTCTCGGCGGGGAGGACGTCGCCGAGCTTGGCCAGCGCCAGGGCCAGCATCGCCGTGGTGCCCGCGTCACCGCTGTGCGGCCCGGTCTCCTCCAGGTGCTGCCGGGTCAGCTCGGCGCTGCGGCGCAGCCGGGCCGCGCTCTCGCCGGTACGCCCGACGTGCCCCAGACGCAGCCCCCAGTACAGCAGGGTGCCCGCATGGACCAGCCGGAACGCCGGCGATGCGTCGCTGAGCTGCTCGTACGTGGCGGCGGCGGTCTCGTACATCTCCGCCGTGGTGGCGGCCTCGGCGAACGAGCAGAGCGCCGAGCGGCGTCGGTCGCCGTCGAAGGTGCTGCGGTCGAGCAGCACCCCGGCGCGGGCCAGGTGGTGCATGCCGTCGATGTCGTGGCCGCTCAGCACGTGTACGCGGGCGAGGTCGCACAGCGCCTTGGCCTCGCCGAGCACAGAGCCGGAGGCCCGCTGGTGGCGTAACAGCCGCTCGCCGAGGGCGGCCGCCTCGGCCAGGCGGCCCATCTCCAGGTTGGCGTACAGCTTGCCCTGCAGGAGGAACAGCAGCGTACGGGTGTCGCCCGTGGCGGCGGCCAGCACCGCGTACGCGTCGGCCGCGGCGATGGCCTCCCGGCACCGGCCGGTGTTCGCCAGTACGTGCACGCGCACGGCCAGCAGGTGCAGTGGCCCGAACGCGGTGACGGGCACCGGCAGCCGATCGACGGCGGTGCTGTCCCTCATGCACCCCAGTATTGACCGGTCGCTGCTCAGGCCGTGCCCGTGGACCGTTTCGCCGGAGTTTGCACGTAGCGGGCGAGGCCGTCGACGATCAAGTCGAGTCCGAAGAGGAACCGTTCGTCCCCGCCGCCGCCCGTGATCTCGCGCGCATGGTGGTGCAGGTTCGGAAAGTGTTCCGGCGGCAGGCTCTCGTAGTAGCCGGCGAGCTGCTCGACCCAGTGCGCGAAGTACTGCTCGGGATCCTTGCCGGTGGCTTCGATGCTGGCCTGCCGCAGCGAACTCTCGTAGACCTCGGCGACCATGTACAGGAAGATGCGGTCGAGCGCCCAGCCGGCGATCCGGGGTGGGACGCCGCCGGCCAGCAGGACCGCCATCATCCCCTCGGTGATCCGCAACGCGTTCGGTCCGGTCGGGACGGTGGACAGGGCGGCGCGGGCCAGGTCGCGGTAGTCCATCAGCCGGGTGTAGCCGTCCCGCGCCATCTGCTTGACCTGCTCGGGCCAGCGGGCCGGATCCGGCTCCGGGATCTCGATGCCGGCGCATGCCCGGTCGAACATCAAATCGAGCAGTTCGTCCCGGTTCGCCACGTGGGCGTACAGGCTCGACGGGCCCGTGTCGAACTCGGCCGCGACCCGCCGCATGCTGGCCGCCTCGACCCCCTCGGCCGCGACGATCCGCAGCCCGGCCTCGACGATCTGGTCGCGGGAGAGCGGGGGCCGGGCGGCGCGGGGACGGCGAGGGCTCGCGGGGCGCCACGGCGGCGAGGGCAGGTCCGGTTCGGTCATCGCGGGTAATCCTAGTTGACGCGAACGGTGTTCGTCTGTAGAACAGTGTTCGTCAACACGAACACTGTTCTATCCATCGGGGGTAACAGATGCAAGCGGTACTGGAAGAGACTCGGGCGCCGTACCGATGGCGGTGGGTCGCGCTCTTCGTGATCCTCGCGGCCGAGGTCATGGACCTGCTGGACTCGCTGGTCACGACGATCGCGGGCCCGGTCATCCGCGCGGAGCTGGGCGGCTCGCTGAGCCTCATCCAGTGGCTCGGCGCGGCGTACACCCTGGCCATGGCCGTCGGCCTGCTGACCGGCGGGCGGCTCGGCGACATCTACGGGCGGCGTCGCATGTTCCTCGTCGGTGCCGCCGGCTTCACGCTGGCGTCGCTGCTGTGCGCGGTGGCGTCGAGCCCCGGCATGCTCATCGGCGCCCGTACGGTGCAGGGCCTGTTCGGGGCGATCATGCTGCCCCAGGGCCTCGGCATGATCAAGCAGATGTTCTCTGACAAGGAGCAGGCCAAGGCGTTCGGTGCGTTCGGTCCCGTGATGGGCCTGTCCGCGGTCGGCGGCCCGATCCTGGCCGGCTGGCTCGTCGACGCCGACTACTTCGGCGCGGGCTGGCGCATGATCTTCTTCATCAACCTGCCGCTCGGGATCTTCGCGATCATCGGAGCACTGCGCTTCCTGCCCGAGTACCGCGCCGAGCGCACGCCGCGGCTCGACGTGGCCGGCGTGCTGCTGGCCGCGGTCGGCGCGTTCCTGCTGCTCTTCCCGCTCGTGCAGGGGCGCGAGCTGGACTGGCCCGCGTGGATCTTCGTCATGCTGGCGGCGGGCGTCGTCCTGTTCGTGGCGTTCGGCCGCTACGAGGCCGCCCGCGAACGGGCCGGGCGCGATCCGCTGGTCACGCCGAGCCTCTTCCGCAAGCGGGCCTTCACCGGCGGGCTGGCGCTGGGCCTGTTCTTCTTCGCCGTACTGATCGGCACCGGTCTGGTCTTCACCCTCTACCTGCAGGTCGGGCTCGGGTACTCGCCGCTGAAGGCGGGCCTGACCACGCTGCCACAGGCGCTGGGCACTGTCGTCGGGTTCGTGGCCGCGGGTGCCGGGCTCAGCGAGCGGCTCGGCCGCCGGCTGCTGCTGATCGGCACCGTGGTGATGGGGCTCGGCATGGTCGGTGTCGCCCTCACCGTGCAGGCCACCGGCGCGGACATCAGCCCGTACCAGCTCAGCCCGGCCCTGCTGGTGCTGGGCGCGGGCATGGGGCTCGCGATGGCGCCGTTCTTCGACATCGTGCTGGCGGGTGTCGACGACGCCGAGACCGGCTCGGCGTCCGGGGCGCTGACCTCTGTGCAGCAGCTCGGCGGCGCGTTCGGCATCGCCGTACTCGGGACGATCTTCTTCGGGTTGCTGCCCGGCGCGGTGACCCACCACGTCGACGCGTCGGCGGGCGAGCTGCGCGCGCAGCTCACTGCGGCCTCCGTGCCGTCCGAGGTGCAGCCGGCGATCGTCGCGGGGATCCGCGCCTGCCTCGCCGACCGTGTCGCCGAGGACGACCCGGAGGCCCAGCCGGCGTCGTGCCGGTCCGTCGCGGCGGCCCCCTCCACCGGGGCCGCGCCCGGCGCGGCGGCCCCCGCCGGCACCGGGATCGCCGGGTACGCCGAGCGTGCGGTGCGCGACGGCTTCCGGGACGTGACCGTGCGCACGCTCGGGGTGGCGCTCGTCCTGCTCGTCGTGGCGTTCGGGCTCGGCTTCCTGCTGCCCCGCCGGGCCCGGCCCGGAGCCGCCGGACACTGACCCGGCCGTTGGCCCCCGGGTGCGTCGGTGACCGCGCCCGGGGGCTCGCGCTGTCTCGGCCACGCCCGGCATGCGCGGCCACCCGCCGCTCTGCCGGTGGGCACCGCGCGAACGCCCACTTCGGACAGTTCGGGTATTCCGCCCGCCGACCCCGGTGAGTGCCCAATCGTGGCTCCAGGGCCCGTTTCACGCGGGACCCGAAAGAGCCTCGGGGTACTTTGCCTCTTTCGCGATCAGAGCAACTGCGCACAGCGTGACGATGTGGACACTGGACGTCGCCACATCCACCTCAGGCATCACCGGATCGGTCCACAGCCTCAGCCGTTAAGGCGGAAAAGCAGCTCAGCGGGGGCGGAGGCGATCGAGGGCGTTATATCGTCGGCTGCGCCGCCGAGAACCGGTGCCGGAGGTTTCCCCCTCGCCGACCGCCTCCGGATCCCCCGATGAACGAGGACGGACAAGTGTCGATCTCCCGCCGCGGCCTTATCGCCGCCGGCTTAGCCGTGGTCACCGTCGGATCGATGAGCGCCGTCTGGACGCTCAACGCCGGCGCGGCCGAGAATCCCGACGTCACCGCGGTGGCTTCCGCGAGCCCGGAGCCGTCCGGCGCCGCCACCGACCCGTCCACCGGCGACCCGTCCACCGCAGATCCGTCCACCGGCACCGCCCCGGACCCGGCCGGTGAAGATCCCTCCGCCGGCGCCGATCCCGACCCGGCCGGTACTGACACGCCCGCGCCGAGCGGGAGCGCCGACCCGTCCGCCGCCGCCGCCGACGACGCCAGCACCCCGCCGGCCCGCCTCCCGTGGGGTGGCCGCCCGGTCGCCGTCACCAGGGCCGAGCCCGGCGCCACCAGCGCCAAGGTGGCGGCCGAGGGCGCGGACGTCGCCCCCGCCGACAAGTCCGGGTCCACCGAGGCCGCGCCCGAGTTCTCCCCGAAGGGCCGCAACTCCCGGTGGGGCTCCGTGCGCTCCTCCCGTACCTCGGTCGTCGCGCCCGTCCCGCCGCCGCTGACCGAGCCGGTGTCCGGCGCCGGCTCGCAGGTCAACTTCCTCTACGGGGTCGGCTCGCAGACCGCCGAGACCGACGGCACGTACGCGAACTTCTCCATCGCCAAGCCCACACTGGCCAGCGGCGACTTCCACACCCTTGCCGAGCTCAGCGTGCAGTCCGCCGACGGGGCGCAGATCGCCGAGGTGGGCTGGACGGTGGACCGCACGATCAACGGCGACAGCGATCCGCACATCTTCGTCTATCACTGGGTGAACCGGAAGGAAACCTGCTACAACGCGTGCGGCTTCGTCCAGTACAGCCAGACCGTCAAGCCGGGCGACACCCTGCCCCAGGGCGGGAACAAGCGGTTCGGCATCCAGCACTACAACGACGCGTGGTGGGTCGCGTACGACACGGAGTGGCTGGGGTACTTCCCGGACAGCCTGTGGAACGGGCAGTTCACCCGTACCGGGCAGGTGCAGTACTTCGGTGAGGTGGCGTCGCCCACCACCCAGCCGTGCAGCCACATGGGCAACGGCCAAGGGGTCGACAGCGCCAGTGCGGCCCGGGTCGGCAGCGTCGCCTTCATCAACGGGCCCGACGTCGACCTCAACGTCCGTGCCATCGGCGGCGTCTACGGCGCGAACAAGCTCAGCGCCCGCACGTTCCGGTACGGCGGCCCCGGAGCCTGCTGACCGTCCCGACTGCCACGATGCCCGGTCCCCCGGCGGGGGACCGGGCATCACTCTGTCGGTAACCGGTCGAACCAACCCGGCCGCCAGGGTGTACAACGTGTTGGCCGAGCAGCGCCGACGAGGGGAATCAGCGGTATGAGACGACGGGTCAGTCCCGACGAGGAGCTGATGACCGCGCTCTATACGGAGCACTACGCGGTCCTGCTCAGCTTCATCTCGCGGTACGTGCACGACCGCCACAAGGCCGAGGACCTGGTGCAGGAGACCCTGCTGCGGGCCTGGCGGCACATCGACCACCTGGAGGTGGACAGCACCGGGCGGACCCGCTCGTACCTGCTGACCATCGCCCGCAACGTGGTGACCAACGCGTGGCGCGCCGAGCAACGCCGCCCCCGGCTGGTCGCCGACGAGGCCGCGGTGGAGTCGGTGCCGTCGGCCGACAGCGTCGACCAGCTGGTCGAGGGCTGGCTGGTGGCCGAGGCGCTGGAACGGCTCTCCGCCGAGCACCAGGCCGTGGTGAAGGCCATGTACTACGAGGGTCAGAGCGTCGCGGACGCGGCGCGCAGACTGTCCGTTCCGGAGGGAACCGTCAAGTCGCGCGCCTATTACGCGGTCCGTGCCTTGCGCACCGTGTTCGAGGAGATGGGGGTGATCCGATGACCCCGGACGTGTCCGACGAGCACGACCAGCTGCGCATGCTGCTCGGTGGCTACCTGCTGGGTGGGCTGGACGAGAGCGACACCGACCGGCTCGACGCGCATCTGCACGACTGCGACCAGTGCCGCGGCGAGCTGGACCGGCTCGCACCGATCCCCGAGCTGCTGCAACGCCTGCCGGAGGCGGCCCGCGACTCCGAGCGGGGCGGCACGCTGGTCTCGCTGTCCGCGCGGCCGAGCCCGGAGCGGATCGAGGGACTGCTGGCGCGGATGCGCGCGGAGCGTACCCGGGGCCGCCGGATGGCGCAGGTCCGGTGGCTGGCGGCGGCCGCTGTCGTCCTGATCGCGGCGCTGATCGGCTTCGGTGTGGTCACCGCGGACCGGCGTACCACACCGTCGGACGCGCTGCCCAGCCCGCAGCTGGTGACCGCCCGATTCGAGCCGGCCACCGGCAGCGGCCTGACCGGTCAGGCCGTCGTCACCCCGAAGGCGTGGGGCGTCGCGATCTCCCTCGACATGTCCCGGCTGGCGGGCAAGGGGCCGTTCGTCTGCCAGGTGGTGGACTCGGCGGGGCATGTGGAGCAGGCCGCCGCCTGGGGGACGACGCCCAGCGGCGAGGTCAAGGTGACCGGGGCCAGCTCCGTCCAGCTGGGCGACGTCCAGGCGATCTCGATCGCCGACCGGGACGGCCACGTGCTCGGGACGGCCCGCCTGTCCTGAGCGCGCCCCGGCCCCGGCTCAGGACGGCGGTCGCAGCGCGTCGCGCTGGGCCTGCGGCAGCGAGCAGGCCGCCGTCCCGCCGGGCAGCATGTGCCGGTGCTCCGCCACCCACCGGTACGCGGGCCACGCGGCGAACCGCACCGGCGACGTCTGCAGCGCGCGGCCGGGCACCGTCCACAGCCGTCCCGCGTCGCGAAGCAGCAGCGCGATGGCGTCCGGCCCGGCGGCGATCGTCCCGTCCGCGCCGACCCACTGGACCGACTCCTCGGCCTGCTCCCGGGTGAGGCCGAGGGCCGCCAGGTCGGTGAACTGCCACGGCACGACGTCGGCGCGGGTCGGGATGCGCCGCTGGATGAACTCGGCGCAGGTGGTGCAGAACGAGCAGTCGCCGTCGTAGACGAAGGTGGGCCTTTCCGCGCTCATGCGATCATCCTGGCACTGCGCGCCGACGGTGGCGTGGCGACGTGGGTCAGGTCACCCGGCGCAGCCGGTTCAGGTAGGTCTGCGCGACCACGACCGCGGCCAGGAAGACGCCGCTGACCACCTGCTGCCAGTTGCTGTTGAGCGTGCCCACCTGGTTGATCAGGTTCTGTACGACCGCCAGCAGCAGCACCCCGGCGACCGTGCCGCCGACCGATCCGGCGCCGCCGGTGAGCAGCGTGCCGCCGATCACCACGGCGGCGATCGCGTCCAGTTCCATGCCGGTGCCCAGCACGGTGACCCCCGAGCCCAGCTTCGCCGTGTTGACAGCGCCGGCGAGCCCGGCCAGCAGCGCGGAGATGACGTACACGCTCACCCGGGTACGGCGTACGGCGACGCCCATCAGGCTGGCCGCGTCGGCGCTGCCGCCGACCGCGAACACCGCATTGCCGAACCGGGTACGCGCCAGCACCAGCGCCCCGACCAGCACGAGTGCGGCGGCCAGCCACACCGGGTAGCCGAGACCGAGAAACGAGCCGTTGCCGAAGGCGCGGAACGCGTCGTTGCGTACCAAATAGGTGGTCGAGCCCTCGTCGGTGATGGCCCGCATGAGCCCGCGCGCGCCGAGCAGGGCGGCCAGCGTGACGATGAACGGCGCCATCCGCGCGTACGCGACCAGTGCCCCGTTGAGCACCCCGATCGCGCCGCAGAGCAGCAGCGGCACGGCGAACGCGGCCGGCAGTCCCCACTGCGACGCGTACGCGGCGACGACTCCGCCGAGGACGTACAGGGAGCCGACGGAGAGGTCGATGCCGCCCGTGATGATCACGAAGGTCATGCCGAGCGCGATGAGCATGGGCGGTGCCGCGGTGACCAGGATGGTGGCCGCGTTGGCGTAGCTGCGGAACTCCGGGAAGGCCAGCGCCCCGGCGATCACGACGACCCCGAGGACCGCCGCGGCCCCCTGCCGCTGGACGAGGCCGACGATCCGGTCGGTGCGTTCGGCCCGGCCCGGATCCGCGGTGCCGGACGTCGCGGGGACCGGCGGGTGCGAAGCGATTCCCTGAGTCATCGAGTCCTGCTCTCCCGCGCCACCGCGACGGCGACGAGGATGATGGCGGCCTGCACCATCTCGGCCGTCGAGGGCGGCAGATTGTGTTTGATCATGGTGGCGACGACGAGCTGCATGAGCAGCGCGCCGGCCACCGTGCCGAGCACCCGGACCCGGCCGCCGGTCAGTGGGGTGCCGCCGACCACCACCGCGGTGATCGCGTTCAGCTCGATCAGCAGGCCCACCGCCGACGCGTCGCTGGACTGGATGCGGGCGACCGCCAAGACCCCGGCGATCGCGGCCAGCACGGAGCAGACCACGTACACCGTGGTGAGCACCCGCTTGACCGGCACACCGGCCAGCTCGGCGGCGGGGCGGTTGCCGCCGATCGCCAGCAGCCGGCGACCGAACACCGTGCGCCGGACCGTGAACGCGATCACCACGACCAGCATCGCCGCGATCCACACCAGCACCGGCACCCCGAGCAGGTCGCCGGAGCCGAGGTAGCGCAGGTCGGGGTTGCGGATGTCCTTGAGCTGACCGCCGGAGATCACCACGGCGAGGCCGCGCCCACCCACGAACAGGGCGAGGGTCGCGACGATCGGCTGCAACCCGACGCGGGCCACCAGCGTGCCGTTGATCAGGCCCACCGCGACTCCGGCCAGCAGCGACACCACGATCGCGGCGAGGACGCCGTACCCGAGGTAGAGCGGGATGAGCGCGGCGGCCAGCGCCATCACCGAACCGACGGACAGGTCGATGCCCTCGGTGCCGATGACCAGCGCCATGCCCAGCGCGACGATCACCACCGGGGCCACCTGCACCAGCTGGATGCGCAGGTTGCTCCAGGTCAGGAACGACGGAGTGAAGAGCACATTGGACAGCACGAGTACGGCGATGGCCGCGTACACGCCGTATCGGGGGAGCCAGGCGCGGAGCCGGGTGGGGTCGAACCGCGGGGCGACCGCCTCAGTCGTCATCGTCGTCTCCCGCCGCGGCGATCGTGGCCAGCAGATCCTCGGTGGTCACCCGGTCGCCGTCGAGGACGCCGACGATCCCGCCGTCGCGCAGTACCACGATCCGGTCGGCGCCCTCGACCAGTTCCTCTGCGTCGGAGGAGACCAGCACCACCCCGAGCCCCTCGGCGGCCAGCTCGTCGATCAGCGCCTGAACCTCGGCCTTGGCGCCGACGTCGATGCCCCGGGTGGGCTCGTCCAGCAGCAGCACCTTGGGTTCGGTGGCCAGCAGGCGGGCCAGCAGCACCTTCTGCTGGTTGCCGCCGGAGAGGTCGCCGACGCGCTGGTGCGGACCGGACGCCTTGATCCGCAGGCGCTTCATGAACGCCTCGACGATCGCGTCGATGCGCCGCTCGGAGACCACGCCGAGGCGGCTCAGCCGGGGCAGGACGGCGAGCGCGATGTTCTCCCGTACGGAAAGGTCGGCGACGATGCCCTCGGCCTTGCGGTCCTCGGGTTGCACCGCGATGCCCGCCCGCAGCGCCGCGACCGTGGTCGGTTTGTGCAGGTCGGTGCCGTCGACGGTGATGTCGCCGCGGTCGATCGGGTACGCGCCGCCGATCGCCTTGATCGTCTCGCTGCGCCCGGCGCCGAGCAGCCCGCCGAGCCCGACCACCTCGCCGGGCCGTACGTCGAAGCTGATGTCGTGCAGCCGGTGGCGGCTGCTCAGGCCGCGCACGCTGAGCACCGGAGGTGCGTTCGGGTCGGCGGTGTCCGCGCCGGAGAAGCCGGTGAAGCCGTCGCGCCGCACCTCGGTGGTGTCGCGGCCGAGCATGAGCGCGACGAGCTGGAGGCGGTCGAGGTCGGCCAGGCGGCCGGTGTGCACGAGGCGGCCGTCGCGCAGGATCGTGACCGCGTCGCAGATCCGGTACAGCTCGTCGAGGCGGTGGCTGACGTAGACGATGCCGATGCCGCGGGCGTGCAGGTCGTGGATGACGCCGAACAGCGTCTCGACCTCGCGGGGCTCCAATGAGGAGGTGGGCTCATCCATCACCACCACCTTCGCGTCGATCATGACGGCGCGGGCGAGCGCGACCATCTGCTGCGCGCCCAACGGCAGCGTGCCCAGCTGCCGCCGGACGTTGGCGGTGACGCCGTAGCCGGCCAGAATCTCGGCGGCCTCCCTGTGCATCCGGTCGAGGTCGAGCAGGCCGGTGCGGTGGTACGGCTCGCGGCCGAGGAACAGGTTCTGCGCCACGCTCATCAGCGGGATGAGATTGACCTCCTGGTAGATCGTGGAGATCCCGGCGCGCTGGGCGTCCAGCGGGGTGTCGAAACGGACCGGTTCGCCCTGGTAGCGGATCTCGCCGTGATCCGGCTGGTACACGCCCGTCAGCACTTTGATCAGGGTCGACTTGCCCGCGCCGTTCTCGCCGACCAGGGCGTGCACCTCGCCGGGGCGCAGCGTGAACGAGACGTCGTCGAGCGCCCGTACGCCGGGGAACGACTTGCGGACATCGACGACCTCAAGCAGCGTCATGCACCGAATTCCCTCACGTCCGAACATGTTCCGTCAAGTCCATCGATGTAAAGCTCACGTCCGAACATGGGCAGGCCGTCTCATCCGAGGGCCGGGGCGTGGCGGCGCCCCCGGGTCACCCCGGGTCCGCCCGGCGCCGCCACGCCGGTTCCTCGCGCGTGGGTCAGTACGCGCTGGCCAGATCGGTCTTTGCGTTGCTCGCGTCGTACTGACGGTCCTGGATGACGATGTCCGCGGGGACGGGCTGGCCGCCGAAGAACGTGGTGGCGGTCTGGAACGCCAGCGGGCCGAACCGCGGGTTCGACTCGATCACCGCGTTGATCCAGCCGTCCACGATCCCCTGGACCGCGCCCTTCGTACCGTCGATCGAGACGACCTTGACGTCGCCCGCCTTCTTGCCCGCGCCCTTGAGGGCCACGACCGCGCCGAGCGCCATCTCGTCGTTCTCGGCGTAGATGCCGTTGATGTCCGAGTTGGACTGCAGCAGCTGCTCGGTGACCTTCTGCCCCTCCTCGCGGGAGAACTGGCCGGTCTGCTCGAACACGATCTTGACGTCCGGCGCGACCTTCGCGATCTCGTCCTTGAAGCCGCTGGTCCGCAGCGTGGTGACGTTGTTGCCCGGTGCGCCCAGCAGGATCGCGACGGTGCCCTTGTTGCCGAGCGCCTTGGCCATCTCGTCGGCGGCCCGCTTGCCCTGCTCGGCGAAGTCCGAGCCGATGAAGGTCAGGTAGTCCTTGCAGGCCGCGGCGTTGATTTTGCGGTCGATGGTGACGATCGGGACCTTCTTGGCGGAGGCCTTCGCGAACACCGAGTCCCAGCCGTCGGAATTCAGCGGCGCCACGATCAGCAGCTGCACGCCGGAGTCGAGCATCTGCTCCACGTCGCTGATCTGCTTGTTGAACTGTGAGTTCGCGTTCGTCGTCGTGAGGTTCGTGATGCCCAGTTTGGCGGCCTCGTCCTTGATGGACTGCGTCTCGGCGATCCGGAACGGGTTGGCCTCCTTCTCCGACTGGGAGAAGCCCACCTTCGCCGTCTTGAGATCGACCTTCGTGCCGCCGTACTGATCGATGGTGCAGGTCGCGCCGCCCGGCGAGGCGGACGCGACGACCTGGGCCCCGGCGGTGGACGTGCCGCCGGCGGCCGTGTCGCCGTCCTCGGACTTCGCGCAGGCGCTGAGGAACAGCAGGGCCGCACCGAGGGTGGCGGCCGCCGGCCGCCACCGGCCGGGGATAGCGCTCATGTCGGTCTCCTAACGAGCGGAGGGAAGCGATCGATAGTGGTAACTCGCTGGAAACACATTCACTCACTATCGAACTTTTCCTGTCAAGGTCAGTCGCCTTCGCCCATGTGCGCCGTCCGATCTGCCCGAAACCCGGTTGTCGGGTCGGCTTTGATGAAGACATGCGCCCCACGTTCCGTACGCCGCCGAAGGTGTCTCCGGGCGACCGCGTCGCGGTCGTCTCGCCGTCCTTCGCCGCCCCCGCCGAATTCCCCGACCTGCACGAGCAGGGCATGCGGCGGCTGCGCGACGACTTCGGCCTCGAACCGGTCGAGTACCCGACCACCCGCCGGCTCGGCGCGGCGCCCGCCGACCGGGCCCGGGACCTGATGGCCGCGTACGCGGACCCGAGCATCCGGGCCGTGCTGGCCACGATCGGCGGTGACGACCAGATCACCGTGCTGCCGCACCTGGACCCGGCGCCGTTCGTCGCCGACCCGAAACCGTTCTTCGGGTACTCCGACAACACGAACCTGCTGCTGTGGCTGTGGCACCACGGCGTGGCCGCCTACCACGGCGGGTCGACCATGGTGCATCTCGCGCTCGGCGGCGGCATGCACCCCGTCTCCGCGGATTCGCTGCGCGCCGCCCTGTTCACCCCGGGCGACCTGGAGATCACCCCGGTCGAGACGTTCAGCGACGAGGAACTGAACTGGCGCGACCCCGCCTCGCTGACCGAGTCGGTGCCACACGTGCCGAGCCCCGGCTGGGTGTGGCACCAGCCCGACCGGGTGGTCACCGGACCGACCTGGGGCGGCAACCTGGAGATCCTGCACTGGCAGCTCGCCGCCGACCGATGGATCCGCCCGGTCGACGACTATGCGGGCTGCGTACTGCTGCTGGAGACCTCGGAGGAGATGCCACCGGCGACCGAGGTGTTCCGGATGCTGCGCAACGCGGGGGAGCGTGGCCTGCTGGCGCAGTTCCCGGCCGTCCTGGTGGCCACCGCCAAAGCCACGTCGTTCTCCGCGCCGCGCCCACCCGGCGAACGCGCCGAGTACCGCGACGACCAGCGCGACGCGGTGCTGCGCGCGCTACGCGACTACCACCCCGGGGCGATGGTGGTCTCCGGTGTCGACTTCGGACACACCAACCCGCAGTGGATTTTGCCGTACGGCGGCTCCGTCACCGTGGACGGCCCGGCGCGCCGGATCACCGCACACCTCTGATCAGACGTGCTCCGGCTGGGGGTGCCGCGGCGGCGCGGCCGGGTCGCAGAAGGTCCGGACCGGGGTCGGCGGCGCCTCCGCCGTCTCCGGCGTGGCCGGGTGCAGGCGGCGCGGCACGAAGCCCGCGGCCACCGCGGCGCCCACGACCATCAGCCCCGCGGAGATCAGCAGGGCGTTCCGGTAGGTCGGATGCAGCGACACCGGATCGGTCAGGCTGCCGCTGCCGATCCCCGCCGCCAGCGGCAGCACCGCGACCGACAGCAGTCCCGCCGCCCGCGCGACCGCGTTGTTGACGCCGCTCGCGATTCCCGCGCGGGCATCGCCGAGCGCACCCAGCGCGGTCGCGGTCAGCGGCGCCACCAGCATCGCGAGGCCCAGACCGAACAGCACGACCGGCGGCAGCACATCCACCCAGTACGACGCGCCCGGCCCGATGCCCGACATCCACGCCAGCGCCGCCGCACACACCAGCGGCCCGACGGTCATCGGGATGCGCGGCCCGATCCGCTGCGCCAGCATTCCGGCCCGGGCGGACAACAACAGCATCAGTACGGTCACCGGCAGCAGCGCGATCCCCGCCGCCAGGGGCGGGAACCCGGCGACCACCTGGAGGTTCAGCACCACCAGGAAGAAGACGCCGCCGTTGCCCGCGTACACCAGGAAGGTCACGATGTTCGCCGCGCTGAACGCCCGGGACGAGAAGACGTCCAGCGGCAGCATCGGATGCGCGACCCGGCGCTCGACCAGCACGAACGCGATCAGCCCGGCAATACCGACGGCCAGTGAGGCCAGGACCACCGCGCTCCCGGGCCCGCGCACCGGCCAGGCGGTGAACCCGTACGTGAGCCCGCCGAGCCCGACCGCCCCGGTCAGCACCCCGGCGAAGTCGACGCCGCGACCCGCGACCGTGGCGTCCCGCGACTCCGGCACGTGCCGCGCCGAGACCAGCAGGACCACCAGCGCAAGCGGCACGTTGATGAGGAAGATCAGCCGCCAGCTCGCGACCTGGACCAGCCAGCCCCCGAGGAACGGGCCGAGCGCGCCGCCGATGCCGGCCAGGCCGGACCATGCGCCGATCGCGTGGGATCGGTCCTCGCGGACGAACGACGCCTCCAGGATGGCCAGCGCGCCCGGCGTGAGCAGCGCACCGCCCATGCCCTGCAACACCCGGGCCGCGATCAGCAACTCGGTCGTCGGGGCGAGCCCGCACAGCAGCGAGGAGGCGGCGAACCAGGCCACCCCGAGCTGGAAGATCCGGCGCCGGCCGTACCGGTCGCCGAGCGCGCCGCCGAGCAGGACCAGGGCGGCGAGGCTGAGGCCGTAGCCGTTCACTGTCCACTGCAGGCCCGCCGCATCCGCGCCGAGGTTGCGGCCGATCGCGGGCAGCGCGATGTTGACCACGGTGGCGTCGATGAACGCGAGGCTGGAGCCGAGCACCGTGGCCAGCAGTACCCAGCGGCCGGTCGCGGTGCCGTACCGCACGAGAGCCATGTTCGGACCCTAGCCCCCGGGGGTGGCCGTGCTGTGTACCTGAAAGCCGTCGCGCCAACTCGGGACCGTGGCTTCGTCAAGTCGCGCGTGGGTTCGGGGCGTCGGGTGGAAGGCTGTTGCCCGGAGGGCGGTGACAGGGATGAGCGAACCGCGCAGGTTGCTTTCCGGCCGGGGCCTGGTCGAATCGCCTCGCTGGCACGCGGACCGGCTGTACTTCTCGGACTGGTCCGCGGGCGAGGTGATATCCGTGGGCCCGGACGGCTCCAGCGAGGTGGTCGCGCGGGTGGCGTCGCTGCCGCTGTGCACCGCGTGGCTGCCCGACGATCGGCTGCTGATCGTCTCGTCGGCGGACGGCCGCCTGCTGTGCCGGGACCCTGAGGGGACGCTGGCCACCTACGCCGATCTCGGCCGTCCCGGCTGGAACGACATCGTGGCCGACGGCCGCGGCAACGCCTACGTCAACGGGGCCGGTTTCGACCCGACGGCGGGGGAGGCGTTCCGCCCGGGCTCCGTCGCCCTGGTCACGGGAGACGGCTCGGTGCGCCGGGTCGCCGACGACATCGCGTTCCCGAACGGGATGGCCGTGACGGCCGACAACGCGACGCTGATCGTCGCCGATTCCTATCGGCACTGCCTGGTGGCGTTCGACATCGATCAGTACGGCGACCTGTCCGGCCGGCGCGTCTGGGCGGACCTCGGCGACGGTGTGCCCGACGGCATCTGCCTCGACGCGGGCAACGCCGTCTGGTATGCCGACGTGCCGAACCAGCGGTGCGTGCGGGTCGCCGAGGGTGGTTCGGTCCTGGACACCGTGATGGTGGATCGGGGCGCCTTCGCGTGTGTGCTGGGCGGTCCCGGTGGGACGACCCTGTTCATCACGGCCGCGCAGTGGCAGGGCATGACCGAGGCCGAGATGGTGGCGCCGGGCAGCGGCGAGGTGCTGTCCATCGAGGTCGACGTGCCGGGGGCCGGGTGGCCCTGAGCGCGTACGCGCTCAAGCGTGCCTTTGTGCACGTACGCGCTCAAGTGATAGGTTGTGCGCGTACGTTCTCAGGGGGTGTGCGATGCGTATCGACACGGCGCACGATCTGAGCATCTTCCTGCGCCAGGAGCGTCGCGACGCGGGGCTCAGTCAGTCCGACGTCGCCGCGCGTGCGGGGGTGAGCCGGCGCTGGCTGTCCGACTTCGAGGGCGGCAAGGTCACGGCGGAGGTCGGCCTGGTCGTCAAGGTGATCCGGGCGCTCGGGCTCATGATCGAGGTGCGCCCCGCCCCCAAGCCCGAGATCGACCTGGACGAGTACTTGAAACGCTTCGCGGGTCCGCATGCCTGACCAGCTGACCGTGCTGCTCGCGGGCCGTCGCGCGGCCACCCTCGACCAGGGTCCGGGCGGAACACTGACGCTCACCTACGACGACGAATGGCGTACGTCGGCGGGCGCGACGCCGTTGTCGCTGTCCATGCCCCTCGCGGCGAAAAACTATTCCGGCCGCATCGTCCACGCGTTCTGCCAGGGGCTGCTGCCGGACAACGAGCGTGTTCTCGAACGCTGGGGTCGCGATTTCCACGTCTCGGCGGGCAATCCGTTCGCGCTGCTGCGGCACGTCGGTGAGGACTGCGCCGGCGCCGTGCAGTTCGTGCGGCCGGAGCGCCTCGCCGGGCTGCTCGACAACGAAGGGGGCGTACGGCCGCTCACGGACGAACGGATCGCCGAGCGACTTCGCACGCTGCGTGGCGATCCGGCGGCATGGCATCTCGCCGGAACCGGACAGTTCAGTCTGGCGGGTGCGCAGGCGAAGACCGCGTTGCACTGGGACGCGACGAGCGATCGCTGGGGCGATCCGTACGGCGCCGTCCCGACCACGCACATCCTCAAGCCCGCCATCGCGGGCCTGGACGACCACGATCTCAACGAGCATCTCTGCCTCGCTGCGGCATCCCGGGCCGGAATGCACATGGCGACGTCGAGGGTGACGGCGTTCGGGGCGGAGCGTGCCATCGTCGTCGACCGGTTCGACCGCCTCCCCGGCCCTGGCGGAACGGTGACGCGGGTTCACCAGGAGGATCTGTGTCAGGCGCTCGGAGTGCCGCCGTCGCAGAAGTATCAGAGCGAGGGCGGCCCCACACCCGAGCAGATCATCGAGTTGCTGCGACGCGCGGCTCAGCCGTCGGCGGTGGCAGAGTCCGACGTCGGCAAGTTCGTCGACGCGCTCGCGCTCAACTGGCTGATCGCGGGCACCGATGCGCATGCCAAGAATTACTCGGTTCTCATGGCCCCTGGCCAGGTCCGCCTGGCGCCGTTGTACGACGTGGCCAGCAGCCTGCCGTACGAGGACATGTACCGGCCACGCCTGCGGCTCGCGATGAAGATCGGCTCCGAGTATCGGGTGGACGCGATCGGAGCCCGGCACTGGGCGGCGTTCGCCGACCGGAACGGCCTGCATCCCGACCAGGTCCTGGGCCGCGTGGACGAACTGGCCCGGCGTCTTCCCGACGCCTTCCGCGTGGCGGCCCGCGACGAAGCGGTGCTGGCGCTCGGCTCCGACCTGCCCGACCGGCTGGCCGATCGAGTGTCGCAACACGTCAAACGCTGCCGTGCCGCGCTCGCGACGGACTGAATCGGCGCAGCCGTACGTAGGCGGTCAGTCCTGGCGGGAGGATGAGCCAAAACGAGATGAGCCGGTAGGCGAGCACGACGGCGGCGGCCCCCGCCTCCGGGATCCCGCCCGCCACCAGGGCGGCGAGCAGGCTCGCCTCGATCAGCCCGATGCCGCCCGGAGTGAGCGGGATCTGCCGCGCGATCTGCACCGCCAGGTACGCGGTCGCGATGTGCCGCCAGGGCACCTCGACGTTGACGGCGTGCGCGGCGGCGACCAGGCAGGCGAGGTCGAGCAACCAGTTCACGGCGGCGTACGCGATGGTGGCGGCCCAGTCGCGCAGGCTGACGGAGCGCACGTCCCGCACGGCCCGCCGCGCCTGCCCGACGGCGCGCGCCGCCAGCGGCCAGCGCGCCACCCGGCGGACGGCGTGGCGCCACCGGGTGTGCCGGTGTGCCACGACCGGGACGAGGCCGACGGCGGCGAGTGCCGCGAGTACGGCGACCAACGGACCGGGCCGTTCGGTGGCGGTCCGGACCAGCCAGGACGCGACCTGTGGCGCGAAGGCGGCCCCCGCCAGCAGGGCGAGCCCGGCGGCGGAGGCCAGCCCCGAGAGCACCGTCACGGCGGTCGCGGTGCCGGTCGCGGCGCCGTGGCGGCGGTACTGGCGAATGGCGAACGCCGCGGACATCGCGCTTCCGGCGGGCAGCACCATGCTGATCGCGGACCGGCTGTACGTGATCGCCACCGCCTGCCGCACAGAGAGCCGGACGGCGACGCCCGCCAGCAGCCGGCGCTGTTGCAACGCGAACGCGACCTGGGACAGGAACTGCAGCAGGATGGCGACGGCGATCCAGCGCAGGTCAGCACCGGCCAGCATCGCGGCGACGTCGCGCGGTGCCGGTACGCGTCCGCGCAACGTGAACCAGCCCGCGACGGCGGCGACCGCCAGCACCGTCAGCCGCAGCGACCACGACAGCCGCCGCCGGCGTCGTGACGCGGCCACCGCGGGCTCCGCCGCGGCCGCTTCGCGCACCCGACTCTCCGCCACCACGGTCATCTCAGCGGGACGCCGGGGTGGTGTACCGGTCGACGTCGACCTCGTCGAAGGCGGGAGCGCCGTCGAACGCGTCGGCGGCGACGGCGGCCGATCGGGTGCTGTCGTTCAGGTCGAGGCTGGTGCGCAGCGTGATCTCCGGCAGCAGCAGGGCGGCGACGACGCCGACCGCGGCGATGGCGGCGGAGATCAGGAAGATGTGGCCGGTCGCGTCGCCGTACGCGGCGCGGATGATCTCCCGGATCGGCTCGGGCAGCGCGCCGAGGTTGAGGCTGCCCCCGCCGGAGCCACCGGTGGAGTGGACGCCGATCGCGGCGAGATCGTGCGTGACCCGGTCGGTGACCCGGTGGGCGAGGATGGCACCGAGGACGGAGACGCCCATGGTGCCGCCGAGGGACCGGAAGAACGCCACCGTGGCGCTCGCCGCGCCGATGTCCTTGAGGGCGACGGTGTTCTGCACGGCCAGCACCAGGTTCTGCATGGTCATGCCGACACCGACACCGACGACGAACATCGCGGCGCCGACCACCGTCAGCGAGGTCTTGTGGTCGATGGTGCCGAGCGCGGCGAAGCCGGCGACCAGGATGAGCGAGCCGGCCACGATGTAGGGCTTGACCCGTCCGCTGCGGGTGATGAGCCGCCCGGCGATGACCGACGACAGGACGACACCGGCCATCATCGGGATGGTCAGCATGCCCGCCTCGGTCGGGCTGTAGCCGCGGCCGATCTGGAAATACTGGCCGAGGAAGACAGCGCCGCCGAACATGGCCATGCCGACGGCGAGGCTGCCGAGGATCGCCAGGGCGGTGGTGCGTTCGCGGACGATGCCCAGCGGGACCACCGGTTCGGCCGCGCGCGACTCGACCCGGACGGCCAGCGCGAGCAGCGCGACGGACGCACCCACCATGACTCCGGTCTGCCACGAGACCCAGGCGAAGGAGTCGTCGACGAAGGAGATCCAGATCATCAGTACGCTGACGCCCGCCGCGATGAGGGTCGCGCCGAGGTAGTCGATCTTCACCTGGTCCCGCTTGGCCGTGGGCAGGTGCAGGGTGATCTGCAGCAGGATGAACGCGACAACGGCGAACGGCACGCCGACGTAGAAGCACCAGCGCCAGCCCAGCCACGAGGTGTCCGCGATGACGCCACCCAGCAGCGGGCCGCCGACCGTGGCCAGCGCCATGACACCGCCGAGATAGCCGTTGTACCGGCCGCGCTCGCGGGGCGGGATCATCGCGGCGATCGCGACCTGTACGAGCGCCTGCAGGCCACCGACGCCGAGGCCCTGGAACGCGCGTGCGGCGATGAGCTGGCCGGCGTTCTGCGACAGGCCCGCGATCACCGAACCCACCACGAAGATCACGATGGCGATCTGGATCAGCAGCTTCTTGTTGAACAGGTCGGCGAGCTTGCCCCAGATCGGGGTGGCCGCGGTGGCGGTCAGCAGCGTCGCGGTGACCACCCACGTGTACTGGATCTGCGACCCGTTCAGCGCGCCCATGATCGTCGGCAGGGCCACCGACACCACGGTGCTGGACAGCATCGCGACGAACAGGACCATGAGCAGGCCGCTGAGCGCCTCCAGGGTCTGCCGGTGGGTCATGGGCTCCGCGTCGAGCGCGGCGGTGGTGCGAGCGCTCATCGCGCGGCCTCCAGAGTGTCGTGGGATCCGAGGGCGAGTTCGATGTCGTGCGTGAAGCGGTCGAGCGCGGCGCTCAGGGTGGCCAGCTCGGCGGGGGTCCAGTCGGCCAGCGCGTGATCGAGCACCTGCCCGTACCAATCGCGGGTTTCGCTGACCGCGGCCCGGCCGGCCGCGGTCAGCGCCAGCACCGTGGCGCGGCCGTCGGTCGGGTCCGGGTGGCGTTCGACGAGGCCGTGCGCCACCAGGTACGCGACCGTCCGGCTGACCGTCGACGGTTCAAGCGAGGTGCAGTGGGCCAGCTCGCGGGCGTGGCAGCCGGCGGGCCACCGTTCGATCTGCGCCAGCATGCCCATCGCGCTGAGCGGCACGGCCGGGCGGCGCTCGGCGTGGGACTGCTTGAGCAGCCGGATGCTGCGTGTCAGTCGCTGCAGGCCGGGCCCGAGATCGCGGGGATTGCCGGTCATGGTGCCTCCCTTCGCCGAGATGGTTGCTGAGTACAAGCATCTACCTAAACTTGCTCATAATGCAACTTTGCCTTTTGAGAATTAATTCACGTCGAGTAGCCTCAGGTCGTGACTCAGGCCACGGGACTGCGCGAACGCAAGAAGGCCGCCACCCGGCTGGCGTTGCACGAGGCGGCACTGCGCCTGGCCGCCGAGGACGGCTTCGATCACCTGACGGTCGAGGCGATCGCGGACGCGGCCAACGTCTCCCGCCGGACCTTCTTCAACTACTTCTCCGGCAAGGAGGAGGCCATCGCGTACGGCGATGCCGTCCGGCTGGCCCGCCTCGTGCAGCTCGTGCGGGAGCAGCCCGCCGACGACCCGCCGTGGACCGCGCTCAGCCGCGTCGCCGACCAGCTCATCGCCGAGGGCTACGCCGATCCCGACCCGGCGTGGCTGGCCCAGCGCCGCCGGCTACGCGCCCATCCGGCGCTGGCCGCGCAGCAGATCGCCGCGTACGCGACGGTCGAGCGGGAGCTGGCCGCCGAACTCGCCGCCCGGCTCCCCGGCCCGGACGCGGAGTTGCGCTCGCGGGTGCTCGCGGCCACCTACCTCACCACGCTGCGCGTCGCGATCCAGTACTGGACCGACCACCCGGACAGCTCGATCCGCGACATGGTGCACACGGCGCTCGCCACCGCGGCCCCCGCGCCGGATCGATGAGCCTCAGCCGGTCGGCGGCCGAGGCGTGCTCCCAGCCTGCTCCAGCAGCCGTTCGATGCGTGTCAGCTGCGCCTTGATGTCCGCCAGCTCGGCCGCCATCGGGTCCGCGTCGGCGTGTGCGTCGGCCTGTGCCGCGCGCTCCTGGCGGGCGCGTTCCACGAAACTCGACGTGATCGCGGCGGTCACGATCGCCACGAAGGCGATGGCCTCCAGCATGAACAGGGCGCCCACGATGCGGCCGACCGTCTTCTCCGGGGTCACGTCGCCGTAGCCGACCGTGGTGACCGTCTGCACGGCCCACCACAGGCCGGTGCCGACGTCGGGAAACTCCTCCGGGTCGACGATCCGGATGAGGACGGCACCGGCGATGACGCTGACCACGGTCGCGGAGACGATGACGGCCATGGCCGAACGTACGGACAATGGCTGGCGCATGAAGGCCGCGAACTTGCGTTCCACGAAGCTGAGCTTGAACATCTGCGGCTCCTCGCTGCCCGGGGTCGTGGCCCCAGTTAACGGCGCACTGCCCCGCCGGGAAAGCCGAAACCGGCATCCGTCCACTGGTGAGGGGACTCCTCAGGCGCGGTCGAGGAACTCGGCCACGGCCCGGCGTACCGCGGGATTCGGGACGCCGTCGGGCAGCTCCAGCAGCGCCGCCTCGGCCACCAGGGCGATGAACAGGCGGGCGCAGGTGCGCGGCTCGCGCCAGCCCATCGCCGCGAAATGTGGCTCGGTCAGCCCCGCGACCATGTCGTTGCGCGCCCCGATCTCGGCCTGGATCAGCGGTTCGATCCGTGCCTCCAGCAGCAGCGCCTTGACCGCGCGTTCGGTCAGGCAGCCGTCGAGGTACGCCATCGCACCCGTCAACAGGGCGTCCCGACCCGGAGGCTGGTTACCGACCGCCTCTTGCATGCCGCCGAGGCTGCGTTCGTGGAAGAGCTGGTGCAGGGCCAGCAGATACTCGGCCCGCCCGGCGAAGTGCACGTAGAACGTCCCTTTGGCGACGCCGGCTTCGGTGGTGATGGCGCTGATGCTCCACCCCTGCAGGCCCTTGCCGGCCAGGCGCAACCCGGCCGCCAGCAGTGCCGCCCGCTTGCCGTCGGGGTCGCGTACCCGGGCCATCAGCCTTCCCTTCCACCGCCCCCCGCCTGCGCGGCGTCGCGTTCGACCCGGTCCAGGAACGGCTGCACCTCGGCGAGGAACGCCGCCGGATCCTCGGCGAACGGTACGTGCCCGGTGTCGAACGTGACTGTACGGGCCTGCGGCAGGCTGCGGGCGACCTGTGCCCGGGCGCGGGCGCCGAAGATCGGGTCGTGGCGCCCCCAGGCGACCAGGGTGGGCGCGGTGATCTGGTCGGCCAGCGACCGGAGGTCGAAGTCGGGGTCGCGGAAGCTGCGCCAGATCGCCGCGTCGACCACCGCACGCACGTCGCCTCGGCGGTACGTCGCCCGCTCGATGATCTGCCGGGTCAGCGCGGTACGCCGGTGCAGGTAGGCGGACGCGAAGCGGCGGTTGGTCAGCCGGGTCACACCGGGCCGTCCCCGGAGCCCGATGAACAGCCGGTCGGCCACACCGAGGACGGGGAATCCGCCGGGGCTGACGAGCACCAGTGACCGGACCCGGTGCGGTGCGTCGATGGCCAGCCGTGCCGCCGCGTAGCCGCCGATCGAATTGCCGATGACGTGGGCCGCGGGCAGGTTCAGCCGCTCCACGAGCGCGCCCAGCTCGGCCGCGAACGCGCCCGCGCTGGCGCTGCCCGGCGGCTCCGGCGCGGGACTGCGCCCGGAACCGGGCCAGTCCACGGCGATCACCCGGTAGCTGCCGCTCAGTGTCGGGATGACGCCCGCGTAGTCGCGGCTGTCGTGCCCGTTGGCGGACAGCAGCACGACCGGGGTGCCGGAGCCTTGATCACTGAAGTGCATGTATGCGATAGTGACTGACCGGTCGGTCATTAGCAAGGGTGCTGGCCTTCCCGCGGCGTGGTCGAGTCGCTCCTGACTGGGCCCTGACGTCGCTGAATTCACGCATGTCCAACCCATCGACAGTGGGCCGCCACCCCCTGCTGACTGCCGCCAGGGCGCTGCGCCCCGGCCCCGAACAAGGAGCACATCATCACCACATCAGTACGCCGTGGGCGCCTCGCCATGATGCGGGTCGGTGTCGTCGCCAGCCTGCTGGCGATGTCGGCCACCGTGGGCGTCACGCCGGCCTCCGCGGCCGATGCGCCGTTCACCATCAGCGCGACACCCTCCGCCACGACCATCAAGCCCGGCGACACCGTGACGGTCGCGGTGCGGACCGAAGCGCTGCCCGACCGGCCGCCGACCGCATTGACCCTCGGCTACTGGGGCACTCCGTCCTCGGCGGATGTCGCGTTCGAGCGTAAGAACATCACGGCGGGGGAGTCGACGACCCTGACCATCCGCACCTCGTCGAAGTCCCGTACGGGCGCGTACCCGATCGAGGTCAAGGCGTTCTCCGACGGTGCCGAGCTGTACACCGGGACCGCCACCTTCGACCTCACCATCACCGGCATCACGATGGCGGTCGGGCCGGAGGCGTCCACGGTCGAGCCCGGCGGAGCGGCCACCGCGACGGTCACCGCCTCCGGTCCCGGGCACAACATCATGTTCTACGCCGACCGGCTGCCTGCCGACGTCACCGTGGCGTTCAGCCCGTGGGAGATCGGCGAGGGTGGTACCTCGACCATGACCGTCCAGACCACGAAGCACACGCCTCCCGGCACCTATCCGATCCGGGTGGTCGGCTGGAGTTCCGCCGACTACGAGGAGACGACCTTCACGCTCACCGTTCCCGGGCACCAGCCGGGCTGCTCTGGCCACACCGACGTACCGGTCTGGGCGCCCTGGATCACCACCGCCAAGAGCTGGGTGAACGTGTCCGGCTGCGACCGGGCCGCCTCCAAGACGACCACGGTGGAACTCCACCTGCGGGGCCAGGACGTCGAACCCCTGAAGGTCGAGCTGCTGACCCCGAACGGCTACAGCCGAGTGGTCAAGGCCGCCAACTACGACCGGCACCGGAAGAGCCTCGACGAGACGTTCACGGTGGACGCCTCGCAGGGCCCGGCGAACGGGGTGTGGGAGCTGCGCCTCTTCAACGGGAACACGGAAACGACCCAGCTGGTCGGCTGGACCGTCAACCCGTGACCGTCTGATGGCGGAGTCCGGCCCGAGAGGCCCGGACTCCGCCATCGCGGGATCAGTTGGCGGTGAGCTTTACCGAGTTGATCGGCGTGAAGTTGGTGTCCGAGTACGTGCCCGCGGGCTGGTAGACGGGGCAGTCGGTGCCGTTCCAGCCGTTGCACAGCCAGGCCCTGGCCCCGCCGGTCTGGTTGTTGTAGATCCGGTGGGTGCCGTACTGGTTGCTGAGGTTGTAGGACCCGTAGTAGTACCACTTGTACGACGGGTTGCCGCCGTTCCACCCGGCGTTCTCGGGGTAGAGGCAGACGTACCCGTCGGGGCAGCCCTGGTACGTCGCGGCCTGTGCCGCTGTGGCGGTAGTGCCGAGCAGCAATGCGGCGCTGGCCGCGGTGCCGACGACCGCGGTGGCGATTCTCTTCGTGCTGCGCATGTCCGGTGTCCTCCGGTCGATGACGAGATGGCGCGGGGCACCCGGTGCGCGCCGCCGGTCCCCGCTGTCTGGTGCTGCCGTGCGTCGACGTCGATCCGTACACGAATCGCAGTGGTCTGCGGTATGACAGCCGGACCGGGAATTCTCAGCGGGGCACGTCGTCTTGCGGGCAGAGCCGGACCTCGACGCTGTTGCGGGTACGCACCGCGGGCAGGAATCCGACCGCTCCCCGTGGGGTGCGGACCTTGTACCACCGGGTCGACGAGACGCCCTGCTCGTCGGTGATCCGTCTGCCGTCGATCACGACGCAGTCCACCACCACCGTGTCGCCGTGCCACACCCGGGCCACCGGAAGCTCGTCGGTCGGCACGCGGTACGGGCTGCGGCGCACGCCGAGCCCGCACTCGATGGTGCGCAACGGTTGGCAGGCGGCCTCGGTGTTGTAGACCGTCATCGAGATTCCGCCGCTGCCCGACGGTGGCTCCTGCTGCCGGCGCTGCCATCCGGCGCCCACGAACGCCCCGACCAGTAGACACACCACCGCCGCGGCCGTCGCCGCGAGCATCGGCCAGCGCCAGCGCCCCATGCGACGCCGTCGACGGTAGGGCATCTCCGGCGCGGTCACCCGCTCGACCAGACCCGGCGGCGGCACCACGGAATCCTCGAACGCGCCGATCCGGGAGCGCAGCTCCGCCGCGGTGTCGTGCGGCGTCCGGTGCTCGGGCATCCCGCCTCCACGGCGACTGCTGCCGCACACAACCCTGCCGGCCGTGGCGGACCGCGACATCCGCCCGATCGTATCGCCACAGAGGACGGTCGGTCGGTGACCGATTGTGGTCACACGACGGGACTGACGGACAACGCAGTGACAGAGTTCAATGGATGGGTTCGCGCGCGGGTGCCGTCGACGACCGGTGGCAGCTGGTGCCTGGATCGCTCGGCCATGGGGAGGTCCGGCGTGGGGGACCGCGGCATCGAGGTGTTCGGCTCGCGGCGCAAGGAGTTCGACGATCTCTTCTGTGAGTTGCTGCCCCGGCTGTACCGCCGGGCCGTCGTGGTCAGCGGGGACCCGGAAGCGGCGCAGGACGCGCTGCACGAGGCGTACCTGAAACTGGCGCGGCATCCGCAGCGGCTGGTGGAGCATCCGGAGCCGTTCGCGTACGCGATGGTGACGGTGATCAACGTGCTCCGCGACGAGTGGCGCAGGCGACGTCGCTATCTGTTACGTGCGGAGCCGCAGGAGATCGGCGACGACGGTGGGCTGGGGTGGCAGGACGCGCGTCGCGAGACCGTGCGGATGTTGGCGATGTTGACGCCACGACAGGCAGCGGTGGTGCTGCTGGTCGACGTCGACGGGTACACGATCGACCAGGCCGCCGGGGTGCTGGGGGTGCACCGCGGCACCGTCGCCAGGCTCCGCCGCCGGGCCCTCGACAAGCTGCGTGTGCACCTGGACAACGGGGATTGAGTGCCCGGCCGGTGCGCATCACCAGTACTCGGGAGGGGGATCGTCCGAGACGCCGTGCACGGGGATGCCCGCGGCTTTCAGGAATGACCTGAGGGTGTCGGCCAGGGCTTCGACCTTGTCGTCCTCGACGAAGGCGTAGCCGCGCTCGGCGAAGCAGAACGCGACTTGCTCGGCGATCTCGATCAGGGGATCGCAACTCTGCGCATTCATGTCCTGTCCAATCTCAACCGTGAGGCAGTCTTTCGACTCCACCCTGGCGACCGGCTGCCCGCGTCTCCGCTGCACTCGATGAGGGCGGGCCGGACAACGTCACCATCCACGTAATCGAACGGTGCTCGCACCTTCATTCCGCCTGGAACGGCCATCCGGCTCACCACTCTGGGTTGCGCGCGCTCGGGCACTCCGGCCGCGGACGTAAGACGTCGTACGTCGACGATAACCCGGCGGCATGCGAGAGGCAACACGTCTTACGTATATCCTTGGGATCGCAAAGTTGCAGGCAGACCCGTAGCGGGAGCTCTAGTGCCGATCGAAACGCCGAGATCTCAGTACGCCCAGATCGCGGACGAACTGCGCGACCGTATCCAGGACGGCACCTACCAGCCCGGGAGTCTGCTGCCCAGCGAGCAGCGGCTCGCCGACGAACTCGGCGTATCCCGCGTCACGGTCAACAAGGCAGTCACCCTGCTGCGATCGTCCGGCGACGTGAAGGTCCGGCGCGGCTCAGGCACCTACGTACGCAGCCTGCCGCGAATCACCCGAGATGCCAAACGCCGCTACGCAGCACGTGAACAGGGCACCGGCGCCGGGCAGGTCGAGGTCGCCTCACTGGACCTGCAGTCGCGCACCGACTACCGGGAGATCCGCCGTGTACCACCTCCGACGGCGGTCGCCCAGCTCCTGCAACTCGACAGCGGCGAAGACACGCTCGTCCGGCGCCGGGTGCTCTACGCCAACGACGAGCCCGCGCAGATGGCCGACTCGTACTATCCCTGGTCGATCGTCGGTGGCGACGACGCCCTGATGAAGGCGGAGGTCGGCAAGGGCGGTTCCTACTCCCGCCTCGCTGACCTTGGCCATGGCCCGGTGCGCTTCACCGAGGACGTGACCGTGCGGGTACCCAACGACGCCGAGCAGCGCCTGCTCGACATCGAAGCAACCCTGCCGGTGTTCGAGATCTGGCACGTGGCGTACGACGCGAAGGACCGGCCCGTCGAGGTTTGCGTTCACGTGATGCCGGGTCACCTGTGGTCGTTGCGATACGACTGGGACGATGCCGCCCGCGCGGGGAAGCGGAAATGATGGAAGTCCGGCTCGCCACCGAAGCCGCCCCGGGCCAGCCGGCCAACGAGGACAGCGCACTTGTAGTCGGTGACCTGGTCGCAGTGTTCGACGGGGTCACCCAGCCCGCCGACCTTCACAACGGGTGCACGCACACCCCTACCTGGTATGTGCAACGCCTGGCCGGGCAGCTCGGCGCAGCGTATGGCGAGGCACCGGACGCGGCGTTGCCTGACCTGCTCGCCCGGGCAATCGACGCTGTCGCGGGGAAGCACCGGGGTACCTGCGACCTGGGGCATCCCGGCACGCCTGCGGCGACCGCGTGCCTCCTTCGCGCTGGTGATGACCAAGTCGACTACCTGGTGCTCTGTGACAGTCCGCTGGTTCTCGACCTCGGCGACCGGCAGGAGGTCGTCAACGATCTGCGTTTCGACCAGGTCATTGCCGACGTGCGGCAGGCGGCCCTGGTGCCGGGCGCGGTCGGTACCGCCCAGCACGCCGAACGCATGAAGACCGCGGCCACTCGCAAATGGGAGTACACCAACCAGCCGCACGGGTACTGGATCGCCTCGGCCGACCCCGGGGCGGCGTACGAGGCGGTCACTGGCACGGTGCCGCTGCGTGGACCCGGGCGGGTGCGCCGCGCTGCGCTGCTCACCGACGGTGCGTCTGCCGCTGTGGAGCAGTTCGCCCTGTACGACTGGACCGGCCTGCTCGACCTACTCACCACCGCAGGTCCCGCCGAGCTGATCCGCCAGGTCCGCACCGCCGAGCACGCCGACCGCGACGGACGCGCCCAGCCGCGCTACAAACGCCATGACGACGCCACCGCAGCCCTCTGCCTCTTCGACGAAGGGAAACCCGCATGACCCCGCCGGAACGCCCCCGTCACTCCGTCAGCGTCGCCGCCGTGATCACCGATGAGGGCGGTCGGGTCCTGGTCGTCCAGCGCCGTGACAACGGCAAGTGGGAGATCCCGGGCGGCATCCTCGAACTCGGCGAGTCCATCCACGCCGGGATGCGCCGTGAGGTCGAAGAGGAAACCGGCGTCATCGCCGAACCCGAACGCCTCACCGGCGTGTACAAGAACCTCCGCCTGGGCGTGGTCGCCCTGGTCTTCCGGGCCCGCATCGTGAGTGGCCAGCCTCGGCCCACCGAGGAGAGCGCGGCCGTCGACTGGTGGAGCGCGGACGACGTCGCCCAGCGCATGGGCGAAACCTTCGCCATCCGCGTACTCGACGCCCTCGACGCCACCGACGTCGCCGTCCGGCTCCACGACGGGGTGCACCTGCTCGCTGAGGAAGTCACCCCGCCAACCCGTTAGGCCTTCGGGGGTCGGGCGGACTACGTGTCGCCCTCGGTGCTCGTGGCTGGCGCAGCACGACCGCGCTCGACCTCATCGATGACCTTGCCCATGAACCATCGCATCACCGCATAAGGGATGTCACGTGGCTCGCCGCCGCTGACATGGATCGTACTGAATCGCATATCGAACACCGGCGTGCTCCACCTGCTCGGCTGCCATGCCATCAGGTTGTCAGAGCGATCACGCGCACGTGGCTTGTACAGCCACCGGTACTCATGCAGCGCGAGGTTAACGGTGTCGGTCTTGCTCATCGAGCCGGATAGCCGCATCGCCTCCGTGAGCGCGTCATCGTCAAGATCAATCAGTCACTGCCATGGGTGTCAACAAGAACAGCCTGGCCCGTCCCGGATCGCCGTCGGTACGGTTAGGCGTGCGGTGATACGGACGCGGAGCGGATCGCGGCCAGCAATGCGCTGGCGACCCGCTCGGGCCCACGGCCGTCCACCGCGGCCCAAGCCCGAGCGCTGAGAGCTGCGCGCGCCGCCGCGTCGGTGAGCAGCTCCCGCAGCACACGCACGGCCGTGTCCGCCTCGATGCCGGGAGCGCGCAGGGTCGGCAGGTGTCCGAGCCCGGCCGCGAGCCCGCGCGCGATCGTGCGCTCGTACCCGAGGATCTGGTTGTCCACGACCCGGACCAGTGCGGCCGGGAGGCCGAGGCAGAGCAACTCCCAGGTGGAGGTGCCGCTGGCGCTGACCGCCAGGTCGGCGTCGGCCAGCAGGGCGGGCAGCTCGTCGGTCGGGGCGATCACCCGCAGCCGCTGACCGGGGCCCGGCGCCACGGCCAGCAGTTCGTCGCGCAGGCCGTCGTCGGCGGCCACGACGATCGCGTCGAAGGCCGCCCCGGTCGCGACCAGCAGACGACCGATCACGGGGGCGGCGCGGAAGGCGTCGGTCCCGCCGAAGAACGCCACCACCGTCGGGGTACGGCCGGAAACCGCGTCCCGGGGCGCGGCCGGGCGGCGTTCGCGCACCGCCGTACGCAGCAGCGCGTAGTCCAGCCCGGCCAGCCGGACCGCGCCCGGCGGCAGGTCCGGCGCGACCAGGTCGGCGTCGAGGTTCTGGTCGACGTACACGTCGGCGGGCTGCCCGAGCAGGTCACCGTCGACCACGGTCATGACGACGCGTCCGGTCGCCCGGACGGCCGCCGCGTGCGCCGGAGGCAGCTCGTACGAGTCCGTCACCAGCGCGTCCAGGCCCAGCCGCGCGGACGCCGCGACCAGACCCACCTCGTCGTACGGGGCGGGATGCCAGGCCAGGCGGCGTCGCTCCAACTGGGCATGCGCCCAGGCGACGCCGCCCAGGTCGCTGAGGAAATGCACAGCCACGCCCTGGTGGACGAGTTCCTCGGCCAGCGCCACACAGCGCACCAGATGTCCCACCCCGGTACGCGGCCCGGCGTCGCAACGAATTCCGACGCTGATCATTCAGTGCCCTTCCCCGTGTACCCGCTCAGGCCTGCTGAAGTGCCTTCTGGCGGACGTGCGCGTTGAGTACGGTCAGTTCCGGCCGGTCCGCGAGCCAGTCCGCGAGGACGCGGACCTCGATCGGCTCGTCGCCGAAATGCTCCACGATCGCCTCGATGAGCCGCCAGTCGTCCTCGGTGTCCAGGGTGAGCCGCAGGTCCGACAGGTCAGGCTGCAGGGTCAGCCCGAGCACCGCGAAGTCGCGCGGATGGGCGTACACGTACGACGTGACGTGGGTGCGGTGGTGGGCGGTGGCCAGCGGGTCGATCGCGCGCAGCACGTCCGCGCGGACCACCTCGACGTCCAGACCGCGCGGCAGCGTGCGGGCGATCGAGGTGCTCAGGTAGTCCAGGCCCGGCGTCGCGGCGAACACCGTGGCGGCCAGCCGCACCAGGCGCGGGTCGAGCAGGGGGCAGTCCGCGGTGAAGCGCAGCACCGCGTCCGCCGGGTGCCCGTCGAGGACGCCCAGGAACCGGGTCAGCACGTCGTCGGTGGGACCGCGGTGACACACCACGCCGATCCGCGCGCATTCGGCCTCGACGGCGTCGTCCCTGGCCTCGGTCGTGGTGGCCACGACGAGGTCGTCCAGCACACCGGCGGCCTGCGCGGCGCGGACGACGCGTTCCAGCACCGTACGGTCGCCGAGCTGCCGCAGCACCTTGCCGGGCAACCGGGACGAGCCCATCCGGGCCTGGACGATTCCGAGGGTGTGCATGGGTTTCCTTGTCTGGTGAGGGGTGCGGGTCAGCGCCGCAGGGTCCGGCGGGCGCGGCGGGCGACGGTGAGACCGATCCGGGCCAGCCGGTGTCCGAGGCTGCCGCTGAACAGGTCGATCTGCAGGTGTGCGCGGCGCAGTTCGGCGTCGCGCAGCGACAGTTCCTGCTCGTACCAGTCGGTGCGGGCGGTCGCGTCGGCGAGCTGCGCGCGCAGGGCCCGCAGCTGTTCCTCGTGCTCGCGCAGCGAGTCCGGCTCGGTGGGGACCGGGGCGGCGGGCAGGTCCAGGCTGACGTCCAGACCGGCCGCGCCGGTCAACACCGCGGTCAGGGTGTCCGGGTCGGTGGCGGCCGGCCACGGGTGGGCGTATCCGCCGGAGGTCAGGGTGTGTGCGAGCCGGTGCAGCGCGGCCACGGTGGCCGCGGGGGCGGCGGGCGGGTCCGGGTCGCGGGGGCTGGGGTCGAGCAGCGTGTACGTGTCGCCGTCGAGCAGCACGTTGTCGACGGTCGCGTACGCCCGCTGACCGTCCAGCGTCGCCAGCCATGCCGACCAGCCGGTGAGCAGCCGCCGGAGCCGGGGAAGGTCGTGTCGCAGGCAGGCGCCCAGCAGGAGTTCTTCCAGCAGTTGCCCGGTGGGCATCGGCCCGTCCAGTGCCGTGGGGTCGCGGCGCGATGTCGCCGTGGCGGCACCGCCGACGACTCGTCGCACCCAGCCGCCGTCGCGGTCACGGCCGAGTTCCAGCACCGAGCTGTCCGGAGCCGGGCTGTCCGGAGCCGGGCTGTCCAGGGCCGGGCCGTTCGTGTCCGGGCCGTTCGGGTCCGGGCCGTTCGTGTCCGGGCCGCCCTGGATTGGGCCGCTCTGGATCGGGCCGCTGCTCAGCAGGGCGGGGGGCAGGGAGACGGAGAGCGCAGGACGGGGTGACCGGTGGGCGAGGACGATCCAGGCGGCGGCGAACTCCGCCCCGAGGCCGCCGCGAACGGCCGCCGCGGCCAGGCGGCGGGGGTCGCTGAGTACGGGCCGCCGGGCGTACGCGGCGCCGACCGCGCCCGCTGCGGCACCGGCGAGCGCGCCCGCCGGGCCCTCCTGAAGGGCGTTCGGGGTGGCCACCAGGGTCGGCGACGCGGGCAGCGGCCACGCCGCGCCGAGCCAGGAGACGGCGAGTCCCTCACCGGCCAGGCGGGCGGCCAGCCGGGTCGGGTTCCCCGGCTTGGACTCGTCGAACTCGCCCAGCGGCCGCCACGCGCCGTCGGTGTGCGCGGACGTGGTGGCGCTGCGATCGACCAGCCGGTGCACACCCAGCTCGTTCTCGACCGCGAGCAGCAGGGTGCCGCCGGGACGCAACGTGCGGCGCAGCACCTGCAGGGCCTCGGCCCAGTCGTATTGGGGGCCCTCCACGGAACACAACCGGTCGAGGCCGTCGAGCGCGACAACGACGTCGTAGCGGTCCGCGTCGGTGAGCTTGGCCAGGGTGCCACACAGGACGGTGACGCCACGCCCGGCCAGCCGGTCCGCGTCCGGCTTGGCCCGGAGCAGGCAGGTGACCTCGGCGTGCGCGGTCAGTTCGGCCACGATCGCGTCGTCGTGCGGTCCGGCGATCAGGGCCCGGCCGCCGGCGGGCAGCAGGACGGCCAGCCGTCCGAGCAGGTGAGCCAGGACGGGACCACCGGCGGGCGGCCGTTCGCCGGGACGCCGGTCGGACCAGGCGGGCATCTCCCCGCCGATCAGCCGCACCGTGTTCTTCGTCTCCGTCATGAGGCGCCCCGCGATGCCGACACGTGGGCGGCCAGCGCCCGCTGTTCGGCCCGGCGGCGGCCTTCCGCTGCGCGGGGGGTGTGCCAGCCGAGGATGGCGCGCAGTTCGGCGGGCGAGGCGAGGCTGTCCACGCCGAGTTCGGCGGCGGCGCTGGCCGCGGCCACCACCGGGTCGGGGTGTACGCCGTGCAGCTCGGACCACTGGCGGCGGATGCGATCGGCGGTCGCGGAGTCCTCACCGGCCAGGCGCATCGGGTCGCCGTACACGGCGGGGGCGCAACCGGCCGCGGCGCCGTACAGGATCGCGCTGCCCAGGCGGTTCGACGCGACCCGCCGGTGGCGGCGCAGCTCGGCCAGTTGCCGGGGCAGGAACTCCGGGTCGGTGTCGCGCCAGCGCTGGCCGCGGTAGCCGTGGCAGATGACCCGGCCGGCCGTCTCGTACACGGCCCGGATCCGGTCGTCGCGGTACTCGTGCCAGTACAGGCAGAAGGTGACAGGGCCGGCTTCGGTGGCCCTGATCTCGTCGATGAGCCGCCGGTGGTCGCCGTGCACGTGCTGGCTCTCCCAGCCGTGGAACGGATACCACAGCGTGCCCTCGCGCGGCTGCGGCTCCGAGGGGCGCATCGCCATGAGATACAGGAACGGCGCCCCGACGACGGTCGCCTGCCGCCGCCCCATCGACCACGCCCGCCGCCGGGTCTGCTCGGACCACACGAAGATCGGCCGCCCCGACACGTACGGTGTCCCGGCGCCCAGACCGTCGAGCACGTTCCAGCCGTGCTGCAGGTACCCGTCGATCCGCGGTGGGTCGTCCGGGTCCAGCCCGCAGTACGCGGCCAGCACGTGCGCGTGGCCGTAGAAATGGTTGGCGTGGTGCACCGGCGTCAGCTCCCCAGCACGGTACGCAGGGTGTCGACGACGCGGTCCTGATCGGCGTCGGTCAGATCGGCGAACAGTGGCAGCGACAGCTGCTCGGCGTAGAACGCCTCGGCCACCGGGCACAGGCCGCGCCGGTACCCGAGGTCTTCGAAGACCGGGTGCCAGTACGCGGGCAGGTAGTTGACCTGCACCCCGATGCCCGCGGCGCGCATCCGCTCGTACACCTCGCGGCGCCGGCCGTCGAGGATCCGCACCGGATAGAGGTGACGCATCGGGTCGGCCCACGCCTTGCGGGCGGGCAGCCGCAGCCCGGCCACGTCCGCCAAGAGTGCGTCGTATCGCGCGGCGAGCGCGGAGCGCCGCCCCTTGAAGTCGGCCAGACGCCGCAGCTGGGCGCTGCCGAGCGCGCACAGCACGTCGGGCAGCCGGTAGTTCAGGCCGAACTCGTGCACCTCCTGGTGCCAGCCGCCCTCGTCGGGGTGGCGCAGCCGGGCCGGGTCGCGCACCAGCCCGACCGTGCGGAACGTGCGGGCCCGCTCCAGCAGAATCGGATCGGTCGACGCGACCGCGCCGCCCTCGCCCGTGGTGAGGTTCTTGGTCGGGAAGAACGAGAAGGTGGTCAGGTCGGCGAGCGCACCGACCGGCCGCCCCCGGTACGCGGACCCGATGGCGTGCGCCGCGTCCGCGATCAGCACCGCTCCGGCGCTGTCGGCCACCTTGCGGAGCTGGTCGTACTCGGCGGGGTGTCCGGCGTAGTCGACAGCGGTGACCGCACGGGTCCGCGAGGTTACGGCGGCCTCGGCGGCGGCCGGGTCCAGGTTCGCGGTGTCGTCCTCGACGTCGGCGAAGACGACGGTCGCCCCGAGCATGGCCGCGGTGGCCGCGGTGGCCACGAACGTCATGGGCGTGGTGACCACCTCGTCGCCCGGGCCGATCCCGGCGGCCGCGTACGCGGTGTGCAGCGCGGCCGTGCCGTTGCTGACCGTCACGCACGGGGCCCCGGCGACCTCCTCCAGGTCCCGCTCGAAGCGGGTGACCCGGGGGCCGGTGGTGAGCCAGTCGCTGTGCATGGCCTCGACCACCGCGGCCACGTCGGACTCGTCGACGGACTGTCGCCCGTACGGCAGCATCACGGAACCTTCAGCAGGTCGCGCATCTCGTCGACCTCCAACCACAGGTCGTTGTTGTCGGAGCGGTAGTTGAAGCCGTCCGCGACCGGCTCGCCGCCCTCCGGGGTCCGGTAGCCCCAGCTGGCCACGACCGGCTGTACGACGTACCGGTCGGGGAAGCGCAGGGTGCGGCGGCTGTCGTCGGCGGAGATCATCTCCTCGTGCAGCTTCTCGCCGGGGCGCATGCCGACCTCATGCGTGGGCGCGTCCGGCGCCACGGCCTCGACCAGGTCGAGGATGCGCATGCTGGGGATGCGCGGCACGAACAGCTCGCCGCCCTGCATCCGGTCGAACGAGTCCACGACGAACTTGACGGCCTGCTCCAGGGTGATCCAGAACCGGGTCATCCGCTTGTCCGTGATGGGCAGGCTGCGGCCCTCGGCGTTCAGGCTGCGGAACAGCGGGACCACCGAGCCGCGGCTGCCCATCACGTTGCCGTAGCGCACCACCGCGAACCGGGTCGGGTGGTGGGCGGCGTAGTGGTTGCCCGCGATGAACAGCTTGTCGGCGACCAGCTTGGTGGCGCCGTACAGGTTGATGGGGCTGGACGCCTTGTCCGTGGACAGCGCCACGACCCGCTGCACGCCCGCGGTGATGGCCGCGTCGATGACGTTCTGCGAGCCGTCGATGTTGGTGGCGACGAACTCCGACGGGTTGTACTCGGCGGTGTCGACCTGCTTGAGCGCGGCGGCGTGCACCACGTGGTCGATGCCGTGCATGGCGCGCACCAGACGGTCGCGGTCTCGGATGTCACCGATGAAGAACCGCAGCCGCGGGTCGTCGGCGAACATCTGCCGCAGCTCGTACTGCTTCAGCTCGTCGCGGGAGAACACGACGATGCGCTGCGGGTCCAGGTTGTCCAGTGCGTAGCGCAGGAAGGCCTTGCCGAACGAGCCGGTGGCTCCGGTCACGAGGATCGAGGATCCACTTGTAATGCTCACGAATAACTCCAGGGGGTGGCGGCCGAAGGGCGACTCGGCCGGAAGCATAACTGCGCGTCGGTGCAATTCCAGGGGCTGTGGAAAACGCCAACATCCATTCACATCCTGTTCAGCTTCGATTGGTCGCGCGGACTAGGGTGGTGGGGGAAGTTGGTTCCCTTCGCTCTTCACCCCTCGGGAGAAACACCGTGACTGACCTGCAGAGACTGCGCGACGTGTTCCGTGCGGCGCTCGACCTGCCCGCGGACGCGCCTGTGGACGATCTGCACTACCAGGATCACGAGAAGTGGGACTCGCTTGCCCACATGTCACTGATCGCGGCCCTGGAAGATGAATTCTCGGTAATGATCGACACCGAGGACGTCATCAATATGTCCAGTTTTGACGAGGCAATGAAAATTCTTGGTAAATACGGGGTTGCCAGCGACGGGTGGTCGAGCAATGGGTGATCGGGTTGCCCTGGTCACCGGGGCTTCCCGCGGCATCGGCCTGGCCACGGCCCACCGTCTGGCCGAGACCGGGCACGACCTGGTCCTGCACGGCCACCGCCCGGAGCCGGTCGCCGAGGCGGCCGCCGCTCTCGCGGAGAAGTACGGCGTGACCGCGGTCAGCGCCGCCGGGGACATCGCCGACCCGGCGACCAGCCGCGCCGTGATGCGGCTGGCGTTCGAGACGTTCCGCCGCATCGACGCCCTCGTGGTCAACGCGGGCACGCACGCCGCCGGGATGCTCGGCATGATCGACGACGCCACGGTGCAGCGGCTGTTCGCGGTGAACGCGGCCGGTGCGGCGTACACGTTGCAGGGTGCGGTCCGGCTGCTCGGCCGCGGCAGCGAGCCCGCGGTGGTGCTCGTCGCGTCGATCACCGGCGAGGTCGGCGCGGCCGGTCAGTCCGTGTACGCCGCGTCCAAGGCGGCCGTGAGCGGCCTGGCCCGGTCCGCCGCCAAGGAACTCGGCCCGCGCGGCATCCGGGTCAACGCCGTGGCCCCCGGCTTCATCGCCACCGACATGCTGGACACGCTCGACGACGCGGGCCGCGAACGGCGCATCGCCGACACCCCGCTGGGACGGCTCGGCGATGCGGCCGAGGTCGCCGACGTGATCGCGTTCCTGCTGTCGCGGCAGGCCCGCTTCGTCACCGGCCAGGTGCTGGGCGTCGACGGAGGACTGACGTTGTGAACCTGCTCCACCCGGACGCCCGCGTCCTCGACGCGACGACCGGCGCCACCCTCGACCACGGCCGGGTCGATGCCGCCGCCGCCGACTTCGCCCGGCACGCCCCCGGGGTGGCGTTCGCGCTCACCCCGACCGAGCTGCCCGCAGTCGCCCGCTACCTGGGCGCGCTGCGGGCCGGGCGCCCGATCGCGCTGCTCGACCCCGAGCTGACCGAGCCCGTGCTGCACGACCTGGTCGCACGCTTCGCGCCCGCACTGGTCACCGGCGTGACCGGCGCCCCGCCGGAGGGCTACCGGGCCGAGGCGGACACCTGGGTCCGGCAGACCCCGGCCGCCCCGGTGCACAGCGACCTGGCGCTGCTGCTCACCACCAGCGGCTCCACCGGCAACCCGAAACTGGTGCGGCTGTCGGCCGCCGCGGTGCGGGCCAACGCCGAGGCCATCGCGGAAAGCCTCGGCATCACCGGTGCCGAGGTCGCGCCGACCACCCTGCCGCTGTTCTACACGTACGGGCTGTCCGTGCTGCACAGCCATCTGCTGCGCGGCGCGACAGTGGTGCTGGAACGCTCCGGCGTGCTGCACCGCGACTTCTGGGCGGCCGTGGGCACCCACCGGGTCACGTCGCTGGCGGCCGTGCCGTACCAGTACGAGATGCTGCGGCGGCTGCGCTTCGACCCGGCCCGCTACCCGAGCCTGCGCACGCTCACCCAGGCGGGCGGGCGGCTGCGCAAGGAACTGGTCGCGGACTTCGGCGACCGCATGGCCGCCGTCGACGGCCGGCTGTTCGTCATGTACGGCCAGACCGAGGCGACCGCCCGGATGGCCGTGCTGCCCCCGCACCGGCTGACCGACAAGCTCGGTTCCGCCGGGTTGCCGATCCCCGGCGGCGGGCTCGCCGCGTGCGACGGCGAGATCGTCTACACCGGACCCAACGTCATGATGGGGTACGCCGAAACCGCCGCCGACCTGGCCCGCGGCGACGACCTGGGCGGGGTGCTGCGCACCGGCGACCTGGGCCACCTCGACGACGACGGGTTCCTGTTCCTCACCGGCCGCCTCAAGCGGATCGGCAAGGTGTTCGGCGTCCGGGTCAACCTCGACGACGTGGAACGCAGCCTCGCCACGCACGGCGCGGTCGCCGCCGTCGCGGGCGACGACCGGATCCACGTCTTCGTCGAGGGCGCGGACCCGGAACACGCCCGCGCCGTACGCGGGGAGCTGGCCGGGTGGCTCGACACCCACTTCTCCGGGCTGGACGTGCGCGGGGTCGACGCCCTGCCGCTGCTGCCCACCGGCAAAGTCGACTACCGCAGTCTGGAAGCGTCCCTGTGAGCGTGTTCACCCGTACCCAGAAAGAGCGCGAGCCGGCGCTGCTGGCCGAGCTGTCCGCGCTCGTGGCGCACCACCGCGCGCACTGCGCCCCGTACGATCGGATCCTCTCGGCCGAGGGATTCACCACCGCGAGTGCCGTCGCGGAGCTGCCCTGGCTGCCGGTCCGGCTGTTCAAGCACATGGCGCTGAAGAGCATCCCGGACGACGCGGTGTTCAAGGTGCTCACCTCCAGCGGCACCACCGGTGAGGTGAGCCGCATCTACCTCGACAAGCAGGCCGCGGCCACGCAGACCCGGCAGCTCGGCGCCACGCTGCGGACCGTGCTCGGCGACAAGCGGCTGCCCATGCTGCTGGTGGACTCGCGGGGCATCCTCACCGACCGCCGCTCCTTCAGCGCGCGTGGCGCCGGGGTGCTCGGCATGGCCACCTTCGGCCGCGACCACGTGTGGGCCCTCGACGTCGAGGGACGCCCCGACCTCGACGCGGTACGCGGGTTCCTCGCCAAGCACGGCGACGCCCCGTTCCTCGTCTTCGGCTTCACCTACCTGGTGTGGCTGCACCTGTACGAGGTGGCCCGCGACAACGGGCTGGACCTGAGCAACGGCATTCTGATCCACTCCGGCGGCTGGAAGAAGCTCGTCGACCAGTCCGTGCCGCCCGAGGAGTTCCGGCGGCGCCTCGCCGAGGACACCGGCCTGAGCCGGGTGCACAACTTCTACGGCATGGTCGAGCAGATCGGCACGATCTTCCTGGAGGGGCCGACCGGCGGGTCGCTGTACTGCCCGGACTTCGCGGACGTGGTGATCCGCGACCCGCACACGTGGGAGGAACAGCCGACCGGCGAGCCCGGCCTGATCGAGGTGGTGAGCACGCTGCCCACGTCGTATCCCGGACACGTGCTGCTCACCGAGGACCTCGGGGTGGTGCACGGCGTCGACGACGGTGACTGGCCGGGCAAGCGGTTCTCCGTGCTGGGGCGGCTGCCCCGAGCCGAGGCGCGCGGCTGCTCCGACACCTACCGTTCCGGGAGGGCTGCAGCGTGAGGTTTCGATTCGGTGAGCCGGGGGATGTGACAGAGCCGTCGAGCGAGCGGCTGGCGGTCGGCGACGAGCGGGTCGTGGACTTCCTCGCCCGGTTCGCCCGCCGCCTGCTGGCCCCGGCGGTCGCCCGGCAGCACCCGGAGCTGGGTTCGCTCGGCTACTTCCTGCGCCCGGCCGAGCTGGCCCGCGCCGTGGCCAGGATGCGCCATGACGATGCGCTGGTCTTCCCACTCGGGAACGTCTTCCACGTACCGCCGGCCAATGTGGACACCATTTTCGTGTACTCGTGGGCGCTGTCCGCCCTGGCCGGAAACCACAACGTCGTCCGGATCTCGGAACGCTCCGCGGCCGCCGCCGACGTCGTGCTGGAGGCGTTGCACGCCACGGACGCCGACCCGGTCATCGGCCGCACCCAGCGGATGGTGACGTACGGGCGGGACGACGCCGTCACCGCCGCGCTCAGTGCGTGGTGCGACCTGCGGGTCATCTGGGGCGGGGACACCGCCGTGGACACCATCCGGGCGCACCCGCTGCGCCCGTCCGCGCGCGACCTCACCTTCCCCGACCGTACGTCCTGGGCGGTGCTGTCGGTGCCCGGGTGGCGGGCCGCCGACGAGGCCGCCCGGCGCGCCGCCGTACTCGGCTTCGCCAACGACGCGTACTGGTTCGACCAGGCCGCCTGTTCGTCACCGCGCACGGTGTTCCTGGTCGGGCCGCGCCCCGACGGGGTCATCGACGACTTCCTGGCCCTGCTCCGCGAGGCGGTCGCGGAGCGCGGCTGGAGTGTCGACGCGGCGATGGCCGTGGAGAAGCGGGTCCACGCGTACGGCCTGGCCGCCACCGGTGCGGCCACCGGCCTGCGGCACGCGGGCAACGCGGTCACCGGGCTCACCCTGAGCGGGGTCTCCGCCGCGCCCCGGCGCTGGATCGGGGCGGGCGCGTTCCCGTTCGCCACCGTGGACTCCCTGACCGACCTGGTGCCGGCCATGACCCGGCAGGACCAGACCGTCAGCCACTTCGGCTTCACCCCCGACGAGCTGCGGGAATTCGCCGCGGCGCTCGGCGGGCGCGGCGTGGACCGGATCGTGCCGTTCGGTTCCGCGCTGACCTTCAGCGCGATCTGGGACGGCTACGACCTTCCGCGCGAATTCACCCGCCTCACCACCCTGCGAACGTAGGAAACGGCAATGACCGAGCGAAGCGAGGGCCGCGAGGGCATGCCCAGCCAACACAGCATGACCGGGTGCACCGAGCGAAGCGAGGGCCGCGAGGGCATGCCCAGCCAACACAGCATCAGCGGCGACGGCGGGTCGCCGGTGCTCTCCGTCGTCGTGCCGATGTTCAACGAGGAGGCGGTGATCCCGGCGTTCGTCGCCCGGCTGCGGCCGGTCCTCGACGACCTGGACCTGCCGTACGAGGTCGTCGCGGTCGACGACGGCAGCGCGGACGAGACCGCCCGGCTGCTCACCCAGCAGGCCGGGGACTGGCCCGAGCTGCGGCTGGTACGGCTGCGCCGCAACAGCGGTCATCAGGCCGCCCTCACCGCGGGGCTGCACCGGGCGTACGGCGACTGGGTGGTCAGCATCGACGCGGACCTGCAGGACCCGCCCGAGGTCATCCCGCGCATGCTGCGGCTGGCCCGCGAGCGGGGCCTCGACGTCGTGTACGGCGTCCGCACCGACCGCAGCACCGACACCGCGTTCAAACGGCACACCGCGGGGGTCTACTACCGGCTGATGCGGCGCCTCGTCGGCGCCGAGGTGCCCGCCCAGGCCGGGGACTTCCGCCTGCTCAGCCGCGAGGTGGTCGAGGTGCTGCGCGGCCTGCCCGAGCGGGCCCCGGTGTACCGGCTGCTGGTGCCCTCGCTCGGCTTCTCCTCCGGCGAGGTGTCCTATGCCCGGGCACCGCGGGCGGCCGGGACGACGAAGTACCCGCTGCGCAAGATGGTCGCGCTGGCGTGGGACAGCGCCGCGAACTTCTCCGCCGCGCCGCTGCGGCTGGCCACGTGGCTGGGGGCGGCGGCGTTCGTCCTGTGCCTGGCGATGATCGTGTTCGGCGTGGTGGTGTGGGCCAACGGGGCGGTGATCCCCGGCTGGACGTCGCTGTTCCTCGCCGTGCTGCTGCTGTCCGCGGTGCAGCTGATCTGCCTCGGCCTGCTCGGCGAGTACGTCAGCCGGATCTACCGTACGGTGCAGAACCGGCCCACGTTCCACATCGGATACGACTCGGCGGGCGAGGCCGGGCGGCCCGCGCCGATCCCCGGTCAGCGCCGCGCCGACCGTACGCCGGTCACCGTGCCGCCGGGCGACGAGCCCGAGGTGGCCGCACCGCATCCGCC
The DNA here is from genome assembly GCF_047159485.1 of Krasilnikovia sp. MM14-A1004. Taxonomy (GTDB): domain Bacteria; phylum Actinomycetota; class Actinomycetes; order Mycobacteriales; family Micromonosporaceae; genus Actinoplanes. Next base: position 6,286,299 of record NZ_AP038773.1, on the reverse strand, counting down.
GGGCCGTTCCCCGGCCGCCGCCCGATGACCGTGCAGCTGGTGGGCGTGGCGGATCGGGACCCGCCCGCACAGCCCGCCGGGACGGGTCCGCCGGCCGGGCGCTGGCCCCGTGCAGTCCGGAACCGGCCCCGCCTTCCCGGCCTCCTGGCCGTGGCGCCGTGGCCGGCGGTCGCCGTCGTGGGCGGCTACACGCTGCACGCCACGGGCACCCCGGCCGCCGACGTCGCGGCGTACGCGCTGTATTGGACGCTGTGCCTCGTGCTGCCCGGCACCCTGGTCCACCGGGCGCTGCGCGGCAGCCGCGGCAACCTGCTCGAAGACCTCGGCCTCGGCGCGGCCACCGGGCTGGTGCTGGAGCTGGCCGTGTGGGCGGTGTCCGCCGCGGCCGGGTGGCAGGCCGCGCTGCGCTGGTGGCCCGTGCCCCTGATCGCCGTGTTCCTGGCGGTGCCGCGGCTGCGACGACACTGGCGGATCGGTGAGCGCCGCCCGCTGCCCGTCGCCTGGTCGTGGCTCATGGCCGGGGTCGTGCTGCTGATCGTGGGCTGGGCCGGGTATCCGATGCTCACCAACCCGCTGCCGCCCGCCAGGGCGGTCTACTACCAGGACCTGATGTACCACCTGGCGCTCGTGCGGGAGCTGACCCGCACGATGCCGTTCGAGGTGCCGCAGCTCGCCGGGGAGGCACTGCGCTACCACTACCTGTCCGACGCGCACATGGCCACCGCCAGCATGATCACCGGGGTGCCCGCCACCACCGTGCTGCTGCGGCTGTGGTTCGTGCCGATCCTGGCGACGGCCGCGTTCGTGGTCGCCGTGCTGGGCCGGGACCTGACGCAGCGCTGGTGGGCCGGGCCGGCGTCGGCTGCCGCGGCGTTCGTCGGGCTGCCGGTGACCATGGGCGCTCCGGGCGGGGTCCTCGTCGGCGGCCCGGCCGTCTTCGCCAGCCCCTCCCAGGTGTACGCGCTGCCGCTGGCGGCGCTGCTCGTCGTACTGTGCGCCGATGTGCTGCGCGGGCGGCCGCTGCGCGGGGCGTGGACGCTCGTGCCCGCGCTGGCGTTCGCCTGCGCCGGTGCCAAGGCGAGCGCGCTCCCGCCGCTGGTCGCGGGGGTGTTCCTGGGCGGGATCGTCGCCTGCTGGCGGGCTCGGGCGCTCGTCTGGCCGGTGCTGGGGCTGTTCGCCGCGTTGACCGGCGCGATGGCCCTCGGGTTCAAGGCCTTCGCGGGCGGGGGCGCGGGCACGCTGGCCGTGCAGGCGCTGGCCGCGCTCGACTGGTCGGCGCCGTACCAGCGCACCCTCGGCGTGGGCGACGGGCCCGGTCATGACGGGCTGGTGCTGCCGAGCGCGGCGGCGGCGGTCACCGGGGCTCAGCTGTGGTTCGTCGTCTGGATGGTCGGATGGTGGGTGCTCACCCAGACACCCCGGCTGCTCGGCCTCGCCGCGCTGGGGATCCGGCCCACCCGCGGCGACCCGGCGGCGTGGCTGCTGGCCGGGGTCACCGTCGCCGGTGTGGGCGGCACCTGGCTGCTCTGGCATCCGTCGTCCAGCCAGCTGTACTTCTTCACCGGCGTGGTGCCGTTCAGTGCGGTGCTCACTGTGTGGTTGCTGGCGACCCTCGTGCCGCCCGGCAGCGGCGGTTGGCCGCGGGTCGCGGCGTTGGTCGCGGCGACCGCTGGTGCTCTGTGGGGCGCCTTCGCGCCGCGCGTGCCCGCCCCGCAGATCGCCACCGTGGACGGATGGGCGCACGCCCTCGCCGTACCGGCGTGGCGAGCGGCGGCCGGACTGGCGGCCCTGCTGGTCGTGGTCGCCGCGACCGGCCTGGTGCTGATCCGAGCCGAGCGCCGGCCGGCCTTCGTCCGGGTCGGCCGGTACCTGGGCGCGGGGCCGTCGCGGTGGCCGAGCGCGGCATCGCCTCCCGAGAGTGACCCGCCGTCCGTCGCTGACCCGCCGCCCGGCGCGGCGCCGGGACGTTCGGCGGTCGTGCGGGTGCTCGCCGGGACGACGGTGGCCGCCGTGCTGGGCTGTGGAATCGGCACCGGCGTCGCGGCCACCGTGGACAACCTGCGCGCGGCGCAACGGAGCCCGGCCCCGCTGTCGACAAAGGTGGTCACCGCGCCGGAGATGCGGGCCGCCCAGTGGCTCGACGCGCACGCCGCCCTCGACGACGTGATCGCCACGAACGTGCACTGCCAACCGGTACGCACCCGGCCCATGTGCGACGCGCGGGCGTTCTGGGTGGCCGGGCTCGGCGGGCGCCGGACACTCGTGGAGAGCTGGGGCTACTCCGACGCGGCGATCGCCGCGAACGGTGTCGGCGACGTCAAGTACATGTTCCAGCCGCCCCCCGACCCGGCGGTGTACGCCCTGAACGAGCGGGCCTTCACCACCCCGACCGCCGCGGACCTGGCCGAACTGCGCCGGGTCCACCGGGTCCGCTGGCTGTTCGCCGACCTGCGCGCGGGCCCGGTCTCGCCGCGGCTGGCGGAACTGGCCACACTGCGCCGGACCGACGGGCCGGTGACGATCTACGAGCTGCGCTGAGCCGGTGCGCCGGCTCCACCGTCGATCAGTGTCGGGTACCCCGCCGACATGGTCGGCGATCCTCGTGGGCTCACCGTCGATGACATCGCGACCGCACTCGACCTACACAGTGATGACATGCTCTACACGCTCCGTGAGCCCACGTTCACGGTGGTGGGGCATTTCGACACTGACTACGAGCGCACGTCGTCGCCGAGGGTGCACCTGTGGGGGCTGGCAAGGTGGAAGACGGCCCAGCGGCCCGACGACGAATGAGGCGCCCGGCGATCAGAAGTTGCTGTCGCCAGCCAATGCCCGAAGAGTTCTCGGTCGCCGAAGATCTGCACGTCAGCCGTGCCCACCGGCTTGACATAGGAGCGACGGGTGGAGCCGGCGCCCCGGTTCACAGCCGTGCTGCCCGGCGCCGCGCCGCGACTCCGAAGCCCGCGACAGCCACCAGCGCGGCGATCACCGTGGCGGGTTGATAGGACTTGAGACTGCCCGCCAGGGCCAGCTGGGACACGGTGCCGAGCTCGATCAGTACGGCGCCGAGCGACCACCAGGCAGCCGCCGCGCCGACGCGGGGATCGATGAGCATCCACCCGAGCGCGACGCCGGCCATGCCGACCAGGACCGCGACCTCCACGAACCGCGGCAGGTAGACGCCCGGCGGCAGCAGCAGGGGAAGTCGCGGGATCAGCGCCAAGACCACCAGTGGCGCCAGCCACCACCCTGACCGGCGGCCCCGGGCGGGCCGGGCGACGGTGGCCAGTGCGGTCAGCGCCAGCGCGGCCAAGAGGTGTTTGACCCAGGGCTGGTGCAGGTCAGCGAATGTTGCCGGGCCGACGTCGAGGATCTCGTGCAGTCCGTAGGCGGTCCACATGGCTGCCGCGGCGACCAGGAAACGCCCGCGCAGGGCGAACGGGATCGCCAGCAGCGTCAGTGTTGCCGATCCCGCGAGCAGTCCCGGCGTGGACGTTCCGTAGTAGCGCCGCGTCCCGACCTCGAACAGCCCGGCGACGGCCGAGTACGTCAACAGGCCGACGGCCGCGATCTGCAGACCCTGGGTCCACATCGCACGGGCGGACAGGCGTCCGGCGAGGGCGCGGGTCCGCAGCCCGGCCAGCACGAGCGCGGCGCCCTGCCGGGCATCGGGCCAGCGCTGACCCGGGCGCGCGGAGGCGAGCAGGACGTCCAGCAGTTCGTCGCCGATCCGGGAGCGATCGGCGGCCGGGTAGCAGCGCAGCAGCTTGCCGTAGCGGCCTTCCAGCACGTCGCTCATGCCGTCACCGCCGCGCCGAAACCGCGGCGATCGGCGCGGGCTATCCGGGCGTGCTCGGTCACCACTCTCGCGGCGGCGACCATCCGTTCGGCCTCCGCGCGTACGGCCGCCCGGCCGTCCGGGGTCAGCCCGTAGTAGCGCCGGGCGCGGCCGTTGACGACCTCCTCGCGGACGTGGTGGACGTAGCCCTTGGCGTGGAGCCGGTCGATGGCCGCGTACAGGGTGCCGGCCGCGAGTTTCACCGATCCCTGCGACAGCTCGTCGACCTTCTGGATGATCGCGTACCCGTGGCGCGGCTCGTCGAGTAGCGCCGCCAGGATGAAGTACGTCTGTTCCCGCATACTCATGCGAGAACTATATACAGTCACGTTGACTGACTATGCGCCAGGCCACCGGGCTCACCCAACCGGCCATCGCCCGCCTGGAGCTCGGTGAGGCGCTGCCCAACCTGCCCACCCTCGTGAAACTGAGCCGCGCCGAGGGCCTGACCTTCGTCCTGGACATCCAGCACGGGTCGGCGGCGCTGGCGGCCGCTTGCCCCCAGGGCGGCGCCAGGTCAGAGGCGGCGCCAGGTCAGAGGCGGCGCCAGGTCAGAGGCGGCGCCAGGTCAGAGGCGGCGCCAGTGGACCGGGGTCTCGCCATCCTGGGCGATCACGCCGGAGGCGGCGAGGTGGTGCAGGTGGGCGACCGTTTCGGCCAGCGCCAGCCGCCGGGCCAGCCCCTGCAGGGCGGGCCACCCGCGCGACCACGTCAGCTCGGCCGCGATGTTCCACGCCGTCGGCGCGACCAGCGTGTCCAGCACGGCGAGAATCTCGGCGGACCGTTCCCGGTGGTGGGCGATCAGGTCGGCGGCCCGGGCCGGCACCCGGCGGAAGCGGTACTCGTGCGCCGGCAGCGCCTCGTCCCCCGCGAACGCGGCCACCTTCGCCAGCGACTCCAGGTACGCGGTCAGCGGGTCCGCGTTGCGTCCCCGGTGCACGCCGATCGTCGGGCTGATCCGGGGCAGCAGGTGATCGCCGGTGAGCAGTACTCCCGCGGAGGCGTCGCGCAGGCACAGGTGCCCCGGCGTGTGCCCGGGGGTCCACACCGCCCGGACCTCCCGGCCGTCGACCGGCACCAGGTCGCCGTCCTCGATGAGGCGGTCCGGTTCCGCCATCGCCATCAGGTCCGCGATGCCGGTCTGCGCGATGAACAGCCCCTCTACCGCATCCTCCGGTACGCCGTGCCCGCGCAGCCAGGCCGGATCGTTGGCGCTGCGCTCGTCGCGCCACGCCCGCGCGGGCAGCGTCCGCGCCTCGGCGGGGTGCATCGCGATCCAGGCGCCGGCGGTCTCCCGGAGCCAGCCGCTGAGGCCGTGATGGTCCGGGTGGATGTGGGTGGCGACGACGCCGGTGACGTCCGTGGGGGCGGCGCCCGCGGCGGCCAGCCCCTCGGTCAGTGCCGTCCGGCCCTGCGGGGTGTCCCAGCCGGGGTCGACGACGACCACTCCGGCGTCGGTGACGAACGCGTACGACAGGGTGTAGCGCAGGGGGTTGTGCGGGATGGGCACGGGGACGGACCACAGGCCGGGGCGGACCTGTTCGACCGGGGGCAGCACCCGGCGCTGCCACGCCTGCTGCTGCGCCACGCCGGTGACCGCGACGCCCGTTGCCGTTTCCATAACGAACGTTAACCCGTGCTCCGCCGCCCTCAACCCTCGCTGTGACGATCTCCTCAATGCCCCGTGTTGGCCACCGCGGCGTGGATCATCGCGGCGAGTCCCTCCATCGGATCACCGTCGTCCACGCCGAGGTAGTTCTTCAGGCACGCCACCGCCAGCCCGTACGCCGGGTAGAAGCCGCCCAGGCTGCCGCCCATCCCGCTCCAGCCGAAACGGGTGCCGCCGATCTCGGCCGCGTACCCGAGGGTCTTGGGACCGTCCCCGCCGTACGCCCAGTCGGGGCCCTGCGTGACGACCGTGGTCACCTCCTTGAGGCGTTCCGGTGAGATCAGGCGGACGCCGTTCACCTCGCCCATCAGGGCCGCGTACATGCGGGCGAGGCCGCGGGCGCTGACCGTGCCGACGGCGGGGAGGTCGGCGTTCAGGACGTCGCGCCGGTTGGCCAGCGCCGCGTCGGGGCGTACCCCCGGTGGGGCGATCTTGTCGAAGTTCGGCAGGTGGGTGCTGGCCAGGGCGACCGCGGCGGCCCAGTTGCGGTCCTCCAGCCGGGCCAGCCGGTTCATCTGGGACGCGGGCACCCCGAAGTACAGCTCCCGTTCGGCGTCCAGGGGCCGGGCCACGTCCTCGGCGAGCACTCGGGACAGGGGACGGCCGGTGGCCCGGCGCACGGTCTCGCCGACCAGCCACCCCCACGTCCACGCGTGATAGCCGTGCCGGGTGCCGGGCTCCCACAGCGGCGAGGAGGAGGCGATCGTCCGGCACATCCGGTCCCAGTCGAGCAGGTCCTCCGGCATCGTGTACGAGGGCAGCGCCGGCACCCCGGCCGAGTGGCTGAGCACGTGCCGCAGCGTGGTGGCCTGCTTGCCGTGGCGGCCGTACTCCGGCCACACGTCGGCCAGCCGCAGGTCGTAGTCGAGGTCGCCGCGCTCGGCCAGCACGTGCACCGCGGTGGCGGCCAGTCCCTTGCCCGTCGAGTAGCCGAAGAACGGGGTGTCCGGGGTGACCGGCTGGCCGGTGAGCGGGTTCGCCATCCCCGACACGGCGCTGACGATCAGCCGGCCGTCGAGGTACGCGGCCACCTGCACGCCGCGCTCGCGTCCGGACGCGACGAGCCCGTCGACCGACTTCTGCACCCGGCCCTGCAGGGCGTTCCAATTCTGTGTCATCACCGACCTTCCGGGACCACCATCTCATTTGCGGAGGCGGCGCAGCGGCGGGTCAGCCGAGCGCGCCCGCGATGAGCAGGCCGACGTACGCCGCGCCCAGGCCCGCCAGCAGGCTGCCCGCCGCGTTCGCCACGGCCAGCAGCCGGGCGCCGTCGCGGGCCAGCTTCAGCGTCTCGAAGCTGAACGTCGAGTACGTGGTGAGCGCCCCGCAGAAGCCCGTACCCAGCAGTGCGGACCAGCCACTGCTCAGCGGAAGCCCGGTGAGCAGGCCGAGCAGCAGCGAACCGCACACGTTCACCGCGAACGTGCCCCACGGGAACAGCGAATCGTGCCGTGCCTGCACCGCCCGGTCCGCGAGGTACCGCGCGGGTGCGCCGACCGCCGCGCCCAGCGCCACCAGCAGCAGCGTCATCAGGCGTCCCCGGACCGGGGGACGCGCGGCGCGGCCTTCCGGCGCCCGACCATTGCCTCGGTCGCGGCGGTGCCCGCCCACACGGCCAGCAGCGCACCGAGCAGCGTCGCGCCCAGGTAGAGCAGGGCGGTGCCGGCGTTGCCGTGCGCGGCGGCCTGCTGCACGTCGACGATCGACGTGGAGAACGTCGTGTAGCCGCCGAGCACGCCGACGCCGAAGAAGGGCCGCACCAGCCGCCGGCCGGGAAACACCTCGGCGATCAACACCATGAGTACGCCGATGAGCAGTGACCCGCTCACATTGATCACCCAGATCGACCAGGCGAACGTACCGGGCGGATGCGGCCAGGCCACTGTCACGCCGTACCGGGCCAGGGCGCCGACGACGCCACCCGCCGCGATCACGCCCAGCAGCCGGGCGGGGTGCGGGCGCAGTTCGGCCCGTTCGGCGGGCAGGTGCAGGTCGACGTCCGGGTCGATCGGGAACAGGGGACCGTGCACACCGCCTCCTACCAGCGTCTGCCTGGCAGGGACCGTTGGCGACCGGGCGTCGCGGTGCACCCCGCGCCAGCGGGATCGGCGGGCCCCACCGCCGTGGACCGCCGGGTTCGGCCACCGGGCTGTGCCCAGCCACCCCACGCTCCGCAACACAGGCTAACCGACCCCGATTCGGGCCGCTGCGCGACCGCCACCGCCCTGGGCAGGTCCAGGCGCACCCCGCCCTCTTGGAGACCTTGGAGGTTACTGGCCCCTCCGGGGGCCACCCGGCTCCAAGATCTGTCCGGTTGTCCTCGGGATGTCGGGGACGGGACCGGGGCGGGCGTGGCGGCGCCCACCCCGGCCGTTCCGGGGCCGCAGGTGGGCCGGGGGCCGCGTGTGGAGCGTCAGGCGTGAACGAGGGTGTCGCGGCGGGCCGTGCGGCGGGTGGTCCTGCTGGCCGTCCACTGTAGGCGACCGCGCTGAACGTTGTCCCGCACCAGGTTCACGCGCGCGCGCCGAGCGCGCAACAACCGTCCGTCGCCGTGTCGACCTGGATCTCGCGCAACTGGACCCCGGCCGCCCGTTCGACCACGATCGGCGACCACGCGTCGGCCCCGCCGACCCCGGTGAGGCGGCAGTCGCGGACCACGGTGTCGGTGTAGCGCAGCAGGCTCACCACGCCGTCCACCTCGCTGCGGCCCCACCCGGCGATCCGTACGGCGTACCGGGGGCCGTGCCAGCGCACGCACACGTCCGCGATCTCGATCCGGGCGCCGATGTCGGGCACCGCGACGAACCGGTCGGTGTTGTCGCCGGGCAGCAGCCGGAACCCCATGTCGACGTCGCGCAGGCAGGCCCCGGCCACCCGGACGTCGTGCACCGAACTGAGGTAGAAGCCCTCGACGGCGTCGCGGACCCGCAGGTCGGTGACGGTGAGCCGGTGCGGGTGGTACGTCGGCCCGGAGATCGTCGACACGTCGGTGCCGACGGCACCCCAGTGCACCGCGACGCCGGTGTAGCCGCCGCGCACCGTGATGTCGTGCAGGGTCACGTCGCGGACCGCGCCCATCACCGCGATGCAGTTGGCGTGGCGTTCCGTGGGCCGGGACACGTGGACCCGGCGTACGTCGACGCGGGCCAGCCAGCTCGGCGGTTGGGTGTAGAGGTACTCGCCGATGGTGATCGCGGTGCCGCGGTCGCCGCCGTGCTCGCCGGGGTCGGCGGGGGGCGGGCGCAGCCCGAGGTCGCTGATCGACACGTCCGAGCCGAGGACGTGCAGGACGGGATGTCCCGTGGTGCCCGTGGAGACCAGCCAGCTGCCCGGTGCGCCGCCGTTCGCGCCGGTGACCTCGCCGCCGCGGATCGTCCAGCCGGTGGGTACCCGCAGGCCGTCGTCGATCGGGTGGGTGCCGGGCGGCAGCTCCAGCTTGCCGCCCGGCGCCGTGTCCAGCGCCTCCTGCAGGATGCGCCGGTTGCGTGCCGCGTCATCCGACAGGACCGGACGATGGATCATCGCGACAGCGCATCCGCGTCGGGCTGAGCACCGGCGCCCGGCTGAGCGTCGGCAACGAACCGGGCACCGGCGTCGGGCTCGGGCTCCGCTTGGACCCCGACATCGAGCTGGTCCTCGGTGTCGGACGGCCCGACGGCATCCAACGGCCCGACGGCATCCAACGGCCCGACGGCATCCAACGGCCCGACGGCATCCAACGGCCCGACGGCCTCGAACGGCACCAGCGCCTCGGCCGGCACGAGAGCATCGACGGTCCCGAGAACATCGACAGTCCCGCGGGCATCGGCGGTCCCGACCGCATCGACAGTCCCGCGGGCATCGGCGGGCCCGACTGCATCGGTGGCCTCGGAGTGCGCGGCAGGGCCGCCCGGTGCCGGTCGCAGGCGTACCGACAGGCCGGGGCCGGGTTCGGTCAGGCCGAGCAGGACCGGGCCGGTGACCGGTGTGGTCAGGCGCAGGTCCAGCCCGCCGGGGCGGCGAGCGATGACGTCCACCTCGACCACGGCACCCGTGCTCAGGTCGGTGGCATGCACGGCAGGGTGCGCGGGCGGGCGGGCGGGCAGCGCCCGGGCGCGCGCCCGCAGCGCGACCCGGCGGGCCATCCGCAGCGCCTTGAAGCCCGCGCGGGCCGGCTTGCGGCGGGTCCACCGGTTCGACGGTGAATGCGGCACCGGCGGTGCGGGCGGGGTCGCCGCCACGTCGAGCCGGAACACCCCGGACGCGCCGGGCGGCAGCAGGGCCAGGTCGCACCCGGATGCCTGCCCGGTTACCGGGGAGGCGGCGCCTGCGGTCGGGGCGGGGGCCGGCCGTACCGTGATGCGGTCGATCCGCAGGCCCACCGCGGACCGGGCGGAGAACCGCTCGCCCGCCCACGACGGACGCGGGGGTTCGGCCAGTTCCAGCACGAGCAGGCCGTCGGCGTCCAGCTCGTCCGCTCCGAGGTCGAACGAGACCCGGGCGGCCGCGCCGGCGGCCGCGCGCCAGCCCTGGCGGCGGGCGAGCAGCGCGGCGGCGCGGATCCGCCCCTGCGCGCGGACCAGCACCAGGCGGGGGCGTTCGGGGTCGGTGCGCGGCGGGCGGACCCGGTCGCACCACCAGCGGGTGCTGAGCTCGTCGAGCTGCAGCTCCACCGTCACGTGGACGGCCTCGGCGGGGCCGCGGACCTTCAGGGCCACCGCGCCGAAGTCGCCGGTCACCCGGCCCACAATGCCGGTGCCGCGGACCACCTGGTCGACGATGCTCAGGCCGGGTGAGCGGCCGCTGGTGACCTCGGCGGGCAGGTCGAGGACCGGCGCGGGAGCGTCGAAGTCGGTGCGGAACCAGGTGCCGATCACGCCGACCAGTCCGTCCGGGTCAGCATCGGCTCCTGCCGGGTCCACATCCGCTGGACCGCGTCGAACAGCGGGTCCGCGTCCGCCTCGATGTGCCGGTACGCGGCCCGCATCGTCTTGAGCAGGGTGTCCGCGGGCCACACCTCCCACTGCGGGACGAGCGGGGTCACCACGTCGGTGCCGCTGCGGTACAACCACAGCCACAGCCGGGCCCGGCGGACCTGCTCCTCGGTGACCAGGTCGGCGCCGTCGCGGATCGCCGCGATGCTGCCCTCCAGGGTCTTCCAATACGCGTCGGTGTCGTCGACGACCGTGGACAGCCCGCACGAGCTCCACTCCGACCACCCGGCCTGGATCACCGGGATGCCGTACGCGGGCAGCTCGTTGCTGACGCTGCCGCGCACCGTGACGCCGAGGTCGGTGAGGCTCCACAGGGCGTTCTTGCTGAGCGTGGCGCTGGGGCGGAACACCAGGTGCTTCGACGCGCGGTGCCGTTTGGCGACCGAGTCGAAGAAGCCGGTCGAGTCGTACAGGGCCTGGCTCGGGTGGTCGAGGAACAGCCACTGGGCGTCGGTGTTCCCGGCGGCGTGCGCGGCGGTGTCGGCGAACCAGTCGGCCAGGCTCGGGAAGAGTTCCCGGTTGGTGCCCAGCGCGTCGGAGACGGCGTGGTTGAACACGGTCACCACGGGACGGTCGGCGTCGAAGCCCAGCCGGGACACCACGCTCTCGCGCAGGCGGCGCCGGTCGGCGGGGGAGTTCAGGTCCACCGAGGCGGTCACCCCGCCGCGCCACCAGCTCGGGCGGCCCAGGTTGACCTTGGCCCGCCAGGCGACCAGCTCGGCGGCGGAGCGCAGCTCGTCGCGCCGCGACCACACCTGATTCTCGAACGCCTCACCGATCTGCCGGGTCAGCTCCTCGCGGAACGTGCCGGTGTGCGTGTCGCGCTCGGGGAACAGCCCGTACGCCTTGAGGCAGCCGGTCTGCTGGGTGTGGATGATCGGCACCCCGCGCCGCCGGGCCACCTCGACGGCCAGCCCCCACTGGTCGTAGTCGACGTGGCTGGTGACCAGGGCGACCACGTCACCGGTGAGGGCGCGCTCGTAGCCGACGGCCAGGCCGCGGGCGTACCGGCGGCGCAGCTGGTAGTCCGGGCGGGTGGCGTGGTCGGCGGGCAGCCGGGGCACCTTGGCCAGGCGGCAGTAGGTGGCGTCCGTGTACGCGGTCACGGTCTCGTCGTCCAGCTCCGGTGTGCCGGTCTGCTGCCGGGCCGCCGCCCACACGTCGACGACGTCGTCCGCCCCGTACGCCAGCGCCAGCTGACGCACCTTGTCCAGGTCGAAGTCGTTCCACAGGGTGCGGTGCCACTGCTCCTCGACGCCGGTGAAGACCACGAGCCGGGCCGGGCGCAGCCGGCGGATGGCGTTGGCGAACGCCAGGTTACGCAGGTTGACGCGGATGTCCTGGTGGAACATCTCGACCGCGATGATCGCGTCGTCGTCCGCGCGGGGGAGGTTCTTCTCCCAGTAGACCGCTGCGGCTTCCAGGAACCACTGCAGTTCGCGGCTGTTGGCTTTGAGCCACATCAGATGAGCTCCCAGGTGAGTGGCGTGCCCTTCGCGGCGTCGTGCCGGAAGGTGCGTCCGAGCACGGTGCCGATCGCGTCGGGGGCCAGGCCGCCGGTGGGCCGGATCGAGCGGACGTTCGCCTCGGTCACCGCGTCGCCCGCCCGGACGTCGGCGACGACATAGAGGGAACGGCGGAAGCGCAGGCTCTCGCGTTCCGCCTCGGTGGGGCCGATCCGGGTGGTGCCGAGCGCCTGCCAGGCCCGCTCCGACTCGATCACCAGCGCGGCGACCTCCTGCGGCTCCAGGGAGAACGCGGAGTCGACCCCGCCATCCCCCCGGTCCAGCGTCACATGCTTCTCGATCAGGCAGGCACCGAAGGCCACCGAGGCGAGGGGTACGCCGATGCCGAGCGTGTGGTCGCTGAGCCCGACCGGCACGCCGAACGTCTCGGCCAGCACCGGGATGCGGCGCAGGTTGGTCTCCTGCGGCGGCGCCGGGTAGGAGGCGGTGCAGGACAGGACGATCAGCTCCGTGCACCCGGCGCCGCGGGCCGCGTCCACGGCCGCGCCGATCTCCGCCACGCTGGCCATCCCGGTCGAGATGATCACCGGCTTGCCGGTGCCGGCGACCAGCCGGATCAGCGGCAGGTCGGTGATCTCCGAGGAGGCGATCTTGTACAGCGGCGCGTCCAGCTTCTCCAGCAGCTCGACCGCGGTCGCGTCGAACGGGCTGGAGAACGCCGTGAGCCCGTGCTCCCGGGCCCGCTCGAAGATCGGCTCGTGCCATTCCCACGGCGTGTGCGCCCGCTGGAACAGCTGGTAGAGGTACTCGCCGGACCACAGGTCATGGCCCTTCGACACCCGGAACCGCTCGTCCGGCACGTCGACGGTCATGGTGTCCGCGGTGTACGTCTGCAGCTTGATCGCGTGCGCGCCCGCCTCGGCGACCGCGTCGACCAGCTTCAGCGCGGTGTCCAGCGAGCCGTTGTGGTTGCCGGACATCTCGGCCACGACGTACGGCCGGTGCCCCGCGCCGATCTGGACGCCGTTGACGATCATCATTTGCCTCTCTCGGTCCACACCACGGTCTGCGCCGTGCCGTCGACCTGTCGTTCGTATCTGCGGGTCTCGCGGAAGCCGAAGCGCCGGTGCAGCGCCAGGACCGGGGTGTTCCACGCCAGGGTCTCGCCGCCGAGCCGCTCCAGGCCCAGCTCGCCGAACGCGTACCGGACCGCCTCGTCCTCCAGGCGCATCCAGGCGGGCAGCAGCTGACCGCCGAGCCCGTCGACGTCCAGGTAGAAGGACCAGGTCGCCGGGTCGGCGCGCAGGTCGAAGATCACCACTCCGGCCGGGACGCCGTCGTCGCCGGAGTACACCAGCACCCGGCGGGCCGGGTCGGCGGTCGCCGTGCGCCACCAGGCCGCGTGCTCGGACGGGTCGATGACGTGGGTGGTCAGGCTCACCCGCCGGACCTCGGGATGGTTACGCCAGGACAGCACGGTGTCGCGGTCGGCGTCGACGGCAGCGCGGAGCACGCGGAGCAGCACCTTTCATGTTTCGGGATCGGAGCGCGTCACCGTATGGGCGCCGGCTTGACCTCTTGTGGCGCCGGGGCGAGGGGCGGGGAAACCACGGGTGTCGAATCGGCGTCGGCGCGCGGCCGCCCCGACGCCCGGTACGCCTGCCGCAGTGCCGCGTACAGCACGTAACTGTTCATGCCGACCAGCCGCTGCTTGAGCCCGGCCGTCCCGGCGGGCGGCAGGTAGCCGGCGGGACGGTAGCGCCGGTAGTGCGCGGCGATGCGGCGGAAGAACGCGCGGCGGCGGCTTGGCAGCAACCGGCTGTCGTTGCCGGCCACCACGAGCAGGTGGTTGATCATCAACCCGAAGACGGCGGCGCGCAGCCACGGCTCGACGGCGTGCCGGTCCAGCCACTCGTGCAGACGGTCGTACTGGCCGAACGCCTCGAAGTGGCGGTCGCTGCGGGTCGCGGTGATCGCCCCGATCCGGCCGACGCGGTAGTGGTAGCCCACCCGGTCGAGCACGGCGATCCGTTCGGCTGCGATGAGTACCGGGTTGGTGAACGGCACGTCCTCGTACCAGCCGGGCAGGAACCGCAGGTTGAGGCGGCGCAGCAGGTCGACCCGGACGATCCGGTTCCACGCGGTGTGCTGCACCCCCAGCAGGTCCCGCCGGTCGGCCAGGGTGACCATGTCCGGCACGCCGCGCAGCAGGTGGCTGCTGGCATCGGTCTCCAGGCGCCCGTTCTCGTGCACCCGTAGGTGGTCGATGAGCAGCACGTCCGGCTGGGCGTCGCGCAGCTTCTGCAGCACGGCCCGGACCGCGCCGGAGGGCAGCCAGTCGTCGCTGTCGACGAACCAGACGTACCGGCCGCGGGCCTGCTCCAGGCCGGCGTTGCGGGCGCCGCCGAGGCCCACGTTGCGCTCCAGGTGCACGACCCGCAGGTCGCCGTGGCGCTGGGCGTACGAGTCGAGCATGGCGCCGCAGCTGTCGGGGGACGCGTCGTCCACCGCGATCACCTCGACGGCGGCCGACTCGGCGGGGCTCAGACCGGCCCGGATCGACTCCAGGCACTGGTACAGATAGCCCTCGACCGCGTACACGGGAACGACGATCGAGAGCAGTGCGTTCTCCACCGGCCTCACGTTCGCGGGTGCGGGTGAAGAATCGTGAAACCCCGGTTGTCCGTCGCATGGCCCTTGCGTGCCACCCATCGATCGACGGTCACCTCGCCGCAGCGGCGCCGCGCAGGTCACGGGGGATGGTCTCGGCGAAATCCTTCACCCGGGGACCGCCCGGTCGATCTGACCCGGCGAGAACCGTTGGAAGGGGCAGCGTATGGGCGCGTCGGAGGTGCTGCATGCGCCCGGGGCCGGGTTGAGCGCGCGAATGAGCGCGAGGAGCCGGCTGCTGTGGCTGTCCGGGCTGTTGCTGGTGTTGTCGGCAGCCTGGTTCACCGTCAACCTGCTGCATCCGGCGGGTCCGCCCGTGCTGCTCTGGCTCACCACGCCGGCCGCGGCTGCGGTCTCCATCGTCGTCTGCGTGCGCACCGTACGGGCGGCCCACCTGCCCGAGCAGACCCGCCGGTTCTGGCGGTCGGTGACCATCGCGCTGGCGCTCGCGGCCGTGACGCAGCTCGCGCAGGGGTTCGACGCGCTCACCGGGCCCGACGGCGTCCGGACCGGGCCGGTGATGCTGATCGCGGGCGCCGCGGCCATGCTGGTCGTCGGGCACGCGCTCTACCGGCTCCCGCTCGGCAAGCACTCGGTCGGCGCACTGCTGCGGATCGTGCTGGACGCGGCCTCTGTCATCCTCGCGGCCACTGTCTTCCTCTGGCACTTCGTCACGCGCCAGCAACTCGGCTCGGGCCACGACGGCCTGCTGATGGCCTCGCTCGTGCTGACCGTGCTCGGGCTGGTCGCCGTCTTCACGGTCGTGAAGGTGCTGCTGGCGGGCTGCGCGTTCGTCGATGCTCAGGGCCTTCGGCTGGTCGCCGGCGCCCTGTTCGTCGGCGCGGTCGCCCCGGTGCTGGAGCCCTTCCTGCACGCGTACGACCCCCGGCTGTCGCCGACCCAGGTCAGCGTCCCGGCGGTGTTCTTCCTGGCCGCGTGGGCGGCCGAGCGGCAGCGGCACGCCCAGTTCGGCCCGCGCCGCGGTGCCGTGACGCAGCGCCGCCGGGTGTACAGCGTGCTGCCGTACGCCGCGGTCGCGGCGGTCGACGGCCTCCTGCTGTACGTCTTCCGGTCGCACGACCGGGCCGACGTCGCGGTCGTGGTGGGTGCGGCCGTGGCCCTGACCACGCTGGTGGTCCTGCGCCAGATGACCGCGTTCCGGGACAACGCCCGGCTGCTGCGCCAGCTCGACCACGGCGCCAACCACGACGCGCTGACCGGGCTGCCCAACCGGATCTTGTTCCACAAGCGACTGAACAAGGCGCTGACCACCCCCGGTGAACGGCACGTCAGCGTGGCGCTGATCGACCTGGACGACTTCAAGGTCGTCAACGACTCGCTCGGGCACGAGGTCGGCGACCTGCTGCTGATCGCCGTGGCCCAGCGCCTGGCGGGCTGCATCCGCGCCGAGGACACCGTGGCCCGCCTGGGCGGCGACGAGTTCGTGGTGGTGCTGGACGGCGCCGACCCGGCCGCGGCCGACCTCGCGGCGGACCGGATGGTCGCCGCGCTGCGCGCCCCGGTGGTGGCGGACGGGCACGAGCTGCCGATCCGGGCCAGCATCGGCATCGCCGACGGCAACACCGGCGACGAGGCCAGCCTGCTGCTGCGGCACGCCGACATCGCCATGTACGCGGCGAAGAACGTGGTCGGCACCGCGTACCTGCACTACCACCCGAGCATGGCGACGGGCACGGACCACGCGAACATCGGCGCCGAGCTGCGCGAGGCGATCGACCGCGAGGAGCTGTTCCTGCTGTACCAGCCGATCGTGTCGCTGGACGACGGCAAGCTGATGGGCGCCGAGGCGCTGGTCCGCTGGGCCCACCCGACCCGGGGCACGCTGGGCCCCGATGCGTTCATCCCGGTCGCCGAGCGCACCGGTCTGGTGGTGCTGCTGGGCCGCTGGGTCATGAAGACGGCGTTCCGCCAGTTCCACGACTGGATCCGCGAGCACGGCGACGCGGCCCCGCAGGTCATGAACGTGAACGTGTCGGCACGTGACCTGCGCGAGGAGGGCTTCGCGGAGTTCGTCGGCGGGCTGCTCAAGGAGTACAAGCTGCCGGCGCACCGGATCACCCTGGAGATCACGGAGACGATGGCGCTGGAGCCGGGCCAGTCGATCACCAACCTGCACGACCTGCGCGAGCTGGGCCTGCGGGTGTCGCTGGACGACTTCGGCACCGGCCACTCGACGCTGACGATGCTGCACGACTGCCCGATCGACGAGATCAAGCTGGACCGGTCGTTCACCCAGGCCAACATCGACGGCCGGGTGCCGATGGCCGCCGCCGTGATCCACCTGGCCCAGGTGCTGGGTCTGCACGCGGTGGCCGAGGGGGTGGAGACCTCGGAGCAGGCGGAGCTGCTGCTGTCGCTGGGCTACATCGCCGCCCAGGGCTACCACTTCTCGCGTCCGATGTCGCCGGAGCAGTTCACCAAGCTGCTGGTGGCCCCCCGAACGGTGCGCACCTCCCCGGCGGCCTGGCAGATGTCCGCCTGACCAGCGCGTATGCGCGGAAACTTTCTCAGTCGCCCTCGGCGTGGACAAACCGGATAGACGCCCCCACACCCGACGATATGTGCTGAAACACATACGAAAGGGTGGGAATGAAGAGACTTCTGGCGGCCGCTGCCGTCCTCGGGCTGGCGGCCGGCGCCCTCGTCGCCTCCGGCGCCCAGGCCGACCCGGTCCGCGGCGAGGACGGCTACGCGCCCGGCCCGATCACCTGGGGCACCTGCGACAACCCGGCGCTGCGGTCGCGCGGCGCCCAGTGCGGCCTGCTCACCGTGCCGCTGGACTACGCGGACCCGTCCGGCGACACGATCAAACTGGCGGTGTCCCGCATCCGGCACAAGGTGGCCGACGACAAGTACCAGGGTGTCGTGCTGGTCAACCCGGGCGGCCCCGGCGGCTCCGGGCTGGTGCTCTCCGTACTCGGCGAGTTCGTCCCGGACCACGCCGGTGACGCGTACGACTGGATCGGCTTCGACCCGCGCGGCGTGGGCGACAGCCGGCCGGCGCTGAGCTGCGACGGGAACTACTTCTCGTACAACCGGCCGGACTACGTGCCGACCACCCGCAAGCTGGAGAAGACCTGGCTGGCCCGCGCGGCCAAGTACGCCAGGGCGTGCGGCGCCGCGGGCGGCGAGCTGCTCGACCACCTGCGCACCACGGACACCGTGCAGGACATGGACAGCATCCGGAAGGCGCTGGGTGCCGAGAAGATCAACTTCTACGGCTTCTCGTACGGCACGTACCTCGGCCAGGTCTACGCCACCCTGCACCCCACCCGCGTCCGCCGGATGGTGCTCGACGGCAACGTCGACCCGCGCCGCGTCTGGTACGCCGCCAACCTCGACCAGGACATCGCGTTCGACCGCAACATCGGCATCTACTTCGACTGGGTCGCCAAGTACGACAACGTCTACCACCTCGGCAAGACCGGCCGGGCCGTGGAGAAGCTGTTCTACGCCGAGCGGGCGAAGCTGCTGCGCCACCCCGCCGGGGGCATCATCGGCGGCGACGAACTGACCGACGTCTTCCTGCAGGCCGGGTACTACGTGTTCGGCTGGGAGGCGGTCGCCCAGGCCTTCGCCATGTGGGTGCACGACCACGACTTCAGCGCGCTGAAGACCCTCTACGACTCCGGCCAGCCGCAGGGCCCCGGAGCCGACAACGGGTACGCCATCTACCTGGCCGTGCAGTGCACCGACGTGCAGTGGCCGAAGAAGTTCTCGACCTGGCGCAAGGACAACAACCGGGTGAACCGGATCGCCCCGTTCGAGACCTGGGCCAACGCCTGGTTCAACGCGCCGTGCCTGACCTGGCCCGCCCCGGCGGGCACCCCGGTCCACGTGGACGGCGACCAGGCCCCGCCGATCCTGCTGATCAGCGAGACCCTCGACGCGGCCACCCCGTTCGCGGGCAGCCTGGAGGTCCGTCGGCGGTTCCCGCGCGCGGCCCTGGTCGAGGGCGTCGGCGGTACCACGCACGCCGGCTCGCTGTTCGGCGACGCCTGTGTCGACGACACGGTCGCCGCGTACCTGGCCACCGGTGCGCTGCCCACGCGGGTCGCCGGGAACCGTTCCGACAAGCGGTGCCCGCCGCTGCCGCAGCCCGTACCGTCCACGACCGCCAGCAAGCACGCGGCCGTGGCCGGGGTGGCCCGCACGGACATGCAGCGGTTCGTCCGGGCCGGCTGATCATCAGGCGCCGGGCGGCCCTCGCGGCCGTCCGGCGCCGCCGCTGTCGGCAGGCTCACAGGCCCCGGCCCTGGCCGGCTCCCCTTGTCGGGCCGGTATCGTCGAGGCAGCGAAGGGGAGTAGCTCCCAACGTCGTGGTCGACATACTGGTGCGTTCGCGCGCCCGGCCCGGCGGCCTCGCACTCCGAGGCGAGCAAGACCTTCGACTCTGGCTGCGTAGGCGGCCGGGTCGAGGTCGCCCAGCGCCCAGGCCCGGCCCGAGACCGGGAAGGCACCATGGACGGATTTCTCTCCGCGCTGGCGATCAGCTTCGCCGTCGTCTTCGTCGCCGAGTTGGGCGACAAGTCCCAGCTCATGGCGCTCACGTTCGCCACCCGCTACCGGCCGTGGACGGTGCTGGCCGGGATCACCGTGGCGACCGCGCTGGTGCACGCCGTATCCGTCGGGATCGGGTACGGACTGGGCGCCGCCCTGCCCACCGGCTGGATCTCGCTGCTGGCCGGCCTCGCCTTCCTCGCCTTCGGCGCGTGGACGCTGCGCGGCGACACCCTGACCGAGGACGAGCGGGGCAAGGCCGAACGGGCCTCCGGCTCGGCGATGCTGGCCGTGGGTGGGGCGTTCTTCCTCGCCGAACTGGGCGACAAGACGATGCTGGCGACGATCACCCTGGCCACCCAGCACGGCTGGTTCGGCACCTGGCTCGGCTCCACCGTGGGCATGGTCGCCGCGGACGCTCTCGCGATCATGGTGGGCCGCCTGCTCGGCCGCCACCTGCCGGAAAAAGCGATCAAGTACGGCGCCGCCGCCCTCTTCGCTATCTTCGGCATCTGGCTCATCGTGGAGGCGGTGGCCGAACTGACCTGAGGAGCGCCCCCGTGCGGCTGGTCGAGCTGAGCCACGTCATCACCGACGGCATGATCACGTATCCGGGGCTGCCCGGCCCGGAGATCCGCCCGTACCTGACCCACGAGCAGTCCCGGGACCGGTACGCGCCGGGCACCGAGTTCCTGATCGGCAGCATCACCATGGTCGGCAACACCGGCACCTATCTGGACAGCCCGCTCCACCGGTACCCCGACGGGACCGATCTCGCCGGGCTGCCGCTGGACCGGCTGGCCGATCTGCCGGCCGTGGTGGTGCGCACGCTCGGCGGCGGGCAGCGCGCTGTCGACGTGGCCGCGCTGGCCGCGTACGACGTCGCGGGGCGGGCGGTGCTGCTGCACACCGGCGGCGACGCCCACTGGGGCACACCCGAGTACGCGCTCGACGCGCCGCACCTCACCAGGGACGGGGCGGCGTGGCTGGTCGAGCAGGGCGCCGTACTGGTCGGCATCGACGCGGTCAACATCGACGACATCGCCGGGGAGGGTCCCGGCGAGCGGCCCGCGCACACCCTGCTGCTGGCCGCCGGGATCCCGATCGTGGAACACCTGACCGGGCTGGGCCAGCTGCCACCGACCGGGGCCCGGTTCACCGCCGCCCCGCCCCGGGTGGCGGGTTTCGGCACCTTCCCGGTGCGGGCGTACGCGGCGGTCCCGCCCACCGGGCCGCGCGAATAGGCGGTCAGCCGGATGGCCGCCCACCGGGTGACCCGGCCGGGGGTCTTTCCGCCGATTCGGCTCAGAAAATCGGCACCACTGCCGAAGATGACCGTGTGAGCCGTACCCATCCGCAGGCCGGAGCGACCCGATGACCGATCTCGCGCAGGCCCCGAGCCAGACTCACGCCACACCCACCAACCCCACCGAGCTGGGTGTCGCGCGCGCCGCCGCGCTGTTCGAACGGGTCGATCCCGCGTCGGCCGCCAGCCACCTCGAACTGGTGCTCACCCAGGACGCCAGGTCCGCCGACGGGTGGATCCTGATGGCCCGGATCCGGCTCACCCTGGGCCAGGCGGAACACGCCCTGGTCGCGGCGAACCGGGCGATCGAGCTGGTCCCGGAGGACCCGCGCCCGATGGCCTCGGCCAGCCGCGCGCTCACCCTGCTCGGGCGGCACGAGGAGGCCGTGACGATGGCGTACCGGGCGGTGATCGCGGAGCCGAAGAACCCGCTGTGGCACGACCGGGTCGCCTGGGCGCTGCTGGCCGCCGACCGCCAGATCGGCGACGCCGAGCAGGCCGCGCGTACCGCGATCGGGCTGGACCCGCACGAGGCGCACTACTACTTCACGCACGGCGTGACGCTCGACGCGCTCGGCCACACGGACCAGGCGCGGCAGGCGTTCCTCACCTCCCTGCGGCTGGAGCCGGAGAACCCGGTCGCCCAGCACCGCCTCGCCGTGCTCAACGGTGAGGCCACCCGGCCGCCGGAGAAGAAGAAGCGGGGCTTCCGGCTGTTCGGCAAGCGCGGCGGCGACCAGGCGAACGAGATCCTTCCGTAGCGCACCATCCCGATCGGGGTGGTTTGTCGCTAGCGTGGGCGGGGCAGGCATCGGAGGTCCCCGGCGCCCCGGCGCCCGTCCACGGAAGGACGCCCCATGGCTCGCCCCCGGATCGTGATCGTCGGCGCCGGTTTCGCCGGCTTCCAGACCGCCCGTACGTTGTGGAGGCTGTCGCGCGGCGGCGCCGAAATCGTCGTCGTCAACCCGACCGACTACTTCCTCTATCTCCCGCTGCTGCCCGAGGTCGCCGCCGGGATTCTCGAACCGCGCCGGGTCTCGGTGTCGCTGGCCGCCACGCTGCCCGGGGTCCGGCTGGTCCTCGGCGAGGTGGACGGATTCGACCTGGACGCCCGTACGGTCAGCTACGTCGACCCGGACGGCGCCAAGGGCACCCTCGACTACCACCGTCTGGTCATCGCGGCCGGCAGCGTCAACAAGCTGCTGCCGGTGCCCGGCGTGACCGAGTACGCGCACGGCTTCCGCGGCATCCCCGAGGCGCTGTTCCTGCGCGATCACATCACCCGGCAGATCGAGATGGCCGGCACCGCTGCCGACGCGGCGGAACGCGCCGCCCGGTCGACGTTCGTGGTGGTCGGCGCCGGGTACACCGGCACCGAGGTGGCCGCGCAGGGGGTGCTGTTCACCGAGGAGCTGACCCTGCACCGGGAGGCGTTGCGGGGCCTGCCCCGCTGGCTGCTGGTCGACATCGAGGACCGGGTCCTGCCGACGCTCGACGAGCGGCTGTCCAGCGCCGCGGACCGGGTGTTGCGGGAGCGCGGCGTGGAGCTGCGCCTCGGCACCGGCGTCGCGGAGGCGACCGGGCAGGGCGTCCGGCTCGGCGACGGCGAGTTCGTGCCCACCCGCTCGCTGATCTGGTGCGTGGGGGTACGCCCGGACCCGCTGGTGGCCACGCTGGGACTGCCGATGACGCAGGGCCGGCTGGTGGTGGACGAGTTCCTCACCGTGCCCGGCCACCCCGACGTGTACGCGTGCGGCGACGCGGCCGCGGTGCCCGACCTGACCCGTCCGGGGGAGATCACCGGGATGACCGCGCAGCACGCGACCCGCCAGGGCGCCACGGTGGCGCACAACATCGCCGCCTCGTACGGCCAGGGGCGGCGGCGCGCGTACCGGCATCACGACCTCGGCTTCGTAGTGGACCTCGGTGGGCTGGACGCGGCCGCGAACCCGCTGGGGGTGCCGCTGTCGGGCCTGCCCGCCAAGGTGGTGACGCGCGGCTACCACCTGTTGTCGATGCCCGGCAACCGGGTACGGGTGGCGGCGGACTGGCTGCTCGACACGCTCCTGCCGCGTCAGGGGGTCCAGCTCGGCCTGGTGACCGCGGGGGCCGTCCCGTTGGACAGCGCGTACCCGGAGGTGCCGCCGGCGGCGCGCTGAGTCCGCTTCGAGCTGATTTGGCCAATCGGTCCACTACGATCGACCGTTCCGGCAGTCCATTTGATAACGCCGAAACATAATAAACAGCCATAATTCCGTCATGCGTTACCAATCGTACACACTGGTGACGGCCATGATGGTCGGCTTGATCGCCCCTGTCCTGGCCGCCGCCCCGGCGCAAGCGCAACTTCCCCGGCCCGCGGGCGGCCCGGGCCCCACCGTGAGCCCGGCCCCCGCACCACCCCCGGCGCCCGGTCAGGAGACCGGGGAACTGGTCGCCCAGTACGGCTTCGAGGACGACCCGGCGGTCGACGACTCCGGCAACGGGCACACTCTGCGGACCGTCGCCCGGCACCGCGGCGCGGTACGGCCGACCCCGCACGACGCCGGTCAGGCCATGGCGTTCCCCGCCAAGTGCCGCGGCGGCCGGTGCCCGCAGGTCGTCCTGCAGACCCGCAGCGCGGCGACGCTCAACCCCGGCGCGCTGCCGCTCGCGTTCGGCGCCACGGTGCTGCTCTCCCGCACCCAGACCAGCAAGGGCCAGAACATCGTGCAAAAGGGCTACTCCCGCACGAGCAGCCAGTACAAGCTGCAGATCGACGGCGCCGCGGGACGGCCGAGCTGCGTGCTCGTCGGCGTCCTGCGCCCCCGGATCCGGATGGTCCGCAGCCGGATCAGCGTCGCCGACGGGCGGTGGCACACGCTGGAATGCCAGCGCCGCGGCCGGTGGATGCGGATCATCGTGGACGGTGTGGTGCAGGGCAGGCGGCACGTACCGGCGACGCTGGCGATCGCCAACTGGTGCCCGCTGAGCATCGGCGGCAAGGGTGCCTACAACGACAACGACCAGTTCCACGGCAGCGTCGACGACGTCTGGGTACGGATCGGCTGAGCGTCACTCCACTGTGTAGCCCGAGACGGCGTAGCAGGATTCGTCGTCCAGCGCCGCGCGGGACGGGTCGATCCGGATGCTCACCGGATGACCGTCCACCGGGTCCGACTCGGTCACCACCTCGTCCGCACCCGCGTGCCGGGCGGTCGACGCCTCCGCCGCCAGCTGGCCGAGCGTCGGCACCAGCTCGGCGAGGCGCAGCCTCAGCGCACGTCGCGCGGGATCGTCCAGGCCCACGGTGCGGGTGACCTTGCCGGCCTCCACGGTCACCTCGAAGCGGCCGAGCAGCGTCCGCTCCCCGCACGAGGACTCCAGGACGAAGCGGTACCGCTGCGGCTCGGACCAGGCCCGCGGCGTCGCCGCGGCCGCCTCCGGCGCCGTACCCGCCTCGGCGTAGCCGGGCTGGGCGTAGCCGGGCTGGGCGGCGCAGCCGCCGATCGCCGCCGAGACGACGGCGAGACACAGGATCTTGGCAGGTCGCACGGAACCCTCTCCCTCTGCGGACGGCGGTGACGTTAGCGCGTACGACGGGCCCACGGCCGGTCCGGTTCCCCCGCGCGGGTGACCCCGGCCCGGGCGCCGCCTGCCGGGTGGCGTTGGCGACGACGGGGACCGCGGCTCGCCCGGCTGTGCGATCGTTGCCGGGTGGCCGTTGGTGCGCCCAGCCCGCGCGACCCCGTGCCCGTCCCGGCCGCCCGGGGCTGGGCCGCGGAGCTGCGCGCGCTGCTGGCCTGGCGACGGGTCAGCCACCGCCTGCGCCGGGCCCTGCGCAGCGCACTCGTCACGTTCGTCGTGCTGTCCCTGACCCTCTGGCTCATGCCGGGCGTACGCAGCACCGACGTCTTCGACACCCTCGGCCTGGTCGTCCTGGTCGCCGTCGTCGGTGCCGTGCTGCGGCCCCTGCTGCTGGCCGGGGTCGTCGCGATCGGCGGCTGGGGCGCCATGCTGCTGGGTGTCGTCGCCCAGGTGACGATCATCGCGGTGGCCCTCGAACTCGACCCGGCCGAACGGGTCAACGGATTCCCGGGCGTGGTCATGGCCGCCATCCTCGCCGTGATCTTCGCGGCGATCCTGGACTGGATGGCTGACAGCGGCAGCGACGCCACGTTCGTCCAGGAGGCCCAGCGGCTGATGCGCGGGGTTCGCCGCCGCCAGTCCGGCCGCCGGCTGTTCACGCTGCACCGGAGCTACCCCGGCACCGAGCCCGGCATGCTCGTCGTGCAGCTCGACGGCGTGGCCGAGCCGGTGCTGCGCTGGGCCGTACGGGCGGGCAACCTGCCGACCATCGGCACGTGGCTGAGTTCGGGCAGCCACACCATGCGCGGCTGGCACACCGGGCTGCCCTCCACCACCCCGGCCGCCCAGGCGGGCATCCTGCACGGTGCCTCCCCACAGATCCCCGCGTTCCGCTGGTACGAGAAGGACGTCGGGCGGCTCATGGTCGCCAACCGTCCCCGCGACGCGGCCGCCATCGAGCGCCGCCTCAGCGACGGCCGCGGGCTGCTGGCCGACGGTGGGGTCAGCATCGGCAACGCGTTCTCCGGCGACGCGACGACCAACCTGCTGACCGTCAGCCACGCCGCGCTGCCCGGCCGGTCGGCGCGCGGCTGGGCGGCGTTCATGGCCAGCCCGTACGGCTTCACGCGCGCGCTCGTGCTCGGGGTCGCCGAGGTCATCACCGAGCTGCACCAGGCCCGGCTGCAGCGCCGCCGCAACCTGCTGCCCCGGGTGAGCCGCTCCGGCGCGTTCCTCGCGCTGCGGCCCGCCTCGATGCTGCTGCGCGACGTGAACGTGTCGCTGGTCGCCGAGCAGATGGCCCGGGGCGCCCCGGTGATCTACTGCGACCTGGTCGACTACGACGAGGTGGCGCATCACGCGGGCCCGGCCCGGCCGGAGTCGATGCGCCAGCTGGAGAACCTCGACCGGATGCTCGGCGCCCTGGAACGCCTGGCCCCCGAGGCGGCCCGCCGGTACCACCTCGTCGTGCTCTCCGACCACGGGCAGAGCCAGGGCGCCACGTTCCGCCAGCGCTACGGCGAGACCCTGTCGCGGGTGGTCGACCGGCTGGCCGCCACGCCGGTGGACGAGCCCGCGTCGCCCGCCGAGCTGGAGGTGACCCGGGAACCCGAGTTCCCCAAGGGTCCGGTCGCGCCGCTGCTGGTCGTGTCGTCCGGCAACCTGGCCCTGCTGTACCTGACCCGGCACCCGCACCGGCTGGACCGGGAGGCGATCGAGCAGGCCTACCCGCAACTGATCGCCGGGCTCGCCGCGCATCCCGGCATCGGACTGGTGGTGGTCGCGGACACCGACGGGCCGGTGGCGGTCGGCGGCGAGGGCACCCACCACCTGCGCGACGGGCGGGTCGAGGGGGTGGATCCGCTGCTGGCGTACGGGCCGCGTGCCCGGGCGGACCTGCGGCGGCATCAGGAGTCGGCGCATCTGGGCGATCTCGTGCTGATCAGTGCGGTGGATCCGGTGACCAACGAGGTCGCGGCGTTCGAGGAACTGGTCGGCTCGCACGGCGGCCTCGGGGGTTGGCAGACCGACGCGGTCCTGGTGCATCCGGCGGACTGGCCCGTGCGCCCAGACGCGCTGGCCGGGCCGGACGGGGTGCACCGCCAGCTCGTCGCCTGGCTGGAGATGCTGGGGCTGCGCAGCGCCAACGACGGCATTCCGGGACAGGCGCCCGAGGAAAGCCCGGCCCCCGACGAGGCCGCGGCGCAGGTAGCGCCCGGCGAGCCGCTCCCGGCATCGACGGCATCGACGCCGTCGCCGGCATCGCCGGCATCGCCGGCATCGGCGGATGGCGCGGTCGGGGAGCCGGTTGCCGGGCACGGCACGGAAACCAGGCCGGGCGCAGGCGCGGCGCCGCGTGGTGGCGAGGGCGCGGCGGCGCGTGGTGGCGAGGGCGCGGCGGCGCGGGCCGGTCAGAATGCTGCGGCGCCCGAGGGGGAGAGTGCCGCGGCACGCTCGGGGAATTCGCCCGTGGCGATCCGTCCAGGGGCGCCGGTGCGGTCGTCGGGCGGGAATCCGCTGCCCCAGGCGGCGGCCGGTCACGACGGCGCGCCGACGAGACTTTCGCGCAGTCGCCAGGCTTAATGAAATGTGCGATTCTTCTGTTTTGCCCGTCGCGTCGCGCGTGTTCCCCGGCTGCGCCGCGCCATCGTGGCCGGGGTCGCGGTCGCCGTGGCCGCAGGAGGCACCCCAGCCCTCGCCATCCCCGCCGGCACCCCAGTCCTCGCCACCCCGGCGAAGCCCGGGGCGCTCGCCGCGCGGACCCACCGCGCGACAGCGCGCCCGGCCCACCGGGCCGCACCGCACGCAGGGCACCGGGGACGGCTGGCGGTCGGGGTCGGGCCGCTGGTCACACCGCTGTTCAACGGCTCCGTGTACGCGCTGGCCTTCCGCGGCAGCACGGTCTACGTCGGCGGATCGTTCACCCGGGCGACCTCCGGCGGACGGACGTTCGTCCGGCAACGGCTGGCCGCCTTCAACGCCGCCACCGGCGCACTGCTGAGCTGGGCCCCGACGGCCGACGCGACAGTACGGGCGCTGGCCGTCGACGGCGGCTCCGTGTACGCGGGCGGCGACTTCGGCACCGTCTCGGGGCGGCGCCGTGACGCGCTGGCCAGCCTGGACGCCGTCAGCGGGGCGCTCGGCACGTTCGCGCACCGGGTGACCGGCGCACCGTACGCCCTCGCGATCGGCCACGGCCGCCTGTACGCCGGTGGCAGCTTCCGCGCCGTCGACGGCGCACCGCGGGCGGGCCTGGCCGCGTTCTCCCTCACCACCGGGGCGCTGGACGCGGCCTGGCACCCGTCGGCCGACGACGCGGTGCACGCCGTCACGGTCTCCGGCGACCGCGTGTACGTGGGCGGCGCCTTCCACCGGATCAACGGGGCATCGGGCACCCTGCGGATCGCCGTGGTGACCAGCACGGGCGCCGTCTTCACCGGGTTCCGGCCCACCCGGGCACCCGCCGAGGTGAACGGGATCGCGGTGGACGCCGCCGGGGTGTACGCGGCCACGGGCGGCCAGGGCGGCCGGGCGGTCGCGTACACGACCGAGGGGGAGATCCGCTGGCAGCGGGTCTTCGACGGCGACGCGGTGGCGATCACCGCGCTGGACGGCGTCACGTACGTCGGTGGCCACTTCGACACCGCCTGCCTCACCATGCGCAACGGCACGCACGGCACCTGCCTCGACGGTTCCGTGCCGAGGGTGAAGCTGGCCGCGGTCACCGACGCCGGCGACCTGTCCGACTGGGCACCGCAGGCGAACGGCGTCGTCGGTGTCCGTACCCTCGCGGCGGAGCCCGGCCTCGGCACGCTCGCCGCGGGCGGCGATTTCACCATCATCAACGGCCAGACCCGCCGACGCGTCGCCACCTTCCGCTGACCGCCCGCTACCCGGGCGGCGGAAAAATCGGGCGGGTCAGTGGACGCCGCGGGCGCCGGCGGCCCGGCGGGCGACCTCCCAGTACCGGGCGGGCATGAGCCGGGCCAGCAGGTCGGCGGCCTTCGCCGCGCGGGTGATGACCAGCCTCGGCTTGCGGGCCTGGATCGCCGCCACGATCAACCGGGCCGCGTCCTCGGGCGGCATCCGCAGCGCCCGTTCCGCGAACGCTCGCGCCCGCGCGGCCTGCTCCCCGCCCGGATCGGGGCCGCTGAGCCGGGCGTTCGCGGCGATGCTGGTCCGGATCCCGCCGGGATGCACGACGGTCACCCCGACCTCGCGGCCGGCCAGCTCGTGCCGCAGGGCCTCGGTGAAGCCGCGCACGCCGAACTTGCTGGTCACGTACGCGACCTGGGTCGGCGGAGCGATCAGGCCGAACAGGCTGGAGATGCAGACCACGTGGGATCCGGGGCGACTCAGCAGCTGCGGCAGGAACGCCTTGGTCGTGCGGATCACCGCACGCAGATTGATCTCCAGTAGCCAGTCGAAGTCGGCCATGCTGACCTGGTCGAAGGTGCCGCTCAGGGCCACCCCGGCGTTGTTGACCAGCAGGTCCACCCCGCCGTGCCGGGCCGCCACCTCGGCGGCCAGGTCGAGCCGGTCACCGCCGTCGGCGAGATCCACCACGTACGTGCTGACCTCGGCCGCGCCGAGCTCCCGGGCCAGTTGAGCCACCCGGCCGAGCCCCTCGGCGTCCCGGTCGAGCAGGGCCAGCACGGCCCGGCGCTTCGCCAGGTCGAGGGCCAGGGCCGCGCCGATCCCGCTGGCGGCGCCGGTGATCAGGCAGGTACGCCCCGCGAACGCGAACCGCTGCACCTCAGGCCCCCGCCCGGAGTCGGGTCGGGGGCCTGAGGACGGCAGCAGTTCTGCCCGGAACGGGGACGTCGACGTACGCGCTCATCGGACGATTATCGAGGCGGCCCGGTCCTCCTCGCGCGGGTGGCGCGGGCAGACATGCGGCAGCGGTGAAAACTCAGCTCGTCGGGTCGGTGCCCGGACGCGCTGAGCGGGCGTTCGCCCGGGTGGCGGCCCGACGCGCCGGAGCCCGTCGGGTGGCCGCCGCGGACGCGGTGGCCTGCTTCGCGGGCGCCGCCTGGGTCACGGTGGCCGCCTGCGGGGCGGGCTGCGTGGCGGCGGCGGTGGGCTGCGCCGCGGGAACGGGCGGCGCGGTCCGCGCGGGAGCCGGGGTGGACGGTGCCGTGTCCGGTGCGGACCGAGCGGGAGACGCGGTGGCGACGACCCGGCCGTTGCCGCGGGCGCGGTCGCGCTCCTTCTCGCGGCGCACGAGATCGGCCAGCACGACCTTCTCGTACCTCTCCTCGGCGGTCTTGACCTTGTCCTTCGCCTTGGCCGCCTTGGCGACGGCCTTCTTGCGGGCGGCGGTGAGCCGCTCGCGGTCCTTGGCGGTGGTCTTGAGCGCGCGCTTGAGGCGGCTCACCTCGGCCTCGGCGTTGCGAAGCGCCTGGGTGTGCTGGCGGGTCAGCTGCTTGATCGTGCCGAGCCGGTTGTCCAGATCGGTGACGCCGGCCTCTGCCTTTTCAGCGGCGGCCGTGGCGGCCTCGGCCTTGGCGCGGCGACTGTCCAGCGACGAGGGGCGGACAGTGGACTCCTCCGTCGTCGGGGGAGCTGATGCGGTCACGGAAATCACTCCTTCCGATGTCATCAGCGACCCTACCCGAGTTCACGGCACGGACACCGTCCGGTTACCCGACGCGCGACTCCTCGCGCTCGACCGCGGCTCGGGCCCGGCGGCTGCGGATGTGACGCATGTGCAGCCCAGCGTACGCGGCGACGGCGATCAGAACGGCCGCGATCGCCAACCATTTGTACCGGTGCATGTGGTCGACGACCTCGACGATGTGCGTACCGAGCAGGTAGGACACGGTCGTCCACCAGCCGCACCACAGCGCTGCACCGATCGCGTTGTAGACCAGGAACTTGCGCCACGGCATGTTGGTGAGTCCAGCGATGACGCCGTTGAGCTGCCGCAGCCCCTCGACGAACCGGGCGACGACCACGACCCGGCTGCCGCGCTTGGCGAAGAACTGCTCGGCCTTCTCCAGCCGCTTCGGCGTGATCAGGATGAACCTGCCGAAGCGGTTCACCGCCTTGCGGCCGCCCCGTTTGCCGATCCAGTAGCCGATGTTGTCGCCGAGCACCGCGGCCACGAACGCGATCAGCCCGACGGCCCACACGTTCAGCCGGCCCGCGCCCGCGTACACGGCGGCGGCCATCATGATCGTCTGGCCGGGCGCGGGAACGCCGAAGCTTTCCACGCCGATGACGGCCCCCACGGCGAGGTAGCCCCATCGGTCGAGGATCGGGGCTACCCCGTGCAGGAAGCCGGGCAGGTCGTCGGTCGGCACTGGCATGACCCGCAACGGTAGCGGCCCGAGGCTCGCGATGCCGGACCAGAACGGTCGCGAACCGGGTGCGGCCGCCACCGCTCAGTGCTGCGGCGGCGCGTCTCCGGGTCCGCTGCCCCAGGTCAGGCTGGGTGCCGTCGACAGGGTGTAGCGCAGGCGCCCACCGGTGGTGATCGTCGATGCGGGCAACCACGATCGGGTGGTGCGGCGCCCGTCGACGCTGAGCCGCTGGATGTAGATCGCGTCGGTGCTGTCG
Organism: Krasilnikovia sp. MM14-A1004; assembly: GCF_047159485.1. GTDB lineage: Bacteria > Actinomycetota > Actinomycetes > Mycobacteriales > Micromonosporaceae > Actinoplanes. The sequence continues at coordinate 6,255,728 of NZ_AP038773.1, read as the reverse complement.
CGCGGTGCGTCGATGGTCAGGGTCCGGCCGCTGTCGAGCCGCAGCACCGCGCGGGGGAAGACCGGCGTGGTCAGGGCCAGCTCGCCGCGGGTCGGTACCACCGGGTACAGGCCGAGGGCGGAGAAGACGTACCAGGCGCTCATCGTGCCCGCGTCGTCGTTGCCGGGGATGCCGCCGGTGCCGTCGCTCCACAGCTTCGTGGTGATCGCGTGCACGGTCTCCTGCGTCTTGTACGCCGCGCCCAGGTACCCGTACAGATAAGGGGTCTGGATGTCTGGTTCGTTGGTCGCGTCGAAGCGGGTGGCCTTCGTCGCGCTCAGGTCGAAGCTGCCGTCGGGGTTGCGGAAGAACGCGTCGAGGCGCCGGACGGCGACCTCCGGCCCGCCCATCGCGGCGGCCAGGTCCACCAGGTCGGAGTAGACCATCCAGGTGTACTGCGCGCTGCTGCCCTCGACGAAGCCGGTGCCCGTGGACGGGCTGAAGCCGTCGGCCCAATGCCCGTCGGCGTAGCGGTCGCGCATCCAGCCGACGAACGGCCCGTCCTCCGGTGCCGGGGTGGGCACCGCCGGGTCGGCCAGCTCCAGCTCGCCGAGCTGCACGATGTCGGCGCCGGAGTTGGCGGTCACCTCCAGCCGGTAGTACAGGTACGGCTTCGGCTCGGCGACGGTGAACTCGCGGGTCTGCCCCCGCTCGGTGAACCGCTGCCCGGTACGCGCGTCGACCGGCGACCAGGTCTCGCCGTCGGCGGAGCCGAGCAGCAGCCAGTCCCGGGGGTCCCGGCCGGGCTCGTCGTTGGCGGAGGTGACGGCGTAGTTCGTCACGGTCAGCGGGGACTTGAGCTGGGCCTGCAGCCAGCCGGTCGGCGCGAACGTGAGCCACTTGGTGCCCTTGTCGCCGTCGAACCCCTGCGCCCTGCCCTCGTACGGGGCGTTCTCGCCGCTGGCCGTGATCGCGTCGATCTGTTCCCGGACGTTGTGCGCGAGCCCTGGGTCGGCCCGGGCGGCTGCGTCGAAGACGTGGCGCCAATTGTGCGAGCGTTCCAGGAAGCGCTGCTGCCCGTCGGCGTCGCCGAGCGCCCCGGCGAGCTGGGACAGGCCGTAGTCGGCCGCCGCGTCCTCCAGGGTCTCGGCGGCACCGCCCCAGCAGTGGCAGTCGTCGGCGGGCACGTACCCGAGGGTGAGGTACTTGTCGAGGGCGGGGCGCTGGCCGACACACTCGACCGGGCAGCCCGCGTCGCTGCTGTCGTTCGCGGTGGGCACGGTCGCGGCGCGCGCCAGCGATTCGTACGCGCCCCGCACGTCGAAGTCGCGGGCGCCGTACGCGTACATCCCGGCGATGGCGGCGGCCGACGGGTCGCCGGACATGACGCTGGTCTTGCCGTGCTGCAGCAGCCACCGGTCCCACTCGCCGTCGCGCTGGCCCGCGTAGTTGTACAGCGACTGGGCGAAGTCACTGGCCATCCGGGTGTCCAGCAGGGCCAGCAACTGGACCTGGGCGCGGTAGACGTCCCAGCCGGAGAACGTGCCGTACTGGGCCTGCTGGGGTGCGCGGACGGCGTGCACCGCGCCGTCCGCGCCCGTGTACCGGCCGTCGGCGTCGCTGGTGAGGGTGGGTTCGAGCTGGGCGTGGTACAGCGCGGTGTAGAACGTGGTCTGCTGCGCCACCGTGCCGCCGCCGATCGCGATCTGCCGCAGCCGCCGGGTCCATGCCGCCCGCGCACCGGCCGCCATCGTCTCGAACGGCAGCGTGGCCGGGCTCTCGGTGGCCAGATTGGCCTGCGCGCCGCCCTGGCTCACGTACGAGATCGCGAGGCGGACCCCGACGGTCGTGGTGCCCGGCGCGAACGTGACGTACCCGCCGGAGCCCTTGCCCGCCACCGGGCGTCCCGACCCGCTGTACCCGCTGCCGCCCCGCGCGTCGGTGCCGCCCCTGGTCAGCGCGGCGTCGGTCCACGTGCCGCTCTCCGCGAACGGCTGGTCGAGCGTGGCCACGAAGTGCAGCGTGTAGTACGCCCTGCGGTTGTCGGCGCTCTGCGGCCCGCAGAAGTTGCCCGCGGTGACCGAGCCGCTGACCGTCCGCGCGGACGGGTCGATGTGGACGGTCGCGTCCGTGCTGCCGGTCTCCGACATCGAGGTGCGGAACAGCAGGCTGGCGGGCTTGTCCGCGGGAAAGGTGAACCGCCCGAATCCGGTGCGGGGCGTGGCCGTGAGTTCCGCGCCCGCCCCGCTGTCCAGCCCGACCCGGTAGTAGCCGGGGCTGGCGGCCTCGTTGGCGTGCGAGAACGTGCTGGCGTACACCGCGTCGGTGGTGTCCGCGGTGGGCGCGGTCGCGATCGCGCCGACCTGCGGCATGATCGGGATGTCGCCGTTGCCGCCCGAGCAGCCGACCCCGCTGAGGTGGGTGAGGCTGAAGCCGCGGATGCGGGTGGCGGTGTACTGGTAGCCGCCCGGTGCCGGTGTGGCGACCTGGTTGCCGCGCGAGGTCTGCGGGCTGAAGGCCAGCATCCCGAACGGGGTGACCGCCCCCGGATACGTGTTGCCCGCGTTGGTGGTGCCGATGAACGGGTTGACGTAGGCGGCCGGGTCGGTGATGAGGCGGGCCGGGGCGGCGCCCGCAGCGGCCGCGCCGAGCGGCACGGTCAGGACCACCCCGGCGAGCACGGCGACGGTACGGAATCCGAACACGGGCAACTCCCACTGACATCGATGTCATATCGACTGCAGTGGTCAGCTTCCATCGACCTTCACCAATGTGTCAACGGGTTGCCGCAGGCCGTTCAGATGGTCTCCGGGGGAACTGCCGCGTACGCGGTGCGGAGCGCCTCGATGATCGGATGGGCGGGATGGAACGCGACGCCGTCGATCCGGGAGATCTCCCGTACGCCGATCGCGGCGTTCGTCGCGAACGCCGCCTCCATGCCGGCCAGATCGGACACCCGCACCCGCATCGTCCGGTGCCGGTGCGCCTGCCGCAGCAGCCGCATGGTCACGCCGGACAGGCAGGCGGCGTCGGGCCAGATGACGTCGGAGCCGTCGTACAGGCCGATGTTCCAGGTCGCGCCCTCCGAGACGTGACCGGTCGGGTCGGCGAACAACGCGTCGTCGAATCCGTTCAGCCGGGCGGCGCGGCGGTGGTGCAATGACCCGAACAGCCCGACGCTCTTGACCTCCGGCGCGTCGCGGACGTACGTGGTCGTCCGTGCGGTGAACGCGGTCGGCGCCGAGCCGGCCGCCGCCCGCGCGGTGACCAGGGTGTGCGGGTCACGGGCGAGATCCGGGCTGCCCGGGTCGATGGCCGGGTCGAAGACCGTGACCCGGACGGTCGCGGTCCCGGTCGCCGGGGCCGCGTTGCGGATGTGGTGGCGCAGCCGGCCGGCGTCCAGGTCGGCGCCGAACAGCTCCCGGCAGTCCCGGATCAGCCGGTCGAGGTGCAGGCCGAGTCCGCGGACGCAGCCGTCCTCGATCCGGAAGCTGGTGAAGTGGCCGTAGTTCGTGAGGGCCAGCTTCGCCAGCTCCTCGACGGTGACCGGCCGCCCGTTCAACTGCGCCATGGCCACAGCATCGCAGCCGGCACGACCACTCTCGGTCGTGCCGGCTGCGACTCGGGTGAGGAAACGTCAGAGGTTGTCGGCGGACAGCTGGTTGCGCAGTTTGGCCAGCGCCTTGGTGAGCAGCCGGGACACGTGCATCTGGGAGATGCCGACCTGGGCGGCGATCTGCGACTGGGTCAGGTTGCCGTAGAACCGCAGCGTCAGGATCTTCTGCTCGCGGGCGTCGAGGGTGGCCAGGGCGGGGCCGAGCGCCACGCGGGTCTCCGCGATCTCGTACTCGTGGTCCTCGGTGCCGAGCGTGTCGCCGAGCGAGGTGGTGCCGTCGGCGTTGATCGGCGTGGACAGGCTGGTCGCGGTGTACGCGCGGGCGCCCTCCAGCCCCTCCAGGACCTCCTCCTCGGTCAGGTCGAGGTGCCCGGCGATGTCGGCCACCGTCGGGCTGCGGCCGAGCGTGTGGGTGAGGTGCGCGTTGGCCTCGGTGATCGACAGGCGCAGCTCCTGCAGCCGACGCGGCACCCGCACCGACCACGTACGGTCACGGAAGTGACGCTTGAGCTCCCCGATGATGGTGGGGATCGCGTAGCCGGTGAAGTCGACGCCGCGCTCGGGGTCGAACCGGTCGATGGCCTTGATGAGCCCGATGGTGGCGGTCTGGATCAGGTCGTCGGTGGGCTCGCCGCGCCCGCTGTAGCGGTGCGCGAGGTGCCGGGCGAGCGGCAGCCATGCCTCGATCGTCCGGTCCCGCAGCTGGGCCCGGTCCGCGGCGGGGGCCGTGGCGAGGGCATCGAGCAGCGCGGCGGCGTTATCCGTCGGGGTGTCGGGCCGGATCGCGGTCGGCGCCTCGGCGGTCAGTGTCGCGGTAGCGGTCATGTCAGTCGTCCTCCCTGGCACCTGCCCGCCGCGCCGGTTCAGGGGGAACTGCCGGCCGGGCCAGGTGTAGCTATCTGCGCGGATCGATGGCTGTTGGAGCAACCACCGACGGCCCGCACGTACTAGGCCGTTCGGATAAGAACAACTTAACTGATAGGTCGAGCGATGACTAGCCGAAAGTATGAGTCACGTTGTGTGACGGCTCCGCTACGCTGGACGGCCACTCGGAAGGGTGAAGCGATCTCTCCGCCGCCCGCCGGTGTGCGTGCCCCCGGGGAAAGGGCTTGACGGGCTCCCGGCGTGGGGATGGGCGACGGAGAGCGCTTCTCTGGAGTTTCATCGACGCCTGTATTAACAGGCAAGCAATCTGGGTTCCGGAACACCGCACCCCGCGAGGCGGGCTTGTATGCTGGCGGCGGGCCGTGACTGGCGCGTTCGGATGGGTCAACCATCGGGGAGCGGTCCCGTCACCTGACGTATGCCGTGCGCCTGGGCCTCTTCACCTGTGATAGGGAGGTCCGATGCCTGCACTGAACGCTGAATCGACTGCTTTCCGTTCCGCCCTTGAGGCCGTCCGCGCCGTCGAGCCCCGCATCGCCGACGCGATCGCCAAGGAGCTGCACGACCAGCGCGAATCCCTCAAGCTCATCGCCAGCGAGAACTACGCCTCCCCGGCCGTACTGCTGGCCATGGGCAACTGGCTCTCCGACAAGTACGCCGAGGGCACCATCGGCCGCCGCTTCTACGCCGGCTGCCAGAACATCGACACCGTCGAGTCGGTCGCCGTCGAGCACGCCAAGGCGCTGTTCGGCGCCCCGTACGCGTACGTCCAGCCGCACTCCGGCATCGACGCGAACCTGGTCGCCTACTGGGCGGTGCTGGCCGACCGGATCGAGGCCCCGGCGCTGGCCAAGGTCGGCAAGCGCAACGTCAACGACATGACCGACGCCGAATGGGCAGAGCTGCGCGCCGCGTTCGGCAACCAGCGGATGCTCGGCATGTCGCTGGATGCGGGCGGCCACCTCACCCACGGCTTCCGCCCCAACATCAGCGGCAAGATGTTCGACCAGCGCAGCTACGGCGTCGACCCGGCCACCGGCCAGATCGACTACGCAGCCCTGCGGGAGACCGCCCGCGAGTTCAAGCCGCTGATCATCGTGGGTGGCTACTCGGCGTACCCCCGCAAGGTGAACTTCCGCATCATGCGCGAGATCGCCGACGAGGTCGGCGCGACGTTCATGGTGGACATGGCGCACTTCGCGGGCCTGGTCGCGGGCAAGGTCTTCACCGGCGACTTCGACCCGGTGCCGCACGCGCACATCGTCACCACCACCACGCACAAGTCGCTGCGCGGCCCGCGCGGTGGCGCGGTGCTGTGCCAGCCCGAGCTCGCCGACCAGGTCGACCGCGGCTGCCCGATGGTTCTCGGCGGCCCGCTCGGCCACGTCATGGCCGCCAAGGCGATCGCGTTCGCCGAGGCCCGCCAGCCGGAATTCGCCGACTACGCACAGCGCATCGTGGACAACTCCCAGGCGCTGGCCGAGGGCCTGCTCAAGCGCGGCGCCACAGTGGTCAGCGGCGGCACCGACAACCATCTCGTCCTGATCGACGTCGACAAGTACGGCCTCACCGGCCGCCAGGCCGAGCAGGCCCTGCTGGACTCCGGCATCGTGACGAACCGCAACGCGATCCCGCAGGACCCGAACGGCGCCTGGTACACCTCCGGCATCCGGGTCGGCACGCCCGCCCTGACCACCCGCGGGCTCGGCGCGGCCGAGATGGACCAGATCGCCGAGCTGATGCACACCGTGCTCAGCCAGACCAAGTCGGGCGCGTCGAAGGCCAAGTTCGACCTCGACCCGGCACTGGCCGACCGCATCTCCAAGCAGGCCACCGAACTCTTGTCGGCGTTCCCCCTCTACCCCCAGGTTGATTTGGGCTGAGTTCTCGTTGGTCGCACGTTCGTCGTGCGCCATACCGCTGCTCCCGCCGACAACGGGTGCGGGGATCCATTCGCCTTGCGGCTCATGAGCGGATCCCCGCACCCTGCCAGGTCCGTGCGTCCACAAGCGACGGGCCGGGGGAGGGGTGCGCTCTCGACGCGACTCGCGGCTGCCCCAGAGGGCGCTCGGCGGGTCAGGCGCGCATGACGGTGGCGATGGGGATCCGGGCGGCGCGGATGGCCGGGACGAAACCGCCCAGCACACCGGCGACGATGCCCGCGACGATACCCGCCACCCCGGCCTCCCAGGGGAACTGCACGTTGTGCAGCAACGGCTCGGAATCCCCGACCAGGGTGGTGACCAGCTTCAGGCCGGCGATGCCCGTACCGATCGCGGCGGCCGCGGTGAGCAGCCCGGTCAGCAGCGTCTCGGCCAGCACGATGCCCGCCAGCAACGTACGCGGGGTGCCGACCGCGCGGCGCAGGGCGAACTCCTCCACCCGCTCGCCGACCGTGGCCAGGCCGACGTTGAGGATGCCCGCGACGCCGATCAGCAGGACCAGACCGGCCATCGAGAAGAAGACCAGCCGGATCAGCTTCAGTTCCTTCTCGCGTTGCTTGTGGGAGTCGATGGTCTCCGGGTACATGTCCACCCCGGCGCCCTTGAGCCGCGACGTCAGCACCTGCTCGACCGGGGTCGGCGGCGCCAGCATGACCCGCAGTTCGCCGTTGGCCAGACCGGCGGCGGGCAGCCAGTTGGTCAGCTCGTCGAGCCGCGCGTAGGCGTGCGGTTGGGTGTCGCCGTCGTCGACGACGCCGATGAACTGCGGCGTGAGATTGGTGGGTGCACCGGCGACGCGCATCTCGGCGGGCACGCGGTGCTGCTGGAAGCCCTTCGCCGCCTCCCTGTTGAGCACCAGCCGCGGCGCCATCGCCGGCACGGTCGTGAAGTCCAGCCAGCGCCCCGACTGCGGCCGGAACGGCCGGAACGTACGGATGTCGCCGGTCAGCGCGGTGAGCCGGACCTCGACCGCCTCGCCGACCGGGCCCGACGACATGTCCTCGCAGTGGCCGTCCGGGAAGCAGGTCTGACCGCCGCCCCAGCTCTCGCCGATCGGCGCACCGCCCTCGTTGACCGGCCGGACGCCGGGTTCGCCGATGATGCTGGAGACCGTCAGCGACGCCACCGCGTCGGACCGGCCGTGGACGCTCCTGATGACGATGTCGGCCGCCTGCGGATTCGCCGGCATGTCGATCGTGCGGGTGCCGTCCACACCGGACGTGAGTTCCAGGTCGGCCAGCATGGCCCGGTCCGCGATGCTGGCGCCCGCCTGCACGACCACCACGGCGAGCACGCCGAGGAACAGGCTCACCATCGACAGCAGCGTCCGCAGCTTGCGCGCCCGGATGCCCTGCAGACCGATGATCAGCGATGACCGGTACCTCCCCGAGAACCGCCTCATGCTGAGCCCGCCTCCGGCATGCGCTCGGTGAGGACCCCGCCGACGAGGTCGTGGATGCGGCCCATCCGGGCCGCGTGGTCGCGGTCGTGAGTGACCAGGATGAGTCCGCAGCCGCGCGTGGTCGCCTCGGTCAGTGCGTCGATCACCACGGTGCCGGTCTCGGTGTCCAGGGCGCCGGTCGGTTCGTCGGCCAGCAGCACCCGGGGACGGCGGACCAGTGCCCGGGCGATCGCCACCCGCTGCTGCTCGCCGCCGGACATCCGGGCCGGGCGGTTCTTCGCGAGGTGGGCGATGCCGACCTGGTCGAGGGCGTCGAGCACCCGGGCGCGGCGTTCCCGGCGGGGCAGCCAGCCCTGGCCGTTGACCAGCGCCATGGCCACGTTCTGCGCCGCGGTCAGGTGCTTGAGCAGGAAGAAGCGCTGGAACACGAAGCCGAAGTGCGAGCTGCGCAGCTTGGCGGCCCGGCGTTCGGAGATCCGGCTGATGTCGCGGCCGTCGAGCAGGTACTCACCGGCGTCGGGCCGGTCGAACAGGCCGATCAGGCTGAGCAGCGTGCTCTTGCCGGACCCGGACCGGCCGACGATCGCCACGCTCTCCCCGGCCCGCACGGTGAGGTCGGCCCCGGCCAGGATGGTACGGGGCTCCGCCTGTCCTTTGAGGACCTTGGTGATGCCGGTCAGCTCGATCAGCGGCTGGCTCATCTGGGCGCTCCGGAAGCGCCGTCCCCGGGGTTCTCGCCGCCGGGCGGCGCCGCGGGCAGGTCCGGCCCCGGGACGGCGATGGTCTCGTCACCCCGCAGGCCCGACTTGATCTGTACGACCTTGCCGTCGGTGAGCCCGAGCACCACGTCCACGGTCCTGCGTGTCCGGTCCGCGCCGACCACGTCGACCTTCCCCCGGCCCTGGACGCCGGCGACCGCCTCTACCGGCAGCACCAGCGCCTTGCTGGCCTTGGCGGTCACCACTTCGAGCGTGACCGCCGCGCCGTTGATCAGCTTGACGGTGTCCGGGGCGACGCAGACCAGCCGCATGCCGGTCGGCTCCGAGCCGCCGCTCTCGGCCGGGGGTGCCTCGGGTGCCTCGGGCGCCTCCGCGGGGGCGGGCTGCCCCGACTGCTGCGGCGCGGGCGTCTTGGGCGCGGGCGGCGCGGGGATGGTTCCGGCCGGCAGCGCCGCGATGGTGCCCAGCGTCGTACAGGTGAAGGGGCCCGGCCCGTTCTTGATCTGCCCCCGGACGGTCTTGACCGCGCCCGACACCCGGTACGCCTGTTCGCTGTCGATGTCCGCCACGATGCCGTATCCGGCGTGCTGTGCGGAGATGACAGGCATCCCGGCCGTGACGTCGGCGTGGTCGTCCATCAGCCGCCCGGCCAGCAGGGAGTCCTTCGGGATCTCGACGCGGCGTGGCACCCCGTCACGCCACACCGTGGCGACCCAGATCGGCCGGGTGGCGGGGGTCTTCGACGGCTGCCGGTCGACGTAGCGCAGCTCGCCGTCGGTGGGTGCGACGATCCCGAACACCGGGTTGATGGTCACCTTGCCGGCCAGGCTGATCTGGTTGGAGAGGTCCTGCCGGGTCGGCTTCACGGTGGTGAGGACCGTGCCGCGTGCTTCGAGATCCGGTGTCTCGGGCTTGTCCTTGGACCCTGTGCAACCGGAGAGGAGGGCGAGTGCCAGCACCGTCGCGCCGGCGCAGGCGAGTCTGCGTCCGTCCACCGATTCTCCTTCGCCTGGCCGTTCGGACAGTCCGGGCGATCATCACGAACGTGGATGAAGCCCGGCGAGGAGGCTACCGGGATCATGCAAATCGGTGCCGGTCAGCCGCCGACCCGGTGCAGCGTGACCTCCGTCAGCGCCCCGCCGTCCGCCAGCGCGGTCAGGTACGTGTGGCACGGCTGGCGGCGCCGGTCGGTCGGTGAGCCCGGGTTCAGCAGCCGCAGGCCGCCCGGCGCGACCGTGTCCCACGGGATGTGCGAGTGGCCGAAGACGAGCACGTCCACGTCGGGGAACCGCGCCGCGCAGCGCGCCTCGCGCCCAGTGGCCTGGCCCGTCTCGTGGATCACCGCGAAGCGCAGCCCGCCCAGCTCGGCGCGGGCCACCTCGGGCAGCCGGGAGCGCAGCGCCGGGCCGTCGTTGTTGCCGTAGCAGCCGATCACCCGGGCCGCGCGGGCTTCGAGCGCGTCGAGCAGTGACACGTCCACCCAGTCGCCCGCGTGCAGGACGACGTCGGCGGCGTCGACCGCCTCCCACAACTCGGTGGGCAGGTCCTTCGCGCGTTGCGGCACGTGCGTGTCCGCCATCAGCAGCAGTCGCATCGGGGCCGAGACTAGCGCATCACGAGGGGCGATACGGACGTATAGCCAACTGTACGTCTGTGTAGTAGGCTGCACGCGTGAGTAGCGCACGTGCTGCCGAGGATCTCACCGCACGGGCCCGGATCCGGGACGCGGCGATCGATCTGTTCGCCGAGCACGGCTTCGCCACGGCCACGGTCCGCGACATCGCCCAGCGCGCCGGGGTCTCCTCCGGGCTGCTGCGGCACCACTTCGGCTCCAAGGAGGGCCTGCGCGACGCCTGCGACGAGTGGGCCATGGCCCGGGCGGCCGAACTCCGCGAGCAGGCACTCTCCGGGGGCGGGCTCGCCGACGAGACCTTCCTGCCCTCTGTGCACCCCGAGACGATGCGCCTGCAGGCGTACCTGGTGCGGTCCATGATGGAGGGTGCGACCACCGCGATGTTCGAGCGGATGGTCGAGGCGGGGGAGCAGTGGCTGGCCGGTGCCCCCGTCACCACGAACGATCCGCGTGCGTTCTCCGCGGTCATCGCCGCGATGAAACTCGGCATGTTCCTCATGCGCGATCAGCTCTCGCACGTTCTCGGCAGCGACGTGGCCGAGCCCGCCGGGCACGGCCGGATGCTGCGCGCGGCGATCGACATCTTCGCCCAGCCGCTGCTCACCGCAGAACAGGCCGACCAGGCGCGGGCCGCCCTGGACCGCATCATCACTCCGATGGAGAAATCATGACCGCGGCGATCGAGGTACAGGCTCTGGTCAAGAGCTTCGGACGCACCAGGGCCCTGGACGCCCTCGACCTGAACGTACGGACCGGGGAGGTGCACGGCTTCCTGGGGCCGAACGGGGCGGGCAAGACCACCACCATCCGCATCCTGCTCGGCCTGGTCCGCGCGGACTCCGGCACCGCCCGGCTGCTCGGCGGCGACCCGTGGGCCGACGCCACCGCCCTGCACAAGCGGCTCGCGTACGTGCCGGGCGACGTGACGCTGTGGCCCAACCTCTCCGGCGGGGAGGTCATCGACCTGCTCGGCCGGTTGCGGGGCGGGCTCGACCCGCGGCGCCGCGACGACCTCGTCGCCCGGTTCCAGCTGGATCCGCGCAAGAAGGGCCGGGCGTACTCGAAGGGCAACCGGCAGAAGGTGGCGCTGGTGGCCGCGCTCGCCTCCGACGTCGAACTGCTGATCCTCGACGAGCCGACCTCCGGGCTGGACCCGCTGATGGAGGAGGTCTTCCGGGAGGTGATCCGCGAGGAGAAGCAGCGCGACCGTACGGTGCTGCTGTCCAGTCACATCCTGGCCGAGGTGGAGGCGCTCTGCGACCGGATGACGATCATCCGGGAGGGGCGGGCCGTGGAGACCGGCACGCTCGCCGAGATGCGGCATCTCACCCGTACCTCGATCCAGGCCGAGCTGAGCGGCGCGGCCGACGGCCTCGCCGGTCTGCCGGGCGTGCACGATCTGCGTACGGACAACGGCCGCGTGGTGTTCGATGTGGACACCGACGCGCTGGAGCCCGCCCTGCGGGCTCTCGTGCAGGCCGGGGTACGCAGCCTGGTCAGCCAGCCGCCCACCCTGGAGGAGCTGTTCCTGCGCCAGTACCAGGGTGACCAGTACCAGGGTGACCAGTACCAGGGGGACGGGCGATGACCGGCGCCGGCCGGCTGGTCCGGCTCATCCTGCGCCGCGACCGCGTGCTGCTGCCGCTGTGGGTGGTGCTGCTCGGCGTCATCCCGGTCAGCTACGTCGCCTCGTTCAAGGGGCTGTTCCCCACGGCCGCCTCCCGCCAGGAGTACGCCGACGTCAGCATGCACAACGCGGGTTTCGTCGCCCTGTACGGCCGGCTCACCGGCGCCGGCATCGGTGAGCTGGTGGCCTGGCGGGCCGGGTTCATCCCAGTCATGATCGCGCTGTTCAGCCTGCTCACCGTCATCCGGCACACCCGCGCCGACGAGGAGGCCGGGCGCAGCGAACTGATCGGCGCGGCGCCCGTCGGCCGCCGGGCCCAGCTCGGTGCTGCCCTGATTGTCACCGGCGCCGCCAACGTCGTGCTCGGCGCCATCCTCACCGCCGGGATGCTCGGGCAGGGCCTGCCGGTCGCCGGATCGCTGGCGTTCGGCGCGGAGTTCCTGCTGGCCGGGTGGGCGTTCGCGGCCGTCGGGGCGATCGCGGCGCAGCTCACCAGCAGCGCCCGCAGCGCCCGCGCGATCGCCGCCCTCGCGCTGGGCGTGGCGTGGGTGCTGCGGCTGGCCGGTGACATCAGCGCGGTCGGCTCCGGCACGCTGTCCTGGCTGTCCTGGCTGTCGCCGATCGGCTGGGTGCAGCACATCTACCCGTACGGTGGGGATCGGGTCTGGCCCGCCGTCCTGACCGTACTGTTCACCGCCGCGGCCGGTGCCGCCGCCGTGGTCCTGCTCGGCCGCCGCGACTTCGGCTCGGGCCTGCTGCCCGACCGGCTCGGGCCCGCGACCGCGGCGCCTGGCCTGCGGTCGGCGTCCGCGCTGGCCTGGCGCCTGCACCGCGGCCTGCTGATCGGCTGGACGGTCGGCTTCACCGCGCTGGGCCTGGTCTTCGGCGGCGTCGCGGACGGCGTCGCCGACCTGGTGCGCGACAACGACACCATGGCCCAGATCTTCGCCCGGATGGGCGGGGAGTCCGCGCTGGTGAACACCTACTTCGCCAGCATCGCGGGCATGCTCGGGCTGCTGGCCGCGGGCTACGCGGTGCAGGCCACGCTGCGCATGCGCGTCGAGGAGGCCACCGGGCACGCCGAGGTGGTGCTCGGCACGGCCACCGGGCGGCTGCGCTGGGCCGCCAGCCACCTCGCGTTCTCGCTGCTCGGCCCGACCGTGCTGCTGGTCGTGGCGGGTCTCGTCGAGGGCGTGGTGTACAGGGCGATCGGTGGCGACGTCGCGCCGACGGTCGCGCTGGGCGGGGCGCTCGCGCAGCTCCCGGCGGTGTGGGTGCTGGCGGCCGTGGCGCTGCTGCTGTTCGGGGTGCTGCCCCGGCTCGTCCCGGCGGCGTGGGGGGTGCTGGCGGCCTGCGCCCTGATGCTGCTGGTGGGGACCACGCTGCAGTTCGACCAGTGGGTGCTCGACCTGTCGCCGTTCACGCACATCCCGCACTTGCCGGGCGGGCACGCGTCGGCCACCCCGCTGGTGGTGCTCACCGCCGTGGCCGTGGCACTCGGCGCCGCAGGCCTGTACGGGCTACGCCACCGCGACATCCCGGCGGGCTGATGACACGGGCACCGCGGTAGCCGCGTTTTCAGTATGGTTGTGGGCGGACAAGCCGCGCAGGCCAGGGTCGGAGATCACGTCGTGGATGAGTTCGTCGGTGCAGGACACGGCGCACCAAGCGGATCGCGCTACGCCGACCAGCGCCCGTATGTGGTGAGTGATCATCTCGATGACCTGCGCGGGCCGGTCACCGGCAAGATCACGCTGAACCGACGTCTCGACTGGTCCGGGCGCGCACAGTACGACCTCGACAACACCCGCCGGATCGCCAGTATGTACGAAACGGTGCTCCGCGAGGCGACCACCGTCGAGGACCTCACCGAATGGCTGGACGGCCCGACGCTCGTGCGCCTGTGGGCCGGGTTGGTATTGCCCTCACAGGTACGAGAGCTGTGGGAATCCCAGCACCCGGTGCTCGCCGAGGCACGGCGGACCGCCGCGTAGTGCCGCACGAGACGAACCCGGTTCATCGACGTCTTGCCGAGATCGGGCTGCGCGCAGGCGGACCGTTCGGCTTCGCCCTGGCGGGTGGCCACGCGATCGCGGCTCACGGCATTCTCGACCGGCCGAGCGAGGACGTTGACCTCTTCTCCGACGGGCAGCAACGCGCCGATTTTCCACGGGCCGTGGACGCTGTCATCGCCGCGTACCAGCGCGAAGGCTTCGTGATCGCGGTCGATCTCCGCCTGGACACGTTCGCCCGGCCGCACGTCAGTCGGGACAGTTCGCCAGAGGAGCAGCATCGGGTCGAACTCGTGGCGAACTGGCGTGCGCAACCGCCAGTGGAGATGCAGATCGGCCCGGTCCTCCATCCGACGACGTGATGGCGGGCAAGATGGATGCCCTCTACAACCGTGCGGCGGCTCGCGACTTTCTCGACATCGACGCAGCGATTACCGCAGGCCGGTATACGCCGGACGAACTCTGTCGCCTCGCGGCAGACGCCGATGCCGGATTCGACCGCCAACTTTTCGCCCGGATGCTCGGCTCCATCACACGGTTCGATGACCAGGACTTCATCGACTACGGCATCGAACCCCGCGAGATCGCTGCGATGCGAGATCGGATGCGGGGCTGGCAGAACCAGCTCCTGACAGCACAGGAGTGAACGCCGGGACGCTGGGTGCCTCCGGGCTGGTTCAGCAGCCGGCGGGGGCGGCGGCCAGGACGGCGCGGGTCGACCAGGCCATCGCGTCCATGCACTTCGTGGTCAGGTCGGCGGAGACGGGCACCTCGGTCGGCCCGGCCAGGTCGCCGTGCTCGTACGCCTGCACGGTGCGCAGCACGCTGCCCAGCCGCCCCGCCCCGTCCACCAGCGCCTCGGTCACCTCGGCGGCCAGCGGCAGCTGACGGGCCATCACGGCGGGTGTCACATTCAGCAGCTCGGCCACGCCCACGATCAGCCCCGCCATGAACGCGGCCTCCGGCGCCACCGCGGCGTCGCCTGCCACGTTCTCGCACAGCCGGGCCCGGGTCAGTGCCGAGATCAGCTGGTCCTCGGTCGCCTCGGCCACGTCGTCGATCACCATGAGCATCGCCCACTGCCGGATGTGCGAGAGGCCGATCATGACGACGGCCTGGCGTACCGACGAGATGCGGGTGGCGCTGGCCGCCGCGGCGGAGTTGCTGGCCCGCAGCACCCGCAGCGACAGGGCCGGGTCCGTGGCGATGATGTTGTGCACCCGCTCCAGGTCGGCGTCCGCGGCGGACAGCGCGCTGAGCAGTTCGAGGCGGCGGATCCGCGACGGGGACAGGCTGCGGGCGGTGAGGATCTGGGGGCGGCTCAGCGCGTACCCCTGGCGCAGTTCGAGGCCGAACCGGTCGGCCAGCGCGACCTGCTCGGCGGTCTCCAGCCGCTCGGCCACGATCTGCAGGCCGGGACGGCGGCGGCAGGCCGCCACGATCTCCTCCAGCCGGGACAGGTCACCGTCGAGCAGATCGAGTTTCACGTACGAGGCGAGGTCGAGCAGGCGCTCGTGCCCCGATCCCCAGACGAAGTCGTCCAGGGCGATCCGGTACCCGGCGGCGACCAGCTCGGTGATGCCCGCGACGACGGCGTCGTCGACCTCGACCGTCTCCAGCACCTCCAGCACCACCTGCTCGGGGCCGAACGGCAGGGTCAGCTCGCCGGTGAGGAACTCCTGGGTCACGTTGATGAAGCACAAGCGGTCACCCACGACCTCACGGATGCCGAACTCGGTGAACGCGTTCACGATCACCTTGCTGGTCGCGTACGTGTCGCGGTGGCCGGCCTCGACGGCGTCGACGCTGCCCCGGAACAGCAGCTCATAGGCGACCACACCACCGAGCCGGTCGAAGATCGGCTGACGGCCGACATGGACGGGCAGGGTGCCGGACAACGCGCGGGCCACCGAGGGATTCACGGGCCCACCCATCGGCAGCGCGGCTGGGCGCTTGACCTTTTGCTGAGGATTCTTTGCTCTCATTTCCCGCGCCGGGGTGGGTGGCTGCTTCCGCGCCCGGAGGGCGGCCGGGTCTCACGGCCGTGTCGCTGGGCTGGCGTGCGCTCGGAGAGGCGACCGGGTCTCACAGCCTGGTCGATGGCTGGCGCGCGCCCAGCGATCGGCCGAAAGTCGCAGCCGGGTCGGCGGGGAAGTCCCGCTGTCAGCCGATGCGCCCGTGCGGTGGCGCCCGCGAGGCTGCAAGCGGCATCGGACGAGCAGAGGGGCACAGCGCCATGACGGTCGACGACAACCCACCCGCGCGCCAGCGGGTGACCCTGACCGGGATCAGCTCACGGGCGTGGGAGCACCCCGCCGACCGCGGCGCGCTCACCGCGCTGCGCGAGCTGCGCGGCTTCGACGACCTGGTGCGCGGCTTCTTCGGGATGTGGAACGAGCGCGGCTTCCGGCTGTCGTACCTGGCCGGCGCGATCCGCGTCGACCACCGGCAGTATCCGCGGGTGCACCGGCTCTTCGCCGAGGCCGCCGCGGCCCTGGACGTGCCGCAGCTGCCCGAGCTGTACGTCCGGCAGGAGCCGGTCATCAACGGCGAGGCGATCGGGATGGACCGCGCGTTCGTCGTCATCACCACGGCCGCGGTGGAGCGGCTCGACGACGACGAGCTGCGCGCGCTGCTCGGGCACGAACTCGGACACGTCCGCAGCGGCCATGCCGTGTACAAGACGATCATGACGATCCTGACCCGCTGGGTCACCAACGTCAGCTGGGTGCCGATCGGCGCGATCACCCTGCGCGCCATCATCGCCGCGATGTACGAGTGGTGGCGCAAGGCGGAGCTGTCCGCGGACCGGGCGGGGCTGCTGGCGGGGCAGGATCCGGCGGCGTCGCTGCGGCTGTTGATGAAGCTGGCCGGGGGCGGGGACCTGTCGCAGATCGACACGGCGGCGTTCCTGGAGCAGGCCGCCGAGTACGCGGGTGGCGGGGACCTGCGCGACAGCATCCACAAGATCGGCATGACCGCGTGGAGCACCCACCCGGTCCCGGTGGCGCGGGCCGCCGAGCTGAACCGGTGGATCGACTCCGGCGCGTACACGCGGATCCTGGGCGGCGAGTATCCGCGCCGCGACGACGACCGCGACGCCTCGGTCACCGCCGACGTCAAGGCCGCCGCCGCGCACTACTCGGAGGCGTTCCAGGTCTCCCCGGACCCCTTGGTCACGCTGGTCCGGCGGATGGGCGGGGGCGCGGCCGACCTGGGCGACTGGGCGGGCACCCAGGCGGGCCGGGCGTGGTCGTGGGCCGGGACCGCCGCGGACGCGGCAGCGCGGGCGGGCCGCCGCGCCGCCGGCCAGCCCAACGGTACGGACGCCGACGGCGGCTCCGACAGCGCTGGCGGGGGCTCCGACTCCACCGCGAACTAGGATGAGGCGGTGCAGACGCAATCCGGCACCCCGCGGCCCATCACCCGGTACGGCAATCCGGTCCTGCACCGCCGATGCGCCGAGGTCACCGTCTTCGACGACGACCTGCGGCAGCTCGTGGCGGACATGTTCGCCAGCATGGCGGCGGCCAACGGGGTGGGCCTGGCC
Organism: Krasilnikovia sp. MM14-A1004; assembly: GCF_047159485.1. Taxonomy (GTDB): domain Bacteria; phylum Actinomycetota; class Actinomycetes; order Mycobacteriales; family Micromonosporaceae; genus Actinoplanes. Next base: position 6,238,362 of record NZ_AP038773.1, on the reverse strand, counting down.
GCCAACCAGATCGGCGTGGACGCCCGCGTCTTCGTCGTCGACTGCCCCGACGCGACGGGCAAGCACGTCGTGGCGCACGTGGTCAACCCGGTGCTGCACCTGCCGGAGAGCCGCGAGCTGGACGTCGACGGGGAAGGCTGCCTGTCCGTGCCGGGCCCGCAGACGGACGTCGGGCGGTCCGCCCTCGCGTACGTGACGGGGGTCGACATGCGTGGCGAGCCGGTGCGCATCGACGGCACCGGCCGCCTGGCCCGCTGCCTGCAACACGAGACAGACCACCTCGACGGCCTGCTCTACGTCGACCGCCTCCCGGCGAAGCAGCGCAAGCGCCTGCTGGCCGAGAGCGCACAGCACCCGGGCGTCGGCGCGGGCGTGCCCTCGAACTAACGCTTCACCCGTGGCGCTGGTAGACGTCCGGCACGCCGTCGGCGTCCGTGTCGAGTTCCTCCTCGGCGCAGAGCTGACGGTAGTGCCGGTTGCGCAGCCGCAGCACGATCGTCGCCAGCCCCGCCGCTACCAGCGAGCCGATCAGGACGCCGAGTTTCACGTCCCGTTCGCGGGCGGTGCCCACCCCGAACGCCAGCTCACCGATGAGCAGCGAGACAGTGAACCCGACCCCGCCGAGCATCGCCAGCCCGAGCACGTCCCACCAGCTCAGCCCGTCCGCGAGGCGGGCACCGGTGAACCGCTGCACCAGCCAGGTCGCCCCGGTGATGCCGACCGTCTTGCCCGCCACGAGCCCGACCGCGATGCCGATCGTGATCGTTTCGCGCAGGCTCGCACCGAAGCCTCCGGTCAGCGTGACGCCCGCCGCGAAGAACGCGAACACCGGCACGGCGAACCCGGCCGACACCGGCCGCCACCGGTGTTCGAAGTGCTCGGCCAGGCACGGCTCCGTACTGTTCTCGGGACGCGCGACCGGCACCGTGAACGCCAGCAGCACCGCGGCGACCGTGGCGTGGATCCCGGAGGCGTGCACCAGCGTCCACGTCGTGAACGCCAGCGGCAGCAGCAGCCACCACGAGCGCACCTGGCGCTGCGCCAGCAACCCGAACGCGGCCAGCGGCAGCAGGGCGACCAGCAGCGGCACCGGGTGCAACGCCGCGGTGTAGAACACGGCGATGATGATGATCGCCAGCAGGTCGTCCACGACCGCCAGGGCCAGCAGGAAAGTGCGCAGCGCCGTCGGCAGATGGGTGCTGATCAGTCCGAGTACGGCCAGCGCGAAGGCGATGTCGGTGGCGGTGGGGATCGCCCAGCCGCGCAGTGCCCCGTCCGGGGCGTGCAGGTTGATCGCGACGTAGCACAGCGCCGGAACGATCATCCCGCCGATCGCGGCGGCGACCGGCAGCGCCGCGCGCCGGGGGTCGCGCAGGTCACCGGCGAGGAACTCCCGTTTGACCTCCAGCCCGGCCACGAAGAAGAAGATCGCCAGCAGGCCGTCCGCGGCCCAGGTGCTCAGGGTGAGATCCAGGTGCAGCGCCGCCGGACCGACCCGGATGTCGCCGAGGTGGTGGTACGCGGCGGACCATCGCGAATTCGCCCAGATCAGCGCGGTCAGAGCGGCGCACATCAACAGGACGCCGCCGACGGTCTCCCGGCTCAGAATGTCCCCGATGCGGCGCGCCTCGGCCCAGCTTCCGTGCCCGAACAGTCGTGGTGCGGCCATGACGTACCTCCGGGTTGAGGTGACTACGACACCGCCGACCAGACTTCCCGGCACACCATCGCCGACTCTACCGGCCGTGCGACGGTCCCGCGCTGTGCTTGTGCTCAGACCAGACGGAGGCGGACGCGGCGGTTCTGCCGGCCCTTGCTCTCCACCTTGACGATCTGCACTCGGCCGACCTGCGCGGTCGACGCCACGTGCGTGCCACCGTCAGCCTGCACGTCCAGCCCGACGATGTCCACGACCCGGATCTCCGGCATGTCCAGCGGCGGCAGCGCGTCCTGCGTGCGTACCAGATCCGGGATGGCCAGGGCCTCGGCGCGCGGCAGCACCCGCGCCACGATCCTGCGGTCGGCGGTGATCTCGGCGTTGACCGCGTCCTCCAGCGACTGCTTGAACCCGGCCGGCACCTCGGGCAGGTTGAAATCCATCCGCGCCTCGCCGGGTTGCATGTTGCCGCCGGTCACCAGCGCGCCGAAGTCGCGGAACACCGTGCCGCACAGGATGTGCAGCCCGGAATGAGTACGCATGAGACTGCTGCGCCGGTCGTCGTCGATGGCGCCGCGCACGGCCGTCCCGGCGGGCGGCACGGGGTCACCCGGCGCGGGGATCAGGTACAGGTCGTCACCCTTGCGGGTGTCCACGATCCGGGTCTGCACCCCCTGCCAGAGGAGTACGCCGTGATCCGGTGGCTGGCCGCCGCCGCCCGGATAGAACGCCGAGCGGTCCAGCACGATCCCGGCCTCGGGGTCGGCCGGGTCGGAGGAGACGACTGTGCAGTCCCACTCGCGGATCGTCGGGTCGACCCAGTCCAGCCGGTGCGTGTGTCCGTGCTGCTCGAACGCCATCCCGGCAGTCTAGAACCGGGCGGGGGCCAAGCCGGGCGTTGCTTCCCGCTGCGGCGCGGGAAGTCGAGCCGGCGCGGCTACCCGCTGCGGCGCGGCTACCCGCTGCGGCGCGGGAAAGCCAAGTCGGCGTTCGGCCACCTGTTGCTGGCGGATCCGGCCATTGGGCGACCGTACACAGCGGACCTAGCCTCGTGCCGTCATGGATTTCCGTCTGCTTGGTGAATTCGAAGCCGTCCACGAGTCGCGGCCCGTCGCGGTGGGGCGCCGGCAGGAGCGGCAGGCGCTGGCCGCCCTGCTGATCGTGCCCGCGGGCCGGCCGGTCAGCACGGACCGGCTGGTCGAGGCGGTGTGGCCCGACGACCCGCCGCGCACCGCCCGCGGCACCCTGCACACGTACGTGGCGCGGCTGCGGCAGGCGCTGGATCCGTACGGGGTGCGGATCGTGCACGTGGGCGACGGGTACCGGATCGATCCCGGCCCGGCGACCGTGGACGCGTACCGGTTCCGGGAACTCGCGGCCGCGGCCGACACCACTGCCGACCCGGCGCAGCGGGCCCGGCTGGCCGCGGCGGCGCTGGCGCTGTGGCGTGGCGACCTGCCCGCCGACGAGGAGCTGACCCGGTTGCGGCTCCGCCTCGCGGAGGGGTACGCGCGGCTGCGGTTGGACGCGGGCGATTCGGCCGCCGACCTGCTCCCGCTGGCCCGGACGTACCCGGCTCGGGAGCGGCTGGCCGGTCTGGTGATGACCGCGCTGCACCGTGAGCGCCGCCGCGCGGACGCGCTGGCGCTGTTCAGCCGGGTCGCGGGCGCGCTCGCCGAGTCCGGTGGCGAGCCCGGCCCGGAACTCGGACACCTGCGGGACCAGGTGGCGCGGGCCGATCCGGCGTTGGACCGGCCGACCGCGCCCGGGTACGCCGTCCGGGTCCGCGACGAGTGGCTGCCATGGCTGACCGGTGGCCACCCGGCGCTGGAGTTCTGCAACACGTACGCCGGGTGGGGCGCACAACGGCCGCGACGCGCCCCTGGCGGCGGGTTCCGGGCGGAGTGGCTGCGCTCGTACCGGGCGCTGGCGGTGTGGGCGGGCCACGTCGACCTGACCGACGACTGGGTGGTGACACGGCTGCTGACCGCCGCGCGGCGCGACCCCGTGGCCGCGGCGGACGTCCTGGCCGAGGCGCGGGAGCTGCGTACTCATCTGTATGCCTGCCTCACCGACGACCGGGACGCGGCCGCGTTCAAGGCCGTGGCGGACGCGGCCGAGTCGGCGGCGCGGTCGGCGACGTTCGCCCGCGGGGCGGACGGCCTCGGGGGCTGGCGGATCTCGCCGAGCGCCGGGTTGCGCCTGCCGGTGCGGGCCGCCGCGTTGAGCGCGGCGCACCTGCTGGCGGACCCGCGACGGTTCACGGTGCGCGCCTGCCCCGGTGAACACTGCGGTTGGCTGTTCCTGGACGAGCAGGGTCAGCGGCGCTGGTGCAGTGTCGGGACCTGCGGAAGCGCCTGAACCGCCACCGTGATCTCCGGCCGCCCGGAGGACGGCCGGGCCGCTTCGACGGCCCGGACGGTGGGCTCGGCCGGGCGGCGTAACACGGTCATGGGCGGCGCGGCGAGCGGAACCCGTCGACGGTGGGCCGCCAGTCGGCGCTGTCGCGGCTGTCGGCGGTCAGGCCCATCGCCGCGGCAACCGCGATGAGCAGGAAGAAGACGAGGATGCTGAGTGCCATGATGACGTACCCCAATCCGGCGTGATGGCCGGTGCGCACCGGGTGTGTTGTCTTCAGCCTGCCGCCTCGGCCGGGCCGCGGACAGTGGCAGAGATGCCATACATCCACAAAATCCTGCCAGTGCGCGTAGGCTGGATCGCATGTTGGAGCGGGTCGCTGTCATCGTGCTGCCGGAGGTCGCGGTCTTCGAGCTCGGCGTCGTCTGTGAACTCTTCGGCTACGACCGCACCGCCGAAGGCCTGCCCGGCTACGAGTTCGCGGTGTGCAGCCCCGACGGCAGACCGGTACGCACCCATGCGGGCTTCGAGATCACCACGGGCCACGACCTGACCCCGGTCGAGTCCGCCGATCTGGTGGCCGTCGTCCCGTACGACTACGACAGGGAACCGCCCGCCGAGGTCCTGGACGCGCTGCGCCGGGCGCACGCCCGCGGCGCCCGGCTGATGAGCATGTGCACCGGCGCGTTCGCGCTGGGCGCGGCGGGACTGCTCGACGGGCGCCGCTGCACCACGCACTGGCGGCACACAGAGGCGCTGGCCGCGCGGTTCCCGGCCGCGCGGGTCGACCCCGACGTCCTCTACGTCGCCGACGACCGCGTGCTCACCAGCGCCGGCACGGCGGCCAGCATCGACCTCGGACTGCATCTGGTACGCCAGGAGCACGGCTCGGCGGTGGCCACCGCGATGGCCCGCCGCATGGTGGTCCCGCCGCACCGCGACGGCGGGCAGGCGCAGTTCATAGAGACCCCGCTACCGGCCCTGGGCCACTGCGACACACTGCAGCCCGTCCTGAACCGGGTGCTGGAGGAACTCGACCAGGACCACACGGTCGACACGATGGCGGCGCAGGCGCACATGGCGCCGCGGACGTTCGCCCGGCGGTTCCGGGCGGAGACGGGCGTGACCCCGCACGACTGGCTGACCGGTCAGCGAGTGCTGCTGGCCCGGCGCCTGCTGGAGGACTCCGACCTGGGCGTGGACGCGATCGCGGTGCGGGCGGGGTTCGGATCGGCGGCCACGCTGCGGCACCACTTCACGCGGCGGCTCAGCACGACCCCGCAGGCGTACCGGGCGACGTTCCAGCACCGGGCCGCCTGATCCTTACGGCACCAGAGTGAGTCGCGGCCGCTCGACGAGTTCGGCCAGCAGCTTCGTGACCTCCAGGACCATGCGGACGACCGGGCCGGGGTTGCGCAGACGCAACTCCACGCCCCGGGCGTCCGCGGCCCGCTTGGCGGCGACGAACACCCCGATGCCGGATGAGTCCAGGAACGTCACGTCGCTGAGATCGACCACGATCCGGCCGCCGTCGCGGGATGCCACGACCTCACGCAGCACTTCGCGTACGGCTGCGGAGGTGCGGATGTCGATGTCTCCCTCGGGGGAGACGATCACCGTGTCGTCGGCAAGTTGCAGGGTGCAGTCGAAGGACATGACGGTCCCGCCTTTGTGGGTGGTGGGGTTCAGTGGCAGAGGTCGAGGTGTGTGCGTACGGTGCGGGGCACCTCCGGGTCGCAGACGCCGGCGGTGCCACCGTTGATCGGGTGCCAGGCGCGGCCCGTGCTGTCGTACCGGAAGACGACAGTTGCGCGGTCGGCTTCCTTCGGGTTGGTGAGGCCGACCGCGTAGCCGCGGTAGCACTCGACGTCGCTCAGTGTCGCGGTCTTCGCGAGACGGTCCTTGATGTCGGAGGGGTCGGCGTAGAGGGCGGCCACCAGCTTCGCGCCGGTGACGGGGCATTCGCCGCCCGCCGGGGTGCCTTCGGCCGGGGCCGGCTTGGCGGTGCCGCTCGCTGCGGGCTTGGTCTGTGCGGGCTTGGTCGGTGCGGGCTGCGCCGATGCGGTGCCCGCCGGTGGGGTGGTGGCCGCACCGGTGGTGCTGCCGGTCGCTGCCGACTTCGGCGGATCGGCGCTGTCCGCCGGCCCGGTGCATCCCGTGCCCACGGCCAGGACCGCCGCCACGCCGGCCAGCCCCCACATGTTCCGTGCCCGCATCGTGCCTCTCCTCGGTGTTCCGGTCGATCTGCTGCGCACACACTGCCCGCGGACGGCGGCGCGCGGGCCGTACGGTGATCGCCTTGGCACGAACCAGGGAGAGAGATATCCCTCTTAACCTATGGGATATCGAGCTGCGGGCCGAGGTCGCCGGGTAGGGTGCAGGCCATGGAGCGGCACATCCACCTGACCCGGCGCCGCGTCGTCGACTTCCGCCTGGTGGCCAGTGCCGCCTGTTGAGCGGCCGCCCCGAACGCTTTCCGGCCGCCCGCCGCGCCGTACCTCGATGAGCTGACGCCGCCCGCGGTCCTCTTGTTCGATCCGTCCCCGCGCGCCGCCGTGCGCTGTCGCGCTAAACCTATTAAACACATAGGCATTGTGAGTATTGGAGGTCGTCGTGACACAGGTAGGAACAGTCATCGATCATCTGGCCATCGCCCGCCGGTACGCCGAAGACCCGGTCGCCTGGCCGGTCGCACCACGCTTCAGCGCGACCGGCCGCTGGTATGCGAGGATCGCGGAGCACCGGGACTACGAGGTGTGGCTGCTCACCTGGCTGCCCGGTCAGGGAACGGATCTGCACGACCACGGCGGCTCGGCCGGCGCCGTGCACGTGGTCAGCGGCTCGATCGTCGAGGACGTGGTCGCGCCGGTCGCGGACGGAGGATTCCGGATGAACGTACGGCACCTCGACGCGGGCATCGGCCACGCGTTCGGCCCGCGCTACGTGCACCGGATCGTCAACCGGTCCCGCCGCCCGGCGGTCAGCGTGCACGTGTACGGTCCCGCGCTCACCAGCATGACCCGGTACCGGCTCAGCGCCGTCGGCCTGGAGGTCGCGGAGGTCGAGCGCGCCGGGGTCCAGTGGTGACCGCTGCCCCGCCCGGCTCGTACGGGATCGACGAAATGCTGGCCCGGGCCCGCGCCCGCCTCGACCGGCTGCCCCCGCAGGACGCGTACGCGGCACAGCGGGACGGCGCCGTGCTGGTGGACATCCGCCCCGCGGCGCAGCGGGCCGAGCACGGCGAGATTCCGGGTGCGCTGGTCATCGAGCGCAACGTCCTGGAATGGCGGTTCGACCCGCGCAGCGATGCCCGGCTGCCCATCGCCGACCGCTTCGACCTGCAGGTGATCGTGGTCTGCCAGGAGGGCTACACGTCCTCGCTGGCCGCGGACGCCCTGCAGACCATCGGCCTGCACCGGGCCACGGACCTGGCGGGTGGCTACGCCGCCTGGCAGGCCGCCGCCCTGCCCACCGTCCGGGTCGACCTGCCGAACGTGAGCTCATCATGACCTGCGATGGGGAGGTTTCCCTGGTGCGGACAGCAAGGTGCCCGGGACCAGCCGGCAAGCGGCCCCGGGCACCTTGGTCGTGGTCTGCTACGGATCAGTGCGCGGACGGACTCTGGAACCGCTCGTACGCGCCCGCGCTGTTGGCCCGGGCGCGCAGGATGCCCTTGATGTCGCCGGACCAGGTCATCTCGGCGCTGACGAACTTGCCGCTCTCCACGTTCTGCAGCTTGGAGTACTCACTGCTGCCACCGGCGCCGGCGGTGATCCGGAACTTCTGACGGTCGCCGACGGACGTGGCGGTGGCCCGCAGCACGCCCTTCCAGTCACCGGAGAAGCCGTTCTCGGCCGTCACGTACCTGTTGTTGGCCTTCGCCTGGATGGTGTAGTAGCCCTGGTCGGTGTACCAGCAGTACCGGAACTTCTCGTTGGTGCCCACGCTGGTCTTGCGGGCGCGCAGCTTGGCGTAGTCGTTGCCCGCCCAGGTCGTCTCCACCGTCACGACCAGCGGGTGGTGCGTGTCGGCGTAGGAGACGAGTGCGTGGTCCGAGCACAGTGGCGCTGCCTGAGCCGGTGCCTGCGTCAGCACGACCGCCGCGCCGGACAGTGCCACGCTCAGTCCGAGCGCCGCGAGCCGTCGTGCATTGTTTCGAAGTGACCTCAAAGGTCCCTGCCTCCCCGTGAGTGAAGCCGTTCGATGAACGCCCTCAATTCCTATCGATTCGATGACCCTACGGGTGAATCAAGGTGACTTCAACCGGTCTTCGAACCCGTGTGGCGGGGATGACAGGGGGTCCGAGGGTCAGGTGTTGGTCAGGCCCCAACGGCGGCGTAGCGCGTTGTCGGCGGCGTTGAAGAGGATGTCGATGAGGATGCCGAGCACCAGCACCACGATGATGTAGGCGACCACCAGCGGGGCGTTCACGAGATCGCGGGCGCCCTGCATCCGGGCGCCGATGGACAGCGCACCCGGCACGATGACCAGCAGCTCGCCGGCCATCAGGCTGCGCCACGAGAAGGCCCAGCCCTGCTTGAGCCCCGAGATGAACGAGGGCAGCGACGCGGGCAGGATCAGGTGCCGGTACTTGGCGAAGCCACGCATGCCGAGTACCTGCCCCACCCGCAGCCACGTACGGGGCACGTAGTCGATGCCGCTGATCAGACCGTTCGCCACCGACGGCGTGGCGCCGATCACGACCACGAACATGATGGCGCTCTCGCTGATCTGGAACAGCAGGATGGCCAGCGGGAACCACATGATCGACGGCATGGTCTGCAGGCCGGTGATGAGCGAGCCGATGGCCGCGCGCAACGGGCTGAACCGCGCCACCGCGGCGCCGATCACCGTGCCGAGGAGTACGGCCAGCGTGAATCCGGTGATCGCCCGGGTCATGGTGAGCTGGATCGCCGCCCAGAAATCGCCCGTGCTGATCAGGGACCCCAGCTCGCCGAAGACCTCGCCGGGCGAGGGCAGCGCGTACGGCGGCTTCAGCTCGGCCCAGTAGGCAGCCTGCCACAGCCCGATGACGATGCCGACCGCGAGCAGTTTGGGCCAGGCCGAGCGCCAGACGGCCGCGCCGAAGCGGCCCAGCGAGCGCTCCTCGACCGGGCGGCCGCCCAGTTCCAGGGCGTCGAGGCCGGTGACCCGGTCGGCGGCCGAGGTGTCGCGGTCCGCCGTCGCGGTGGGCGCGCTGTGCCGGCCCTCGTGCCCCTCGCTGCGCTCGGTGATGTCAGTGGGCATGGCGGGAGACCTCCGCACGCAGTCGGTCGGTGATGGTCGCGGCCAGCGTGGAGACCTCGGGCGAGTCGATGCGCCGCGGCCGGGCATGCGGCACCGGGAAGTCCTCGATGACCCGTCCCGGCCGGCTGCTCAGCAGCACCACCCGGTCACCGAGCCGCACCGCCTCGCGGACGTTGTGCGTGACGAACAGGACCGTGAGTTCCTGCTCGCGCCAGATGCGCTCCAGCTCGTCGTGCAGGATGTCGCGGGTCATCGCGTCCAGGGCGCCGAACGGCTCGTCCATGAGCAGCACGTCGGCCTCCTGCGCGAGCGCGCGGGCCAGCGCCACCCGCTGCCGCATGCCGCCGGACAGCTCGTGCGGGCGTTTGTCGCCGAACCCCTTGAGACGTACGGTCTCCAGCAGCTGGGCGGCCCGTTCGCGGCGTTCCGCGCGGCCGACGCCGCGCAGGCGCAGGGCGATCTCCACGTTGCCCGCGACCGACAGCCACGGGAACAGCGCGGCCTCCTGGAACATCAGGGCGACCCGGCGCCCGCCGGTGTCCAGCACCCCGCCGCTGATCTGATCCAGCCCGGCGACCAGCGACAGCAGCGTGCTCTTGCCACAACCGGACGCGCCGAGCAGGCAGACGAACTCACCGGGGTACACGTCGAGCGAGACGCGGTCGAGGGCGAGCAGTGCGCCGGCGCCGCGACCGTACTGTTTGGACACGCCCTCCAGGCGGACGACCGCGCTGGTGCGCTGGCCGCCCGCCTGCCGGGTGTCCTGAGCGGTGAGGCTCATGGACTCTGCCTTCCTGATCAGGCCGCGCTGTCGTTGACCGCGGGCTTGCCCGAGGCGGACAACAGTGCGTTGAGCGGGCCGAGGTCGTAGATGCCCTTGAGGTCCACAGGCTCCAGCAGACCGACCTCCTCGGCGTGCTTGGCGCTGCCGTACAGCGAGGGCGCGATCGGGTCGACCGTGAAGGTGAGGTTGGCGAACGCCGCCTGCAGGACGGGGTCCTTCAGGGGCTTGCCGGTGAGCGCCGCCAGCTGGTCGTTGGTGGCCTTCTCGGCGGCGGCCTTGTCGGTGTTCAGGTAGTTCACTGCGGCGATGTGGCCCTGCAGCAGCTTCTTGACGGTCGCCGGGTACTTCTCCAGGAACTTCTGCGACACGATGAGGTGGGTGGTGACGAACTGACCGCCGGGCCAGAGCGTCTTCTCGTCCACGAGCACCTTGCCCTTGGACTCGGTCACCATCTTCGCGACGTTCGGCTCCGGCACCCAGGCGCCGTCGATGGAACCCTGGGCGAACGCCTGCACCGCGGTCGCGTTGTCCTGCGGCAGGATGGAGACGTCGCCGCCGCCCTGCTGGTCCGCGTTGAGGCCCTGGCTCTTGAGCCAGTAGCGCAGCGCCACGTCCTGGGTGTTGCCGAGCTGCGGGGTGGCGATCTTCTTGCCCTTGAGGTCGGCCGCCGAGTTGATGCCCTGCTTCACGACCAGCGCGGCGCCACCCGAGGTGCTACCCGCGATGATCTTCAGCGCGGTGCCCTTGGACTTGGCCCACCCGTTGATCGCCGGGTTCGGCCCGATGTACGTGGCGTCGATGGCGCCCGAGAACAGCGCCTCGATCGCGGCGGGACCGGCGCTGAAGGTCTTCGCCTCCAGCTTGGTGGTGCCCAGGGCCTGGGCGAACAGGCCGTTCTTCACGCCGACCAGCGCGGGGGCGTGGGTGATGTTCGGGAAGTAGCCGAGGCGCAGCGTCGTCGCCTCGCCGCTGGCGTCCGCGGCGGATGTGTCGTCGTCACCGCAGGCGCTCAACGCGGTTGCGGCGACCAGGGTGGCCGCCGCGATGGCGAAGGTGCGGGTTATGCGGGAGCTCATGTGCACTCCTAGGTGGTTTGTACTGTGCTGGTGGCCGACAGGTCGGCCAGAGTGGTGGTGTCCAGAACGCCCTCGATGGCGTCCCGGACGGCGAGCCACACGTCGCGGAGACCGGCGGCCGCCCCGTGGTACCGGGCGACCTCCGTGGGTTGTCCGCGAACCGAACTCAATGCACCGCCGGTAGCCCGGACCACGTCCCCGATCGCGATCTCGTCCGGGGGGCGGGTCAGTGCGTACCCCCCGTCCATCCCGCGATGGCTGTGCAGCAGCCCGGCGCGACGCAGGTCGAGCAGGATGCCGTGCAGGAAGCTGAGCGGAATGTCCTGGGTTGCCGCGAGTTCTGCCGCCTTCACCAGCCGCGGGTGAGCGGCGGTGATGGCGAGCATGGCCCGGACGGCGTAGTCGGTGCGCGCTGAGACGTACACGGTGGTGACGCCCTCTCCCCCGACGGTGTGGATCTTATCTTCGGAATCTCGATCTGGTTGGTGGGAATACTCGATGATGCAGGGTATGGCTGTCAAGCGAGGATCTTCACCCGATCGGGTTGCATTCCACCAATCCTACGTGTTCAGTAGAGATTCCCCCGTGGAGGAGGCACGATGCCACTACCCGACTTCCTCATCGCCGGTGTGCCGAAGGCCGGCACCACGGCACTGCACGCCGCGCTGGAACGGCACCCGCAGCTCTACCTGTCCCGCCCGAAGGAGCCGAAGTTCTTCCTCACCGACGGACCGCCGCCGCGCATCGGGGGCCCCGGAGACAAGCAGACGTACCAGGAGCACATCTGGCGCCAGGACGACTACGAGCGGCTGTTCGTGCCCGCGCCGCGCGGCACCCTGCGCGGCGAGGCCACCCCGTTCTATCTGTACGACCCGGCCACGCACCTGCGGATCAAGGCGCTGGTCCCGGAGGCGAAGCTGATCCTCATGCTGCGTGACCCGGTGGACCGGGCGCACTCCAACTGGACCCACCTGTGGATCGCCGGACTGGAGCCGGAAGCGGACTTCGTGACCGCCTGCCGCCTGGAGGAGCAGCGCCGCGCCGCCGGCTGGGCCGACTTCTGGCACTACCTCAGCCTCGGAAAGTACGGCGAGCAGGTGCGCCACCTGTTCGAGGTCTTCGACCGCCGCCAGGTGCTCCTGCTGCGCTACCGGGACCTGCGCGAGCAGCCCGCCGCCACCCTCGACCAGGTGTGCGCGTTTCTCGGGGTGAGCACCGGCCTGCTCACGGAGGTGCCACGGGAGAACGTGAATCGGCACGTGGTGGAGGACACCCGGTTCAACGCCGGCCTGCGCGGCCTGTTGCGCTTCGGCGGGAACGTCGGGCACGTCTTCCCGTTGCCCGTCCGCAAGACCTTCCGGGGGCCGCTGCTCACCGTGCTGCACCGCCGCAAGGGCCGCCGGCCCCGGCCCACCCGTGACGAGCGGGCGGCGCTGTTGCCGTACTTCGCCGAGGACCTGGCCCTGCTGCAGGAGGTGACCGGCCGGTCGTACGCCGACTGGCTCTCGCTCGACCCCGCCCTACCACAGACGGAAAACGCCTGACCCTGAACGGAGCCGCCGTGACGATAGTCAGCCCCGCCCTGCCCCTGCCCCAGTGGACCGACGCCGCGGTGGTGGTGCCGCCGCCCAGTTCCGAAGCCGGCGCCTGGTCCGGTGCCCCGAGCGCGCTGCTGGCCGACGACGGGATCTACCTCGCGTACCGGCTGCGGCTGCCGGTCGACCAGGGCCGCGGGTACGCCAACGTGATCGCCCACGCGGCCGACGGTGTGACGTTCCGCACCGTCGCCACCGTGACCAAGGAGCAGTTCGGCGCCGAGTCGCTGGAACGGCCCGCGCTCGCCCGGACCCCCGACGGCCGCTGGCGGATGTACGTCAGTGCCGCCACCCCCGGCACCAAGCACTGGCGGGTGGACCTGCTGGAGGCCGGCACCCCCGCCGAGCTGGCCACGGCGGTCCCGCGTACGGTGCTGCCCGGCGACGAGCAGGTCGGGGTCAAGGACCCGGTGCTGCTGGCCACCGACGACGGCTGGCACCTGTGGGCGTCCTGCCACCCGCTGGAGTCCTGGAACCACGCCGACCGGATGACCACCGAGTACGCCACCAGCCCGGACGGCGTGCACTGGACCTGGCGGGGCACCGCGCTGCGCGGACGTCCCGGCCAGTGGGACGCGCGGGGGGTCCGGGTGTCCGCGGTGCTGCCGGTCGGCGGCGAGCTGCTGGCCGCGTACGACGGGCGGGCCAGTGCCGAGGAGAACTGGGAGGAGCGCACCGGGACGGCGCGCGGGCGCCGGGCGGCCGACGGGACGTTCGGGCCGCTCACGGCCGAGCGGGAGGCGCCGCTGGGCTCGCCGTACCCGCCGCACGGGCTGCGGTACCTGAGCATCGTGGCGCTGCCCGACGGGCGGCACCGGATCTACTACGAGGCCACCCGCGCGGACGGGGCCCATGAACTGCGTACCGAACTGGTCAACTAGTCCGGCATCTGGCAATTCATCGTCTGCAATGGATTCCTGCCATTACAGTTTGTTCCATGCTGGACGGTGTGAGCGTACGGGGCGGCACCGATGCACATCTGCAGGCGCTGCGTGCGCTCAACGCCGTCAGTAAGCGCGTACACAGCAGCCTGGACCTGACCGAGACCCTGGACGCCGTGGCCGAGGGGGTCGTCGAGGCCGCCGGCTTCGGCCTGGCGGCGGTCAACCTGGCCGAGCCCAACGGCGACTTCACTGTCGTCTCCGCCGCGGGCGACGACGAGCTGCGCCGCGCGATGGTGGGCACCCGGGGCAGCGCGGAGCACTGGCACGAGCTGTTCCGCCGCGCCGAACGCTGGGGCGCGCTGTACTTCGTCGACCACCGCAAGGGGATCCCCGAGGATCTGTGCACCTGGATCCCGGACATCCCCGAGCCCGACGACCCGGACGGCTGGCACCCGCACGACTGCCTGTTCGCCCCGTTGATGGCGCCCTCCGGCGAGTGGGTCGGGGTGCTCAGCGTCGACCTGCCGGACGGCGGCCGGCGGCCCGGACCGCAGCAGATCGAGGTGTTGTCGCTGTTCGCGGAGCACGCGGCGATCGCCATCCTGCATGCCCGCATGCACTCGTCGCTGGAGCGCAGCAAGGCCCGCCTGCAGTACGCCGCCACCCACGACCCGCTGACCGGCCTGCCCAACCGCGCCTGCCTGCGCTCCCGCGTGGACGCGCTGTTGAGCCAGCCCGCTCGCGAGGTCGGCGTCATGGTGGTCGACCTGGACGGCTTCAAGCGGGTCAACGACGCCGCCGGGCACGAGGCCGGTGACGAGGTGCTGCTGGTGGTGGCCCGGCGGATGCAGCGCCACCTGCGGGAGGGTGATCTGCTGGCCCGGATGGGCGGCGACGAGTTCGTGGCCGTCCTGGCCGGCGACGACGTGACGCGGGCGGTGCGCGAGATGGCCGCCCGGTTCCGCGCTGTCGTCGCCGAGCCGGTGATCGGACGTACCGGGACGCATCGGGTCACCGCCAGCGTGGGGTGGGCGATCGGCACGGTGGCGGACGGGTTCTCCCGGCTGCTCCGGGCCGCGGACACGGAGATGTACCGCGCCAAACGGCTGCGCCTCGACCCGGAGCCCACCCGCTGACCCCCCGTCAGCTCAGCCGGAAGTAATCGAGGTTGAACCCGCCGGTCTCGCAGTACAGGGTGACGTCCTGCGCGCCCGCGGCCAGGGTGACCCGGGCGTGCACCGACCGGTACGCGGCCCAGCCGCCGGTGTCCGGCACGGAGACAGTCGCCAGGGACCGACCGGCGGCGTCCCGGAACGACAACGCGTCGGGTGCCACCGCGCCGGTCCCGTTGGCGACGCGCAGCTCCAGGTCGTACGTGCCGGGGGCGGCGACGTCGAGGGAGTACCGCAGCCAGTTGCCGGGCGCCGTCCAGCCGACGTTGCGGCCGCCGCTGGCCGTCGCTGTGTTCTCGATGAAGGTGCCGCCGCCCTCGGTCCAGCCGTGCTGCGCCACGTACGCCTCGGCCTCGACCCGCTCGCCGATCGGGGCGCCGTGCGGCGCGACGGTGAGGTGCACGGTCACGTCGGCGCTGGCCCGCCCGTCGGTGACGGTGAACCGGAGCTCACGTGTGCCGGGCACCGTCGGGTGCAGCGTCACCACCCCGGTGGCCGCGTCGACGCTCACGCCGTCGGGCAGGTCGGTGGCGTAGAACGCCAGCCGGTCGCCGTCGGGGTCGGTGGCCGCGAGCGGCACCTGTACGGTGCTGTCCTGGTCGGCGGTCACGGCCGGGACCGGTCCGGGGACGGGCGGGTGGTTGCGCCGCGGCGGGAGCGGGAGACGCCAGCGCAGGGTGGCGTACGCGTGCGCGGGCACCGTGGTGACGAACGACTGTCCCGCGAGGACGACCCGGACGCCGGCGTCCGCGTCCGTGGTGTTGCCGACGATCGCGGTGTAGCCGTCGTGCCGGTCCCGGAACACGACATTGCCGATCCCGCCGGTCGTGGCACTGGACGCGACCCGGACGTCGTCGCCGTCGAGGTAGCGGGCGAACTGGCCGAGCTGGTACAGCTCGTCGCGGACCCGGAAGTCGCCGGTGGCCGTGTCCACGGTGACCAGCCGGTCCGGCCACGCCGTGGTGCGGGCCACCTCGTCCCAGTCGAGGGTGTTGTCCCGCGCCGGGGTCCAGTGCAGGGTGCCGCCGTGCTGGTCGGTCGCCGGTGCCCACAGCACGTACGAGGACGCGTCGAACCTGAAGTCCGCGAGCACCGTGGCCGGGGAGACGTCACTGGTCTCGGTCAGGTGCACCGGCTTGCGGTACTGCTCGTACGCGTCGCGCATGACGGCCGGATCCCCCCAGTACGGGTGGAACGCGATGGCGTCGGCGGCCTGCTCGGCGGCGGGATCGTCGAAGATCCGGTGGTAGTTCTTCGACGTGGTGCTGTTCGGGTCGCGCCAGTCCCAGAAGTTGAAGTCGTGCACGTACAGCCGGGTGTCGAGCCGGGCCGCGGCGAACTCCTGTTTCATGGCGACGGCCAGCCGCTGCTGCTGCGCGACGCTGATGTCCATGGCCGGGTACACCACGTCCATGCCCGGCTCGTTGAGCAGCGTCAGCGCGTCGATCCGGATGCCGTGCCGCGCGTACGCCTGGACGAACTTGACGTAGTACCGGGCGAACACGTCGATGCAGTCGTCGCGCAGCTTGCCCACCTGGTGGTAGTCGGTGCTGCTGCCGGGATTGAGGGCCACCTCTCCGAGGAACCGGTTGTTGGTCTTCATCCACGCGGGCGCGCTCCACGCCGAGGCGAAGAACGTGGCCCGCGGGTTGTACCGCTGGATCAGCTTGATCGTGTCGATGATGTGCAGGTCGAGGTCGCGCTGGATGGAGAAGTACCGCAGCGCGAAGTCCTCGGCGACCCCGGCGGGCAGCTCGTCCTCCGACCAGAACGGCAGGTGCTCGATCAGGTCGGGGCTGCCGATGGTGATCCGGAAGCGGTCCAGGCCCGCGCCGGTCCGCGGGTCGACGAGCAGCCGGATCGCCGCCTCGCGCCGGGCGGGAGTCAGCTTCCACAGGTTGGACACGCTGGTCTCGTCCAGCGAGAAGCCGATGCCGGTGTAGCGCTGCCGGGTCCGGCTGGGATCGACGACCACGGTGGCGTCCACCGGGCCGCCGCGGTCGCCGCCGAAACGTACGGGTGGGAGCGGTTGCCAGGCCTGCCCGGCGCCGGTCGAGAACGTGCCGGTGACCCGTGGCCCGCGCGGGCCGGACCGCGCCGCCGCGGCCGCCGGCAGGCAGGTGATCAGGGAAAGGGTGGTGGATGCGGCGATCAGGGCCGCGATCCGGGAACGCCGCACGGCGCCTCCTCGGGGAGCGGGAGCGTCCTCACTGGACGGAAGTCTGCGCCGCGACCACGACTTAAGTCAAGGTAGAAATTTAGTACGGTGAATGGACGCTCACGCGGCGGCCGTGTCGGCGGCGATCATCGCCTCCACCGGCATGATCGCGGAGCCCAGGGCCACCGCGTCGGCGCCGAACGTCGACGGGTGCAGCTCGAACTGGGCTCCCGGACGGGCCAGGCTGTGCGCCCGGATCGCCCGTTCCAGCGGCTCGGCGAGGCGTTCCATCAACCGCAGCCCCACCCAGCCCCCGACGATGACGCGTTGCGGGTTGGCCAGATTCACCATGTTCGCCAGGCCCAGGCCCACGGTGTCGACCACCTCGTCGCGCAGCGCCGCCGCGGCGGGATCGGACTCGGCCGCGTCGAGGAACGCGCCGATCGCCTGCCAGCCCGTACCGTCGAAGACCCCGCCCGTCCGGCGCCACGCGTCCAGGATCGCGTCCGAGCCGACGTACGCCTCCAGGCAGCCGTGGCCGCCGCAGCGGCACGGCAGGCCGTCGCGCTGCACCTTCATGTGGCCCCACTCGGCCGCGCTGGACGCGTACCCGTGGGTCAGGTGGCCCTCGTTGATGATGCCGAGACCGACGCCGCGGCCCAGCAGCGCGACCAGGCAGTGCTCCACGTCGCGGGCGGCGCCGAACCACAGCTCCGCCTTGGCCTGGGTCTTGGCGCCGTTCTCCGCGAAGACCGGGACGTCCGCGGTCAGCAGCCGCTCCACCGGGACGGGCGGCCAGGGCAGCGTCGGCGCGTAGAGGATCTGCCGGTCCTCGGCGTCCGTCTCCACCAGGCCCGGCAGGCCCAGCCCGATGCCGAGCAGACGCGGCCAGGCGTACGGATTGCGTTCGCGCAGCGCGGCGAGCGCGTCCGCGAGGTCCTGCGCGATGGTCTCCGCGGACTCCTCGTGGCGGCCGCCGCGGAACTCGCGGTCCACCCTGTTCATGGTGAGGTCGAACAGCTCGACAGTGACGCCGTTCTCGCCGACGTCCGCACCGACCGAGTAGGCGGCCTCCGGGCGCGGGCCGATCAGCGCGATCGGCCGCCCGCCGCGCGACGAGACCGAGCCGTTCTCCTGCACCAGGCCCTCGCCGATCAGCTCGGCGACGAGCTTGGTGACCGAGGCGGGGGAGAGGTCGCAGACCTGACCGAGCTTGGCCCGCGTGGTCTCCCGAGCCAGGATGATGTGCCGCAGCACCAGCGAACGGTTGCGCTGCCGCAGCGACGTCACCGTCGATGCCTCCGGGACGACGAAGCGGGCTCGCCCCGAGGTGTTACTGACGCCCATGTTCCTCCGACAGCCGCTACCTGCGCACATGTCTACACCGCGGCGGGCGCCCAGTCCATCGGGGTGGACGTAGGGGGGTGTCCGGGCTGGCGGGCCCGGACACCCCTGCCGTGGCTCAGTGGCCGCGGCCCCACGGCCCGGTGATCGCGAAGACCAGTCCGGGGGTCTGGATGTTGGCGAACAGGATGTCCGCGTTCTGGCTGAACGTCGGTCCGGTGAACTCGCTGTCGTTCAGCTCGTTGCGGGCCAGCGCGTACGCCTCACCGCGCTCGGTCAGGCCGACGAGGTGGCTCAGGCCCTCGCCGTCCTCGGCCATGATCAGGCCGCCGAGCGGCGACACAGTGATGTTGTCCGGGCCGTCGAAGTTGCCCTCCTGCGACGGGTCCGGGTTGACCCCGAAGATGGTCTTGAGGGTGATCGTGGCGCGCTTCGGGTCGTAGAACCAGACCTGGCCGTCGTGCTCGTTGCGGCTGCCGTCGTCCTTGCGGGCGTACGACGCGACGAAGTAGATGCCGCCGTCGCCCTGCCACTGGCCCTCCAGCTTGCGGCTGCGGGTGACCTGGTCGTCGGTGAACTGCTTGCGTACCGACATGGTCTTCGCCAGCCGGTCCGGCACGTCGACCCAGGTCACGTCGAACCGTGTGCCCGGCTCGGTGGCCTCGGACAGGTCTGCCACGTGCGCGCCGTCGTGGGTGCAGTGCATCGCCTCCAGCGTGCCCGCGGTGTCGCCGTTCGGGCTGAGCGCCAGCTCGCGCAACGCGCCCTTGCCACCGCGGAACCGGTGCGGCGGGGTCCACCGGAAGTACAGCCCGAGCGGCGCGCCGGCGTCCTCGGTCAGGTAGATCTGGTGGGTGCGCGGGTCGACCGCGACCGCCTCGTGGGCGTACCGGCCGAGGAAGGCCAGCGGCACCGGGTCGCGGTTCGCCTCCTTGTCGACCGGGTCGACCTCGAAGACGTACCCGTGGTCCTTCTGGAACACTCCGCCCGCCCGCTGCTCGGTCTCCTCGCAGGTCAGCCACGTGTTCCACGGTGTGATGCCGCCCGCGCAGTTGTTGTGCGTGCCGGCCAGGCTCACGTACTCGCGCAGGCGGGTGCCGTGCCGGTCCACCTCGATGTTCGTGGTGCCGCCCCCCGCTCCGGGGTCGTAGGTGAGGCCGGGCAGAGCGGGCACCTTGTACGGCTCGGTGCCGCCGATCTCGTGGTTGTTGACGAGGACCCAGCCGGTGCGGGAGCGGAAGCATGCAGTGCCGTCGGCGTCGCTCGGGGTGGGCTGGCCCGTTTCGAGCAACGTCTCACCGGCGTGCGCGACGAGTTGGTAGGTGAAGCCGCGGGGGAGCGCGAGCAGACCCTTGGGATCGGGGACGAGCGGACCGTAGCCGACTGCGGGGCGGCAGGCGGCCCGGGCCTCGACGGGACCGGCGATCGCCTCAAGGCTGCCGCCGATCGCGATGCCGAGGCCACCGGCCATGCCGGCGCGCAGCACACTGCGACGGGGGAGGGCGGTCATCAATTCCTCCAGGGAGTACGGGTGGACGGTGCCTCGTAGGCAAACGAACCGGCACGGCTGTCCGTCCCTCAGCCCGGCAGCCGTCCGGTGAACACTGCATGAAGCATCGAGGCCCCGTACCGCCATGTGAGAGCCCGGCATGCCTCGCATGCCGGGCACCCACCTCCCGTCAGTGATTACGGCCGGACGCGCTCCACGGCGAGGGTCCAGTCGTCGAGGCGTACGGACGTCGCCCCGGCCACCACACCCGCCTGCACCTGCACCCGGTACGTACCCGCCGGCAGGAACGGCGACGTGCGCTCGATGGCGTGGCTCTCCCAGTTGTCGGACGTGCTGCCCGAGTCGAACGCGAAGTCGGTACCCACGACCGGGTCGAGCTCGAAGAACGTGCCGTTGGACCGGATCACGATGATGCGTACGGAGCACCAGCCGCCGCCCGCGCAGAACGACTCGGCGCTGAAGCGGGCGTCGAGCATCCTGCTGGTGCCGCCGGGCACGACGACCGTGGTGGTGGCGCCGGGCACGTTGACGAACGCGGCGGCGCCGGTCGACCAGGCGTCCGTCTGGTGGACGTAGCGCTGCTGGTCGGTCAAACTGCCGACACGACCGGTGATCACGGCGTGCGCGACCGTACCGGTGAGCACGACGGCCGCGGACGCGGCGACTGCCGTGACAATCTTGGCGAGCCTGGACATTGCGATCCCCCTCGGTTCCGGCGCCGCGGCCCCCCTGCCGGGCGCTGGGTCTCCAGGGTGAGGGCGCAAAGGGGGCAATGCTATAGAAATCAGCGCGAGGTCCTTGATCCGACAGGGCGGTGTGGATCGTCCAGAGAGGACTTCGTCGCGGTCGGCGGACGCCATGGTCGCCGACGGCTGTCGCTACTGCTCAGGCGCGGTTTCTCCACAAAGGACGGGCGCGGATCGGCGCCCCGTCGGCGCGGACCGCCCGGCCGGTACTGCATGATCAAGTTAGGGCGGCCTTACTTCTGGGATAGCGGACGAACTGGCTGAAACGTATGCATGACCGGGTGGCCGGATGGAGACTACGGTCATGACGGCGACCTCGGCTGAACTCGACCAACTGTCGATCAACGCGATCCGTACGCTCGCGATGGACGCGGTGCAGGCCGCGAACTCCGGGCACCCCGGCACCCCGATGGCGCTGGCGCCGGTGGCGTACACGTTGTGGCAGCGGTTCCTGCGCTTCGACCCGGAGCTGCCGATCTGGGCCAACCGGGACCGGTTCGTGCTCTCCGCCGGACACGCCTCCACGCTGCTGTACTCACTGCTGCACCTGTCCGGCGTCAAGGCGGTCAACGCCGATTACGAGACGATCGGCGAACCCGCGGTCTCCCTGGACGACATCCGCAACTTCCGGCAGCTCGAATCGAAGTGCCCGGGCCACCCCGAGTACCGGTGGACCTCCGGCGTGGAGACCACCACCGGGCCGCTCGGCACCGGCATCGCCACCAGCGTCGGCATGGCGATGGCCGAGCGCTGGCTGGCCGCCCGCTACAACCGGCCCGGCTTCGACCTGTTCGACTACGACGTGTACGCCGTCTGCGGCGACGGCGACATGATGGAGGGCGTCGGCCAGGAGGCGGCCAGCCTCGCCGGTCACCTGCGGCTGGCCAACCTCTGCTGGATCTACGACAACAACCGGATCACCATCGAGGGCGACACCGGCCTCGCGTTCACCGACGACGTGGCGACCCGCTTCATCGGGTACGGCTGGAACGTCACCCGGGTCGGCGACGCCAACGACCTGGCGATGCTGGACCGGGCGTACACGGTGTTCCGGCAGGAGGACGACAGGCCCACCCTGATCATCGTCGACAGCCACATCGGGTACGGCGCCCCCACCAAGCAGGGCACCGCCGCCGCACACGGCGAACCGCTCGGCGTCGACGAGGTACGCGCGGCCAAACAGTTCTACGGCTGGCCCACCGAGCCCGCCTTCCACGTACCGAAGGAGGTCTACACCCACTTCGCGAACGGCGTCGCGGCGCGCGGCGGCGAACTGCGGCACAAGTGGGAGGCCGAGTTCGCCGCGTACGCCCAGCAGTTCCCCGACCTGGCCGACGAGCTCAACCGGATGCAGAAGCGCACCCTGCCGGACGGCTGGGACGCGGACATCCCCACCTTCGACGCGGACCCCAAGGGTCTGGCCACCCGCGAGTCCAACGGGCGGGTGCTCAACGCGGTCGCCGGCCGGGTCCCGTGGCTGCTCGGCGGATCGGCCGACCTCGCACCGTCGACAAAGACGCTGCTGAAGGGACCGGGTTCCTTCGAGCCCGGCGGGTACGACGGGCGCAACCTGCACTTCGGGGTCCGCGAACACGCCGCCGCCGCGGTCGCCAACGGGCTGGCGCTGTCGAAGCTGCGCGCGTACCAGGCCGGGTTCCTGATCTTCCACGACTTCCAGCGCGGCGCGGTACGGCTCTCCGCACTGATGGAACTGCCGGTGATCCACGTCTACACCCACGACTCGATCGGGGTCGGCGAGGACGGGCCCACCCACCAGCCGGTCGAGCACCTGGCCTCGCTGCGGGCCATGCCGGGAATGATCGACCTGCGGCCCGGTGACGCCAACGAGGTCGCCGAGGCGTGGCGGTTCCTCATGCCGTTGCGGCACGAGCCGGTCGCGCTGGTGCTGTCCCGGCAGGCGTTGCCCACCCTCGACCGGACGAAGTACGCGCCCGCCTCCGGCCTGGCCCGTGGCGCGTACGTGCTGGCCGATCCGTCCGGCGGTGATCCCGAGGTCATCCTCATCGCCACCGGCAGCGAGGTGTCGCTCGCGGTCGCCGCGTACGAGGAGCTGACCGGCGACGGGGTCCGCTGCCGGGTGGTGAGCCTGCCGTCGTGGGAGCTGTTCGCCCGCCAGTCGAAGGAGTACCAGGAGAGTGTGCTGCCGCCCGCGGTGACCGCCCGGGTGGCGATCGAGCAGGCGTCCGCGTTCGGCTGGGAACGGTACGTCGGCACCGAGGGCGCGATCGTCGCCATGTCCACGTTCGGCGAGTCCGCGCCGTTGAAGTCACTGCAGACGAAGTTCGGTTTCACTCCCGAGGCCGTGGTGCAGAAGGCACGCGAGCAGATCGCGCGGCACCGGGGGAACGGCTCCTCGGTCAGCGCCCCGGACCACGGCTGACATACGAAACATCCGCCCCGCGGACGCGGGGCGGATGTTTCGGTAAGGCCGTACACCGGAGTTGCGGCGCCGGTGCGGGCCCGGCCCGGTCAGCCGTTGGCGCGGAAAGCGACCCAGGCGTCGCTCATCCGCTTGGCCTGTCCCGGGGTGAACATGTTCATGCAGGAGTCCTGCGTGTAGTCCATGAAGTTGTGGATCGGGTCGAGCCCGGGCGCCGAGCAGGTGTCCGCGCCCTCGGGGCAGGCGAACTGCGCGACCGCCTCGGCCGGCGTGTCGTCGACGTGGTCGCCCTTCTTCTTGCACCCGTTCTCGAACGTGTGCTCCAGCGCCAGCCAGTGCCCGGTTTCGTGGGTCAGGGTGTCGCCCTGGGCGTAGTCACCCGCGGTGCCGCCCGGCATCGTCTCGCCGATCATCACGACGCCGTCCATGAAGTCGCGGCCCTTGGTGGTGACCTTCTTCGGGAAGTACGACCAGCCGAGCACGCCGTCGGCGATGCTGGCCGCGTACACGTTCAGGGTGCGGGCGTTGCCGGTGTGCAGCGCCGTCTTCATGGCCTTCTCGGCCTTGCCCGGCTTGATGTTGTACCAGGCGCTGTTGACCGTCCACGTCGTATCGGTCAGCCGGAACCGGAACGGTGTGTCCGACGCGTCCTTCGCGGTCTTGCCCGAGTACGAGTTGTTCAGCACCGTCATCTGGGCCGCGATCATCGTCTGCCACCGCGCCTTCTCGGCGGGGCTGTACGCGTGGTCGGAGATCATGTGGAAGACGACGGGGACGGTGACGCTGCCGTTCGGCAGGCGCTTGGAGTTCTTCAGGCCCTCGTACGCCTTCGCGTCGCTGGTGCCGTACAGCTCCGGGTCCTTGGCGCTGCTGCCGCGGGCCAGGCGGGCCTGAGTGGGCGCGTCCGCGGCACACGCCTGGACGGCGGGGGAGGCCGCCAGCGCAGTAGTGGGGCCGACCACGCCGGACGCCGCACCGGACGCGACCACCATCGCGGCTCCACCGGTCAGCATCGCCAGCCGCTGAGTCCAACTCCTGTGCATAGTCTGCGCCCTTCCGTGGTTCGGGATCGCCGGCCTGCCGCTCCGTGACGAGTGTCGCGGGCGACGCTCCGTGCGGTGCGCACGTTCGCCGTGATCACTGTTCCTGTCGGACGCGGTGCTCAGCGCAGACTCAAGCGATGATCAAAGCTGGCTCAAGGTCGGCCCGCTGGCCGCGCGGTCGATGCAGACCCGGTTGCGGCCCTCGCCCTTGGCCGTGTAGAGCGCCTCGTCGGCGCGGGCCAGCACGGTCGAGGGCGTGCAGGCCGGAGTCGCGGCCGTGACGCCGACGCTCACCGTCACCGGCAGCCCGCCGGTGATCTGCGCCCACGGGTGGTCGGCGACCGTGCGGCGCAGATCCTCCAGCCGGAACGCAGCGCTCGCCAGGTCGGTACCGGTGATGGCGATCAGGAACTCCTCGCCGCCGAGCCGGGCGACGAACCCCGACGGCCCGGTGCTGACGCCCGCCAGCAGTTCGGCGACGGCGACCAGTACCCGGTCGCCGGTGCCGTGCGAGCGCAGGTCGTTGACCCGCTTGAAGTGGTCGAGGTCGAGCAGGGCGACCGCGACGTCCGTACCGTCGGTCTGCGCCTGCGCCAGCAGCGCGGGCAACCGCTCGTCCACCGAACGCCGGTTCTTCAGCCCGGTCAGCGGGTCGTGGCGGGCCTGCTCCCGGAACGTCTCGGCCTGCCGCCGGGCCTCCTTGACCTCGAAGACGGCCTGCCGGTTGCGCGCCTGCGCCTCCCGCTGCTCGCAGTGCAGTTCCTTCTCCGCGAGGTGGTATTCGCGCATCGTCGCGAAGGCGCGCTCGAAGTCGCGGGCGGCGGCGTACAGCTCGCTCTGCTCGTGCAGCGCGTTAACGGCCAGCAGGCGGAAGCCGTGCGTCTCGCACAACTGCCGGCTCTTGTCGAGGGTGGCCTGCGCGGCGACCAGGTCGCCACGGCAGCGCTGGGCCGTGGCGAGGGTCAGCAGGATCTCCGCCTCGGCGTCGCACTCCTCCTTCTCCGTCGCGTACCGGGCCAGGGCCTGGCGGGCCATCTGCTCGGCCGCGTCGTAGTCGCCCAGCCGCAGCTCGACGTGTGCGAACGTGTCCAGCTCCGAGGAGTCCAGCTCCCAGCCGGACGCCTCGCTCACCGCGCGCAGCCGCGCCAGCACCAGCTGGGCGTGGCGGGCGTCGCCGAGCGTGCATTCCTTGTACGCGTAGTTGTTCAGCGCCATGGTGCGGCAGCTGACGTCGCCCAGTTCGATCGCCGCCTGCTCGGCCTGCTCGTACCGTTCCCGTGCCTCCGGCATGGAACCGCTGTCGGCGTACGCGTCGGCGAGCTTGACCAGATACGAGATGTGCAGCGCCGGCTTCGTGCTCTCGTCCAGGGCGTCCACCGCCTGGATCATGTGATCGAGGTTGGCGCTCAGGTCACCCATCGTCACGTGGGTCCGGGCCAGCAGCATGTGCGCCCGCGCCAGCAGGGGGCGGCAGCCGTTGTCGGCGGCCCACGCCTCGGCCTGCCACAGCAGCTTCACCGCGTCGGCCAGCACGCTGCGGCGGTCCAGCAGGTCGGCGCGCAGCAGCCGGGCCCGCCACAGCAGCATCTCCGCGCCGGCCGCCGTGGCCGCCTCCTCCAGCGCCACGACCCGCGGCAGCGTGCCGTCGACGTCGTAGGGGCCGGTCTTCTCCAGCTCGTCGAGCTGCGCGGCCAAGGTGGCCATGATGCACGCGGAGCTGTCGTCAGGGGTGGGTGCGGTGAGCGGCCGGTGTGTCGCCGACACGTCCATCGCGCTGCCTCCCCTGGATAGCTCCCACCCGCGGACCGCACGCCGGTCCGGGGCGCTCATCGACGCGTGCGCGGGCGACATGAGGCTTCCGGGCGGAGCCCGATCTTGGGTACGTCCCGAATCGCCCCACCGTTCACAGCCGTGCACACCACTCCCACCGGGATCACGAGATCGTGGTCACATCGCTACCGTGAGCGAGCGCGGAGCGTGCGGTTCGATTGACAGTCGGCCCGCGGCGCGTCTAATCTCGCAACGCAGTGAGAACTCTGCGCCACGCTGGGCGCAGGCCGGGGTCGAGAGGCGCTGCGACGGACTGGAGCCGCTAGGGCGGACCAGGTCCGCCACGCTCGGCTCACGGTTGACGAATCACCAAGGGCGCCTCCTTATCGGAGGTGCCCTTTCCGCATCTCCCGGTACGTGGAAGCCCAGGGCCGGTCCGACCGGATCAGGCACACATGGAAGGGACGCGATGAGCGCCAAGCTGCAAGAAATCAACGGGGTCCAGTTCGCGGTGGCCGACCTGTCGCTGGCCGCCTTCGGCCGGCACCAGATGCGCCTCGCCGAGCACGAGATGCCCGGCCTCATGTCCATCCGCGAGGAGTTCAAGGCCGCGCAGCCGCTGCGTGGCGCGCGCATCGCCGGCTCGCTGCACATGACCATCCAGACCGCCGTACTCATCGAGACGCTGGTCGCGCTCGGCGCGCAGGTGCGCTGGGTGTCCTGCAACATCTTCTCGACCCAGGACGAGGCCGCCGCCGCGATCGTGGTCGGCCCCGAGGGCACCGTCGAGGCCCCGTCCGGCACCCCGGTCTTCGCCTGGAAGGGCGAGACGCTGGAGGAGTACTGGTGGTGCACCGAGCAGCTGTTCGACTTCGGTGACGGCCTCGGCCCGAACATGATCCTCGACGACGGCGGCGACGCCACCCTGCTCGTACACAAGGGTGTGGAGTTCGAGGCGGCCGGCGCGGTCCCCGCGACCACCGCCGAGGACAACCACGAGTACACGATCATCCTCGACACGCTGCGCCGCAGCCTGGCGTCCGACTCGCAGCGGTTCACCAAGATCGCCGGCGAGATCAAGGGCGTCACCGAGGAGACCACCACCGGTGTGGCCCGGCTCTACAAGTTCGCCAAGACCGGCGAGCTGCTCTTCCCGGCGATCAACGTCAACGACTCGGTCACCAAGAGCAAGTTCGACAACAAGTACGGCATCCGCCACTCGCTGGTCGACGGCCTCAACCGGGCCACCGACGTCATGCTCGGCGGCAAGCTGGCCGTGGTCTGCGGCTACGGCGACGTCGGCAAGGGCTCTGCCGAGACGCTGCGGGGCCAGGGCGCCCGCGTCGTGGTCACCGAGATCGACCCGATCTGCGCGCTGCAGGCGGCGATGGACGGCATGCAGGTCGCCCGCCTCGAGGACGTGGTGTCCGAAGCCGACATCTTCATCACCACCACCGGCGGTACCGAGATCATCACGGTCGAGCACATGGCCGCGATGAAGCACAACGCCATCGTCGGCAACGTCGGCCACTTCGACGACGAGATCGACATGGCCGGCCTCGCCAAGGTGCCGGGCATCGAGAAGGTCGAGGTCAAGCCGCAGGTCCACGAGTGGCGCTTCCCGGACGGGCACGCGATCATCGTGCTCTCCGAGGGTCGCCTGATGAACCTCGGCAACGCCACGGGCCACCCGAGCTTCGTCATGTCGAACTCGTTCACCAACCAGGTGATCGCGCAGATCGAGCTGTGGACCAAGCCCGGCGACTACGACAAGCAGGTCTACGTGCTGCCGAAGCACCTGGACGAGAAGGTCGCCCGGCTGCACCTGGACGCGCTCGGCGTCCGGCTGACCACGCTGACCAAGAAGCAGGCGGAGTACCTCGGCGTGGACGTCGAGGGCCCGTACAAGCCGGAGCACTACCGGTACTGACGAGTGTCGCCGGTGCGCCGCTGCGGCGCACCGGCACCCGTCACCGGCCGGACAGCGCCGTCCGCAGCGTCGTGGCGACCTGGTGCAGCGCGGGTTCCGCGGCGTCGAACTTCGCGATCTTGCGGAAGAAGCCGTGGCCCACACCGAGATAGCGCACAGCGATCGTCGGCACACCCGCCGCCGTGAGGCGGGCTGCATAGCGTTCCGCCTCGTCGCGCAGTACGTCGTTCCCGGCCGTGACGATCAGGGTGGGCGGCAGCCCGGCCAGATCCGCCCGCAGCGGTGACACGTCCGGGCCGGTCCGTTCCCCGGGCACGTACGCGTCCCAGTAGAAGCGCATCTCGTCGGCGCCGAGGTCGTCGTCGCCCGCGTCCGGGTAGTTCATGTCCGGGTCGATCACCGGATACACCAGCGCCTGGCATGCGTACGGGCGGCCGTGGTCGCGGGCGCGCCGGGCGACGACGGTGGCCAGATGCCCGCCCGCCGAGTCACCGGCGATCGCCACGCGTTGCGTGCTTACGTCCAGCGTTGCGGCGCCGCCGTCGTACAGCCACCGGACGGCCCGCTCGGCGTCCTCCAGGGCGGCGGGATGGGGGTGTTCCGGCGCCAGCCGGTAGTCGACCGCCAGCACCGCACAGCCGGACAGGGCGGCCAGCCGACGGCAGATCCCGTGGTGGGTCTCGAATCCACCCATCACCCAGCCGCCCCCGTGCAGATACACGACCACCGGCGCGAGCGCACCGCCCGGATGGTAGAGGCGGCACGGTACGCCGTCCGCGTCGACGTCGCGCTCCACCGCGGCCGGTGCGATGTCACCCACCTCGACACCGACGGCGTCCACCATGCTCTGCCGGGCCGCCGCAAGCGCTTCGCGGGTCAACGCCGCGCCGGACTGCGTCGCGGTGGCCGCGTCGGCCCGCGGGTACGGAGGCATGGGCGCTCGCATTCCTCGTCAGCGGGCAACGCCACGGAGCCGATGACGGCCACCGCCGGAACGCCCGGAACAGGTCTCGCGCCAGCCTATCGACCCGGCCCGGTCCACCGACCGGTGACGCCGCCCACTGCGGACTGCGCTCATTGCGGGCGGCGCTCATTGCGGGAGCGTCGCCGCCGACGGGGTGGTGACCGTCCGCGCGGACGGTCACCGTCAACCGTGGGTGAATCAGCCCCGTCCACCGCTCGCTGCGGCGGAGCGGAGCCGGCGCACCCAACCGGCCGCCGTGTGCCTCGGCACCTCGTAGTGGGCGGCCACCGCGGAGGTGCTGCCCAGCCGCTTCTGCACTGCGGCCAGATCCTCCGGCGCCCGCCGGTACGCCCGCCCGGCCGGCTGCGCCGTCGCACCGCGTCCGGTGGCTTTCGCGGCCGTCTTGCGGGCGGCACCACCCGCCGTCGCCTTCGCTGTCGCTTTACGGGCCGTACCGCGGGTGGTGGTCTTCGCGGGCGTGCCGTTCGAGGCGGCAGTTGCCGTCGGGCGCGCGGTCTTCGCCGCCGTCTTCACTGCGGTCTTCGTGGCCTTGGCGGTGGGTCGAGCGGCCTTGGCAGTGGGTCGCGCGGCCTTCGCGGCGCCCTTCGTTGCCTTGGCGGTGGGCCGTGTGGTCTTCGCGGCGACCTTTGTAGCCTTGGCGGTCGGCGGTGCGGCTTTCGCGGCGGTCGTCGCGGTGGCCTTGGTGGTCGACGGTGCGGTCTTCGCGGTGGCCTTGGTGGCCTTGGCGCTCGGCCGTGCAGTCCTGGCCGCGCTCTTCGTGGCCTTGGCCGTCGGCCGCGTGGTCGCCGTGGCCTTTGTGGCCTTGGCCGTCCGCCGCGCGGACGTGGTGGACTTGGCGGTCGGCCGTGTGCCGTTGGCGCTCGTCGTCGTGGCTTCGGCGGTTGCCGGCGCGGTCGTGCCGCGCGCGGCCGACTTACGGGCCGCCTTCTTCGCCGGGCTTCGCCGGCTCGTCGCACCCGCCGCGGTCCGCGTGCTGCCGCGCCGGGTCCTGGCCGCGCTGCCGATCGCGTCGGTCTGCGGCGCCGCCGCGGGTTCGTCGGCCGGTGTGCCGGAATCCGCGGCGTCCGCGAACGTCGCGGGCTCCTCGGCGGACACGGGAGTGCCGACCACTTCCGCCACCGGCGTCGCCGTTCCGGTCTCGGGCGTCGGCTCGGCGACGGCCGGCTCCTCGGCGGGAACGGCGTGCGCGGCGGCGTCGGCCGGTGCCGCGGCGTCCGGCGTGAACGCCGCGTCCTCGGCGGTGGCCGGTGCGGCGGCGCCGATGGCGGAGGCCGTCGGTTCTGCTCCACCGGTGAGGGTGTGCCCCGGCTGTGGTGCCACGGCGCTGATCGCCTGCAGCAGCAGACCGACGTCGACGTTGGGCATCTGCCGTTCGCCGGTGAGGCCCTCGGCGGCATGCAGGTGCACATCGGTGATGCGGACGTGGCCGTCCGCCGTGCCGACGACGAGCGTCGTGGTGATGCCGTCGTCGTGGTGGGGCGTGATGGTGATGGTGTACTTGTTCATGACAGTCCTTCGGGGAATGGGTATTGAGCCCGCGCGCTGAGTGCCTTCCCCCGAGAGGCGATGACGCCGACCGTACCGACGTTTGGTGAGGGTCGCCAATGTACCCGTTCGGTGAGAGTTGAGGTTAGCTCACCTGTCTGCGGGTGAATCTCTTCGTTATCCACGCACGGCGTGATAGACATGCATCCCCGTCGATTCTTGTCCGCGAGGATGTTGGCCATGGGTCAGTGGACTGTCCGGTCATTGGTGATTCCCGCGATTCTCGCCGTACTGGCGCCCTGGTCGGCGCCGGCGCCGGCAAACCCGGGCGGGCCACCAGCGGCGCACGTCGCCGCGGCCACGGCGGGATGGACGCCGCCGCTGAGCACCCGCGGGCGCTACATCGTGGATGCCACCGGCCAGCGGTTCAAGCTGCGGTCGGGCAACTGGCACGGCGCGAGCGGCACGTGGAACGGCTCGGGCGACGTGAACGACGACGCCAACCATCACGCGGGCGAGAATTCCGGGCGCATCCCCCTGGGATTGGACCGGGCCCCGATCGACCGGATCGTCGCCGGTTTCCAGCAGGTCGGCGTCAACAGCGTCCGGCTGCCGTTCTCCAACGAGATGGTGCACGACCAGCAGCCGGTGACCGACGCGGCGGTGGCCGCCAATCCGCAATGGCGCGGACTGACACCGTTGCGGGTGTACGACGCGGTGGTCGCCGCGCTGACCGATGCGGGCATCGCGGTGATTCTGAACAATCACACCAACACCACCCGCTGGTGTTGCGGCGTCGACGGCAACGAACGGTGGAACGCGAGCCAGGCGACGTCGGTGTGGGAGGACGACTGGCTGTTCATGGCCCGCCGCTACCGCGACAACGGACGAGTGGTCGGCGCGGACCTCTACAACGAGGTACGCCGTAACGTCTGGGACGACCCGAACTGGGGTCTGGGCGACGACCACGACTGGTTCGCCGCGTCGCAGCGGACCGGCGACCGGATCCTGCAGGAGGCCAACCCCAACCTGCTGATCATCGTCGAGGGCATCAACTGGACCGGGATTCCGGTCGACGGTTTCCCGCACGGTCGCCCCACACTGACGCCGGTGCGGTCGTTGTCGCACACGCTCGTGGTCTCCGGCAAGCTGGTCTACTCGGCCCACTTCTACGACTACACAGGGCCGAATCACAGCGGCGCGACCGGCGTCGGCGAGACCAGCGACCCGCGCTACCGCGACCTGAGCCGCGACCAGCTGTACGACGTGCTGTACCAGCAGGCGTTCTACGTGGCGGCGGAGAGCGGCCAGCACTTCACCGCACCGGTGTGGATCAGCGAGTTCGGCGCGGACGGCAACCCGTCGGCCCCGCAGATCTCGCGCGACTGGTTCACCAACTTCGTCGACTATCTCGTTCGTACGGACGCGGACTTCGCGTACTGGCCGCTGGTGGGGTGGCTGGAGAACCGCGGCAACAACGGCTGGGGGCTGTTGTTCTGGGACCGTTCGGGGCGCCGGGCGGACGTGTTCAGCGGCGGCGACTGGCGGGCCGACGCCTGGGCGCGGCTGGTGGGCTTCGCGGGCCGGACGGGGCCGGTCGATCCGGTGCCGCGCTGGCAGATGTTGAGTCCCGATCACGGCGACTTCGTCCAGTCGCTGCGGATGCGGGCCCGCCCCGACTGGGATTCCGGCGCGCGCAAGGCGGCCTGCCCGGACGGGCAGCGGCTGATCGGCCTCGCGCACACCGGCAACCGCGGGTTGTGCACCGACGTGACGGCCGCCGACCTGTGGGCGCCGTCGGGGGCGTACACGGTCGTGACCGACGAGCGGTATGTCCAGCCGGGCAACGACTGGGCGTCGGGTTACACGAAGCTGCAGTGCCCGGCCGGGTCCTTCGTCGTCGGCTACGCCGTGCGGGGCGCCGCGATGTCGAGCGCGTTGTGCGCGGCGTCGGGCACCGCGCTGGGCGCGGCCGGGCGCACGGTCTGGTTCGACCGGGGCGACAACCGGCCCGCCGACGGCGGTGACTTCGCGTACGGCCGGTACAAGGGCCAGTGCGGCAGCCAGGAGTACGTGGCGGGGATCGCGTACACGGGGCGGTTCGGATCGTCGCGGACGCCGGACGCCCTGTACTGCCGCAGCCTGCGCTGATTCTCGCCCGGAGGTTCATCGACGGGTATTGACGTGGATTCCGGAATGATGTGTCATTCATCAATGGCACGTACCGCTGAACCCGGACGTCGCGACGCCATCCTGGACGCCGCGCACACCGTCTTCGCCCGCAAGGGCTACGCCGCCGCCGGCATCGCCGACCTCGCCGTCGAGCTGGGCATCGGGCACGGCACCGTGTACCGGTACTTCGGCAACAAACGCGACGTGGCCTCGGCCGTCCTCGACCGGGCGCTGGGCCGCATCGCCGAGGTGGTCGCCGCGGAACTGCCCGACGCCACCGAGACCCTCGACGAGTACCGCGCCCAGGTGTGGCGCATCGGCCACCGCCTGTACGAACTGTTCGCCGCCGACCCCGCCCTGGGCCGGCTGGTCTTCTTCGACCTCGCCACCGTCGACGACGACCTGCGCGGGCGGCACCGGGACGCCCTCGAACGGTTCGCGGACTTCACCGCCGCGTACCTGAGCAACGGGGTCGAACGCGGCTTCCTGCGCCCCGACCTCGACATCGAGGTCACCGCCCGCGTCGTCAACGGCATGGTCTTCGAGGGCGCCGCCCAGGTGGCCCGCAACCCGCGCGCGCTGGAGTTGCGCGACGCGTGGATCCGGGCCGTCGTGACCCTGATGTTCGACGGCCTCGCCGCCCCCACCCCCGGAAAGGACTCCTGATGGTCCAGGTCGACGTCTTCTGGTCGTACGCGATCGGTGCCGGCTGCGGTGCCGCAGCCGCCCGCGAATCCCTGCGCGAACCCGCCCGCGAGCTGCTGGCCGACCGGCGGTTCTCCGCGACCGTGCTGTTCCTCGGGTGCGTGTTCGCGCCGAGCGGGATCTGGCTGCTGTGGAGCTTCCCCGGCTGGGAGACGATGCACGCGGCGGCCACGCACACCGACCTGCCCGGCTGGCTGGTCGCGGTGTTCGCGATCACCAACATCACGCAGGGGGTGCTCGGCTACGTCGTCGCGCAGACGTTGTGGCGGCGCGGTCACCACTACCTGTCCTGGGTGCAGATGCCGCTCGGCTATCTGGCGATGTTCTTCATCCTCGCGTACGGCTGGGACGGCGCCGGGTACCGCAGGTTCTTCGCCGCCACCCCGGAGGACTGGCGCTCCGGCCGGTTCGACCCCGTCGCGTTCCTCGGCAGCGACGTCGCCCTGACCCTGTACGCCATGGGCGTCGTCCTGGTGCCCCTGCTGCTGTGGATGCAGTCGAGCTGGTGGGCGCGCGGACTGCGTACCGGCGACGCTCCGGCGCCGGGCCGGATCCGGATGACAGGGCTCCTGCTGCTGGCCGTCTTCGGCCTCGGTCTGGGCACCGCGATCGCCGCCGCCGTGCTGCTCACGTGGCTCGGCCCCGTCGCCGGCCCGATCGCCGTGGCCGTACTCGTGGTGGGTGTGCTGCATCCCCGCGGCCTCGGCGGTCTGCTGGCCCGGCCGTTCGTGGCCGGTGCCGACACGGCCGTGAATCCGGTACCGGGGTACGGCCTCACCGTCGACGCGTGACGGAGAAGCGGCCGCTGCCGGGACGGGCCTTCGCGCGCGACCCGGCCCGACCGTGGAACTGGCAGCGGATCAGAGCAGGGGCGACCGGCCGCCGAAGCCGGCCGCCAGTCGTACCGCCGGGCGCAACCCCTTGCCGGTGCCCGCGAACACGACGAGGGCGCCGTTGGACTTCTGCACCGCGACCAGGTCGGTGAACCCGTCCCGGTCGAAGTCACCCACGCCGGCCAGATCCCGGTAGGCCTGGAAACCCTTGCCCAGGCTGGCCTGCCGGGTCAGGCCACCGCCCTTGATGCCCCGATACAGGAACAGCTCGCCGGTCGACGTGACCCTGGTGACCATGTCCGGGTAGCCGTCGCGATTGAAGTCGCCGACCCCGGCCAGCTCCGACATGGTCTGCCAGCCGCCGGCGCCGATCACCGTGCGGGTGCCGAACGTCGTGCCCTTCTTGCCGGGGTACAGGTACAGCTTGTGGTTGCTGGTCTGCGCGGCGACCAGGTCCGGGTAGCCGTCCCGGTTCAGGTCGCCGATCGCGGTGATCTCGCGCATCTTGGCGAAGCTCTTCGAGAGCAGCTTCGGCTTGCCCAGGCCACCCGTCCTCGTGGTGGGGTAGAGGTACAGGTAGCCGTTGGAACCCTTGCGGGCCACCAGATCCTCGAACCCGTCGCGGTTGAGGTCGCCGATCCGCACGATCGCGTTGAACTTCGCCCACCCACCGCTGACCCTGCGGCGGGCGTTGACGTCGAGGTACGTGCCGTTGCCCGGGTAGACGAAGAGGTTGCCCGAGCTGGTGGTCCGCGCCAGCACGTCCGACCAGCCGTTGCGGTTGAAGTCGGCGAACCTGGCGGACGGCAGCGGCGCGAAGTCGACGAGGTTGTTGTCGATGTTGATCGTGACGCCGCCCCACGTCTCTGTGTGCCCGCCCCGGTACTGCTTCATCCGCCGGTGCCCGGTCCAGTACCCCGCGGGGATCGCCGGGTCGGTGGTGGTCGAGATCTGGTCCCAGCGCGCGAAGTCGAGGTAGTCCGGGCGGACGTAACCGGGCGCGGCGTAGCTGGCCACCTGGTCGGCGCCGCCCGAGCCCATGCTGCTGTAGAAGCCGGACAGGTAGCCGAGATCGTGCAGCGTGGCGGTCCACGCACTCATGAAGGCGAGGGCACCGCGACGGCAGTCGGCGTCGGTCGACGCGTACGCCTCCATGTCGTAGATCACCAGGCTCTGCGCCGCCAGGCCCAGCGACCGGGCCTGAGCCGCGGCGTCCCGCGCCGCCGCCGCGCCCTGCGCCGCGGCCTTCGCGTTGTCGATCAGGTTCTTCTTGCTCGTGGCCTTGGTGCAGGACGCCTGCGGACCGACGTACAGGGGGAGCAGGTGCCATCCGGCCGTGACCTGGGTCCGGACCCAGTCGGCGGTCAGATTGGCCTGGGTGCAGCCCCGGTTGACCCCGCCGATGTAGATGCCCACCGCCCGGTACGGCGACGCCGACCGCCAGGTCGCCATGGTCGCGTTCGACGGCGCGGTGCACGCGTCGAAGGCCTCGCCCGCGAAGGCGCCCGGCTGCACCGTGCTCCAGCTCGGCGCCGTGGTCGTGGTCGCCGCGTCGGCCTGGAACAGGACCGTGGAGAGCAGTACGGTCGCCACCCCGAACACCGCGCGGACCAGCAGTTTGCGACGCGACGGCGCCAGGATGCGCATGTGAGCCTTTCTCGAGCCGGGCGGGACCCCCGAGGAAAACAAAAGATCATGGGCGATGTCCAGGACCGAACGGACGATCTCCGTGGGGTGAAAGGATGAAACTCGTTCGCGTCGGCGGCGGCTGTGCTCGACCGGGTGCCCGAATTGCGTGCTGGTACCCTCACCCGAGGGCCCAGTAGCTCAGGGGATAGAGCACCGCTCTCCTAAAGCGGGTGTCGCGCGTTCGAATCGCGCCTGGGCCACAATCCGGGTTGTCTGAAGCGGCAGTGCGTCGCGCGGTGGCCCCATAGCCTCTGGGTATGAAGGTGCTGGCGACCGCGGTCGCGGGACTGGAGCTGCGGGAACTGCGCGGCGAGGATGCGGCCCAATATCACGAGCTGGTTCAGCGCAACGCCGCCCACCTGACCAAGCTGGGCGACTACCAGGACGAGGTGGCCGCCGGGGTCGAGGAGTTCGCCGAGCTGTTCGCCGAGCCGGTGGAGGTGCCCGTACGTTTCGGCGTGTATCTCGACGGTGAACTCGTCGGCCGGGTGGACCTCGTGCCGGTGGACCCGCCGAAGTACGGCCTGGGCTACTGGCTCAGCGAGGAGGCCACCGGCCGCGGCGTCGCCACCACCGCCGTGGCCGCGCTGCTGGAGTACGCGGGCACGGAACTGCACGGCACCGATGTCTTCGCCGGGGTGACCCATGGCAACGTCCGCAGCGACGCGCTGCTGGAACGGCTCGGCTTCGAGGTGGTGGCGACCTTCGACAACTACCGCCGGTTCCACCACACACTTCCGCTCTAGCGCCCGACGCTCCACAGTGATCAGACCGGCGGTGCCGTCTCCTCGCTGATCCACGACAGGTACGCCGGGTTCCCGGCGAGGATCGGCAGCAGCACGATCTCCGGCACCTCGTAGCCGTGGTGTTCGCGGATGTGCCGTTCCAGTGCCGGATAGCGCTCGGCGGTGGTCTTGAAGACGATCTTCCACTCCTCGGCGTTCTCTACCGCACCCCGCCACCGGTACGTGCTGTGGATCGGAGCGGACACCTGGGCGCAGGCGGCCACCCGTGCCTCGACCGCGCTCCGGGCCAGGGCCTCCGCGGCCGCACGGGAATCGATGGTCGTTACCGCCTGGGCGTACCGGTAGTCGGTCACGTCGAAACCTCCGCGTCGCTGGAATGCGGCCATCCTCCCGGAAGCACGTCGATGGGCCGGAGTGGGCACCGCGGCGACGGCCGGGATTCACCCCACCAATAAGGGGGATGATCAGGGTGAAAGCTCCGCAACCGGGTAATGCCCCCTTTATTCTGGCCAAGGTGCCGCTTCGCCGGCCCGACCTCCATACGGACCAACCTCGGACGGCCGGGTGCGGGGTGGCCCGGCCTGCGACCTCCACGGTCATGACCCTCCCCGGGTCCATCGAGGCGACGAGGTTCGGTGAGTGCGATGACTCTGGTGCTGGTGGCCGACGACGACGCTGATATTCGCGATCTCGTCATCTTCAAGCTCGAACAGCTCGGCGTGGAGGCGATCACCGCCGAGGACGGGTCGCAGGCCCTGGCGGCGGTCCGCGAGCGACATCCCACGCTGGCGATCCTCGACATCTCCATGCCGGGGCTGTCGGGCATCGACGTGTGCCGCATGATCCGGGCCGACCCGGAGATCGCCGACACGATGGTCCTCATGCTGACCGCCCGGGCGCAGGAGCAGGACGTCGAGCACGGCTTCGCGGCAGGCGCGGACGACTACGTCACGAAACCGTTCAGCCCGCGCGAGCTGGTGTCCCGCGTACAGACCATGCTGGGCAGGGCGCAGACGTGATGATGCCGGCGCAGCGCCGGCGCCAGCAGCGTCCGGTCACCGTGGCCGGGCTGCTGAAGAGGGCGTTCGTAGCCCTGGTCGCCGTGATCGTCATCGGCGGGACGGTCGGTGTGATCGCGGCGGGGCCGGCGTACCGCACGGCGAACCGGCAGCTCGTGGACCTGGCCCGGACGCGCACGGCCAACCTGGACGTGCGCGCGACCCTTGCCCGCGCCACGCTGGCCCTGTACGGCTACCAGCTCACCGGCGAGGTGGCATATCGGTTGGCCTACCAGACCGCGCGGTCTGACTTCGACTCGACGTTGGCCCGGCTGAGCCGGCTCGCCAGCCCCCAGGATGTGGCGCACGTCAATGCCCTCCAGGAGAACAGCCAGAACTGGTGGGGGCTGGCGGATCCGCAGATCGCCGCGGCGCCGGGCGTACGCCCCAGCAGTGGCGAGGTGGCCGCGACGCAGGTCCGGTACGCGCAGGCGGTGGCCGCCAGCCAGGCGATCGACCAGCGCCTGTCGGAGCGGGCCGTGCGGTTGTTCCGGACCATCAACCGGCTCAACGTCGCCGCGCTGGTCGGCCTGACCGGACTGACCCTGCTGGGCATGGCGGTGATCGCCTTCGTCGGGTCCGTCGTGACCCGCCGGATCACCAGCCCGCTCCGGCAGGTCGCCGCGGCGGTCGGTGAACAGAGCTGCGGCCGCAGCGACGTGCGGGTCGCCGTCACCGGCGCGCCGGTGGAGATCATGGCGGTCGCGGCAGCGGTCAACAAGGCGGCCGGCCAGGAGTTCGAGGAACGCCGGATCCTGGACAAGTCCCAGCGGCTGGCCGTGGCGATCCGCGAGCACATGTCCCGGGCGGGAGCGCTGAGCACCGCCGCGCGGGGGCTGGGCGACCTGCTGGGCGCCGACCACGTGGTGATCATGGCGGCGCCGTCGGACAGCGAGGACGCGATCGTCGAGGTCTGGAGCGCGCCGGACGCCGTGGGCGATCCGGCCGCGCTGACCCGGACGCCGGTGGACTGGGCTTTGCCGGACGACGGGGCGTTCGTCGCGGCCACCGTCCCGGACAGCGGTGCGACGCCGCCGGAGGCCGAGCGGGTCGCGCTGCGCGCCGCCGGTGCCGGTCCGGTGATCACGCTGGCGTTCGGTGAGGGCGTGGTCCCGGCGGGCCACGTCACGGTGGTACGGCGTGCGGGCCGGTCCGCGTTCACGCCGTTCGATGTGCAGTTCGTGACGTTGGTGGCCGGTGCGATGGCCCGGGCCCTGACCCAGGCGCGCCTGTTCGAGCAGGAACATCGGCTGGTCACCCGCCTGCAGGAGGTGGACGCCGCGAAGACGGAGTTCCTGTCCACTGTCTCGCATGAATTGCGCACCCCGCTGACCAGCGTCACCGGGTACCTGGAGGTGCTGCTCGACCAGGACGCCGGTCCGCTCACCGCGGGGCAGGAGCGGATGCTGCGGGTGATCGAGCGCAACGCCGATCGGCTCCGGTCGCTGATCGAGGACCTGCTCATCGTGTCGCGCATCGAATCGGACGCCTTCACGCTCGACTCGGTGCCGGTCGACGTGAGCGCCCTGCTGGCCACGACCTGCCTGGCGTTCGAACCGGCGGCCGCGAAGGCGGGTGTGACGCTGGTGCGCGCGGCAGAGGGCCCGCTGCCGGTGCGCGGCGACCCGGATCAGCTCGACCGGATCATGATGAACCTGCTGTCCAATGCGGTGAAGTTCAGCCCGGACGGCGGGACGGTCACGGTCGGCGCCCGCGCGGAGGGCAGCGACATCCTGATCACCGTGCGGGACACCGGCATCGGCATCCCCGCCGACGAGGTGCCCCACCTGTTCACCCGGTTCTTCCGGGCCAGCAACGCCACCCGGCGCGAGATCTCCGGCACCGGCCTCGGACTGCCGATCGTCGCCGCCATCGTCGACCGGCACGGCGGCACGATCACGGTGGCCACGGAGGAGGGGGAGGGGACCACCTTCACCGTACGGCTGCCCCGCGACATGGCGGCGGCGGAGGAATCCCGAACTCCGGATGAATAGCGTCAAAGCTGGATATCATCGCCCATAATGCAGACCGTCGTGACCGTCGCCATCCTCGTGCTGGCCGGTGCCATCGCCATCCTCGGTGGCGTCGCCGCGCTGGTCCGGGTCATCCGTACGCTGCGACAGCGCCGCCAGGACCGGCTGGCCGCGGCCCCGCGCAAGGCCCTGCTGGCATTCGTCGCCGACAGCGGGGAGAGTGGCACCGACGAGCTGCTGGCGCTGTCACCCCGGGCGTGGCAGGCCGTCGAGCCGGTCGCGGTCGACCTGCTCGGCAAGGTACGCGGCGACGCGCACCGGGCCCTCACCGACGTCTTCGAACGGCGCGGCGTCGGCGACCGCGCCCTGGCGCAACTGAAGAGCTCCGACCCGGTACGCCGGGCCCGCGCCGCCGAAACCCTGGGCCACCTGCGCCGCCTGCACGCCGTCCCGCAGATCTGCGCCCTGCTCGACGACCGGCAACCCGACGTACGGGTGGTGGCCGCCCGCGCCCTCGGCGCCATCGGTGAACCCGCGGCGGCCGGTCCGCTGCTGGCCGCGCTCACCCGGCCGGTGCCCGCCCACCTGGTCGCCCACGCCCTCGCCCGGATCGGCAGAGGCGCCGTGCCCGCCCTGGAGACCGCGCTGAAACAGCCGGAGCCGCTGGTCCGGGCGACCGCGCTGGACGCGCTGGGCCTGATCGGGGCCACCGGCTCCGTCTCGGTGATCAACGACCTCCTGCACGGCGAGGCGGACGACGACGTGCGGCTGGCCGCGGTGCGCGCGTTCGGCCGGCTGGGTGGCCGGTCCGCGGTGGCGCCGCTGCTGGAGGCCACCGAGCCAGGAAACCCCGACACGCTGCGCGCCGCGGCCGCCCGGGCGCTCGGCGACATCGGCGCCGCCTCCGCCGGGAAGGACCTGGCGCGGCTGCTGGCGGATCCGGCGTACCCGGTGGCGCACGAGGCCGCGCAGGCGCTGCGCCGGATCGGCCCGGCCGGCCTGGCCCACCTGACCGCGATCGCCGACGCCACCGCGACCGAGCCGGTCGGCGCCGTTTCCAGCACGGCCGAGCCGGTCGGCGCCGTCGCCAGCACGGCCGAGCCGGTCGGCGCCGCAGCCGGCACGGCCGGGGCCGTCGCGATGGAGGGCGCCGGTGCGGGCGACTCCGTCGTCGGGCTCGGGGACGAGCCACCCCCGGTGCCCGTGGCGCACGCCCGCCAGGCGCTGGCGCTGGCCGCGTTGACCGCCCCGGCGGCCCGCCCGGCGCCGGCCACACCTGCGGTCCGCACCGGCTCCACCCGCCGGTGACCGGCGGACTCGGACGGGGAGCGGCGTGGACAGCGAGCTGGTGCGGTCCGTGGTCTCCCTCTTCGACCACCTGTTCTTCACGTACTTCGTACTGATCAACAGCAGTTATCTGGCCCTGATCGGACTGGCGGCGCTGGACTTCGCGAAGTCGCTGCGCCGGGCCCCCGTCGCCGGGACCGACGACCTGTTCCGCAACCCGCTGTCCCCGTCGGTGTCGCTGCTCGTGCCCGCGCACAACGAGGGCCCGGTCATCGTCCCGGCGATCCAGGCCCTGCTGGCGCTGCGCTACCCGCGCTTCGAGGTGGTGGTGATCGACGACGGGTCGACCGACGACACCTTCGAACGTCTGCGGGAACAGTTCGACCTCGTCGAGCTGCCGTACGTGGTGGCCGGGGACGTGCCGCACCGGGGCGCCGTACGATCCGTGCACGTCTCCCGGACCGAGCCGGACACCCTCGTGGTGGCTCGCAAGGTCAACGGCGGCAAGGCCGACTCCCTGAACGTGGGCATCAACCTCGCCCGCAACGACCTCGTCTGCATGATCGACGCCGACTCGGTGCTCGACCACGACGCGCTGCTGGCGGCGGTCAAGCCGTTCGCCGACGATCCGCTGCGCGTCGCGGGTTCCGGCGGCGTCGTCCGCATCGCCAACGACTGCAAGGTGGTCGGCGGCCGCGTCGTCGAGGTGCGGATGCCCCGCCGCTGGCTGGTCCGCATCCAGGTCGTCGAGTACCTGCGCGCGTTCCTCACCGGTCGCACCGGCTGGTCCCGCATCGGCGGCCTGGTCGTGATCTCGGGCGCGTTCGGCCTGTTCCGGCGCGACCTGCTGGTCAAGGCGGGCGGGATGTCGCTGGACACCGTCGGTGAGGACGCCGAGGTGGTGGTCCGGCTGCACCGGACGCAGCGCGAGGCCGGGGCGGACTACCGGCTGGTGTTCGTGCCCGAGCCGGTCTGCTGGAGCGAGGCGCCCTCGACCCTGCGGGTCCTCGGCCGCCAGCGGCGGCGATGGCATCGCGGCCTCGCCGAGGTCCTCCGGGAGCACCGCCGCATGATCGGAAACCCGAGGTACGGGCGGGTCGGGCTCGTCGCGCTCCCGTACTACGTGATCTTCGAGCTGCTGGCGCCGTTCGTGGAGATGCTGGCCCTGGTACTGATCCCGCTCGGCCTGCTGGTCGGCGCGGTGAACATCGACTTCGCCTGGCGGTTCGCGCTGGCCGCGTACGGCTACGGCATCCTGGTCAGCATGGCGGCGCTGCTGCTGGAGGAGGTGTCGTTCCACCGCTATCCCCGGTGGGCGGACATCTCCCGCGGCCTGGTCGCCGCGTTCCTGGAGAGCCTGGGGTACCGGCAGGCCATGGCGGTCTTCCAGGTCCGCGGCGCGTGGCAGGCGTGGCGCGGCAAGGAGGCGAGCTGGGGCCGGATGACCCGTTCCGGGTTCAACACGCCCACCGGCTGACCCGGCCGGGTGGATCTTCCCGGTCAGGTGATGAACGTGAGCGCTCATTCACGCCGATCCGGGCCGTCCCTACTGGCCGGAACCGGGTCTTTACGGGCAGGATCGGGAAATGACCACGCTCGGCCGCCTGCCCTATCCGATCAGCCTGACCGGCGAGGGCATCGCGCTGCGCGAATGGCGCTCCGAGGACCTGGACGATCTCATCGCCCTGCTCGACGAGGCGGACGTCGCACGGTGGACGCCGATGCCGTCGCCGTTCGACACCGAGGCGGGCGTGGCCTACCTCAAGCGCGCCCACCAGGGCCGGATCACCGGGCAGCGGATCCAGCTCGCGATCACCGTGGACGGTGGCCGTCCCCTGGGCGAGGTGCTGCTCTTCGGCGTCGACGCCGGCCTGCGCGAGGCTGAACTCGGCTACCTCGTGGGCGCCGAGCACCGCGGACACGGGCTCGCGACGCGGGCACTGTCACTGCTGTCCGGGTACGGGCACGACACGCTGCACCTGCGCCGCCTGCTGCTGCGCATCGACCCCGGCAACACCGCCAGCACCGCGGTCGCCCGCCGGTGCGAGTACCAGCTCACCGGCGAGGCCCCGATCCTGCAGGAGGGCCCGTACGGCCCGAGCAGCCTCGACACGTGGGAACTCG
Organism: Krasilnikovia sp. MM14-A1004; assembly: GCF_047159485.1. Taxonomy (GTDB): domain Bacteria; phylum Actinomycetota; class Actinomycetes; order Mycobacteriales; family Micromonosporaceae; genus Actinoplanes. Next base: position 6,195,630 of record NZ_AP038773.1, on the reverse strand, counting down.
TCGTGGCCCGCGGCCCCGGTCGGCTGGAACGGCTGCGCAACGTCGCCGCCCGGCGATACGGTCGGCGCACCTGAACCTCCGCGACCCGGCTCCGGGCCCGGCGTCGCGGCCCACTGGAGGCAGTCATGCTCGACGTCGACCGTGGTCAGGCGATGGCGTACCGGGTCGGCGCCCTGGGACTGGACGCGCGCGGCCGCAAGCGCCCCGCCGACCTGCCCGTGCTCGACCTCGGGGTGCAGGAGTACACGCCGGACTCCGCGCGGGTGGCGCTGGCCGCCCGTACCACCGCGAACCTGGACGACGACCGGCTGGTCATGGTGTGGGCCGCCCGTGGCGCCCCGCACCTGCACCGGCGCGCCGACCTGCGCACGCTGGCCGCCCAGCTGTGGCCGGTCAGCGACGCGGACGCCACCGCCCGGATCACCAGCGGGCAGATCTCCCAGGGCATGAAGCTGGGGGTGGCCGCGTTCGTGGCCACCGCCGACGCGTTCCGCGAGGTGGTCACCGAGACGATGCCGCGGGGCGAGGTGAGCACTCGCGTCAGTGCGCGGGTGCCGCGCTCGCTCACCTACGACTGCCGGGCCTGCGGCGCCCGGCACATCGCCGGGACGGTGTTCCAGCATGCAGGGCTCGCGGGCGGGGTACGGGTCGAGTCCCGCGGGCGCGACGCCATGCTCGCGCCGATCGCGGACTGGCCCGGACATCCGACCGAGAACGAGGGCATCGGTGAGCTGATCACGACGTATCTGCGGCTGCTCGGTCCGGCCGCCCCCGCGGCGGTCGCCAAGTACCTGGGCAGCACCACGGCTGAACTGCGTACCGTCTGGCCGGACGGGCTGGCCCAGGTGCGGGTGGACGGCCGTACCGTGTGGTTGCCGGAGGATCGGGTGGCCGCCCTGCGCAAGGCCGCCGCCGTGCCCGGCGTGCGGCTGCTGCCCCCGATGGACGCCCTGCTGCAGGCCCGCGACCGCGACGTGCTCGTGCCCGACCGCAAACAGCAGCGGGAGGTGTGGCGGGTGCTCGGCAACCCCGGTGCCCTGCTGCTCGACGGCGAGATCGCCGGGGTGTGGCGGGCCAAAATGGCGGCCAAGCGGGTTGAGCTGACGGTCACCCCGTTCGGCGGGCTGAGCGCGTCGGCCCGCAAGCAGGTCGAGGCCGAGGCGGCCGCCGTGGCCCGAGCCCGGGCCGTGCCCGAGGCGACCGTGCGATACACGTGAGCGGGCGTTCGTTCATCGCGGTCAGCCCTCCGCGCGGGCGGCGCGGAAGACCCAGACGCGCATCAGCAGGAACCGCACGCCGGTGGCCACCAGATTCGCCGTCACGAGTACGGCCAGCTCGACCGCCCGTGGCGCCCCTGCGCCGGCCGCGTCCAGCACGGCCAGGGCGCCGCTGGTCAGCCCCAGACCGATCGCGAAGACCAGCAACCCCTGCGCCTGGTGCTGCCACGCCCGCCGGCCGCCGCGTACCCCGAACGTCAGCCGCCGGTTCGCGGCCGTGTTGGCGACCGCGGTCACCAGCAGCGCGATGAGGTTCGCGGCCTGCGGCCCGACCCCGACCCGCAGCAACGCGTACAGCATCAGGTACGCGAGTGTGCTGGCCACGCCGACCGCGGCGAAGCGCAGCAGCTGACCGGTCAGCCCCGCCGGGACACCCGCGACCGGCAGCGGATTGCGGCCCAGCTGTTCGCGCAGCGTCGCCACCGGAAGGCGGCCCGACGCCAGCCCGCGGGCCAGCCGGGCGATGCCGGTGAGGTCGGCGATCGCGGTGGACACGATGTCCACCCGGCTGTCCGGATCGTCCACCCAGTCCACCGGCACCTCATGGATGCGCAGCCCCGAACGCTCCGCCAGCACCAGCATCTCCGTGTCGAAGAACCAGCCGGTGTCCTCGACCAGCGGGAGCAGCCGTTCGGCCACGTCCGCGCGGATCGCCTTGAAGCCGCACTGGGCGTCGGAGAACCGGGCCGCCAGGGTGCCGCGCAGGATCAGGTTGTAGCTGCGGGAGATGAACTCGCGCTTGGCGCCGCGAACCACCCGCGAGCCGCGCGAGAGCCGGGAGCCGATGGCCAGGTCGGAATGACCAGAGATCAGCGGCGCGACCAGCGGCAGCAGCGCGGCCAGGTCGGTCGACAGATCCACATCCATGTACGCCAGCACCGCGGCGTCCGAGTGGGTCCACACATGCTTGAGCGCCCGCCCGCGACCCTTCTCGGCCAGCCGTACGGCGACGACGTCCGGCAGCTCGGCGGACAGGCGGGCCGCCACGTCCGCGGTGGTGTCGGTGCTGGCGTTGTCCGCGATCGTGATCCGGAACGGGTACGGGAACTGATCGGCCAGATGCGCGTGCAGGCGCCGTACGCACGGCTCCAGGTCGATCTCCTCGTTGTAGACCGGGACGACCACGTCGAGTACGGGAGTGGTCAGCGGCGTGGTGGTGGCCGCGGCGGAGGGAAGCGTCGAAAGGCTCATGCCTGAACAGTCGGCCGCGGTGCTTTGCCCCGAGTGTGCCGATGCTGTGCCCGCCCTGTGAGCATCTTCGGTTTGGGCCGCGTCCACATCGGAGGCGGGCACGCCGCGCAGGCGGCCCCCGAAATCGGAAGCCGCCTGCGGACGGGTGTGGTGCTCGGTCACTGCGTCGTGGTCGGCGCGGTGAGGTCGTACACGGTGGTGTTGCCCACCGTGCGTGCGGTGAAGTTCGCGGCCACCCACTCGGCGATCTCGGAGCTGGCACGACTGCCGCCGCTCTGACCGCCACCCGGCATCCCGGCCGGGGCGCCGCCCTGGTTGCCATTCGCGGTGCCGCCATTCGCGGTGCTGCCGGTGGTCGTGCCGCCGGTCGTGGTGCCGCCGGGACCGCCGAAGCCGCGGCCGCCGAAGCCGCCACCACCGATGAAGTAGTGGATCTTTCCTTCGCGGACGTACTGCTGGAACTGGGCCAGGGTGGGCGACGGGTCACTGCCGTTGAAGCCGCCGACCGGCATGACCGGCTCGCCCGTGGCGAGCTGGTAACCCGAGGCGGTCTGCGAGCCGACCGCCGCCGCCACCCAGGTGTAGGAGTCCGCGTCGGCCTCCAGCAACGCCTTCATCTCGCTGCTGACGGTCGCCGCATCGAGCAGGCCGCCGCCACCGCGCATCCCACCGCCGGGGAACCCGCCCGTGTTGCCACCCTGCGCAGCGTTCCCGCCCTGCGACGGCGTCCCGGTCCCGTTGGGCATCCCGCCGGGGAAGCCACCGTTCCCGCCGGGGAAGCCGGGGAATCCGCCGTTCGTGCCGGGAGCGGTGCCGCCCCGGGTGTTGCCGCCGGGTGCGATTCCGCCGGGAGGGGCGCCGCCCGGGAAGCCGCGGCCCGGACCGCGCCGCCCACCCGGCCCACCGAAGCCGCCACCGGCCACCGCCGGTCCCGCCGACGGGATCGACCCGGTGTGCGCCTGCCCCGCGGTCTGCGCTGCGTACGCCGCCGGCCCGGCCAGGACCGCGGCCAGCGCGGCCCCCGCGGCGATCGCCCCGGCCCGTGCGCCCAGGCGCAGCGAAGCGCCGAGCACCGCGAGCGCCGCGACCATCCCGCCGATCAGCACGACCGGCCGCAGCCAGGGCAGGAAGTCAGAGCTGCGACCCAGCAGCACGTACGACCACCAGGCGGTCACCGCGATCGCCGCGGCCAGTGTCACGGCGGCCAGCCAGTGCCGCCGTACCCGCCACAGCAGGATCGCGCCCATGCCGACGACCGCGCCCACGGCCGGAGCCAGCGCCACCGTGTAGTACGCGTGGAAGATGCCCTGCATGAAGCTGAAGACCAGGCCCGTGCCGAGCAGCCAGCCGCCCCACAGGATCAGCCCGGCGCGGCGCCGGTCCGTACGGGCCGCGCGGGCCGTCAGCACCAGCCCGGCGACGAGCACGATCAGCGCCGCCGGTAGCAGCCAGGAGATCTGCCCGCCCTGCGAGGCGTCGAACATGCGCAGCAGCCCGGTCTCACCCCAGCCACCGCCGCCCGGCCCGCCGCCACCGCCGACGCTGCCGGTCTCGTTGCCGCTCAACCGGCCGAGCCCGTTGTAGCCCAGGGTCAGTTCCAGCAGGCTGTTGTTCTGCGACCCGCCGATGTAGGGACGCATCGAGGCGGGCACCAGCTCGACGATCGCGATGTACCAGCCCGCCGACACGACCACGGCGACCCCGGCCAGCAGCAGCTGCCAGATCCGCTTGCCCAGCTTCGGCGGCCCGGCGATCAGATACGCCAGCGCGTACGCGGGGACCACCAGCAGGGCCTGCAACATCTTGGTGAGGAAGCCGAAGCCGACGAACACGCCCGCCAGCACCAGCCACCGGGTAGCGCCCCGCTCGATCGCCCGCACGGTCGCGTACGCCCCGGCCACCATCAGCAGCACGAGCAGCGCGTCCGGGTTGTTGAACCGGAACATCAGCACGGCCACCGGGGTCAGCGCGGCCACCGCCCCGGCGATCAGGCCCGCCGCCGCGCCGAACCAGCGCCGTACCGTGGCGAACAGCAGGCCCACCGTGGCGACGCCCATCAGCGCCTGCGGGACGAGCAGGCTCCACGCGTTCAGGCCGAACATGCGTACCGACAGCGCCATCACCCACAGCGAGGCGGGCGTCTTGTCGACCGTGATCGAGTTGGCCGCGTCGGAGGAGCCGTAGAAGAACGCCTTCCAACTCACCGAGCCCGCCTGGACGGCGGCGGAGTAGAACGCGTTCGCCCAGCCGGAGGCGCCCAGTCCCCACAGGTAGAGCACGGCGGTGACCGCGAGCAGGCCGAACAGGCCGGGCCGGGCCCAGGCAGGATCGGTTTCGGGACCGCGCAGGAACGCCGACCACCGGGAGCGGTGACGGTCCGTCGGGGGCGACGGCGGAGGTTCCACCGGCGCCACCATCGGCGGTACGGGCAACGTCGAGGTCATCGGGAATCCTTCGGGACGGGGTCGGATGCGTACTCGATGAACTCTCGGCCCGCGCCCTGTCGCCGCCTTGTGCCTTCCCTATGTGCCTCCTGTGAGTCCCTCCGCCCGCGGTCCGGAGCCCGGCCGGGCCGCGGCCAGCCGGGACCGCATCCACGGGTACGGGTCGGTGAGGGGCCGCCGCCGGCGCCGGCACTCCGCGCGCAGCTCGCGCAGCCGCTGCCCGGCCGTGTAGTACCGGCCCCTGGGATCCGGTACCGTTCCGGGTTCGTCGTTCCGTGCGGGGACCGTCACCGCCGGGTCATGGGAGGATCCATATGCTGCCCTGCACGCGCCTCGCCGCGGTCGGGATTGCCCTGGTCGGCATGACTTCCATGGGGGTGCTCGCCGTGCCCGCGCAGGCCGCCACGCCAGGCATGGCCGCGGTCGTGGAATCGACGAAGGTGCAGTACAAGGCCGCCAAGGGCAAGCGGAACAAGGTGGTCGTGACCCGGTCGGGCAACACCATCACGATCGACGACAGCGTCGCGATCAAGGCCGGCAAGGGTTGCAAACCGGTCAAGGGCGACCAGACCAGGGTGCGGTGCACGACGTCGAAGGCGCCCACCAGGGTGCGGGTCTACACCTACGACCGGGCCGACTCGATCGTCAACCGGACCGGCCTCGGCATGACCGCCGACGGCGGCAGTGCCAACGACACCATCACCGGAGGCCCGCGCGCCGACACGCTGCGCGGCGGCACCGGGAAGGACAAGATCTACGGCCTGGGCGGCGTGGACTACATCTGGGGCGACGACGGCAACGACAGGGTGTACGGCGGCGACGGCGGCGACCACATCAACGGCGGCGAGGGCGACGACATCCTGTACGGCCAGAACGGCAACGACTTCCTCACCGGCTGGACGGGCGACGACCGGCTGTCCGGTGGCCCCGACAACGACTACCTGAGATCGAACGCGGACATCGGTGGCCCGGACGACGACATCTTCGAGGGCGGCAGCGGCCACGACACGGTCGACTACTTCACCTACGAGCGCCCGGTCACGGCCGACGCCGACGGGGTCAGCGGCGACGACGGGATGAAAGGCGAGCACGACACCATCGGGACCGACGTCGAGGCGATCCAGGGCGGCCAGGCAAACGACCGGCTGTACGGCACCAGCCGCCAGGACACCCTCAGTGGCGGCCCCGGCAACGACGTGCTCTACGGGTACGCGGGCGACGACTTCCTGATCGGCGAACTCGGAGCCGATGTCCTGGACGGTGGCTCGGGCGACGACAGCCTCGTGGGCGACGACCCGACCATGGGCAACGTCAGCGCCGACGTCCTGCGCGGCGGACCGGGCCGGGACCGGGTGGACTACATGAACTACACCAGGCCCGTGGTGGTCGACCTGGACGGCGCGCAGGGCGACGACGGTCAGGCCGGCGAGCACGACACCGTCGGTTCCGACGTCGAGGACATCATCGGCGGTTCCGGCAACGACCGGCTGACCGGCAATGCCGCCGCGAACGACATCTGGGGCTGGGCGGGCGACGACGTCATCCGGGGCGGCGCGGGCAACGACACGCTGGCGGGCGGCGAGGGCCGCGACAGCATCTACGGCGAGGACGGGGACGACTCGATCAGCGGAGCCGACGACGCCCAGAACGACAGACTCGACGGCGGCCCGAACGGAACCCTCGGCGACTGGTGCGTGCCGCTCGAAAACGACACCACGGTCGACTGCGAGCGGTAGCCGCCCCGGTGATCGCGGGTGTGGCCGCGACCAGAGGACCCACGATCACCGGGCGGGGACATGGAACGTCAGACGGTGCGGCGCTTCGCGGCGGCCTGGGCGAGGCGTTCCAGCACACCGACGGTGGGGTCCCAGCCCATGCAGGCGTCCGTGACCGACTGCCCGTACGTGAGCTCGCCGCCCAGGTCCTGCCGCCCAGGCACGAGGAAGCTCTCCAGCATCACCCCGGCGATGCCCTGCTGTCCCGCCTCCATCTGCGCGGCCACGTCGTCGGCGACCAGCGGCTGGCGCAGGTGGTCCTTGCCGCTGTTGCCGTGTGAGCAGTCGATGACCAGCCGCTCGGGCAGCCCGGCCTTGGCCAGCAGCGCCAGCGCGGCGGAAACGTCGGCCGCGCCGTAGTTGGGCTTCCCGCCGCCGCCCCGCAGCACCAGGTGGCAGTCCGGGTTGCCGCGCGTGTGCAGGATCGCCGGGGTGCCGGAGTAGTCGATGCCGGGGAAGACGTGCGACGCCGCCGCCGCGTTGATGGCGTCGATGGCGGTGGAGATGCTGCCGTCGGGGCGGTTCTTCATGCCGATCGGCATGGACAGGCCCGAGGCGAGCTGGCGGTGCACCTGCGACTCGACCGTACGGGCGCCGATCGCGCCCCAGGCCACGGTGTCCGCGATGTACTGCGGGGTGATCGGGTCGAGGAACTCCACCGCCACGGGCAGACCGTGCCGGACCACCTCCAGCAGCAGCGACCGGGCCACCCGCAGACCGGTGCCGACGTCGCCGGTGCCGTCCAGCGCCGGGTCGTTGATCAGGCCCTTCCAGCCGACCGTGGAGCGGGGTTTCTCGAAGTACACCCGCATGACGATCAGCAGGTCGTCGGCCAGCCGGGCGGCCTGGTCGCGCAGGCGGTCCGCGTACTCCCGCGCGGCGTCCGGGTCGTGCACCGAGCACGGGCCGACGACGACCAGCAGGCGCTGGTCGCGGCCCTCCACGATGTCCTCGACCTGGCGGCGGCTGTCCAGCACGGTGTCGTGCAGCTCGGCGACCAGCGGCAGCTCGTGGTGCAGCAGCGCCGGGCTCATCAGCGGCACGACCTTCTCGATGCGCTGGTCCCGGACCCGCTGCACCTCGGGGATGGTCACGACAGTCTTCCTTCCGCCGGGCGCTCGCGGGGCCGGCGCCCCGAGCGCGAGCCGGCAAGCTCGTCACAAACGAAAAGGCAGCGACGTGGTCGCTGCCTCGGCCGGCTCTGGCGGGTGTCTCAGGTCATGAGGTCATGGCCGAGGCACCGGCGGGAGCCGGCCTCGTAAACCACGAATACCATCGCGACACGTCGCACAGCATAGCCGTTGCCCGCCGTCACCGGGGGGTGTGTGCGGTCACTGCGGGCGCGGCCGCCGGATCCGTTGCCGGTGGCCTCCTTGTCCACCCGCCCGCCGGATGAATACGTCAGGCATCGGTCGGCACCGGGAGATCGGCCGGAATCCGGCCCTCGTCCGGCGTTCCGCCCACCGGCCCGCCGGCCGGCAGCCGGACGATGAACTCCGTGCGGCCCGGCTCGCTGCGTACCGACACCGTGCCGCCGTGCGCGGTCACCACCGCGTGCACGATCGACAGGCCCAGGCCGGTGCTGCCCGCCGCCCGCGACCGGGAGCTGTCGCCCCGGGCGAACCGCTCGAAGATGTGCGGCTGCAGCGCGGCCGGGATGCCCGGGCCGCTGTCTGTCACCCGCAGCACAGCGTCGTCGGCGGTCGCGCTCACCGCGACGGTCACGGCGGTGCCCTCGGGTGTGTGTGTACGGGCGTTGGCCAGCAGATTGGCCAGCACCTGGTGCAGCCGGGCGGCGTCGCCGAGCACCGTGACCGGTTCGTCGGGCACCTCCAGCCGCCAGTCGTGGCGGGGACCAGCGGCGTGGGCGTCGCTGACCGCGTCCACCACGAGCGCGGTGAGGTCCACCGGGTCGTGGCCCAGCGGGCGTCCCGCGTCGAGGCGGGCCAGCAGCAGCAGGTCCTCGACCAGGGTGGTCATTCGCTTCGCCTCGGACTCGACCCGGCGCAGCACGTGCCCCACTTCTTCGGGTACGGGTTCCCGGCTGCGGCGGCTCAGCTCCGCGTAGCCGCGGATCGCGGCCAGGGGGGTGCGCAGCTCGTGGCTGGCGTCGGCGACGAACTGGCGTACCTGCATCTCGCTGGCGTGGCGGGCCTCCAGTGCGTTGCCGACGTGGTCCAGCATCCGGTTCAGCGCCGCGCCCACCCGGCCCACCTCGGTACGCGCATCGGTGTCGCCCTCGGGGACGCGCTGCGCGAGTTCCACCTCGCCCCGGTCCAGCCGCAGCTCGGAGACGCGGGTGGCGGTGGCCGCCATCCGTTCCAGCGGGCGCAGGTTGCGTCGCACGATGATGGCGCCCGCCCACCCCGCGACGAGCACCGCCACCAGCACGGCCGCGGCGGTGACCCCGGCGACGGCCAGCAGCGTCTCCTGGGTGACGGCCAGGGGCAGCCCCATGACCAGCCACCCGCCCGGAGTCGGCACGGAAACGACCCGGTACGCGCCGACATCGTCCAGGTAGACGGAGGTCGGAACGCGGTTCGGGGTGACCTGGGCGAGAGTGTGCTGCGCCGGTACCGGCAGTTCCAGGTAGATGCCGCGCAGCCGGGGCCCGTTGTCCGCGGTGTCGGACGCCGGGTAGGACACCTGCCCGCCCCCGGCGATGGTGTAGTCGGTGGCGGGCGGGCTGGTGCTGCCGACGGGAGCGGTGGAGGACGCCACGACGAGGACGACCGAATGCGGTGGGGCGCCGGGCGGTGGCTGCTGCGTCCACACCTCGGTCTGGTCGAAGTGGTCGTCGTCGCCCCGGCCGCGCTGCGGCCCGAGTGCACGCTGCGTCGCCTCGTTGAGCTGCACGTCGACCTGGTGGTACAGGATCTTGTGCAGGAAGACCTGCGCGGTCGCGCCGACCACCAGGCCGAGTACCGCCAGCAGCCCGATCATGATCGCGACCAGCCGGGTCTGCAGTGACCAGCCGGACGGGTGCCGCCACCGCGCCGCCGTCACCTCAGGCGGCGGGCTTGAGGACATAGCCCGCTCCGCGCATGGTGTGGATCATCGGTTCGCGGCCTGCGTCGATCTTCTTGCGCAGGTAGGAGATGTACAGCTCGACGACGTTGGCCTGGCCGCCGAAGTCGTAGTTCCACACCCGGTCCAGGATCTGGCTCTTGCTGAGCACCCGGCGCGGGTTGCGCATCAGGTAGCGCAGCAGCTCGAACTCCGTGGCCGTGAGGTTGACCAAATCGCCGCCGCGGCGTACCTCGTGGCTGTCCTCGTCCAAGCTCAGGTCGCCGACGACCAGCTGGGAGTCCGCGCGCAGCGCCGCACGCCCGCTGCGGCGCATCAGCGCGCGCAGCCGCGCCACGACCTCCTCCAGGCTGAACGGCTTGGTGACGTAGTCGTCGCCACCCGCGGTGAGCCCGGTGATCCGGTCCTCGACGGCGTCCTTGGCGGTCAGGAACAGCACCGGCACGTCGGGGGACTCCCCGCGCAGCCGGCGCAGCACCTCGAGGCCATCGATGTCGGGCAGCATGATGTCCAGGACGACGGCGTCCGGGCGGAACTCGCGCGCGGAACGTACGGCGGTGGTGCCGTCGCCCGCGCTGCGCACCTCCCAGCCCTCGTAGCGCAGGGCCATCGAGAGCAGTTCGGCCAGCGTGGGCTCGTCGTCGACCACCAGGACCCGGACCGGGCCACCGTCGGCACGGCGCAGCTCGGTTTCGGCGTTCGCCATCGTCATGCCCCAACTGTCGGCGGCGGCGCTGTGCGCGGTCTTTCCGCTCCCTGTGTAGCACCTGTGGGTTGCCGGGCCCCCCGCGCCGCACGGGCGGAACACTCGCCGTACGCCCGATGTTGTGCCAGCGTTGAACTCCGGCGACGCGAACGTGGGGAGCATCGGCGTGGACCTTCTCGACGAGTACCGCAGAGCGACCTTCGCCTTCGAGTCCGGCGATCCGGCCGGTGCCGCGCGCCTGCTCGAACCGATCCTGGAGGCGGAGCCGCACAACGCGGCAGTACGCCAGCTGCTGGCCCGCGCGTACTTCAACTCGGCGCAGCTGGCCGGGGCGGAGGCCCAGTTACGGGTCCTGATCGAGCGCGATCCGTCTGACCATTACGCCCACCATGTGCTCGGCCGCACCCTGGAACGGGCGGGCCGGTTCGCCGAGGCGCTGCCGCACCTGCGGCTGGCCGCCGCGATGAAGCAGCACGACGACTACGCCGAGGCACTGCGCCGGGTGCAGCTGTGGGTGGGCAAGCACGGCGGCCGGGGCGCGGGCGCCGCGTAGCGCCGGCCAGGCACCCCGGCTGCGGGCGTCGCAGGGGCAGGCAGGTCACGCGGCTGCGGGCGCCGCGCTGGGGCGGCGCCCGTCACCACCCGGGTCAGGGTGCGTAGGCGATGACCCGCGCGTTGCTGGCGCTGGCGAGGAAGAGCCAGCCGTTGGCCACCGTCGGCGGGTCGGGCTCCTGCTCGTCGAACGACCCGAACCCGTCGCCGGGCGCCGCCCGGTGCCCGTTCGTGACGTTCAGGATGGCGAGGCCGGTGAACTCTGACTTCGCGTAGAGCAGGCCCCCGGCGAGGCTGGGCTGACCCGGGTCGGATTCGAGGTCGGTGGTCCACACCGCGGCGCCGGTGAGCGCGTCCCGCGCCGTGAAGCCGTTACCGATCAAGGTGTAGACACGTCGACCGTCGGTGGCCAGTTCGCCCAGGAAACCCGCATCCCCGGACCGCCACGCCACGGATCCGTTGGTCGCGCGCAGGCACACCAGATCCTCGACGTCGCCCGGGCGGATCTCCCCGACGTACACGAGATCGCCTGCGGGGGTGGCGGCCAGGACGGTGCCGCGGCGGGCGACCCTCCACAGGGTCTTGCCGGTCGTGACCGATACGGCGACCAGGCCGGCCGGGCTGACGCGGCTCAGCAGCAGACGCCCGGCGGCGCTGACTCCGGAGGAGAGGAGCCCGTTGCGCCGCCACCGCTGCGCGCCGTCGGAGACCCGGAACGCGGTCACCACGGCACCGGCCGACGCCGAGGCGCCGGAGACCACCGCGACCCCGCGGTCGACGACCAGCGACCGCATCGGCACGGCGGTGCGTGCCTGCCAGCGCAGGGCACCGGTCGCCGGGTCGAGCCCGAGCAGGACGTTGTCCTGGACGGGACCACAGTGCTCGTCGGCCACCGCCGGGACGGCCAGCAGCAGACCACCCGAGAACGCCAGGTGCGCGTCGCCGAGCAACCGCGCCGAGTTGCGATGCCACAGCAGCCGCCCGGTGGTCGCCCGGTACGCGCCGATTCCCTTCTCGTCGGCGACGAAGACCCGCCCGCCGGCCACCACCGGTGCGGTGGCCACGCCGCATGTCTGAGCAGGCAGGAGCACCCGCCAGCGCTGCGTTACCGCGTTGATGGTGCTCGGGGTGATCGTCGATTCGTTCGGGTTGAAGTAGGTGCGGGCGGGGCTGAAGCCGTCCTGTTTCCAATCACCGGCGGCGGCCTGCGCGGGCGCAGCCCCGGCGACGACCGTGCCGATGATCAGGGCGCCCGCGGCGATCCGGCCGACGACCCGAGATGTCCGGATCATGGAGTCCTCCAGTAACCACACTGTTACGGATTGTGACGATTTGACCCTACGCCGCCCACCTGATCGCCACGCGGCCGTTAACCCGTCCAGGGGCGCGCCGGGCCCCGCATAGGATCGGTGCGTGAAGCTGAAGCTGGACCTGCACGACATCTTCAACAAGGGGACCGAGATCGACCGCGCCCTGCGCGGGATCATCGACGAGGCCATCCAGAAGAAGGCGACGCTGGTCGAGATCATCCCCGGCAAGGGGTCCGGCCAGCTGAAGAAGAAGGTGCTGCGGTTCCTCGACCAGAAAGAGATCAAGCAGCTCTACCACCGGGTCGAGAAGGACGGCGACAACTGGGGCCGCCTGTTCGTGCACTTCCGGTTCGACTCCCCGGCCGGGCGCGGCCGTCGCGGCCGCTGACCCGTCACACCGTCACGGTACGGGCCACGGCCACCAGTTCCGAGGTGTGCGAGCCGACGATGCCCACGTCGGCGGGGCGGGGGCGGAAGCCCGGCAGCCCGGCCAGCCCGTCCGAGCCGTCCATCACGCGCAGCGTCACCGGACCCGTCGTCCGTACGGTCAGGGTCGCCTCGATGCCCGAGGGCGGGGGCGCGTGGAAGACCAGGCCGAAGCCCCACCGGCCGTCGGCCGGGTGATCCACCGGCAGCGCCTGGCCGCCGATCGTGGCGGCCGTGACCGTGGTCGCCGCGCCCACGTGCAGGCTGACCAGCCGGACCCGGCGCTGCGGCACGAGGCGCAACCGCAGGGTACGGGTGTCGCCGGTCCGGGTGTCGGACACCACGGTCAGCCGGGGCGCGGGCAGGTCCGCGGCGGGCGCGGGGCCGCTGAGCAGGTGCACCGAACCGAGGCCGGGCAGGGTGTCGGCCACGGACGCCGGATCGCCGGAGACGTACTGTGCGGTCCAGCCGCGCGGTGCGGATTCGCGGCTGAGCCAGCGGGCCCGGCCGGTGTCGGCGTCCAGCGCGTACATGAGGTGGGTCGGTGCCGGGTGCGCGGCGTCGAACCGGTCCGTCGCCAGCCCGATCGCGGCGCAGGCCAGCATGACGACGGCCGCCACCAGCGCGGGCAGCGCGGCTCGCCGCCGGGCGGCCAGCGATGGGTACAGCAGGTCGAGGATGGGCAGGACGGCGAGGCCGAGCAGTGCCGCCATGAACGCCGCCACCCCGCTCGTGACCAGGCCCAGCGCGGGGAACAGCAGCACGGCCGTCGGCAGCAGCACCACCACGGCCACGGCGGCACCCGCGACCAGCACGAAGACCGCGGCCCACGCGGCGCGCAGCAGGATCGCGCCGATCGCGGCGACCGCACCCGCCAGGGCGGGCAGAGCGGCCAGGTACGACCCGCCCGGAGCGACCGCGGCCAGCAGCAGACCCAGCGCCGCCAGCCACGCGAGGCCGCCCACCGCCAGGGCGGCCGGGCCGACGCGACGGCGCAGCAGCGCGTACCAGGCGAGGGTGACCGCGGCGGTCAGGGCGAGCACCGCCAGCCGGAACCACAGTGGCCGGTAGGGGTCGATGGGTAGCGCCGCGTATCCGGGGCGGATCAGGGTCAGCACCCACCAGAACAGCTGGGCCAGCGCCGGGGCGAGCAGCAGCGGCACCAGTGCGAGGGCGGCACCGGCCGCCAGGGCCCGGCCCGGGGCGAGGCCCCGGCGACGGGCCAGCCACAGAAGCGCCCCGACGGCCAGCGCGGCCAGCACCGCCAGCGGCCAGGTCAGCCACCCGGGGTAGGTCACCAGGGCGCCGAACGCGGGGAAGTAGGTGGCGTCCCCGCCCGCCCGCACGGAGCCGAGGTCGCGGTCGCCCAGGTCGCGGGCCAGCGCCAGCGCGTTGTCGCCGTGCTGTTGCAGGCTCGCGGTGTTCATCGCCGCCGGGACGTCGGTCGGCGCGTGGTACACCGCCGCGCCGTCGATGTACGCGCTGTTCACACCCGCGAATCCCGCCTCCCGGAACGCCGTGAAGTCGGTGTCGTTGGGCAGCAGCCGGTAGATCTCCACCGCGAACGACGTACCGACCGGGTGCGGGGTCTCCGCGTACGCGGAGACCAGGCGGGCGTTGTCCGCCGAGGTCTCGAACATGATCACCGGGCCGGTGCTGCCGCGCGCCTCCAGGTTCAGCGCCACCCCGCCGCCGCGGGCCAGCGGATGCCGGTCGACGAACGCCCGCGCGCCGCACAGGCACGCCTCCTCGGCGTCCGTCAGCACCAGCACCACGTCGTTGCGCAGGCGCGCGCCCGCCGTCAGCGCGCGGGCGGTCTCCAGTACCGTGGCCACCCCGGCGGCGTCGTCGTTGCCGCCCGGCCCGGCCTGGACGGAGTCGTAGTGCGCGACGAGGAAGATCCGGCCGGTCGGGGCGGTGCCCGGCAGCAGCGCCACCACGTTGCGGACGTGGGCCACCCCCACCCCGCCCGCGTCCGCCGACGGCTCACCACCCTGCATGCTCACCGCGTCCTGCACCTCGGCGGTGATGCCGAGCCCCTGCAGCGTGTCCACCAATCGGGTACGGACGCGGTCGTTCGCGGCGCTGCCGGCCACGTGCGGTTCGACCGCGATCGCCCGGACGAGCCCGAACGCCCGCCCCGCGCTGAACGCCGCGGCGGGAGCGTCCGCGCCGCGCGGGCCCGGCGGGCGCAGCCCGAGGAGCGCGGCTGCGCCGACCGCGACCAGCACCGCCATCGCCGCCAGGGCGACCAGGCCCCGGTGAGCTGGGCGGACGAGGCAGCGTTCGGGAGGCTGTCGCATGACAACCATCTAAGCGCGGGAGAAGGGCGACGGGTACCCGATGGATCTCCCCGGCGCGTGGCATAGCGTGGACGCGTGACCGAGCCACTCGACCCCACCGCCGTGCTCGCGGACTTCATCGACCGGGTGGCCCACTTCGACCCCGCCCCGGACGCCGCACCGGTCGCCGTGCTGGGCGTGCGTACTGCGCTGGGTGAGGCCACCTTCGCCGTGGGTGATCATGTGGTGCGGGCGATGTGCAAGGCGCTGGCCTCGTACCGCGACCCCGCCGACCACGGCACCTGCATCCAGTGCGGCAGCCGCCGCCTCGACGAGAATCTGCACTGCCGCGAATGTGGACAGCTGCACGGGATCCTGGGCCAGGTCATCGCCCAGCACGCCCGCCGCGTGGCCAGGGAAGAGGTTGCGCCGGACGGCGTCGCGACTGAGGAGCCCGCCATGGAAGAACCCGTCGTGGACGCCGCCACCGTGGGCGAACCGAGACCGTGACGGCCGCCCGCCCCGTGCCCGCCGGCTCGGCCGCCCGTTCCCCGGAGCGGCTGCGCGTCCTGCTGGTCGAGGACGACGAGGGCGACGCGTACCTGGTGCGGGAGCTGCTCAACGAGGCCGACTCCGCCTTCGACCTGCAGGTGGCGACCACCCTGGGTCAGGCCAGGGATCTGATGGCCGGCATCCACTGCGTACTGCTGGACCTGGGGCTGCCGGACGCCGAGGGCATCGACGGGCTGCGCAAACTGCTGGCGGTCGCGGATCACGCGGCCGTCTGCGTCCTGACCGGGCGCAGCGACGAGCACCTCGGCGTCGCCGCGGTCGCCGAGGGCGCCCAGGACTACCTGGTGAAGGGCCAGGTGGACGGGGTACTGCTGAGCCGGTCGCTGCGGTACGCGGTCGAACGCAAGCGGGCGGACGAGAACACCCGGCGGCTGCGCGAGGTGGAGCTGCGCCAGGCGGAGTCCGCCCGGCTGGAACGCGGCCTGCTGCCGCAGCCGTTGATGGACACCGCCGAGGTCGCTGTGCACACGTTCTACCGTTCCGGGCGGGCACTCGGCCTGCTCGGCGGCGACTTCTTCGACGTCGTCCAGGTCGGCGACGACCGGCTGCACGTCATCGTCGGCGACGTGTGCGGGCACAGCGTGGACGAGGCCGCCCTCGGCGTGGAACTGCGGGTCGCCTGGCGGGCGCTGGTGCTGGCCGGGGTGCCCGACGGGGAGATCCTCGGTGCGCTCGAACAGGTCCTCATGTCGGAACGGCGGGCCCGGGAGATCTTCGCGACGGTCGCCTCCGTCGTGCTCGACCTGCCGGGCAACCGGGCCACGGTCCGGCTGGCCGGCCATCCGGCGCCCATCCTGCTGCGCGGGGGCCGCGCCCAGCCGGTCGACGCCAGTCGTGGCATCGTGCTGGGGGTGATGCCGACCCCCACCCCCGCGACCGAGCTGGATCTCTCCGGCGACGACTGGTCCCTGCTGATGTACACCGACGGTCTCATCGACGGGCGTACCGGCCCCGGCGACGACCGCCTGGAGGTGCCCGGCCTGTGCGCGCTGCTGGACGAACCGGACGCCCGGCAGGTGCCGTTGCCCGCCCTTCCGGGGTGGCTGGTCGGCCGGGCCGAACAGGCCAACGGCGGGCCGCTGGCCGATGACGTGGCGATGCTGCTGCTGTCGCGCGGCGGCGGTCGATGAAGCTGTTCGCCGCACAGGTGTGGACGTTGCGGCGCCGGGTCATGGCGCTGTGTTTCGCGGTGGGCGTGGTGCTGACCGGGCTCGGCGTCGCCGCGGCGGTCATCGCGGCGCACAGCAACGAGCACATCGACGTCCTGATCAACCGCACCGGGCCGATGCGCATCGCGGGCGAGAGCCTGTCCACCGCACTGGTCGACCAGGAGACCGCCGTGCGCGGGTTCGCGATCACCGGCAAGGAGGCGAGCCTGCAGCCCTACCTGTCGGGCCGGATCGCCGAGCAGGTCGCCGTCGAGCGGATCGGCAAGGCGATCGGCCCGGACAGCGATCCGCAGATCCGCGACGCGCTGGCGGACGTGGAGCGCAGTGCCGCCGCCTGGCGTGCCGCGATCGCCGAGCCGATCATCGCCGCCCGGCGCGCGGGCGGCCCGCAGGCCGCGCGGGCGGTGCAGCTGGCCGGGGAAACGGCCGCGTTCGACCCGGTACGAACCTCCGTCGCCGAGTTGCAGGTGCACATTTCGGACTCCCGCGAACGATCCGTGTCCGCCGCCCGGCAGAGCGCCAGCACGCTGCTCGTACTGGAGGTCACCGCCGCCGGGATCGTGCTGGTCGCGGGCGCGCTGCTGCTGTTCCTGCTGGATCGCCTGGTCACCCGCCCCATCCTCGACCTGGCCACCCAGGTACGGGAGGTGGCCGCCGGCAACTACGACCGGCGCATCAGCAGCGGCGGCTCGCCGGAACTGGTCGCGCTGGCCGCGGACGTGGACGGGATGCGCCGCCAGATCTCCTCGGAGCTCGCCGAGGTACGCGAGGCGCGCGGGCAGATCGAGTGGGTCAACGACCAGCTCAAACAGCAGGCCGACGAGCTGACCCGGTCCAATCGTGACCTGGAGCAGTTCGCGTACGTCGCCTCGCACGACCTGCAGGAGCCGCTGCGCAAGGTGGCCAGCTTCTGCCAGTTGCTGCAACGCCGGTACGCCGGCCAGCTCGACGAGCGCGCCGACCAGTACATCGCGTTCGCGGTGGACGGGGCGCAGCGCATGCAGCAGCTCATCAACGACCTGCTGGCGTTCTCCCGGATCGGGCGGCTGACCGCCGGCTTCACCGACGTCGACCTGGATCAGGTGCTGACCCGGGTGGCCTCCGAACTGGAGCCGCGGACCGGCGCGGACGGCCGCGTCGAGTGGTCCGACCTGCCCACCGTCGAGGGTGAGGAGGCGCTGCTGACGACGCTGTTCGTCAACCTGGTCGGCAACGCGCTGAAGTTCCATCGCCCCGGCGTTCCCCCGGTGGTGCGGGTCAGCGCCGAACAGGACGAGCAGGAGTGGCGGATCAACGTCCGGGACAACGGCATCGGCATCGAGGCCGAATTCGCGGACAAGGTATTCGTGATCTTCCAGAGGCTGCACCCCAGGGACGCCTACGAGGGCACCGGCATCGGGCTGGCGATCGTCAAGAAGATCGTCGAATACCATGGCGGCCGGATCTGGCTGGACCTCGATGTGGACGAGGGCACCTCGATCTGGTTCACCCTGCCGCTGTTGGCCGGGGTATCCGCCGAACCCAAGGAGGCCACCACATGACCGGCGCGACGCGGCTGGACGGCACGCCGATCGAGGTGCTGCTGGTCGAGGACGACCCGGGCGACGTGTTGATGACGCAGGAGGCGTTCCAGGAACACAAGGTCCGCAACCGGCTCACGGTCGTCCCCGACGGCGCCGAGGCACTGGCCTACCTGCGGCGCGAGGGCACGTACGCGGACTCGGTCCGCCCCGACCTGATCCTGCTGGACCTGAACCTGCCCAAGCGGGACGGCCGGGAGGTCCTGGCGGAGATCAAGAAGGATCCGGACCTGGGCCGCATCCCCGTGGTGGTGCTCACCACGTCGGCCGCGGACGAGGACATCCTGCGCAGCTACCAGCTGCACGCCAACGCGTACGTGACCAAACCTGTCGACTTCGACCGGTTCATCTCGGTGATCCGGCAGATCGACGAGTTCTTCGTCAGCGTGGTCAGGCTGCCGCCCCGTGGTTGAGGAGGTCGCTGCGCTCGTCCGGGAGGTCGCCCGTACCGTCGTCCTGCCGCGTTTCCGGCGGCTGGAGGCCGCCGACGTGCGGGAGAAGGCGCCCGGCGACGTGGTGACCGTGGCCGACGCCGAGGCCGAGCGGGCGCTCACCGCCGGGCTGACCGGGCTGCTGCCCGGCTCGGTCGTGGTGGGGGAGGAGGCGGTCGCCGCCGACCCCGCCGTGCTGGACCGGCTCGGCGACGACGGCGCGGTGTGGGTGGTCGACCCGGTCGACGGCACGGCCAACTTCGCGGCGGGACGGACCCCGTTCGCGATCATGGTGGCGTTGCTGCGCGGCGGCGAGACGGCCGCCGGGTGGATCCTCGACGTGCCCGGCGACTCGATGGTGATGGCCGAGCGCGGCGGCGGCGCCTACCGCGACGGGGTGCGGATCGAGGCCAGGGCCGACGTCCCGCCCGCGGGCACGCTCACCGGATCCGTGCCGAGCCGCTACTTCCCCGACGACCTGCGGCGCCGGGTGGACGCGCACGGCACGGAGCTGGGCACTGTCACCTCGGGCAAGCACTGCTCGGGTTACGAGTACCCGGCGGTCGCCACGGACACCCAGCAGTTCGCGCTGTTCTGGAAGGTCATGCCGTGGGACCACCTGCCGGGCGCGCTGATCGTGCGCGAGGCGGGCGGCGCCGTCCGGCATTTCGACGGCACCGAGTACCGTCCGGGCGCCGACGGGCCGGGCCTGATCGTCGCGGGCAACCCCGGCATCTGGGACCTCGTCCACGACACGCTGCTGCCCGCGGAGCGCTGATGTCGGCGTACCTGGAATCGCTGTTCGGCCTGCGCGGCCGCACCGCGGTCGTGACCGGCGGCAGCTCCGGCATCGGCCGGGCCATGGCGCTGGCGCTCGGCGCGGCCGGCGCCCGCGTCGTGCTGGTGGCGCGCCGCCCCGGCCCGCTCGGCGACGCGGTCGCGGACCTCGCGGCCGTGGGTGCGGACGCCGCCGCGATCACCGCGGACCTCGCCGACCGGGCGGCGGTCACGGCCGCGGCCGACGACATCATCGATCGGTACGGCGACCCCGACGTGCTCGTCAACGCCGCGGCGGTGAACCACCGCCCGCCGCTGCCGCAGCTCACCGACGCCGACTGGGACCAGGCGCTGGCCGCGAACCTGACCGCGCCGTTCCTGCTCGGGCAGCGGTTCGCCCCGGCGATGGCGGCGCGCGGCTGGGGCCGGATCATCAATGTGGCCTCCCAGCAGGCGTTCCGGGCGTACGGCAACAGCGGCGCCTACGGCGTGTCCAAGGCCGGGCTGGTCGCGTTGACCCGGTCGCAGGCCGAGGCCTGGTCGCGGTACGGCGTGTGCTGCAACGCGATCGCGCCGGGTGTGGTGGAGACCCCGCTGACCGAGGGACTCTTCGCCGACCCGGCGAAGGTCGCCGGGCACGCCGCCCGCGCCATGATCGGCCGCAATGGGGTGCCCACCGACTTCGCGGGCTGCGTGCTGTTCCTGGCGGGCGACGCGGGCGCCGCGGTAACCGGTCAGACACTCTTCGTCGATGGTGGGTATTCGGCCACGTGAGCGGTCTGCCACCGGGGCATTCGGCGAGGTAGAGTCACCGGCGCTCTTGATTGGTGGAGGTAGACCGTGGCGGCGACTCTCCTTCGGCGGTGCTGGACGGTGCCCGTCGTGCTGCTGGCCGCCCTCGCCGCGTTCCTGATGGTCGCGCCGACCGCGGCGCACGCCGACCCGGAGGGCGGCACGAAGACCCTGCGGGACGCCCTGGAGTCGGCCGCCAGGGGCCACCTGGAAGCCACCGCGAAACTGAACGCCTCCAAGAAGCGCCAGGTCCAGCTGGGTGACATCCTCAAGCGGGCGCAGGCCGACGCCGTCCGGATGCAGGGCCAGGTCGAGGTCACGGCCGGGCGCGCCTACCGGTACGGGCGGGTCACCACCATGACCATGCTGCTCAACAGCAGCTCCCCTGACGCGTTCCTGGACCGGATGTCCCGGCTGGACATGATGGCCCAACTGGACGGCCGGGCCCTCACCGACTACCGCCGGGCCGTGGACACCACGAAGGCGGCCCAGCTGGCGATCATCCGTGAGATCGCGCAGCAGCAGAAGCAGGTGGACATCCTGGCCCGCAAGAAGAAGGAGGCCGAGGCGGCGCTGGCCAGCGTCGGCGGCGGCCGGGTGGCGGGCGGGTTCATCGACGCCAATTCTCCGCTGGCCAAGCCCGCGCCCCGCAACTCGGACGGGTCATGGCCGAAGGAGTCGTGCACGGTCAACGACCCGACGACGTCGGGCTGCATCACTCCGCGGCTGCTCAACGCGTACCAGCAGGCGCGCAGTGCCGGGTTCAGCCACTACACGTCGTGCTTCAGCGAACGTTCCTCCGGGGAGCACCCGAAGGGCCGGGCCTGCGACTTCTCGGCCAACGCCAGCACGTTCCGCAACGTGGCCGCCACCGGCAGCGACAAGAACTACGGCGACCGGCTGGCCGGGTACTTCGTCAAGAACGCGTCCCGGCTCGGCGTCATGTACGTCATCTGGTACCGGCAGATCTGGCTGCCCAACACGGGCTGGCGGGCGTACAGCGCCTCCGGCGGACCGGCGGCCGTGCACACCAACCACGTCCACTTGTCCGTCCTCTGACCGGTTTCGGCCGGTAACATCCGCGCGATGGACGCACCACCGCGCGCGCTGCCGTCGGGACTGGCCACCGCCCTGGTCTTCGCCGCCAGCGGCGCCGTGCTCGTACTGGAGATCGTCGCGCTGCGGCTGGTCGGCCCGTACGTCGGGATCACTCTGCAGGTCAGCAGCTCGGTCATCGGCATCTCGCTGGGCGCCATCGCGTACGGCACCTGGCTGGGCGGGCGGCTGGCCGACCGGTACGACCCGCGCACCCTGCTGGCCCCGGCGCTCCTCCTCGCCGCCGTGGGCACCGCGCTCACCCTGCCGCTGGTCCGCTTCGGCGGGGAGATCCTGCGCGGTGGCGCCGACTTCGCCGTCCTGCTGCTGGCCGCGCTCGCGGTCTTCCCGCCCGCCTTCCTGCTCTCCGGCGTCACCCCGCTCGTGGTCAAGCTGCAACTGCGCGACCTGCACCGGACCGGGCACGTGGTGGGGCGGCTATCCAGCGTCGGCACGCTCGGGGCGATCACGGCCACCCTGGTCACCGGGTTCGTGCTGGTCGCCGCGCTGCCCAGCAGCTGGATCGTGCTCGGTCTGGCCGGGCTGCTCGGGGTGGGCGGGCTCGCCCTGGGTGCCTGGCTGCGCCGGGAGGAGGCCGGCCGGCCGCGCGCCCGCGCGCTGGTCACCACGGTCGGGCTCCTCGTGGCGGGCCTGGGCGCGAGCGCGCCGACCCCGTGCGACGTCGAGACCGCGTACCACTGCGCCCGCGTCGAGCCGGACCCGGCCCGGCCGGGCGGGCGGACGCTGGTGCTCAACTCGGCCTCGCATTCGTACGTCGACCTCGCCGACCCCACCCACCTGGAGTTCGCGTACGTGCAGTGGCTCGGCGCCGTGGCCGACGTGCTGGCCCCGCCCGGCGCCGCCATCAGCGCGCTGCACCTGGGCGGCGGCGGCTTCACCGTCCCCGGTTACGTCCGCGCCACCCGGCCCGGCAGCGACCAGCTCGTCCTCGAACTCGACGGCGCCCTGGTCGACCTGGACCGGCGCGAGATGGGCCTGCGTACCGGCCCCGAACTGCGGGTACGGGTCGGCGACGCGCGGGTCGGGCTGGCCGCCCAGCCCGCCGCCCGGTACGACCTGGTGGTCGGCGACGCCTTCGGCCACCTCGTCGTCCCGTGGCACCTCGCCACCCGCGAGATGGCCGCCGACATCGCCCGGGTGCTGCGCCCCGGCGGCTGGTACGCGCAGAACGTCATCGACTACCCGCCGCGCCGGTTCATCCGCGCCGAGCTGGCCACGGTCGCGGCCGTCTTCCCGTACGTGGCGCTGGTCGCGCCCCCGGCCGCCCTGACCGGCCCCGCCGGGGCGAACTTCGTCATCGTCGCCGCCGCGCGGCCGTTGCCGCTGTCCGCGCTGCGGGCCCGGCTGGCCGCCGCCGCCGAGCCCGTCACCGTGCTCCAGGGGCCGGACCTGGCCGCGTTCGTCGGCGGCGCGCGGGTGCTCACCGACGACTACGCCCCGGTGGATCAACTGCTGGCGGGCTGAGTTTCCGCCGCTTGTTCGAACCGGCGCGGCCGAGTTCGCACCGTTTTCGCGGACGGCCCGTCCGGGGGTGGCCGACCGGGCAACAATCTCATCATGGGGTGGGTGGCGCGGGGCGGCAGACAGGACACCGGCCACATCGGGGGCCGATACCGCCTCGTGGAGCGTCTCGGCAGCGGCGGGATGTCCGTCGTCTGGCGGGGGTTCGACGAGATCCTCGGCCGCGAGGTCGCGGTCAAGGTGCTGTCCCCGCAACTCGCCCGCGACGCCGCGTTCCGCGACCGGTTGCGCCAGGAGGCGCTGGCCGCGGCCCGGCTGTGCCACCCGCACATCACCGGGATCTTCGACTTCGGTGAGTCCCCGCTGTCCGAGCGGCTCACCGTCCCGTACGTGGTGATGGAACTCAACGACGGTGAGTCCGTCGGGGCCCGGCTGCGCCGCGACGGTCCGCTGCCGTGGCGCGAGGCGGTCTCCGTGGCGGTCGACGTGGCGTCGGCGCTGGCCACCGCGCACGCCCGGGGCGTGGTGCACCGCGACGTCACCCCCGCCAACGTCATGATCACCGGGTCGGGCGCCAAGGTCGTCGACTTCGGCATCTCCGCGCTGGTGGGCCAGCGCGACTCGGCCCCCGACGGCAGCCTGCTCGGTACCCCCGCGTACCTGGCACCGGAGCGCCTCGCCGGTGGCCAGGTGTCACCCGCCACCGACGTGTACGCGCTGGGCCTGCTGCTGTACCGGTCACTGACCGCCCGCCTGCCGTGGCCCGCCGAGACCACCACCGAGGCGCTGCGCGCCCACCTGTACGCCGACCCCGAACCCCTGCCCGAGCTGCCGGGGATGCCGGCGGAGGTCGCGCTGGTCTGCCTGCGGTGCCTGGCCAAGGACCCGCAGGACCGGCCCGTGGCGGCGGAGGTGGCGCACACGCTCGCCGAGATCATCGGGGTGCAGCCGATCATCCCGCCGCTCGGCAGCGCGGAGCGGGACACCGCCCGCGCGGCCGTACAGACGGACCTCGACGCGACCGTCCCCAACGCCCACCTCGCCGCCCCCGGTGCTGCTTCCGCCACGTCGGCCGCGTCCGCTGCCGCTGCCTCCGCCGCCGCGGCGGCCGCTGCCGTGCCGTCGGTGGCTCGCGTGCGGGCCACCAGGAAGCCCGCTCGCCGGGTCGCGAAGACCGCGCAGGGACGCGAAGACCAGCGTGCGGCGCGCACCGAAACCGCGCCGCACGGTCCCACCCGGGCCGGGGCGCACGGTCCCGCCCGGACCGGGCCGCGCGCGGCTACCCGGACCGGCGGACCCGTGATCACTGGGCGCCGGATGCCGTCCCGGTCCCCGGCCCGGCCCGGGGCGCGCCGGGTGAAGGGACCTGCCACGGCGGAGCCGAGCGGGCCGCCCGCTCGGAACGGACGTCCGGTCCGGGCCGCCGTCCGCGTGCTCCGGTTACGCGCCGGGCTGCGGATCGGCACCGCCCTGCGGCTCGGCTCCGCGCGACCGCTCGGGGGCGGCCTGTTCGCCGGGGGCCGGCTGCGCCGACGCGCGCTGACGTCGGGCTTGCTGCCCGCTGACGGCCAGGGCTCCGGGCACCGTTGGGCGGCCTTCGCGGCGCGGCACGGTCTGCAGGCGGCGGCGCTCACCCTGACGCTGCTGGTCGCGGTCGGAGTGGCGTGGTCGGCGGGCCGGGAACCCACCGACGTGGACGACAACCAGGCAGCCGCCGCCGGTGCCGGCACCTCCGCCGTGG
Organism: Krasilnikovia sp. MM14-A1004; assembly: GCF_047159485.1. Classification (GTDB taxonomy): domain Bacteria; phylum Actinomycetota; class Actinomycetes; order Mycobacteriales; family Micromonosporaceae; genus Actinoplanes. Next base: position 6,171,000 of record NZ_AP038773.1, on the reverse strand, counting down.
TGCTGCGCCGCCCGGCCTGCAAGGTGCGCTACCTTGTGCGCGAGGACACCGGCACCGGCTTCGAGGCCCTCGTGACCGTCTTCAACACCAGCGAACGCATGATGCGTGGCTGGCAGATGTCCTTCGTCTACCCGGGAACCCAGCGGATCGTCGACGCCCCGCGTACCGTCACCCAGCACGGCCGGAAGATCGTGCTGCGCGCCCCCGCCGGTACGACGCTGGAGCCGCGCCGGGGCTTGTCCGTGACACTGCACGGTGCGTACCGGGAGACCAACCCGCTGCCGTTGGCCTTCACCGTGGACAGCAATCCGTGCCGGGCGGAGGTGCTGGGTGTGGCGACCGCCGTCGACGACACAGGCGACGCACCGGTCACCGAGGCGGCGGGCAACGGCCGGACCTCCGGACGCGGCACGGACCGGAGCAGCACCGGCAGCGCCGCGGGCACGGGCGCGGGTTCCGGCGCCGCCACCGCACCGGCGACGCGCCCGGACAGCGGCGCGGGATCGGGCCGGACCGGTGGCCGTACCTCGATGATCGGGACCGGGCAGACAACGGGCGGTGTTCCGGGTGGCGGCCTGCCGAGCCCGGACCCGGCAGCCGACGTGGACGGTGGGACGCTGCCCGGAGTGGGCGGGCGCGCCGGTCCGGCGGCCGGCTTCTCGTCCAGCCCGCGCTTCGGCGTGCTGCTGCCCGGATCCGGGGCGCGCACCGGCGCCGCCACTCCCGGCTCGGTCGAGAAGGTCAAGCGGCGTCCGGCCCACCGGCACCCGCACACCCACCCGGCCGCGCCCCGGCCCGTACCCGGATGGTGGGTCTCTGTCTGACGCCCCCGGGGAGTGACATTCACCTGATGGTCAGGTGGTACCCGCCCCGGCGTCGCCCGCTCCCGGTTGACTCCTGGCGTGACCCACCTGTCGTCCAACCTGCTGGTCATCGCCCATCGCGGCGCCTCCGGCTACCGGCCCGAACACACCCTTGCCGCGTACCGGCTGGCGATCCGGATGGGCGCCGACTACATCGAGCCGGACCTGGTCGCCACCCGCGACGGCGTGCTCGTGGCCCGGCACGAGAACGAGATCTCCGGCACCACCGATGTGGCGCGGCACCCCGAGTTCGCCGACCGGCACACCACGAAGGCGATCGACGGGGTCGCGGTGACCGGGTGGTTCACAGAGGACTTCACGCTGGCGGAGTTGCGTACGCTGCGGGCGGCGGAGCGGCTGCCCGCCGTACGTCCGAAGAACGTCCTGTTCGACGGCCGCCTGGAGATACCCACCTTCGACGAGGTGGTCGAGCTGGCGCTGGCCGAGGGCCGGCGGCTGGGCCGGCCGATCGGCGTCTATCCCGAGACCAAGCACCCCAGCTACTTCGCCTCGATCGGGCTGTCGCTGGAGGAGCCGCTGCTCACCGCGCTGCGCCGCCACGGCCTCGACGGCCGGGACGCGCCGGTCCTCATCCAGTCGTTCGAGACCGGCAACCTGCGCAAACTGGCCCGGATGACCGACGTACGCCTGATCCAGCTGCTCGACTCGCGGGGCCGCCCGTGGGACCACACCGTCGCGGGTGACGCCCGTGGCTACCGCGACCTGGCCACCCCCGCCGGGCTCGCGGGCATCGCCGGGTACGCGCACGGCATCGGGCCCGACAAGAACCTGCTCGTGCCGCGCAGCGCGACCGGCCGGCTGCTGGCCGCCAACTCGGTGGTGCACAACGCGCACGAGGCAGGTCTCGCGGTGCATGCGTGGACGTTCCGCGCCGAGAACCGCTTCCTGCCGCTGGACTTCCGCGTCGGCACCGACCCGCACGCCCGCGGCGACATCGCCGCCGAGTTCGACCTGTTCCTGCGGCTCGGCGTGGACGGGGTGTTCACCGACCATCCGGACACCGCAGTGGCGGCCCGTGCCGGTCTGCTCAGCGGGGCGAGCTGACCAGACCGGCGTGCCCCGCTGAGCTGGGCGTGCTGAGCAGACCGGCGTGCCCCGCCCAGCTGGGCGTGCTGAGCAGACCCGCGCGGCCCGCGCTGCGGGGCGGGCTGGACCAGCCGGGCGGGCGTCGCGATCTAGAGTCAGGGCATGACGAGGCTTGCGGTGGTCAGCGGGGGCGGCACGGGTATCGGCCGGGCGACGGCAGGGATGCTGGCGGGCGAAGGGTACGACGTGATCATCGTCGGCCGCCGCCCCGACGTGCTGGCGGACGCGGTGACGTGGATCGGGCCCCAGGCGAGCGCGGTCACCGCCGACCTCACCGATCCGGCGCGGCTCGGTGCGGTCACCGAGGCGGTCGGTGATCGCGCCGTGGACGTGCTGGTGAACAACGCGGGCGGCTTCACGCCGTCGGACGACGCCACCCTGCCCGGCGTGGCGGCGCAGTGGCGGGCCGCGTACGACGTGAACGTCATGACCGCGGTGCTGCTGACCGAGGCGCTGCTGCCCCGGATGCGCCGCCCCGGCGGGCGGATCGTGCTGATCAGCTCACAGGCCGCGCAGCGCGGCGGCGCCGGACCGTACGCGGCCGCGAAGGCCGCCCTGCACGGCTGGGTGTTCGACCTGGCCGCCCGGCTCGGCCCGGACGGCGTCACGGCCAACGTGATCGCCCCCGGCTACGTGGCCGACACCGAGTTCTTCGCCGACCGGATGACCGCGGACGGCCACACCAGCCGGGTCGCGGCGACGCTGGTCAAGCAGCCCGGCGAGTCGGGTGACATCGCCGAGGCGGTGCGCTGGCTGGCCGGTCCCGGCGGCGGCTACGTCACCGGGCAGATCATCAACGTCAACGGCGGGTCCGTCCTGGGCCGCTGAGTTGTCGCCCGGTGCTGGTAGACATGCCGGGTGGCTGAGTTGACACCGGTGAGCACCGCGGAACGTACTGCCGTGCGCGAGTGCGCCGAGGAGGTGCTGCGCCGCCTCGCGGGGGAGCAGGCGGTGCTGCGCGAGGACCAGTGGCGGGCGATCGAGGCGCTGGTCGTCGACCGCCGCCGGGTGCTGTGCGTACAGCGGACGGGCTGGGGGAAGTCGGCGGTCTACTTCGTCGCGACGGCCCTGCTGCGCGACGGCGTCGCCGCGGAGGCGGGTGAGCCGGCCGCCGGACCGACCGTGATCGTGTCGCCGCTGCTGGCGCTCATGCGCAACCAGGTCGAGGCGGCGGCCCGCGCCGGCATCCGCGCCCGCACGATCAACTCGGCGAACCTCGACGAGTGGGGCGAGATCACCGCCGAGATCCGGGCCGGCGCGGTGGACGTGCTGCTGATCAGCCCCGAGCGGCTCAACAACCCCGACTTCCGCGACACCGTGCTGCCCGGCCTGGCCGCCACCACGGGCCTGCTGGTGGTGGACGAGGCGCATTGCGTCTCCGACTGGGGCCACGACTTCCGGCCCGACTACCGGCGGCTGCGCACGTTCCTGGCGGGCCTGCCGCCGCGCACGCCCGTGCTGGCCACCACGGCCACCGCGAACGCCCGGGTCGCCGCGGACGTGGCCGACCAGCTCGGCGACGCCCTGGTGCTGCGCGGCCCGCTCGAACGCGACTCGCTGCGCCTGGCGGTGCTGCGCCTGGGCGACCCCGCGCACCGGCTGGCGTGGCTGGCCGATCACCTCGACCGGCTGCCCGGCTCCGGCATCGTCTACACCCTGACGGTGGCGGCCGCGACCGAGACGGCGGAGTTCCTGCGGACGCGCGGCTTCGCGGTGGCGTCGTACACGGGGCAGGTCGAGGACGCCGAGCGCCGCGCCGCCGAGCAGGACCTGCTGGACAACAAGATCAAGGCGCTGGTGGCCACGTCCGCGCTCGGGATGGGCTTCGACAAGCCGGATCTCGGGTTCGTCGTGCACCTCGGCGCGCCGCCCTCGCCGATCGCGTATTACCAGCAGGTCGGGCGCGCGGGCCGCGCGGTTCAGCATGCAGAAGTGGTGCTGCTGCCCGGGCCGGAGGACGCGGCGATCTGGCGGTACTTCGCCTCCCTCGCCTTCCCGCCGGAGGAGCAGGTCCGGGCGGTACTGGCCGCGCTGTCGCCGGACCGGCCACTGTCCACGCCCGCGCTGGAGCCGATCGTGGACCTGCGGCGCACCCGGCTCGAACTCATGCTCAAGGTGCTCGACGTGGACGGCGCGGTGCGCCGCACCCGCGGCGGCTGGCTGGCCACCAGCGACCCCTGGACCTACGACACAGAGCGGCTGCGGCGGGTCGCGCAGGCCCGCACCACCGAACAACAAACCATGATCGAGTACGCGGAGACGACCGCCTGCCGCATGGAGTTCCTGCGCCGCTGCCTCGACGACCCGGAGGCCGTCCCGTGTGGGCGGTGCGACAACTGCGCGGGCCCGCAGTTCGACGCGCAGGTGTCCGCGGAGTCCCTGACCGCCGCCCACACCTTCCTGGGGCGCCCCGGCGTCGAGATCGCACCGAAGAAGATGTGGCCCACCGGCCTGGAGGCGGTCGGGGTGCCGCTCAAGGGCCGGATCGCCCCCACCGAGCAGGTGGCACCCGGCCGGGCCGTCGGCCGCCTCTCCGACCTCGGCTGGGGCGACCGGCTGCGCGGCCTGCTCGGTGACGCGCCGGACGGCCCGGTGCCCGACGAGGTCGCCGCCGCCGTGATCGAAGTGCTCAAGAGCTGGGCGCACGGCGACGACCGGTGGCAGCAGCGGCCCGTCGCCGTGGTGGCCGTGGGTTCGGCGCGGCGCCCGCAGCTCGTGCACAGTCTCGCGGCACACGTCGCCACGGTCGGCCGGCTCCCCCTGCTCGGCACCCTGAGCCGCACTCATTCCGGGCAGACCGGACCGCGCGGCAACAGCGCCCAGCGGGTCCGCGCCCTGCACGACGCGTTCACGGTGCCGCCCGAGGTCGCGGACGCCCTGTCCGGTCTGGACGGTCCCGTGCTGTTGGCCGACGACCTCGTCGACTCCGGCTGGACGATGGTGCTGGCGGGCCGGGCGCTGCGCCGGGCCGGTGCGGCCGGTGTCCTGCCCCTGGCCCTCGCCGTAGCGGGCTGACCCCGCAACCGGCCGCCGTGGCTCCGCGAGTTCGGCCGCCCGCCGCGGTCGGGCCATTCCGGGCTCAGCGGGGGCGGCCGTAGCCGTGGATCGGCATGGAGTCGATCGATGAGACGCGCACGTTCTCCCCGTACTCCGGCGCGTGGATCATCTTGCCGCCGCCTATGTAGATGCCGACGTGGCTGATCCGGCCGTAGAAGAACACCAGGTCACCGGGGTGCAGCTGGTCGCGGCGCAGCGTGGCCACCACGCCGTACTGGCGGCCGGAGTTGTGGGGCAGGTGCACGCCCGCGGCGCGCCACGCGGCCGAGCTGAGCCCGGAGCAGTCGTACCCGTCCGGCCCCGAGGCACCCCACCGGTACGGCTTGCCGAGCTGTGCGTACGCGAACGCCACCGCCTGCCCGGCGGGCCCCGGCACGTACATCGGCGCGGGCAGCCGTTCCGTCTCTGTGTAGCGGGAGCCACCGCCGTACGCGACCTGCCGCAGCTGTTGCAGCGTCTCGATCTCGCCCTCGATGGTGGCCCGCCGGGCGGCCAGCCGCATCTGCTCCTGCCGTTGCCGGTCGGCCAGCAGGGCGAGGGTGCGCTGGGCGTCCGACATCCGGGCCCGTGCCGTCCGCAGGTCGGTCAGCGCCCGTTGCTGCTGGTCGGCCAGCATCTCCAGGACGAGCAGCCGGTCCACGAACTGGTGCGGGGTGTGCGAGGCCAGTAGCGCCAGGGTCGGCCCGCTGCGCGTCTGCTGGTACGTCTGCCGCGCCATGCCCCCGATCAGCCGTTGCCGCAGCCGCAGGTCGCGTTGCATAGGGGCCAGTTGCCCGCTGAGGGAGCGCGTGCGGATCCTGGTTTCGGCGAGGTCGTCCCGCGAGTCGTTGAACTGCTCCACGACCTGTTCCAGTTGCCGGGAGGCGACCGCGATGCGGCGGTCCAGGTCGGCCCCGCTGGGCCGGTCCGCGCGGGCCGCGCGGGGCGGGGCGGCACCGGTGACGGCGAGGACGGCGGCGAGCACGGCGAGGCCCACTCGGATGATCGGGGGGTACGGCACACCGGGTTAACGGGGGCAGGCCGCCGGAGGTGACCGGTGCCGCGGCCGACTCATACGGGTAGGGGGTATGCTGGCGGGCATGTCCGACGACATCGACCTCGCCGAGGAGCCCGTCCACCCCGGCCCGCACGGGTACTCCGGCGACAAGGCGGCCCTGCTCGGCCGGCTGCGCCGCATCGAGGGGCAGATCCGCGGCCTGCAACGGATGGTCGACGAGGACACGTACTGCATAGACGTGCTCACTCAGATCTCGGCCGCCACCCGGGCCCTGCAGGCGGTCGCGGTGGGTCTGCTGGAGGATCACCTGGCCCACTGCGTCGTCGACGCGGCCCGGGCCGGCGATCCCAGCGCCAAGGTCAAGGAGGCCTCCGCGGCCATCGCCCGCCTCGTCCGCTCCTGAGCCGGGCCCGCGGCGGCCTCCGCCACCGGCCGAATCTCCAGATGACGCCGGGACCTGCGACCGGGCGCGCATCTCGTGAAAGGAACTGCCATGTCCGTCACCACCACCTACACCGTGACCGGAATGACCTGCGGGCACTGCGTACAGGCCGTGACCGGGGAACTGAGTTCCCTGCCGGGCGTCGAGGACGTCCAGGTCGACCTGGGCACCGGCGCCGTCACCGTGACCAGCGCCCAGCCCCTTACACCGGACGCGGTGCGCGCGGCCGTGGACGAGGCCGGGTACGAGCTTGCCGATGCCTGACCTGACATTCCAGACGCCGGCACCCGACGCCGTGGCCGAGCCGCCACAGGACCGGGACACGTTCCGGCTGGCCGCGTTCGGCGCGCTGCTGGTCGTTGTCCTCTTCGCCGGGTACGGCATCGGCCGCCTCTCCGGGTCGTCGGGCGGCGGCTCCGGTGCGGCGAACGGCCCCACCGCGCCGGCCGCCCAGCCCACCATGGGCATGGCCGGCAACGAGAACGCCCCGCACACCCACGCGGCCGCCACCGCCTCGAACGCCAATCCGGGCGAGGCGGTCGGCGGGCTCGCGGTCACCGCCTCCGGACTCACCCTCGTACCGGAGATCACCACCACGTTCCCGGCGGGCGTCCGCAAGCCGTTCCGCTTCCGGATCACCGCGTCCGGCGGGGCGTCGGTCACCACCTTCGCCGTGGTGCACGACAAGCCGCTGCACCTCGTCGTCGTGCGCCGCGACCTCGCCGTCTACCAGCACCTGCACCCCACCATGGGGCCGGACGGCACGTGGGCGGTGGACCTGAACCTGCCGGATCCGGGCAGCTACCGGGCCATCGCGGACTTCACCGCCATCGTCGGCGGCAACCAGGTGCCCACCTCGCTCGGCGTGGATCTCGCGGTCCCCGGCGACTACCGCCCGGTGCCGCTGCCGCCGCCCACCCAGTCGGCGACCACGGACCGCTTCACCGTTTCGTACGAGGGGACCCCGCACGCCGGCGTCGCCGAGCCCCTGCTGGTGTCCGTGAACTCCGTCGACGGAAAACCGGCCGAGCTGGAGCCGTACCTCGGCGCGTACGGGCACCTGGTGGTGCTCCGCGAGGGCGACGTCGGGTACGTGCACGTCCACCCCGAGCCGCAGCTGGTCGACGGCAAGGTGAAGTTCTGGCTGGCCGCACCGGGCCCGGGCAACTACCGGATGTTCTTCGACTTCCAGGTGGCCGGCCGGGTGCACACCGCGGCGTGGAGCGTGACCGTCGGCTGAGCGGCGACCGCCGATGCGGGCCGGAAGGCACCGGCGCGAGGCGCCGACGGGGTCAGGCCCGGCCGAGCAGCCGCTCCAGGGCGGGCGTGACGCCCCACTGGCCGGTCAGCGCCGCGTACTCGGCGCGCTGTGCCTCGGTCGGTGCGGCGCCGGTGTGCCGGGCCCGCAGCAGCACGTTGCGGGGGGTGTGCGCCGAGTCGACGAACTCGACCACGTCCACCCGGTAGCCGCGCAGTCGCAGCTGGGCCGCGCGCAGCGCGTCGGTGAGCACGTCCGCGAACCGTTCCCGCAGGATCGCGTGCCGGGTCAGCTCCCCGTACGGCTCCGGGGCCGGGGCGGACTTGAGCTGGGCCGCGATGTCGTGGTGGCAGCACGGGGCGGCCAGCACCCAGCGGGCCTGCCAGCCCACCGCACGGGCCAGCGCCTCGTCCGTGGCGGTGTCGCAGGCGTGCAGCGCCAGCACCAGGTCCGGCGCGGGGGTCACCCCGGCGCCCGCGATGGTGCCCGCCACGAACGTCACGTCGTCGCCGCAGCCGAGTTCGGCCGCGACCGCGGTGTTGCGTACCCGCTGGTCCTCGCGCACGTCGACCCCCACGACCTGGACCTTCGCGCCCCGGTCCACGAGATACCGGTACGCCGCGAAGGTCAGGTAGGCGTTGCCGCAGCCCAGATCCGTGACCCGCAGCGGCGACGGCAGCCGCGCCGGATCGTCCGGCAGCGTCGCGGCCAGCGCGCGCAGGAACGCGTCCACCTGACGACGCTTGGCGGCCGTCCCGCCCACCACCGCGAACAACGGGTCGCCGGGGTCGAGCAGCCACTGCTTGGCCCGGTCGTGACCCGGCGCGACCGGGTTGACCGGCGCCGCCGCGCGGGCGGCCCGGTGCACCTGGGCGTCGCCCTTCTTGGTGATCCGCACCTGCACCGTGGCGCTGTCCGTCTCGACGTGCCAGTTCCCGAACGGCTCCGCCAGCAGCGCGTCGACCGCTTCCGCGGCCTCCGCACCCGCCACGTTCCTGGTGTACGGGCGCGCGCCGTCGTCGGTCACGATCTGCAGCCGGGTGCCCGCCTTGAGGGCGACGGGTCGCAGCTCGGCGCGGGTCACCGACGGGGTGTGTCCGCGCCGGCGGCCCGCGGCCACGGCCCGGGTCAGCGCCGGATCCAGCAGCAGCTCGCGCAGCTCGGTGAGCACAGCGTCCAGGGGTTGCGGCATCCCCCCATTCTGCCCGGCAAGACTGGCCTGCTTCTCGGCGGCGGTTCAGCGACGATCTCCCTCCGGACGGCGGAGCGCGACCGCAGCGTCGTCCTGGCCGGGATCGACGAGCCCTATCGACGAGACTGAACGGCCGGGCCGCCTTGTGCAGACGGCCCGGCCGGTACCTCAGTCGTTCGCCGGCTCCGGGCCGCCCGCGTCGGCCGTACCGGTGCCGCCGCGCCCGCCCCGGCGACGCCGTCGCCGCGGCCGGCCCGCCGACTCACCGTCGGCGGCGTCGGCGTCGGCCACCGCACCGCCTTCGGCGGTGCTGTCCGAGAACTCGGGTACGGTCGCCGCCCGGCTCCCGCCGCGCCGCCGCCGTCGGCCACCGGCCTGCTCGTCGCCCGCCTCGCCCGAGGGGGCCGCCTCGGCCGTGGTGGACTCCGTACCGTCCGCGGTCTCGCCCTCGACCCGGCGCCGGCGGCGCTGGCGCTGCGGCCGCTCCCCGGTCTCCTCCGTCGCGGCCGGGGCCTCGTCGCGGCCGCCGCGGGTACGCCCGCCGCGGCCCCGGCCCGGCCCGCGCCCGCCCTCGCGACCGCGCCGCCGTCCGCCGCCGAGGTCCTCCTCGACCTCGGCGGACAGTCCCGCACGGCTGCGGTCCGCGGTGGGCAGGGTCCCGGTGACGTCGGTCGGGATGTCCAGGTCGGCGTAGAGCGCCGGACTGGTGTGGTACGTCTCCGGCGGCTCGGGCATGTTGAGTCCCATCGACTTGTCGATGAGCACCCACCGCGGCATGTCCTCCCAGTCCACGAACGTCACCGCGACGCCCGTGGCGCCCGCCCGGCCGGTGCGGCCGATGCGGTGGGTGTACGTGTCCGGGTCCTCCGGGCAGTCGTAGTTGATGACGTGGGTGACCCCGGAGACGTCCAGGCCGCGGGCCGCGACGTCGGTCGCGACCAGCACGTCGATCTTCCCGGTACGGAACGCGCGCAGCGCACGCTCCCGGGCGCCCTGGCCCAGGTCACCGTGGACGGCCGCGACGGCGAAGCCGCGGAAGTCGAGGTCCTCGGAGACCCGGTCGGCGGCGCGCTTGGTCCGAGTGAAGATCATCGTCAGGCCGCGTTCCCTGGCCTGCAGGATGCGTGCGACCATCTCCAGCTTGTTCAGCGGGTGGGTGCGGTAGACGACCTGCTTGGTCAGCGGCGAGGGTCCACTGTCCTGAGTGTGCCCGGCGTGGATGGTGACGGGGTGGTGCAGGAACCGCCGGGCCAGCGCGACGATCGGGTCCGGCATGGTGGCCGAGAACAGCATCGTCTGACGCTGGTCCGGCAGCATGGCCAGGATCTTCTCGACGTCCTCCAGGAAGCCCAGGTCGAGCATGCGGTCGGCCTCGTCGAGGACCAGCCCGCGGATGCCGTCGAGCTTGAGCTGTTTCTGCTTGGCCAGGTCCAGCAGGCGTCCGGGGGTGCCGACGAGGATCTCGACGCCCTTCTTCAGCTGCTCCACCTGCGGTTCGTAGGCGACCCCGCCGTAGATGGGCAGCACCCGCACGCCGCGGGTCTTGCCGGCGGCGGCCAGGTCGCGGGCCACCTGCAGGCCCAGCTCGCGGGTCGGGACGACGATCAGGGCCTGCGGCCGCCCGTCGGCGCCCTCGGACGGGGCGCTGACGCGTTCCAGCAGGGGCAGGCCGAAGCCGAGGGTCTTGCCGGTGCCGGTGGGGGCCTGGCCGATCAGGTCGGTGCCGCGCAGGGCGATCGGCAGGGCGTACTCCTGGATCGCGAAGGCCCGGGTGATGCCGGCCGCGGCGAGGGCCTCGACCGTTTCCGTACGGACGCCGAGTTCGGCGAAGGTGGGGCTGTCGGGGCGGACGGGGGCTCGGTTCAGCACTGGTACCAGCGCGGGTTCCTGCTCGATGCTTTCGGTGTCTTCGATTTCGGTCATGGAGTTCTGCGGGTGCCTCTCGTGGTGCGCCCGTCGAAGTCCAGGGCGCGGTATGGGTGGTGCGCGGGCCACACGCGAAGTCATTCGCGGGCCGCACGCGCACGGCGGGGGCGCCGCGCCGAAAGGGCTCGGCGAACGCCCGGGTCGCCAATCGACTGGACCGACCAATCACCTGGATCGACCATATGGCCCAAATCAGCCACACGGCGCAAATCGACCACGTTGCCGGTACCGCTCGGTGGCGGGATCAGCCAGTGGGCCTGGTTCAGCAGTCGGCCGAATCGATCGGTTGCATCGAATCGATGTCGACGGCGACCGGCCAAGTCTACCTGACCGAGTGAAAGCGCACCTCAGAGCATGGGTTCCGCAGGTCCGACACGGCGACGGCAGGAAATCCGCGGGATTTCCTGCCGTCGTTCGCGGGTCAGCGGGTAGTGAAGCCGAACGGCCGGTTGGACGATTCGGCGATCTCGACGTACGCCACCTTGGAGATCGGGACGATCACCCGGCGGCCCTTCTCGTCGGTCAGGGTCAACACGCTGTCCTTGGCCATCGCCTCGGTGACTGCCTGCTCGACCTCGGCCGGCGTCTGTGCGCTCTCCAGCACCAGCTCGCGCGGGGCGTACTGCACGCCGATCTTGACCTCCACGGGGTCCTCCCTCGAACAAAATCCACCGGCCTGCCGGATGTCTACCGGTCTGAAGGCTAGCCGATTTCGCGCGGCATTCCTCCCGTTGGCTCACCCTGCAACGGGAAGCTGGCGATACCGCGCCAGATGAGCGCCGCGACCAGTGCCTCCGCCTCCTCCTTGTTGGTGCGGCGGCCGTTGGCCAACCAGAACTGCGCCGACTGGCCCGCCGCCCCGACCAGCCCCGAGGCCAGGAGCTCGGCCTGGTCCGTGCTCAGCCCGGTGTCCGAGATGATGGTGTCCGTCACAGCCACGATGCAGCCCTGCTCGACCCGCTCCACCCGCTCCCTGACCTGCGGGTCGTTGCGCAGATCCGACTCGAAGACCAGCCGGAACGCCTCGCTCTCGTGATCCATGAAGTCGAAGTACGCCCGGACCGCGCCGCGGACGCGTTCCTTGTTGTCCGGGGTGGCCAGCATCGCACCGCGCACCTTGGCGATTATCGAGTCGCAGTGCACGTCCAGCAGCGCCAGATAGAGCTCCAGTTTGCCGGGAAAATGCTGATACAACACCGGCTTGGAGACGCCGGCCCGCTCGGCGATGTCGTCCATCGCCGCGGCGTGGTAGCCGTGCGCGACGAAGATCTGCTGCGCGGCGGCCAGCAGTTGCTTACGGCGCGCGGAGCGCGGCAGGCGCGCGGGGCGCCCCGCCGTCTGTGCTCCGCCGGACGCAGCGGTCATGATTCTCCACCCTCCGAGGTATGAGTCCCCCGCGGTTCGGCGCGGATCGCCCGGCCTGACGCGTGGCACGGCCGGAAGGGCAATTGTCGCGACGCTGCAACTTATCGCCAATGCCACCACACGGTAGCCTCGGTCGGGGCGAGCGAGGAGCGCGCGGTGGACGAGACAGGACAATCCGGTGACACCGGAGCCGTTGCGGGCGGCCCCGGCGCTGACGCGCGCGACCGTACCCTGCTGAACGGCTGGGCGGCCGCCAACGGCGCCTGGTCCGGTTCCACGCCCGCCCGCGACCCCGAGGACGACGTACCCGCCTGGCGGCGCCCGTTCACCCGGCCGTTCGGCCAGCGGGCGTTCCCGGGCAGCCGGGCACCGCTGCCGCCGGGTCACTCGTCCGGGGATTTCCCGTTCCCCGATGCCGACCCCGCGCCGTACGGCGAGGCCGGTGGGTCCGGGGAGATCCACCCGTTCGGTGACGCCGGGGGCTCGGGCGAGATCCAGCCCTACACCAACGGGTCCGGTCCCCATCCGTACGGCGTGAACGGCTCCTTCGGCGACGGCCCGTCCGCTGAGATCGGGTCGTTCCACGATGCCGGTGAGTCAGGGGAGATCCGGCCGCTCGGTGAGCCGGGCGGCGGCGCCGACACCCGGGCTGCCCAGCCGACCGGCCCCGAGCCGGGAGCGCCGAGCTGGTCCGAGGGCCGGTCGCGGTACGCGGACCTGTTCGCCCAGCGCTCGGCCGAGAGCCCCACTCGGGCGATCTTCCCCGCGGTGCGCCCGGCGACCCCCGGCGGGCGTCGCGTCGACTGGAGCACCGCCGAGTCGGCCCGGCACTCGCGGGAGCCGGTCAACCCCGCCGGGCAGGCCCGCCCCGACGATCAGGCAGCCCGCTCGTCGTACGACCCCGGCGGTTTTCCGGGCGGGCCGTCGTACGAGCCGGGCGCGCCGTCCGCGAGCGCGGTGTCGTCCGGCGGATACGCCGCGCCGTACCCCGGCTACTCCGACCTCGGCTCGGACGAGCCGCTGCCGCAACGCGTACCGGCCGAGCCGGACGTGCCCACCGTCCCGGAGCCGCCGTCCGTGGAGCCATCGGCCGAGACGCCCGCGCTGGCCCGCATCGCGACGCACCTGCGCCGCGGTGACGTGCTGTCCGCGCAGGAGCGCCAGGAGGGCTTCGACGTGCAGGCGATCCTCGCCGCCGTACGGGAGGTGGCCGGGGTCCGCGACGCCTCCCTGCGCACCACGCCCGCGGGCGCGCACAGCCTGCGCCTCGACCTGGCCGACGGTGCCGACCCCGCCGAGGTGAGCCGCCAGGTCGCCCGGCTGCTGCAGGACCGGATGGGCCTGGACGCGGCCATGCAGGGTGGCGAGGCGGCGCCGCCCAGCGCACCGGCCTCCGCGCCCCCGGCCGCAGCATTCGTGCCGAGCCAGCCGACGCCCGCCGCGCGCGACAGCCTTGGCGGCCCGTCGACGCCCGCCGCGCGCGACAGCCTCGGTGGCCCGTCGACGCCCGCCGGACCGGGCTCGTTGGGTGGCCAGTCTTCGGTGCCGGCCCGGTCGGACTCGCTCGGCAGCCCATCGTTCTCGGGCGGCATGGATCCGCTCAGCGGCCCGGCGGATCCCCGCAGGATGGACTCCCTCGGCAGCCCGGCGGATCCCCGCGGGATGGACTCCCTCGGCGGCCCGGCGGGTCCCGGCAGGATGGACTCCCTGGGTGGCCCGGCAGGTCTCGGAGGCAGGGACTCCCTGGGTGGCCCGGCGGGTCCCGGCGGGATCGATCCGCTGAGCGGCCCGGTGGGTCCAGTGAGTAGCCCGGTGGGTCCCGGCGATGCGTTTAGTGGCACGGCGGCGTCCGCGGGGCCGGGTGACCCGCGGCGGCGGCTGCCGCAGCCCGCCCGCCCGGTCGACGGCCCGATCGCGGGGGCCGCACCCGGCCTCACCACGCCGTTGTCCGCGCCCCCGTCGACCCAGTACGCACCGAACCCGCCCGGGGCGGTGTCGGTACCACCGGCGCCGCTCGGGACGTCACCGGCGGGGACACTGCCCGCGTCCGGGCCCCTGCAGGCGCTGGAACGTGCCTCGTTCGCCGCGGGGGCCGGCAGTGCGATGGAGGCCGTCGCCACCGGCGTGAACGGCGTGACGGCGCGACCCCTCGACATCGGTGACCGGCCCGGCCCGCGCGTCGTCATCGAGAACGTGCAGGTCAGCACGTTCGGTGCGGAGGCCACGGTCGAGGTGCGGCTCGGCGCGGGCGGCCGGATCGCCGCCGGGCAGGCCACCGGGCCCGCCGTCGACGGGTACCTGCTGCGCCTGTGTGCGATGGCCACCGCGCGGGCTGTCGACGAGCTGCTGTCGTCGTCCGAGCACGCCGACGGGCCCGCCCGGTGCTACGTCGAACACGCGGCGGCGGTGCCGTTCGGGCCGATGCAGGTGGCCGTCGTCGTGCTCCTGCTGTCCTACGGTGGCTGGGTGGAACAGATCGCCGGATCCGCCGTGGTCGCGGGCGACGACCGGCACGCCATGGTTCGCGCCACCCTGGCGGCGGTCAACCGCCGTCTCGAAGCCCTGCTGTCCTGATGAAGGGCGCCATCCTCGCCCCTGACAGCGCCCTGCCCGACGACGGTGTGCCGCCGCCGTGGCCCGCCCGCCGGGTCACCATCGGCGGTGCGATGCTGCAGGTACGCGACACCCCCGCCACCACACCACACGCCGAGCCGGCGGTGTACGTACACGGGCTCGGCGGGTCCTCGCAGAACTTCACCGACGTGGCGGGCCTGCTCTCCGGTCACCTGGCCGGGCAGGCGGTGGACCTGCCGGGCTTCGGCTACAGCGACCCGAGCCGCCGGTACTCCCTGCCCGCCTTCGCCGACCGGCTGATCGGGTACCTGGAGTACGCCGGGCGCGGCCCGGTGCACCTGGTCGGCAACTCCCTTGGCGGCGCCATCTCCGTACTCGTGGCGGCGCTGCGGCCCGACCTGGTCCGGACCCTCACGCTGATCTCCCCGGCGATGCCGTTCCTGGATCCGCGGCGTACCGCGCAGGGGCCGGTGCTGCCGCTGCTGGCGCTGCCCCACGCCGAACGGCTGTTCGCCTGGAACATGGCGCGGATGACGGTCGACGAGCTGGCCGAGCAGGTTCTCGCGGTCTGCTTCGGTGACACGACGCGGGTGAATCCGCAGCGCCGGGCGGAGGCCATCGAGGAGATTCGGCTGCGGTACACGGTCGCGCACTACCCGAGGGCGTACCTGGGTGCCCTGCGGGGTCTGGTGTCGAGCTTCGTGCGGGCGTACCTGCCGGGGGACAACTCGATGTGGCGGCTGGCCGCCCGGATCACCGCACCGACCCTGGTGATCGGCGGGCTCGACGACCGGCTGGTCGATCCGAGGGTGCCCGGCCAGGTCGCCCGGACGATCCCGGACGGGCGGCTGCTGATCCTGCCCCGCGTCGGGCACGTGGCGCAGATGGAGGTGCCCCGGCTGGTGGCCCGGGCCGTCGTCGGGATGCTCGCCGACACTCGCGTCCGGGTCGGGTAATCCACAGCGGAGGAGCCGCCGGGCCGCCCTGCGCGGACCCGAAGATCCGAGGCTTCCTCGCGAAATGCCGGTGACCCGGGGTGCTTGCATGGCACTCTGGCACTTGCTATGGCAAAGGCGACAAAAGGATCCGTGAATCCCGCGGTGGACCCGCCGGCCGCGTTGCGGCCGGATGAGGACGGCGCGCCTGAGCGGGCCGTCTCGGAGCACTCGGCGCGCGCGATCGCCGCCACCCGGCCGAATCCGCGCGCATCGGTGACCGCCGAGGTACCCGACGAAGCATCGGAGAGCCGCCCACGGCGCCGGCGCGCCACGGCGGACGCCGTTTCCGCCGACGCCTCCGCCCGTCACCACCGCGTCGAGAACCCGGTCGAGGACGCGCTGGCCTGGGTGACCGAACCCCGGCCCCGCCGCCGCCGTGAGGGCGAATCCGGCCGGCGCCGCCGCAGCACTGTCGCCCCGCCGGCCGCGGAGGACGCGCCGCCCAGCGCCGGCGGCCCGCCCGGACCGAGCGCGGCGAGCCCCTACGCCCAGGAGGCGACGGGCTCACGCCGACGCAGGTCAGGGGCGGGATTCCGGTCCGACGTCGCCGCCGCGGAACACCGGCGTGGCGCCATGGACGCGGGGGAGTCCGGATGGGGTGACACGCCGCCCGGCGACGACCCGGAGGAGACCGTCCGTGGCGAGGCGGACCGCCCGCGGTCGCGCCGGCGCCGTACGCAACCCGACGACACCGGCGGTGCGGCCTGGGGCGGCCTGTCCGGGGAGGGCCCGGGCGAGGCCCGCAAGGGACGC
This sequence comes from Krasilnikovia sp. MM14-A1004, assembly GCF_047159485.1. GTDB lineage: Bacteria > Actinomycetota > Actinomycetes > Mycobacteriales > Micromonosporaceae > Actinoplanes. The sequence goes on along the minus strand of NZ_AP038773.1, from coordinate 6,154,468 downwards.
GGCCGGGCACGGCGGGGCAGCGCCGCCGGGTCGCCGGATCTCACCGCGCCACTGGCCGGATCCCGCCGCCGCAGCGCGCCGGACGACCTCGACGCCCAGCGCAACGCGATCGCGGCCCGGGCCGCGGCCCGGCGCCGCCCGACGGCGGCCGCGGCGGCCCGCGCCACCGCGCCCGGCGCGGCGGCCCAGAAGACGGGCCCGCTGACCCCGGAGCTGGCGGCCGCGCTGCTCCGTACGCAGGAGGCCGTGAACCGGGCCGCCATGACGGACCGGACCATCGCGCACCGCCCGCACCCGGCGGAGGTGCACGAAGTCCACGAGGTTCACGACGTGCGCGAGGCGCAGACGGCCGCCGAGAACGACGTCGCCGCCTGGGTGGACATGCTCATCGGTACGGTGAACCGGCCCGAGGAATCCCAGCCGGCGAGCCTGTGGCCGGACGGCCCGGAGGACGACCTGGACACGATGCCCGGCGACACCGTCCCGGGCGAGCACAGCTGGGATCTGTCCACCATCGAAGGCCTGGCGGATGCCCGCGAGGCATTCTGGCCGCCGATCGTGGTGGGACCCGCCCCCGCCGAGCCGATGGTCGCCGAGCCACCGGCCGCCGGGACCCGGGCACGCGACTCCGCCGCGACCGCCGCCGATACGTCCGTCTCCGGGGCGACCGAAGCGGCAGAGGCGCAGCCCTGGGACCTCGAAGCGGCCCTGAGCACAGCGGCACAGCCGCAGGACGTCGAGCCGGCGCCAGAGGCGCAACTGCCGGATGCCGAGACGGTGCCGGGGGCGCCTCCGGAGGACACCGAGCCTGTCCCGGGGGCCGAGGCGCATCCGCAGGAGACCGCGACGGTCCAGGGGGCCGCGGCGCATCCGCGGGAGACCGAGCCCGTCCTGAAGGCCGAGGCGCATCCGCGGGAGACCGAGCCCGTCCTGAAGGCCGAGGCGCATCCGCAGGAGACCGAGACGGTCCCGGGGGCTGCGGCACATCCGCAGGACGGCGAGACCGGCGCGTCGGCTGAGGTGCAGACGCCGGACTCCGCGGAGGTCACCGAAGCGGCCGGGATGCGGACCGGGGCCGCCGGTGCCGAGGCGGAGACACGCGACACCGGCGAGCCCGCCGAAGCGGTCGAGCCCGAAGAGCCCGCGGCCGACACCCTCCGCCCCGCCGCGCAAGCCGCCGCGGCCGCGACGCTGGCCTCGGCGGCGGCTGCCGGAGCCGAGGCGGCCGCAGCCTCCTCCGCGGAGGGCGCGACGCTGGCCGACGCGGGGAAAGCCCCGGAGCCGGCGCCCGCCGACGCGGACACCGTCGAGGTGACCCGCAGCCAGCGCGAAGCCGCGACAGCCGGGCACCTCGCCGCAACCGGCGCCGCCGCCACGGCGACGGGCATCGCCGCGGCCCCACCCGATTCGGAACTGCCCCCACCCGGCGCCGAGTCGGTGCGTCCGTCGGCGGCGATGCCCGGTGACCTGGCGGCGATGCCCGGTGACCTGGCGGCGATGCCCGGAGGTCTGGCGGCGGCCGGTGGTCTGGCGGCCGGCGCCCCGCCGCTCGCACCGGACGAGGGGCCGATCCTGCTGCCCGGCGTGGCGGGCGCCCCGCCCGAGCAGGGTGCGCCACAGACCGAACGCAGCCCGGCGAACCGACGGCGGCTCTGGGCGGCACTGCTGGCGCTGCTCACCGTCGCCGTGCTGATCGGCGGGATCATCTGGCTCGTCCGTCGCGACCCGCTGGCCGCCCGCCGCACGGTCGGCCACACTCCGTCGGCCGCCCCGGTCACGCCACAGGAGCAGCCGGCGGGGACCGGGCCGGCGGCCGGCGCCGCGCCCGCGCCCGCGCCGACGGTGGCCACCAAGCCGAGCGCTGCGGCGCCGACCACGGCCGCGCCGAACACGGCCGCGCCGACCAGCGGGGCGGGCGCCGCCCCGCCGGATGAGGCGCAGCAGGCACCGAGCGGGGCTCAGCCCGCGGGCAGCTTCCAGTACGCCACCGGGTACGGCCCGGTGCTCGGCACGAAGGGCACCATGCGCACCTTCCACGTCGCGGTGGAGAAGTACCTGGCCCAGGGCGACGGTGGGTTGGTCGGCAACGGGCCTGACGCCAGCGCCTTCGCGGCGGACGTGGACAACATCCTGGGCGACCCGCGCAGCTGGGTGGCCGGGAACAAGGTCCGGTTCCAGCGGGCACCGCACGGGGAACCCGCGGAGTTCACGATCTACCTGGCATCGCCGGACACCTCGGAGGAGATGTGCGCGAAGGGCGGTCTGGAAACCAAGGGCTACAGCTCGTGCCGGCTGCCGGGCCAGGTGGTCATCAACTCCGAACGGTGGCGCGAGGCCGTGCCGCACTACGACGCGCCGCTGGACGTCTACCGGGCGTACGTGATCAACCACGAGGTCGGCCACCAGCTCGGCCACGGCCACGAGCAGTGCCCGGGTAAGGGCAAACCGGCACCGGTCATGCTGTGGCAGACCTACAGCCTGGAAGGCTGCACCGCGTACGGGTGGCCGTACCGCAACGGCAAGCGGTACGCGGGACCACCGGCCGTCTGATATTCCCCGTCCCGCATGTCGGACCGGGTGTTCCTGGTCATGCCCGGTCGGCGGCGGGGCGCGCAACAATGGGGGCCGCACCTCACCGCCGAACCCGGGGAGTAAACCGTGTCGCTGCCCCCGCTCGTCGAGCCCGCCGCCGAGCTGACAATCGACGAGATCCGCCGCTATTCGCGCCACCTGATCATCCCCGACGTCGGGATGGACGGGCAGAAGCGGCTCAAGAACGCCAAGGTGCTCTGCGTGGGCGCCGGTGGCCTCGGCTCGCCCGCGCTGCTGTATCTGGCCGCGGCGGGCGTCGGCACGCTGGGCATCATCGACTTCGACACCGTCGACGAGTCGAACCTGCAGCGCCAGATCATCCACGGCGTCTCGGACGTGGGCCGGCCCAAGGCCGAGTCGGCGGCGGCCAGCATCCGGGAGATCAACCCGCTGATCAACGTCGTCATCCACAACACGGCGCTGGACCGCGACAACGTCCGCGACATCTTCAGCCAGTACGACCTGATCGTCGACGGCACCGACAACTTCGCCACCCGGTACATGGTCAACGACGCGGCGGTGCTGCTCGGAAAGCCGTACGTGTGGGGGTCGATCTACCGCTTCGACGGCCAGGCGTCCGTCTTCTGGGCCGAGCACGGCCCGTGCTACCGCTGCCTCTACCCCGAGCCGCCGCCGCCCGGCATGGTCCCGAGCTGCGCCGAGGGCGGTGTGCTCGGTGTGCTCTGCGCGTCCATCGGCTCGATCCAGGTCAACGAGGCGATCAAGCTGCTGACCGGCATCGGCGAGCCGCTGGTCGGGCGCCTGATGGTGTACGACGCCCTGGAGATGGAGTACCGCCGGATCAAGGTCCGGAAGGACCCGAACTGCGTGCTCTGCGGCGAGAACCCGACCGTGACCGATCTGCTGGAGGACTACGAGGACTTCTGCGGCGCGGTCTCCGACGAGGCCGCCGCGGCCACCGAGAACGCGACCATCACGGCCCGTGAGCTCAAGGAATGGCAGGACTCCGGCCGGGACATCTTCCTGGTCGACGTCCGCGAGCCCGCCGAGTACGAGATCGTCAACATCAAGGGCGCGACCCTGATCCCGAAGGGCGACATCCTCTCCGGCGAGGCGCTGGCCAAGTTCCCGCAGGACCGGCAGATCGTGCTGCACTGCAAGTCAGGGGTGCGCTCGGCCGAGGCGCTGGCCGCGCTGAAGGCCGCCGGGTTCGGCGACGCGGTCCATGTCCAGGGCGGCATCGTCTCCTGGATCAACACGGTCGACCCGTCACTCCCGTCGTACTGATCGAGCCATCCTGATCGGACACCCGGCCCCGGGTGTCCGATCGGGCTGCGACAGTGGCCGATGCGGGGCAGCGGCGGCACGCGGCGCCGGGTAGCGTCACGGTCGTGGTCGACATCGATGCCGCCATCGGGTACGTCGTCGCGCACGGTGACCCCGTGGAACGCGCGCGGCTCTCCTTCCTGCGCGCCGGCGTCGTGCCCGCCGAGGACGTGGTCGAGCGGATCACCGCCGGGCAGACGTCCGAGGGCGGCTGGCCCGCCACGGGTGACGGTCCGCTGCCGTCGGTGGACGCCACGTGCTTCCGTCTCGGCGAGCTGGACGACCTCGGCGGCCTGCGCGGCCCGGCGGTGGAGCGGGCGCTGGCGTGGCTGGTCGGGGTGCAGCACCCCGACGGCACCTGGCAGGAGGACGAGGCGCTGGCCGCGGACGCCCCGGCCTGGGCGGCGCCGGGGGATCCCGAGGCCACCCTGTATCAGACCTCGGTCGCGGGTTTCTGGCTGACGGTCGCCGTCGTGGAGGCGTACCCTCGCCACGAGTGGCCCGCCCGCTACGTGGCGGCCCTGCAGGCCGCCGCCGCGTACGTGGTCGCGCACGTCCGTCCGGACGGGACGTGGCCGTCGTTCCTCGCGGCGGGCTGGCATGCAGCGGTGTTGCTGCACCAGCAGCAGCACTTCTACGAGTCGGCCCGCATGCAGCTGGTGCTGGCCGAGCGGCTCGACGGCATGGCACCGGCCGACCTCGCCTCGATGGCCGCCGCGGTGCGCCGGGTGAACATCGGCGACGATTGGCTGTTGCGGGCGGCGTACAAGCGGCTCGGCGAGACGCAGCGCACCGACGGCGGCTGGGACAGCGCCGAGGGTCCGATCTTCGACGTCAACACGACCCTGACGGCGCTGCGTGCGGTCCTGCCCAGGGTCGGCGCTGGCCCGGCCTGACCCGCGTCAGCCGGGAGATCACTTGCGCGGCCTTGCCATGATCGTGTGATCCGACCCGGCCGCGTCCACAAGGGAAGTGGCGGAAAGGTGCTGATGCGCCCGCGTACTTTCCGCCGGTGGGTGGGCATCCTGGTGCCTGCCGCGCTCGCCGGCGTCCTGGCCGCCGGACCGCTGGCCGCCCCGGCCTGGGCGAAGTCCGACTACGAACTGACGGTGCGCGAAAAGCAGGTGACCGTCGGCCAGGAAATCCATGTGACCGTCGAATTCAATGACGACGCCGGCATCAGGCAGGAAGAGATGTGTCTCTTCCAGATGGTCGGGACGCGCCTGCCCCCGCGCGACGAGGACGGCCGCTACCAGACCAGGGTGGCGGACGAGTACCGGAAGGCTGCCGACTGCCAGGCGATCGCGCCCCACGGCACCGTGCAGTCGCCGATCAGGACCGAGTTCGTGTTGCGAGCCACGGCACCGGGCCGGCTGACCCTGGTGGCGTTCCGGGGGAACGCTCAGGGACTGTATTCCGACCTGGTGGATCCCGAGCCGGGCCATCCGGTGCAGTACATCGGCACGCAACCCGTCACGATCACCGTGCGGGGCGAAGAGGCCTCGTCGGAGTCGATCGCGAAGGTGTCCGTGGTGCGTGTCGCGGATGCCGGGCGCTCAACGGATCCGGCGACGGATCCGGACGATGCCGAAGAGCCGGAGGCTCAGGATGCGGGGGTGACCCCGGTCCGGGCGCAGGATGCCGCGCGACCGGCGGACCCACCCGGATGGCTGGTCCTCGGTGCGGCGACGGCCGGTGGACTGCTGGTCGGCGGTGCGGTGACCGGTACGGTGATCGCCCGCCGGGCGCGCCGCCGGGCGGTGCCACACTGACCTGACGCGTCTCGAACCGTTTCGGGTCAGCGCGGCTGCCGGGTCGCGTCCAGTGCGCGTACCGCCAGCTGGTGCAGCGTGCGGCGTTCCGACGCGCTCAGTCCGGCGAACACCGACGCCTCGACCTCGTCGAGCACCTTCTCGGCCGCCCGGAGCGCGGCGATCCCGGCCGTGGTCGGGCTGACGACATAGCGGCGCCGGTCGTCCGGGTCGCGGTCGCGGGTGGCGTATCCGCCCGCTTCCAGATCGTCGACGAGGCCGACCATCGTCGTGCGATCCAGCCCCGTGCCGGTGCTCAGTTGCTGCTGGGAGAGCCGGTGCGTCTCGATCAACGTCAGCACGTTCACGTGCTTGGCCCGCAACCCCAGGGGTGCCAGCGCCCGCTCCGCGGCCGCGAGGGCCTCCTCACCGAGCTTGATCAGCACATACCCGGTGCGGGAGGCGAGCTGGTCGGCGGGGCTGGTCATGCGCCGACTGTACGGGACGGCTTGTCAGTCATGGCATCAGTCTGCAAGACTGACCGTCAGTAACGCTGACGATTTGGAGGACTGATGAAGTTGCGGGGCCAGAACTGGCGAGGCCGGACTGTCATGATCACGGGTGCGTCGTCCGGCATCGGGGCGGGATTCGCCGAGGCGCTCGCCGCCCGCGGCGCCGACCTGGTGCTGGTCGCCCGCAGCGCGGACGTGCTGGAGAACACGGCGCAGCGGTTGCGGGCGGCGCACGGCGTACGTGTCGAGGTGGTGGTCCAGGACCTGACCGCACCGGGCGCCGTCGCCGCGGTGCGGGCCGCGACTGACCAGCGTGGACTGACCGTCGACGGCCTGATCAACAACGCGGGCTTCGCCAGCGCGGGGCGATTCCACGAGGTGCCCGCCGACCGGGTGAACACAGAGGTGGCGCTGGACGTCGCCGCGCTGGTCGACCTGACCACCGCCTACCTGCCGGGCATGGTCGAACGGCGCCGCGGAGCGATCCTCAACGTCGCGTCGATCGCCGCCTACCAGCCGACGCCCTACATGGCGGTCTACGGCGCCGCGAAGGCGTTCGTGCTCTCGTTCAGTCAGGCGCTCTGGCAGGAGAACCGGCGCGCGGGCGTACGGGTCACCGCGGTCTGCCCCGGACCGGTCGACACCGGGTTCTTCGGGGTGGTCGGCACGTCCGAGGCCCGCGTCGGGCGCCCCCGCTCGGCCGGGTACGTGGTGGAACGCGCCCTGCGGGCGGTCGAGCGCAACCGCCCGGTGGTCACGCCCGGCCCGGAGAACGCCTGGGTCCCCCTGGTGAGCCGGCTACTGCCGCGGCGGCTCGTGGCCTCGGTCACCGCCCGCAGCCTGCGCGGGGCCGCCGATGCGCCCTCGGCGGCACGGGTGCCCACGGCGGGCGCCCGCACCGCCGGATTCCCGGTGACGGACCACTGAGCCCGCGGTTCAGCGGGTGTGGCCGTTGCCGGTGACGATGTACTTGGTGCTGGTCAGCTCGGGCAGGCCCATCGGGCCGCGGGCGTGCAGCTTCTGCGTACTGATGCCGATCTCGGCGCCGAAGCCGAACTCGCCGCCGTCGGTGAACCGGGTGGACGCGTTGACCATCACCGCGGCCGCGTCCACCCGCGCCGCGAACCGGCGCGTCGCGGTGACGGACTCGCTGACGATGGCCTCGGTGTGGCCGGTGCCGTAGCGGCGGATGTGATCGAGGGCGTCGTCCAGCGAGTCGACCACCGCCGCGGCGATGTCCGCGGACAGGTACTCCGTGGCCCAGTCCTCGGTGGTCGCGGGCACCACGTCGTCGCTGTACGCGGCCACCCGCGGATCGCCGTGCACCGTCACTCCCGCCGCGATCAGCTCCTCCAGCACCAGCGGCAGGAACGAGCCAGCGATGTCCGCGTGCACCAGCAGCGACTCGGCGGTGTTGCAGGTGGACAACCGCTGGGTCTTGGAGTTCACCACCACCGCGAGGGCCTTCTCCAGGTCGGCGTCGGAGTCCACGTACACGTGGCAGTTGCCCACTCCGGTCTCGATCACCGGCACTGTCGACTCCTCGACCACCGTCTTGATCAGCGAGGCGCCGCCGCGCGGGATCAGCACGTCCACCAGGCCGCGGGCGCGCATGAGTTCCTTGACCGAGTCCCGCGAGGTGGCGTCGAGCAGCTGGACCGCGTCCGCGGGCAGGCCCGCCTCCGCGACCGCCTTGCGCAGCACCGCCACGATCGCCGCGTTCGAGCTGTACGCCGACGACGAGCCGCGCAGCAGCGCCGCGTTGCCCGACTTGAGGCAGATCCCCGCCGCGTCCGCGGTGACGTTGGGCCGCCCCTCGTAGATGATGCCGACCACGCCGAACGGCACCCGCACCTGGCGCAACTCCAGCCCGTTCGCGAGGGTGGAGCCGCGCACCACGTCGCCGACCGGGTCGGGCAGGGCAGCCAGCTGGCGCAGCCCGTCCGCCATCGCGGCGACCCGCTGCGGGGTCAGGGTCAGCCGGTCGATCATCGCGTCGGTGGACCCGCCCGTACGGGCCTTGTCGACGTCCACCGCGTTGGCGGCGACGATGTCGTCCGCGCGCTGCACCAGGCGGTCCGCCATCAGCAGCAGCGCCGCGTCCTTCTCGGCGCGGGTGGCGGCGGCCAGCTCGAACGAGGCGGCACGCGCGTCGGCCGCCTGCTGCAGGACACTCATCGTCACTCCTAGAGAAGGACGAGGTCGTCGCGGTGGACGACCTCTCGTTCGTATTCGGGGCCGAGGGCGGCCGCCAGGTCCGCGGTGGTCCGGCCGAGCAGCGCGGGCAGCTCGACGGCGTCGTAGTTGACCAGGCCCCGGGCGATCGGCACGCCGGACTCCGCGGCGACCAGGTCCACCGGGTCGCCGGCGGCGAACGAGCCGTCCACCGCCGTGATCCCGGCGGGCAGCAGTGACTTGCGCCGGGCCACGACCGCGGCGACGGCGCCCGGGTCGAGGTGCAGCCGCCCGCGCGGGGTGGTGGCGTGGGCCAGCCAGAACAGCCGGGCCGTGGGGCGCTGGGCGGCCGCCTCGAACAACGTGCCGATCTCCGCGCCGTCCAGCGCGGGCCCGGCCAGCGGGGCGGCGGTGAGCACCACCGGGATGCCGAACCCGGTCGCGATCCGGGCCGCCTCCACCTTCGTGACCATGCCGCCCGTACCCAGCCCGGCGCGCCCGGCCCTGCCGATCGTCACGGCCTCCAGGTCGGCGTCGTCGCGGACCACCTCGATCCGTCGCGACGCCGGGTCGGCCGGGTCGCCGGTGTACAGCCCGTCCACGTCGGAGAGCAGCACCAGCAGGTCGGCGTGCACCAGCGCGGCCACCAGGGCGGCCAGGCGGTCGTTGTCGCCGAAGCGGATCTCCTCGGTGGCCACCGTGTCGTTCTCGTTGACGATCGGCAGCGCACCGAGGTCGAGCAGCTTGCGCAGCGTCCGGTACGCGTTGCGGTAGTGCGCCCGCCGGGTCACGTCGTCGACCGTCAGCAGCACCTGCCCGACCGTACGGCCGTGCCGGGCGAAACCGGCCGCGTACCGCCCGATCAGCAGGCCCTGCCCGACGCTGGCGGCGGCCTGCTGGGTGGCCAGGTCACGCGGGCGCTTCGGCAGGTTGAGCGGGGCCAGCCCGGCGGCGATGGCGCCACTGGACACCAGCACCACCTCGCGGCCGTCGGAGGCCAGCTTGCCCAGCACGTCGACCAGGGCGTCGACGCGTTGCTGGTCGATCCCGCCCGCCGCCGTGGTCAGGGAGGACGAGCCCACCTTCACCACGATCCGGCGCGCACCGGTCACCACTTCACGCACCCGACCATTCTGCGCGGAGTGACGTACCCGGCCGGTCCCGGATCCCATATCGTGGCGCCGGTGACACCGCAGGAGTACGTCGAAGAGGTGCTGGCCCTGGTCGAACGCATCCCCGAGGGCCGGGTCATGTCGTACGGGGCGGTCGCCGACGCGCTCGCGGACCGTTCCGGCCGCAACTCGGCCCGCCAGGTCGGCTCGATCATGGCCCGGCACGGCGGCGGGGTCCCGTGGCACCGGGTGGTCGCCAGCGGCGGGCGGCTCCCACCAGGGCACGAACAGGAGGCCCGGCAGCGGTTGCTGGCCGACGGCGTGCCGCTGCGGGGTGAACGCGTAGACATGGCCCGCGCCGCCTGGAACCCCGACTGTTAGAGGTGCAGGCCCGCCCCGCCGCGCCGTGGATCACCTGCCGCGCCGCCCGGCCCCACCCCGGTCACCCCGCCGAAGTAGTGGTCGATGTCCGGCCACCGGTTGATCGTCCACCCGGCGTCGGCCAGCGCGTCCAGTTCCGCCTCCGGGTACCCGACCTCTGCATGCACCGTGTCGCCGACCACGTGGAACCGTGGGCGGGCGACCGCCTGCTGCAGGTCCAGCCCGTCGACCAGCACCCCGAGCAGGGTGTCGAGCAGCGCCGTACGGATCCGCGAAGCGCCCGCCGAGCCCAGCGCGACCGTCAGCCGGTCCTCGGCGTCGGTGACCACCATCGGGCACAGGTTCGACGACATCCGCAGGCCGGGGGCCAGGTCGGGGGTGAGCAGCTCGCCCTCGCCGAGCATCGAGTTCATGTTGACGCCCAGGCCGGGCAGCCACACCGCCGCGCCCAGCCCGAGCGTCGTGGTGACCACGCAGGCGTTGCCCTCGGCGTCGACCACGGCCACATTCGTGGTGTCGCCGACCCGCTGGCGGCCCCTGTCGCGCAGGGCGGTCGCCACCGCGACGGCCCGCTCGGTCCGGCTCAGCTCCGCGACGTTCGGCGGCAGGGCGGCGATGGTGTCGACCGCACGGTTGAGGTCGTGCCGGGCGTGCACCCGGTGCCCGGCCAGGCGCGCGTGGTCCACCGGCGTCTCGTACACCTGGTATTTGGCCAGGTCGACGGGGCCGAGGTTGCCGCCGTCGGCGCGGACCGCGTCCACCAGGATCTTGGAGAACGCCCCGGTGTAGAACACCGACGGCCCTTCGGCCGACAGGCCCTCCAGCGCGGTCGTCAGGCCGGGGTGGAACAGCAGTTCGCCACCCTGCATGAGCTGGCCGTTCGGGGCGTACACGTCGCCACCCTCGCCGTACGCCAGGGCGGGCGCGCAGGACGCCAGCGTGCGGGCCTGCGCCGCGGGCAGGATCACCCCGGTCCGGGCCAGGTCGATCGCGGGGGCCACCAGCTCGGTCCAGGGCAGCCGTCCCCACCGGCGGTGCAGCTCACCGCAGCCGGCGGGCACGCCGGGCACGGCCACGCTCGCCCCGCCGATCGCGTACACCTGGGGTACGCCGCCGAAGAACACGTCGACGGCGACCATCGCGTCCGGCTCGACGTCGCCATCCATGCCGGGCACCGCGACGAAGAAGTCGAGGCAGGTCGCCGTACCGCTGGAAGCGTCGTAGTAGGTGGCGAAACCGCCGCCGCCGAGTCCGGTGAAGACGGTCTCGGCGACGCAGGTCGCCAGCACCGCGGCGACCGCGGCGTCGGCCGCGGTCCCGCCGGACCGCAGGATCTGCAGACCGGCTTCGGCGGTCGCCGGATGCGCCGCGGCGACACCGGCGGCGATGGGAGCCTTCATTCGCCGAAGCGTAGGCCCGCCGTTTGAACAGGACATCGCATTCGCGGCGACACTCGGCACCGTCCCACTTCCGACGTACGGCCGATGTGCCCCCCGTCCCTGCGGCCGATGAGGCTCCGGCATCTCGGCCGGGCCTTGCTGCGGCGCGCCCGCGGTGCCGGGGTAGGTTGACGGCGTGGCCGGTCTGCCAGGAGTCCTCGGTGAGCCCATCAGGTTCGTCCTGAACTGGGGGCGCCGCTACTCGCTGTGGGTCTTCAACTTCGGGCTGGCCTGCTGCGCGATCGAATTCATCGCGACCAGCATGGGCCGCCACGACTTCATCCGGCTCGGCGTGATCCCGTTCGCGCACGGCCCCCGCCAGGCCGACCTGATGGTCGTCTCCGGCACGGTCACCGACAAGATGGCCCCGGCGATCAAGCGACTGTACGACCAGATGCCCGAGCCCAAGTACGTCATCTCGTTCGGCTCCTGCTCCAACTGCGGCGGCCCGTACTGGGACTCGTACTCGGTGACCAAGGGCGTCGACCAGCTCATCCCGGTCGACGTGTACGTGCCCGGCTGCCCGCCGCGGCCCGAGGCGCTGCTGCACGGCATCCTGCGCCTGCAGGAGAAGATCGCCCGCGAGCAGTCCGGGCCGGGCGGGGTGCCGCGGCCGGACCCGCTGCGCCGCGACGCGGCCTCGTTGACTGCCCCCATGGTCACCCCGCCGGTGGCTCCGGGCGGCTAGCCTGCCTCTCATGAGCACGCGAGCCGACTTCATCATCGACGTCCTGACCCGTGAATTCGGCGAGCTGATGGCGCTGGATCCGGCCGCGTTCCGGCGCAAGTTCCGGAAGATGGCGGCGTCGCCGTTCGCGTTCTACCGGGGCAGCGCGTCGCTGTTCTACGCCGACCAGACCGGCGGGTACGCCGACGACAGCTTCCTCGACGAGCGCACCAGCCGGGTGTGGATCCACGGTGACCTGCACGCGGAGAACTTCGGCACCTACATGAACTCGTCCGGCCAGCTCGTCTTCAATGTCAACGACTTCGACGAGGCGTACGTCGGGCCGTTCAGCTGGGACCTCAAGCGGTTCAGCGCCAGCGTGGCCCTCATCGGCTACTCCAAGGCCCTCTCCGACGACGTGATCACCGAGCTGGTCACCACGTTCGCGCGGGCCTACCTGGTCGAGCTGCGGGCCATCGCGGCCGGCGGCGACGACGCGATCGGCTCGATCACCCTGGAGAACGCGGACGGCGTGCTGCGCCGGGTGCTCCAGCAGGCCCGCCTCAACACGCGGGTCGACCTGCTGGCCGGGCAGACCACGATCGACGACTACGAGCGCCGCTTCTCCCTCGGCGACGGCGTGTACGAGATCGACGACGCCGTCCGGGCGACGGTCGTCGCGGCGTTCGACGCGTACCTGGCCACGCTGCCGGAGCACCGCGCCGTGGCCACCAACATCAAGGACGTGGTGCTGCGCAAGGGCGTGGGCATCGGCTCGGCCGGGCTGCCGTCGTACAACCTGCTGTTGGAGGGGCACACCCAGGCACTGGAGAACGACGTCGTCATCTACATGAAGCAGGCGCAGGTGCCCGCGGTCGCCCGGTGGATCGACGACGAGCGGGTCCGCGGCTACTTCAAGCACCAGGGCCACCGCACCGCCGAGTCGCAGCGGGCGTTGCAGGCGCACGCCGACCCGTGGCTGGGCTACACCGAGCTGAACGGGGTGGGGCAGCTGGTCGCCGAGGTCTCCCCGTACGCGGCCGACCTGGACTGGTCCGACGTCAACGAGCCCGACGAGCTGACCGGCGTCATCGCCGACCTGGGCCGCGCGGTCGCCCGGATGCACTCGGTCGCCGACGACGAATCCAGCCACGACCTCGTCGACTTCTCCACCGAGGAGTCGATCGTCGCGGCGGTCGACAAGGACGAGGCCGGCTTCGTGCGGCACCTGGTCGACTTCGCCCACAAGTACGGCGACCAGGCGCGCGAGGACCACCAGGACTTCGTGGACCTGTTCCGCAACGGACGCCTGCCGGGCCTGCAGTAGCGATCCCGCCGGCCGCTGGCCATAGGATCAAGGCCATGACGCCCGAGGAGGTCGGCGAGCGCCTGGTCGCGCTGCTGACGGACGAGCACGCCGAGACCGGTACGGTCACCGCGAGCGTGTCCGGTGGCGGGCCCGGGCACGAGCGGGCCGTGGTCGACGTACCCGTGGCCCGGTGGTGGGCCGCCGTCTCCGTCGCTCGCGACCCGGCCGCGCTGGGCTGCGACTTCTTCGACTGGCTGTCGGCGGTCGACGAGCAGGCCGACGGTTTCCGGGTGGTGGCCCACCTGTGGTCGAGCAAGCGGGGGCACGGGCTGCTGTTGCGGACGCTCGTGCCGCGCGAGGAGCCGGTGATCGAGTCCGTGGTGGACCTGTTCCCCGGTGCCGCCTGGCACGAGCGGGAGACGTACGAGATGTTCGGCGTCACGTTCGCGCGCCACCCGGACCTGCGGCCGCTGCTGCTGCCGCCCGGGTTCGAGGGGCATCCGCTGCGCAAGGAGTTCGTGCTGGCGTCTCGCGTGGCGAAGGCCTGGCCGGGCGCCAAGGAGCCGGGGGAGTCGGAGTCGGGCACGGCCAAACGCGCCCCGATGCGCCCGCCCGGCGTCCCCGACCCGAACGAGTGGGGCCCGCTCAAGGGCAAGGTGCCGCCGCCGGAAGCCCCGCCGCGCCGTGCGCCCGGCGACCGCCCGGCCCGCCCCGCAACGGGTGAGCGCCCGGCGCGCCCGGCTGCCGCCAACCGCCCGGCACGGTCGGCCGCCGACGGCCCGGCCGCCGGTGAGCCCGCGGTCCAGCCGGAGACCCCGGCAAAGCCGGAAGAGCCGCCGACTGGGGGGACCGACTGATGCCGCTCTGGCTCGACCTGACCGTCCGGGTCGTCGCGGTCGTGATCGGCTTCCTCACCCTCCCGCTGGTCGTCGGCCAGGCCGAGCACAAGGTCATGGCGCACATGCAGGGCCGCCTCGGCCCGATGTACGCGGGCGCGTTCCACGGCTGGGCGCAGCTGATCGCCGACGGCGTGAAGTTCGTGCAGAAGGAGGACATCGCGCCACGTGCCGCCGACCGGCGGGTGTTCCAGCTCGCGCCGATCGTCGCGCTCTTCCCGTACCTGCTGATCCTGCTGGCCATCCCGCTCGGGCCCGGCGGTCTCGTCGCCCAGGCCATGGACATCGGCCTGTTCTTCGTGCTGGCCGTGCTGGGCGTCGGCGTGGTGGCGGTGCTCATGTCGGCGTGGGCGTCGGCGAACAAGTACAGCCTGCTCGGCGGCCTGCGCGGCGCCGCCCAGCTGCTCGGCTACGAGCTGCCCCTGGTGCTGGCCGCGGCGAGCGTCGCGATGGCCGCGGGCACGCTGAGCCTGCCGGGGATCGTCGAGGCGTGGCAGCCGTGGTGGCTGGTGTGGCAGTTCCCGGCCGCGGCGGTGTTCTTCGTGGCGGGGCTGGCCGAGATCCGGCGGCCCCCCTTCGACATGCCGATCGCCGACTCGGAGCTGGTCTTCGGCTACCTGACCGAGTACACCGGTCTGCGGTTCGCCTTCTTCCTGCTGGCCGAGTACGTCGGCATCGTCGTCATCGCCGCGCTGACCACGGTGCTGTTCCTCGGCGGCTGGCACGGCCCGTGGGCGGAGCAGCTCGGCTGGCTGTGGACGCTGGTCAAGGTGTTCGCGGTGTCGTTCGTGATCATCTGGTTCCGGGTGACCTACCCGCGTCTGCGCGAGGACCAGCTGCAGCGCCTGTGCTGGCTGGTCCTGGTGCCGGTCGCGCTGGGCCAGCTGGTGCTCACCGCGGTCGTCAAGGTGCTGACGTAGGCTCCCGCACCGGCTCGTCGGTGTCGCGCAGCGCGTTGCGCACGACGTCGGGCACGCGCAGCCGGTCGTCCGTGAGCAGCTGCCGCGCCTCGACGAGATCAGGTCCGCGGGTCGCCCCCGCAACCCGGTCGAACAGCGCCTCATCCACGTCGCCGTAGGGCTTCGGCATGGCGCCCCACATGTCCCACGGCAGCAGCTCCAGGTCGTCCAGGGCGGCCAGGTCCCGCATGAGGTTTCCGGCGATCCACCAGTAGCCCGCCTCGTGGAGGCCGCTGAGCCCGAACCGGTCGGGGTCGTCCGCGCCGGACCGGCAGCGCACCCAGGCGTCCCCGGCGACCAGGAACCGGTCGCGGGGCGTGTCCAGCGGGTCGAAGTCGATCCCGAACAGCTTGCGCTGCACGTCGTCGAGCTGCGCGTCCACCAGCACCCAGCGCCCCTGGTCAGCGTCGAAGTACTCGCAGACCCAGTGGTCCTCCCAGTAGTCCGTCGGGAAGTACCCGCCGAACCCGCAGCGGGCCCGCGCCGCGACACCCTGCGCGCGCAGCATGGCCGTCATCAGCACACTGAAGCCGCGACAGTTCGAGGCGACCCGGTCGGCCGGGGGCCGGGTCTGGGTGAGTGGCCGATCGTCGCGCGCCACGACGGCGGCCAGCAGGTCGCGGACCGGCCGCACGTGCACGGTCGCCCGGTCCTCGTCGGTCAGGGTCACGCCGTACTCACCGGCGAGGAACTCGTGGATCAACAGGCCCTGCGCGACGCGGGTCAACTCCCCGACATCGGTCGGCAGTCCCTCGAACAGGGCCGCGTACGGCCCGGCCGCGGTCATGACGCCGGGCGCAATGTGGTCGGACATCATCGTCTCCTCCCCTGTGCGCCACACGCTAGGCGCACCCCCCGACAATGTCGGCGTCAGCCGAAGGATCTTGGAGACTTCGGGTTCGGGGCTGACCCGAACTCATCACCTTCGGTCTCAGAGATGGCGTGGGGTGAGTGTGCTGACCGGGATCTTGATCGCCCACGGCTCGGGCACCTCGATGATGTCGCTGAACGTGCCGAACGGCTGGTACACCTCGTGTTCCGGGTCAATCTTCGACGTGTGCACCGTGATGCCGCCGTTCGTCTCGATCCGCCAGAAGAAGGGGATCCCGGCGGCCGCGTACAGGGCGGGTTTCGTGATCCGGTCCATGCTCTGCGAGGTCGGCGACACGATCTCGACTGCCAGCACGACCTCATGCGGCGCGTAGTGCCCGGCCCGGCGGCGGGCGGCCTGGTCGGTCGCCACCAGCACGTCCGGAATGAAGGAGCGGCGGTTGCTGATCCGCACTTCGACGCCCTGGGTCACCTGCAGATCGGGTGGGCAGTTCTGTTCCAGCGCGACGCCGAGCCGCATCGCGATGATCTGGTGCACGTCCGTGGGGGAGGGGGACACGAGGAGCACTCCATCGAGCAACTCGCGGCGCAAGCCGTCTTCGGGCAGGGCTTCAAGATCATCGGTGGTCCAGCCGTCAGCCGGTGGACCAGCGCTCAGTGCAGCGGTCATCAGGGCCTCCAGGGACTCATCGCGCGCCCTCTGCTCACCGTATCGGAAGATCGCGGTGGGGGTGTGCTCGCGTCGCGCCCAGCGACCGGGCAGGATATGCGTTTGTGACTGACGACTCGGACCGGGGCACGCCGGGCAAGGGCCTGCTCAACGGCCTCGCCGTCACGTTGAAGACGATGACGCGGCGCAGCACGACCCAGCAGTACCCCGACGTCGAGCCCGACCTGCCGCCCCGCTCCCGCGGCGTGATCGCCCTGCTCGAGGAGAACTGCACGGTCTGCATGCTGTGTGCCCGCGAGTGCCCCGACTGGTGCATCTACATCGACTCGCACAAGGAGGAGGTCGTCGTCCCCGGCGCGGCCCGCCCCCGCCAGCGCAACGTGCTCGATCGCTTCGACATCGACTTCTCCCTCTGCATGTACTGCGGGATCTGCATCGAGGCGTGCCCCTTCGACGCGCTCTACTGGACCCCCGAGTTCGAGTACTCCGAGTACGACCTGCGTGACCTGCTCCACGACAAGGACCGCCTCGGCGAGTGGATGGAGACCGTGCCGCCGCCGCCCGCGCACGACCCGCTCGGCGAGCCGTCGAAGGAGGAGGCCACCGCGGCGCGCAAGGCCGCGGGCCCCGGCGCGGCCACACCGGCCAAGACCGCCAGGCCGGCAACGGTACGGCCGACCCCCGCCCCACCCGCAGCCGCCGCCTCCCCCGATCAGGAGCAGGAACCGGGCCCGAGCCAGGAGTCCGGGACGTGACAGTCGCTGACGTCCTCCTGCTCGCGCTCGGGGTCATCGCGGTCGGCGCGGGCGCCCTCGTCGTGACCAGCGCCCACCTGGTCCGCTCCGGCCTCTACCTGGTCGTCAGCCTGGGCGCGCTGGCCGGGCTGTACCTGGTGCTCGGCGCCGAGCTGCTGGCCTGGGTGCAGGTGCTGGTCTACGTGGGTGCGGTCGTGGTCCTGCTGCTGTTCGCGGTGATGCTGACCCGCGCACCGATCGGCCCGTCGCCCGACCTCGACCGTCCAGCCTGGGCGGCCGGGCTGGTCGGTGGCGGCGTCGGGCTGGGACTGGCCGCCCTGTTCGCGGACGCGTACCGCTGGATCGAATTCCCGATGCCCGAGACCGGCACCGCGGCGCGGATGGGGGAGCAGGTCTTCGGCGGCTGGGTGCTGCCGTTCGAGGTGCTGTCGATCCTGCTGCTGTCGGCCCTGGTCGGCGCGATCGTGCTGTCCCGGCCGGACCTGGGCGCCCGCCAGGACAGCGCCGATCCGGCGCCCGTCGTCGAGGAACCGGCGCAGCCCGTCGACGCGCCGGCGGAGATGCACTGATGCACGCGGTCATCCCGATGGTCACCGCGGGCCTGCTGTTCGGGCTCGGCGTCTACGGCGTGCTGCGGCGGCGCAACACGATCCTCGTCCTCATGGCGGTCGAGCTGATGCTCAACGCCGTCAACCTGGTCTTCGTGACCGCGGACGCCACGATCTCGGCCACGCTGGGCGGGGCGGTGCACGCGGGCTCGGTGTTCGCCCTGTTCGTGATCGTGCTGGCCGCGGCCGAGATCGGCGTGGGGCTGGCGATCGTGCTGCAGTTCTACCGGATGCGGGCGAACGTCGTCGTCGACGAGGTGGCACTCGACCCGGCGCCACCCGAGCCGGCCCAACCTGAGCCGACGGAGTCGGACACGGCGAGGGAGACGGAGCCCGTGCCGGCCGGCGCGGCGGCGACGCTCGGTGCGGATCCGGCGGCGGGGACGGAGAACGAGGCCGGGTGAACATCGACGCCCTCATGCCGGCCCTGCCCGGCGTACCCCTGCTGCTCGGTCTGGTGGGCCTCGTCCTGCCGCCCGGCGACGGTGGCCGCGCCCGGCGGTCGCTGGCCGCCGCCCTCGGCGTGCTGGGTGCCGCCGCCGCGCTGGCGGTCACCGTCGTGCTGCTGGCCCGGGTGGACGGGCCGGTGGAGGACGGGACGCGCTGGATCGAGTTCGGCGACCTGCCGGTCACCGTGACGTTCTCGGTCAGCCCCGCCGCGCTGTACGTCGCGCTGGCGGTCACCGTGGTCGCCCTCGCCGTCCAGGTGTACTCCGTCGCCTACCTGCACGACGACCCCCGCTACGCGCCGTACGCCGCGCAGGTCGGCCTGTTCACGGGCGCGATGCTGCTGGTGGTGGTCGCGGGCGACCTGATCCCGCTGCTGGTCGGCTGGGAGGTGATGGGCGCCTGCTCGTACCTGCTGATCGGCCACGACCGGCGGCTGCCGGAGGCGCCCGGCGCGGCGGTGAAGGCGTTCCTGGTGACCCGGGTCGGTGACGTCGGTTTCCTGCTGGGCATCGCGGTCCTCGGCGCCGGCGCGGGCACCTTCCGGATCGCGGACGTGCTGGCCCACGACTACTCGCCGGGGACGCTGACCGCGGCGCTGCTGCTGATCCTGGCCGGGGTCGCGGGCAAGAGCGCCCAGTTCCCGCTGCACACCTGGCTGCCCGACGCGATGGCCGGCCCGACCCCGATCTCCGCCCTCATCCACGCCGCGACGATGGTGGCCGCCGGGGTGTACGTCGTGGTCCGGCTGTTCCCGCTGTTCGCGGCGTCCCCGGCGGCGCTGGCCGTGCTCGGGGTGATGGCCGCTGTCACGCTGCTGCTGGGCGCGCTGTGCGCCACCGCGCAGGAGGACATCAAGCGGGTGCTGGCCTGGTCGACGGTGTCGCAGATCGGGTACATGACCGGCGCGCTGGCGGTCGGTTCCCCGTCGGCGGCGCTGTTCCACCTGCTCACCCACGCCGCGTTCAAGGCGCTGCTGTTCCTCGGCGCGGGCGCCGTCATCCACGCGGTCGGCACGAACGCGCTGTCGCGGATGGGCGGACTGCGGGCGCGGATGCCCGCGACCTTCTGGCCCATGGCGATCGGGCTCGGGGCGCTGGCCGGGTTGCCGCCGCTGTCCGGCTTCTGGTCGAAGGAGACCGTGCTGACCGCCGCGGAGCACGCCACCCACGGTGAGGGTCCCGCGCCCGCCTGGGTCGGCTGGACGGTCTGGCTCGCCGCCCTGGCCGGGGTCGCGATCACCGCCTGGTACGCCACCCGCCTGCTGCTGCGGGTCTTCTTCGGCGCCGCCCGCGCCCGTGACGACGACTGGCAGGTCGGCTTCGACGACGCCCGCTACGACCGCGACTTCCCCCACCCGCACGACCCGCCCGCCCTGATGCGCTGGCCGGTAGTGCTGCTGGCGGTGCCCGCGGCTCTCCTCGGCCTCGCGATCTACCTGCCCGGGTTCCGTGGGAACCTGGGCCTCGAAGCGCCCCACTTCGGCCCGGCCTTCGCCGCGCCGCTGGTGTTGCTCGTGCTCGGGGCGGGCGCCGCCTGGTGGCGCTGGCGGGCCGTGCCCGGCGCCGACCCGGCCGACGCGCTGGGCCGGGTGCGCCCGCTGTTCGCGAACGGCTTCTTCCTCGACACGGTCCAGGACCGTCTGGTGGTACGCCCCGTCCGGGCCGTCGCTGGCGGTCTGCGCCGCTTCGACGAGCGGGTCGTCGACGGGGCCGTGGAGGGGACGGGGACCGCCACGACCCGGCTCGGGGCGGCGCTGGCCGCCGTACACCGGGCCGCCCTGCCCCGCGCCGCGGTGGCGGTGCTCACCGGCGCGCTGCTGCTCGGCGTGGCCGCCGCGATCTATGGAGCCGCGTCGTGATCGCGCCCGAGGTCTCACCGGTCCTTCAGGCTCAGCTGCTGGCCCTGCTGATCCTTCCGGCGCTGGGCGCCGTGGTCGTCGCCCTGGTGCCCGCGCGGCGCGAGCCGGCCGCACGGCTCCTCGCGACCGTCTTCGCCGCGCTCACCTTCGTGGTGGCGCTGGTGCTCTTCGAGCCGTCGGTCCACGGCGGCGGACGGCTGGAGGTCACACCGGACGGCCAGGGCCTGTTCCTGCCCGCCGTCGAGCTGCACACCTCCTGGGTGCCTGCGCTGCACCTCGACCTGCACCTCGGCCTGGACGGCGTCTCGTACCCGCTGGTGCTGCTCACCACGCTGCTGACGTTGCTGTGCTGCGCGTACACGATGTGGCGGGTGCCGGACGGTGGCTCGGGCCGTACCCTCGCCGCGCTGCTGCTGGTCCTCGAAGTCGGCATCATCGGCACCTTCCTCGCGCTGAACCTGGTGTTGTTCTTCGTCTTCTTCGAGGTCGTCCTGCTGCCCATGTACGCGGTGATCGCGGGCTGGGGCGGCCCGCGGCGGCGCGCGGCGGCCCGCAAGTTCGTGCTGTACACCCTGTTCGGCTCGGTGCTGCTGCTGCTCGGCGTCTTCACCGTCGTCACCGCGGCCGGGACCGGCGACCTGACCGTGCTGGCGGGCGGCGCAGGCCTCTCCCGCACCACGCAGTACGCCGCGTTCGCGCTGTTCGCGGTCGCGTTCGCGGTGAAGGCCCCACTGTGGCCGCTGCACACGTGGCTGCCCGACGCGCACACAGAGGCCCCCACGGTCGGCAGCGTGATCCTCGCCGGTGTGCTGCTGAAGATGGGCACGTACGGGCTGATCCGCATCGGGCTGGGGGTGGCGCCGCTGGGTGCGGCGTGGGCCGGTCCGGTCCTGGGGATCCTCGCGGTCGCCGCGATCGTGGTGGGTTCGCTGGTCTGCCTGCGGCAGACGGAGCTGAAGCGGCTGATCGCGTACTCCAGCGTCGGGCACATGGGGTTCGTGCTGCTGGGCATCGCCGTCGGCACGGCCACCGGGGTGCAGGCGGCCCTGATCGGCAACGTGGCGCACGGCATCATCACCGGCCTGCTCTTCTTCCTCGCCGGGGCGGTCAAGGACCGGGCGCACACCGGCGACCTGGCCGAGCTGGGCGGGCTGCGGGAGTCCGCGCCCCGGCTGGCCGGGTTGCTCGGCTTCGCGGCGATCGCGTCGCTGGGCCTGCCCGGACTGGCGGGGTTCTGGGGTGAGGCGTTCGCGGTCGTCGCCGCGGTGCAGCGCGGCGGTCCACTGTGGGCCACCCTCGCCGTGATCGCGGCGGTCGGTGGTGCGCTGACCGCCGCGTACTTCCTGCGGCTGTTGCGCCGGGTCACCCACGGCCCGGCCACACCGCTGGTCGCGGCGCTGCCACGGCCGGTTCCCTCCGGGTACGAGTGGGCGGCGTGGGCGCCGCTGGTGCTGCTGGCCCTGCTGGTCGGCCTCGTGCCCGCGCTCGTGCTGGCCGGCACCGGCGCCCCCGTGGAGATCCTGACCGGAGGGCCGTGGTGACCCAGTCCGTCGACCACTTCGCCCTGCTGCCGCTGTACGCCGCGGCGGGCACCGCCCTGCTGGTCCTGCTGGCCGAGGTGACGGCCGGTCGCCGGGCCGCGGTGCTGGGCGCCGCGTTGCTGGGCACCGTGGCCACGGCCGTGTGCGCCGTGGTGGTGGGCGCCGACGGCGAGCGGGCGACGTTCTGCACATCAGCGGGCTGTTCCTGGGTGGCCACCCCGCTGGCGGCGGTCGCGGCGGTGCTGTTCGCCGGGCTGACCGCCGGTGTGCTCGCGCTGTCCGTCCCGACATTGCGGCTGGGCGCGGCGCCGCCGGGCGAGTTCTGCTTCCTGCTGGCCTGCTCGATGACCGGCGGCGTGACCGTCGGCTACGCGGGCGACCTGATCACCCTGATCGTCGGCCTGGAAACCCTCACCCTCCCGCTGTACGTGCTGGTCGGCCTGCGCCGCTTCGCCCCGCGCGAGCGGGTCACCGCCGCAGGCGCCTCCGCCGCCGTCACGTTCTTCCTGATCAGCGTCGTCTCCACGGCGGTGGCCCTGCTCGGCGCCGCCCTGCTGTACGCCGCCACGGGCGCCCTGCACCTGTCCGCCCTCGGCGGGGACGCCGCGGCGCGGGCCCTCGCCGAGCTGGGCCTCAGCGTGCAGGACCTGGGCGGGCAGGCCGTCGTCGCGCAGACCAGCCTGGCGACGGTCGGTGCGGCGCTGCTGGTCGTCGGGTTCGGCTTCAAGGTCGCCGCGGTGCCGCTGCACGCCTGGGCGCCCTCGACGTACGACGGGGCGCCGGTGCCGGTCGCGGCGTACCTGTCGACCGCGTCGAAGCTCGGCGGTGTGCTGGCGCTGGCGCTGGTGGTGCCGCGGCTGGACACCGGCTGGCTGGTGGCGGTGCTGGCGGTGCTGACCATGACGGTGGGCAACCTGGTCGCGTTGCGGCAGACCCGGATGGTGCGGCTGCTGGCGTGGTCGTCGATCGCGCAGGCCGGCTACATCCTGGCCCCGCTGGCGGCGGGCGGCGCCGGAGTGGCGGCCGCGGTCGCGTACGCGGTCTTCTTCGTGGTGCTGGAGTTCGTGGCGTTCGGGGCGCTGGTCGCGTTGCGCCGCCCCACCGCGGACGGCGGGGCGATCGCCGACTACCGGGGCGCGGGTCGCCGGGCGCCGTGGCGTGGTGCCGCGCTGGTGCTGGCGTTCGCCGGGCTGGCGGGTCTGCCGCCGGGACTGGCGGGCCTGTTCGCCAAGGTGACCATCGTGGACGTGCTGATCGACACCGGCTGGGCGTGGCTGGCCGGTGTGGTGGCGCTCAACGCGGTCATCGCGCTGGCGTACTACGTACGCGC
This sequence comes from Krasilnikovia sp. MM14-A1004, assembly GCF_047159485.1. Classification (GTDB taxonomy): domain Bacteria; phylum Actinomycetota; class Actinomycetes; order Mycobacteriales; family Micromonosporaceae; genus Actinoplanes. Next base: position 6,131,345 of record NZ_AP038773.1, on the reverse strand, counting down.
CGCCGCGGTCCTGTACGCCCCCGAGCCCTCCGACGATGCGCGGCCCCGGGTGGCCCCCTCGGTCGCCGCGGCGGTGGCCCTGGCGGCGGGGGTGGCCGTACTCGTGGGCTTCGCCCCGCAGTTGATCTTCAACGCACTGAATCCCTGACGTGGCGTGCGCCACGCCCAAGCGTCGCGCACAGCGAACTCACAGTCACTTACGGATGAATTCCCGGCGGGGTCATGTTCCCTGGGAAGCGGGCCACACCGGCTCGCGTCCTGAAGGAGTGATCGTGCACAGCCACCACAACGGTCTCAAGACGGCCGCTCTGCTGGGTCTGCTCACCGCCATGATTCTCGCCGTCGGGTACTGGCTCGGCGGCAGCGCCGGCCTGGTCCTCGCCGTGGTCGTGTCGCTGGCGATGAACGCCGGCACCTACTTCTTCTCCGACAAGCTCGCCCTGCGCGCGATGCGGGCCCGCCCGGTCACCGAGGCCGAGTTCCCCGCCCTGTACGAGATCGTCCGCGAGCTGGCGACCGAGGCCCGCCAGCCGATGCCCCGCCTGTACGTGAGCCCGGCCATGCAGCCGAACGCGTTCGCGACCGGTCGCAACCCGCGCCACGCCGCGGTCGCGGTCACCGTGGGCATCACGCAGCTGCTGGACCGGCGCGAGCTGCGCGGCGTGATCGGCCACGAGCTGTCCCACGTCTACAACCGGGACATCCTCATCTCCAGCGTCGCGGCGGCGCTGGCGGGCATCGTCACGATGATCGCGCAGCTGGCGTTCTTCCTGCCGCTCGGCGGATCGGACGACGACGACGCCCCGAACCCGGCGGTGCTGCTGCTCATGCTGATCCTCGGGCCGCTGGCCGCCTCGATCATCCAGATGGCGATCAGCCGGAACCGCGAGTTCCAGGCGGACGCGTCGGGTGCGGCGCTCACCCGTGACCCGCTCGCCCTGGCCAGCGCGCTGCAGAAGATCCAGTACGGGGCCCAGCGCATGCCGCTGCCCGCCGAGGGCCAGCTCGCCACCTCGGCCCACCTGATGATCGCCAACCCGCTGCGTACGGGCGGCATGGCGTCGCTGTTCTCGACGCACCCGCCCATGGAGGAGCGCATCCGCCGCCTGCACGAGATGGCCGCGGTCAACGTGGGCCCCGTCCAGTACGTGCACTGAGCCACCCCACCCGTCACCCCGTCGCCCACCCGGGCGGCGGGGTGATGTCCGTGACAGCGCCTCGAATTCAGAGGCGTGCCCACCCCGCCGACGGTTAGCGTCGAAAGCTCGTTCGCTCGTTACCGACCCCCGGAGGTGGACCCCGTGACCGCATTGCGTCAGTACCTTGGCGTGTGGCGACTGCCAGGCGGGCGGGCTCTGCTCATGGTCGGCATCTTCGCCCGCCTCGGCATCGGCATGACCCCGCTGGCGCTGCTGCTGCTCGTCCAGCAGACCACCGGCCGGTACGCCGCTGCCGGCCTGGCCGGCGGCGCGTACGCCCTCGCGGGCGCCGCGCTCAGCCCCATCGCCGGTCGCGTCGCGGACCGCGTCGGCCCGGCCCCGGTGCTGCTGGTCACGGCCGTACTGCACCCGCTGGCGCTGGCCGCCCTGCTGGTCGTCAGCCGGGCCGGGGAGAGCGCGCTGCCCCTGATCATCGCGACGGCGGGCGCGGCCGGGGCGACGTACCCGCCGCTGAGCGCGGCCATCCGCCGGGCCTGGACCGACGCGACAGACGTCGCCAGCGGGCGGCACCACCTGCGCGGCGCCGCGATGGCCGTCGAGACCTCGCTGTTCGAGCTGGTGTTCGTCGTGGGCCCGATGCTGGTCGCCGGTTTCGTGGTGGTCACCCACGAGCCGTCGGTGGCGCTGGTCGCCTCCGCCGTGACCACGTTCGTCGGCACGCTGTGGATCGCCCGGCTGCCGATCATGCGGCACGCCCGGCGGCACGCAGAGGAGGAGGCCGCCCGCGGCCTCGGCCCGCTGCGCGTGCCCGGTTTCCCGGCGCTGCTGATCTGCGTCGGCGCGCTCGGCACCTCGTTCGGCGCGGCCGGGGTGATCGTTCCCGCGTACGCCGGCCAGCACGGCGGCGGCGACGGCATGGGCGGGGTGCTGCTGGCCGTCTGGGGCATCGGCTCGGCGATCGGCGGGCTGGCGTTCGGCACCCGCAAGCCCGCGATGGCGTTGCCACGCCAACTGGCGTGGCTGCTGGCCGCCGTGTCGGCGAGCTTCCTGGCGCTGGCGGTCATGCCGAACCCGGCGGCGCTCGGCGTGGCCCTGGTGATCGGCGGGGCGACGATCGCCCCCGCGCTGACCGTGGAGACCAACCTGGTCGGGCGGCTGGCCCCGGCGTCGATGATGAACGAGGCGTACACCTGGGTGGTCACCGTCTCGGTCGCGGGCAGCGCGGCCGGTGGCGCGGTGGCCGGCGCGATCGTGGACCAGCCCGGCGGCCTGCCGTGGGCGTTCGTCTTCGCGGCCGGGGTGCTGGCCCTGTCCGCCGTGGTGGCGGCGCTGCCCGCCGGTTCGATCGCGCGGGCGGACCGGCACGCGGCCGACCGGATCCGGCACGCCCTGGCCGCCGAGACCGCCTGAGATCAGGCCGTCTCGGCCGGCCGGGCGACGGTGAGCGCCTGGAAGCGGATGTCACCGTCGTGCACGGTGTGGAAGTCGACGATCTCGAACGCCGCCGCCGCGGCTCGCAGAATCTGCTCGTCGGTGCGGAACGCGAAGAACCGCGCGGGCTCCTGCACGTCGTCCTCCGCGATGCCCTGCGCGGCATGCCCGCCGTACATGCCGAGGTAGCCCAGGCCGCCCGGCTTGAGCACGTCGCGGACGGCGCGCAACGCGGCACCAAGATCCGCATTGGGTACGTGCAGCAGCGAGTTCACCGCATAGGCGGCGTCGAACGCGTCAGGTGGCACCCCCAGGTTCAGGAAGTCCCCGACGTACGCGTCGAGCCCCTTGGCCCGGCAGCGTTCCACCATGGCGGGCGCGAGGTCCACCACGACGACCTCCAGGTCCCCCTCGTCGCGGAAGAAGAGGCCGTCCTCGCCCGTGCCCGCGCCGATCTCCAGCAGCGTCCGCGCCCCGATCGCCCGCAGCCGGTCCAGGTACGCCTCGCGTTCCGCCAGCTTCCAGTACTGCTTCTCCCTGCCGTCCCGCAGTTCCGCCCCCGCGTCGTACGACGAGCGCAGGCGCGTGGTCACCTCGTCGTACCCGGCCGGTTCCCCGTCACGCAGCCTCATCGGTGTCTCCTGTTGTCAAAAGAGCCCTCTTGGATAGCCTGGCGCCTACGGCGGGGCTTGTGAAGGAGCGTTGGATGGCAAAGGAAGTCGCTCGTCGACCGGACCAGCGCGTCGACACCATGCGGGCGTCGGACGCCGACCGGCAGCAGATCGCCGACCGGCTCAAGGCGGCCCTGGACGAGGGGCGGCTCTCCCTGGCCGAGTACGACGACCGGGTCCGCGACGCGTACGCGGCCCGCACGTACGCGGATTTGCTCGAACTGACCACCGACCTGCCGCAGCCCGGGCTGAGCGCCGCCGAGGTGAGCGCCCGCCAGGCTGCCGAGGCCCGCCGCGCGGCCCGGCGGATGCCGACCGCGTTGATGGTGCTGTGGACGGTGTGGGGCGCGCTCGCCGCCGTGAACGTGGCCGTGTGGCTCATCGTGGCGGTCACCGTCGGGGCCGGCGTCTACGTGTGGCCGGTCTGGCTGCTGGTGCCGGGCGTCGCGCTGGGCGTGGTCACCGCCGGGGTGCAGGGGATCCGCCACCGCCGCGGCTGACTCCCCGGGATGCGGCGGAAATCGCATGCGCCCGTGCCCGCCCGCCGACCAGGATGGGCCCATGACGTGGCACAGCACCGACAGCGTGACGGAGTTCGCGGCGGCCGCGGGTGACTTCCTCCGGTCCCAGCCGGTCGCGCACAGCGTCCCGCTGACCCTGGTGCGCACGCTGGAACTCGACGGCCCGCACGCGTACGGCCCCGACGACCCGATCTTCGGCTGGTGGCGGGACACCGACGGCACGGTGGCCGGGGCCTATCTGCAGACGCCGCCGTACCCGCTGCTGCTGACCGGGGTGCCGGCGCCGGCCGTCCCCGCCCTGGCCGAGGCACTGACCGGGCGGTCGCTGTCCGGCCTGAACGCCCGCGCGGCCGACGCCGAGGTGTTCGTGGGGGAGTGGCAGCGGCGCACCGGGGCCGCGTCCACCCCGCGGGTGCGTACCCGGCTGTTCCGGCTGGGCACGCTGACCCCGCCGGATCCGCACCCGCCCGGACGGGCGCGGGTGGCCGACCGGGGCGACCGGGACCTGCTGGTGCGCTGGATCGAGGCCTTCCACGACGAGGTGGGCGAGGCCGTCCGCGACAGCGGCTCCGTCGTCGACGAGAAGCTTGCGTACGGTGGCCTGACCCTCTGGGAGGTCGACGGCGAGCCGGTCTCCATGGCCGGAACCACCCGTCCCGAGGCCGGGATGGTACGGGTGCTGGCGGTGTACACCCCGCGCGAGCGGCGCGGCCGCGGCTACGCCGGTGCGGTCGTCTCCGTGGTGAGCCGCGGCGCGGCCGACGCCGGCGCCACGGACGTGGTGCTCTTCACCGACCTGGCCAATCCCACCAGCAACGCCCTATACCAACGCCTGGGCTACCGGCCGGTGGAGGATCGCGTCGTGATGGAATTTGCGGCATGAGCGGCGGCAGAGTCATCTCGGTCAATCTGGCCGTGCCCGAGCCGGGTCCGAAGGGCGTCGGGACCACCGGCATCAACAAGGTGCCGGTCGAGCACCCCGTCGCCGTGCGCGCGCCCGGCCCCAAGACGACCGGCCTGCACAGCGGCCTGGTCGGCGACCAGATCTTCGACATCAAGCACCACGGCGGCGACGACCAGGCCGTGTACGCGTACGCCCGCGAGGACCTCGACTGGTGGGAGCGGGAGCTGGGCCGCAGCCTGCCCGGCGGCCTGTTCGGCGAGAACCTGACGACGGCCGGGGTCGACGTCAACGGCGCGATCATCGGGGAGACGTGGCGGATCGGCGAGCAGTTGCTGCTGCGCCCCACGTTCGGCCGGATCCCGTGCATGACGTTCCAGGCCAAGATGAACGAGCCGCACTGGGTGAAGCGGTTCGCCGCGGAGAACCGGCCCGGGGCGTACCTCAGCGTGGTGCACCCCGGCGACGTCCGGGCCGGTGACCCGGTGGAGGTCGTGGACCGCCCGGCCAACGGGGTCAGCATCGGCGAGGCGTTCCGCATCTGGATGCATGATCAGGCGGAGCTGCCGCGCCTGCTGGAGGCCGAGGGAATCGGCGAGGGAACGCGGGCAGACGTACGCAAACGGTTGCGGCTCTGAGCTTCGCCCTTGTCCACTCCGGACAGTTAACCTCCCGTTTTTGATGTTGCACCGCGATTTCGGCGGATTCCGTTTCGTCAAGATTGGCGATTACCTGACTCTTCAGGCGGATAATTTCACCATTGGTCTTGACGACGCCCGATGGGCGGATTGTGCTTGAGAGGCTAGGTGGTGATCCCATGAAGATCGTCCTCGAACGCTCGGGTGGATTGGCGGCCGTTCCGGCGTTGTCCGGCGACGTGGTGGTGGAGACCGACGAACTGCCCCGGGAAATGGCGTCGGAACTGGAGCAGCTCGTGGACACGGTCCGCCGCGAGCCGCACGTCGAGAATGCGCCCTCCGCCGGTGCCGCCGACCTGAGAACGTATCGCCTCATCATCGGCGGCGAGCCCGAGAACGATGTTCTGGCGTTCAGCGATCTCACCCTCGACCCCGCCCTCGACGAACTCGTCAAACGGTTGGAGGCGATCGACCGAGGACGGTAGCCCCGCATGCCCGCCACCGCGAGGAGCCACCATGGTGCGAAACCGCGTTCAGTGCATCATCCCGCCATACGTTCTCGAGGCCATCGAAGCCAACGGAACCCCGGAGCAGCGGGCCCGGGCAGCCGCCACGCTGCGCATCGACGCGGTGGTCCGTGCCGACCGGGCCGAGGCTCCGACCGCACCGCCGCAGCCCGCGGCCGACGTCACCGCGCACCGCCGGATCTACGACGCCGGGAACACCACCAACCTGCCCGGCACCCTGGTGCGCGACGAGGGCGACCCCGACAGCGCGGACGTCTGCGTGAACGAGGTGTACGACGGTTTCGGCACGACACTCGACCTCTACGGCCAGGTGTACTCGCGCAACTCCGTCGACGACGCCGGCCTCGACCTGATCGGCACGGTCCATTACGCGACCGACTTCAACAACGCGATGTGGGACGGCGAGCAGGCGATTTTCGGTGACGGCGACGGCAGCATATTCAACCGCTTCACCATCGCCATCGACGTCATCGGCCACGAGCTGACCCACGCCGTCACGCAGTACACGGCCGGGCTGGCGTACCGGAATCAGTCGGGCGCCCTGAACGAGTCCATATCGGACGTATTCGGCTCGTTGGTCAAGCAGTACCACGCGTCTCCCCGGCAGACCGCCGACGAGGCCGACTGGCTGATCGGTGCCGGGCTGTGGGCGCCCCGCATCCACGGCGCGGCACTGCGCTCGATGAAGGCCCCCGGAACGGCGTACGAGGACCCGTTGGTGGGCAAGGATCCGCAGCCGGCGACGATGGACGGATACGTGACGACGCGGCAGGACAACGGCGGCGTCCACCTCAATTCCGGGATTCCGAATCACGCGTTCTATCTGGCGGCGGTCAGTTTCGGCGGATACGCCTGGGAGAAGGCCGGACGGGTCTGGTACGACGCGCTCACCGACCCGTCGCTGTCCAGCAATGCCGGGTTCCTGGAGTTCGCCCAACTGACGGTCCAGAAGGCGGAGGCTCTCTTCGGCGCCGACGGACGCCAGCGGATCCACGACGCCTGGGCCCAGGTGAGCATCACGACCTGAGGCGAGCGCAGATCGACGTCCCACCGTCGCGCGGGCGCCGCACCCCGCCGCGGGAAGCCCGTCGGCAGGACCTGCTTGCCCCGCATTCCTATGATCTACAGCCGTGAGTTCTGCTGTTCTTCTGCGGGGCTCGGTGCCTCTGCTGCTGCGTGCGCTTCTGCTGGCGCTGTTCACGGCCGGGACCGTGGGCGCCGGGCTGGCCAGCGTCGCATACCTCTCCGGTGCCTGGGGATACCCGGTCATGATCGTGGCGTGGGTGGTCAGTCTGCTGCTGGCACTCGGCGTGGCACGGCTGGCCGAACCCGGCACGGTGCGCTCGGCGCTGCTGTTGGTCGCCTGGGCGGTCACCGGCCCGTTCCTGCTGACCAGCTGGTCCACCGGATTCGCCCACTCGATGCTGGAATGGCGAGGCGAGCAGGTCGAGGCGACCGTCCTGGCATTGCGCATCAGCCCCGGCAGGTCAATCCAGGGCCCGAACGCCCATTACACGCTCGCCGGGCCGGACGGACGGCGGATCCCCGGCGAGTGGTCGGCACCCGGACATTCCCGCCTGGACCCCGGCGATTACGCCAGCGTCGAGGAGTACTGGGCCGCGGACGAGAAGGCGGCCCGTAGTGCCAGGCCGGGCCTGCCCTACAACGGGACCGTCCCAGACCACCCGGTCGGGTCGCGGGTCACCGTGGTGCGTGACCGGGCCGGGCTGGTGTATCCGGCGACGCCCGACGAGATCGCCGACGCGGAGGGGTTCCGGATACTCGGCGGTCTGGCCCTCTTCGTGGGTGCGCTGTTCTGCATCTTCGCCGTCCCTCCGGTCGGTGCGGAGCATTAGGGCGGCCACCGTCACGAGACGCCACGTCCAGGCTGGGGACCTGGCGGCGGGCCTGCTTCTCCGGTTACGGCAGCAGTTCCTCGGCATCCCAGCCGAGCCGAGCGAGCTCCCAAATCACATTGCCTGCACGAGGAGTCCAGAAGAGCAGGACTTGATCACGTGCTTCGGCCTCGAAGGAGACAGCCAGGGCTCACCGCCCCGAGTGAATCTTGACGGCGAATCCCGCCGCGCATTTGCCGTGACGAGTGAGGTAAAGCGGTCCTGAGTGTGACCGGGTTGATCCAACGAGAAAGAGACCGATGCCGCGCGGGCCGCCGCAGACGCGGCCGAGGCGATCGAGATTGGGGCGCACGAGCCCCCGAGTCGCGTCCGCTTGATGACGAAGCCCTGGCCCACGACTACCTCGGCACCGCCCACCTTCTGCTCGGTGATCTCGACGCCGCAACCACCGCAATTCGGCCGATCCTCGATCTTCCGGCCGACAGGCAGATTTCGTGGATCAAGAAGCGTCTTGGCAGGTTCGCCGGGATGCTCAGGACCGAGCCCTATACGGGCTCACCCGCTGCCGATGACCTTTACGACGAGATTCGAGCCCTCGCAGCCTGAACCATCGGGATACGACACGAAACCGACGACATTCCTAGTTTGAGCACGACCGCCGCCGCGCAAGCCCAGTAGCGCCCCTCGATCGAAGATTCGGCGGCTGCCGGCCGACCACCGCCATTACCACCACACCGCCGCCTGCTATGTGGTTCTTGTCGCAGGGGGTGTGCGCTGGGAAGCCTTCCGAAATAGGCTCCGCGCCCATGTCCAAGATATCGATCTTGCGAGGTGGCATCCTCGCCGCGGTGCTGGCGACACTCGTCGCGGTCATCGCAACTCCACAGGCGGCTCAGGCCTCCGGTCAGTCACCGTACGTCAGGAAGGGCAGCTACTGCATCTTCGTGCCGAGCGGCAGTGAGGGCACGGCGCTTGTCATGGGTGGCTGCGGCCTGGTCGGCACGATGAAGCGCCAGGACACCTCCCGCACGTACAACGGACATCCGCTGATCTTCGTCCGCTACGGCGAAGAGTCCGGCCCGCCGTACCCGTACTGCCTCGACAACCTCGGGCAGGCTTCAGGGCAGGTGCGCGATTATCGCTGCAACGGCGGGAGCTACCAGCAACTGGAGGTATTCGACGTCGGCTCGGGCAAGAAGGTGTTGAAGTCGCTCGGCGCCTACCTCGGCAACGGCCGCCACCTATGCCTGTCCGCCGGCACCACGAAAAATGCCGCCCTCGTCTGGGCCACCTGCAACACCGCCGCAAGCACGCAGCAGTTCAACTGGAACCCCTGACCCGCTATCCATTCCCCGCCGGACCCGGTTCGCGAACGGACCGGGCCCGCCCGGATCTTGACCGCCCAGTGGCGCCGACGGTCTCTCAGGAGCCAGCTCGCGCTGCGTGCAAGCGCTCATGAAGCCCTTCTGAGCCGTGGGTGCGCGGACCTGCCGGTGAGAGTGCGTCGACCATGCTTGCAATGAAGCTGGCCACGGTCGTTATCGTCATCGCCACGTGGGTTGGTGACGAGCTGCAAGGTGAGCCTTCCGGAGAGGCTCGAGGTTAGGAACGTGGTGTTGGTCGAGACCGACCTGGCCTCCGCGGCCTGGAACGATTTCTCCACGATCCGGCGAGCTCCGGCCACCCGCAGGAGTTGGGCGAGGGTGGTCGGCCGGGATCAGCCCCGTGACTGGAGCACCAGGCCGATCGCCCCGACGACGAACGCCACTCCGCAGAGCCGGATCAGCCACACGTAGACCCGGCTCGGCTCGAGCCCCTCGCTGTTGCGGAACTTCCACCTATCCTGCCGGGCGACAGCAGCGGGGCGTGCCACCATATGCAGACCGATGGCAGCCAGCAAAGCGGCGGCCAACCAGAGCGTCACAGATGGTTCCTCTCAGCCATCAATGTCTCCCATCACGGTATACGGAATCGGCAAGCATACGGCGGTGTCGTGTGAGCCAGTCCTACTGCTGAGTGCGCCTATTCGACTGTCGCACATCACCCGACGGAGGACACAAACCGCGCCCGTTTGTGGCCCGACAACTGATGTGCGACGCGGTTCTGCCAGGGTGATGTGCGACAGGTGGTCTAGGAAATTGAGGTCGCGATCCGCGGTCGCTGGCCCTTGATGCTACGGACGGGCTGGGAGGCGGGTAGATGATTCAAACCTCTGCAGCCTGTCATCCTGGCAGCAGGTGGAGCGCAACCCGAGCCTTGGTGGCAGATGAGCTGCCGCAATGCTTCAACGCGAGGCCGATGTTGGCGTGTGCCTCATCCGAGCTGCTGGACACGGCGGCCTTCTGCCAGTAGGGAATTGCCAGGCGAATGTCGGTCTTGAGCTCCACAATGGCGCCTTCTGCATCCTGCGGCCACGTTGCAGCCTCCAGCTTGGAAAGCTGCTCCTCCTCGGCCACCTTCATCTCGGCAGACAGATCCCGCAGCTCAGGCCATGCAGGGCCTGGATCAGACAGTATCTGTTTCAGGACGTCATTCCGATGCTTGACCGAATCGATGTAAATCGCCTGTACGTGACGGAGCTCCTCAAAGGCCTGCACCTTGGCCTCGAAGTCGGGGTCGAGGCGTACTCGTTCAACGTCCCTACGGCGCGAGTCATCGTCGGCGATGTTTAGCCGCTTTCGATCGGAAACTTGACCCGTCACTACGATCAACGCGACCAGAAGCGTCGCGATACCGACGAGTACGGCCGCCACGCGGGCCCACGGATACCTGGCTGCCACGGGCGCACACATTCGGCAGCGGCGGGCCGAAGCTGAGGAAATTACCAGGCGGGCGTCGCCGAGTGGGCCGGGCACAGCGTCCACGTCCTGATGAAGGTCTACGCCAAGTGCGTCGACCGTGAGCAGGAGGCGGCCAAGAGGCGGATCGAGGCAGCGCTGAACGCGGCGCCGACGATCACCATCCCGAGTGAATCTTGACCCGCAAACTTTGCCGCGCATTTGCCGTGACGAGTGAGAGCAAGCGGTCCTGAGTGGGACCTAGTGGGACCAACGAGGAAGGCCCCTCCCGGCTGTTTCAGCAGGTGAGGGGCCTCTTCGAGCTTGTGGTGGCGGGTAGAGGATTCGAACCTCTGTAGCTTTCGCGACGGATTTACAGTCCGCTCCCATTGGCCGCTCGGGCAACCCGCCTGGGCACGTCACCGCAGTCTCCCGCGGCAGCGGACAACAGGATAGCCGGACCCGTGGGCGGATCTGCAACCGGGTACGGTCGGCATGTCGGGGGGCCATCGCGCCGCCCGTACCCACATCGACGCATCCCACCGCCCGGGAGTTTGACCATGGCAGCCAATCCGTCGTTCGACATCGTCAGCAAGGTCGACCGGCAGGAGGTCGACAACGCCTTCCACCAAGCGGAGAAGGAGCTCGGCACCCGGTTCGACTTCCGGGGAACGGGCACCACGATCACCCGTTCGGGGGAATCCGGGGTTTCGATCACCTCGGAGACGGAGGAGCGGGCCGCGGCCGCCCTCGACGTCTTCAAGGAGAAGTTGGTCAAGCGCAACATCTCGCTGAAGTCGCTGGACGCGGGCGAGCCGCGCCAGTCGGGTAAGACGTACAAGATCGACTGCAAGGTCATCGAGGGCATCGAGACCGACAAGGCCAAGGCGATCAGCAAGAAGATCCGCGACGAGGGCCCCAAGGGTGTGCAGGCGCAGATCCAGGGCGACCAACTCCGGGTGACGGGCAAGAAGCGTGACGACCTGCAGGCCGTGATCGCACTGCTCAAGCAGGAGGACTTCGGCGTCGCGTTGCAGTTCACCAACTACCGCTGACGCCGGAGCGGAGAGACGCGGGGCGGAGACCCGGGAACGAGCGATCCGCCGGTACACCCCCGCTTCCGCCCGCAGACTGGCGTCATGAGTGTCAGCGGCTGGACGGTCGGCATCGGCGTGGTGGCCGGGGCGGGCCTGGTGGTCATGGGCGTGACGATGCTGGCGACCCGTCGCATGCCCGCGGCCACCGCCCGCACGTTCCGTGACGTGCGCGCCGCGGGGCTCTACCATCTGCTCTTCGGCGTGGCACTGTTGATCCTCGTGCTCGGCCTGTATCTGCCGGGGTCCGCCGCGTCCGCGATCAGCGCGGGCCTGGCGGTGGCGTTGGCCGCGGTGGCCGTGGTGCGTTTCCGCCCGCGCGGGCGGCGATCGTCGCCCGACGACGAGGACGAGGAGGGCCGTTGATCGAGCCGGTTGTCGACCTGGAGTGGGTGCGCGCGGCGGGAGCGCGGATCGTTCTGGCCGATGTCCGTTGGTATCTCGACGGCCGTTCCGGTCGCGCCGCGTACGAGTCCGGGCACCTGCCGGGCGCGGTCTTCGTCGACCTGGACCGCTGGCTGGCCGGCCCGGCGTCGCCGGCCGAGGGCCGGCATCCGCTGCCGGACCCCGCGGTGTTCGCCGAGGGCATGGCCGCACTCGGCATCGGCGACGACGACATCGTCATCGGGTACGACGACGCGGGCGGGGTGGTCGCGGCCCGGCTGGTGTGGATGCTGCGGGCGACCGGCCACGACGCGGCGCTGCTCGACGGCGGAATTTCCGCGTACGGCGGTGAGCTGACCAGCGACGAGCTGCGCCGGCCGCGTGCCACGTTCACCCCGCGGCCGTGGCCGGCGCAGTGGCTGGCGGACATTTCCGCGGCGACCGATCCGTCCGTGACGGTGCTGGACGCCCGCGATCCGGCGCGATTCCGCGGTGAGGTCGAGCCGATCGATCCGCGGCCGGGGCACATTCCCGGCGCACGTAACCTGCCCTGCCGCGACAATCTCTCCGCGGACGGCCGCTTCCTGCCGGTGGCGGAGCTGCGCGAGCGATTCGCTGCGGTCGGTGCGGGCGCCGACACGATCTCGTACTGCGGGTCCGGTGTGACGGCCTGCCACAACCTGCTGGCCCTGGAGTACGCGGGCCTCGGCCCGGGGCGGCTGTATCCGGGTTCCTGGTCGCAGTACAGCAGTGACCCGAGCCGTCCCGCGGCGACCGGCGCTTAGGGCGATCGGCGACGACCCTTGTGATCCGCCAACTGACGTGCGACGCGGGGTTCGCCCAGCTAGTCGGGGCGCCGCCCGGCGAGGCCGCGTGCGGTGTCCACCTCGGCCGGGCCGAAGCCCTGGTAACCGGTGTCCTCGTGCTGGCGCGCCTGCTCCTCGATCCAGCGGTTGTGCCCCTCCCAGGCGGCCTGCTTGCTGCTGCCCAGGGCGGCCCCGATCTGGGTCCAGGAGGCTCCGGCGGCCCGCGCCGAGCGGATCATCGGCTGGCGTCCGTAGCCGGCCTTGCGGATCACGACCTCGCTGAGGGCGAGAAGTTCGAGCGACTCTTCGCGGCTGAGCGGCGGCGTGTCGTCGTCGGCCGCCATCGCGGCGAGCGCGTCACGCATCCGCAACTCGTCGTAGCGGGCGGTGGCCGTGGCGAGTGTGTGTCGGCGCTCCAGTTCATCGGGTGAGGCCATACCGCAGTCTTTCGTCAAGCGAGCCTGACGTCAAGCCATCCTGACGAGAATGGCCAGAATGGTCTCACTTCTCCCGTTAAATCGGACCTAAAGCTGCCAATTTTGCGGGTCGGGATTGCGCAAGTAACTCAGCCGTTCAGCCAGGATTTTGGGATGTGCGGCTTCGAGGGGCCTGTGGACACTGCCCGACGGACAAGGGGTGTGGCACCATCATGGAACCCCCCACCGGATACGAGATTTCCCAATAGGAGCACAACATGTCTGCAAGGAAGCTGAGCCGCTTCGCCGGCTTGGTTTTCGTGCTCGCCGCCCTGCTCGGCGGTGCTGGCGCCGCGACCGTGGCCGCAGAGCACGGGACCGGGGGATCGGCCACCGCGGCCACCCAGCACCTGCTGGGCGACACCGTCTGGTCCTGACACCAGTCGCGCCCTCCGGGGCGCGGCCGCACCGGATCGATTGATCGAGGAGCGCCATGACCGGGCGTCGGCCGTCGCCGCGGCGTTCGCCGGAGTACGCGTGGTTGATCACGGCGCCCCTCGCCGCGTTCGCGTTCATCTGCGCTCTGATCTTCTGGATTTCCGACCCCACCTGGTATCGCGCTTGGCTCGGCGGCCTGGTTGCGCTCGCGGGCGTCATCCTGGCCGCCGTCGCCGTTCTGAACGTCCTCATCCGCCGGCAGAACACCTCGGTCGTGCTGACCGAGATCCCGCTGGTCCTGGCGATCTACTTCCTGCCCCCGATGATGGTCCTCACCGTCGTCACGATCGGTGCTGTGATCGCTCAGCTGCGGGCCCGGGTGGAACCGACCAAGCTGTGGTTCAACGTCGCCAAGTCCGGGGCCGCGACGTCGGCGGCGCTGCTCGTGGCCGCGGCCCTGCCGGACCTCCGCGGACCCCAGCCGGGCACCTGGGGAATCCTCTTCGCCGCCTGCATCACCAGCGCCATCGTTTCCCACGCCGCGGTGGGCAGCGTCATCATGCTGCTCCAGGGCCCGCAGGCCGGGCAGGGTGCGCTGCGGTCGGCGCCCGCCGCGATCGGTACGGCCTCCATCAACATCGCCGTCGGACTCGTCTTCCTGGTCGCGCTGGACGCCACCCCGTGGGCGGGCCTGCTGCTCGGTGTCCTCGTCGGTGCCGTGGTGCTGCTGTTCCGCTCGTTCGAGGGCTTCTTCCGCCAGCACCGCACCCTCGCCGACGTCTACGAACTGACGCTGGCCGTCCGCGAGCACAGCAACGACGGTGGCCTGCCCGACGTGCTGCTCGGACGGGTGCGCCGGCTCATGCGCGCCGAGTGCGCGACGCTCTGGCTGCCCGCCCAGGGCCGGCATCCGGAAGTGCTGCTCACGGCACGCGTCGACGACGCGGGGCTGCTCGACATCTCGCCCACCCCGACCGCCGTCCGCGAGCGTGCGCTCGCCGGCCAGCACGCGATCGCGGTGGGCGCCGCCTTCGACGACACCGCGGATCTCCGGCACACCCTGCGCGACGCGGGGGTGAAGGACGTCATCGTCATCCCGCTGCGGTCCGGCCAGACGACGGTGGGCTCCCTCGAGGTGGTCAACCGCCTCGGCGAGACGCAGATCTTCCGGCAGGCCGACGTCCAGGTGCTCGAGACCATCGCCGCCCACGCCGCGGTCGCGGTGGAGAATTCGCGCCTGGTCGACCGGCTGCGCTACGACGCGTACCACGACCGGCTCACCTCGCTGCCGAACCGGCGGCGGATGACCGACGCCCTGGCGGAGTCGGTCAAGGTCCGCGCGCCGGGTGAGGTCGTGGCCGTGCTGCTCTTCGATGTGGACGGGTTGCGCGAGGTCAACGAATCCATGGGCCACTCGGCGGGCGACAAGCTGCTGACCGAGGTCGCCGAGCGGCTGCGCAACATCGCCGGCCCCGGTTCGCTGGTCGGCCGGATCGGCGGCGACGAGTTCGTGGTCACCCTGCGCGCCGAGAGCACCGAGGCGACCGTGCGGCTGGCCACGGAGATGCGCGAGCAGCTGCGCGGCCCGATGGTGGTCGGCTCGCTGACCCTCGACGTCGACACGGCCGCGGGCGTCGCGGTCCAACCCGACCACGGCGACGACCCCGAGGCCCTGCTGCGCCGCGCCGAGCTGGCCGCCAACGCGGCCAAGATGCTTCCGTACGGGGTGCAGCTGTTCCATCCCGCGCTGGAGTCCCGGGCGGTGCGTCGCCTCGGTCTGGCCGCCGACCTGCGGCGCGCGCTGGACAACGGCGAACTCGACGTCTACTTCCAGCCCAAGGTCAGGCTGTCCGACCGGCACCTGGTCGGGGTCGAGTGCCTCGCCCGCTGGCAGCACCCGGCACACGGAGAGGTGGCGCCGGAGGACTTCATCGCGGTCGCCGAGCACACCGGCCAGTTGCACCGGCTCACCGAGGTGGTGCTCACGATGGGGCTGCGCCGGTGCCGGGCCTGGGCGGACGCCGACCGCCCACTGTCCATCGCGGTCAACCTGTCCGCGCGCACGCTGCTCGACAGCCGGTTCCCCGAGCTGGTGCACCGGTTGATCAAGGAGTATCGCGTCCCGCCGTCGCAGATCACGTTCGAGATCTCCGAGCCGGGCATGCTGGGCGAGATCGAGCGGGCCCTACCCACCCTGTACCGGTTGCGGGATCTCGGGGTACGCCTGTCCGTCGACGACTTCGGTACGGGCGCCTCGTCGCTGTCCTACCTGCGCCAGCTGCCGGTGCAGGAGGTGAAGATCGACGACAGCTTCGTCCAGGGCATGGCGACCGACACCGGCGACCTGGCGATCGTGCGCGCGGTGATCAGTCTGTCCCGTGAGTTCGGGCTCACCGTGGTGGCCGAGGGCGTGGAGAGCGAGCTGACCCTGGAGCTGCTGGAGGAGATGGGCTGCGAGATCGGCCAGGGCTACCTGTTCAGCCGCCCCCTGCCGTACGAGCGCCTGGAGGCCTGGTTCAGCGCCCAGACCGAGCCCGAGTCCACCCCGACGGGCGAGGTCAGGCGCCTGCGCGCGGTGATCTGACCAGGTGCGCAGCGGCCGCCGGGTGCTACCGGACGGGGACATCCCGGGCGGGCGGGGGATCCGATTTCACCTCCGCTGAGGGGCCGTGTACTCTTACCCCTGCGCATCACGCGAGAGATCGCGCGCCCCCTTAGCTCAGTCGGCAGAGCGTCTCCATGGTAAGGAGAAGGTCTACGGTTCGATTCCGTAAGGGGGCTCCAACCGGGTTCGTTTCCGCCACAGAGCTGGACTCGGCTCGGCTCGGCGGTGTAGCTCAGTTGGCAGAGCAAGCGGCTCATAATCGCTGTGTCGCCGGTTCAAGTCCGGCCACCGCTACTCATCCGGGATTCGTCCCGGATGCCGCACAAGTAAAAGGCGCTCGAGGGCGCCCGTTTTGCATGTCCGCGTAGGAACCGTCTACGCTGGCATGCCGTTAGCACCCCAGTGAGCAGGAAGGCACCCCGCCGTGGCCAAGGCGACCGACGTCCGTCCGAAGATCACCCTGGCGTGTACGGAGTGCAAGGAGCGGAACTACATCACCCGCAAGAACCGGCGCAACGACCCGGACCGCATCGAGCTGAAGAAGTTCTGCCCCCGGGACGGCAAGCACACCTTGCACCGCGAGACGCGCTGATCTCTCGTATCTGAAACTCTTCGGCGTGGCGGCGACCGTGACGGTCGCCGCCACGCCTGCTTTCTGTGCCGGTGGCGCGGTAGGTTCAGCCCATGCCCCTGGATCAGTCCTTCGTCGGCCGAAGCTTCCCGCCGACCCCGCCCTACCTGGTGGGCCGCGAAAAGATCCGTGAGTTCGCGACCGCGATCGGCGCGACAGAGCCGGAGTTTCACGACCCGGAAGCGGCCCGAGCACTCGGCTACCCGGACGTGCTGGCGCCGCCCACCTTCCCGGTGGTGGTGACCATGGCGGCGAGCCAGCAGATCGTCACCGACCCCGAGCTCGGCCTGGACTACAGCCGGGTGGTGCACGGTGACCAGCGGTTCGCCTATACCCGTCCGGTGGTCGCCGGCGACGCGCTGGTCTGCGTCAACACGATCGAGGAGATCACCACCCGGGGCGGGCACGACTTCCTCACCACCCGCACCGACGTCACCACCGAGGCCGGCGAGCCGGTCGTCACGGCCTGGTCGAAGCTCGTCCAGCGCGGGGAGGGCCACGCATGAGCGAGCGCAGCGAGGGCCGCGAGCGCATGCGAAAGGAGGCACAGCTATGAGCGGCGAGGTACTGCCGGTGCAGCGGTTCCAGGTCACTCGTGCCGACCTGGTGCGGTATGCGGGCGCTTCGGGTGACTTCAACCCGATCCACTGGAGTGACCGGGTCGCCACCGGTGTCGGTCTGCCGGGGGTGATCGCGCACGGCATGTTCACCATGGCGCTGACCGGCCGGGCCGTGACCGCCTGGGCCGGCGCGCCGGACGCGGTGGTCGAGTTCAGCGTGCGGTTCGCCCGCCCCGTTCCGGTCCCCGACACCGACGAGGGCACGGAGGTGGAGGTCTCCGCCGTGGTCAAGGAGGTCACCGACGACGGGCTGACCCGGCTCGAGCTGACCGCGACCTGTCGGGGAGAGAAAGTGCTGTCCCTGGCCAGGGCCACGATTCGTAAGCGGTGACCGGGTTCGCCCGCTCGGGACGGGGTAGGGCGAGTTGGGATTCCGAGCGGCGTACCCGTACACTGGTGCGCCGTGGGGTAACTGAACCCTGCCTTTCGTGTGCGGCATCTCGTGTGCGATTTGGTAGGACAACCCGCACAGGGGTGTAGCTCAATTGGCAGAGCAGCGGTCTCCAAAACCGCAGGCTGCAGGTTCAAGTCCTGTCACCCCTGCGCAACCGATCGGCGTGGCTGCCGGCGCGTCGCGCCGGACCGCCGGCGGCGGTCCGCCCGGCGCGGGCGGCCGGCACGAGCCCAGCGCACAACCAGGCGCTGACGCGACATCCACCGACGACGGGAAGAGGGCGAAGTGGCCGAGAGGAAGCGACCCGGTGACGACGCCGCGGACGGCCGCCCCGACAACGAGGTGCCCGATGACGCGACGTTCGAGGACGCGGCCGTCGAGGACGACCTCGTCGAGGACGACGAGCCGGTAAGCCGTGGCGGCACAGCCGTCCGTGAGCGCAAGGCGAGCGCTGAGAGCCCCAAGGCGAAGAAGGAAGGCCGGGTCGGCATCTTCGGCCGGATCGGTGGGTTCTTCCGCGAGGTCGTCAGCGAACTACGTAAGGTCATCTGGCCGACGCGTAAGGAACTGCTGACCTACACCGGCGTCGTGATCGCGTTCGTCGCCATCATGACGGCGATCGTGGCTGTGCTGGACTTCGGGTTCGCCAAGGCGGTCCTGTTCGCCTTCGGCGGCAAGAGCAGCTGACATTACGGAAGTGAGCGAGCGTGCCTGAGTACGACGAGACCGCCGACGAGCAGTCCTCGGTGGCCACGGCGGCCACCGACGAGTCGGTCGAGGCCGCCGGCACCGTGGAGACTGCCGCCCCGGAGGCGGACGACGACTACGACCCCGTGGCCGAGCTGCGGCAGAAGCTGCGTTACGCGCCCGGCGACTGGTACGTGGTGCATTCGTACGCCGGCTACGAGAACAAGGTGAAGACCAACCTCGAGACCCGGATCACCAGCCTCGACATGGAGGACTTCATCTTCCAGGTCGAGGTGCCGACCCGCGAAGAGGTCGAGGTCAAGAACGGCAAGCGCCTCCAGGTGCAGAACAAGGTCTTCCCCGGCTACATCCTGGTCCGGATGGACCTGACCCCGGAGTCGTACTCGTGCGTGCGCAACACGCCCGGGGTGACCGGCTTCGTGGGCTCGACGGACCGCGTCGACCGTCCGGCACCGCTGTCGCTCGACGAGGTGCTGAAGTGGCTGGCCCCGGCGGTCGAGGCCGAGGAGAAGAAGGCCAAGCCTGAGGTCCGGGTGCTGGACTTCGAGGTGGGCGACTCGGTCACCGTGACCGACGGCGCGTTCGCGTCGCTGCCGGCCTCGATCAGTGAGATCAACGCGGACCAGCAGAAGCTGAAGGTCCTGGTGTCGATCTTCGGCCGGGAGACCCCGGTCGAGCTGAACTTCAACCAGGTCACCAAGATCTAGCAACACCGCAAGGCGTGGGAGGGGCGCGATCGGCGCGCTCCGCCATCTACCACAGGAGTACAGAGAACATGCAGCGCAGCAAGGGCTACCGCAAGGCGGCCGAGCAGATCGACGCCACCAAGCTCTACGAGCCCGCCGACGCCATCAAGCTGGCGAAGGATACGAGCCCGACGAAGTTCGACGCCACGGTCGAGGTCGCGATGCGGCTCGGTGTGGACCCGCGCAAGGCGGACCAGATGGTCCGTGGCACGGTCAACCTGCCGCACGGCACCGGTAAGACTGCACGGGTGATCGTCTTCGCCCAGGGCCCGAAGGCCGAGGAGGCCGCGGCCGCCGGTGCCGACGAGGTCGGCACGGACGAACTGGTTGCCCGCATCCAGGGCGGCTGGCTGGACTTCGACGCCGCGATCGCCACGCCGGACCAGATGGCCAAGATCGGTCGGATCGCCCGCATCCTCGGCCCCCGCGGCCTGATGCCGAACCCGAAGACCGGCACGGTGACCATGGACGTCAGCAAGGCCGTCTCGGACATCAAGGGTGGCAAGATCACCTTCCGGGTGGACAAGCACTCGAACCTGCACCTGATCATCGGCAAGGCGTCGTTCTCGGCCGACCAGCTGATCGACAACTACGCCGCGGTGCTCGACGAGGTGCTGCGCGCGAAGCCGTCCGCGGCCAAGGGCAAGTACCTCAAGAAGGTCACCGTGACCACGACCATGGGCCCTGGCGTCCAGATCGACCCGAACGTGGTGAAGAACCTGCGTGAGGGTGCTGACGTCTGACGTCGCGCGAATCGCGCCGAAAGCCCCCGGGGATCCCCGGGGGCTTTCGTGTGTCCGGGGCGGCCTGCGCCGGGGCGGGGGTGATACCGAAAGCCCGCCAGGCACGGGATGGGCGGATTTGGCTTTCGCGGGCGGTGCCGCGTACTCTTCTCCTCGAAGTTCCACCCACAGACCGCCGGTCGCCGTGGCATCCGTCGTTGGACAGTTCAGTCTCCGACAGAGGCCGCAGCCGAAGGCCCCGCACATGCGGGCGGCCCGCGCAGGGGAGAACGGTTCGCGACCATCGTCTGCGAGTCGCGGTCCTAGCCGGCCGTGTCTGGCCGTCAATGTCCGCCCCGTGCGCTCACCTGCGCCGGGGCGTTTCTCGTGTTCGGGCCCGGGACCCTGCCGGCGGCTCGAGCAAGGAGAGAGGAGGGACATGGCGGACAAGCCGGTCCGGGCCGACAAGGCCACTGCCGTTGCCGAACTGACGGACCAGTTCCGGAACTCGAAGGCAGCCGTGTTGACCGAGTACCGCGGTCTCACGGTCGCCCAGCTCACCGAGCTGCGGCGTGCGCTCGGCAAGGAGACCACGTACTCCGTGTCGAAGAACACGCTCGCGAAGCGGGCGGCGACCGAGGCGGGCATCGAGGGCCTCGACGAGCTGTTCACCGGTCCTACCGCGCTCGCCTTCGTCGGCGGTGACCCGGTCGAGGCGGCCAAGGGCCTGCGGGCCTTCGCCAAGGCCCACCCGGTCATGGTCATCAAGGGCGGCGTCTTCGAGGGCAAGGCCATCACGGCCGCCGAGGTCAACAAGATCGCTGACCTGGAGTCCCGCGAGGTGCTGCTGGCCAAGCTGGCCGGTGCCATGAAGGGCAACCTGACCAAGGCGGCGGGCCTGTTCCAGGCGCCGCTGTCGCAGGTCGCCCGCCTGGCGGCGGCGCTGCAGGACAAGAAGAGCGCAGAGGGTTCCGCAGAGGGCTGAGGCCCTGCGCGGAGTTTGACTTTTCATTTTCGGAAACAAGGAAAGGACGCCAGACATGGCGAAGCTCAGCACTGCGGAGCTGCTCGACGCGTTCAAGGACATGACGCTGATCGAGCTCTCGGAGTTCGTGAAGCAGTTCGAGGAGACCTTCGAGGTCACCGCGGCCGCTCCCGTGGCCGTCGCGGCCGCCCCGGCTGCCGGTGGCGGCGCGGCCGAGGCCGAGGCCGAGAAGGACTCCTTCGACGTCGTTCTGGAGAGCGACGGCGGCAAGAAGATCCAGGTCATCAAGGTCGTGCGTGAGCTGACCGGCCTGGGCCTCAAGGAGGCCAAGGACGCCGTCGAGGGTGCCCCCAAGGCGATCCTGGAGGGTGTCAACAAGGAGAAGGCCGAGGCTGCCAAGGCCAAGCTCGAGGGCGAAGGCGCCAAGGTTACGCTCAAGTGAGCTAACGCTCCGTAAGGCGAGGGTGGAGGTCCGTTCAGGGCCTCCACCCTCGTTGTTTCTCGCGGTGGTTATGCAGGTCAGGAGTGGTTTCGGTGCCAGTCAGTTTGTTGACCGACAATTCCGGCTAACCTATACCGGGCGTGCGTTATGGTCGCTATGCCGCGTCCGTGGGGCGACGGCACGGCGCCGAGACTCTTGACTGTGTGTCCGCTGGCAGGCACGCTGACATCAGCAAGTTTCCGCGCTTGCGACAGCCCGCCTGTGGGTACACCGAGACGAACGGGACCCCGCGGACGGCACGAGGAGAGACGCCGCGTTCCAGAGCGGCCCCGCATGCGGCACCGGCCCCCGGAGGCGCCGGCAGGAGGCCGCGGGGACACGTTCCGCAGCGCCCCTCGGCGAGGGCTGGACAGCGGTTAGCCGAGCGGCTACACTGCTAGTTTGCGCTGCCTTCTGTCTTGCGCCCTGCCAGGATATCCATCCGGATAAATTCCTGGGGGGTCCATTGGAGTGCACGCAGCCAGAAAGTGCACGCCGACAGTTGCATACCGCAGCCGCCCAACGCAGCTCAGCCGCATCAGCAGCACCGGTCCTCGGAAGGACGCATCTTGGCAGCTTCCCGCCCTGCGAAGACCAGTCGTACGTCGAGCGCATACGCTCCCCGCCGCATCTCGTTCGGCAGGATCACCGAGCAACTTGAGGTACCCAACCTCCTCGCCATCCAGACCGAGTCCTTCGACTGGCTGGTTGGGAACGAGGCTTGGCAGGCTCGCTCGGCGGACGACCCGCACGCCCACTCGGGCCTCGCAGAGATCCTCGAAGAGATCAGTCCCATTGAGGACTTCTCCGGCACAATGTCGCTGTCCTTCTCGTCTCCCCGATTCGACGAGGTCAAGGCCTCGATCGAGGAGTGCAAGGAGAAGGATCTGACCTACTGCGCCCCGCTGTTCGTGACCGCCGAATTCACCAACAACACCACTGGCGAGATCAAGAGCCAGACCGTGTTCATGGGTGACTTCCCGATGATGACCCCCAAGGGGACGTTCGTCATCAACGGCACGGAGCGGGTCGTGGTGAGTCAGCTCGTCCGCTCGCCGGGCGTGTACTTCACCAAGGAGCCGGACAAGACCTCCGACCGCGACCTGACCAGCGTCAAGGTCATCCCGAGCCGGGGTGCCTGGCTGGAGTTCGACATCGACAAGCGCGACACCGTCGGTGTTCGGATCGACCGCAAGCGCCGCCAGGCCGTCACCGTCCTGCTCAAGGCGATCGGCTGGTCGGCCGACCAGATCCGCGAGCGCTTCGGGTGGTCCGAGCTGCTCATGACCACGCTGGAGAAGGACCACATCGCGGGGCAGGACGAGGCCCTGCTGGACATCTACCGCAAGCTGCGCCCGGGCGAGCCCCCGACGCGGGAGAACGCGCAGACCCTGCTCGACAACCTCTTCTTCAACCCGAAGCGGTATGACGTCGCCAAGGTCGGCCGGTACAAGTTCAACAAGAAGCTCGAGATCGACGTCCCGATCCACCAGGGGACGCTGACCGAGGAAGACGTTGTCCGCACCGTCGAGTACCTCTGCCGCCTGCACGCGGGCGAGGAGGGCTACGAGGCCGACGACATCGACCACTTCGGCAACCGGCGCCTGCGTACGGTCGGCGAGCTCATCCAGAACCAGGTCCGCGTGGGCCTGTCCCGGATGGAGCGCGTCGTCCGCGAGCGCATGACGACCCAGGACGTCGAGGCGATCACGCCGCAGACCCTGATCAACATCCGCCCGGTGGTGGCGGCGATCAAGGAGTTCTTCGGTACGTCGCAGCTGTCCCAGTTCATGGACCAGACCAACCCGCTGGCGGGCCTGACCCACCGGCGCCGGCTGAGCGCGCTCGGCCCGGGTGGTCTGTCCCGGGAGCGGGCCGGCTTCGAGGTCCGTGACGTGCACCCGTCGCACTACGGCCGGATGTGCCCGATCGAGACGCCCGAGGGCCCGAACATCGGCCTGATCGGGGCGTTGTCGACGTTCGCGCGGGTCAACCCGTTCGGCTTCATCGAGACGCCGTACCGGCGGGTCGACAACGGCCGGGTCACCGACGAGGTCGACTACCTGACCGCCGACGAGGAAGACCGGTTCATCAAGGCGCAGGCCAACGCCCCGCTCTCCAGCGACGGCACCTTCGCCGAGGACCGCGTCCTGGTCCGCCGGAAGGGCGGTGAGGTCGACTACGTGCCCGGCACGCAGGTCGACTACATGGACGTCTCGCCGCGGCAGATGACCTCGGTCGCCACCGCGATGATCCCGTTCCTCGAGCACGACGACGCCAACCGTGCCCTCATGGGCGCGAACATGCAGCGCCAGGCCGTGCCGCTGGTCAAGGCCGAGGCGCCGCTGGTCGGCACCGGCATGGAGTACCGCGCCGCGGTCGACGCCGGTGACGTGGTCGTCGCCGAGGTCGGCGGCGTGGTCGAGGACCTGTGCGCCGACTACGTGACGGTGCACCAGGACGACGGCCACCGGCGTACGTACCTGCTGCACAAGTTCCGCCGCAGCAACGCCGGCTCCTGCGTCAACCAGAAGCCGGTGGTGTTCGAGGGCGACCGGGTCGAAGCCGGCCAGGTCATCGCGGACGGCCCGTGCACCGACGACGGGGAGATGGCCCTGGGCCGCAACCTGCTCGTCGCGTTCATGTGCTGGGAGGGCCACAACTACGAGGACGCGATCATCCTGTCGCAGCGCCTCGTGCAGCAGGACGTCCTCACCTCGATCCACATCGAGGAGCACGAGGTCGACGCCCGTGACACCAAGCTCGGCCCGGAGGAGATCACCCGCGACATCCCCAACGTCAGCGAGGAGATGCTCGCCGACCTGGACGAGCGCGGCATCATCCGGATCGGTGCCGAGGTCGTGCCCGGCGACATCCTGGTCGGCAAGGTCACGCCCAAGGGCGAGACAGAGCTGACCCCGGAGGAGCGGCTGCTGCGCGCGATCTTCGGCGAGAAGGCCCGGGAGGTCCGGGACACCTCGCTGAAGGTGCCGCACGGCGAGACCGGCACGGTGATCGGCGTCCGGACGTTCTCCCGCGAGGACGGCGACGAGCTGCCGCCGGGTGTCAACGAGCTGGTCCGCGTGTACGTGGCGCAGAAGCGCAAGATTCAGGACGGCGACAAGCTCGCCGGCCGCCACGGCAACAAGGGCGTCATCTCGAAGATCCTGCCGGTCGAGGACATGCCGTTCCTGGAGGACGGCACCCCTGTCGACATCGTGCTCAACCCGCTCGGTGTGCCGAGCCGGATGAACATCGGCCAGGTCCTGGAGACCCACCTCGGGTGGATCGCCAAGACCGGCTGGTCGGTGGACGGCGAGGACGACGACTGGAAGCGCCAGCTGCGGGCGATCGACGCGCACGAGTCGCCGGCCGACTCGAACGTGGCGACCCCGGTCTTCGACGGTGCCCGCGAGGAGGAGATCAAGGGCCTGCTCGAGTCGACCCTGGTCAACCGCGATGGTCAGCGGCTGGTCAACGGCGACGGTAAGGCGCAGCTGTTCGACGGCCGCTCCGGCGAGCCGCTGCCGGACCCGATCTCGGTCGGGTACGTCTACATCCTGAAGCTGAACCACCTGGTCGACGACAAGATCCACGCACGGTCGACCGGTCCGTACTCCATGATCACGCAGCAGCCGCTGGGCGGTAAGGCCCAGTTCGGTGGCCAGCGGTTCGGTGAGATGGAGTGCTGGGCGATGCAGGCCTACGGGGCGGCGTACGCCCTGCAGGAGCTGCTGACCATCAAGTCCGACGACGTGCTCGGCCGCGTGAAGGTGTACGAGGCCATCGTCAAGGGCGAGAACATCCCGGAGCCGGGAATCCCCGAGTCGTTCAAGGTGCTGCTCAAGGAGCTGCAGTCGCTGTGCCTGAATGTTGAGGTGCTGTCCAGCGACGGCGTTGCTCTGGAAATGCGCGAGACCGACGACGAGGTCTTCCGGGCCGCGGAAGAACTCGGCATCGACCTGTCCCGGCGCCCGAACGAGGGCGTCAGCAGCGTCGAAGAGATCTGACGGTGAGTGTCCCCGGTGAATGATTCGCCGGGGACACCCCCGCCGGCCTGGAAACCCATCCGAGCAAGGAAACACGAGGGATAGACCAAGTGCTCGACGTCAACTTCTTCGACGAGTTGCGCATCGGCCTGGCCACCGCCGACGACATCCGGCAGTGGTCGCACGGCGAGGTCAAGAAGCCCGAGACGATCAACTACCGCACGCTCAAGCCCGAGAAGGACGGACTCTTCTGCGAGAAGATCTTCGGTCCGCAGCGGGACTGGGAGTGCTACTGCGGCAAGTACAAGCGGGTCCGGTTCAAGGGCATCATCTGTGAGCGCTGCGGCGTCGAGGTGACCCGGTCCAAGGTGCGCCGTGAGCGCATGGGGCACATCGAGCTGGCCGCGTCGGTCACGCACATCTGGTACTTCAAGGGTGTGCCGAGCCGGCTGGGCTACCTGCTCGACCTGGCTCCCAAGGACCTTGAGAAGATCATCTACTTCGCCTCGTACGTGATCACGAGCGTGGACGCCGAGGCGCGTCACCGCGACATGTCCACGATCGAGAACGAGATCTTCGCCGAGAAGCGCCAGGCCGAGAACGGCCGCGACTCCGAGATCGAGAAGCGCGCCGCCAAGCTGGAGCAGGACCTGGCCGAGCTGGAGGCCGAGGGCGCCAAGGCGGACGTACGCCGCAAGGTCAAGGAGGCTGGCGAGCGCGAGATGCGCCAGATCCGCGACAAGGCGCAGCGTGAGATCGACCGTCTCGACGAGGTGCTCGACACCTTCCGCAAGCTCGACTCGAAGCAGCTGGTCACCGACGAGCTGCTCTACCGCGAGCTGCGCGACCGCTTCGGTGAGTACTTCACCGGCGGCATGGGTGCCGAGGCGATCAAGGCCCTGCTGGAGGCCATGGACCTCGACGCCGAGGCCGAGAACCTCCGCGAGATCATCCGTACCGGCAAGGGGCAGCGCAAGATCCGGGCGCTCAAGCGGCTCAAGGTGGTCGCGGCGTTCCTGAACACGCGCAACTCGCCGCTGGGCATGGTGCTGGACTGCGTCCCGGTCATCCCGCCGGACCTGCGCCCGATGGTGCAGCTCGACGGTGGCCGCTTCGCGACCAGCGACCTGAACGACCTGTACCGCCGGGTCATCAACCGCAACAACCGGCTCAAGCGCCTGATCGACCTGGGCGCGCCCGAGATCATCGTCAACAACGAGAAGCGGATGCTGCAGGAGGCCGTCGACGCGCTGTTCGACAACGGCCGCCGCGGCCGGCCGGTCACCGGCCCGGGTAACCGCCCGCTGAAGTCGCTGTCCGACATGCTCAAGGGCAAGCAGGGCCGGTTCCGGCAGAACCTGCTGGGTAAGCGCGTCGACTACTCCGGCCGTTCCGTCATCGTCGTCGGCCCCCGGCTCAAGCTGCACCAGTGCGGCCTGCCGAAGCAGATGGCGCTGGAGCTGTTCAAGCCGTTCGTGATGAAGCGCCTGGTGGACCTCAACCACGCGCAGAACATCAAGTCGGCCAAGCGCATGGTCGAGCGTCAGCGCCCGGTCGTGTGGGACGTGCTGGAAGAGGTCATCAGCGAGCACCCCGTGCTGCTGAACCGCGCGCCGACCCTGCACCGCCTCGGCATCCAGGCCTTCGAGCCGCAGCTGGTCGAGGGCAAGGCGATCCAGATCCACCCGCTCGTCTGCACCGCGTTCAACGCGGACTTCGACGGTGACCAGATGGCGGTGCACGTGCCGCTGTCGGCCGAGGCGCAGGCCGAGGCCCGGATCCTCATGCTGTCGTCGAACAACATCCTCAAGCCGGCCGACGGCAAGCCGGTCACCATGCCCACCCAGGACATGGTCATCGGTCTGTACCACCTGACCCACCTCACGCCGGGCCAGAAGGGCGAGGGCCGCGTGTTCTCGTCCGACGCCGAGGCGCGGATGGCGTTCGACAACGGCGAGCTGCACCTGCAGGCGCCGGTGAAGATCCGGCTCCGCGACGTCGTCGGGGTGGACAACGGCGCCAAGGCCGAGCCGTGGACGGCGCCCGAGGACTGGACGGCGGGCGAGTCGGTGCTCGTGGAGACCACCCTCGGTCGGGTGATCTTCAACGAGACGCTGCCGCCGGGGTACCGGTACGTCAACTACGAGATCCGCAAGGGTCAGCTGTCGGCGATCGTCAACGACCTCGCCGAGCGCTTCCCGAAGGTCGCCCTGGCGGCCACTCTGGACGCGCTCAAGGAGGCCGGTTTCCACTGGGCCACCTGGTCCGGTGTGACGATCGGCATGGGCGACGTCATCGGTCCCCCCCGCAAGCCGGAGATCCTGAGCCGCTACCAGGTCGAGGCGGACCGGATCGACAAGCAGTACCAGCGTGGTCTGATGACCGCCGAGGAGCGTCGCGGCGAGCTGATCGAGATCTGGACCAAGGCGACCAACGAGATCTCCAAGGAGATGGAGACCGCGCTGCCGCAGGAGAACCCGCTCTGGGTGATGATCAACTCCGGCGCTCGCGGTAACCTGCTCCAGCTCCGGCAGATCGCCGCGATCCGTGGTCTGGTGGCCAACCCCAAGGGCGAGATCATCCCGCGGCCGATCACCTCGTCGTACCGCGAGGGTCTGACCGTGCTGGAGTACTTCATCTCCACGCACGGTGCCCGTAAGGGTCTGGCCGACACCGCGCTGCGGACCGCCGACTCGGGTTACCTGACCCGGCGTCTGGTGGACGTCTCGCAGGACGTCATCATCCGCGAGGAGGACTGCGGCACCGACCGCGCGATCCCGATGCAGGTGGCGGACCGGGTGGACGGTGGACTCGTCGTGCACGTGCACGCCGAGACCGGCGTGCACGCCCGGACGCTGGCCGACACCATGACGGACGCCAACGGCAACGTCGTGGTCGAGCGCGGCGAGGACCTCAACTCGATCCTGGTCGACAAGCTGGTCGCCGCGGGCATCGAGAACGTCCGGGTGCGCAGCGTGCTGACCTGCGAGTCGAAGCTGGGCGTCTGCGCGGCCTGCTACGGCCGTTCGCTGCCGACCGGCAAGTCGGTCGACATCGGCGAGGCGGTCGGCATCATCGCGGCCCAGTCCATCGGTGAGCCGGGTACGCAGCTGACGATGCGTACCTTCCACACCGGTGGTGTCGCGGGTGAGGACATCACCCAGGGTCTGCCGCGTGTGCAGGAGATCTTCGAGGCCCGCGTGCCCAAGGGCAAGGCGCCCATCGCCGACACCCCGGGCCGCATCCGCATCGAGGACGGCGAGCGCTCGCGGAAGATCGTCGTGATCCCGGACGACGGCAGCGACGAGATCGTGTACGACAAGATCTCGAAGCGCGTGAAGCTGCGGGCGCACGACGGCGACCACGTCGAGGTCGGCGAGAAGCTCACCGAGGGCACCATCGACCCGCACGAGCTGCTGCGGATCATGGGTCCGCGGGCGGTCCAGGTCCACCTGACCCAGGAGGTCCAGGAGGTCTACCGCTCGCAGGGTGTGCTCATCCACGACAAGCACATCGAGATCATCATCCGCCAGATGCTCAAGCGGGTGACGGTCATCGACTCCGGCGCGACAGAGTTCCTGCCGGGCGTGCTGGTCGACCGGGCGCTGTTCGAGTCGGAGAACCGCCGGCTCGTCGGCGAGGGTGGCGAGCCCGCCGCCGGTCGTCCCGTACTGATGGGTATCACCAAGGCCTCGCTGGCCACCGACTCCTGGCTCTCGGCGGCCTCCTTCCAGGAGACCACCCGGGTGCTGACCGACGCGGCGATCAACTCGCGCAGCGACTCGCTCGTCGGCCTCAAGGAGAACGTCATCATCGGCAAGCTCATCCCGGCCGGTACGGGCATCAGCAAGTACCGCAACATCCGGGTCGAGCCCACCGAGGAGGCAAAGGCCAAGGTGTACTCGATGACCGGGTACCCGGAGACCGACTACGGGTTCGGGCCGGCCAGCGGGCAGGCCGTGCCGCTGGACGACTTCGACTTCGGGTCGTACCGCTAAGAGTTTCCGGCTGGACGCCGGGGGCGGCCGCGCGATGCGCGGCCGCCCCTTCGGCGTTCCTAAGATGGCCTGGTGACCCTTCCCGCCGGCGTCCCGACCCGCCACCCGATGGATCCGGAGCCCGTGCCGTCCACGAAGGCCAAGGCGGTGTTCGTCCTCGGTGTGGCGGCGCTGCTCACGGGGGCGTTCGTCGGCGGCGTGATTCCGGCCACGATCGCGTTGCTGCTGGCCAGGCAGGCCGAGCGCCAGGCGTACGCGGCCGGCGGCTACCTGACCGGTGGCCGCTGGGTGCGCCGCGGCCGGGTGCTCGCCTGGGCCGGGATCGTGCTGGCCGCGGCGACGCTCGTGGTGGCGGCCATCGCCGGGCTGTTGCATCTCGCGGGACCGCCGGGGCCGGACTACGACTCCCACACCGACTGATCCGCGCTCGTGCGGCTGCTGGCCGCCCACACGGCCGCGGGCCCGCGCGGTGGCCGGGCTGCGGCACGTCACGGACGGGTGACATGCTCGGGGGGTGACGCAGCCACCGGGTTCGTGGTCGGGCGGGCCGTTCGACGCGCCGCCGCCGACCCCCACCGCCCCCTTCCCGCCCGCCACGTCGGGGCATGTGCTCCCGCCGGGGCCCGTGCGCGCCGCTGCCCCGTACCCGTCTCTGACGGCGGTCCCGCCGCCGCCCGCGCCGGCGGACCGATGGCGGCCGGCCCGGGTCGATCCGGTGATGGGTACGGAGTTCGGGCTCGTGCAGTACACGGTCCCGCCGATCGCGTCGGGCCTCGCGACCGGTGCGATGATCGCCGGCATCGCCTCGATCCTGGTGTCGTTCCTGGTCTTCTGCTTCGGGTTGTCGGGGGCATCGGAGGGCTGGGGCGGCTGGGTGGGTGGCGCGTTCGCGCTGCTGGCCGTGCTGGCCGGCGGCGGTGCCATCGGGGTGGGGCTGGTGGGGTTGCGGCAGATCCGCCGTTCCGGGGAGTCCGGCCGGGCCCGCTTCACCGGCCGGGGCCGTGCCATCGCGGGTATCTCGTGCGGTGGCGTGGGGGCCGGACTGGCGCTGGTGGCGCTGGTACTGACCCTCCTGTTGCAGTTCTCCTGACCCTCGGCGTCCTGGTTCGGGCACTGCGGCCATGCCGTGTCTGGGCACCCGGTACACTTGGTGCGCGGAGATGTCCATCGTGGGAGCAGGTCTTGATGGGGACCGAGTTTCATGCTGAGTGCGGCGTGAAGCCGGGCCACCGAGCCGCCTCGTTTTGACCTGCGTGCCTGCGATGGGTACTCTTTCCCCTCGTGCCTGGGCTTGCCCGGGCAACTCGTGCGTGCGCCCGAGTCGGTTAATGCGACGGGGCAGCAGCACGATGGGCGTCGAGCCCTGACACAGACAAGACCCGCTGTGCAACGCACGGCGGGACCGTGAGCCGGACGACACGCCCGACCGCGGGTGCCGGGCGGGACCCCCGCCCGGCGCACACAGGCACTACGAGAAGACGGTGCGGCCGCAACAAAGCGGCCGAAGGGAGCGGAGAAACCCGGTGCCCACGATCCAGCAGCTGGTCCGCAAGGGCCGCCAGGCGAAGACGAGCAAGACCAAGACGCCGGCGCTGAAGGGAAGCCCTCAGCGGCGCGGCGTGTGCACGCGCGTGTACACCACTACCCCCAAGAAGCCGAACTCTGCGCTGCGCAAGGTTGCTCGTGTGAAGCTCAGCAGCCAGATCGAGGTCACGGCGTACATCCCGGGTGTCGGCCACAACCTGCAGGAGCACTCGATCGTGCTCGTGCGCGGCGGCCGTGTGAAGGACCTGCCCGGCGTCCGCTACAAGATCGTCCGTGGTTCGCTGGACACCCAGGGTGTCCGCAACCGCAAGCAGGCTCGCAGCCGCTACGGCGCGAAGAAGGAGAAGAGCTGACATGCCGCGTAAGGGCCCCGCGCCGCGCCACCCGGTAGTTCCGGACCCGGTGTACAACTCGCCGCTGGTAACGCAGCTCGTCAACAAGATCCTGATCGGCGGCAAGCGCCAGCTCGCCGAGCGCATCGTGTACGGGGCCCTCGAGGGCTGCCGGGAGAAGACCGGCACCGACCCGGTGGTCACCCTCAAGCGCGCGATGGACAACGTGAAGCCGACCCTCGAGGTCCGCAGCCGCCGCGTCGGTGGCGCGACCTACCAGGTTCCGGTCGAGGTTCGCACCCCCCGGCAGACCACCCTCGGTTTGCGCTGGCTGGTCCAGTACTCCAAGGCCCGCCGTGAGAAGACCATGATCGAGCGCCTCCAGAACGAGCTGCTCGACGCCAGCAACGGGCTCGGTGCCGCCGTCAAGCGGCGCGAGGACACGCACAAGATGGCGGAGTCCAACAAGGCCTTCGCGCACTACCGCTGGTAACGAGGCGTTGCCGGCCCGGTTCCCGCCGGGCCGGCGCTGCAGTCGTACCGGTCCACGAGACGACGACGTAGAAAAGTAGGGATTGAAGTGGCCGCCGCAGACGCGCTCGCCAAGGTACGCAACATCGGCATCATGGCGCACATCGACGCTGGTAAGACCACGACGACCGAGCGGATCCTGTTCTACACCGGTATCACGTACAAGATCGGTGAAGTCCACGAGGGCGCGGCCGTCATGGACTGGATGGAGCAGGAACAGGAACGCGGCATCACCATCACCTCCGCCGCCACCAAGTGCGAGTGGAAGGGACACACGATCCAGATCATCGACACGCCCGGCCACGTCGACTTCACGGTCGAGGTCGAGCGGTCGCTGCGTGTCCTGGACGGCGCGGTCGCGGTGTACGACGGTGTGGCCGGCGTGGAGCCGCAGACCGAGAACGTGTGGCGGCAGGCGGACAAGTACCACGTCCCGCGCATGTGCTTCGTCAACAAGCTCGACCGGACCGGTGCGGACTTCTTCCGCTGCGTCCAGATGATGATCGACCGGCTGAACGCCACCCCGCTCGTCCTGCAGATCCCGATCGGCCTCGAGGCCGACCACATCGGCGTCGTGGACCTGGTCGGCATGCGCGCGCTCACCTGGCGTGGTGAGACCCAGAAGGGCGAGGACTACGCGGTCGAGGAGATCCCGGCCGACCTGGTCGCCTCCGCGAACGAGTGGCGCGACAAGCTGATCGAGACCCTGGCCGACGTGGACGACGCCGTCATGGAGAAGTACCTCGAGGGCGAAGAGGTCTCCCAGGACGAGATCGTCGCCGCGATCCGGCGGGCCACGATCGCCAGCAAGGCGAACCCGGTGCTCTGCGGCTCGGCGTTCAAGAACAAGGGCGTGCAGCCCATGCTCGACGCCGTGGTCGCGTACCTGCCGTCGCCGCTGGACGTCCCGGCGATCGACGGCACCGCGACGGACGGCGAGACGCCGATCCTGCGCAAGCCGTCCAACGACGAGCCGTTCTCCGCGCTGGCCTTCAAGATCCAGACGGACAAGCACCTCGGCAAGCTCACCTACGTCCGGGTCTACTCCGGCACGCTCGAATCCGGCTCCCAGGTGGTCAACTCCACCAAGGACCGCAAGGAGCGCATCGGCAAGATCTACCAGATGCACGCGAACAAGCGTGAGGAGCGTCCCACGGCGCAGGCCGGCGACATCATCGCCGTCCAGGGTCTGAAGCAGACCACCACCGGTGACACCCTCAGCGACCCGGCGAACCCGGTCATCCTCGAGTCGATGACGTTCCCGGAGCCGGTCATCCAGGTGGCGATCGAGCCGAAGACCAAGTCGGACCAGGAGAAGCTGGGCACTGCTATCCAGCGCCTGGCCGAGGAGGACCCGACCTTCCGCGTCTGGAACGACGAGGAGACCGGGCAGACGGTCATCGCCGGCATGGGCGAGCTGCACCTCGACATCCTCGTCGACCGCATGCGGCGCGAGTTCAACGTCGAGGCGAACATCGGCAAGCCGCAGGTGGCGTACCGCGAGACGATCCGCGGCACGGTGGAGAAGCTCGACTACGTCCACAAGAAGCAGACCGGTGGCTCGGGCCAGTACGCGAAGGTCATCGTCAAGCTGGAGCCGCTGGAGATGTCGGCGGACGGCCCGACGTACGAGTTCGTCAACGCGGTCTCCGGTGGTCGCATCCCCAAGGAGTTCATCCCCTCGGTGGACGCGGGCGCCCAGGACGCCATGCAGTACGGCGTACTCGCCGGCTTCCCGCTGGTCGGCGTCAAGCTGACCCTGCTGGACGGCCAGTACCACGAGGTCGACTCGTCCGAGATGGCGTTCAAGATCGCCGGCTCGATGGTGATGAAGGAGGCGGCCCGCAAGGCCAACCCCGCGCTGCTCGAGCCGATGATGTCCGTCGAGGTCACGACGCCCGAGGACAACATGGGCGACGTCATCGGCGACCTCAACTCCCGCCGCGGGATCATCCAGTCGATGGAGGAGCGTTCCGGCGCCCGCCTCGTCAAGGCTCTGGTGCCGCTCTCGGAAATGTTCGGCTACGTCGGCGACCTCCGGTCGAAGACCCAGGGCCGGGCGAGCTACAGCATGCAGTTCGACTCCTACGCCGAGGTCCCGGCCAACGTGGCGAAGGAGATCATCGCGAAGGCCACCGGCGCCTGATCGATGAGGCGCGTGCGGTCCGTCGCGGACCGCACGCGCACGAGCAGTCGACAGAGTCCTAAGCGCCACCTGGCGCGCCGGGCGAGAAAAGAACCCAGTCCACAGGAGGACACCAGTGGCGAAGGCGAAGTTCGAGCGGACTAAGCCGCACGTCAACATCGGCACCATTGGTCACATCGACCACGGTAAGACGACGCTGACTGCGGCCATCACGAAGGTCCTGCACGACCAGTACCCGGACCTGAACCCGTACACCCCGTTCGACGAGATCGACAAGGCGCCTGAAGAGAAGGCCCGTGGTATCACGATCTCGATCGCGCACGTCGAGTACCAGACCGCGGCGCGCCACTACGCGCACGTGGACTGCCCCGGCCACGCCGACTACATCAAGAACATGATCACCGGTGCCGCGCAGATGGACGGCGCGATCCTGGTGGTCGCGGCGACCGACGGCCCGATGCCGCAGACCAAGGAGCACGTGCTCCTGGCCCGCCAGGTCGGCGTTCCGTACATCGTCGTGGCGCTGAACAAGAGCGACATGGTCGAGGACGAGGAGCTCCTGGAGCTCGTCGAACTCGAGGTCCGCGAGCTGCTCAGCACGTACGAGTTCCCGGGCGACGACGTGCCGGTCGTGCGCGTCTCGGCGCTCAAGGCGCTCGAGGGCGACCCGACCTGGTCGGAGAAGCTCATGGAGCTGATGAACGCGGTCGACACCGCGATTCCGCAGCCCGAGCGGGAGACCGAGAAGCCGTTCCTCATGCCGATCGAGGACGTCTTCACGATCACCGGTCGCGGTACGGTCGTCACCGGCCGGGCCGAGCGCGGCATCCTCAAGCCGAACGAGGAGGTCGAGATCGTCGGCATCCGCGAGAAGTCGACGAAGACCGTCTGCACCGGCATCGAGATGTTCCGCAAGCTGCTCGACGAGGCCCGCGCGGGCGAGAACGTCGGTCTGCTGCTGCGTGGTATCAAGCGCGAGGACGTCGAGCGCGGCATGGTGGTCGTCCGCCCGGGCACCACGACGCCGCACACGGAGTTCGAGGGCCAGGTCTACATCCTCTCGAAGGAGGAGGGCGGCCGGCACACCCCGTTCTTCCAGAACTACCGTCCGCAGTTCTACTTCCGTACCACGGACGTCACCGGCGTCGTCACGCTGCCCGAGGGCACCGAGATGGTCATGCCGGGCGACTCCACCACCATGAGCGTGAAGCTGATCCAGCCGATCGCCATGGAGCAGGGCCTGAAGTTCGCGATCCGCGAGGGTGGCCGCACGGTCGGCGCCGGAACGGTCACGAAGATCAACAAGTGAGTACGGTGACCCCGATTAGCGTTGCCGCAGTCAATACGGCATACTAGTCAGGTTGCGTCCGCGCAGGGTGGTTGGCGGCCCGTCGTTCCGTAAGGAACGCAGCTGCCAACCGCCCTCGCCCGGTGTCCGGCGCGTGCTTCGGCCGCCGGCACCCTGATCCCCGCGATCATCGATCGCTCCAGCGTGCTGGGGTGAATCCGGTTCCGGCGCGCGACACGCCCGACCGCGGGGGTCGGACAACGCAGGATCGACGGTCCTGCGGGCATGCGAAGGCCACCCGCTTTCGCACGTAGCGGCATCGAGAGAAGGAAACAGAAGCCACCATGGCGGGACAGAAGATCCGCATCCGGCTCAAGGCCTATGACCACGAGGTCGTCGACTCCTCGGCGCGAAAGATCGTCGAGACGGTGACGCGTACCGGGGCGCAGGTTGCAGGCCCGGTGCCGCTGCCCACGGAGATCAACCGTTTCTGCGTGATCCGTTCGCCGCACAAGTACAAGGACTCGCGCGAGCACTTCGAGATGCGCACGCACAAGCGTCTGATCGACATCATCGACCCGACTCCGAAGACGGTCGACTCGCTCATGCGCCTCGACCTGCCGGCTGGCGTCGACATCGAGATCAAGCTGTAGGGATCCGGACAATGGACAGGCAAGTGAAGGGCATCCTGGGCGCCAAGCTCGGCATGACTCAGGTGTGGGACAACGGCAAGGTCGTCCCGGTCACCGTGGTGCAGGCCGGCCCGTGTGTCGTGACCCAGGTCCGCACCCCCGAGACGGACGGTTACTCGGCCGTCCAGCTGGCGTTCGGCGCCATCGACCCGCGCAAGGTCAACAAGCCCGAGGGCGGCCACTACGCGAAGGCCGGCGTGTCGCCGCGGCGTCACCTCGTCGAGCTGCGCACCGTGGACGCGCCCGCGTACGAACTCGGTCAGGAGGTCACCGTTGACGCGTTCGCGCCGGGGACCCCGGTCGACGTCACGGGCAAGACCAAGGGCAAGGGCTACGCCGGTGTCATGAAGCGGCACGGCTTCCACGGCCTCAAGGGCAGCCACGGTGTCGAGCGCAAGCACCGCTCGCCCGGCTCCATCGGCGCCTGCGCCACCCCGGCCCGTGTCTTCAAGGGCACCCGGATGGCCGGCCGCATGGGCACCAAGCGCTTCACGGTGCAGAACCTGACCGTGCAGGCGGTCGACACCGAGAACAACCTGATCCTGGTCAAGGGCGCCGTGCCCGGTCCCAAGGGCGCGCTGATCCTGGTCCGCACCGCGGCGAAGAAGGGTGGTGCCCAGTGAGTTCCGTCGACGTGCTGAACGCTGAGGGTGCCAAGTCCGGCTCCGTCGAGCTGCCCGACGACATCTTCGACGTGCAGGCGAACATCCCGCTGATGCACCAGGTCGTCGTGGCGCAGCTCGCCGCGGCCCGGCAGGGCACGCACAAGGCGAAGACCCGCGGCGAGGTCGCCGGTGGCGGCAAGAAGCCGTACAAGCAGAAGGGCACCGGCCGGGCCCGCCAGGGCTCGATCCGCGCGCCGCAGTTCGCCGGCGGTGGCGTCGTGCACGGCCCCGTGCCGCGCGACTACAGCCAGCGGACCCCGAAGAAGATGAAGGCCGCGGCCCTGCGCGGTGCCCTCTCCGACCGGGCTCGCGAGGGCCGGGTGCACGTGGTCGAGGCGTTCGTCACCGGTGAGAAGCCGTCGACCAAGGCCGCGATCGCCACCCTGCGCAAGGCCACCGAGGCCCGCAAGGTCCTCGTGGTGCTGAGCGCCCACGACGAGCTGAACTGGCTGTCGCTGCGCAACGAGGCGTCCGTCCACCTGATCGAGGCCGGCCAGCTGAACACGTACGACGTGCTGGTCGCCGACGACGTCGTCTTCACCAAGGACGCGCTGGACGAGTTCCTGGGCGTGCCGGCCGAGGAGGGCAACAAGTGAGCACGATCGCCGACCCGCGCGACATCATCGTCGCGCCCGTGGTCTCCGAGAAGAGCTACAGCGTTCTCGACCAGAACTGGTACACGTTCCTCGTCCACCCGGACGCGAACAAGACCCAGATCAAGATCGCGATCCAGCAGATCTTCGGTGTCCGCGTCCTGACGGTGAACACCATCAACCGTGAGGGCAAGCGCAAGCGCACGAAGACCGGCTTCGGTCAGCGCAAGGCCACCAAGCGCGCGATGGTCAAGCTGGCTGACGGTGACCGTATCGAGGCCTTCGGCGGCCCGGTCAGCTAAGGGGTTTGACTCATGCCTATTCGTAAGTACAAGCCGACCACGCCGGGCCGCCGCGGCTCGAGCGTCGCCGACTTCGCCGAGATCACCCGGTCGACGCCGGAGAAGTCTCTGCTGGTTCCGCTGCCCAAGAAGGGTGGTCGCAACGTCCACGGCCGCATCACCACGCGGCACCAGGGCGGCGGCCACAAGCGGCAGTACCGGCTGATCGACTTCAAGCGCAACGACAAGGACGGCGTGCCGGCCAAGGTCGCGCACATCGAGTACGACCCGAACCGCACTGCGCGGATCGCTCTGCTGCACTACGCCGACGGCGAGAAGCGCTACATCGTCGCGCCGAAGGACCTGAAGCAGGGCGACCGGGTCGAGTCGGGGCCGGGCGCGGACATCAAGCCGGGCAACAACCTGCCCCTGCGCAACATCCCGGTCGGTACGACGGTCCACGGCGTGGAGCTTCGTCCCGGCGGTGGCGCCAAGCTGGCCCGTTCGGCGGGCGTCGGCATCCAGCTGCTCGGCCGCGAGGGTGCGTACGCCACGCTGCGTATGCCCTCCGGTGAGATCCGTCGCGTCGACGTGCGCTGCCGCGCCACCGTCGGCGAGATCGGCAACGCCGACCAGTCGAACATCAACTGGGGCAAGGCCGGCCGCATGCGGTGGAAGGGCAAGCGCCCGACCGTCCGTGGTGTCGCCATGAACCCGATCGACCACCCGCACGGTGGTGGTGAGGGCAAGACCTCCGGTGGTCGCCACCCGGTTAACCCGGCTGGTAAGCCGGAGGGCCGTACCCGCCGCAAGGGCCAGGAGAGCGACCGCATGATCGTTCGCCGCCGCTACGCCACCCGCAAGCGCGGGTAACGGGAGTAGAAGAAGATGCCTCGCAGCCTGAAGAAGGGCCCGTTCATCGACGACCACCTGCTCAAGAAGGTGGAAGTCCAGAACGAGAAGAACTCGAAGAACGTCATCAAGACCTGGTCGCGGCGCTCGACGATCATCCCCGACATGCTCGGGCACACGATCGCCGTGCACGACGGACGCAAGCACGTCCCGGTGTTCATCACCGAGGCCATGGTCGGCCACAAGCTCGGCGAGTTCGCGTTGACCCGGACGTTCAAGGGTCACGAGAAGGACGACCGCAAGAGCCGTCGGCGCTGAGCAGACACACGGATTAGAGGATCAAGGAGCTACAGCGATGCCAGTTAAGGGCGACGCACCGGCGCTTCCGGGCGCGCGGGCGGTTGCGCGTCACGTGCGCATCTCGCCGAACAAGGCGCGCCGGGTGATCAACCTCGTCCGCGGTCTGCCCGCGAAGGAGGCGCTCACGGTGCTGCAGTTCGCGCCGCAGGCGGCGAGTGAGCAGGTTTACAAGGTGCTCGCCAGCGCGATCGCGAACGCGGAGAACAACGAGCGGCTCGACCCCGACGCGCTCCTCGTCAGCGAGGCGTTCGTCGACGAGGGTCCGACGTTGAAGCGGTTCCGGCCGCGCGCGCAGGGCCGGGCGTACCGGATCCGCAAGCGCACCTGCCACATCACGGTGGCGGTCGAGGCGGTCCAGGTGGCCCGCCCGGCGAAGAAGGCCCCGGCGAAGAAGGCCGCCAAGGCCGCTGAGCCGCAGGCCGCCGAGTCCCAGAGCACGGAGGGTGCCGAGTAATGGGTCAGAAGGTTCACCCCACCGGGTTCCGCCTCGGCATTTCCACCGACTGGAAGTCCCGCTGGTTCGCGGACAAGCTCTACAAGGACTACATCGGCGAGGACGTCAAGATCCGCCGGATGATGTCCAAGGGCCTGGAGCGCGCCGGCATCTCCAAGGTGGACATCGAGCGGACCCGCGACCGGGTCCGCGTCGACATCCACACCGCCCGGCCGGGCATCGTCATCGGCCGTAAGGGCGCGGAGGCCGACCGCATCCGCGGCGAGCTGGAGAAGCTCACCGGCAAGCAGGTGCAGCTCAACATCCTCGAGGTGAAGAGCCCCGAGTCGGACGCGCAGCTCGTGGCGCAGGGCGTCGCCGAGCAGCTGTCCAGCCGGGTCAGCTTCCGCCGGGCGATGCGCAAGGCCATGCAGTCGGCCATGAAGAACCCGATCTGCAAGGGCATCCGGGTGCAGGTCTCCGGCCGTCTCGGCGGCGCGGAGATGAGCCGTACGGAGTTCTACCGCGAGGGTCGCGTCCCGCTGCACACCCTGCGCGCCAACATCGAGTACGGCTTCTTCGAGGCCCGTACCACGTTCGGCCGCATCGGCGTGAAGGTGTGGATCTACAAGGGCGACGCCGTGCCGGGCCGTGAGGCCCCGGCCGAGGCGCCCGCGCGTCCGCGCCGCGAGCGGGGCGACCGCCCCGACCGTCCGCGCCGTGGCCGTTCCGGCTCGTCCGGGACGACCGCCGGTGGCACCGAGGCCGGTCGTGCGGCTCAGGCCGCCGCCACCGAGTCGACCGAAACCGCCGCGCCCGCCGCGGCTCCGGCCGAGACGCAGCAGGAGGGCTGACAGATGCTGATGCCGCGTAAGCCCCCGAAGGGCTTCCGCAAGCCGCACCACCCGGACCGCTCCGGCGCGTCCAAGGGCGGCAACCGGGTGGTCTTCGGCGAGTTCGGTATCCAGGCGCTGGAGCCGGCGTACGTGACCAACCGGCAGATCGAGTCGGCGCGTATCGCGATGACCCGTCACATCAAGCGTGGTGGCAAGGTCTGGATCTCGATCTTCCCGGACCAGGCCCTGACCAAGAAGCCCGCCGAGACCCGGATGGGTTCCGGTAAGGGCTCGCCCGAGTGGTGGGTGGCGAACGTCAAGCCGGGACGGATCCTCTTCGAGATGTCCTTCCCGAACGAGACGATCGCCCGCGAGGCCATGCGCCGCGCGATCCACAAGCTCCCGATGAAGTGCCGCATTGTGACACGCGAAGTAGGTGAAAGCTGATGGCAGCGGGCGTTAAGGCCGGCGAGCTGCGCGAACTCTCCGAGGAGGAGTTGGTCGCACGGCTGCGGGAGGCCAAGGCGGAGCTGTTCAACCTCCGCGTGCAGGGCGCCACGGGCCAGCTCGACAACCACCGTCGGCTGCAGGTCGTCCGTCGGGACATCGCACGGATCTACACGATCATGCGTGAGCGCGAGCTGGGTCTCTCGGTCGCGCCGGATGAGGTGACAGCGTGAGTGAGAACAGCACCGCCGAGGCGCGGCCCCAGCGCAAGGTGCGCGAGGGCCTCGTGGTCAGCGACAAGATGGACAAGACCGTCGTGGTCGAGGTCGAGGACCGCGTCAAGCACGCGCTGTACGGCAAGGTTCTCCGCCGCACCAGCAAGCTGAAGGCGCACGACGAGCAGAACGCCTGCGGAATCGGCGACCGGGTGCTGCTGATGGAGACCCGTCCGCTGTCCGCCACCAAGCGGTGGCGGGTCGTGGAGATCCTCGAAAAGGCCAAGTGAGTGCGCCGGGCCGGCTTCGTCCGGCCCGGCGGCCCATCGTTCCGCCAAGCTTCGGTACGTCGCCGGAGAACTGGCAGACATAGGAGACAGACGTGATCCAGCAGGAGTCGCGACTGCGCGTCGCCGACAACACGGGTGCCCGGGAGATTCTGTGCATCCGCGTGCTCGGCGGCTCCGGTCGTCGCTACGCGAGCATCGGCGACGTCATCGTGGCCACGGTCAAGGACGCCATCCCCGGCGCCGGTGTGAAGAAGGGCGACGTCGTGAAGGCGGTCGTCGTCCGCACCGCCAAGGAGAAGCGGCGGCCCGACGGCTCGTACATCCGGTTCGACGAGAACGCCGCCGTGATCATCAAGGACGGCGGAGACCCCCGCGGTACCCGCATCTTCGGCCCGGTCGGGCGCGAGCTGCGCGACAAGCGGTTCATGAAGATCATCAGCCTGGCGCCGGAGGTGCTCTGACCGTGAAGATCAAGAAGGGCGACACGGTCGTCGTCATCGCCGGTAGGGACAAGGGTGCCAAGGGCAAGGTCATCGCGGCCTACCCGCGGCAGGACAAGGTCCTCGTCGAGGGCGTCAACCGCATGAAGAAGCACGAACGCATCCGCACCACTCAGCGCGGCTCCAAGACCGGTGGCATCGTCACCCAGGAGGCCCCGATCCACATCTCCAACGTGCAGATCGTGGACGA
This sequence comes from Krasilnikovia sp. MM14-A1004, assembly GCF_047159485.1. GTDB lineage: Bacteria > Actinomycetota > Actinomycetes > Mycobacteriales > Micromonosporaceae > Actinoplanes. The sequence continues at coordinate 6,089,650 of NZ_AP038773.1, read as the reverse complement.
CCAGGGCAAGCCGACCCGTGTCGGCTACCGGTTCGACGAGAACGGGCAGAAGATCCGTATCGCGCGTAGCACCGGTAAGGACCTGTGATGACTGCCGCAACTGAAGCCAAGACCCTGCCCCGGCTCAAGCAGAAGTACCGCGAAGAGGTCGTCGCCGGGCTCAAGGAGCAGTACAAGTACGGCAACCCCATGCAGGTTCCCGGCCTGGTGAAGGTCGTCGTGAACATGGGTGTGGGCGAGGCCGCCCGCGACGCCAAGCTGATCGACGGCGCCGTGCGTGACCTGACCACCATCACCGGCCAGAAGCCGCTGGTGCGCCGGGCCACCAAGTCCATCGCGCAGTTCAAGCTCCGCGAGGGCATGCCGATCGGCGCGAAGGTCACGCTGCGCGGCGACCGGATGTGGGAGTTCCTCGACCGGCTGCTGTCGATCGCGCTGCCCCGTATCCGTGACTTCCGTGGCCTGGACGGGCGCAAGCTCGATGGCCACGGCAACTACACCTTCGGTCTGACCGAGCAGTCGGTGTTCCACGAGATCGACCAGGACAAGATCGACCGGACGCGCGGCATGGACATCACGGTGGTCACGACCGCCACCACTGACGACGAGGGCCGGGCGCTGCTCAAGCTCCTGGGCTTCCCGTTCAAGGAGAACTGAGCATGGCGAAGAAGGCGCTGATCCTCAAGGCAGCCGCGAAGCCGAAGTTCGCTGTGCGCGCGTACACCCGTTGCCAGCGCTGCGGGCGTCCGCACTCGGTCTACCGCAAGTTCGGCCTCTGCCGGGTGTGCATCCGGGAGATGGCTCACCGCGGTGAGCTCCCGGGCGTGTCGAAGGCTTCCTGGTAACCGACTTATTGCAACACCGCTTCGCCGTAGGCCCGCATCCGGGAACCCCGGCGAGAAAGGTTGACGAACACCCATGACGATGACTGACCCGATCGCAGACATGCTCACGCGTCTGCGTAACGCCAACCAGGCGTACCACGACAAGGTGGAGATGCCCTTCTCGAAGATCAAGGCGAACATCGCCGAGGTCCTCAAGGCAGAGGGTTACATCGCCTCCTGGTCGGCCGAGGAGCCCGCAGAGGGCGCGGTCGGCAGGCGTCTGGTCGTTGAGCTCAAGTACGGCCAGAACCGCGAGCGCAGCCTTGCCGGCATCAAGCGCGTGTCCAAGCCCGGTCTCCGGGTGTACGCCAAGTCCGACGAGCTCCCGCGCGTGCTCGGCGGCCTGGGCGTCGCGATCATTTCGACGTCCCAGGGGCTGCTGACCGACCGGCAGGCCCGCAAGCGGAGCGTTGGCGGGGAAGTCCTCGCCTTCGTCTGGTAACGGAGACTCTGACATGTCGCGAATCGGACGTAAGTCGATCCCGGTCCCGGCCGGCGTCGACGTCACCATCACGGGCCAGACCGTCAAGGTCAAGGGCCCCAAGGGCGAGCTGTCGCACGTCGTCTCCGAGCCGATCACGGTCGCGCAGGAGGGTGGCGAGCTGCACGTCAACCGCCCCAACGACGAGCGGAAGGCCAAGGAGCTCCACGGCCTCTCGCGCACCCTGGTCGCCAACATGATCATCGGCGTCACCGAGGGCTACAAGAAGACGCTGGAGATCAACGGCACCGGTTACCGGGTGACCGCTAAGGGCAAGGACCTCGAGTTCGCCCTGGGCTTCTCGCACCCGGTGAACGTGACGCCGCCGGACGGCATCACCTTCTCGGTGGAACGGCCGACCCAGTTCACGGTGGCCGGCATCGACAAGCAGCTCGTCGGCGAGGTCGCCGCGAACATCCGGAAGATCCGCCCGCCGGAGCCGTACAAGGGCAAGGGCGTCAAGTACCAGGGCGAGGTCATCCGCCGCAAGGCTGGAAAGGCAGGTAAGAAGTGACCGCCACGCTGCTCAAGCGCCGCAATGGCGGCGGTGTCGCCGCCAAGCGCTCCGTGGGCCGGGCGCGTCGGCACTTCCGGGTCCGCAAGAACCTGCGCGGCTCGGCCGAGCGTCCGCGCCTCGTCGTCACCCGGTCCCTGCGGCACATCACCGCGCAGGTCATCGACGACATCAAGGGGCACACGCTCGCCTCGGCCTCCACGCTGGACGCCTCGCTGCGCGGTGCCGAGGGCGACAAGAGCGCCCTGGCCGGCAAGGTCGGCGCCCTCATCGCCGAGCGGGCCAAGGCCGCGGGCGTGTCCAAGGTCGTCTTCGACCGCGGTGGCAACCAGTACGGCGGGCGGCTCGCCGCTCTCGCCGACGCCGCCCGCGAAGCCGGACTCGAGTTCTAGGAAGGAAGACCAATGCCTGGTCAGCAGCGCCGTGGCGGCGGGTCCGGCGGTAACACCGAAGGTGGCGGCCGCCGGGACAACCGCCGCGAGGGCGGTCGCGGCAACGCGCCCGTCGAGAAGACCCCCCATCTCGAGCGGGTCGTCGCGATCAACCGTGTCGCCAAGGTCGTCAAGGGTGGTCGTCGCTTCAGCTTCACCGCTCTGGTGATCGTCGGCGACGGAGACGGCACCGTCGGTATCGGATACGGCAAGGCCAAGGAGGTGCCCGCGGCGATCGCCAAGGGTGTCGAGGAGGCCAAGAAGCACTTCTTCAAGGTGCCGCGGATCGGTGCGACGATCCCGCACCCGATCACGGGCGAGGCCGCCGCGGGTGTTGTGCTGCTCAAGCCCGCGTCCGCCGGTACCGGTGTCATCGCCGGTGGTCCGGTTCGCGCGGTCCTGGAGTGCGCCGGCATCCACGACGTGCTCTCGAAGAGCCTCGGCTCGTCGAACCCGATCAACATCGTGCACGCCACGGTGGCCGCGCTGAAGGGCCTCGAGTCGCCGGAGAAGGTCGCGGCCCGCCGCGGCCTGCCGGTCGAGGACGTGGCGCCGGCGGCCATGCTGGCGGCGCGTGCGGAAGCGGCGGTGCACTGATGGCACGCTTGAAGGTCACCCAGGTCCGGTCCGACATCGGCCGTAAGCAGAACCAGCGGGACTCCCTGCGGTCGCTCGGCCTGAAGCGGATCAACGATGTGGTCGTCAAGGAGGACCGCCCCGAGATTCGGGGCATGATCTTCGCCGTGCGCCACCTCGTGAACGTTGAGGAGGTCGAGTAATGGCGATCAAGGTCCACCACCTCCGCCCGGCGCCCGGCGCCAAGACCGCGAAGACCCGTGTGGGTCGCGGTGAGGGTTCCAAGGGCAAGACCGCCGGTCGGGGCACCAAGGGTTCCAAGGCCCGCAAGAACATCTCGGCGGCGTTCGAGGGTGGGCAGATGCCCATCCACATGCGCCTGCCGAAGCTGAAGGGCTTCAAGAACCGCAACAAGGTCGTGTTCCAGGTCGTGAACCTGGACCGGCTGGCCGAGCTGTTCCCGAACGGCGGCCAGGTCGGCCCGCTGGAGCTGGCCGACGCGGGCGCCGTCCGGCGGGGTCAGCCGGTCAAGGTCCTCGGCTCGGGCGAGCTGGGCGGCGTGACGCTGCAGATCTCGGCGCACGCGTTCAGCGAGTCCGCCAAGGAGAAGATCGCGGCCGCGGGTGGTTCCACCACCGAGCTGTGACGGCTTGCGGGGGTGCCCGCCCGGGGCGCTGAGAGGCGCTCGGGCCGGCATCCCCGTTCTGGCGTCGGCCTGGTCTTCCACCGGGGCCGGCGCCGCTGTCGCAGGGGTCGCCGAGGCGGTACGGGCGCAGCCGTGACGCACATGCGGCTACCGTGCCTGACCTCAACCGCACCAGACTGTTAGAGTCCGTTCCCAGCTAGGAAAATCGGTCGTCCGGGCCGATCCCTATCGTCGAACCGCCGGTCAGGCGGCCACCCTGCGCAGGAGGAAGAAGTTGCTCTCCGCCTTTACCAGTGCGTTCCGGACGCCTGACCTGCGCAAGAAGCTGCTGTTCACAGTGGCGATCATCGCGGTGTACCGGCTCGGTGCGACCATGCCCAGTCCGGGTGTCTCGTACACCAACGTGCAGAACTGCATCAAGGCGGTGAACGAGAACCAGGACGGCACGGGGATCCTCAACCTGCTGAACCTGTTCTCGGGCGGCGCCCTGCTGTCGCTGTCTGTCTTCGCGCTGGGGATCATGCCGTACATCACGGCGTCGATCATCCTCCAGCTGCTCACCGTGGTGATCCCACGCCTGGAGCAGTTGCGCAAGGAGGGCCAGTCCGGCCAGGCGAAGATTACTCAGTACACCCGTTACCTGACGCTGGGCCTGGCGATCCTGCAGTCCTCGGCGTTCGTGGCGCTGGCCCGCTCCGGCCAGCTGTTCGCCGGTAACTGCCCGCAGGACAACCCGAAGTTCGCGATCATCCCGAAGGACACCGGGATCCCGGACTGGCTGACCCTGACCATGCTGGTGATCACGATGACCGCCGGCACGGGCGTGGTCATGTGGCTCGGCGAGTTGATCACCGACCGCGGCGTCGGCAACGGCATGTCCGTACTGATCTTCACCTCGATCGCGGCCCGCCTCCCCGGCGAGGGCTGGACGATCAAGGAGCAGAGCGGCTGGGACAAGTTCGCGCTGGTGATCGTGCTCGTCCTGCTCATCATTTGCGCGGTCGTCTTCATCGAACAGGCGCAACGACGCATCCCAGTGCAGTACGCCAAGCGCATGATCGGGCGGCGGATGTACGGCGGCACGTCGACCTACATCCCGCTGAAGGTCAACCAGGCGGGTGTCGTCCCCGTCATCTTCGCGTCGTCGCTGCTCTACCTGCCGCAGCTCTACCTGCAGTTCTTCAACAAGAACGATCTCAAGGACTACCAGGTCTGGATTCAGAACCACTTGGCCGACCCGACCAACTGGATCTACATCACCACGTACTTCCTGATGATCATCTTCTTCACGTACTTCTACGTCTCGATCACGTTCAACCCGACCGAGGTCGCAGACAACATGAAGAAGTATGGTGGGTTCGTCCCGGGCATCCGGCCCGGCAAGCCGACCGCCGACTACCTCGACTTCATCCTCAGCCGGATCACCCTGCCAGGTGCGTTGTACCTCGGTCTGATCTCGGTGCTGCCGAACTTCTTCTTCATCTGGCTCAATGCGAAGCAGTACCAGAACTTCCCGTTCGGTGGTACCGCGGTGCTGATCATGGTTGGTGTGGGCCTGGAGACGGTGAAGCAGGTCGAGAGCCAGCTGATGCAGCGCAACTACGAAGGGTTCCTCCGGTAGTGGAAACGCGGAGCCGGGGGGCTCGTGCGTCGGCGATTGCTCGTTCTCACCGAAGCGAGGCGATGTAGGTGCGGCTGGTGCTGGTAGGCCCCCCGGGGGCCGGCAAGGGGACACAGGCAGAGTACATCGCCGCCCACCTGGCCGTACCGAAGATCTCGACTGGGGACATCTTCCGGGCAAACGTTTCACAGGGGACACCGCTCGGCATCGAAGCGAAGCGGTACATGGACGCGGGTCACCTCGTACCGGACGAGGTGACCATCAACATGGTCCGCGACCGGCTGGCGGAGCCCGACGCGGCGGACGGGTTCCTGCTCGACGGCTTCCCCCGTACGGTGCCGCAGGCGTCCGCCCTCGACAAGCTGCTGGCCGACCTGGGCACGGCGCTCGACCTGGTGATGGAACTCGTGGTCGACGACGACGAGGTCATCCGGCGGCTCTCCGGCCGGCGCACCTGCCGGGGCTGCGGCAAGATCTGGCACATCGAGTTCGACCCCACCACCAAGGAAGACGTCTGCGACCGGTGCGGCTCCGAGCTGTTCCAGCGCGACGACGACAAGGCCGAGACGATCGCCAACCGCCTCGTCGAGTACACCGAGAAGACCGCCCCCCTGGTCGACTTCTACGGTGCGCAGGGCAAGCTGGTCGGCATCGACGCCACGGGCCCGGTCGAGGACGTGACCGACCGCGCCATCGAGGCGCTCCGGTCGTACGGGAGCTGACCATGCGCCGTGTCCAGCTGGACATTCAGCTGAAGACCCCGGAGCAGATCGAGCTGATGCGCGCCGCCGGGCTGGTGGTCGCCGCGGCTCTGCAGGCCATGCGCGAGGCGGTCGCTCCCGGCGTCTCCACCGCCGACCTGGACGCCATCGCCGAGAAGGTGATCCGCGACGCCGGCGCGATCCCGTCGTTCAAGGGCTACCACGGCTTCCCCGCGTCCATCTGCGCCTCTGTCAACGAGCAGGTCGTGCACGGCATCCCCAGTGCCGACCAGGTGCTCGAGGAGGGTGACCTGATCTCGCTGGACTGCGGCGCCGTGCTGGACGGCTGGCACGGCGACTCGGCCATCACGGTCGGCGTGGGCGAGACCGACCCGGCCTTGCTGAAGATGGCGCAGGTGGCCGAGGACGCCATGTGGGCGGGCATCGCCGCCGCGGCGCGGGGCTGCGCCAACGGCCGGGGCCGCCTGACCGACATCTCGTTCAACGTCGAGAAGGCGACCCGAGCGGCCGGTCGGTACGGGATCGTGGAGGGCTACGGCGGGCACGGCATCGGCACGGAGATGCACCAGGACCCGCACGTGCTCAACCACGGCAAGCCCGGCAAGGGCCCGCGCCTGGTCCCCGGCCTGTGCCTGGCCATCGAGCCGATGATCACCCTGGGCTCGCCGCGTACCCAGGAGTTGTCCGACGGCTGGACCGTGGTCACCCGCGACGGGTCCATGGCCGCGCACGTCGAGCACACCATGGCGCTGTTGGACGACGGGGTCTGGGTGACCACGGCCCCGGACGGCGGCCGCGCCCGCCTCGGTGACCTGGTGACCGCCCGCCAGCCCCTGCCTGACTCGATCAACTGAGCACCGCGGTCGGGCCGCCGCCGACGAGGCCCGAAATGCGCGATCGCGCCCTTCGATGACGCCTGGCATGCTGGACGGCATGGGGCGTGACGAGATGCGGGCGGCTGACGCCGATCGGCAGCAGGTCGCGGCCCGGCTGCAGGCGGCACTCGACGAGGGCCGGCTCGATCTGGCCGAGTACGACGAGCGGCTGCAGCGGGCGTACGCCGCGAAGACCTACGGCGAGCTGGACACGCTGCTCACCGACCTGCCCGCCGTGCCGATGCGGGAGAACCTCGGTGCGGCCGTCGTCGCGGCGCAGCAGCATGCGACCCGCCGCTGGCTGCTGCGGGTGTGGAGCAGCTGGGTCCCGGCGGTGGCCGTGACCACCGCCGTCTGGGGTGCGACGAGTCTCGCCTCGGGGCACGCGGGCTACTACTGGCCGATCTGGGTGGCCGGGCCGTGGGGCGCGGTGCTGCTGTGGCAGACGGTGGCGGGGCTGGCCAGTGGGGAGCCGCGCCGGCAGGCGGAGCGGCAGGCCCGGGAGCTGGCCAAGGAGCAGGCCCGGCAGCTGAAGCGGGAGCGCCGGGCGCTGGGCGCGGACGATACCCCCGGGTCCCCGGGCGAGCCGGGCTGAGGCGGGCGCGACAGGTCGGGGAAGACGCCGGTGCCGGGGCGGTTCGTCCGGTTTCTGGGCGCTCGACACTCCCGACTCCGGGTACGGCGACCTCGGTTTGGTGTCGATGCTTGGGCACGCGTACACTGGCTAGCTGGCGCGCAGCGTCCACTCCGGCATGTCCACCAAGCGCTTCTGGTGGAGCCGGAGCCGCGGCTGGACCGGGCCCCTCGCGGGTTCGGGTAAGGCGTTGCGAGCTTGCCCCAGACCCCAATGTCAGGTAGCGGAGGACATGCCCAAGAAAGACGGAGCCATCGAGATCGAAGGCCGAGTGATCGAGCCCCTGCCCAACGCGATGTTCCGCGTCGAGCTGGCGAACGGTCACAAGGTGCTGGCTCACATCAGCGGCAAGATGCGGCAGCACTACATCCGCATCCTGCCCGAGGACAGGGTCGTCGTGGAACTTTCCCCGTACGACCTGACCCGTGGGCGCATTGTCTACCGGTACAAGTAGGGGTAGCGGGGTTCCTTTACCCGTCTGACTGAAAGTTAAGGCCAAACCGTGAAGGTCAAGCCGAGCGTCAAGCGGATCTGCAACAAGTGCCGGGTTATCCGCCGGCACGGCCGGGTCATGGTCATTTGCGACGACCCGCGCCACAAGCAGCGCCAGGGCTGAAAGCCCAGCGCTGCCAGGTCCGTACCTGAGAACAAGCTCGTTCCAGCCGCGTATCACCACGTCGATGACACGCGGACTCACCCCCGGTCGGAGGCCGGGGCCCGCCCGGGCAGGCGGGGTGGGATGGGCACAGACCTCCGAGACAGCTGAGGAGTACGCCCACAGATGGCACGTCTCGTCGGCGTCGATCTTCCCCGCGAGAAGCGGATGGAGATCGCGCTCACTTACATCTTCGGTATCGGACGCACGCGTGCAGTCGAGGCGCTCACCGCGACCGCCATCGATCTGAACAAGCGCGCCAAGGACCTCACGGAAGAGGAGCTGGTCCAGCTCCGCGACTACATCGAGGCCAATTTCAAGGTTGAGGGCGACCTGCGCCGCGAGGTCGCCGCGGACATCCGCCGCAAGGTCGAGATCGGCTGCTACGCCGGCATCCGGCACCGCCGGGGTCTCCCCGTCCGGGGCCAGCGGACCCGTACCAACGCTCGTACCCGCAAGGGTCCGAAGCGCACGGTCGCCGGTAAGAAGAAGCCCGGTCGGAAGTAATAGGAGCGCACTGACTCATGCCACCGAAGGCACGCGCTGGGGCCGCCGTCAAGAAGGTCCGGCGCAAGGAACGCAAGAACGTCGCCCACGGGCAGGCGCACATCAAGAGCACCTTCAACAACACCATCGTGTCGATCACCGACCCGACCGGTGCTGTCATCTCCTGGGCCTCCTCGGGCCAGGTGGGCTTCAAGGGCTCCCGCAAGTCGACTCCGTTCGCCGCGCAGCTGGCCGCCGAGGCCGCCGCGCGCCGGGCCATGGAGCACGGCATGCGCAAGGTCGACGTGTTCGTCAAGGGCCCCGGCTCCGGCCGGGAGACCGCCATCCGTTCGCTGCAGGCCGCGGGCCTCGAGGTCGGACAGATCTCCGACGTCACGCCCCAGCCGCACAACGGTTGCCGCCCGCCGAAGCGTCGTCGGGTCTGAGAGGTAGAGGACTAATGGCTCGCTATGCAGGTGCCGACTGCCGCCGTTGCCGTCGGGAGAAGATGAAGCTGTTCCTCAAGGGCAGCAAGTGCGATGGGCCGAAGTGCCCGTTCGAGTCCCGGCCGTTCCCGCCGGGGCAGCACGGCCGCGGTCGCACCAAGGAGACGGAGTACCTGCTCCAGCTCCGTGAGAAGCAGAAGGCCCGTCGCATCTACGGGATTCTCGAGAAGCAGTTCCGCGGGTACTACGAGGAGGCTGTCTCCAAGCCGGGCAAGACCGGTGAGGTGCTGCTGCAGATCCTCGAGTCCCGGCTCGACAACGTGGTCTACCGGGCCGGCTACGCCGCGTCCCGGGACATGGCCCGTCAGCTGGTCAAGCACGGCCACTTCACCGTCAACGGCGTGAAGGTCGACATCCCGTCGTACCGGGTGAAGGAGCACGACATCGTGCAGACGCGGGAGAAGTCCCGTGAGCTGACGCCGTTCGTCGTGGCGCAGGCGCAGGCGGGGTCCCGCCCGGTGCCGGCGTGGCTGGAGCCGATCCCCAGCCAGATGAAGATCCTGATCCACTCGCTCCCGGCCCGCCAGGTCATCGACACCCAGGTCCAGGAGCAGTTGATCGTCGAGCTCTACTCCAAGTAGCAGCTCAGGGGATGCCGGTCGCACGGCCGGCATCCCCGTACCACCACCGGACGGGCATCAAATAGCGGGTGCCCCGACAGAAAGAAGAACACCGTGCTCATCAGCCAGCGGCCGAGCCTCTCGGAAGAGACGCTCAGCGAGACCCGCTCCCGCTTCACCATCGAGCCCCTGGAGCCCGGCTTCGGGTACACCCTGGGCAACTCGCTGCGCCGTACGCTGCTGTCGTCCATTCCGGGCGCGGCGGTCACCAGCATCAAGATCGACGGCGTGCTGCACGAGTTCACCACGATCCCCGGTGTCAAGGAGGACGTGGTCGAGCTCGTCATGAACGTCAAGGAGCTCACCGTCAGCTCCGAGCACGACGAGCCGGTCAGCATGTACCTGCGCAAGCAGGGCCCCGGCGACGTCACCGCGGGCGACATCCAGCCGCCGGCCGGTGTCTCTGTGCACAACCCCGACCTCAAGCTGGCCACGCTGAACAGCAAGGGCCGCCTCGACATGGAGCTCACGGTCGAGCGGGGCCGTGGCTACGTCACCGCCGCCCAGAACAAGAACGCGGGTGCCGAGATCGGCCGGATCCCGGTCGACTCCATCTACTCGCCGGTGATGAAGGTGACCTACCGCGTCGAGGCCACCCGTGTCGAGCAGCGCACCGACTTCGACCGCCTGATCATCGACGTTGAGTCGAAGGCGTCGATCTCGCCCCGTACCGCGCTGGCGTCGGCCGGTTCGACGCTGGTCGAGCTGTTCGGCCTGTGCCGCGAGCTGGACGAGACCGCCGAGGGCATCGACATCGGGCCGTCGCCGCAGGACGCCCAGCTGGCCGCCGACCTGGCCCTGCCGATCGAGGAGCTGGACCTCACCGTCCGGTCGTACAACTGCCTCAAGCGCGAGGGCATCAACACGGTGGGCGAATTGATAGGGCGTACGGAAGCCGACCTCCTCGATATAAGGAATTTCGGTCAGAAGTCGATCGACGAGGTCAAGATGAAGCTCGCCGGTATGGGCCTGGGCCTCAAGGACAGCGCGCCGTCCTTCGACCCGGCGCACGTCGTGGACTCGTTCGGCGACGTGGACTACGACACCGACGACTACCGCGAGACCGAGCAGCTCTAATCTCGGCTGCCGCCGTGCAGGCGGCTTTGCCGCCGCACTGCAAGAAACTGACGAGGAGCATCGAATGCCCACGCCCACCAAGGGTCCCCGCCTCGGCGGCAGCCCGGCGCACGAGAAGCTGCTGCTGGCCAACCTGGCCACGGAGCTCTTCCGGCACGGGAAGATCAAGACGACTGAGACCAAGGCCCGGCGCCTGCGCCCGCTGGCCGAGCACCTGATCACCAAGGCCAAGCGCGGTGACCTGCACGCTCGCCGCCGGGTGCTGACTGTCGTCAAGGACAAGGACGTCGTGTACGCCCTGTTCGAGCAGATCGCCCCGCGCTACGGCAACCGGCCGGGCGGCTACACCCGCATCACCAAGACCGGCCCGCGCAAGGGCGACGCCGCTCCCATGGCGGTCATCGAGCTGGTCGAGGAGCTGCAGGTCGCGGCCACCACCGCGCCGCGCAAGGCGGCCCGCAAGGCCGCCGCGCAGCAGGACAAGGTCGAGGCCCTGGCCCGCGAGGACGAGGTCCCGACCTCGACCGTCGACCAGGACTCCGAGCCGCCGGTGAACGCCTCCGGCGACAAGGGTGCCGAGGGCCCGGGCGACAAGGCCGAGGGCGAAGACACCACGGCCTGATCGGTCACGCACGGTCCGACCGGCCCGGCGCCCTCGCGGGGGCGCCGGGCCGTTCCGTTCCCGGGTACGGGCGGCCGTGCCCAGCTGCGAGCCGGAATGGCGGGATGAGCGAACTGATCCGCGTCCGACTGGACGTCACCTACGACGGTACGGACTTCTCCGGCTGGGCCGCCCAGCCGCAACGGCGCACCGTCGCCGGGGTGCTCACCGAGGCCCTCGGGCGGCTGGTCGGTGCCGACACCCCACTCGGGCTGACCGTGGCGGGGCGTACCGACGCGGGGGTGCACGCCACCGGGCAGGTCTGCCACATCGACCTGCCCGCGGCCGCGTGGGAGGAACTCGACGGGACGCTGCTGCGGCGGCTGGCCGCGCTGATGCCGCCGGACGCCCGCGTGCGGGGCGCCGCAGTCGTGCCGGGTACGTTCGACGCCCGGTTCTCGGCCACCTTCCGCCGGTACGAGTACCGGGTGGCCGACACCCCGTGGGGGCCGGAGCCGCTGCGCCGCCACGACACGCTCGGCTGGGTGCGAGCGCTCGACCTGGACCGGTTGCGGCTGGCGGCGGCGGGGCTGATCGGCGAGCACGACTACGCGGCGTACTGCAAACGCAAGGAGCACGGCACCACCGTGCGGGCCATCACGGCCCTGGACTGGCGTCGCGAGCCGGACGGGGTCGCGGTCGCCACCGTGCAGGCCGACGCGTTCTGCCAGGCGATGGTGCGCAGCCTGATCGGCGCGCTGCTGCCGGTGGGCGACGGACGGCGGGATCCGGAATGGCCGGCCACCCTGCTCACCCTGCGGGAACGTTCCAGCTCGGTGACGGTGGCCCCGGCGCACGGGCTGACGCTGATCGCGGTCGGCTACCCCGACGACCCGGCCGAGTACGCCACCCGCGCCGAGGCCACCCGCCGCTTGCGCGCCTGACCGCCACTGGGCGCATGCGCGCCGCCGGTCGTCGGCGCGGTGCCATCCGGTGGCCGCCGTCGACAAGCCGCGCCTGGCTTCGCCTCTGTCGTGCCGCCCGCGTCGGCTATGAGAGCGACTCCCGGCGGGCCAGCACCGTATCGCCCAGATAGGACCGCAGCAGGTCCGTGGTGATGCGCTGGGCGTACGGGTCGTCGTCGCGTACCGGGCGGCCGTCCGGGCGCACGATCACGCAGTACAGCAGGAAGTGCCCGTGGAAGTCCCAGCTCGCCAGGGCGGGTGGCTGGATCCGCGGATCGGTGCCGGGCAGGCCCCCGGCCATCGCGGCGAACGTGCCCTCGCCCGCCGCGACGAGCTGCCGGGTCTGGTTGGCGACCCACCGGGCACCCGGCTCGTCGGCCAGATTGAAGATCCCCGCGGTGACCTGATACCCGCCGTACGGGGCGGTCAGGGCGGCCCGTACCACCTGGGTGCAGCCGTACCGGTCCAGCAGGGCGCCGAGGAGGCCGACCGCGGCGATCCCGCAGTCCGTGTCGATGTGCGTCATCCCCACCTGGTACGCCGCCGTGCCCGCGGGGATTCCCGGCGCCGGGAACACCTCGTCCAGGCTCAGGGGCGCGGCATCGACCCGGCGTGAGCCGAGGTCGCGCGCCTGGATCTGCTGCCGTGCCGCCGCCGGGGCCCGCCGGGCGTCGGCGGCGATGAGGTACGCGCTGAGCACGCAGACGCCGGCCAGCACGAACGCTCCCAGCCCGCCCAGCGCCAGCCGCAGCGCCCGCCGGGATTGGTGTCCCGCGCGCGGCCGGGCCCGGTAGCCCCCCGAGCTGCCGCCCGTCGGCTTCTGACGGGCGACGTGGTCTGCGGCCGCGCGGTGTTCGGCGCCTGTGGGAGGGGTGAACGGCTGCGCCGTCGCCCGCCGGTGCTGTCCCACCGGGGCGGAAAGGCGGTGCGCGGCGTGGAGCTGGGCATTACGTGACATGGCGGCCACGGTAGGAGGGCATGGTCATCGATGAGCGCACATGCTGTGCGCCAACCGACCCCGACGCGGGCCCGGATGACCCCCAGCGGCACACTTGGCTCCGTGAGTGCCGACCATTACTTCAGTGCCGAACCCGCGGGAACGGCTCGGCACGGCACGGTCGAGTTCAGCGTTGCGGGGCGCGGCTACGCGCTGGCCGTGGCGTCGGGCGTGTTCTCCGCGGGGCGGCTCGACCCCGGCACGGCCGTACTGTTGCGCAAGGGTGTGCTGCCCACGGTCGCGGCCTCGGGCACGCTGCTCGACCTGGGCTGCGGTTACGGCCCGATCGCGTGCGTGCTGGCCAGCGAAGCCCCGGCCGCCACCGTGTACGCCGTCGACGTCAACGCCCGTGCCCGCGAGCTGGCGGCGGCCAACGCCGACACCCTCGGCCTGGCGGAGCGCCTGCGGGTGGTCGCACCCGACGACGTCCCCGCGGACGTGACCTTCGACGAGATCTGGAGCAACCCGCCGACCCACGTGGGCAAGGCCGAGCTGCACGCGATGCTGGAGCGCTGGCTGCCCCGCCTGACGCCCGACGGCGTGGCCTGGCTGGTGATCAACAAGAACCTCGGCGGGGACTCGTTGCACACGTGGCTGGTCGGCCTCGGCTGGGACGTCGCCCGGATCGCCAGCCAGCGGGGCTTCCGGGTGCTGCGGGTGACCCGGAAAACCGCCTGACGCCGCGCTCCGCAACGGGCAGGATGCGCTCGTGGGTTACGTCGATGTGGCCGGTGCGGGGTTCGTGCTCCCGGACGGCCGGGAGCTGTTCGCGGACGTGTCGTTCCGGGTCGGCGAGGGCGCCAAGGTAGCGCTGGTCGGGCCGAACGGCGCGGGCAAAACCACCCTGCTGCGCATGGTCGCCGGGGATCTGCCGGTTCAGACGGGCACGATCGCCCGGTCCGGCGGGCTGGGCGTCATGCGGCAGTTCATCGGGATGATCGGCGATGACCGTACCCTCGAAGATCTGGCTCTGTCGCTGGTCGCGCCGCCGCTGCGGGCGGCCGGTGAGCGGCTCGCGGCGGCCGCGACCGCCCTGTCGGACACCGAGAAGTCGCAGCTCGCGTACGCCAACGCGCTGGCGCACTGGGGTGAGGTCGGCGGGTACGACGCCGAGGTGCTGTTCGACACCGTGGCCGTCGCCATCCTGGACAAGCCGTGGGAGGGCGTGAAGCACCGGCCGGTGCGGACGCTGTCCGGCGGTCAGCAGAAGCGGTTCGCGCTCGATCTGCTGTTGCGCGGCACGGACGAGGTGCTGCTGCTCGACGAGCCGGACAACTTCCTCGACGTCCCCGGCAAGCGGTGGCTGGAGGCGCGGCTGCGCGAGTCCAGCAAGTCCGTGCTGTACGTCTCGCACGACAGGGAACTGCTGAACCAGACCGCCGGGCGGGTCGTGGCCGTCGAGGGCGGCAGCGCGTGGATCCATCCGGGCGGGTTCGCGTCCTGGCACGAGGCGCGGGCGCACCGGCACGACCGGCTGCTGGAGTCGCGGCGGCGCTGGGACGAGGAACACCAGAAGCTGCGCGAGCTGGTGCTGACGTTGAAGCAGAAGGCCACGTTCAACGACGGGATGGCGTCGCGGTATCAGGCCGCGCAGACCCGGTTGCGCAAGTTCGAGGAGGCCGGGCCGCCGCCGCTGCCGCCGAAGGAGCAGGCCGTGCGGATGAACCTGCGCGGCGGCCGTACCGGCAAGCGGTCGGTGGTCTGCGAGCAGCTGGAGCTGGAGAACCTGACGTTCCCGTTCGACCTGGAGATCTGGTACGGCGACCGGGTGGCGGTGCTCGGCGCCAACGGCACGGGCAAGTCGCATTTCCTGCGGCTGCTGGCGGGTGGCGGCAGCGACCCCGACGCGGAACACAAGCCGGTCGACGGCGCGCCGCTGGCGGCCGTGGCACACGACGGCGTCGCGCGGCTCGGTGCGCGTGTCCGGCCCGGACACTTCTCGCAGACGCACGACCGGCCGGAGCTGCTCGACCGTACGCTCGTGGAGATCCTGTGGCGCGGCGACGACCACCGCTCCGGTGTGGACCGGGCCGGTGCCATGAAGGCGCTCAACCGGTACGAGCTGTCGGCCCAGGGGGATCAGCTGTTCGGGACGCTGTCCGGGGGACAGCAGGCGCGCTTCCTGGTGCTGCTGCTCGAGCTGTCCGGGGCGACCATGCTGCTGCTCGACGAGCCGACGGACAACCTCGACCTGGCCTCGGCGGAGGCGCTGGAGGAGGGGCTGCAGGCGTACGAGGGCACGGTGATCGCGGTCACCCATGACCGGTGGTTCACCCGTGGCTTCGACCGGTTCGTCCTGTTCCAGGGGGACGGCGAGGTGGTCGAGACCCCGGAGCCCGTGTGGGACGTGCGCTGACTGTTCTCCACCGCACGTACCAGTGGCGGGCGCCCTTTCGCTCGCACCGAGCGGCAGCGATCGGTGACTCTCCCGATAGGAGCGTCGGCGAGCATCTGTCCTGGTAGGGCCCGCCTGCGTGGTGCGCGCAGGCATGCCCGCTGTGTGCCAAACGGGCCGCGCGGCTTTACGGGAGACGGGGAGCGCGGTTATCGTCCTGGCAGAACAACCTCACGGGAGTCCGGTGTACCGGGCTGAGAGGGGGGCTGCAGCCCCCGACCGTCGAACCTGATCCGGATCATGCCGGCGCAGGGAGGAGTGAGTTGTGGGCTCTGCATTTCCCCGCCTGCACGTCATCACCGACGCGCGGCCCGGCCGCGACGCCTTGGGCGTGGTCACGGCCGCCGTCGCCGCCGCCGTCGGGACCCCGGACGCCCTGGCCGTCCAGGTCCGCGTCGAGGACGACGTCACCGACCGGGCGGCGTACGAGTTCGGGCTGGCCGTCGCCGGGATTTGCCGCCCGGCCGGGGTGATGTTCCTGGTCAACGACCGGCTCGACGTCGCGGTCGCGGTCGACGCGGACGGTGCGCACGTGGGCGCGGACGACCTGCCGGTCCCGGCCGCGCGCGGTGTTCTCGGGCCGGCCGCGGTGCTCGGCGCCACCTGCCGCGAGCCGGTGTCCGCGCGCGCCGCCGTCGCCGCCGGTGCCACGTACCTCGGGGTGGGACCGGCGTTCCGGACCAGCACCAAGAACGGGCTGCCGGAGCCGATCGGCGCCATCGGCATCGCGGCGGTCGCCGGGGCCGCCGGGTCCACTCCGGTCATCGCGATCGGCGGAGTCGGCGTCGACGCGGTCGGTGAGCTGCGCGCGGCGGGTGCGCACGGCGTTGCGGTGGTGGGTGCGCTGGCCGCCGCCGCGGACCCGCAGTCGGCTACGACAGCGCTGCTCAAGGCACTCACATGAGCGAGTGCACAGAGCGGAGCGAGGGCCGCGAGCGCGTGCGCGGGAACTACCGCATGAGCGAGGGCTGCGAGCGCGGGCGCCGGGAGGGCTTCGCATGAGCGGCGGGCCGGATGTCGCGGTGGTGGGCGGTGGGATCGTGGGGCTGGCCATCGCCTGGCGGGTCGCGCAGCGGGGTGCGCGCGTCGTCGTGCACGATCCCGGTCCGCCGGAGCTGGGCGCATGGCATGTGGCGGCGGGGATGCTGGCGCCCGGTGGCGAATCGCCGTTCGAGCGGCCGGCGCTGGCGCGGCTGATGGCCGAGTCGGCGCGCCGCTGGCCGGGCTTCGCGGCCGAGCTGGGCGCTCTGACCGGCCAGGACCTCGGGTACGACGAGACCGGCACGCTCGGCGTCGCCCTGACCGTGGACGACGTGGCCGACGCGAGCCGGGTGTGGCGCCACCTGGGGCTGACCCGGCTGGGCCCGAGCGCGTTGCGGGACCGCGAGCCCGCGCTGTCGCCGCGCGTACGCGCCGGTGCGCACGTTCCCGACGACCGTCAGGTCGACCCGCGCCGGGTGGTCGCCGCGCTGCGGGCAGCACTCGGCGACGCGGTGGTGCCCGCGGCGGTGACCAGCCTCGACGAGGTGCGGGCCGGGCGGATCGTGGTGGCGGCCGGATGCGGCACCGCCGCCCTCACCGGGCTGCCGGTGCGGCCGGTGAAGGGGCAGCTGCTGCGGCTGCGCGGTGAGCCGGGCACGTTCCGGCACGTGGTCAGCGGCTACGCCGATGGGCGGCACGTCTACCTGGTGCCGCGCGCCGACGGCGAGGTGGTCGTCGGCGCGACCCAGGAGGAGCGTACGGATCGGACGATCACCGCCGGCGGCGTGCTCGACCTGCTGCGGGCGGCGCTGGACCTGGTGCCCGCGCTGCGCGAGTGCGCACTGGCCGAGACGATGGTGGGTTTCCGCCCCGCCACCCCGGACAACGCGCCGCTGCTCGGCGCGCTCGACGACCGTACGGCCGTCGCGGCCGGGCACCACCGCAACGGGGTGCTGCTGGCCCCCGTCACCGCCGACCTGATCGCCGACCTGGTGACCGCCGGTACGGCCGATCCGCTGCTGGCCGAGTTCCACCCCGGGAGGTTCGCATGCGCCTGACCGTCAACGGGTCCCCCCGCGCGATCGACGACGCCGTCACGGTCGCGGGTTTGGTGGCCGTCCTCACCGAGGCGCAGCGTGGCGTCGCGGTCGCCGTGAACGGCGAGGTCGTGCCGCGTTCGCGCTGGTCCGCGGCGGTGCTGCGGGATGGCGACCGGGTCGAGGTGCTGACCGCGGCGCAGGGAGGCTGACCATGCTGCTGGGAGATTCACGGCTGATCCTGGGTACGGGCGGGGCCACCAGCCTCGCCGCGCTGGAGTCGGCGATCGTCGCCTCCGGTACGGGGATCGTCACGGTCGCGCTGCGCCGGGTCGACGCGGCCGGGCCGGGCCTGCTGCCCATGCTCGACCGGCTCGGCGTACGGGTGCTGCCGAACACCGCGGGCTGCTACACGGCCGGGGACGCGGTGAAGGCGGCCCACCTGGCTCGCGAGGCGTTCGAGACGGACTGGGTGAAGCTGGAGGTCATCGGCGACGAGCGCACCCTGCTGCCGGACGCGGTGGAGCTGCTGCGGGCGGCGGAGACGCTGGTGGCCGACGGGTTCACGGTGCTGCCGTACACCAGTGACGACCCGATTCTGGCGCGGCGGCTCGCCGATGCCGGCTGCGCCGCGGTGATGCCCGCGGGTGCGCCGATCGGCTCGGGGCTGGGGGTGACGAACCCGCACCACATCCGGCTCATCCGGGACTCGGTAGACGTTCCGGTGATCCTGGACGCGGGCATCGGCACGGCGTCCGACGCGACGCTGGCGATGGAACTGGGTTGCGACGCGGTGCTGGTCGCCAGCGCGGTCACCCGGGCCGAGGATCCGGCGCGGATGGCCGCCGCGATGCGGCATGCGGTCGAGGCGGGGCGGTTGGCGGCGCAGGCGGGCCGGATCCCGCGCCGGTTCCACGCACTGGCCTCCACATCGGACGACGGGTTGCCACAGTGGTGAAGCCGGGGGTGCCGGGCCGGCGCGTTCCGTCCGGCATCGTGCTCCTCACCGACCGGCGGGCGGCCCGGATGCCGTTGATCGAGCTGGTCGCGGCCGCCGCGCCGGACTGGGTGGTGCTGCGGGAACGCGACCTGCCCGCCGCGCAGCGCCGGGAACTGGCGGACGGGCTGCGCGCGCTGCTGCCGCCGGGGCGGCTGATCGTGGCGGGTCCGGATCCGCTCGGCGGGGACGCCGTGCACCTGGCGGAGGGTGACCCGGTGGTGCGGCTGGCCCTGGTCGGGCGGTCCTGCCACGCGGCGCCCCGGCTGTCCACAGAGGACTACGTGACGCTGTCGCCGATCTTCCCGACCGCCTCGAAGCCGGGGTACGGCCCGGCACTCGGGCCGGACTACGCCGCCGAGCTGGCCCTTCGCGGGCAGCGGACGCGCGGCGCAGCGGACCCGGACCGGTACGGCGGCCGCACAGGTCGGGCCCGAGCCGATGACCCCGGGCCGACGCGTCCGGCGGAGTCGACCCGTGGCCCCGGGCCGACGCCTCCGGCCGAACCTGCCCGGAGCGCCGGGCGCGATGGCGCCGCCTCCCGGGGGGTGCCGTGGCTGGCGTTGGGCGGGATCGACTCCCCGGAGCGGGTGGCGGCCTGCCTGATGGCCGGGGCTGTCGGCGTGGCGGTGATGGGCGCGGTGATGAGGTCCGCCGATCCGGCCGCCACGGTGGCAGGGATGCGTGCCGCGGCGTTGACCGCGCAGGCCGAGCAAGCGGTGCGGAGCACGGACTGGCTCGGCGGGCAGCCGAATGGGCTGCCGCTTGCGGGCCGGAGATGAGCCCGGTGGTCGTGCTCACGATCGCGGGGTCCGACTCGGGGGCGGGCGCCGGGATCCAGGCCGACCTGAAGACCTTCGCGGCGCTCGGGACGTACGGGACGTCGGTGGTCACGGCGGTCACGGCACAGAACACCCGGGCGGTGCTCGACGTGCATGCCATGCCCGCCGCGGTGGTCGACGGGCAGCTCGACGCGGTCCTGGACGACTTCGACGTGGCCGCGACGAAGGTCGGCATGCTCGGCACCGAGGAGATCGCGGAGGCCGTGGCACGGCGGGCGCGGGACGGGCGGCTGCCCAACCTCGTGCTGGATCCGGTGCTGACCGCCAGCACGGGGCGGCGGCTCGGGCTGGTCGCGGCGGTCGCGCGGCTGCTGCCGTACGTGAATGTGCTGACGCCGAACCGTGCGGAGGCCGCCGCGCTGCTCGGCGTCGCGGCGCTCGGACCGGGCGAGGTCGCGGCCGCGGCCGCGAAACTCGCGGCGGCGGGTCCGGGCGCGGTCGTGGTGACCGGCGGCGACGCGGCCGAGGAGGGTGGGGTCACCGATCTGTTGTGGACGAACGGGGGCGCGCGGACTCTCACCGGGCCGCGCGTCGAGACCACCAACCAGCACGGGACCGGCTGCACCTTCTCGGCCGCGGTCGCGGCCCGGCTCGCGCTGGGCGATGAGGTGGGCGGGGCCGTGGGCTTCGCCAAGGGGTACGTGAGCCGGGCGCTGGCGGGCGGCCGGGACTGGACGGTCGGCGAGGGTGCCGGCCCGCTCGATCATTTCGGCTGGTTCGCCTGAGGAGAAAGGCGGTGGCCGGGCGGTTCCGCGCGCCCGTGCTCCGCCCAGTTCATACCGATTGGGGAGGAAAAAGAATGAGGCGCAAGGTGTACGTCGAAGGCTCCCGCCCGGACCTGCGGGTGCCGTTCGCCGAGGTGCCGCTGACCGGCGACAACCCGCCCGTCCGGCTGTACGACACGTCAGGGCCGGGCAGCGACCCGGAGGTGGGGCTGCCGCCGCTGCGCGGACCGTGGATCGCCGAGCGCGGCGACGTGGCCCCAGTGGCCGGCGGCGGCAGCCCGCTCGCCGGGCGGCGGCCGACCCAGCTGGCGTACGCCCGCGCCGGGACCGTCACCCCGGAGATGGAGTTCGTGGCGATCCGCGAAGGGGTCGACCCGGAGGTGGTCCGCGAGGAGATCGCGGCCGGGCGGGCCGTGCTGCCCGCCAACGTCAACCACCCCGAGACCGAGCCGATGATCATCGGCGGGCGGTTCCTGGTGAAGGTCAACGCGAACATCGGCACCTCGGCCGTCAGCTCCTCGATCGCCGAGGAGGTGGAGAAGCTGACCTGGGCCACCAAGTGGGGCGCGGACACGGTCATGGACCTGTCCACCGGCAAGCGGATCCACGAGACGCGGGAGGCGATCGTCCGCAACTCGGCCGTACCGATCGGGACCGTGCCGATCTATCAGGCCCTGGAGAAGGTCAACGGCGACCCGGTCGAGCTGAGCTGGGAGATCTTCCGGGAGACCGTGATCGAGCAGGCCGAGCAGGGCGTCGACTACATGACCGTGCACGCCGGGGTGCTGCTGCCGTACGTGCCGCTGGCGGTCAACCGGGTCACCGGCATCGTGTCGCGCGGCGGGTCCATCATGGCCGCCTGGTGCCTCGCGCACCACAGGGAGAACTTCCTGTACGAGAACTTCGCCGAGCTGTGCGAGATCCTGGCCCGCTACGACGTCACGTTCTCGCTGGGCGACGGGCTGCGTCCCGGCTCGATCGCGGACGCCAACGACGAGGCCCAGTTCGCGGAGCTGCGTACGCTCGGGGAGCTGACAAAGGTCGCGTGGGCACACGACGTGCAGGTGATGATCGAGGGGCCGGGCCACGTGCCCATGCACAAGATCAAGGAGAACGTGGACCTGCAGCAGGAGCTGTGCGACGGTGCCCCGTTCTACACTCTCGGCCCGCTGACGACCGACATCGCGCCCGCGTACGACCACATCACCTCGGCCATCGGGGCGGCGATGATCGGCATGTTCGGCACCGCGATGCTCTGCTACGTCACGCCGAAGGAGCACCTGGGGCTGCCGAACCGGGACGACGTCAAGGCCGGGGTGATCGCGTACAAGATCGCCGCGCACGCCGCCGACCTCGCCAAGGGGCACGCCGGGGCGCAGGAGTGGGACGACGCGCTGTCCAAGGCGCGGTTCGAGTTCCGCTGGGAGGACCAGTTCAACCTGGCGCTGGACCCGGAGACCGCCCGGTCGTACCACGACGAGACGCTGCCGGCCGAGCCCGCCAAGACGGCCCACTTCTGCTCGATGTGCGGGCCGAAGTTCTGCTCCATGAAGATCACCCAGGAGCTGAAGGAGTACGCCGCCAAGGGCATGCAGGACAAGAGCGACGAGTTCGTCGCCTCCGGCGGGCGGGTGTACCTGCCGCTCGCCTGACCCGTTCGGGGCACCGGCAACCGGTCGGTGCCCCAGCGCCTCAGTCCGTGCCCAGGCCGCTGACCCAGTCCACGTAGTCGTTGTCCTTGCCGCGGGGGGCGGGGACGCCCTTGGCCTGCGCCGCGGTGTCCTTGCCCCGTGTCGCCGTCGTGTCCTGGCCGCGCGCCGGGGTGGTGTCCTTGGCGCGTGACCTGCCGCGCCGCTGGCGCCCGTCCGTGCGGGGCTCGGGTGCGTCGTCCGGTTGCCCGTGCCGGGGTGCGCCACCGCTGGTCGCGTCGCCGGTCTGGGTGGACGGCGGTTCGGGGCGCCGGGGGCGCGGGCGGAACGCGTCCGCGAAGTTGGAGCGGCGCCCGGAACCGGCGGGCGTGGCGGCGTCCGGTCCCGGATCCACCGGCTGCCGCCCGCGCTTCCGCCCGCTTGTCGAGCCGGACCCAGCCTCTCCGGAACTGCCGGAACTGCCGGAGCCGCCGGAGCCGCCGGACGCGCCGGAGCCGTCGGACGCGGCGGGCCCGCCGGACTTGGCCGACCTGGCCGACTTCGCGGACTTGCCGGGCGTCGCCGGACGTCCGGCATCCGGATCGGCGCCGTCCGAACCGCTGGGGCGGTCGGCCGCGGCCTCGGTGTCGTCCTGCTCCACCATCGGGTCACGGCGCAGCACGGCTGCCAGCACCGAGCCGAGCACCCCCGCGCCCGCCGCGGTCATGGCCGCCCAGTACGGCGCGGTCTGCTCGCTGGTCGTCCCCGGCCCGGCGATCAGGTACGCCACCGTGAGCAGCGCCGGTCCGGGCAGCCCGGCCAGGGCGATGGTGAGGGTGGACCGGCCGGTACGGCGTGCCGCCCAGCCCACGCCGAGACCCACCAGCAGGGCCAGCACGGGCATCGTCACCAGCGCCATGTGCTGCGCCGTACGCGCGGGGAGCCAACCCGGCTCGAACACGCCCAGCCGTACCGTGGACAGCGGTCTGCCGGGCGCCAGTGACGGCGCGACCGAGACCAGCGCGACCAGCCAGACCACGGCGCCGACGGCGGCGAGACTCCATCGGGCCACCGCGCGGGCCAGCGCCGCGCAGGCCACCAGGACGCCGACGACGGCGCCGAGGCCCGCACAGATCCCGATCACCACGTCCGGGTCGACCCCGGCGACCCGTGCCGCCCGTGCGGGCTGCATGGTCAGGGCGACGACGACGGCGGCGCCCAGGCCCGCGGCCAGCGCGAGGGCGATGACGGTGCCCGCCCCCGGCGTGGCCGGCTCGGCCCAGCGCCCGCCCGCGGTCTGCGCCGATCCCGGCGAGCCGTCGGCGGAGGTGGGCGGCGCGGCCGGGTTCAGCGCGGCGGACGGGCGCGAACGGGCGAGCCAGCGCGCGCCCGCGATCGCCCCGGCCACCGCGGCGTTCATGGCGAACCAGGCCACCCAGGCGAGCTGCGCGGTCCACTGATCACGCGCGGTAACGTCCAGCACCTGGGTGAGCTGAACGATGCCGAGGCCGTACGCCAGCCCGAGCTGGCCGGCGGCGGCCAGCGCTGCCATGCCGAGGGTGACCGGCAGCAGCCGGGCCCAGGTCCGAAATGCCATGCCAGGCACGTTACGGAATGGTCGATGGCCGTCGCCACCCTCACGGCGTGTTCTTAAGACAGGCCAAACCTCCGATCCCACCCTGCGGGGGACCAGGGTTTCGACCGGCATCTAAGCGGTTACGCAGTGTCACCCGAGCCGGGGCAGAACCTGTTCGGCGATCAGATCCACGTGCGCCAGATCGGACATGTCGATGATCCGCAGGTGGACCCGGGTCGCGCCGATCTCGGCCAGCTCACCGAGGCGCTGCACCAGCGCCTCCGGCGGCCCCACGACCGGGTCCTCGGGCGGCAGCGCGCTCGGCACGTGCAACGGCGCCGCGCGACGCTGCGCCTCGGCATCGGTACGCCCCAGCGCGACCACGACGCCCGCCGACAGGGTCAGCGGCCGGTCCGCGGGCCTCCCGTACGTCCGGCATGCCTGCCGGACCCGAGCGAATGCCGCCGCTGTCTCGGCGACCGTCTTGAACGGCATGTTGAACTCGTCCGCGTAGCGGGCGGCCAGTTCCGGGGTGCGCCGCGGGCCCCGGCCGCCCACGATGATCGGCGGCCCGGGCCGCTGCACCGGCTTGGGCAGCGCGGGGGCGTCGAGCAGCTGGTAGTGCTTGCCGTCGAAGCCGAACCGGGCCCCGTCGGGGGTGGACCACAGGCCGGTGATCACGGCGAGCTGCTCCGCCAGCCGGTCGAAGCGCTCGCCGAGCGGCGGGAACGGGATCCCGTAGGAGGTGTGCTCGCGCTCCAGCCAGCCCGCGCCCATGCCCAGCTCGACCCGGCCGCCGCTCATGGCGTCCACCTGCGCGACCATGATGGCCAGCGGGCCGGGCAGGCGGAACGTCGCCGAGTTCACCAGCGTGCCGAGCCGGATCCGCGAGGTCTCGCGGGCCAGCCCGGCCAGGGTGATCCAGGCGTCGGTGGGGCCCGGCAGGCCGACGTCGGCGCCCATGGACTGGTAGTGGTCGGCGCGCAGGAAGCCCTCGAAACCGGCCTGCTCGGCGTGCCGGACGAAGCGGAGCTGATCGTCGTAGGTGGCGCCGCGGTGCGGTTCGGTGAACAGGCAGACGCGCATCGTTCTCCTCGTCGGCCTCTCGTCAGGCCATCAGCAGTTCGTGCAGTTCGGCGCTGCACCGGGCGACCTCGTCGGTGTGCGCGGTGCGGCCGAGCGTGCGCGGCCGGGGGATCTTGATGTCCAGGACCTCGCGGATCCGGCCGGGACGCGGCGTCAGCACCACCACCCGGTCGGCCAGCAGCACGGCCTCGTCGATCGAGTGGGTGACGAGGACGATGGTCGCGCCGAGCTCCATGTGCAGCCGTTGCAGTTCGCCGGAGAGTTCCTCGCGGGTGAGCGCGTCCAGGGCGGAGAACGGCTCGTCCATGAGCAGCACCCGGGGATCGGCGATCAGCGCGCGGCACAACGCGACCCGCTGCTGCATCCCGCCGGACAGCTCGTGCGGCGACCGCTTCGCGAACTCCGTGAGGCCGGTGAGGGCCAGCAGCTGCGCGGCGCGGTCGCGGAAGTCCGCCCGGCGCCAGCCGAAGATCTGCACCGGCAACAGGACATTGTCGATCACCGATCGCCACGGCAGCAGCGCCGGGCGCTGGAACATCATGGCGATGTCCCGCCTCGGTTTGGTCACCCGTTCGCCTGACACCCGGATTTCGCCCGCACTCGCCGGGAGCAGGCCCGCGACGAGGCGCAGCAGGGTCGACTTGCCGCAGCCGGAGCGGCCGACCACGGCGACGACCTCGCCCTCGGCGACCTCCAGATAGATCTCCCGCAGCGCTTCCACCGTGCCGGAACGACTCGCGAACGAGCGGGAAACCCCGGAGAAAGTGATCATCTGCGCCCGCTCCAGATTGCTTCCGATCAATGCGTGAAGACTTTAACCCGATGATGTTGCGCGATCATGACGGGACTGTCCACAGAGATCACTGAGACAAAACCGTCATCGAAGTGCCGTGTGATTTCCCCTACGCTTGCCCCGCGAGTTTCACTCACAACATCACGCGGCGCCACCCCCCGATCCGGCGCCGTCCCCCTCGATCGGCCCCCTTTGTTGGGAAGGAACACGGTGCACAGAAGAGCCTTCACCCGTACCCTCGCTGCGGCCGCGCTCGCCGCGACGCTGGTCGCGGCCGCCGGCTGCGACGACTCGGACGACGCTGCCAAGGCCGGCGGCCAGTCACTCGAAAAGGTGACCTACCTGACGTCGTTCGGCACCTTCGGCCGGGACGCCTACGCCTACGTGGCCAAGGAGAAGGGCTACTTCGCCGACGCCGGGTTCGATGTGGACATCAAGCCCGGCGGGGGCACGGGGGAGAATCTCAAGATCGTCACGGCGGGCCAGGCTCAGTTCGCCCCGATCGACCTCACCGGGCTGCTGCTGGCCGCCGGGTCGGGTCAGGCCAGCAACTACGTCGCGGTGTCCGGCATCCAGCAGCGCACGATGGCGGCCATCATCACTCTCCAGGGCAACGGCATCACCTCGCCGAAGGACCTGGAAGGCAAGACGCTGGCCGATTCCCCGGCGTCCGTGGTGCGCAACCTCTTCCCGACGTACGCGAAGCTGGCCAACATCGACGCGGCCAAGGTGACCTGGCAGAACGGTACGCCGCAGACCCTCATGGGTACGCTCGCGGCGGGCAGGGCGGCCGGCATCGGGCAGTTCGTCGTCGGCAAGCCCACCGTCGAGGCCATCGCCAAGAAGCCCGCGGTCGTGCTGCCGTACAGCGACTACCTGCAGGACCTGTACGGCAACGTGCTGCTCACCTCGCAGTCGTACGCCAAGGCGCACCCCGATCGGGTGAAGGCGTTCACCGGGGCGCTGCTCAAGGGGCTGGGTGACGCGATCGCCAACCCGGACGAGGCCGCCCAGGTGCTCAAGAAGTACGTACCCACGACGAATCCGCAGGCCGCGGCCGCGGAGCTGACCCTGATGGGCCCGTTCGTGAAGTCCGAGGCCTCCGGGGTGCCCGTCGGTGCGCTGGACAGCCAGCGGGTCGCCCGCAGCATCGCGATCCTGCAGGGCTCGGGCCAGATCAAGCCGGGGCTGACCCCCGAGCAGGTCATCGACTTCAGCCTGGTACCGAAGGCCTGATCCTGATCGAGCTGGGCCGAAGGCCTGATCGGGCTGGTGCCGAAGGCCTGATCGAGGTACACCGTGGACGCGCCGGAGGCACTACCGGTGCGTCCACGGCCATGCAGGGAGTGACGACATGACCGAGTTGGCCACGACCGCGCCCGAGACGGTCGCCCCGTCCCTGCCCGCACGGCGGCGTACCGTGTCCGCGGTCGCCTGGCCGTTACTGGGCCTCGCGCTGGCGGTCGGCGGGTGGTGGCTGGCGACCGAGCTGTTCGCTGTGCAGACGATCATCCTGCCCGCGCCGCCCGACGTGCTGTCGGCCTTCCGTGCCCTGCACGGTGAGCTGCTGGCGCAGACCGGGCACACCGCCGCCGTGACAGTGCTCGGGTTCGCGCTGTCCGTCGTGGTCGGTGTGCTGATCGGGGCCGCGATCGCCACCTGGCGGCCGTTCGAGCGGATGTTCCAGCCGCTGCTGGTGGCGTTCAACGCGGTGCCGAAGGTGGCGCTCGCGCCGCTGATGCTGATCTGGTTCGGCTACGGCCGGACGCCGGTGCTGGCCATGGCGTTCATGGTGTGCTTCTTCCCGATCGTCTTGTCCACCGCCACCGGGCTGAGCACCACCCCGGCGGACCTGGCCGAGCTGGTCCGGTCGATGGACGCGTCGCGGCTGCAGACCTTCCGTACGGTGCGGGTGCCCGCCGCCCTGCCGCAGATCTTCGTGGGGCTCAAGGTGGCGATGCCGCTCGCCCTGATCGGCGTGGTGGTCGGCGAGATGCAGTACGGCGAGTCGGGCCTCGGCACGATCATCGTGCAGACCAGCGGCCAGGGCGACACCGCGACCGCGTTCGCCGCGATCGTGCTGCTGGCCCTGGTGAGCATCGTGCTGTATTACTCGCTGGTTCTGGCGGAGCGCCTGCTCCTGCCGTGGGTCCGCGCGACCACGTCGGCGCGCTGACCCGATCCGCGCGACCACGTCGGCGCGCTGATTCCGGTTCGCGCTACCACGTCGGCGCGCTGATCCCCGCCCGGCCGCCGCGCCGGTCGGCCGCCCCGCCGGGCGGCGGGGCGGCGCGGGTGAGCGCGGGTCAGCCGAGGAGACGCCAGCGGCCGCTGCGGGCGACGAGCAGGGTCAACGCCTGCGGCATCAGGCCGGAATGGTTGTCCGGGGTGATCCGGATCGGGCCGGACAGGCCGTCGATCTGCGAGGTCTCCAGGATGTCGCGGATCCGCTCGCGGTCCCCGCCGGCCTGCGTCACCGCGTCCGCGATCAGATCCACCGCGTCGGCAGCGAACGCCGCGGCGCCGGAGTAGCTGCCGTACCGGGAGGTGTAGTCGCGGAACCACTGCTTGCGGGCCGCCTTGGCCGGGGTGGTCGCGATGACGTCGTCGATCGCCAGGATCTGGGGGAAGACCATCGTGGCGTCGTTGGTCGCCCGGGCCGCCTCGCTCGGGATGAACAGGTCACCCGCCGCCGCGGCGTCGAAGTAGAGCCGGCCGCCGAACTTCGCGGCCTTCGCGCTGGTCGCGGCGAGGGTGGCCTGGTCGGGTGCGGTCCACACGACCAGGGCGTCCGGCTTGCTCTCGGTGAGCATGTCGACCGCCTGGCTGACGTCGGTGGCGGCCGGCTTGACGGTACGGGACTCCGTGATCGTGATACCGGCCTTGTCCAGTGCCGACGCCATCACCTCGTGGCCACCCCGGCCGTACAGGTCGTCGGCGTAGAGCAGCGCGACGGTCTTGGCGCGGGTGCGCTGCAGCTCCGCCACCAGGGCCGCCGAGCTGTCGACGGGGTTGGGGCCGAGCTTGAAGACGTAGCGCCGCTGGGTGACCGGGCTGCTCACCTCGGCCGCGGCGGCCAGCGCGATCGTCGGTACCCGCTTGTCGTTGATCGTCTTGGCCGCGTCGACCACGCATTCGCCGCACGTGCCGGTCACGATCGCGGCCACCCGCGCGTCGTCGCCGAACACGCTGATGTTGCGCAGCGACATCGTCGAGTCCGACCGGTTGTCCTGCACGCGCAGCACGAGCCGGCGGTCGCCGAGCTGGCCGGAGGCGTTCACCTGTTCGATCTTGAGCTGCAGGGCCCTGGCGTACGCCGCGTCGATCGCCGAGCCGGACGCCAGGTCGGCGCCGATCACGACTTCGGTGGTGTCGCCCGCGCCGCTGCCGGAGTCGCAGCCGGACACCCCGGCAGCGAGCAGGGTCAATGCGAGCAGGGACGCCGTCACGCGGCGGGGGAGCCTCACTGGATGCCTCCTCGAAGGCGGGCGCAGGGGGAACGGGCCAACGGTGTCCGGCGTGGCGGGTGCGATCACGGACACGCTGTCCGTCCAGGCGGCCCAAACCTTGCCAACGTGAAGGGTGCTGGTCAAGCCGTACTTGGGGGTCCACGCGAGACGGACTTCTCACATAGTGGTTGGAATCATGATGGGCGAGTGGCATCGGCGGGATTCGTTTCCCCGGCGGCCCGGATATTCGTGCACGTCAAAGCCGACAGGGGATCCATTGTCGATCGGAGCGGTCAACTTCGCGGTGCCGAACAAGCCTGTTTCCGGTATGTCTCGGCCTTCCCAAACCCGCTCGGCTTCTGATGAAATCGCGGCCGTGCCGCGTGTGACGTCGCCCTTGCCGCCAGTAGCGGACAGGCCCGAAGCGCGCGCATCCGGCCGGCGCACAGATGCGGGGACGACCACCGAGGAGATGTCGTGAGCACCGGTTCATCGCTCCAACCCGCGACACACAGCGGCCCCGGTGCCGGCCCGGGCGCCCGCGGGTCACGTCGCAGCGGGGGCTTCCTGCGTCTGCGGGATGCGCGCATCCGGTCCAAACTGGCCCTCATCCTGTTCGTGCCGCTGCTGGCCGTCCTCGGGCTGGCCACGGTTCGCCTGGTCGACGTCGGCGGGCGGGCGTACGCCGCGAACCAGGTCGAGGAGCTGACCCGGCTCGCGACGGACGTGTCGGAGCTGACCCAGGCCCTGCACGCCGAACGGATGGCCGCCGCCGAGTACCTGGCGGACCCGGCGGCCAAGCCGGGCGCGTACAACGCCGCGGTGGCCCACACCGACGACCGGATCGACCGGTACCGCGCCAACCGGCTGGCGCTCGGGGATCTCCCGGCCGCCGTGTCGGACCGGCTCAACCGGATCGACGACCACCTGCGGACGATGGACGCCACCCGCAAGAAGGTCACCGACCGGGACGAGATCGCGGTCTCCGAGGCGGTGCTGCGGTACGGCGTGGTGATCACCGACCTGGTCGGCTACGGCGAGGCGCTCAGCCAGTTCGCCGGGGACGGTGCCGTGGCGGACAGCCTGCGCGCGCTGTCCGCGTTCAGCCGCGCCAAGGCCGGCACCGCCGAGCAGGAGGCCGTGGCGTACGCGTCCCGTGTCTCGGGTGACGTCAGCGCCGAGCAGCTGTCGTCGTTCATCGCCACGCAGACCAGCCAGCAGGAGGCGCTGCTGGCGTTCTCGCTGGTCGCCTCGCCCGCCCAGCGGTCCCTGGTGAACAGCACGGTCACCGGCGACGCGGTCAACCTCGCCGACCAGGTCTCCACCCGGCTGGCCCGTTCCGACGCGGTGCCGCCGACCGACATCACCCAGGCGTTCGGCGCGGTCGTCGACCTCATGCGCTGGGCCGAACAGCGCCTGGAGAGCGAGATCGTCACGCAGGCCCACGACGCCAGCGCCTCGGTGACCCGGCAGACGGCCGTCGAGATCGCCATCGTCGTGCTCGTGCTCGGCATCGCGATCGCGCTGGCGGTCGTCCTGGCCCGTTCGCTGAACCTGTCGCTGCGCCGGCTGCGCGAGGGCGCCCTGGCCGTGGCCAACCGGGACCTGCCCGACGCGGTGGCCCGGCTGCGCGACGAACGCAACCTCAGCGAGGTCGGCGTCGAGGAGGTCGTCCGCCAGGTCCGCGACCCGATCCAGCTGACGAACCGCGACGAGGTCGGTCAGGTGGCGCAGGCGTTCAACGTCGTGCACCGCGAGGCCGTACGCATCGCGGCCGAGCAGGCGGCACTGCGGACCAGCGTCTCGGCGATGTTCCTGAACCTGGCCCGGCGCAGTCAGGCCCTGGTCGACCGGATGATCGGCGAACTGGACCTGATCGAGCGCGGCGAGGAGGACCCCAAGCGCCTGGCCCAGCTCTTCGAACTCGACCACCTGGCCACCCGGATGCGCCGCAACGACGAGAACCTGCTGGTCCTCGCGGGCGCCGACTCCAGCCCCCCGCGCCGCGAGGACGCGCTGCTCGTGGACGCGCTGCGGGCCGCACAGTCCGAAGTGGAGCTGTACAACCGGATCGAGTTCGGCACGGTGGACACCGACATCTCGGTCACCGCGCTGGCGGTCAACGACGTCGTACGCCTCATCGCCGAGCTGCTCGACAACGCGACCCGCTTCTCCCCGCCCAACACGGTCGTGGTCGCCGACGGGCGGCGCATCCGCGACTACGTGGTGGTCCAGGTCGAGGACCGGGGCCTGGGCATGAGCGAGGAGCAGATGGACCTGCTCAACCGGCGCCTCGCCGAACCACCCACGGTGGACGTCGCCGCGTTCCGGCTCATGGGACTCGCGGTGGTGGGCCGGCTCGCCGCCCGGTACGGCATCAAGGTCGAGCTGCGCGCCAACCTGGAGGGCGGCACGGTGGCGCAGGTGACGTTGCCGAGCAGCATCGTCGTGCTGCCGAACCGCTCCATCGACCAGCCCACCCGCGGTGGTCGCCAGCTCGACGGGAATTCCGCGGGGTGGCCGGACGCGATCGCGGCCGGGCGTACGGGTGCGGCCACGGCGATCCTGCCGGCCATCGCGCCCGAGCCGTGGCAGCCGTACGACGACGCGGGCGAGCCACTGCGCGCCGACACCGGAGCCCTGCCCGTCCTGCCGCCGCCGGCCGCCCTGCCCGGACCGCAGCCGTTCGTGCCCGCCCAGCGGCCACCGCTGCCCCGGCGCGAGGTCGACCTGCCGACCGGGGAGCATCCCGCCCTGCCGCCGCTGCCCCGCCGTGCCCAGGACCCATGGCAGACCGGTGAGCAGCCGACCCGGCCGCCGCTGCCGACCCGCGTCGCGCAGCCGATCGAGGCTCCCTCCGCGACCAACGCGGCGACCGACGCGTACGCCGCTATCGGCTCACCCACCGCGGCCCTGCCGACCCTGCCGCAGCCCGACTCGCCGCTGGCGGTCGGCTTCCTCAGCCCGGACGGCCACCGCGTCGCGCCGCCCTCGCGGCCGGTCAGCCCCCACCCGAACGGGTGGGGAGCCGCGCTGGCCGCCATGCCCCCGTCACCGCCGCCTCCGACGCCCGCGCCCGCCCAGGAACGCGCGGAGGCGCCGATCTTCCTGCAGATGCAGGCGAGCTGGTTCCGGACCCACGACGGCACGTCGCCGGAGGAGTGGGGCATGCCGACGGCGGGGTACGCGCCGCCGCCGGCCCCGCCGATGCCGAAACCCGAGTCGACCACGGCGGCCCAGACGAACGCGGCACCCCCGTCGACGGCGTCCAGCGCACCGGCCGCAGCGAACGGCCTCGGGCGCACGGCGTCGCCGGGCGGGGGGTCCCCCGTCGCGCCGAACGGCATCACGGGAGCGGCCTCTCCGGCGAGCGGTCCGGCCTCTCCGGCGACCGGTCCGGCCTTCCCTGCGCCTGGTCCGGATTCCCCCGCGCTCGGTCCGGATGCGGCGGTGGCCGGTGCGGCCTCGGGTTCCTCGTCGGAGGGGCAGGGCGTGGGCGCCCGCGATCGGTTCGCGCGGGCCGTCGCGGATTCCCCACGGTCGGACCCCGACCTCGACCTGCACGAGAACCACCACAGTGGACACAATGACCGTCCCACCTCGGTCCCGCCCGCCGGGGAAAACGGCGAGCTGCCCGGCGTGCCGCGACCGCGCCCGTCGGCGGAGGACGCCTGGCGCACCGCGGCCGACGACGGCTGGCAACGGGCCCTGGCCGCGAGCGCGCCACCCGACAACGGCACCACCCGCTCCGGACTGCCCAAGCGCGTACCCCAGGCGCAGCTGGTGCCCGGTGGTGTGCAGAGCAATCCCCGCAACCAGCAGCGCCGCAGCCCCGACGAGGTACGCGGGCTGCTGTCCGCGTACCACCGTGGTGTGCAACGCGGGCGTACGGCCGGCAGCGCCGAGACTGCCGCCGCCGCCCCCGCCTCGAAGGAGAAGCAACTGTGACCAGGACGCCCACGATGCAGGACATGGGCTGGCTGTTGAGCAACTTCGCGGACAGTGTCGCGGGGATCGCCCACGTCGTCGCGGTCTCCGCCGACGGGCTGCTGCTGGCCTCCTCGCGGGACCTGCCCGGAGATCGGGCCGACCAGCTCGCCGCGATCACCTCCGGCGTGGTGAGCCTGACCGACGGCGCGTCCCGGATGTTCAACGCCGGCCAGGTGCAGCAGACCATCATCGAGATGGACAGTGGTTACCTGTTCCTCATGTCCATCAGCGACGGTTCGTCCATGGCGGTGCTGGCCGCCCGCAGCTGCGACGTCGGCCAGGTCGGGTACGAGATGGCGCTGCTGGTCGAACGGGTCGGCGCGGCACTGGTCCCCGCCCCCCGCGAAGTCGTCGGACACCAGATCTGACACGGGCCGTAGCGCGCGAACCGGGAGGGGGGTGACCGCAGATGGAACAGCCGTCGCAGGATCCGCGGGGTGCGCTGGTCCGGCCGTACGCGGTCACCCGGGGCCGGACCGAGCCGCGCCGCGAGATTCCCATCGAAGCGGTCCTGGTCGCCAGCCAGAGCGCCGTTCAGGAGGCCCGGTTCGCCGGGCACGACAAGTACCGCATCGCGCTGATGTGCGAACCGCGGGCGCTGTCGCTGGCCGAAATCGCGGCGTACCGGGCGCTCCCGCTGGGGGTCGCCCGGGTCCTGGTGGCCGACATGGTGACCGACGGGCTGCTGTCGCTGCACAGTGCCGCTCCCAAGGAAGGCTTCACGGAGCGGATGGACCTGCTGGAAAGGGTGTTGAGTGGACTTCGCAAGCTCTGAGCGGGCGGGGGCGCAACCCAAGGAGATCACCTCCGCGAAGATCGTCGTGGCCGGCGGGTTCGGCGTCGGCAAGACGACGCTGGTCGGGGCGGTGTCCGAGATCGAGCCGCTGACCACCGAGGCCGTGATGACCTCGGCGGGACAGGGCGTCGACGACGCGACCAAGGTGCCGGGCAAGGAGACCACCACGGTCGCGATGGACTTCGGCCGGATCACCATGGCCGAGGATCTGATCCTGTACCTGTTCGGCACCCCGGGGCAGACGCGGTTCTGGTTCATGTGGGACGAGCTGATCCGGGGTGCCGTGGGCGCCGCGGTGCTCGTGGACACCCGGCGGATCTCTGATGCCTTCGCGCCGCTGGACTACTTCGAGAACCGGCACCTGCCGTACCTGGTGGCGCTGAACTGTTTCGACGGCGCCCCCCGGTACGAGCCCGACGAGGTACGCGAGGCACTGGCGATCGCGGCGCACGTACCGTTGATCATGTGCGACGCCCGGCATCGCGACTCGGTGAAGCAGGTCCTGGTCGGGGTGGTGGAACACGCCATGGCCACGCTGGTCGCGGAGCACGGGCGGGGGCACCCGGCACCCGTCGGCTGACGACGGGGCCGGGGTCAGGCGGACAGGCGGTAGCCGCGCTTGACCACGGTCTGC
Source organism: Krasilnikovia sp. MM14-A1004 (assembly GCF_047159485.1). GTDB lineage: Bacteria > Actinomycetota > Actinomycetes > Mycobacteriales > Micromonosporaceae > Actinoplanes. The sequence goes on along the minus strand of NZ_AP038773.1, from coordinate 6,055,430 downwards.
ACCACGCCGGGCGCGCCCAGCCCGGCGCGCAGCCGGGCCACGGCCATCTCGACGGCGTGCTCGTCGGCACCGCGCGGCAGGGCGTGCAGCAGCGACGCCCGGGAGCGCACCCGCCCGGGCGTGGTGGCCAGCGCCCGCAGCACCGCCATCGGGGCGGGGGCCAGGAGGCGCAGCTCGCCGTCGACGATCGCGGCGTGCCCGCGCAGGGTCAGCGAGTGACCGCCCGCCTGCAACTGGACCGCCCGCTTCGGTAGCTCGTCGACGATCGTGCGGACGAGCGCGCTGAGCCGCGCCCGCGGCGGCGTGACCACCGGGATGTCGTACCGATGTAAAGGTGTGGCCGTGACCGGGCCGACGCAGGCCGCCATGACGTCGGTGCGCAGGGCGTCGAGCACCCCGTCGGCGCCCGTGCCGGCGGCGCGCAGCAGCGCGGCCACGGCGGGGGCCGAGGTGAAGGTCACCGCGTCGACCAGCCGGGCGGCGATCAGGTCGATGAGCCGGTGCAGGGGTGCCGGGTCGACCGGCGGCGCCCAGCGGTGGACCGGCACTTCGATCACCGTGGCGCCGGCGGCCTCCAGCGCCGCCGTGTACTCGGGCTGGCTGTCGCCGTGCAGTTGCATCGCCACGGTCAGCCCGGCGACCCCGCGCGCGGTGAGGTGGTCGACCACCTCCTCATAGCTGTCCGCCTCCGGCGACCAGTGTTCCCGGAGCCCGGCGGTGCGCACCGCGGCGCGGGCCTTCGGGCCCCGGGCCACCAGGTACGCGTTCGTCAGCACGGCGCGCAGCGGATCGGCCAGGCCCCAACCCTCGGCGGCCTCCAGCCAGCCGCGCAGCCCGATCCCGGTGCTGACCAGTACGACGTCGGGGGGATCGGCGAGGCAGGCGCGGGTGGCGGCGCGCAGTTCCGCGTCGTCGGCGATCGGGATGATGCGCAGGGCGGGGGCCAGCACGATCCGGGCGCCGCGGTGGCCCAACTGCTCGGCCAGCTCGTCGCGGCGGCGGTCCGAGGTCACGCCGATCGTGTAGCCCGACAGCACCGCCGTGGGCTGCGCCAGCGCCGCTTCGGTGAGGACCGCTCGGCGCGGCCCCCCCGTCCGTTGAGTCATGCGGTGCTTCCCTGGTTGACAGGCCGCGGCGTGTCCGGCCGGTCCACCGAAGGGCACGGCCGGAAACCGCCGTCCTCAGCGTCGACCCGCTCCCATGTCACGCCTACGTTCTCCGCCGTGCCTCCGACCGGAGCGCGCCGCGGCCTGTCGCCGAACCGGTGCACCGGTTCGGCGTGCGCCGCCAGGTCCGTCCTCAACCCTGGCGGCGGCTTCTGGGGGGTGCGGTCGCTTTTGTCACGCTTCTCGACACGGCGGGGCCGGAGTCCGGTCCGCATCGTCGAGGTGTCCGCACCACGTGCCATGACGGAAGCGTGCCGGTGGGTGATTTCGGCCTCAAGTCCCGTTTGTTTCGAGCCTGCTAAGAGGCATCGATCACGTCGGGGCGCGCCCGTGCGGGGCCGGAGCGGTGCCCCGCGGTCCGGCGCGGCGGGGGACCGGGTTATGATGACCGGCGGTACGTTAGGGGGTCCCGTCGTCCGGCGAGACACCCACCCGACACGGGCAGTGCCGGCGCGGCGGGCGGTGACTGGTTTCCACTGGTGACTGTCGGCCGTTTTGACCGCACACTGCGCAGGCGGGTAACGTTGCCTGCTGTTGTGCGACAGCTGACGAGCGTACCCGGCGGGTAGGCTTGACGTTCGTGCCCGCTACGAGCCAGCGCGCGCCCCCAGACCGACGACGAGACAAGGTAATTCTGTGCGTACGTACAGCCCGAAGCCGGGTGAGATCGAGCGGCAGTGGCACGTCATCGACGCTTCTGACGTCGTTCTGGGCCGCCTTGCCACCCACGCCGCCAACCTGCTGCGCGGCAAGCACAAGCCGACGTTCGCCCCGCACGTCGACACCGGCGACTTCGTGGTGATCATCAACGCGGGCAAGGTCGCGCTGACCGGCAACAAGCGGCAGACCAAGGTCGCCTACCGGCACTCCGGCTACCCGGGCGGTCTGAAGCAGATCGGCTACGAGGAGCTGCTGACCAAGCGCCCCGAGAAGGCCGTCGAGCTCGCCGTCAAGGGCATGCTCCCGCACAACAAGCTGGCGCGGCAGATCATCAAGAAGCTGAAGGTCTACCCGGGTGCCGAGCACCCGCACGCGGCGCAGCAGCCGAAGCCGTTCGAAATCACCCAGATCGCGCAGTGAGCGCGGGAGAAGGCAGCAGCATGTCCGACATCATCGAGCCCGAGGTCGTCGAGACCGTCGAGGAGCCCGCTGAGACGGTCGTCGTCGTCGAGACGCCCGCGCCGGCCCCGGTCCGCGCCCCGCGTCCCGGTGACCGTCCGATCCAGACCGTCGGCCGCCGCAAGGAGGCCATCGTCCGGGTGCGTCTCGTGGCCGGCACCGGCAAGATCGTCTGCAACGGCCGTGAGCTGGAGAGCTACTTCCCCAGCAAGGTGCACCAGCAGCTGATCCGCGAGCCGCTGACCACCGCCGAGAAGGCCGAGCACTTCGACGTCATCGCGAACCTGCGTGGCGGCGGCATCACCGGCCAGGCAGGCGCCCTGCGCCTCGGCATCGCCCGCGCGCTCGTCGCGAACGACGGCGACGACCGCCCGGCCCTCAAGAAGGCCGGCTTCCTCACCCGCGACGCGCGGGTCAAGGAAAGCAAGAAGTACGGCCTCAAGAAGGCCCGTAAGGCTCCGCAGTACTCGAAGCGCTGACGTTGCGCCGCTTCTGACAGACGGCCGGGTGGTCCTCCCCGTGAGGGCCGCACCGGCCGTTTCGTTATCCGCCCAGCCGCGCGTGATGGTCCCCGGCCCACGCGACGGTGCAGGCATCTTTCGACCGTTGTCCCGGCCGCCTCGTCGACGGCCGCCGTCCAGCAGCAGCGTTCCGGACCCGCGATCCCCCTCCGCTCACCGGGCCCGGGCCGCGAAAATCCCCAACTAGCACTCCGGTCCCCGACCTGTTCGGACGGGTGAAGGCACCGGCGAAAGGAAGCCGCAATGGCGCGTCTCTTCGGCACCGACGGCGTACGCGGACTCGCGAACGGCGATCTCACTCCGGAACTCGCTGTCTCGGTCGCGGTCGCGGCCGCCCGGGTGCTCATCGAGAGCGACCGCAGCCACCAGCCCCTCGCGATCGTCGGGCGGGACCCGCGGGCCAGCGGCGAGATGCTGGAAGCCGCGGTCGTGGCCGGCCTGACCAGCGCGGGTGCCAACGTCGTCCGGGTCGGAGTGCTGCCCACCCCGGCTGTCGCGTACCTGGTCGGGCAGGCCAACGCGGACCTCGGGGTGATGCTGTCGGCGTCGCACAACCCGATGCCGGACAACGGCATCAAGCTGTTCGCCGCGGGCGGCCACAAGCTGCCCGACGAGCTGGAACAGCGCATTGAGGCGGCGATCGCGGACGGGCACGGGCTGATCGGGCGCCCCACCGGCGCCGGGATCGGCCGGGTGCACGACCTGCTGGACGGCGGCGAACACTACGTGAAGCACCTCGTTGGCTCGGCTCCGCACAGCCTGTCGGGGATCAAGGTCGTCGTCGACTGCGCGAACGGGGCGGCCAGCGAGGTGGGCCCCGTCGCGTACCAGGAGGCGGGGGCGGAGGTCATCGCCATCCACGCCCAGCCCGACGGGCTCAACATCAACGACAACTGCGGCTCCACCCATTTGGAGGCGGTCCGTGCGGCCGTCCTCGCGGAGGGCGCCGACCTCGGCCTCGCCCACGACGGCGACGCCGACCGCTGCCTCGCGGTCACCGCGTCCGGCGAGGTCGTCGACGGCGACCAGATCATGGCGATCCTCGCGCTGGCCATGCGCGACGCCGGGACGCTGACCGGCGACACCCTGGTCGCCACGGTCATGAGCAACCTGGGGCTGCGGCTGGCCATGAAGCAGGCCGGCATCCGGCTGGTCGAGACCAAGGTCGGCGACCGGTACGTGTTGGAAGAGCTGCAGAACGGCAAGCTGGCCCTCGGCGGCGAGCAGAGCGGCCACATCGTCATGCCCGCGTACGCGACGACCGGCGACGGCGTGCTGACCGGCCTGCACCTCATGGCGCGGATGGCCGCGACCGGCCAGAGCCTGGCCGACCTCGCCGCGGTCGTGCACAAGCTGCCGCAGGAGCTGATCAACGTACGGGTGGCCGACCGGCAGGCGGGCGCGGCGGCACCGGCCGTGCAGGCCGCCGTGGCGCTGGCCGAGCAGGAACTGGGCGAGACCGGCCGGGTCCTGCTGCGCCCCTCCGGTACCGAGCATCTGGTGCGGGTCATGGTGGAAGCGGCCACCCAGGAGCAGGCCCGAGCGGTCGCCGAGCGCATCGCCGACGAGGTACGCACGGCCAGCCCGGTCTGAGTCCGGGCCGGTCTGCCGCGTGTTCGGTGTGGCCGGGGCGTGGCCCGCGGTGGTGGCGTCTGCCGCATGGTCGGTGTGGCCGGGCTGGGCCGGTCCGGTGGGGTCGGGCGCGGTCAGGTCAAGGTGCGCAGGCGGCGGGCGGCCTCGTCGATGACCTCCTCGCGTTTGCAGAACGCGAACCGGACCAGCCGCCGCCCCTCCTCCTGGTGGTCGTAGAACACCTGGGTCGGCACCGCCACCACGCCGCACCGCTCCGGCAGCGATCGGCAGAACTCCACCCCGTCGCTGCCGCCGAGCCCCGTGATGTCCGTGGTGACGAAGTAGGTGCCCTCGGCGGGGAGCACCGCGAAGCCGGCGTCGGTCAGCCCCGAGACCAGCCGGTCCCGGCGGCGTTGCAGGCCGTCGCGGAACTGCGCGAAGTAGCTGTCCGGCAGGCCGAGCGCCACGGCCACGGCCGGCTGCAACGGGCCCGCGTTGACGAACGTCAGGAACTGCTTGACCCGTAGCACCGCGGACACCAGTGGCGCCGGTCCGGTGGCCCAGCCGACCTTCCAGCCCGTGCAGGAGAAGGTCTTGCCCGCGGATGAGATCCGGATGGTGCGCTCGCGCATTCCCGGCAGCGTGGCCAGCGGGACGTGCGGTGCCGTGGCGTCCGTGAAGACCAGATGCTCGTACACCTCGTCGGTCACCGCGTACACGTCGTGCTCGCGGCACAGGTTCGCGATCAGCGTGAGTTCGGCGGCGGTGAACACCTTGCCGGTCGGGTTGTGCGGCGAGTTGAGCAGGACCAGCCGGGTACGCGGCCCGAAGGCGGCACGCAGCTCGCCCTCGTCGAACCGGTACCGGCCGTCCGCGCCGGGGCGCAGCGTCACCGGACGGCGGACGGCGCCGGCGAGGGTGATCGAGGCCGCGTACGAGTCGTAGTACGGCTCGAAGCAGACCACCTCGTCGCCCGCCTCGCACAGGGCGAGGATGCTGGCGGCGATCGCCTCGGTGGCGCCCGCGGTGACCGCCACCTCGGTGTCCGGATCCCGGGTCAGCCCCCAGAAACGCTGCTCGTGTGCCGCGATCGCGGCCCGCAATGCAGGGATGCCGGCCAGCGGCGGGTACTGGTTCGCGCCCGAGTTCAGTGCCTGCGCCGCCGCCGCGAGCATCTCCGGCGGGCCGTCCGTGTCCGGGAAGCCCTGCCCGAGGTTGACCGCGCCCGTGCGTACGGCGAGCGCGGACATCTCGGTGAAGATGGTGGTGCCGAACGGGCGCATGCGGCCGACGAGCGGGTCGGCCGGGATCGACGTCGTCACGGCGCCAGCCTACGGGCGCGACGCCGTGTCCTCGACCGGCCGTTGCCGTTGGCGCGTCTTCTGTTGGCGCGTCTTCTAGAGAACCATCTTGATGCAGGACGCGGTCGCGAAGGTGCCCTCCCGGCTGCGCTGGGCGACCTGCTCGCCGTCGACCGTGGCCCGGCAGCTGAGAGTGCCCGAGTCGGTGCCGCTGCGGATGGCGGTGACCGACACCAGCGCGGGGCTGTTCATCTTGACCTTCTTGTGCCACGGCAACTTGACGTTGCTTTCCCGCTCGGGGGCCTCGCCGAGCTTCTTCGTGTAAATGATCTCTGCTCGGCCGTCGCCGGTGACCTCGTACTCGACCGTGATCTCCTTGCCGTTGGCGCCGGGCAGGTTGGGCAGGTCGGTCGGCAGGTCGGTGGGGAGGGTCGGCAGCTCGGTCGGCAGGTCGGTGGGCACGTTCGGGAGGTCCGTCGGGAGGTTGGAGACCGCCTCCTTGGCCTTATCGGCGGCCCGGTTGACCGCCAGCACGCCGGCTGTCGCAGCGCCGCCGCACAGCAGCAGCGTGACCGCCAGGATGACCGCGATGAGCGGTGCGTTGCTGCGTCGTGGCGCGGGCGGGGGCGGGCCGTAGCCGGGTTGCCCGTATCCGGGTTGCCCGAATCCCGGCTGTGCGTATCCGGGCTGTGCGTAACCCTGCTGCGCGTATCCGGGCTGGCCTGGTTCGGGCTGGCCGTAGACCGGGGGTGGATAGCCGGGCTGGCCGTAGCCCTGCGGGCCGTGGCCCGGGGAGCCCTGGGGGGCGTAGCCGGGGGGCTCGTAGCCGGGTGGGTTCTGCCCCGCTGGGGGCTCGTAGCCGGTCCCCGGGGCGCCCTCGCCCAGGGTGGGGAACATGGCCGTCGGCGGGTACTGCTGCTCCGGGCGTGCTTGCGGCAGCGAGGCGTACCCGGGCTGGAAGGTCGGCGGCTGGGGTGGCTGATCGGACCGGGGGGAGAGCGCGTCGCCAGCCGCGGGGTACGGCTCGGGCGCGAGCGCGTCCCCCGACGGCGCCGACCACGGGTCGCCGGAGACGGGCGCGGGGGCCGTCGGGTCGTCGGCGCCAGGGGGGTTCGACGGCTGCTGGGACTCTGGGGGCTTGTTGTCGCTCAAGGTTCTTCTCCCGGTGCGCGCACGTCGTGGCGGTAGCCGACGGTACGCCTGCCGCGCCACCGCGTCGCAGGCGACCGCGCCACGGGGTCGGGAGTGAGTGCGCGATCTGGTCGTGGGTGAACTGTGCCGTCCGGTTCGCGAGCTGAGTTGTGCCGCCGCGTCGCGGCGTGAGCTGCGCCACCCGAGTTGGGGTGGGCTGTGCTGCTGGGTGGGGGGTCATGGCCGGTATGGGCGGGTGGCGGTATGCCCGGCTAGGGTTCCGGGCTGGCCGAATGGCCATTTCGCTCAGGGTCGATGCGTGAAAGTGGCTACTTCGCGCAGGACGCGTGAGCGGTCGTCCGCTACGCTGCCCCACATGTGTGGGATCGTGGGATACGTAGGTAGCCGCCCGGCGCTCGGCATCGTGCTCGACGGGCTGCGGCGTCTGGAGTACCGGGGATACGACTCGGCCGGTGTGGCCGTCATCAGCAACGGGTCCGTGCGCATGGAGAAGCGCGCGGGCAAGCTCGCCAACCTGGAGAAGGCACTGGCCGATCGGGGCGCCGACGGTATCGCGTCCGGATCCACCGGCATCGGGCACACCCGCTGGGCGACGCACGGTGGGCCGACCGACCGTAACGCCCACCCCCACCTGTCGGCCGACGGCCGGGTCGCGGTGATCCACAACGGCATCATCGAGAACTTCACCCGGTTGCGCGCCGAGCTGCAGGCCACCGGCGTCGAGTTCGCCAGCGACACCGACACCGAATGCGCCGCGCACCTGCTGGCCGCCGAAATGAGTGAACTGCGAGCGGCCGGCGCGGAAGGGCCGCAGGCCCTGGCCGAGGGCATGCGACGGGTCTGCCGCCGCCTCGAGGGCGCGTTCACCCTGCTGGCGGTCGACGTCGCGGTGCCGGACGCGGTGGTCGGTGCCCGACGCAACTCGCCGCTGGTCGTCGGCCGCGGCGAGGGGGAAAACTACCTCGCCAGCGACGTGTCGGCCTTCATCGAGCACACCCGCGAGGCGGTGGAGCTGGGCCAGGACCAGGTCGTCCTGATCACCCCGGCGGGCATCGAGATCACCGACTTCGACGGGCAGCCCTCCACGGGCAAGGACTTCCACATCGACTGGGACGCCTCGGCCGCCGAGAAGGGCGGCTACGAATACTTCATGCTCAAGGAGATCGCCGAGCAGCCCCAGGCGATCCACGACACGCTGCTCGGGCGGCTCTCCGAGCGCGGCGAGATCATCCTCGACGAGGTACGCCTGACCGACCAGGACCTGCGCGACGTCGACAAGGTGTTCATCGTCGCGTGCGGCACGGCGTACCACTCCGGGCTGGTCGCCAAGTACGCCATCGAGCACTGGACCCGGATCCCGTGCGAGGTGGAGCTGGCCAGCGAGTTCCGCTATCGCGACCCGGTGCTCGACCGGTCCACACTGGTCGTCGCGATCAGCCAGTCCGGCGAGACCATGGACACTCTGATGGCGCTGCGGCACGCGAAGGAGCAGAAGGCCCGCGTGCTGGCCATCTGCAACACCAACGGCTCGACGATCCCCCGCGAGTCCGACGCGGTGCTCTACACCCACGGCGGCCCGGAGATCGCGGTCGCGTCCACCAAGGCGTTCCTCACCCAGCTGGTCGCGTGCTATCTGATCGGCCTGCACCTCGCTCAGGTCCGCGGCGTCATGTACGCCGACGAGGTGGCCGCGGTCGTCTCCCGGCTCATGGAGACCCCCGACCACCTGCGGCAGCTGCTCGACACCATGGAGGACGTCCGGGAACTGGCCCGCGACCTCAAGACGGCGTCGACGGTGCTGTTCATCGGCCGGCACGTCGGGTACCCGGTAGCGCTTGAGGGGGCGCTCAAGCTCAAGGAGCTGGCGTACATGCACGCGGAGGGTTTCGCGGCCGGCGAGCTCAAGCATGGCCCGATCGCCCTGATCGACCAGGGCACCCCCGTGGTGTGCGTGGTGCCCTCGCCTGCCGGCCGTGGGGTGCTGCGGGACAAGGTCGTCTCCAACATTCAAGAGGTCCGCGCCCGTGGAGCCCGCACGATCGTCATCGCGGAGCAGGGCGACGACGCGGTGCGCGCGTTCGCCGACCACCTCATCGAGGTGCCGCGTACCCCGACGCTGCTGGCCCCGCTGATGACCACCGTGCCGCTGCAGATCCTCGCCTGCGAGATTGCCTCTGCCCGGGGCCACGACGTCGACCAGCCACGCAACCTGGCCAAGTCGGTCACCGTGGAGTGACATCGCGCCCCACCGTGATGTCCGTGATCGCGTCCAGCGCCGGGCGGCCTCGGTCCCAGTAACCGAGGTGCCCGGCGTCGGGCTGGCTGGCGAAGACCCGGGCGCCGAACGCCGGGTCGCTCGGGTTGTGGCCGAACCACAGGTCGTCCTCCGGACGGCCGAACGCGAGTGCGGCGCCGAGGCCCGGCACGGTGGCGGCGACGGCGAGATCGGCCGGTAGGCCGCGTGGCGCCAGGGCCGCGTACTGGATGACGTCCGATCGGGAAGTCGACGACCATACGTGCCCGGCGGGAATGTTGAGCGCGCCCGCGGAATCCACCCCGACGCCCGGCGACCCCACGAAGATCACGTCGTCGGCCGCCAGCCCCGACGTGGCGGCTGCCCGGCCCACGACCAGCGAGCCGTAGCTGTGCCCGAGTACGGTCCGATGCGCTCGGCCGGTCTCGTGCGCGGCGGCCAGGCCGTCCTGGAACCGGCGCAGCCGTTCCGCGCCCGCCTCGGCCCGGCCGGCGCCCGCCGCCTCGTCCACAAAGTCGGGCGCGTCGTAGTCGAGCCACAACACCGCGCTCGTCGCGGCCGCCGGGGCCAGCCACCCCGCCCGGGCCGCGACCCGTTCCGCGCGTCCCAGCTCGCCATCGGCCGAGGCGAGGCGCGCGGTCATGCCGGGCACATGGGTGAGGACGTGGTCGGCCCGGTCCGGATCGCCGAGCGCCACCACCACCCGGCCCTCCTCCGCGAGATCCAGCCGCAGTAGGTACGCCCGCGGCCCGGCATCGTCGGCCAGCCGGTCGGCCAGCGTGGCCAGGCCGTCCCGGAGCCCGCGCAGCCTCTTGCGCTCGCCACCTCGCGCATCCAGGAGGGCCCGGTCGATTTCGGCGCGCTGCTGATCCAGCAGCAGCCGGTTGGCCAGATCCCGGTCGGCGGCGGGCAGGCCGTCCAGGGTGGCGATCGCGGCCGGTTCCGTGACGGCCGTCCACAGGCGCTCGGCCGGCGTCTGGGCTTCCCACCAGGCACGGACCTCGGCCGGGGAGGAGGTGCACGAGGGCAGGGGCGTGCCGTGCGGCGGCACGGCCGCGAGTCCGCTTCCGGCGATGGTGCCGGCGCCGGCGAGCGGTCCGATCGCCGCCCTCAGGTCGTCCAGTCGCCGCGCGGCCACGCCGTCCGCCGTGGTGGCGACGGACAACGCGGCAGTGATGGCAGCGACCGCCTCCGTGCGGGCCGCCCCCGCCTCCGCCGACATCCCCGTCCGAGTCGCGGATGTCCCCGGCTCGGCGGCGGGCGCCCCACGCGGTCCGGTGGCGGACTGCGCAGTGGCGGCCTTCCCCGAGGCGGGACACTCCCGGACGTTGCCCTCGTCGTCGAAACTCAGACCCGCCCGCTGGGCCGCCGCGAGCGCCGTGGCCAGCAACGCCCGGGCGCGAGTCAGCGCCCCGGCGAATTCGCTCAGCGCCTGATCGGCGCGGTAACAGGCGAGCCGGAACACCTCCAGGCCACGCCGTAACCGGGTCAGCCGCGCGAGCGCGGCCAGCGCCGCGGCACCCGACCAGCCCGACCTCAGCCGGGCCGCGTGCCGGTGCAGCTCGGCCGTCCAGGCCCCGGCGGCACTCGCCCGGGACCGCCACGCGATGGACGCGCCCGCCCAACGAGCCGGGTCGGTCGCCCTCAGCCTGGTGAAGGTCGAGGCGCTCATCAGTCCAACCTGACGAACAATGCACACCCCTGCCTGCAGCGGCTGGGGTGCCGGGCAGGTCGACCGTGAGCCTGCGTAGCCGGCCGCGCGCCGCTCACCGGTTGCCGCGCGGCGTCGGCGAGGCGGTCGCGCGGCTGAGCCGGGCCGCGGCCCGGGCATCCGCGTCGTCGTACCCGTCGGCGGTGATGAGCAGGTCGTGGCCGGTCGCGTCGAGGCCGGTGGCGAGCGCCGAGGCGAACCGGCGGGCGTCGCCGGCCAGGTCGGCGGCGGCGCCGGAGGTATCCCACCGCGGCACCGTTACGGCGGGTGGCGGCTGCGCCCCGGCGGCCACGCGGGCGCCCGTGGCGCTCAGCTCGCGCGCCGCGCGGCGCACCTCGTCGGGATCGACTTCCAGGTCGGCCGTCATCGGCAACCTCCGGGTGGGGGAGACGGGACGGTACGACCGTAGGGGTCGGGTGGGACGGAAAAGGGGGCCTGTGGACGGCGGGCTCCGGCCGTACCCGAGGTTGTCCACAGGCCTCGGCGACGACGAGCGGTGACCTCTGCGCGGCCGCCCGCGACCACTAGGGTTGGCCCTGTGATCGTGTCTGTCGGCATCGACGTCGTCCTGGTGGACCGTTTTGCCCGGGCCCTGGAACGCACACCGCTGCTGGCGGACCGGCTGTTCACGGATTCGGAGCGGCTGACCCCGTCGGGCAATCCGCGTTCGCCGGAGTCACTGGCCGCGAGGTTCGCGGCCAAGGAGGCCGTCGCGAAGGCGCTCGGTGCGCCCACCGGCCTGCGCTGGCACGACTGCGAGATCGTCGCGGACCCGGACGGACGGCCCTGGTTGACGGTTTCCGGTACGGTCGCCGCGGTCGCCGCGGAGCGCGGCGTGAACCGCTGGCACCTGTCGCTGTCGCACGACGGCGGTATCGCCTCGGCGATGGTCGTCGCGGAGACCTGAGCAGCACAAAGAGGGCGGCGGCCGGAAACTGTCGGACCCCGGGCATACAACTGGCGCGACGCCGGGGACGCCGGCGACACCGAGGGCGAGGAGCGCGATGCGGCAGGCGTGGCGGGTGGCGGAGGTCCGGGCGGCCGAACGGGCGCTGATGGCGACGCTGCCGGAAGGCACCCTCATGCAGCGGGCCGCGGCGGGGCTGGCCCGCCGGTGCGCGCTGCTGCTCAAGGAGCGTGGTGGGGTCCGCGGCGCCCGGGTGCTGCTGCTGGTCGGCAGCGGCGACAACGGCGGCGACACGCTGTATGCGGGGGCGGCGCTGGCCGCCCGGGGCGCGGCCGTGCGGGCGCTGCTGCTGCGGCCGGACCGGGTGCATCTCGCGGGTCTCGCGGCGTTGCGCGACGCCGGTGGCTGCACCGTACGGGAGCTGCCCGAGCACGCCGACCTCGTGCTGGACGGCATCATCGGCATCGGCGCCAGCGGCGGCCTGCGGGCGCCCGCCACCGGGTATGTCGCCCGGCTCGGCGCCCTGCGTGCGCGCGACGGCGCCCGCCCGCCCGTGGTCGCGGTCGACGTGCCCAGCGGCGTCGCGGTGGACACCGGCGACGTACCGGGGGCGGCCGTCACCGCGGACGTCACGGTCACCTTCGGCTGCCTCAAGCCCGCGCACCTGGTCGGCCCGGCCGCCGCCCGGGCGGGACACGTCGATCTGGTCGACATCGGACTCGGCCCGGTGCTGCGGGGCGATCCCGCGATCCGCGTACCGGACGCTGCCGACATCGCGGCGTGGTGGCCGCAGCCGGGGCCGACCTCCGACAAATACTCGCGCGGCGTCGTCGGGGTCGCCACCGGATCGGAGCGGTATCCGGGCGCCGCGATCCTGTCCGTGGCCGGTGCGCTGGCGGGCCCGACCGGCCTGATCCGGTTCGCGGGCAGCGCGCACGCCGAGGTCGTCCGGGCGCATCCGTCCGTGGTCGCGGTGCCGCGGGTGGCCGACGCTGGCCGCGTCCAGGCATGGGTCTGCGGATCCGGGCTCGGTACCACCGACGACGCGCGCACCGAGCTGCGCAGCGTGCTCGCCTCGGCGGTGCCGGTGCTGCTCGACGCGGACGCGCTGACCCTGCTGGTCGACGGACAGCACGCTACCGACCTGCGCCGGGACGCCCCTCTGGTGATCACACCGCACGACGGCGAGTTCGCCCGGCTGGCGGGTGAGGCGCCCGGGGCGGACCGGATCGGTGCCGCCTGCAAGCTGGCTGCGTGGATCAACGCGGTCGTGCTGCTCAAGGGTGATCGCACGATCGTCGCCACGCCCGCCGGTGAGGTGTGGGTCAACCCCACGGGCACCCCCGCACTGGCCACCGCGGGCAGCGGTGACGTGCTGGCGGGCCTGCTGGGGTCCCTGCTGGCCGCGGGGCTGGCCCCCGAACGCGCGGCGGTGGCCGCGGCGTACGTGCACGGGCTGGCCGGGCGGCGAGCCGCGCTGGACGGCCCGGTGACCGCGCCGGATGTGGCGGCCGCGCTGCGGTCCGTGCTGGCCGACCTGCTGGCCTGATGTCCACCAGACCCCTCAGTACGCTGGTGCCCATGTGGCAGGCCGAGGTCCGGATCGATCTGGACGCCATCCGGGACAACGTGGCGACGCTGCGCGCCCTGACCACCGCCGAGATCATGGCCGTGGTCAAAGCCGACGGGTACGGGCACGGCATGGTCCCGGCGGCCCGCGCGGCGGTGGCGGGCGGCGCGACCTGGCTCGGGGTGTGCACCCTCGACGAGGCCCTCGAGCTGCGGGAGAGCGGGGTCCGGGTGCCCGTCCTGGCCTGGCTGGTCGCCCCGGGGCTGCCGTTGGAGCGGGGCGTCGCCGCCGACATCGACCTGAACGCGGCCAGCACCGGCCAGCTGGCGGAGGTGGTCGCGGCCGCACGGCGCGCCGAGCGTACGGCCCGGGTGCACCTCAAGCTCGACACCGGCCTGACACGCGGCGGCGCGCCCCCGACCGAGTGGCCGCATCTGCTGGAGGCGGCGGGCAAGGCCCAGGCCGACGGTGCGGTGGAGGTCGTCGGCGTGTGGAGCCACTTCGCCTGCGCCGACGTGCCCGGCCACGAATCGATCGACCGGCAGCTCGCGTCGTACGCGGAGGGCTTGGCGCTTGCCGAGCGGTACGCCATCACCCCGCGGTACCGGCACATCGCCAACTCGGCCGCGCTGCTGACCCGCCCCGACACCCACTACGACCTGGTCCGCGCCGGTCTCGCGGTCTACGGCCTGTCCCCGCTGCCCACCGAACACGCGTCGGGGCTGCGTCCCGCGATGACCGCCCGGGCCCGCGTATCGCTCACCAAGCGGGTCCCGGCCGGTCAGGGCGTGGGGTACGGACTGACCTATGTGACGCCGCGCGAGTCCACGCTGGCCCAGGTGCCGCTCGGCTACGGCGACGGCGTTCCCCGGCACGCCTCGAACGTGGGCCCGGTCCGGCTCGCCGGCCGCAACCGGACCGTCGCGGGCCGGGTGAGCATGGATCAGATCGTGGTCGACTGCGGGGACGATCCGGTCGCGCCGGGGGATGTCGCCACGCTGTTCGGGCCGGGTGACGATGGCGCACCGACCGCCGACGACTGGGCGGCCGCGGTGGGCACCATCAACTACGAGATCGTGACCCGGTTCGGCAGCTCCCGGATCCCGCGGGTCTACGACGGCAGCGCCGGGGTGCCGACGGCGGCCGGTGACGGGGAGGCCCAGTGAGCACCACGCAGTCCCGCCGGTCCGCCGCCTCGCGCCGCCGGGCGAAGAAGGTCGGCATCGTCGGCGCCGTCATCGGTGTCGCCGCCGCGGGGCTGGCCGCCGCGGTCGCCACGGAGCGGGCGATCGTCCGCCGCTCGGTCACCGCCCCCGGCGACCCGTACGCGAACGAGCCGTTCGGCGACCAGCCGTTCGACACGGAGCTGACCGTGACCGCCGCGGACGGCACCGACCTGCACGTGGAGATCGTCGAGCCGCGGACCCCCGGCAACCGGCCGACGATCGTCTTCGTGCACGGGTACGCCCTCGACATGGGCACCTTCTACTTCCAGCGCAAGGCGCTCGCCGAGCAGGGCGACTACCGGATGGTCTTCTACGACCAGCCAGGGCACGGCCGGTCCGGGCTGCTCAACTCGGGCGACTACGACCTCGCCGCGCTCGGCCGCTCGCTGGCCGCGGTCCTGGACGCCGCGGTGCCGGACGGGCCGATCGTCCTGGTCGGGCACTCGATGGGCGGCATGACGCTCATGGCGTTCGCGGAGCACTATCCACAGTGGTTCGGCGACCGGGTCACGGGCGTGGTCCTGATCTCCACCTCCGCGAGCCTGATCGACAAGACCAGGATCGGTGTGCCGACGTTGCTGGCCCGCGCCAGCGCGCCGTTCTTCCCGGTGTGGGGCGGTGCCGCCCGGATCGGCGGCGGCGCGATCGACCGTGCCCGGCTGGCCGCCTCGGATCTCGCCTGGCTGCTGACCCGCCGGTACGGGTTCGGCGATCCGCGTCCGAGCCCGTCGCTGGTCACGTTCGTGGAGGAGATGAACTCCAAGACCTCGGTCGAGACGCTGACCAAGTACCTGCGCACCCTCTACACGCACAACCGCTTCCCAGCGCTGACCCCGCTGCGGGGCGTGCCGGTGCTGGTGATCGTGGGTACGAAGGACTACCTCACCCCCGTGGCGCACTCGGAGGAGATTCTCAAGTACCTGCCCGACGCGAAGCTCGTCAAGATCGACAACAGTGGGCATGTGGTCATGCTGGAGCGTTCCGACGAGGTCAACGCCGCGCTGGACGGCTTCCTGGCGGCAATCCCGTGATCACCACGGGGATCCGGCTGGCCACGGTGGAAGACACCCGCCAGTTCGGCCGGCGGCTCGCGACCCTGCTGCACCGGGGTGACCTCGTGCTGCTCACCGGGCCGCTCGGCGCGGGCAAGACGGCACTCACCCAGGGCATCGGCGCCGGCCTCGGGGTGCGCGGCGACATCACCTCACCGACTTTCGTCATCGCCCGGGTGCACCGGCCGGACCCGGCCCGTGGTGGGCGGGTCGCGCTGGTGCATGCGGACGCGTACCGGCTGGGGGATGCCGCCGACCCGCGCGCCGAGATCGACGACCTCGACCTGGATGCGTCCGCCGGCGACTCCGTCACGGTGGTCGAGTGGGGCGAGGGCCTGGCCGAGCAGCTGAACGACGAGTACCTCCAGGTACACATCGCCCGCCTGGACGACGACACCCGCGTCGTGGACCTCGTGTCCCACGGCGACGCGTGGACGGAGAGGCTGGCCACCGCCGACCCGGCGGCCATCGCGGAACGATCGGCGGACACAACCCAGGTGGCCATCACGGAACGATCGGCGGCCGCGGACCCGACGGCGGCCGCGGACCCGACGGCGGCCGCGGACCCGACGGCGGGCACAGACCAGGTGGCCATCAGGGAACGATCGGCGGCCGCGGACCCGACGGCGGCCGCGGAACCATCGGCGGCCGCGGGCCGGACCGCCGCCACACGAGGGTCGACGGTCGAGGACCGGGCGGCCGCGACGGAAAGGCTGGATTCGTGAATCTCACCGGGATGCTGCCCGATGGCTGGCGCGCGGAACTCGAGCCCCTGCTCGACGCCGACGCCACGGCGGCCCTGGGTGCGTTCGTCGCCGAGCAGTACCGCGACCACACCGTCTATCCGCCGATCGAGGACCTGTTCGCCGCGTACCGGCTGTGCCCGCCCGAGCAGACCCGGGTGCTGATCCTCGGCCAGGACCCGTACCACGGGCCGGGGCAGGCGCACGGGCTCAGCTTCAGCGTCCGCGCCGGGGTGCGCATCCCGCCCTCGCTGCGCAACGTGTTCGCCGAACTCCACGACGACCTGGGCATCGCGCCGGCCAAGACCGGGGATCTGACCGGCTGGGCGAGCCAGGGGGTGCTGTTGCTCAACGCAGTCCTGACGGTCCGGGGCGGCGCGGCGGCCTCGCACGCGGGCAAGGGCTGGGAGGCGTTCACGGACGCGACCATCCGCGCGTTGAACGCCCGCCCCGAACGGGTGGTCTTCCTGCTCTGGGGCGGATACGCCCGCAAGAAGGCCGCCCTGGTCACCAACCCGGCGCACGTCGTGCTGGAGGCCGGCCACCCCAGTCCACTCAATCCGCGGGGCTTCCGGGGCGCGCGGCCGTTCAGCGCGGCGAACCAGGCGCTGGCCGAGGCGGGCCGTCCGGCGGTCGACTGGGATCCGCGCGTCATTGCCCCGGAACCAGCCGGTTAGGGTGTTGACGTGCTGGTTCTCGCCTTGGACACCTCCACTCCCGCGGTGATCGCCGCCCTGGCGGAGGTGACCGACGACGGGATGCACGGCGTGGCGGAACGCCGTACCGTCGATCCGCGGGCGCACGGCGAGTTGCTGGCCCCGCAGATCGCGACGCTGCTGGCCGACGCGGGCGCGACCCCGCGCCAGCTCGGCGCGATCGTCGTCGGTCTGGGCCCGGGCCCGTTCACCGGGCTGCGGGTCGGCCTGGTCACCGCTGCGGGCATGGCGCAGGCCCTGGCCGTCCCGGCGTACGGGGTGTGCTCGCTGGACGCGCTCGGCCGCGCGGCGGGACCCGGACGGGTACTGGTCGCCACGGACGCGCGGCGCCGGGAGGTGTACATCGCCACGTACACCGATGGGGTGCGCACCGGCGGGCCGGACGTGGCCCGCCCGGCCGACGTGGTCGTGGACGCCGATCGCGCGGTCGGCGAGGGCGCCCTGCAGTACAGCGAGGTGTTCGGGCTGCCGATCGACGACCGCCTGCTGTACCCGCCGGGTGAGGCGCTGATCGCCCTCGCCGCCGACCGGGTCCGCGCCCGTGCGCCGCAGGACCCGCTGACCCCGCTGTACCTGCGCCGCCCCGACGCGGTCGCGTCCTCGGCGCGCAAACCCGTGCTGCGGTGATGGCCCCGGAATCCTCGGGAAGTCGGCGGATGAAGCTCGAACGCTTCCGCTGGTGGCACGTCGAGCAGGTGCTGCCGATCGAGACTGACCTGTTCGGCGCGGAGAAGTGGTCCGCGGCCATGTTCTGGAACGAGCTGGCCCAGCGCAACTACTACCTGGTCGCGACAGAGGACGACGTGGTGCTCGGGTATGCGGGGCTGGCCGTCGTCGGCCCCGACGAGTCCTGGGTGCAGAACATCGCGGTCCGCCGCGACGCGCAGCGCCGAGGGATCGGCCGCGCGCTGCTGGAGGCGCTGCTGGCCGAGGCGGAGCGGCACGGCGTCCACAAGATGCTGCTGGAGGTCGCCGTGGACAACGCGCCCGCCCAGCGTCTGTACGCCACCTACGATTTCGAGCCGGTCGGCGTCCGCCGCGGCTACTACCAACCCAGCAACACCGACGCCCTGGTGATGATGCGCAATGCCTGACGAGCCCCTGGTCCTCGGGATCGAGACCTCCTGCGACGAGACCGGTGTCGGCATCGTGCGCGGGCACACCCTGCTGGCCGACGCCCTCGCGTCGAGCGTGGACGAGCACGCGCGCTTCGGCGGGGTGGTGCCCGAGGTGGCCAGCCGCGCCCACCTGGAGGCGATCGTCCCGACGATGCAGCGCGCGCTCGACGACGCGGGCGTCACATTGGCCGACATCGACGCGATCGCGGTGACGGCCGGGCCGGGCCTCGCGGGTGCGCTGCTCGTCGGTGTCGCCGCCGCCAAGGGGTACGCGCTGGCCGCCGACAAGCCGGTGTACGGCGTCAACCACCTCGCCGCCCACGTCGCCGTCGACACCCTGGAACACGGCCCGCTGCCCGAGCCCGCCGTGGCGCTGCTCGTCTCCGGCGGCCATTCGTCGCTGCTGCTCGTCGACGACATCACCGCAGGGGTCACCCCGCTGGGCGCCACGATCGACGACGCGGCGGGGGAGGCATTCGACAAGGTCGCGCGGCTGCTCGGGATGGGCTTCCCCGGCGGGCCGGTGATCGACCGTACGGCGCGGGACGGCGATCCGGCGGCGATCCCGTTCCCGCGTGGCCTGACCGCCCCGAAGGACCTGGCCGCGCACCGCTTCGACTTCTCCTTCTCGGGACTCAAGACGGCCGTGGCGCGCTGGGTGGAGGCGCGCGAGCGTGCCGGGGAACCCGTACCGGTGGCGGATGTGGCGGCGAGCTTCCAGGACGCCGTGTGTGACGTGCTCACCACCAAGGCGCTCGACGCGTGCCGCACGCATGGGGTGCAGACCCTGGTCATCGGCGGCGGGGTCGCGGCCAACTCCCGCCTCCGTGTGCTCGCCGAGGAACGCGCTGCCAAGCTGGGCATTCGGGTCAGGGTGCCCCGGCCCCAGCTGTGCACGGACAACGGCGCCATGGTGGCCGCGCTCGGCTCGCATCTGGTCGCCGCGGGGGTCGCGCCCAGCGGCTTGGACCTGCCCGCGGATTCGGCCCTGCCATTGACCACCGTCACGGTCTCCGGGTGATTATGCTCTGCTCATGATCGCGCGGATGTGGGAGGTACGGGCCCTGGGCAGCGGCTTCGACGAGCTGCTGACCTGGGTCTGCGACGAGGCGCTGCCCACGATTGAGGTGTTGCCGGCGCACGTGTCCAGCGAGGTCTACTCGTCCACGGACCACCGCATCGTGGTCATCTCCACGTGGCGCCACGACCCGGTCCCGCTGCCCGCCCCGCCCGAGCGCCTGGTGGCCCGAGCCCCGCACATCTGGGACTTCACCCCGGTCGACCGCTGAAGCTGCCAGCCCGCTGAAGCCCTGAAGCCGAGGGCCGCTGAAACCCCGAAGCCGCTGATGCCGCCGGGCCGCTAAAGGCCCGCAGGCCGAGGAAGCCGCCGGGCCCGGCAGAACTTCGCCGGCGGAGGAGCTACCGCAGGGCCAGGAAGACCCCGAGCAGCACCAGCGTCAGGATCGCGACGGCGAAGACCCAGAGCAACTCCGGCCGCTGCGGTCCGTCGGAGGCCGGTTCGGCGGGCAGATCACGGACGACCGCGTCCAGCTCGCCGAGGGTACGCGCCTGCGCCACGACGTCGACCCGCTCCGCGAACTCGTCCAGGCTGAGCCGTCCCGCCCCGGTGTGCCGCTCCAGGGCGGCCACGATCCGCTGCCGATCCTCGTCGGACGCCCGCATCTCCACGACCGGCACTGTAGCCGCCCACGGCGATCAGGGGGATGGGTTAGATGAGGGGGTCTTCGAGAAGGCGTTCGAAGGCGAGTTCGGCCGCGCCGATCAGGGCGGCGTCCTCACCGAGTTCCGGGGTGCGCAGGCGGAGGTGCTCCCGGCAGGCCGGCAGCGCGACGGCGTTCAACCGGCTGCGGATCTGTGCGGCCGCGACCAGGTACACGTCGCGCAGGGTGCCGCCGAAGATGACCGCCTCGGGGTTGAAGATGTTCACCAGGTTGCCCACGCCGAAGCCGACCCAGTCGCCGACCTGGCGGACCGCCTGGCGGGCGACCCGGTCGCCACGCCGGGCCGCGTCGACCACCTCCACCACGGCCTCGCTGCCTGACTGGTCCTCGCGGTGGGCCAGCCGCAGCAGGGCGTACTCGCCGATCTCGGTCTCCCAGCAGCCGCGGGATCCGCAGCTGCAGGGGTGGCCCTGCGGGTTGACGACCATATGGCCGACCTCGCCGCCGTAGCCGCCGTGCCCGGAGACCCGGCGGCCGCCGGCGATGATGCCGCCGCCGACGCCCACGTCGCCGTACAGATAAATAACGTTGTCGCAGCCGACGGCGGCGCCGCGGCTGTGTTCGACCAGCGCGGACACGTCCGCCACGTTGCCGACCAGGAAGAGCCCGGCGTCGCCGGGATCGCCGTCGCCCAGGCCACTGCCGAGTTCGCTGCTCAGCTCGCCGCCCAGCTCGGCGCTGAGCGCGCCGGAGACGTTCTCGTCGACCCAGCCGATCGTCGGGGCGAGGCGGACCACGCCGTCGGCGCGGCGCACCATCCCGGCGATGGCCATGCCGCCGCCGACGCAGCGGGCGTCGTCGGAGACCGCGCGGTGCATGTCGCGGATGAATCCGGCCAGCGGCTGCACCGCGTCGATCACCTGCATGCCGCGCGGCCGTTCGGCCTCGCGGCGGTCCAGGATGTGGCCGCCGAGGCCGACGCGGGCCGCGCGGATGCGGTCCACCTCGATGCTGATC
The DNA here is from genome assembly GCF_047159485.1 of Krasilnikovia sp. MM14-A1004. Taxonomy (GTDB): domain Bacteria; phylum Actinomycetota; class Actinomycetes; order Mycobacteriales; family Micromonosporaceae; genus Actinoplanes. The sequence continues at coordinate 6,034,603 of NZ_AP038773.1, read as the reverse complement.
GCGTACGCGTAGACCCGCGACGACTCGGGCCGGACGACAAGCGACGGTCGTCCGGCCCGGCCGGTTTCGCGCGGGGCTTCCTCACTGATCAGGCCGGCCGTGGCCAGCTCCGCGGTGAGGGCGCCGATCGTGCTGCGGTTGAGGCCCAGCCGGCTGGTCAGTTCCGCTCGGGAGGTGGCTCCGTGCACGTGTACGTACCGGAGCAGGGTCCCGAGGTTGTGCCGGCGGACCTCCTCCTGGCTGGGGCCGGCTCGCATCAGCGCGCCGCCCCCGTACCCAGGATCGTGTTCATCGGTTGCCGGTGGCGGCCGCTCTGCGCCGAGACAGCGCATCGACGCTGGCGGCGGCGAGCAGCACCAGGCCGGTGAAGATGAACTTGGTGCCGGAGCTGAAGTTCATCAGGCCCATGCCGTTGTCGATGACCGCGATGACGGCGCCACCGAGCACGGCGTCGATCACCCGGCCCTTGCCGCCGAAGAGGCTGGTGCCACCGATGACGGCCGCCGCGACCGCGTACAGCAGCACGTTGCTGCCGCCGGAGCGCGGGTCGACAGAGCTGGCCCGGCTGGCCGCGATGATGCCGCCGATCGCCGCCATGAACGAGCAGATGACGAACACCGAGATCCGGATCCGGTCGGTCGGGATACCGGCGCGGCGCGCCGCCTCGGTGTTGCCGCCGACCGCGTACACGTGCCGGCCGTAGGTGGTGCGGCCCAGGACGAAGGTCCAGATGATCGCCGCGACGGCGATGAGCGGCACCACGATCGGCACACCCTTGAGGGAGTTGATCGCCGGGTTGATGGCCCGCTCCTGGGTGAGGATCGCGACGCCCGCGAACACCAGGACGGCGAGGCCGGCAACACGCAGGAACACGATGCCGATCGGGTCGTGGACCAGCCCGCGGGACACGCGGCCGCGCACCTTGATCAGCTGGGCTGCGGCGTAGCCGGCCACGGCGACGACGGCCAGGATCCAGCTCATCGCTACCGACATGTTCTTGTTGGCCAGCGCCAGGACGAACGGGTCGTGGATCGAGATGTTCGTGCCACCACCCAGCAGCACCAGCAGCACGCCCTGGAAGGCGAGGAATGCGGCCAGCGTGACGACGAACGACGGGATGCCGATCTTCGACACCAGGAAGCCGATCATGAAGCCGATGACCAGGCCGGTGACCAGCGCGGCCGGGATCGCCGTGTACCAGCTCCAGCCGTGGTTGGTGAGCAGCACGGCCATGACCGCACCGCAGGTACCGCTGGTGTAGCCCGCGGACAGGTCGATCTCGCCGAGCAGCAGGACGAAGACCAGGCCCATCGCGATGAAGATGACGGAGGCGCCCTGCGAGAACAGGTTCGAGAAGTTGAGCGCGCTCAGGAACGTGTCCGGCCGGGCGACGCCGAAGATCAGGAAGAGGACGACCAGGCCGAGGATGGCGGCCAGGCTGCCGATGTCACCGCCGCGCACCCGCTGCCAGTAGTTGGTGAGGTGACTGCCGACGGTGGGCTGGACGACCTGCACCCCGCCCGTGGTCGAGGTGGTGGTTGTGCTCATCGGTCGTCTCCCGGCGTGATGTCGACGAAGTCGGAGGGCTTCTCGGGCGGCAGGCCGATGTTGCCGCTGCGCCCGGCGGTGATCAGTTCGACGACCTGGGAGTGGGTCACGTCGGTGGTCTTGACCTGGGCCGCCATCCGGCCGAGGTACAGCGCGGCGATCCGGTCGGCGACCGCGAAGACGTCGTTCATGTTGTGCGAGATGAGCACGACGCCGAGGCCGTTGTCGGCCAGCCGGCGGACCAGCTCCAGCACCTGGGCGGTCTGCGCGACACCGAGGGCGGCGGTCGGCTCGTCCAGGATGACGACCCGGCTGTTCCACAGCACGGCCTTGGCGATGGCCACGGTCTGCCGCTGGCCACCGGAGAGGCTGGAGACGTGCTGGCGCAGGGACTTCACCGTACGGACGGAGAGGCTCTTGAGGGTCTCGCCCGCCATCTGCTCCATCGTGGGCTCGTCCAGGACGACGCCGCGCTTCTTCTCGCGACCGAGGAACATGTTCTGGACGATGTCCAGGTTGTCGCAGAGCGCGAGGTCCTGGTAGACGACCTCGATGCCCAGCGCCGACGCGTCGCGGGGGCTGTGGATCGCCACTTCCTTGCCGTCGAAGATCACCGATCCCGCATCGATCGAGTAGATGCCGCTGATGCATTTGACCATCGTCGACTTGCCGGCGCCGTTGTCGCCGACGAGTGCGGTGACCTCGCCGGGATAGACGCTCAAGGCGACGTCGTGCAGGACCTGTACGGGGCCGAAACTCTTGTCGACTCCGCGCAGCTCCAGAAGAGGTGTCGCGGCCACGGGTGGTTCTCCTTCGCTGGGTGACCGGGTGCGGGGTGGTGCGCCTGGCGGTGCGCTCCAGGGGGGTGGGAGCGACGCCCGGCGCCGCCCACGCTGGTGGGCGTGAGCGGCGCCGTCGTCAGCCGTTGCGACTCAGGTCAGCTGATGCCGGCCTCGGTGCACAGCTTGGCGTACTCACCGGTGCAGAGCTGGTCCTTGGTCACGAAGCCGTCCGCGACAACGTCCTTGACGTTCTCCTTGGTGATCGACTTCGGGGTCAGGAGCACGGAAGGAACGTCCTTCTTCGTCTCCGGGTCCGTGGTCGTACCGGTGGCGGTGGTGGGCTTCTCACCCTTGGCCAGCGAGATGGCCAGCGCGGCGGCCGCGTCGGCCTCCTGCTTGATGGCCTTGTAGACGGTCATGCACTGGTCGCCGGCGAGGATGTTCTGCAGACCCTGCACGGTGGCGTCCTGGCCGGTGACCGGGACCTGGCCGTTCAGCTTGTTCTTCTTGAGCACCTGGATGGCCGCGTTGCCGAGGCCGTCGTTGGCGGCGAGCACACCCTTGATGTCCTTCTTCTGGGTGAGCATCTGCTCGAAGATGGTGCCGGCCTGGGCGTTGTCCCAGTCCGGAACGGACTGGTCCGGGCCCTTGACGTACTCGCCCGAGTCGTACTTCGGCTTGAGCTGCGAGTCGTAGCCCTGCTTGAACAGCGTGGCGTTGTTGTCGGTCGGGGAGCCGTTCAGCTCGGCGACCACCGGCTTGGTGTACTTCTTGGCGGTCAGGCAGTCGATCAGGCCCTTGCCCTGCAGCTCGCCGACCTTCGTGTTGTCGAAGCTGACGTAGTAGTCGGCCCCGCCGCCGAGGGTGAGGCGGTCGTAGTCGATGGTGGCGATACCCGCGGCCTTGGCCTTGTCGAGCACGGCCTTGCCGGTGCCGGAGTCCAGGTTGACGATCATGAGGGTCTTGACGCCGCTCGAGATCATGCCGTCGGCGATGGTCTGGAACTGGGCCTTGTCACCCTGGGCGTTCTGGATGTCGGCCTGTACGCCGGCCGCGTCGAACGCCGCCTTCAGGTACTTGGGGTCGTCGGTGCCCCACCGCTGCGAGCTGGCGGTGTCCGGCAGGATCACGCCGACCTTGCCGACCGAGGCGGCGCCGGTGGCGCCACTGCCGGTGTCGGAGCCCTTGTCGTCTTTGCCGCAGGCGGCCATGCTGCCCGTGGCCATCAGGCCGACGGCAGCGAGGGCGAACAGTCCCTTACGCATTCCTGGGTTTCCTTTCGGGGTGATCCGAGCTTCCTCGGACTCTGTGGGTGTGCGCTGCCGGGAGTGTCGCTCCCCAGACGCCGTGGATCAGGAGCCGGTTTGTTGTGTCGGGCAACGTATTCCCGCTGTGCCGCATCGCACAAGGTGGTACGCGGCTCGATTTTGTTGTCCGCGATAACAATCCGGCAACGCGGCTGTGACACAAGCGCTTGCGGAGTGCCTGTTCGATTCGCCACCGGAGTTGCTGATCGCTGGAGTTGCCCCACAAAGCGACGCTAAGTCACTCGCGGGTCCCAACTTGCCCGATCTCTGGTAAAAGATCTGGCTCGTGGAGTAACGGTGTCGTAACGGAACCTTTTGCTGGACTGGTATGTCCAGATCAGGACCTGATTGCCGCAACTGTCGCGGCAGTCAGCCGGACCAGATCGGCGGGCTTGATCGAAACTTGAACTCCACGGCGGCCCGCGGAGATAACCATCTGGTCAAGGTCCAGCGCGGAGTCGTCGACCACTGTCGGTAGCCGCCGCCGCTGCCCCAGTGGGCTGATCCCGCCCCGCACGTACCCGGTGCTGCGCTCGGCCGCCGCGCGGTCCGCGAGCGTGGCGCGCTTGCCGCCGACCGCCGCGGCCAGGGCCTTGAGGTCCAGCTCGCCGGTCACGGGCACCACCGCGACGGTCAGCGCGCCGTCGACCTCGGCGATCAGCGTCTTGAAGAGCCGCCGCGGGTCCATGCCGAGGGCCTCCGCCACCAGGGCGCCGTAGTTCGGCGCGTCCGGCGCGACCTCGTAGGTGTGCAGCTCGAACGCCACGCCCTCCGCGCTCAGCAGTGCCGTCGCCGGAGTGCCCGCGCTCTTCTTCGCCACGCGCGAAGGCTAGCGTCCCCGGACGCCCGCGACGCGGTGCGCCACGGTGCCTCCCACGCCCCGGGCCCGCTGTCCTCAGTGCCGGCCGGAGCACCTCCCGCGCTGTCCTCAGTGCGGGGCCGTGGTGTCCTCAGTGCGTCGTGCCGGTCAGGGAGCCGTGCACAGCAGGGCAGTGGGCGCGTCCGCGATCCGGGTCAGCACGAGCGAGGCAGCGTTCGGACCGGACAGTCGCAGGTCCCCCCGCAACCGCTCGGGTTCCAGCGCCGAGCCTCGCTTGCGGATCTCCAGGCGCCCGACGCCCCGCTCCCGCAGCAGGGCCCGCAGCCGCTTCAGCGAGAACGGCAGCACGTCGGTCACCGCCAACCGCCTCCCGAGCGGCGTGTCGACCGGCTCATCGGTGTAGACGTACGCGATCTGCGGGTCGGCGAGGCGCCCGCCGATACCCTCCGCGAACTCCGCGACCAGGTGGGCGCGGACCACCGCCGGGTCCGGGTCGTACAGGTAGGCACCGACCGCGCCCACCGCGGCGGCCGCGCTCCCGGAGCCGGTCAGCGTGATCGGCTCGCCGCCGCGCAGCACGGTGGCCCGGCGCGGCGCCGCCGCCAGCGGCCCGCACCAGAACGCGGCCTCGACGAGGTCCCCGTCGACGCTGACCCATTCGCCCTCGGCGCCGGGCGGCAGCAGCGCGTGGTCGATGCCGGGCGCCAGCTTCAGGACGGTACGCGACACCCGGTCGGGCAGCCCGGCGACGAAGTCCCACGGGGGCGACCACGAGTCGGGGTTCATGGCCCGGCCGCGTCCCGTGCGCCGGGCGGGGTCGGCGAAGACCGCGTCGACGCCCGCGAGGTCCACGGTCGTCGCGTCCGCGCAGGCGGCCGTCACCAGCCCGGCCAGCCCGGCGGCGGCCGCGTTCGCCCCGGCCAGCGCGGCGGTCAGCGGGTCGGCGTCCACCGCGTACACGTGGATGCCGGCGCGGGCCGCGGCCAGCGCGTCCGCGCCCAGCCCGCAGCCCAGGTCGGCCAGGGTGGTGACCCCGGCGGCGCGCAGCCGGGCCGCCCGCCGGTCGGCGACGACCGCGCGGGTGGCCTGCTCCAGGCCGGCCCGGGTGAAGAACATCGTGGCGGCCGCCGCGCCGAACTTGGCGGCGGCGCGGCGCCGCAGCTCGGTCTGGGTGAGCGCGGCGGCGGCCAGCGGCGGCGGCACGCCACGGGCGCGCAGCCGCGCCGCGGAGGCGAGAGGGTCGGCGCCGGAGACCTCGGCGGCGGCCGCGAGGGCGGCCGACCCCTCGGGGGTACGCAGTGCTGCCAGCAGTTCCAGGTCCACGGGGAGTCATTCTCGCGGGTGGGGCGTGTTGGCACTCTCCTTGACGGAGTGCCAGTCCCGGCATAATCTCCGATTAGCACTCTCACTACGAGGGTGCCAGCCGCGCGGACCCGCCGGGGCCGCGCGACGAGCGCCAGGCGGACCGGCACCCGCGACGACGGCCCCGCCCGGTGGCATGAGGCATCCGGCCGGCCGCAAGCCGGCGACGACACCAAGTACCCCAGGAGGGTATGCCCGTGACTACCGCGACCAAGGTTGCGATCAAGCCGCTCGAGGACCGCATCGTGGTCCAGGCGAACGAGGCTGAGACGACCACGGCGTCGGGCATCGTGATCCCCGACACCGCCAAGGAGAAGCCGCAGGAGGGCACCGTCCTCGCTGTCGGCCCCGGCCGCATCGACGACAAGGGCAACCGCATCCCGGTTGACGTCAAGGTCGGCGAGACGGTCCTGTACTCGAAGTACGGCGGCACCGAGGTCAAGTACGCCGGCGAGGAGTACCTGGTGCTCTCCGCCCGCGACGTCCTCGCGGTCATCGAGAAGTGACCTACTGACAGTGCTGACCGCCTCGGTCCGGTGTACCGGACCGGGGCGGTGGTGCGTGAAGGGACCTATAGATGGCGAAGATCCTCAGTTTCTCTGACGACGCCCGGCACCTGCTGGAGCACGGCGTCAACACGCTCGCCGACACGGTCAAGGTCACCCTGGGCCCCCGCGGCCGCAACGTCGTCCTCGACAAGAAGTTCGGCGCGCCCACGATCACCAACGACGGCGTCACCATCGCCAAGGAGATCGAGCTCACCGACCCGTACGAGAACCTCGGGGCCCAGCTGGTCAAGGAGGTGGCGACCAAGACCAACGACGTCGCCGGCGACGGGACCACCACGGCCACCGTGCTCGCACAGGCACTCGTCCGCGAGGGTCTGCGCAACGTGACCGCGGGCGCCAACCCGATCGCCCTCAAGCGGGGCATGGACGTGGCCGCCGCGGCGGTCTCCAAGGCCCTGCTGGAGAAGGCCGTCGAGGTCGCGGACCACAAGGCCATCGCGAACGTGGCCACCATCTCCGCGCAGGACGCCGCGATCGGCGAGCTCATCGCCCAGGCGATGGACCGCGTCGGCCGCGACGGCGTCATCACGGTCGAGGAAGGCTCGGCGCTGAGCACCGAGCTGGAGGTCACCGAGGGCCTGCAGTTCGACAAGGGCTTCATCTCGCCGAACTTCGTGACCGACGCCGAGTCGCAGGAAGCCGTGCTGGAGGACGCGTACCTCCTCATCAGCACGCAGAAGATCGCCAGCATCGAGGAGCTGCTGCCGCTGCTGGAGAAGGTCGTCCAGGCCGGCAAGCCGCTGCTCATCATCGCCGAGGACGTCGAGGGTCAGGCGCTGTCCACCCTGGTCGTCAACGCGCTGCGCAAGACCGTCAAGGTCGTGGCCGTCAAGGCCCCCGGCTTCGGCGACCGGCGCAAGGCGATGCTGCAGGACCTGGCGATCGCCACCGGTGGCGAGCTCGTGGCTCCCGAGCTGGGCTACAAGCTGGACCAGGTCACCCTGGAGATGCTGGGCACCGCCCGGCGCGTCGTGGTCGACAAGGAGAACACCACGATCGTCGACGGCGGCGGCCAGAAGTCCGAGGTGGAGGACCGCGTCGCGCAGATCCGCAAGGAGATCGAGGCGTCGGACTCCGACTGGGACAAGGAGAAGCTGTCGGAGCGGCTGGCCAAGCTCTCCGGCGGCGTGGCGGTCATCAAGGTCGGTGCCGCCACCGAGGTCGAGATGAAGGAGCGCAAGCACCGCATCGAGGACGCCATCGCGGCGACCAAGGCGGCGGTCGAGGAGGGCACCGTCCCCGGTGGCGGCGCCTCGCTCACGCAGATCACCTCGGTGCTCGACGGCAGCCTCGGCCTGTCCGGCGAGGAGGCCAGCGGGGTGGCGATCGTCCGCAAGGCGCTCGTCGAGCCGCTGCGCTGGATCGCCCAGAACGCGGGCCACGACGGGTACGTGGTGGTCGGCAAGGTCAGCGACCTCGACTGGGGTCACGGCCTCAACGCGGCCACCGACCAGTACGTCGACCTGGCCGCGACCGGCATCATCGACCCGGTGAAGGTGACCCGCAACGCGGTCTCCAACGCCGTCTCGATCGCCGGGCTGCTGCTCACCACGGAGAGCCTCGTGGTCGAGAAGCCGAAGGACCCGGAGCCCGCCGCCGCAGGCGGTCACGGCCACGGCCACGGCCACCAGCACGGCCCGGGCTTCTGACCCGGATTCAGTTCCACGGAAAGGCGCGCCGGCTCCCGGCGCGCCTTTCCTTGGTGTGCCCCGGGGATGTCACGGATCCGTAAGGCGGCGCTGGGCAGGCGCGGGGGCAGGATAGGGGAGTGAAGCTCTCCGTCCGGGCCGGGCTGGCCGGCGTCGCGGCGGCTGCGGTCGCCCTCGGCGTCGCCGAGGTCGTCGCGGTGGCGACCGGACCACTGTCGGCGCCGCTGCTGGCCGTCGGCGGAGTCGTCGTCGACACCGTGCCGGGCCCGGTCAAGAACGCCGGCGTCGCGGTCTTCGGCGTCCACGACAAAACCGCCCTGATCACGGGTACGGCCCTGCTGCTCGGCGCCTACGCCTACGGGGTGGGGGTGCTGGCGCTGCGGTCGTGGCGGTGGGCGCTCGCCGGCATCGCCGTGTTCGGCGCGATCGGCGTGGCAGCCGCCCTGACCCGGCACGACGCCGGTCCCCTGGCGGCCCTGCCCGCACTGGTCGGCGCGGTGGTCGCCGCACTGACGCTGCGCCTGCTGCTGAAGTGGGCGGTCGACCCAGCGCCTCCCGGCGCAGTGCTGTCCGACCCAGTGCTGTCCGACCCAGTGCTGTCCGATCCGGCGCTGTCCGACCAGGCGCCGTCCCATCCGGCGGTGGCCGATCCGCCGCCGTCCGGTGCGGCGGTGGGCGGGGGAGCGGACGATGCCGGCGCGGCGGCACGCCCGTGGGCCGGCAGGCGGCAATTCCTGCAGGGGCTGGGCATCGCGGCGGGGGTCGCGGTGGTCAGTGGCGTCGCCGGGCGGCTGCTGACCGGCCGCCGCGCGGTGACCGCCGCCCGCAACGCCGTGGTGCTCCCCGCCCCGGTGTCGGCGGCCCGGCCGGTGCCCGCCGCCGCGCAGGTCCGCGACGTCACCCCGTACGTCTCGACGAACGAGGACTTCTACCGGATCGACACTGCGCTGTACCCGCCGCAGGTCGACCCCGCGACCTGGCAGCTGCGGGTGCACGGGATGGTGCGTAACCCGATCACGCTGAGCTGGGACGACCTGCTGCGCCGCCCGATGATCGAGCGGTACGTGACGCTGGCCTGCGTCTCCAACGAGGTCGGTGGCGACCTGATCGGCAACGCCCGCTGGCTCGGTACCCCCGTCAAGGCGCTGCTCGACGAGGCCGACCCGCTGCCGGACGCCGACCAGGTGGTGCAGCGTTCCGTCGACGGGTGGACCTGCGGCAGTCCCACGGCGGTGCTGCGCGACGGCCGAGACGCCCTGCTGGCGATCGGCATGAACGGCCGCCCGCTGCCGGTCGAGCACGGCTTCCCGGTGCGACTGGTGGTCCCCGGCCTGTACGGCTACGTCTCCGCCTGCAAGTGGGTGGTGGAGCTGGAGCTGACCCGGTTCGCGGACTTCGACGCGTACTGGGTGCCGCGGGGGTGGGCGCAGCAGGCGCCGATCAAGACGCAGTCGCGGATCGACACTCCGCGGGACGGCGCGAAGCGCCCGGCCGGGCAGATCGTCGTGGCGGGCGTCGCGTGGGCTCAGCACCGCGGCATCGCCAGGGTCGAGGTGCAGATCGACGGCGGAGCGTGGCAGGTCGCCACGCTGGCCGACACGGTGTCGGCGGACACCTGGCGGCAGTGGTTCCTGCCGTGGACGGCCACCCCGGGCCGGCACACCGTGCGGGTACGGGCCACCGACACCACCGGCGCCACACAGCCGGGCACGCCGGCCCCGCCGGAGCCGGACGGTGCCACCGGTTGGCACCGCGTGACCGTCACCGTGGAGTAGTCGGGAGAACAGCAGGCACACCCGGGTCCCTGCGTCCAGTAACCCGAAAGCCGCACTTTGCGTCCGACTCCGGCCCGGAATTCCTTCGTACGGTGGCTTGCATGTCCACCGGTGCGGTTGAAGAGCCGCTGAACCTGCCGGCGTGGCCCCCTTCTGGGGACCACGCCGGGAACTGTGCCGAAATGCCGCGCATCGTCGCGCGGCCTCAGGCCGCGGGCACCCGCCGTTGCGTCGGCACGGCCGTCTTGTGGGGCCCGCCGAGGCGTGCCTCCAGCCGAGCAAGGTCCACCCGTCCGTGACGCCGGTCGGCCAGGTCCTCCCAACCGACCGCCAGCAGCCGCAGCCGTTCCGTCTCGCTGAATCCTCCCCAGACTCCGTACGGTTCCCGGACCGCGAGGGCGTGCGCCGCGCACTCGGCGCGTACCGGGCATGCCCGGCACATGGCCTTGGCCTGAGCCTCCCGGCGGTTGCGCGACGATCCGCGCTCGCCGTCCGGGTGGAAGAACTGGGCGCTGTCACGCCCTCGGCACCGGCCGAGTCGCTGCCAGTCCCATCGGTCGGCGATGGCACCGGGCAGTCTGCGAAGGTTCGACATCAACACCCTCCTCCCGCGCGGCACCGCGGAGTGTGGTCCGTTTCGGGCCGGTCACTGGTCTACGGCCGGTGTACCCCCGGCGTACCCGCCTCACACCCGTCGCGTCGATGTCTTCCCCAGCCGTATCCCATCGCTGCCGCAAGCCATGGGGATCTTTCCCGTTTTTTCCATCTAAAGCGCGTAATGCTGCGGCCGTTGCGTGATCTCCTCTGAGAGAGAAGGAGGATCACTGTGCGTACCGTCCTCGTGTGCGTCCGAACCCCGCTGGCGGCCCAGACCGTCGCGTCCACCGCGGCCCGGCTCGGCATGACCGGGGTCGTCCGGACCGCCGTCAGCGAGACCGAGGCCATGATCCGACTGGCCGAGCGGCCCGCAGAGATCGTCCTGGCCGATACCGCCGTGACCCGGCCGGACAGCGTCGGGTTCACCCGGCGGGTCCTCGCCCGCGCCCCGCAGGCGCAGGTCGTCCTGTTCGGTGCCGAAGACCCACGGGTCGCCGCGGCGTCCGTCGCCGCGGGAGCCCGCGGCGTCATCCGCGGCGTCGAACACGACCTGGTCAGCGTGGTCGCGAAGGCCCTGCTGCTCCTGCTGCTACCAGTACGCCCGCAGGGCGGCATGCCGATCAACAGCGCGAACGCCCAGCCGGCCACGGTCGCGGGCGCCGCCCGGAACAACAACTCGGCCGCCTCCCGCGGGATGCACCGCGACGGCCTGGGCATGGGCGCCGGCAACGGTGGCCCGATCCCCGCGATGCTGCCCAACTCGCCGATGGTGCCGGTGCAGCGCGGCGACGTCCCGCTCGACCCGGCCACCGGGCGGCCCGCCGCCTGGCCCGCCAACGAGGGCTCGCCGGTCGGGGTCGCCGAGGCCGCACCCGCGGGCCGGCGGCTCACCCTCACCGAGCGTGAACTCCAGGTGCTGCGCGGCATGGCCGACGGCAAGAGCAACGCGGAGATCGGCCGGGAGCTGTTCGTCTCGGAGGACACGGTCAAGACTCACGCCCGCCGCCTCTTCCGCAAGCTGGGCGCGCGGGACCGGGCCCACGCCGTCGCCGCCGGCTTCCGGGCGGGACTGGTGGCATAACCACCCGATCGGGTACGGGCGGCGGCTGCGCTAGTCGTCGTCCGTGCCCTCGGCGAGCGTGTCGTGCACGCCGTCGGCGTAGCCGCGGGCATACTCCCAGGTGACGTAGTGGTCCGGGTCCGGGTCGTACGCGGGCTCGTGCACCCGGGGGCGGCCGCTGCTGAGCAGGTGACGCAGGTTGCCGCGGAGCAGGTCCCAGTCGAAGTAGTGCGGCTCGTGGCAGTCCTCGCACTCGATGACCAGCCCGCGGATGCCCGTGGGACTCAGCAGCGCCTGGTAGATCTCCAGGTCAGAGAGGTCCTCGAGGACGTCCTGGCGTTCAGACTCGGTCAACGGGTCGTTCTCGGCGTCCTCGGTGAGGTCGTCGAGGCCCGCGGCCGGGTCGGCGGGGTCGCCGTTGAACGGGTCGATCGGTTCTTCCTGCACGTGTTCACCGTACCTAGTCCGGGGCGCTGTGTGGTGGGCCGCACGGGGCTGTCCGGCGAGATGGGCGGGCCGGGGCCATGGGTAGGATGAAACCTTCCACCAGCGTCGAGCCACCACCGGGGATGATTCGTGGACACAGACTCCGCCCGCACCGTACCTCTGGGTCTCACCTTTGACGATGTGCTGTTGCAGCCAGGCGAGTCCGACGTCGTGCCGAGCCGGGTCAACACGATCACCCGCCTGACCCGCAACGTCGAGCTCTCCATCCCGCTGCTGTCCAGCGCGATGGACACGGTCACCGAGGCGCGGATGGCGATCGCCATGGCCCGCCAGGGCGGGATCGGCGTGCTGCACCGCAACCTCTCGCTGGAGGACCAGGCGACGCAGGTCGACCTGGTGAAGCGGTCGGAATCCGGCATGATCACCAACCCGATCACCTGCAGCCCCGACGACACGCTGCTCGAGGTGGACACGCTCTGCGGCAAGTACCGCATCTCCGGGGTTCCGGTGGTCGACGGCGACGGGACCCTGGTCGGCATCGTCACCAACCGTGACATGCGCTTCGTCACCGACCACTCGGTCAAGGTCCGCGACGTCATGACGAAGATGCCGCTGGTCACCGCCCCGGTCGGGGTCGGCAAGGACGAGGCCCTGGCGCTGCTGCAGCGGCACAAGATCGAGAAGCTGCCGCTGGTGGACGGTGCCGGTCGGCTGCGCGGGCTCATCACGGTCAAGGACTTCACCAAGAGTGAGCAGTACCCGAACGCTGCCAAGGACCCGCAGGGCCGGCTGCGCGTGGCCGCGGCGGTCGGGGTCGGCGAGGACGCCTACAAGCGGGCGCGGGCGCTGGTGGACGCGGGTGTCGACGTCGTGATCGTGGATACCGCGCACGGTCACCAGCGCGCGGTGCTGGAGATGGTCGCCCGGGTCAAGAAGGACACCACCGTCGATGTCGTGGGCGGCAACATCGCCACGTACGCGGGGGCCAAGGCCCTGGTCGACGCCGGTGCCGACGCCGTCAAGGTCGGGGTGGGTCCCGGCGCGATCTGCACCACCCGGGTGGTCGCGGGCGTCGGCGTCCCGCAGATCACCGCGATCATGGAGGCCGCGCGGGCGTGCGGCCCGGCCGGGGTGCCGGTCATCGCCGACGGCGGCGTGCAGTACTCCGGCGACATCGCCAAGGCGATCGTGGCGGGCGCCGAGACGGTCATGCTGGGCAGCCTGCTGGCCGGGTGCGAGGAGAGCCCCGGCGATCTGATCTTCATCAACGGCAAGCAGTTCAAGCAGTACCGGGGCATGGGCTCGCTCGGCGCGATGCAGTCGCGTGGACAGGCCAAGTCGTATTCCAAGGACCGCTACTTCCAGCAGGACGTCAACGAGGACAAGCTGGTCCCCGAGGGCGTCGAGGGCCAGGTGCCGTACCGTGGGCCGCTGTCGCGGGTGGCGCACCAGCTGATCGGTGGCCTGCGCGCCTCCATGGGCTACGTCGGCGCCGAGACGATCCCCGACCTGCAGCAGCGCGGGCAGCTCATCCGGATCACGGCGGCCGGGCTCAAGGAGAGCCACCCGCACGACATCCAGATGACCGTCGAAGCCCCCAACTACCACTCCCGCTAATGAGGAACAGCCATGCGTGACGTCGTGGAGATCGGACTGGGGAAGACCGCCCAGCGCGGCTACCACCTCGACGACATCGCGATCGTGCCCAGCCGGCGCACCCGCGACGTCGACGACGTGTCCACCGACTGGCGGGTCGACGCGTACCCGTTCAAGATTCCCTGCGTCGCGCACCCGTCGGACGCCACCATGAGCCCCGACTCGGCGATCGCCCTGGGCCGCCTCGGCGGCCTGGGCGTGCTCAACGCCGAGGGCCTGTGGACCCGCTACGAGGATCCCACCAAGATCCTTGAGGAGCTGGCGTCGCTCGACGCCGACGCCGACGCCACCAAGCGGCTCCAGGAGGTGTACGCGGAGCCGATCCGCCCGGAGCTGATCGCCGAGCGGGTCCGCGCCATGCGCGAGGGCGGGGTGACCGTCGCCGTGCGGGTGTCGCCGCAGCACACCCTGGCGCTCGCCCCGGTGGTCCTCGACGCGGGCGTCGACCTGCTGGTCATCCAGGGCACCCTGGTGTCGGCCGAGCACGTGTCGACCACCGACGAGCCGCTGAATCTCAAGGAGTTCATCGCCGACCTCGACCTGCCGGTGATCGTCGGCGGCTGCACGGACTACAAGACCGCGCTGCACCTCATGCGCACCGGCGCGGCCGGGGTCATCGTCGGTGTCGGCGCGGACGAGTGGTCGACCACCGACACCGTGCTCGGCATCCGGGTGCCGATGGCTACCGCGATCGCGGACGCCGCCGCGGCCCGCCGCGACTATCTGGACGAGACCGGCGGCCGGTACGTGCACCTCATCGCGGACGGCGGCATCTCCACCTCGGGCGACATCGCCAAGGCCATCGGTTGCGGTGCGGACGCGGTCATGCTGGGCGAACCGCTGTCGCTGGCCGACGGCGCCCCGGCGGGCGGGGCGTGGTGGCACTCCGCGGCCAGCCACCCCAACCTGCCGCGCGGCGGCTTCTGCATCGCGGGCGAGCCGGACGGCACCCTGGAGGAGATCCTCTACGGCCCCGCCGACCGCCCGGACGGGCAGCTCAACCTCTTCGGCGGGCTGAAGCGGGCCATGGCCAAGTGCGGCTACCGCGACCTCAAGGAGTTCCAGAAGGTCGCGCTGGTCCTCGACCGCTGACGACAAGCCGGGCTGGGGAAACTGCCAGCGGCCGGTTACTCAGCCGTTATGCCGGGCTTGAGCCTGATCGGTAGATTTGTACCCATGAAACGGGGACTTGCGGCCGGCATCGCGGCCGTCATCGCGGTCGGCGGCTGCACCAGCGGGCGGAACTCCACCACCGATCGCCCGTCGGCCCCGGCGGCGAGCTTCGCCCCGGGCGCCCCCGGCGCCGGTGACCCGTACTTCCCGAAGTACGGCAACGGCGGCTATGACGTCGGCGACTACGACATCAAGGCGCGGTTCGACCCCGCCACCGGCCGGTTGGACGGCACCGCCACGATCACCGCCACCGCCACGCAGGACCTGTCCAGCTTCAACCTCGACCTGGCGCACCTGACCGCGTCCGAGGTGACCGTCGACGGGCGGCCGGCCACCAGCCGGGCCGAGGGCAACGAACTCGTCGTCACCCCGCCCGTCGGCCTCCCCAAGGGTCGCCCCTTCACCACGGTGGTGAAATACGGCGGTGTGCCCGAGCCGATCAACAACGAGGCGCTGGGCAAGGGCGGCTGGTTCCGCACCGCCGACGGTGCCTTCGCGGTGGGCCAGCCCGAGTCGGCCAGCACCTGGTTCCCGGTCAACGACCACCCCTCGGACAAGGCGACATACAAGCTGTCCATGACCGTGCCCGACGGGCTCGAAGTGATCAGCAACGGGGTGCCGGGGCCGCGCACCAGCGCCGACGGCTGGACGACCTGGAACTGGTCGGAGGGCTCACCGATGGCCAGCTACCTCGCCACCGTGGCGATCGGGCAGTACCGGATCACCACCAGCAGGCACGGCGGGAAACCGATGATCGTGGCGGTGCCCGAGTCGGTACCGGCCGACGGTCCCGCGGCGAAGTCGCTGGCCCGCACCGGCGAGATCACCGACTTCCTCGAAACCCAGTTCGGCCCGTACCCGTTCGACGCGAACGGCGGCGTGGTCGTCGCCGACGACCGGCTCGACTACGCGCTGGAGACCCAGTCCCGCCCCGTGTACGGCGACACCTTCTTCTCCGGCGGCGAGAACAGCACCGTGGTCGCGCACGAGCTCGGCCACCAGTGGTTCGGCGACAGCCTCGCCCTGGAACGCTGGCAGGACATCTGGCTCAACGAGGGTTTCGCCACGTACGCGGAGTGGCTGTGGCAGGAGCACGAGGGCAAGGCCACCGTGGCGGAGAGCTTCGACCGTACGTACTCGAAGTTCGAGGACTGGTCCCAGCCGACCGGGAAGCCGGGCCCGGACGGAATCTTCGACCCCGCCGTCTACGACCGCGGCGCGATGACCCTGTACGCCCTGCGCAAGGCCATGGGGGACGCCGCGTTCGCGGGGCTGCTGAAGTCCTGGGCGGCGCGCAACCGCGACGGCAACGTCACCACTGACGAGTTCATCGCGGCCGCGAAGCAGGCGGCCGGTGGCGTCGACCTGGATCCGGTGTTCCAGGCCTGGCTGTACGGCACCACCAAGCCGCCGCGTCCCTAGGGGTTGACCAGCTTCGGGTGCTTCGCGAGGTACGGACCGGCCTGGTCGGCGGCGATCGCCTTGAGGAACCCCTTGCCCTCCGGGAGCAACTGCTCGCCGAGGTAGTGGCCGCCCGACCCGACGCTGTCGCCGGGCAGCCCGACCAGGGTGAGCTGCTCCGGCTTCAGGTTGCTCAGCGCGCTCGCGTACTCCAGCGGGGTCTTCCCACCCACGTAGACCAGGCTGTCGCCGAGCGCGGTGAGTACGGAACTCAGCTTGGCCGGGTTGGTCGTGACCCCGGTGGACAGAGCCTTGGTGAGCAGCGCCCGGACGAGTTGCCGCTGGTGGCGCCCCCGGCCGTAGTCACCGCCCTGCACGCCGTACCGCTGCCGGGCGAAGTCGATCGCCTGCCAGCCGACCAGGTTCTGGGTGCCGGGCTTGTACACGGCCTGCGGGCCGACGTACCCGCCGCCGCCGCGCTGCAGGGTGCGCGGGCTGCCGTCCGGGCGGCGGTGGATCGAGGTGACCTTCTCGTCGACGGTGATGGTGACCCCGCCGAGCGCGTCGGTGAGCTTCTCCAGACCGCCGAAGGTGAGGATCGCCCCGGCCTGGAAGGTCTTGACCCCGGTGTACGCCGAGATCGTCTTGGTCAGCAGCTCGTACCCCTGCCGGACGTCGGCCCTGTTGCTGCCGGGCACCTTCGCGCCGCGGCTCATCGCCTCGGTGATCTTGTATCGGCCGCCCTTGAAGCCGGACTTCGGGAACGCCGGGATGTCGACGCGCAGGTCGCGGGGGAGCGAGTACAGGTAGCCGCGGTCGAGGCCGCGCTCCAGGTGCAGCAGCATGATCGCGTCCGAGTGCGGTTGCCAGTCCGGGATGCTGACCCGGGTGTCGACCCCGAGCAGCAGCAGGTCGAGCGGCCCGGTGACCTTCGGGCCGGTGTCCGGCAGCAGGGGGTCGGCCGGGGCGGGGGACACCGGGGCGGAGGGGGCCGCAGACGGCGTAGCGGCGGCCGCGCTCGTGCCCGCGGTACGGGTGTGCAGCGCGTACGCGACACCCCCACCGGCCAGCACCAGGAACGCCACCACGGCCGCCGTCCAGATCATCTGCTGTTTACGCACAGCGCGAAGATAGCTCGCAACTCGATCGCCACCGATCCGCTCCTCGGCTACAGGAATCGCCACCGAAGTTGGGGATGCCGGCCACCGGGCCGGCGTTTCGCGTGGAGGTACGTCGATGCGGGCTGGCGTTGCGACGTTGGCGGTGGGCCTGGTGGCCGGGGGACTGATCGGGATCGGCGGCCCGGCGCAGGCCGACGAGGCCGACCCGGCGATGCCGGCGGTGTCACTGGTCGTCGGGTTGCGTACCCCCGAGGCGGCAGCGGTCACCACCCGGGCGCAGACCGACGTGGTGGACCGGCTCGACGAGCACGTCCAGGTCGTGGACGCGGCACCGCTGGCCGACGCGGTCTCCGTGGACGTCCCCGCCGACCAGGCCGCCGCGGCCGCCGCCGTGCTGCGTACCGACCCGGCCGTCCGCTATGTCGAGCAAAACCACATGGCGTATGCGGCGGCGGCACCGAACGACCCCGGCTACCCGTACCAGTGGGGGGTGCGCAAGACCCGCGTCAGCACCGCCTGGTCGGCCACCCACGGCTCCAGCAGTGCCGTGATCGCCGTGGTCGACACCGGGGTGAGCGTGACCCCCGACCTGACCGGCCGCGTGCTGCCGGGCTACGACTTCGTCAACGGCGACAGCAACGCTGCCGACGACAACGGGCACGGCACGATGGTGGCCGGCGTGGCCGCCGCGGCCGGCAACGACGGCGACGGCATCGCGGGCGTCTGCTGGGCCTGCAAGATCCTCCCGGTCAAGGTGCTGAACTCCGACGGCGCCGGTGACTACACCGACATCGTCAAGGGCATCCGGTGGGCCGCCGACCACGGCGCGGACGTCATCAACCTGTCGCTGAGCGGTACGGCCGACAGCCAGCTGATGCGCGACGCCGTCACGTACGCGATGAGCAAGGGCGCCCTGGTGGTCGCGGCCGCGGGCAACGACGGATCCACGAGGCGGCACTTCCCGGCGGCGATCTCGGCGGTGCTGTCGGTGGGCGCCTCGACGTCGAAGGACGCGCGCTACTCCTGGTCGAACTACGGCGGCTGGGTGGACATCGCCGCGCCCGGCTGCAACCCGGCGCAGGCCAAGCGGACACCGCAGAACGAATATCCGATCATGGTGTTCTGCGGCACCTCCTCGGCCTCCCCGATGGTCGCCGGTATCGCCGCGCTGCTGGCCAGCAAAACGCCCGCCCCCACCCCCGTCAAGATCCGATCGGTGCTCAGCGCCTCGGCCCGGCAGCTCTCCACGGACTGGCTGACCTGGGGCCGCGTCGACGCCGTGGCCGCCCTGTCCGCGCTGCCGGACACCACCGCGCCGCAGGTGTCGTTCCGCACTCCCGCGTCCTCGGCCCTGGTCGGCGGCACGGTGAGCGTCGGCGCCTCGGTCTCCGACAACGCCAGCGTCAGCCGGGTCCAGCTGCTGCTCAACGACACCGTGGTGGCCTCCGACGTCACCGCCCCGTACGTGCTGCGCTGGCCGTCGGCCCCGCGCAACGGCAGGACCAACCTGGTGCTGCGGGTGTACGACCGGGCGGGCAACGCCGCGACCGCCCGCCGTACCGTGCAGGTCGACAGCACCGGTCCGAAGGTGACCGTGACGAAGGGCCCGGCGAACCGCACCCGCCGCATCCGCGGCACGAAGTACGTCACGGCGCAGGCCACCGACCTGCACGGCGTGGCGCGACTGGAGCTGGTGGTCGACGGCAAGCTCGTCACGACCTACACCGCGCCCGCCCCGGGTGACGTGGTCCGGCACAAGTTCAAGGTCCAGACCTGGAAGTACGGCAAGTCCATGACGGTACGGGTCCGCGCCTACGACTCGCTGGGCAACCTGCGCTCCGCCCCGGCCCGGAAGTGGTACCGCTGACGCCGGTAAACTCGGCCGTCATGAGCACACCCCGCCCGGTCCTCGTCGTCGACTTCGGTGCCCAGTACGCCCAGCTGATCGCCCGCCGGGTCCGGGAGGCGCGGGTGTATTCGGAGATCGTGCCGCACTCGATGCCGGTCGCCGAGATGCTGGCCAAGGACCCGGCCGCGATCATCCTGTCGGGCGGGCCCTCCAGCGTGTACGAGCCGGGCGCCCCGGCGCTCGACCCGGCGCTGTTCGACAGCGACGTGCCGGTCTTCGGCATCTGCTACGGCTTCCAGGCGATGGCCCGGGCCCTCGGCGGCACGGTGGCCCAGACCGGCGCCCGCGAGTACGGCCGTACGGTGCTGGCCGCCCAGGGCGGGACCCTGCTGCGTGAGCTGCCCGCGGGCCTGCCGGTGTGGATGAGCCACGGCGACAGCGTGACGGTCGCCCCGGCCGGTTTCGCGGTGACCGCGGCGTCGTCGGGCGCTCCCGTGGCCGCGTTCGAGGACCTGGCGGCGCGCCGGGCCGGTGTGCAGTTCCACCCCGAGGTGGCGCACACAGAGCAGGGCCAGGAGGTGCTGCGCCGCTTCCTGTACGACATCGCGGGCATCGACCCGACCTGGACCCCGACGAACATCATCGAGGAGCAGGTCGCCGCGATCCGTGCCCGGGTCGGCGACAAGCAGGTGATCTGCGGGCTCTCCGGCGGGGTCGACTCGGCGGTCGCCGCGGCGCTGGTGCACAAGGCGGTCGGCGACCAGCTCACCTGCGTCTTCGTCGACCACGGTCTGCTGCGTGCCGGCGAGGCCGAGCAGGTGGAGAAGGACTACGTGGCGGCCACCGGCATCCGCCTGAAGGTGGTGGACGCGGCCGACCGGTTCCTGGGCCACCTGGCCGGGGTCACGGACCCCGAGCAGAAGCGCAAGATCATCGGCCGGGAGTTCATCCGTGTCTTCGAGCAGGCGGCCCGCGAGGTCGACGCCGAGCGCCACGTCGAATACCTCGTGCAGGGCACCCTCTACCCGGACGTCGTGGAGTCCGGCGGCGGCACCGGCACGGCGAACATCAAGAGCCACCACAACGTCGGCGGCCTCCCGGATGACCTGAAATTCGCGCTGGTCGAGCCGCTGCGCACGCTGTTCAAGGACGAGGTACGCGCGCTCGGCGCGGAGCTGGGCCTGCCCGAGGAGATCGTCCAGCGGCACCCGTTCCCCGGCCCCGGCCTGGCCATCCGGATCATCGGCGCGGTCGACCGGGAGCGCCTCGACGTGCTGCGCGCCGCCGACCTGATCGCGCGGGAGGAACTGACCGCCGCCGGCCTGGACCGCGACGTCTGGCAGTTCCCCGTGGTGCTGCTGGCGGACGTGCGCAGCGTCGGCGTGCAGGGCGACGGCCGGACCTACGGGCACCCCGTCGTGCTGCGGCCGGTCTCCAGCGAGGACGCCATGACCGCCGACTGGTCGCGGCTGCCGTACGACGTCATCGCGCGGATCTCGACCCGCATTACGAACGAGGTGCCCGAGGTGAACCGGGTGGTGCTGGACGTGACCAGCAAGCCGCCGGGCACGATCGAGTGGGAGTGACCCGTCACGCCACCGGCGTACTGGGCTGTCCCGGCATGCCGCCCGGCGTGCTGGGCGGCTGACCCCAGGCGGGGTCGGCCGGGTTCGGCCAGACGGGTGCGGCGGGCCGTGCCTCTTCGGGCATGACCAGCCACATCACCGGGTAGGCGAGCAGCGCCGCACCCCCGGTCACGATGGCCAGTACGGCGAAGCCGACGCGGACCGCCACGGGGTCGACGCCGAAGTATCGGCCGAGACCTCCGCAGACCCCGGCCAGCATGCGGTCGTCGGTCGGGCGGCGCAGCTGCTTGTAAGAGGTGACAGTCGGTTCAGTCATGCCTCCCAGAGTGGGCGCCGCGACGCCCTACGCGCCTCGGTGACCGCCCCGATCCGGGCCCTGAGTTTCCGTCTCCGGGTCGTGCGGATCGGCCCGCGCCGGCATTGCTCAGACACCCCGGAGCGGTGTCATAATGAGGTTGCAGAACGTGACCTGGTGATCGCCGGTTGTGGGCGAAGCAGCCCTGATCTGCGGCTACGCAGCGCTATCGCCCTGTCAGGAATCCGACAGACCTTCATTCCAGGTGACATAACCCAGGGAGAATCCCGCCGTGACTCCCGCGCTCGAACCACTCCGCAGGATCGCGGCCTACGCCGTCGCGACCGACCCGGAAGGCCGGGTCCTTCTGGTCCGGGCCTCCTCGCGCTCCGGCACCCCCGGGGTCTGGTCCCTCCCCGGTGGCGCCGTCGACCACGGCGAAGACCCGAACCACACAGTCGTCCGAGAGACCGCGGCCGAGACCGGCCTGTCGGTCGCGGTCACCGGCCTGCGCGACGTCCTCGCGGACATGCGCTCGCTGCCGCACCGCGGCGTCACCATCCACACCGACCGCCTCGTGTACGAGGTGTCCGTCCGCGGCGGCACCCTCTGCGACCGGGCCGGGCGCTCCACCGACCTGGCCCGCTGGCACACCCCCGCCGAGGCGGAACGGTTGAAACTGCGCCCGTTCACCGCCGCCGCCCTGGGCCTGTCCGCCGCCTCCGCCGACCTGCGCCCGGAGGAGGTCCCGGACTTCCCGTCCTTCTACGCCTATCCGGGCCCGGACGGGCTGCACCGCGCGCAGCGCTTCGCCGCGTACGCGATCGCCACCGACCCGGACGACCGGCTGCTGCTCACCCGCATCGCCCCCGGCTACCCCGGCGCCGGCTGCTGGCACCTGCCCGGCGGCGGTACCGACTACGGCGAACAGCCCGGCACCGCCCTCATCCGCGAGCTGGTCGAGGAGACCGGCCAGGTCGGGCGCCTCGTCGAGCTGCTCGGCGTCGCCAGCCACCGCGACGCCGCCTCCCTGGGCCCCGAGGGGTACCCGATCGACTGGCACGGCGTCCGGGCGTTCTACCGGGTCGTCGTCGAGGCACCCACCGAGGTGATCGTGCGGGACGTGGGCGGGTCCACCTCCGAGGCGTGCTGGATGCCGCTGACCGAGGTCACCGAGCTGCCCGTGAACCAGCTCACGGAAGTCACGGCGGAGGCCCTGAAGGCCGCGCGGCTAACGTAGGGACGTGCGGATCAGACGGGTGGGGGCGTACGGGCTGGTGCGCGACGGCGACGGCCGGGTGCTGCTGGCCCGCGGTTCCGACGCCAGCGAGTTCCCCGGCGTCTGGTCCCTGCCCGGCGGCGGCGTGGACCAGGGCGAGCACCCCGACGACGCGGTCGTCAGGGAGTTCGCCGAGGAGACCGGCCTCGCGGTCCGGGTGCTGCGCCTGCGCGAGGTCACCGCGGACGTGATCCGGCTGCCCAGCTCCGGCGCCTACGAACACACCGACCGGGTGATCTACGACGTCGAGCCGTACGCGGGGGCGCTGCGCGACGAGATCGACGGGACGACCGACGCGGTGGCCTGGGTCGGCGCCGCGGAACTGGCCGGGCTGGCGGTGCACCCGTGGACCGCGCGGCTGCTCGGCCTGACGGTGCCACCGGACCTTCCGCCGGGGTCGGGCGCGGATGTGCCGCTGGCCACGCCCGCGCGGGTCCAGCGCTTCGGCGCGTACGCGGTCGCCACCGACCCGGCCGGGCGCATTCTGCTCACCCGGATCGCGCCGGGCTACCCCGGCGCGGACCGCTGGCACCTGCCCGGCGGCGGCACCGACCACGGGGAGACCCCCGAACAGGCGCTGGCCCGTGAGCTGGTCGAGGAGACCTCACAGCAGGGCCGGATCACCGGCCTGCTGTCGATCTCCCACAAGTACGATCCGGCCGCGCTGGGCCCCGAGGGAGTGCCGGTCGACTGGCACGTCATCAGGGTGCTGTTCAGAGTTTTGATCGATGTGCCGACAGTACCCGTAGTGACAGAGGCGGCGGGTGGCTCCACCGCCGAGGCCGGGTGGTTCAGCCCGGCCGAGGCGAAGGCGCTACCCCTCACCGAGGTCGCACGGTCGGCGGTACGACAGGTCACGGGCTGAACCGGTCCGATAGACTCGGGCCCAGGGACAGGGTGAAACCGGGATCTGCCCGTCCGCCGAGCGAGGAAAAAGGTGGCGGACGCTGTTGTGCGCAACCGGTCGATCGGTCTCTCGCCAAGACCGGGCGGCTGTGCAATGGTGTAACCCGCCACGAGCCGAGAGACGGACGAAGCCCCATTCCGCCGCTGCTGAGCAGGCGGATAGACCAATCCCACGATGGAGGAGCACGTGCCGAGAACCCCTTGGCGCCGGCGTCGTACGATGGATAGTCCCCGTCCCGCCGGACGTCGTTGGGCAGGCCGGCTGCGCCGCGGCGGCACGATCGCCCGGCAGGCCCTGCTGGTCCGGGTCGGGCGCCGCTCCGGCGACGCGGGACGGGCGGCCACCGCCACCCGCGCCGAGGTGATCTACACCGGCACCGACGTCGTCACCTACCCGTACGGGGGACGCGGGGTTCCCGGCCCGGTGGCGCACCCGCCGGTGCAGGCGCCCGCCGCCGAGGAGCCGAGCACGTCCCTGCTGCCCGGTGAGCACACCTTCGCCCGTCGTGCCCGGTTCGCCCTGGTCAACTCGTGCACCCTGGCCAGCCTGGGCCTCGGCCTGCTGGCGATCTTCCTGGCGATGCACGGCGACGCCCGGCTCGCGGCGGCCTGCCTGGTCGCCTGCGTGGCCTTCGACGGTCTCGACGGCGCGCTCGCCCGCAAGCTGGGCGTTTCCAGCCCGTTCGGCGCGCAGATGGACTCGCTGGCCGACATGTGCTCGTTCGGCCTGGCCGCCCCGGTCGTGGTGTACGCGTCGCTGGCGCACACCGTGCCCACCGCGGCCGCCGCCGTGGCCTGCATGCTGGTCGCCGGCTGCGCCGCGATCCGCCTGGCCCGCTTCAACGTCTCGCCGAAGGACGGCAAGTTCTTCTGCGGTGTACCCACCACGATGGCCGCCGCTGTGCTGGCACTGACCGTGCTCATCGGCCTGCCGATCCCCGGCATCGCGCTGCTGGCCGGGGTCGCGCTGCTGGCGTTCGCGATGGTGTCCAGCTTCCCGTACGCGAAGCTGGCCCGGATCGTGAAGCTGCCGCCGTGGCTGTGGCTGCTGCCGATCGTCGGCGCGCTGGTCGACGCCCGGCTGAC
Organism: Krasilnikovia sp. MM14-A1004; assembly: GCF_047159485.1. Lineage (GTDB taxonomy): Bacteria > Actinomycetota > Actinomycetes > Mycobacteriales > Micromonosporaceae > Actinoplanes. Next base: position 6,010,335 of record NZ_AP038773.1, on the reverse strand, counting down.
CTTCGTCTTCCTGGTCACGGCGTACCTGCTCAGCGGCCCGGTGCTGTGGCTGCGCACCCGCCGCGCCGCCGCCTGACCGAACCTCCACGCAAGAGGCCGGCCACAAGGCGCGGCCTCTTGCTGTACCAATAACGGGTACTACTATCCATTATTGTGAGAACCGCGCCGCCACTCCTGGCGCCCCTGTTCAGGTCGGACGGCCAGGCCCGCCTGCTGGCCGAGCTGTTCCTGTCCGGCGCCGACGAGCTCAACATGCACGAGCTCGCGCGGCGCGCCGGGCTCTCCTACGGCACGGTGCACCGCGAAGTGCACCGGCTACTGGACGTCGGACTGCTGAGCGAGCGCCGCCTGGGCCAGGCGCGGTACGTACGGCCCAACCCGCAGTCGCCGCTGACCCAGCCGGTCCGTGATCTGCTGGTGGTCTCCGCCGGCCCGGTCCCGCTGCTGGCCGTCGAGCTGGGCGCGATCGCCGGTGTGCAGGTGGCGTTCCTGTTCGGGTCGTTCGCGGCGCGGATGCGGGGGCAGCCGGGCCCGGCGCCCCACGACGTCGACGTGCTGGTCGTGAGTGACCTGCCGGACCCCACCGAGATCTACGACGCCTGCCAGAGGGTCGGTGACCAGGTGGGTCGTGCCGTCAACCCGACGATCATGACCCGGGACGAGGTCGCCCAGGGCACCGGGTTCCTGACCCAGGTCCGCAGCAGTCCCGTCGTGCCGATCATCGGGGAGCTGCCGTGGCGGTGACGTCGCTGACCGGTGACCAGCAGACCGCGGTGGACGCGTTGGTCGCCGGGCGCCGCATTGAGCCGGTGCCGGTGGACGAGACGCGCTGCAGATCATTTCTGGAGCAGGCCCGCCTGGCGCTGAGCGACCTGACCAACGTCACCCACGCCCAGAACAGATACAACCTGGCCTATGACGCCGCCCACGACGTCGGCGAGGCCATGCTCGCCGCGTACGGATATCGGACCACGCATGGGCCGGGCCAGCACGACGGCCTCGGGCGCTACCTCGCCGCGATCTTCGATGCTCCACCTGAAAACGCTGCGTCCCAGCACTTCGACCGGATGCGGCGCGAACGAAACCGGCAGCGCTACGAGGCCCGGCCGGTCACCGTCGCGTCGGCCACCGCCGCAGCCGGTGCGGCCACCGCTCTGTACGACGCCGCTCGGGCGCGGGTCCAGCCGAAGCGGGTCAGATCCAGCGGGCGATGACGGAGCTGGCGCCGATCACCCGGTCGCCCGCGGCGACGGTCGCCTCGGCGCGGTCCGCGGGCAGGTAGACGTCCGTACGCGAGCCGAAGCGGATCAGGCCCAGGCGCTCGCCGCGGGCGACCAGCGCGCCGACCGGCGTGCGCTGCACGATCCGGCGGGCGATCAGGCCCGTACGCTGGGCCACCACCACCGTGCCGTGGTCGGTGTCGAGGACCGTGTACGCGGCCACGTTGTGCTCGGCCGCGGCCGTCATCGCGTTGGCGTACCCGCCCTCCTCGACGAAGTAGTCGGTGACCCGACCGGCCACCGGCACCCGGTTGACGTGCACGTCGAGGACGGACAGGAAGACCGCCACGCGCAGGAACTCGCCGTCGCCGAACCGCTCGTCGCGCATCCGCTCGACCGATAGCACCCGCCCGTCGCTGGCCGCGACCACCGCGGAAGCGTCGCCCGGCACGTCCCGCTCCGGGTCCCGGAAGAACGCCGCGATCGGGCCCGCCGCCAGCGCCGGGAGCAGCCAGAGCTTCGACTTCGGGCGCGCCGTCCGGGCCAGCGCCGCCAGGCCCAGGGCGATACCCGCGGCGGCGACGCCGTTCGAGTCGATGTGCATCGTGCGGGTCAGCGGCACGCTCGACGGCCGGTACGCGGGGGCCAGCGTCGCCGCCACCGCGGTGTCCGCCGGGGTGAAGCGCAGCCGGTGCACCCGTACCGGCGGCTGGTTGCGCAGCACCAGGTCCGAGCCGACGCCGAACAGCGCGCCCTGCCGGAACAGTTCGGCGGCGGCGCCCGCCGTGCGACCGGGCACGGCCGGGGTCGCGACCGTGACCACGGCCCCGTTCGTCAGGTACTTGCCCAGACCGTCGAGCAGCGTGCGGACGTCCTCGGCGGTGCCGGTGAGCGGCTCCGCCACGATCACCACGTCGGCCGGGTCCGCCTCGGCGAGCGTCTCCACGATCCGTACCCGGTCGGCGATCCAGCTGCCGAGGCCGGTGATGTGATCGCGCAGCAGGCTCGGGGTGGTCCGGTCGCTGGGGACCAGGGTCAGGGTGTCGCCGGGCAGCAGGGCCTCCAGCGCGGCGGCGACCACGTCGCCGGCGTGGTCCGCACCGAGCACGAGCGCCGAGCTGGCGGCGCTGCGCCGGGCGAACTCGGCGGTGAGGGCGCGGGCGGCGCGAGGGCCGACACCGGCCACGGGTGCCGTGGAGACGGCGGGAAACGGTGTCATGGTGTGCGAGCTCCTCGCGCGAAGTCAGACGGACTCCGACGAGCATATTGCGCCGCCCGCCGCCCGCACTCCAGGGTGCGGCGGCGGGCGGCGCGTGTCACGCCTCGTCGCGCCGGGGCGGTTCCGCCGGGGCGGTGCCGGACTGGATCCGCTCCGTCGGAGCGGTGCCGGGTTCGAGGTCGATCCGGCCCGCCGGGTTGTCGAGCAACTCCCGGACGATGTCGGCGTGCATCTGCGGCGGCAGGTCGCCCGGCGTCTCCACCGCGGCCTCGGCGACCACGGGTGCCGGCACCTCCTCGGTACGGCGGCCGGACCGGATCGCGCCGAGCAGCCCGAACACCCCGAACGCGATCAGCACCACCGCCGCCAGCCAGCCCAGTCCGGGCAGCCGTACCGTGACGACCTGCGAGACCGCCCACCAGGCGGCGATTCCGACGAAGATCAGGCCGAAGCTCAGCGAGACCCCGTCCATGCGATGCGGCCTCATCGGGTGACCTCCACGTTGCCCGCGTTCATCTTGATGGTCAGCTTGAGCGTGCCACCGCCCGCGCCGTCCGGGCCCAGGTCGACGACCTGCTGCTGGGCGAGGTTGTCGCCGTCCCATTCGCGGCCGAATACGAACGCCCGGCCGGTGTCGAGGTGCACCGACGCGGTGGTGTCGACCTTCTCCGGGAGCAGCACCCGGAGCTGACCGAGCTTCATCTCCACGGTCGTCTCCTGCGTCTGGCCCGCGAAGTTCACGTCGCGCAGATCCAGCGTCGCGTCACCGACCGTGAAGTCGTACCGGTCGGCCACCGCGGCCAGGGTCGCCGGGCGGTACACGGTGCTGCCGATGTGGCCGCCGACCTGCTGCGCGCCGGAGGAGATCAGCAGGCCGACCGTGGTGATCAGGGCCAGCGCGATGAGTCCGCGGGCGCGGCCGAACCACGTACCGATCAGCAGGCCCAGCCCGATCGTGGCGAGGGCCGCCGCGAAGTAGCCGGGTACCGGAATGCTGGCGCCGGAGAGGTCGGCGAGGGCCAGCACCCCCATCACCATGACGACCGCGAAGAAGGTGATCCGGCCGAGCTTGGAACGCTCCCGCGGCGGCTTTGCCGGCTTCGGCGCCCGGGGCTGCGGCGCCTGCTCGTACGGTGCCTGGCCCGCGCCGCCCGCCCAGGGGCCGTGCGGTGCGAACGGCGGCCGATATCCGCCCGGTGGCGGGTTCATCGGACCGTGGTGGCCGCCCGGCTTCGGGTGCAGCGGGGGCAGGTAGCCCGGCGGGGCGGGCGGCATCGGCCCGGCCGCGGTGGGCGGCAGGTAGCCGGGCGGCTCGGGCATGGTTCCGGCCGGGTGCGGCGGCATCGGCCCGGCCGCGGTGGGCGGCTGGTAGCCGGGCGGGGCGGGCGGTGCGTCACTGCCGGGCGTGCTCGCCGTGGCGGCGGGCGCGGTTCCGGGGGACATGGCCGCGGCGAACGCGCTGGTCGCGTCCGGGTCGGCCCCCGGCGCGGCGGCTGCGAAACCGCCCGAGCCGGCGGGGAAACCTCCCGATCCGGCCGCGGCACCGCCCGATCCGGCCGCGGCACCGCCCGATCCGGTCACGGCGCCGCCCGAGTTGCGCCTGATCAGCAGGGCCGCGCCGAGCAGCACCGCGGCGCCGAGCAGGGTGGCCCGGAAGCCGTCCTGGACGATGAACGCGAAGGTCACCGCGGTGGCCGCACCGAGCAGCACGACGGTCAGCGGCGCCATCCGGGACCGGCCGCGCCCCAGCAGCGACTCGATCGGCGAGCCGGTGTCGCCCTCGGCCGGGATGACGAGCCAGCCGATGAGATAGAGCAGTACGCCGACGCCGCCGAAGAAGCCCAGCACGACGAGCAGCACCCGCCACAGCACCGGGTCGGTGTTGGTGGCCCGGCCGATGGCGGCGCAGACGCCGGCGATGTACCGGCCGGTGGCTGGTCGGATCAGGCGCTCGCGGGAGAAACTCGGGCCGTCGGCGGCACCGAACCACGGCGGCGGCGCGGTCGGCGGCACCTGCCCGCCGCCCGGCGGCCGAGGCGGGTAGCCACCCGCATCGGGCGGCGGCCCGGCCGCACGCGGCGGCTCGCCCGGCTGCGGCGCTTCCGCGGGCTGCGGCGGCTCGCCCGGCTGCGGTGCTTCCGCGGGCTGCGGCGGCTCGCCCGGCTGCGGTGCTTCCGCGGGCTGCGGCGGCTCGCCCGGATGCGGTGCTTCCGCGGGCTGCGGCGGCTCGCCCAGGTGCGGCGAATCCGCCAAGGGCGGGTCTGCCGGGGGCGGGGAGGGCGGGTCGGCCGGTGGCGGCGCGCTGGGCGCAGCGGAAGGTGCCGGTGCGTCCTGCGACGGGCCGGTTCCGGTCGTGGCCGGTCGGGGTCCGGCAGCTTCGTCGGTCATAGCTCGATACTGATTGTGGCCCGGCCCGAGGCGCCTCCGGCGCGGACCCTGAGGCCACCCTGAGAAACGGCGGCGGCAGAGGTGGGGGTGTCCCCCGTGGCCGCGGCGCGCCGTACGTGTGACGATCGGAGTCGAACCGAGGGAGGACCCGATCAGCACTGCCGCTCCGCACCCGCCGCGCCGCCTGTACCGGCCGCGCGACCACCGCATCGTGTCGGGGGTCGCGTCCGGGCTGGCGCGCCACCTCGGCGTGCCCGTGCTCGCGGTACGAGTCGCGTTCGTGGTCCTGCTCGGCTTCAACGGCCTCGGCCTGATGCTGTACGCCGCGTTCTGGGCGGTGCTGCCGCAGGAGCACCCGACCGGTGAGCCGCGGGCCCGCCGAGACTGGGCGGCGCTGCTCCCGTTCGCGGCCATCGGCGCCGGGGTGGTGCTGCTGGAGAGCCTCGTCTTCAAGGACCGCACGGACGGGACGGCGGGCTGGCTGGTGGCGGTCATCGCGGTGGGCGCCGGCGTGATCTGGCACCAGTCCGATCCGACCCGGCGCGGACACTGGGCGGACAACGCCTCCCGCCTGCCGTGGATGGCGGCGGTGGTGGCCGAGAGCGAGCGGCGTTCCTTCCTGTTCCGCTTCGTCGGCGGCGGGGTGCTGGTCGCGGTCGGCATCATCGGCGTCGTGGCGGTGTACGCCCCCTCGGGCAGCACTTTCAGCTCGGTGATCAACGGCGTGCTGTTCGCCCTGGTCGGCCTGGTCGGCGTGGGTGTGGTCGTGGCGCCGCTGATCTGGCGTACGTTAGGCCAGCTGCGCTCCGAGCGCGAGGGCCGCATCCGGGAGCAGGAGCGCGCCGAGCTGGCCGCGATGATCCACGACCAGGTGCTGCACACCCTGGCCCTGATCCAGCGCAACTCCACGGACATCAAGGAGGTCCAGCGGCTGGCGCGGGGGCAGGAACGCAGCCTGCGCAGCTGGCTGTACAAGCCCACGGCGTCGCCGACGGAGAAGTTCGGCGCGGCGCTGGAGCAGGCCGCCGCCGAGGTGGAGGACACGTACGCGATCACCGTGGAGGCGGTCGTGGTCGGCGACACGGACTGCGACGAGCGCGTCGCCGCGCTGGTGGCCGCGTCGCGGGAGGCGATGGTCAACGCGGCCCGCCACGCCGGGGTGCAGACCGTCTCGCTCTACGCCGAGGTGGAGGCGGACGAGCTGAGCGTGTTCGTCCGCGACCGCGGGGCGGGTTTCGACCTGGACGAGGTCGAGGAGAGCCGGCACGGGGTGCGCGGTTCGATCATCGGCCGGATGAAGCGGCACGGCGGGCGCGCGGAGATCCGCAGTGCCCCGGGAGACGGTACGGAGGTCCGCCTCACTCTGCCCGCCAAGGAGGGCGTGACCGTGTCGAAGGAGGCAGTGAAATGACGGAAGCGGCGAACGAGGCCCCGGCCCGGCGGCTGACGGTGTTCCTGGTGGACGACCACGCGATGTTCCGCGCCGGGGTACGCGCGGAACTGGGCGCGCACGTGGACGTGGTCGGCGAGGCCAGCACGGTCGCCGAGGCGGTGTCCCGGATCGCCGCGACGCTGCCGGACGTGGTGCTGCTGGACGTGCACATGCCCGAGGGCGGTGGCCGGGCGGTGCTGGACGCGATGCGCAAGACCCATCCGCAGGTGCGTTTCCTGGCGCTGAGCGTGTCGGATGCGGCCGAGGACGTGATCGGCCTGATCCGGGCCGGTGCCCGCGGGTACGTCACGAAGACGATCTCCCCGGACGAACTCGCCGCCGCGATCCGCCGGGTGGCCGACGGGGACGCGGTGTTCAGCCCCCGTCTGGCCGGTTTCGTGCTGGACGCGTTCGCCTCCCGGCCGGACGTGCCGATCGCGGATCCCGAGCTGGATCAGCTGACCAACCGGGAGCGGGAGGTGCTGCGCCTGCTGGCTCGGGGGTACGCGTACAAGGAGATCGCCAAGGAGCTGTACATCTCCATCAAGACCGTGGAGACCCACGTCTCGAACGTGCTGCGCAAGCTCCAGATGTCGAACCGCTACGAGCTGTCGCGGTGGGCCGCGGACCGGCGGCTGGTCTGACCTGCGGTTTAGTACCGAAGATCTGAGGGTGCCGCCGCCGCCCGAAAGTCGGTAATGTCTCGTGCCACCGCAGTATCGGCTTGGTAACGGTCTGCGCCGGTGACGACGGCCTGTGCCACACTCACCTGCTGATTCAGCGCCCCCCACGCGCGCGTTTTCGGAGAAGGAGGCACCGCCCATGCCTGCTAGGAGCCTGTGGAAGGTGGCGGCCGGCTCGGCCGCCGTCCTCCTGGTGGCCGCCGGCTGTAGCAGTGACGGGACCGAGGACACGGAGACGCTGCCCAACAGCGTCGTCATCGGCATCGCGGAGCCGCAGCACCTGATCCCGACGAACGCCACCGAGACGAACGGCTCGCAGGTCCTCTCCTCGCTGTTCTACCCGCTGGTGAACTTCGACGCGAAGAACGAGCCGGTCGAGGTCGCGGCCGAGAGCATCACCTCCACCGACAACAAGGTCTGGACGGTGAAGCTCAAGGACGGCTTCACCTTCAGCAACGGCGAACCGGTCGTCGCGGACAACTACCTCGACGCGTGGAACTACGGCGCATACGGGCCGAACGGCCAGGGCGCCTCGTACTTCTTCGAGCGCATCGCCGGGTACGCCGATCTGCAGGCGAAGGACCCGGACGGCGACGGCCCCGAGAAGGCGCCCGAGCCCAAGGCGAAGACGCTCAAGGGGCTGAAGAAGGTCGACGCCCACACCTTCACCATCACGCTGTCGGCGCCGTTCGCGGGCTGGAAGTCCGTCATGGGCTACACCGCGTTCTACCCGCTGCCCAAGGCCGCGTTCTCCGCGCCCGGCGTGATCAAGGAGGGCTTCGAGGACGCGATCATCGGGAACGGCCCCTTCAAGCTGAAGGGCAAGTGGGAGCACGACTCGCAGATCCAGGTCGAGAAGGTCGCGGACTTCAAGGGCACGGTCCCGAAGGTCGACGCGATCACCTGGAAGATCTACCAGGACCCGCAGGCCGAGTACGCGGACCTGGTGACCGGCGCCGTCGACGTGCAGACCCAGATCCCGATCGAGAGCCTCGGCAAGGCCTCCAGCGACCTCGGTGACCGCTTCCAGAAGAGCCCGAACTCGGCGTTCGCCTTCGTGGGTTTCCCGACCTTCCAGAAGGAGTTCGCCAAGCCCGAGGTGCGGCGCGCGCTGTCGATGGCGATCAACCGCGAGGAGATGACGACCCAGATCTTCCAGGGTTCGCAGACCCCGGCCACGTCGTTCGTCTCGCCCGTGGTCGCGGGTTACCGGCCGGACGCCTGCGGCGCGAACTGCGAGTACAACCCGGTCAAGGCCAAGCAGCAGTACGTCGCGGCCGGTGGCCCGTCGTCGATCGAGATCACGTACAACGCCGACGGTGGTCACAAGGCCTGGGTCGACGCGATGTGCAACCAGATCAAGTCGTCGCTCGGCGTCAACTGCACCGGCAACGCGGAGCCGAAGTTCGCGGACATGCTCACCAAGGTCGAGAAGAAGCAGCCCGTCGGCCTGATCCGCCTCGGCTGGATCATGGACTACCCGCTGATGGAGAACTACCTCGGCCCGCTGTACACGACGACCGGCTCGTCGAACTACTACGGCTACAGCAACCCGGCGTTCGACAGCCTGGTCGCGGAGGGTTCGGCGGCCAAGACGAACGCCGAGGCGATCAAGAAGTGGCAGCAGGCAGAAGACATCCTCGTCCAGGACATGCCGGTCATCCCACTGCGTTTCGGGCAGAACGTGTTCGGTTACTCCGAGAAGGTCGACAGCGTGACCGTTGACCTGTTCCAGAAGGTCGACATCTACAAGATCGAGGTGGCCAGCTTCTGACGCCCCCGGTGGCGCCCCGGGCCGTGTCACCCGGGGGCGCCACCGCCTTGCTCCACCCCCGGGCTCGCCGCGCTCACGAGGCGCGAAGGGCCTCCTGCCCGCCAAAAGAGGCTATACCGACATGTTTCGCTACATCGTGCGGCGCCTGCTGCAGATGGTGCTCACCTTCTTCGGCGCCACCTTCCTCGTGTACGCGCTGACGTTCGCCAACGCGGACGACCCCATCCAGGCCCTGGTCGGGGAACGCCCCATCTCGGAGAACGTCCGGCGCGCGCTGACCGAGCGCTACCACCTCGACGAACCGTTCCTCGTGCAGTACTGGTACTACGTCAAGGGGCTGCTCACGGGCGACCTCGGCCGGTCGCTCACCGGCCGCAAGATCAGCGAGATGCTGGCCCAGGCGTGGCCCGTGACGATCAAGCTGGCGCTGATCGCGATCCTCATCTCGGCGACCGTCGCGCTGACCGCCGGGGTGATCTCGGGCATCCGGCGCGGCAGCATCTTCGACAACGTCACCCTGGTCATCACGCTGGTCGTGCTGGCCCTGCCGATCGTGGTGCTGGCCCCGCTGGCGCGGCTGATCTTCGGCATCCAGCTCGGCTGGTTCCCGCCCACGGCCGGGCGCGACGCCAGCCTCTATGCCCTGCTGCTACCCGCGTTCGTGCTGGGCAGCCTGGTGGTGGCCACCCAGTTGCGGGTCACCCGCGCATCCGTGGCCGAGAACCTGCGCACCGACTACGTGCGTACGGCGCGCGCCAAGGGGCTGTCCCGGCGGCGGGTCATCGGGGTGCACGTGCTGCGCAACTCGCTCATCCCGGTGGTCACGCTGATCGGCGTGGACATCGGCGTACTGATGTCGGGCGCCATCGTCACCGAGGGGACGTTCAACATCCCCGGGGTCGGCTTCAACCTGCTGCGCGGCATCCGTACCGAGGACGGCCCGCTGGTGGTCGGCTTCGTCAGCGTCCTGGTGGTCGTGTTCCTCGTCGTGAACCTGATCGTCGACCTGCTGTACGCGGCCCTGGACCCGAGGATCCGGTATGAGTGAGCTCGAGGCAGTCACCAGCGCCGAAGCGCCCGTCATCGGCGGTGCGCCCCGGCACCGCGGGGACCGCTCCCGCAGCCTTGCCGCGGACGCCTGGCACGACCTGCGCCGCAACAAGATCTTCTGGGTCGCCGCGGTGCTCGTCGTGCTGATCCTGAGCATGGCCGCGTTCCCGTCGCTGTTCACCTCGGCCGACCCGCGCGCCTGCTCGCTCAGCCAGCAGTACCACGGGGCTACCGCCGACGCCCCCTTCGGGTACGACTTCCAGGGCTGCAACGTGTACGCCCGGACCATCTACGGCGCCCGTACCTCGATCGTGGTCGGGGTGCTGGCCACGCTCATGGCGGGCGTGATCGCGCTGGTCTTCGGCCTCACCGCTGGTTACTTCGGCCGTTGGGTCGACGCGGTGCTGTCCCGGTTCATCGACATCGTGCTCGGCATCCCGTTCCTGCTGGCCGCGATCGTGCTGGCCAAGCGGCTGTCCGGCGGTACGCACAGCACCGGTGTGCTGGCCGTGACGGTGACCCTGGGCATCCTGGGCTGGACCACCGCCGCGCGGATCATGCGGTCCTCGGTCATCTCGGCCCGCAACCAGGACTACGTGGCGGCCGCCCGAATGCTCGGCGCCGGTCCGATGCGGCTGATGATGCGGCACATCCTGCCGAACTCGATCGCGGCGTTCATCGTCGTGCTGACGATCCTGCTCGGCGTCAACATCGCCAGCGAGGCGACGCTGTCGTACCTCGGCATCGGGCTCAAGGGCGACGCGATCAGCTGGGGCATCGCGATCAACGAGGCCAGCCCCAACGTACGGACCGCGGCCGGGCCGCTGATCTGGCCGTCGCTGTTCCTGGCCATGACCGTGCTGGCCTTCATCATGCTGGGCGACGCGATCCGCGACGCCTTCGACCCGAAGCTGCGGTGACCCCATGACCGACATCAAGGCGCACCTGGACGCCCTGCCCGGCACCGACCCGCGCGCCCCGCTGCTGGAGGTCACCGACCTGCACGTGGAGTTCCGCACCCGCGACGGCGTGGCCCACGCCGTGAACGGTGCCGGACTGCGGCTGGCCCCCGGCGAGACCCTGGCACTGCTCGGCGAGTCGGGCTGCGGCAAGTCCGTGACCGCTCAGGCGATCATGGGGATTCTGGACACGCCGCCCGCGTACATCACCCGCGGCGAGATCCGCTACCGCGGCGTCGACCTGCTGCGCCTGCCCGAGGCCCAGCGCGGCACGGTACGCGCCAACCGGATCGCCATGATCTTCCAGGACGCGCTGTCCGCGCTGAACCCGGTGTTCTCGGTCGGGTTCCAGCTGGCCGAGCTGTTCCGGGTGCACCGCGGCATGTCGCGCGCCGACGCCAAGCGGCGCGCGATCGAGCTGCTGGACCGGGTCCGCATCCCGGCCGCCGCCACCCGGATCAACGACTACCCGCACCAGTTCTCCGGCGGCATGCGGCAACGCGTCATGATCGCGATGGCGCTGGCCCTGGACCCTGACGTGCTCATCGCGGACGAGCCCACCACCGCCCTCGACGTGACAGTGCAGGCGCAGATCATGGGCCTGCTGGCCGAGCTGCAGCGCGAACGCAACATGGGGCTGCTGCTGATCACGCACGACATGGGCGTGGTCGCGGACGTCGCGGACCGGATCTCCGTCATGTACGCCGGGAAGGTCGTCGAGGAGGCACCCGTCTTCGACATCTACGACCGGCCCGGGCACCCGTACACGAAGGCCCTGCTCGAATCGATCCCGCGCCTGGACATGAAGGGGCGGCAGCTCAACGTCATCCAGGGGCTGCCGCCGACGCTGACCGACATCCCGCCGGGCTGCGCGTTCAATCCGCGCTGCGCCTACGCCCGCGACGTCTGCCGTTACGAAGCGCCGCCCGCGCACACGATCGCGCCGCGGCGCCACGTCCGTTGCCACTTCTGGGGAGAGGTCGTCAGCCGATGAGCGCAGCGGTGAGGCTACGACCCGGACCACGACGGCGGATGAGCGCCGATCCGCGGAGCGGAGGTCGGCAATGAGCGACGTCGTGCTGGAGACCCGCGGCCTGGTCAAGCACTTCCCGATCACCCGGGGCATCGTGTTCCGCTCCACGGTCGGCGCGGTCCGCGCGGTCGACGGGGTGGACCTGCGGCTGCACAGGGGCGAGACCCTCGGCGTGGTCGGCGAGTCCGGCTGTGGCAAGTCCACCCTCGCCAAGCTGCTGGTCGGGCTGGAGAAGCCGACCGCCGGCTCGGTGATGGTCCGCGGCGAGGACATGGTGCGGCTCTCCGGCGGTGCGCTGCGCAGGGCCCGGCGCAACATCCAGATGGTGATGCAGGATCCGTACACGTCGCTGAACCCGCGGATGACCGTCGGGGACATCGTGGGGGAGCCGTTCGAGATCCACCCCGACGTGGCGCCGAAGTCCAGCCGGACCCGCCGGGTGCAGGAGCTGCTCGACACGGTTGGGCTGAACCCGGACCACGTGAACCGCTACCCGCACCAGTTCTCCGGCGGCCAGCGCCAGCGCATCGGCATCGCGCGGGCGCTCGCCCTGCGGCCGGAGATCATCGTCTGCGACGAACCGGTGTCAGCGCTCGACGTGTCGATCCAGGCCCAGGTCATCAACCTGCTGGAGAGCCTGCAGAACGAGTTCGGGCTGTCGTACATCTTCATCGCCCATGACCTGTCCGTGGTGCGGCACATCAGCGACAGGGTCGCGGTCATGTACCTGGGCAAGATCGTGGAGGAGGGCGACGACGCCCAGATCTACGAGCGGGCGACCCACCCGTACACGCAGGCTCTGCTGTCGGCCGTGCCCGTGCCGGACCCGAGGCTGCGCGGCCGCCGCGACCACATCGTGCTGGAGGGCGACGTGCCGTCGCCGGCGAATCCGCCGTCGGGGTGCCGGTTCCGCACCCGCTGCTGGAAGGCCCAGCCCGCGTGCGCCGAGCACGAGCCGCTGCTGCAGATCCGGGAGCGCTCCGCGCACCCGAGCGCCTGCCACTTCGCCGACCCGCGCCCGCTGCTGCCCCGCTGACCCGGCGCCGCCCTTCCCATCGTCGAAGGGCGGCGGCATCAGCGCGGCCGCGATGAGGGTTGGCGCGGCCCCGTCAGAGGGGGCCGCGGCCCGCGCGCAGCAGGAGCAGGGCGACCTGGGTGCCGTCGGCGCCGAGGGCCTCGCGGAAGCGCTCGACGATCTCCCGCTCGCGGGAGAGCACCAGCCGGGTGCCGCCGGAGGCCATCCGGGTACGCCCGACCTCCTGGGAGAGCCGGGCCCGCTCCAGCCACAGGTCGATCAGGGCCTGGTCGATCTCGTCGATGCGCTCACGGATCGTACGGATCTCGGTCGCGGCCTCGGTCGCGGCGGCGCCGGTCGTCGTGTCCAGCGTGTCGGCGGTCATGTCGTGCTCCTCGGGTGCGTGCGCCCCGGTCTGCCGGGCCCGGGCAGCATCAAGCCCCGGGCTGGGAAGCCCGGGGCTCGATGTAGGTCTGTCGTTCAGACGCGTCCTACGGCGGCCGGACTTCCGGTGCCATAGAAGAAAAATCGCGCCTGCTGGGTCACGCAGCCGAGTATGCCCTGGCTCCGGGCCGCTCCGCAAGGAAACGGCCCGGAGGGTGGGAATCAGGGTGTGGTGGTGATCCGGTCGACCGGGCCGGGCGCGACCGGCGCGGCACCGAGGTACGCCACCAGCGCGTCGATGTCGAAGCCGGGAGCGGTCGTGCGGTCCGTGCCCGCCGTGAAGTTGGTGAACCCGTCCCCGCCGTTGGCGAGGAAGTCGTTCGAGGTCACCCGGTAGGTGGCCGCCGGGTCGATCGCCACGCCGTCGAGCTTGAGGTCGCTGACCTTGCTGCCCGGCGCCGCGGACGCGCTCCACGTGTACGTGAGCCCCTTCGACACCTGCAGGATCTTCTGGGTGGTCTGCCCGCCGAACCCGACGAACTGCTGCTCCAGCACGTTCTTGAGCTGCGCGCCGGTCAGCGTCTGGGTGACCACGAGGTTGTTGAACGGCTGGACCGTGAACGCCTCGCCGTAGGTGACCTGGCCGTTCGCCTCGCCGCCCGAGCTGGCCTCGGCGTCGAAGTCGGCACGGATGCCGCCCGGGTTCATCAGCGCGAGCTGCGCACTCTGGTTCTTCGTGTACGCGAGCTGGCCGTCCGCGATGACGTCGCCGAGCGGGCTCTCCCCGGCCGGGTTGGCGGTGCGGACGATGTCGCCGGTGATCGAGCCCACGACGCGGTTGGCGATCGGGGCCACCGCGGTCCGGTACTTGTCCGCGACCTTCTTAGCGGCCGGGTCCACCGTGTCGGGGTTCTTCAGGAAGACGCCCTTGGCGTCCTTGAGCCAGCCGCCGTGGCCGTCGGGCACGCCGTTCTCGACGACGACGTTGTGTGCGCTCACCTCGGCGAACCGGCCGGTACGCCGGTCCAGCGTGTAGTCGATGTCCGTGATCAGCTGGCCGTTGCTGCCGGCGCTGGTGACCACGGAGGTGCCGGCGCGGTTCGGCAGCGTGCACGAGTAGAACCGGTGCGTGTGGCCGGAGACGACCAGGCTGAACTCCGGGTTGAGCCCGGCCACGATCGGCACGAGGGCGCCGGAGAAGTTGGTGCAGTCCGAGATCCCGGCGGTGGTGCCGGCGGGCGGGTTCTGCTGACCGCCCTCGTGCACGAGCAGCACCTGCGCCTTGACGCCGAACAGCTTCAGCAGGTTGCCCCACTTGTTGGCGGTCTCTACCTCGTCGGCGAAGCGGACGTTCTTGATGCCCGCCGGGTTGACGATGCCGGCGGTGCCCTCCAGCGTCAGGCCGACGAAGCCGACCGGCACGCCGCCGACGAACCGGATGTCGATGGGCGGCAGGATCGGCAGGCCGGTCTTCTTGTTGATCGTGTTGGCGGCCAGGTACGTGAAGTCCGCACCGGCGAAGCCGTCGCCGTCCTGGCAGCCGTCGACCGGGTGGCACCCGCCGCGCTGCAGGCGCAGCAGCTCGGACACGCCCTCGTCGAACTCGTGGTTGCCGACCGAGCTGATCTGCAGCCCGACCTCGTTCATCAGCTCGATGGTCGGCTCGTCGTGGAACGCGGCGCTGACCAGCGGGGTGCCGCCGACCAGGTCGCCCGCGCCGACCGTCAGGGTCTTGCGGCCCTCGGCGGAGGCCTCGGCACGCAGCTTCTTCAGCCAGGTGGCCAGGTATTCGACGCCGCCCGCGGGGACGCCGTTGACGGCCGCGCCGCTGCCGCCGGGCGGGTCGATCGCGCCGTGGAAGTCGTTGTAGCTCAGGAACTGGCCCTTGACGGTGGCGCTGAGGGGCAGTCCGTACGAGACGCCGGCGGGGGCGAGCCCGGGCAGCGGGGCCGCGGCCGCGGTGTGGCTCTGGGTCAGGGGCAGGGTGGCCGCGACCGCCAGAGCGAGGGCGGACGCCGCGAGGTGGCGCAGCGTCGCCCTGCCGCGAAGGCGAGGGTGGTTCATGTTATTTGGTCTCCCGGTAGGCATACGGTCCAGTCGATCGTCGATAGCCTCGTGCATCGACGCTGGTCACCGCTACCTCTGCCGGGTGACAACTCGATTGCGAGCGTCTGGCCCGGGCGGCGGGGGGCCCGCGTGGCGGCGAACCTGTCGGTGCCGCGACATAGACTTGCTCCCGCGATGCTAGCCCTTCCTGAGAACACACCGCCCTTGTTCACCACGCCCGCGGCGCAGGAGACTCCCGCGCGGCGTTCCCCGGCGCCACGGATCTCCCCGGAGACGCTGCTGACCGGCCTCAACGGCCCGCAGCGCGACGCGGTGACCCATGCCGGGTCGCCGCTGCTGATCGTGGCCGGTGCCGGGTCCGGCAAGACCCGTGTGCTCACCCACCGGATCGCGTACCTGCTGGCCGAGCGGGACGTGCACCCCGGCCAAATCATCGCGATCACGTTCACCAACAAGGCCGCCGGTGAGATGAAGGAGCGGGTGGCCGCGCTGGTCGGCCCGCGCGCCCGGCTGATGTGGGTCTCGACGTTCCACTCCGCGTGCGTGCGCATCCTGCGCGCCGAGCACGAGCATGCAGGGCTCAAGAGCACCTTCTCCATCTACGACGCGGACGACTCCCGTCGGCTCATGCAGCTGGTGACCCGCGAGCTGGACCTCGATCCGAAGCGCTACCCGGCGCGCGGGCTGGCCGCCCAGGTATCGAACCTGAAGAACGAGCTGGTCGAGCCGGACGACTTCACGGCCCGCGCCAAGGGGCCGACCGAGCGCGCCCTCGCCGAGGCGTACACGCTGTACCAGCGCCGCCTGAAGGAGGCGCACGCGCTGGACTTCGACGACATCATCATGACCACGGTGCACCTGCTGCAGTCGCACCCCCATGTCGCGGAGGCGTACCGGCGGCGGTTCCGGCACGTGCTGGTCGACGAATACCAGGACACCAATCATGCGCAGTACATGCTGGTCAAGGAGCTGGTCGGGCCGGCCGACGGCGAGCTTGCGCCGGGCGAGCTGTGCGTGGTCGGCGACGCGGACCAGTCGATCTACGCGTTCCGCGGCGCGACCATCCGCAACATCCTGGAGTTCGAGCGCGACTACCCGAACGCCCGCACGATCCTGCTGGAGCAGAACTACCGCTCCACCCAGACCATCCTGTCCGCGGCGAACGCGGTGATCGACCGCAACACCTCGCGCAAGCCGAAGCGGCTCTGGAGCGACCAGGGCGCGGGCGAGCAGATCGTCGGCTACGTGGCCGACACCGAACACGCCGAGGCCGACTGGGTGGCTCGGGAGATCGACCGGCTGTGCGACCACGACCAGGTGCGCCCCGGTGACGTGGCGGTGTTCTACCGCACCAACGCCCAGTCGCGGGTGTTCGAGGAGGTGTTCATCCGGGTCGGGCTGCCGTACAAGGTGGTCGGCGGGGTGCGCTTCTACGAGCGCAAGGAGGTCCGCGACGCGCTGGCGTACCTGCGGGCCGTGGTCAACGACGACGACACCGTGAGCATCCGCCGGGTCCTGAACACCCCGCGCCGGGGCATCGGCGACCGGGCGGAGGCCTGTGTCGAGGCGCTGTCCACCCGTGACCGGATCTCGTTCGGTCAGGCCCTGCGTGGGGCGAAGGACGCGCCGGGCATCTCCACCCGCGCCGCGAACTCCATCGCCGATTTCGTGACCCTGCTCGACGACGTACGCGAGCTGGCCCGCACCGCCCCGCCCGAGGAGGTCCTCGAAGCGGTGCTGCAGCGCTCCGGCCTGCTGTCCGAGCTGGAGGAGAGCCTCGACCCGCAGGACGCCGGCCGGGTGGAGAATCTGCAGGAGCTGGTCAGCGTGGCCCGCGAGTACACAGAGCGGGTGGAGGCGCAGGCCACCGATGACTCGCCCGGCGCCACCCTGGACGGCTTCCTGGAGCAGGTGGCCCTGGTGGCCGACGCCGACCAGGTGCCCACCGACGACCCGGACCATCAGGGCGTCGTCACCCTGATGACCCTGCACACGGCCAAGGGCCTGGAGTTCCCGGTGGTGTTCCTGACCGGGCTGGAGGACGGCGTCTTCCCGCACATGCGAGCACTGGGCGACAACACCGAGCTGGAGGAGGAGCGGCGGCTCGCGTACGTGGGGATCACCCGGGCCCGGCAGCGCCTCTACCTGTCCCGCGCGGTCACCCGCTCGGCCTGGGGCCAGCCGCAGTACAACCCGCCGTCGCGGTTCACCGACGAGCTGCCGACCGAACTGGTCCGCTGGGAGCGCACCGGCGGGTCGTACACGTCATGGTCCGGTACGGGCGGCGGGGTCGGCGGGCGTGGCGGCGGTGACCGCGGCCGGGGCGGCGGCTTCGCCGGGGGCACCCCGAAGGCGCGGGAGTTGGCGGGCCGCCTCGGCATCGACGCCAGCCGCCTGGCCACGGCCAGCGACCTGAAGCAGCCGCCCAAGGTGTCGGCGGGCGACCGGGTCAACCACCAGCGGTACGGCCTGGGCCGGGTGGTCACGGTCGAGGGTCACGGGCCGGGCGCTCGGGCCCAGATCGACTTCGGCGACCAGGTGATGTGGCTGGTGCTGCGGCACGCGCCGCTGGAAAAGCTCTAGCCCAGCGGCAGCGCGGGTTCCCGGCCCGGGCCGTCGGGCCTGGTCCTTCGTCGGGCCCAGTCCTTCGTCGGGCCTAGTCCTTCGGCGGGCCGGACTGCACCCCGCAGCCGCCGATGTCGACGCCGTGCTCGTGCATCCACGCGGTCGGCTCGATCGCGTTCTTGTAGTGCCCCTCGTGCACCTCGAAGTGCAGGTGCGGCCCGGTGGAATGGCCGGTGGAGCCCTCGTTGCCGATCTGCTCACCGGCCTGGACCTTCTGGCCCACCTTCACCGTGATCTTGGACATGTGTCCGTAGTGGGTGAGGTAGCCGTTGCCGTGGTCGATGAGCACTGCGTTGCCGTACCCCTCGGCGGGCCCGGCGGCGACGATGACGCCCGCCCCTGCGGCCCGGATGGGTGTGCCGTCCGGCCCGGCCAGGTCGACACCCTCGTGCATGCGACCCCAGCGCTCGCCGAAGCAGGAGGTGGTGACGGCGCCGGGCAACGGGTTGACCCAGGCCGCCGTCACGGGCACCGGCCTGGTCTTGCGGCGCGGAGCCTGCCACGACAAGCCGCCGCCGGACTGACCTCCGGACGCGGCGGGCTGCGGCGTGCCGCTGCCGGGCAGCAGGGTGATCGGCGCACCGGGCAGACCCGCGGCCCCGGCCTGCGGGGGGACGGGCATCCCGGTGGCGGCTCCGGCGGGCAGGCCGGTAGCCGTGGGGGTGGGGTCGGCGGGAGTCGGGAAGGGACTGATCTGGGTCCGGGAGGCGGGCTCCAGGTTCGCCTTGGCGGCGGCCGTCGCGGGCCCGGACGAACTCGCGGTGGCGGCGGCGACGCCCGCAACGCCGACCCCGGCGACGAGCGCGGCGGCGGTCACCACGGCGTACCGGTTGCGCTCGCCGACGACCAATGGCACCAGCGGCGTACGGGGGGCACGGTGGCCGTGCAGCGCATCGGTGCGGCGGTGGCGGCCACCCACCCGGTGCTTCGCTCGATGCTGCACGGTGGGAAGCCCTCCCTGGTCCGTTCCGTGGCCGACAATTTCCAGTCGGCGACGCGCGGCGGGCCATGAGAGAAGGGCAAATGTGATGTCGCTTACCTCCGGGCTGCACCCGGACTGCGACGCGGTGAGCGGCGGCTCAGGAGGCTTCGGAGGCCATCCCGGCGTAGATCGACTCGACCTGGAGCTTGATGTCGACGCCCCGGTCCCGCAGGAAGGTGATCGGGTCGGTCGGGTTGCCGTGCACGTGGATCTCCAGGTGCAGGTGGGTGCCGTACGAGTACCCGGTGTTGCCCACCTCGCCGATGACCTGACCGGCCTTGACGACGTCGCCGGTCTTGACCAGCACGCGACGGGAGTGCCCGTAGATCGTCTCGGTGCCGTCCGGGCTCTGGATCGTGATCGAGTAGCCGTACGCGCCGTTGTAGCCGGCGGCGGTCACCGTGCCCCCGTGCACCGCCTTGTAGGGCACCCCTTCGGGGGCGGCCAGGTCGATGCCGGCGTGCAGCTTGCCGAAGCGGATCCCGTACGGCGAGGTGAAGGTGTACTCGTCGAGGGGCAGCAGCCAGACGTCCTCGGCCTTGACCTCGCCGGCCTTGGCCGCCTTGTCGGTGCCCCGCTGCTGGCTGCGGGAGGCGCGGCCGGGGTCGGCGGCGCGGTCGGCGATCTGGCTGGAGGCGGCGGAGGCGTTCTCCAGGTTGTGCAGGACGGTCGGGCTGACCGCCTTGGCGTCCGGCATGCCGTTCGCGGCGCCCATGGCGACGACTCCGGCTCCGACGAACGCGGAGGCGGCGACGTAGGCGTAGCGGCTGCGCGGAGGGGTGGGCACGCGGCGTCGGCCGCGATAGCGATCGGGCTCAGACGACAAGCGCTGGCGCACGAACAGACCCTCCGTCGTTGACAACATGGCGGCCGCCATCAGGCGAAAAACACCAGGTGAACGCTGGCTGGCCGCGCTGTCGGACCAGGGTTAACCGGTTGACAGCCGTGGGCCACGGTAACGAAACGCAACGCGCGTCACAAGTCGCAGCGCCAATTCCCTGACACTTTCCGGGACGCATTGGGAAGCTAATGTCCGACTTCGTGACCTTTTCTGATCGACCTCGTTGCTAGCGCTGTGTAACTGCCTCCCGAGCAGATAGTCATGTGACCCGGAATACGCTTTCGGGTGCTTGCTCCGCGCGGAAGAGTTCACCGCACGCCGACCGGTAGTACGGAGCAGTAGCTTCCCGGGTTCAACGGCGGGGGGTTACCGTTCGTTCAGGAGCAGGTCGACGAAGGGGTCGCAGATGCAAGAACGGATCAGGGTCGTCGTCGCGAAGCCGGGCCTGGACGGGCACGACCGCGGGGCCAAGGTGGTCGCCCGCGCGCTGCGCGACGCCGGCATGGAGGTCGTCTACACCGGGCTGCACCAGACGCCCGAGCAGATCGTGGAGACCGCCGTGCAGGAGGACGCCGACGCGATCGGGCTCTCCGTGCTCTCCGGCGCCCACATGACGTTGTTCCGCCGCGTATTGGAACTGCTCACGGAGCGCGACGCCAGCGACATCGTGGTATTCGGCGGCGGCATCATTCCGGCCGACGACATCGTCGAATTGGAACAACTCGGAGTGGCGAAGATATTCACTCCCGGAGCGACCACCGCATCCATCATCGAATGGGTTCGCGCCAATGTCGCGGCCCCGGTCGGCTGAGCCGACTCCGGTCCTACCGCACACCCTCCCTGGCTGCGCGAAAGGGGAGAGGCCGGACGCACCCCTCACACGTCCGGCCCCTCCATGCACGACGCCCCGCCGCCACCCCTCGACCGACAGGGCATCGGCCGTCTGCTCGCCGGTGCTCAGCGCTCCGACATCACACTCAACGACGCCTTTCTCGCGGAGTTACGCGCGCTGTTACCACTTTTTCGCAGTGTCGCCGCGCGGGCGTCGCGCCTGTGCGGTCCGGCACACCGAACCCCCGCCCAGGCAGGGGCGCCGGGCCGGTCGCTAGTCTGCGGGTGAGGCCTCCCTGCAGCGCAGGAGCCGAGACTCTCTCACGCTTGCGGCGCCACTCGGCGCGCCGCGGACACAGGTCGGGACGCAAAGGTGCGGCTTGCCGTCAGCAACGCGTCGCGAGCGAAAGGGGACACGTGGACCTGTTCGAGTATCAGGGGCGCGACCTGTTCGAACGGCACGGGCTGCCCGTGCTGGGCGGCGGCGTCGCCGAGACCCCGCAGGAGGCCCGCGCCATCGCGGAGCGCCTCGGCCGGGTCGTCGTCAAGGCGCAGGTGAAGGTGGGCGGCCGCGGCAAGGCCGGCGGCGTCAAGCTCGCGGCCGACGCGGACGAGGCGCAGGCCCGGGCCGCCGACATCCTCGGCATGGACATCAAGGGCCACACCGTGCACAAGGTGATGCTGGCCGAGACCGCGGACATCGCGGACGAGTACTACTTCTCGTACCTGCTGGACCGCGCGAACCGTACGTTCCTGTGCATCGCCAGCGTGGCCGGCGGCATGGAGATCGAGCAGGTCGCCGAGGAGCAGCCGGACAAGGTCGCGAAGATTGCGATCGACGCGAACAAGGGCGTCGACGCCGCCAAGGCCCGCGAGATCGTCACCGCCGCGCAGTTCCCGGCCGAGGTGGCCGACCAGGTCGCCGACATCGCGGTGAAGCTCTGGCAGACCTTCGTCGCCGAGGACGCCACCCTGGTCGAGGTCAACCCGCTGGCCAAGACCGGCAGCGGCAAGGTGCTCTGCCTCGACGCCAAGGTCACCCTGGACGAGAACGCCGGCTTCCGGCACCCCGACCACGAGGCCCTGGTCGACCAGTCCGCGGTCGACCCGCTGGAGCAGGCCGCCAAGGCCAAGGACCTCAACTACGTCAAGCTCGACGGCGAGGTCGGCATCATCGGCAACGGCGCGGGCCTGGTCATGTCGACGCTCGACGTGGTCGCGTACGCGGGCGAGCGGCACGGCGGCGTCAAGCCGGCCAACTTCCTCGACATCGGCGGCGGCGCCAGCGCCGCGGTCATGGCCAACGGCCTGGAGATCGTGCTGTCCGACCCGTCGGTCAAGTCGGTCTTCGTCAACGTCTTCGGCGGCATCACCGCCTGCGACGAGGTCGCCAACGGCATCGTGCAGGCCCTGGCCCTGCTGGAGCAGCGCGGCGAGACGGTCACCAAGCCGCTGGTCGTACGCCTCGACGGCAACAACGCCGAGGCGGGCCGTGCCATCCTCGACGGCGCGAACAACCCGCTGGTGCAGCGGGTGGACACGATGGACGGTGCGGCTGAGCGTGCCGCTGAGCTCGCGGCTGCGGGAGTGTGACGACATGGCGATCTGGCTCACCAAGGACTCCAAGGTCATCGTCCAGGGCATGACCGGCTCGGAGGGTTCCAAGCACACCCGCCGGATGCTGGCCGCGGGCACCAACGTGGTCGGCGGTGTGAACCCCCGCAAGGCCGGCACCACCGTCGACTTCGACGGCACCAGCCTGCCCGTCTTCGCGAACGTGGCAGAGGCCATGAAGGAGACCGGCGCCGACGTCACTGTCATCTTCGTGCCGCCGCAGTTCACCAAGGCCGCCGTGGTCGAGGCCATCGACGCCGAGATCCCGCTGGCCGTCGTCATCACCGAGGGCGTGCCGGTGCAGGACTCGGCCGCGTTCTGGGCGCACAACGTGGAGCAGGGGCAGAAGACCCGCATCATCGGCCCGAACTGCCCCGGCATCGCCTCGCCGGGCGCCTCCAACGCGGGCATCATCCCCGCCGACATCACGCCCGCCGGGCGCATCGGCCTGGTCAGCAAGAGCGGCACCCTGACCTACCAGCTCATGTACGAGCTGCGCGACATCGGCTTCTCGACCTGCGTGGGTATCGGCGGTGACCCGATCATCGGCACCACCCACATCGACGCCCTCAAGGCGTTCCAGGACGACCCGGACACCGACGCCATCGTGATGATCGGTGAGATCGGTGGCGACGCCGAGGAGCGGGCGGCCGACTTCATCAAGGCGCACGTCACCAAGCCGGTCGTCGGCTACATCGCGGGCTTCACCGCGCCGCCCGGCAAGACCATGGGCCACGCGGGCGCGATCATCTCCGGTTCCGCCGGCACCGCCGACGCCAAGAAGGAGGCCCTGGAGGCAGCCGGCGTCAAGGTCGGCAAGACCCCCAGCGAGACCGCGCGGCTGATGCGCGAGGTCATGAGCTGATCCCGGTCACCAGCTCGGCGCGCCGCCGCCCGGATGCCCCGCATCCGAGCGGCGGCGCGCCGCGTTTCGGGCGTTCGTACATGGAAAACCCTCGCCGTGGTTGTTCGGGGCCGGAAAACCATCGCCGCACGCCATTCCGCGTGGAAAAGTAGGCGACGATGCCGACCACACCCGATCCTCCCGACGGTCGACGTGCCGGCTCGGAGGACCGGTTGGCGGCCGCCGAGGCGGCTCACCTGGCCGCCCGCGACACCGTGCCCCTCGACACCCGCACCCCCGCGCCGCGCCGTGATGGCTCGGCGGCGCGCGGTGACGGGCCCGCGCCCCGCCGGGACGGCTCCGCCGCTGTCGAGTTCGACCTGTTGGTCGACGTCAGCGCCGCCGGCAACCGCGAGAGCACGAACCGGGACACCGCGAACCGGGACACCGCGAACCGGGACACCGCGAACCGGGACACCGTGCGCCTGGATCCGGCCACCCGCGACACGGTGGCTCTCGACCCGCGCGACGGCTCCACACCCGACCGCTCGGGTACCGGCCGATCACGTCGGAAAGGGGCGGACCCGGAGGGCGCGGACCCTGACGGTGCAGGGCCGGACGGCCCCGAGGGGGACGACCCGGCGCGCCGGGACACCGTCCGGGTCGACGACGCCCTGCTGGCCCGGCGCGACACCGTCCGGTTGCCCGCGCCGCCCCGCCGGCCCCGGGCGCCGCTGCCGCTGGCGGCCGGCTTCGCGACGCTCTGGGCGGCGCTGCTGACGTACCTGCCGGTGGCCGCCGTCATCGGGCTCGCCCGCACGTCGGAGGGAGCCGGAGGGCTGGGCCCGGCGGCCCGCGCGGGCCTCGTCGGCTGGTTGCTCGGCAACGGCGTTCCCATCGGCACCCCGATCGGTCCGCTCGCCCTCACCCCGCTGCTGCTCACCGCGCTGGTGATCTGGCGGTTGAGCCGCGCGGGCCTGCACGTCACCCGCGCCGTCGGCGCCCGGCGTACCGGCTCGGCGCGGACTGCCCTGGCGGTCGCGGGCACGGTCGGCGCGGCGTACGCCCTGCTGGGTGCGGCGGCCGCGGCCGCGGTCGACGGCCCCGGCACTGCGGTGTCGGTGGGCCGGGCCGCGCTCACGTTCCTGCTGATCGGCGCGTTCGGGGCGCTGCTCGGTGCGCTGCACGGCACGGACGCCGTGGTCCCGCTGGCCCGGCGCGTTCCCGCGGTGCTGCGGCACGGGATCCGTACCGGCATGGTGGCCGCGCTGCTGGTGCTGGCCGCGGGCGCGGGGTTCGCGGGGCTGTCCGTCGCTGTCGGCGGCGGGCAGGCGGCGGACACCATCGCGGCGTACCGGACCGGGGTGGTGGGGCAGGCCGGGATCACCCTGGTCAGCCTCGCCTACGGGGTGAACGCCGCGGTGTGGGCGGCCGCGTACCTGCTGGGGCCGGGCTTCCTGCTGGGCACGGAATCCGCCGTACGCCTCACCGAGGTGACCGTGGGGCCGCTGCCCACCCTTCCGCTGCTGGCCGGGTTGCCGGACGGGCCGATGGGTGCCGGCGGCGCGTCGCTACTGGCCGTACCCGTATTGGCCGGAATGGTCGCGGGTGCGCTGCTGACCCGGCGGCTGGCGCGCGGCCGCGCGGCGAAGCCGGAGCGGTCGCGGGGTGAGCTGCCGCCGCCCACCGCGCCCGGCTGGCCGCTGGTGATCGGGTCGGCGCTGGTGGCGGGGCCGGTGGCGGGGCTGGTGCTGGGTGTCGCGAGCCGGTTGTCGGGCGGGTCGCTGGGCGCCGGCCGGCTGGCGCAGATCGGGCCCGTGCCCTGGCAGGTCGGGCTCGTCGCGACCGGAGTGGTCGCGGTGTCCGCCACACTCGGCGCGGCCGCGGCCCGCGCGTGGCGATCCACGCCCGACGGCCGGTGAGGGGACGCCGCCCGCGCGGGCGATCCACGCCGAGGCCCGGACGGTCGCTGGAAACGACGCAGGGCGCCCCGGCAAGCCGGGACGCCCTGTGTGCAGGTGCTGCTTAGGACTTGCCACCCATCAGGTTGCCGAGCGCGCCGGTGGCCGCCAGGATGATGTTGATGACCAGGGCGATCGCGAGGATGCCGAAGGTGACGTAGGCGAGGGTGGGCTGCTTGTTCACCTTCTTGGCCTCCATGAGGCTGAGCACGGCGAAGACGACGCCGAGCGGCCAGCAGCAGAAGGCGAAGACGATGCCGAGGACGCCCCAGAGGGTCGTCTTGTCGTTGGCCGGCTGGGCCGGCGGGCCGTAGTAGGGCGGCGGCGTGGTCACGAGTCAGATCCTCCAAGAAGGTATTCCGCACGGCATCCGTGACGGTTTTCGCATCGATCAGCGGATCGGCAGCCTAGCCGATCATTGGGCCCAATGCTGTCCCCATGCCGACCCGTGGACGAGCGTTTCTCGCGGCGGCGATAGGGTGCTCGGGTGAGAGACCCCGCGCCCGCCCGCCTGGTCGTCCTCGTCTCCGGCTCCGGCAGCAATTTGCAGGCCCTGCTCGACGCGGCTGCCGACCCCGCGTACGGGGCACGGGTCGTCGCGGTCGGCGCCGACCGGGACGGCATCGCCGGGCTCGACCGTGCCGCCGCGGCCGGGGTGCCGACCTTCGTCGACGCGGTGAAGGCGTACCCGTCGCGCGAGGACTGGGATGCCGCCCTCACCGGGCACGTCGCCGAGCACAAGCCCGACCTGGTCATCTCGGCCGGCTTCCTCAAGCTGGTCGGCCCGGCGTTCCTGGCCGCGTTCGGCGACCGGTACATCAACACCCACAACGCGCTGCTGCCCGGCTTCCCCGGCATCCACGGCCCGCGCGACGCCCTCGACTACGGGGTGAAGATCGCCGGGGCGACCCTGTTCTTCGTCGACGCCGGTGTCGACACCGGACCCATCATCGCCCAGGTCAGCGTGCCCGTGCTCGACGACGACACGGAGGAGACGCTGACCGAGCGGATCAAGGAAGCCGAGCGCCGCCAGCTCGTCGAGCAGGTCGGCCGACTGGTCCGCACGGGTTGGACCATCACGGGAAGAAAGGTCACCATCCCATGACCGACGAGGGTCGCCGTCCGATCCGGCGGGCACTGCTGAGCGTGTACGACAAGACCGGCCTGGTCGAGCTGGCGCAGGCCCTGCACGCCGCCGGAGTGCAGATCGTCTCCACCGGCAGCACCGCGGCCACCGTGGCGAACGCCGGGGTGCCGGTGATCCGGGTGGAGGACCTCACCGGTTTCCCGGAGTGCCTGGACGGCCGGGTCAAGACGCTGCACCCGCGGGTGCACGCCGGTCTGCTGGCCGACCTGCGGCTGCCCGCCCACGCCGAGCAGCTCGCCGACCTCGGGGTGGAGCCGTTCGACCTGCTGGTGTCGAACCTGTACCCGTTCACCGCGACCGTGGCGTCGGGCGCCTCCGAGGATGAGTGCGTCGAGCAGATCGACATCGGCGGGCCGGCCATGGTCCGCGCGGCGGCCAAGAACCACCAGTCCGTCGCCGTGGTGACCTCGGTCGCGGCGTACCCGCTGATCCTGGCCGCCCTCGACGAGGGCGGAAGCACCCTCGCGCAGCGCAAGCTGCTGGCGGCCCGCGCTTTCGCGGACATCGCCGAGTACGACGTGGCCGTCGCCCAGTGGTGCGCGACCACCCTGGCTCCGGCGGAGTGGCCCGAGTTCGCCGGGCTGGCGCTGCGCCGCGACACCGCCCTGCGCTACGGCGAGAACCCGCACCAGCAGGCCGCCCTGTACGTGGACCCGGCCGCCCCGGCGGGCCTGGCCCGGGCGGAGCAGCTGCACGGCAAGGAGATGTCGTACAACAACTACGTGGACGCGGACGCCGCGTGGCGCTCGGCGAACGACTTCACAGAGCCGTGCGTGGCGATCATCAAGCACGCGAACCCGTGCGGCATCGCGGTCGGCACGGACGTGGCCGAGGCGCACCGCAAGGCACACGCCTGTGACCCGACGTCCGCGTTCGGCGGCGTCATCGCTGTCAACCGCGAGGTCACGGTCGAGCTGGCCCAGCAGGTCGCGGAGATCTTCACCGAGGTGATCGTGGCGCCGTCGTTCGCCCCGGAGGCGGTCGAGGTGCTGCGGGAGAAGAAGAACCTGCGGGTGCTGGTGGCCCCGGCGTGGGCGCCCGCGCCCGCGGAGATCCGCCAGGTCGGCGGCGGGATCCTCGTGCAGACCGCGGACCGGATCGACGCGCCCGGCGACGACCCGGCCGCCTGGACGCTGGCCGCAGGGGCGCCGGCCGCCCCGGAGGTGCTGCGGGATCTGGCGTTCGCGTGGCGGGCGATCCGGTCGGTGAAGAGCAACGCGATCCTGCTGGCGCACGACGGTGCCACGGTCGGGGTCGGCATGGGCCAGGTCAACCGGGTGGACGCCGCGCATCTCGCGGTGTCGCGGGCCGGCGCCGACCGGGCCCGCGGCAGTGTGGCCGCCTCGGACGCGTTCTTCCCGTTCCCGGACGGCCTGGAGGTGCTCATCGCGGCGGGGATCTCGGCGGTGGTGCAGCCGGGCGGCTCGGTCCGGGACAACCTGGTCATCGAGGCGGCGCAGAAGGCGGGGCTGACGGTCTATCTCACCGGCACCCGGCACTTCTTCCACTGACCCGTCGTGGAGGTCGTCCGCAACGAACGCTTCACGGCCGAGGACTGGGCCCTGGTCGAGTGGGACCGCGCGCAGTACGAGGACTGCGCGTTCCACGACGTGGACTTCTCCGAGGCGCGGCTGACCGGCTGCACGTTCGCGCACTGCCACTTCGGCAACGTCCGCTTCAACGCGGCGGAGCTGATGACGTGCGCGATCCTGCAGTCGGAGTTCCAGCGGTGCTCGTTCTTCGACGCCCGGCTGACCGAGTGCAAGTTCACGGGCAGCCAGTTCGTCGACTGTGGACTGCGGCCGTTGACGGTCGAGGGCGGTGACTTCTCGTTCGTGTCGCTGCGCGGCCAGAACCTGACCGCGGCGAAGCTGGGCGGGCTGCGGCTGCGCGAGGCGGATCTGACCGGCGCCGACCTGACCCGGGTCGACCTGCGCGGCGCGGACCTGTCCGGCGCGCACCTCAAGGACGTCGTGCTCAAGGGCACGGATCTGCGCGGGGCGGACCTGAACGGGGTGGCGTTGCGCGGGGTGGACCTGACCGGCGCGAAGATCGATCTGGCGCAGGCCGCGCTGGTCGCGACCGCGTACGGTGCGGTGGTCGGCGACTGACCGCAACGTGGCAGGATCGACGCGTGACGGCGACGATTCTGGACGGCAAGGCCGCCGCGGCGGCGATCAAGGAAGACCTGCTCCAGCGGGTCAAGGCCCTCGGCGAGCGCGGGATCGTCCCCGGGCTCGGCACGGTGCTGGTCGGTGACGACCCGGGCTCACACGCGTACGTGGCCGGCAAGCACCGGGACTGCGCCGAGGTCGGCATCGCCTCGATCCGCCGCGACCTGCCCGCCGACGCCACCCAGGAGCAGGTGGAGGCGGTCGTCGCGGAGCTGAACGCGAACCAGGCCTGCCACGGCTACATCGTGCAGCTGCCCCTGCCGAAGCACCTCGACACCCAGCGTGTGCTGGAGCTGATCGACCCCGACAAGGACGCCGACGGGCTGCACCCGGTCAACCTGGGCCGCCTGGTGCTCGGCTACGACGGGCCACTGCCGTGCACGCCCCGCGGCATCGTGCACCTGCTGCGCCGCCACGACATCCCCCTCGCCGGCGCCGAGGTGACCGTGGTGGGCCGCGGCACGACCGTCGGCCGCCCGCTCGGGCTGCTGCTGAGCCGCAAGAGCGAGAACGCGACCGTGACCCTGTGCCACACCGGCACGGTCGACCTCGCCGCGCACACCCGCGCCGCGGACATCGTGATCGCCGCCATCGGCGTGCCCGGCTTCCTCACCGCCGACATGATCAAGCCCGGCGCCACCGTGGTCGACGTGGGCATCAGCCGGGTGGTGGGCTCCGACGGCAAGGGCCGGTACACCGGCGACGTGGCGCCCGAGGTCCGTGAGGTGGCCGGGGCGGTCGTGCCGATGCCCGGCGGCGTCGGCCCGATGACCCGCGCGATGCTGCTCACGAACGTGGTGGAGCGCGCCGAGTGGGATAGCTCCCGCTGACCGCCCCTGCCAGGTAAGCGATCGTTAACCGGCTGATACGGTCCGGAAAAGTCGTCCCGCTTTCCGGGAGGGCTGCTTTCCGGGAGGGAGAGGCATGGGCAAGAAGGTCACTGTCGTCGGCGCCGGATTCTACGGGTCCACGACCGCGCAGCGTCTGGCCGAGTACGACATCTTCGACACCGTGGTGCTCACCGACATCGTGGAGGGCAAGCCGGAGGGTCTCGCGCTGGACCTGAACCAGTCGCGGCCGGTCGAGGGCTTCGAGACCAAGGTCGTCGGCGCCACCACCGGTCCGAACGGTGAGGGGTACGAGGCCATCGAGGGCTCGGACGTCGTCATCATCACCGCCGGGCTGCCCCGCAAGCCGGGCATGAGCCGGATGGACCTGCTCGGCGTCAACGCCAAGATCGTCCGTCAGGTATCGGAGAACGTCGCCAAGTACGCCCCGAACGCCGTGGTCATCGTGGTCTCGAACCCGCTGGACGAGATGACCGCCCTGGCCCAGATCGCCACCCAGTTCCCGAAGAACCGGGTCCTCGGCCAGGCCGGCATGCTCGACACGGCCCGGTTCACGCACTTCGTCGCCGAGACGCTGAGCGTCAAGATCGGCGACGTGCAGACGCTGACCCTGGGCTCGCACGGCGACACCATGGTGCCGGTGCCCAGCCGCTGCACGGTCAACGGCAAGCCGC
The DNA here is from genome assembly GCF_047159485.1 of Krasilnikovia sp. MM14-A1004. Lineage (GTDB taxonomy): Bacteria > Actinomycetota > Actinomycetes > Mycobacteriales > Micromonosporaceae > Actinoplanes. The sequence goes on along the minus strand of NZ_AP038773.1, from coordinate 5,980,570 downwards.
TCGCCGAGCTGCTGCCCGCTGACAAGATCGAGGAGCTGGTCACCCGTACCCGCAACGGCGGTGCCGAGGTCGTGGCGCTGCTGAAGACCGGTTCGGCGTACTACGCGCCGTCCGCCGCCGCGGCCCGCATGGCCAAGGCGGTCGCCGAGGACTCCGGCGCGGTCATGCCGGTCTGCGCGTGGGTCGACGGCGAGTACGGCATCTCCGGCGTCTACCTGGGCGTCGAGGCCGAGATCGGCGCCGAGGGCGTGCGCCGGGTCGTCGAGACCAAGCTGACGGACTCGGAGCTGGCCGGCCTCAAGGAGGCCGCCGAGGCCGTCCGCGCCAAGCAGGCCGACGTCGCCGACCTCTGAGTCGCCACACGAAAGGCCGGGGCCACGCAGCCCCGGCCTTTTCGTGTACGCGGAAGCTAGCGCCGCAGTGGGAACGAGTCCTGGTCGTCGTCCACGTCGTAGATCGGTCCGGCGGCCTCCACCGTCGGGGGCGGCGCACCCTCGATGACCTCCGCGATGCCCGGCCGCCCCGCCTCGACCACGAACTGGGCGGCGGTACGCAGGTTCGCGGTGTGCGCCCACACCGTGTCGACCACGCGCAGGCTGCTCAGCAGGCGCTGGGAGTCCAGGTCGCAGACGACGTAGCCGCGCTGGTTGTCGATGAAGCGCCAGTGCGGGCTCTCCGCCATGATCGGGTCGTACGCGGCGTGGAACCTGGCCGTGTCCGGGTCACCGCCCGAGCTGATCGAGGTGCCGGTGAGTTCGGCGCCGACCACGGGCGTCGCCGGGTCGTCGAAGTCGGGGCGCAGGTCGCTGACCCAGGTGCAGTGCCGGTCGCCGGTCAGCACCACCGGATTGGCGACCAGTCCGCTGCCGAACAGCTCCAGCAGCCGGCGGCGCTGGACCCGGTAGCCGTCCCAGTTGTCGAACGAGAAGACCTGCTCCGGCCCGGCCCGGCGGTCGTTCTGGGCCCACATCACCAGGTTGGCCAGCAGGTTCCAGTGGGTGCCGTACGACTGGAGGCCCTCGGTGAGCCAGCGTTCCTGCTCCGGCCCGGTCATCGTGAGGGCGGGGTCCAGGGCGGCGGCGAGGGTGGTGGGCTGGTCGCTGCGGAACTGGCGGGTGTCCAGGACGTGCAGGGTGGTCAGCGACCCGAACCGCAGCCTGCGGTAGACCCGGATGTCCGGCCCGTGCGGCCGCGAGGTGCGGCGCAGCGGCATGTGCTCGTAGTACGCCTGGAACGCGGCGGCCTTGCGGGCCCGGAACGCCTCCGCTGTCTGCTTGTCCGGGTCCTGCGGGACCCCGTCTGCCCAGTTGTTGTCGACCTCGTGGTCGTCGAACGTGACGATCCACGGGAAGGCGGCATGGACGGCCTGCAGGTCAGGGTCGGTCTTGTATTGGGCGTGCCGGTTGCGGTACTGCTCCAGCGTGTACGGCTCGTCGGTGCCCTCGTGCTGGCGGACGGCCGCCGGATTGGGCCTGCCCTCGTAGATGTAGTCCCCGAGGAACGCCACGAAGGCCAGGTCCTCGTCGACCAGGCGCTGGTACGCGGTGTAGTACCCGCCCTGCCAGTCCTGGCAGCTGGCGAACGCGAAGCGCAGCCGCGACGGCGACGAATGGGCGGCCGGTGCCGTCCGGGTCCGCCCCACCGGGGACACCTGGTAGCCCGCCCGGAAGCGGTAGTGGTAGTCGGTGTCGGGGCGCAGGCCGCGGACGTCGACGTGCACGCAGTGGGCCTGTTCGGGCCGGGCGACGGCGACCCCGCTCCGGATCACCTGGCGGAACGACGGGTCCGCCGCCACCTCCCAGGCCACCGGCACGTCCCGGGCGGGCATCCCGCCGCCGGTGGCGGGTTGCGGGGCCAGGCGCGTCCACAGCACCACGCCGTCGGGCAGCGGGTCGCCCGAGGCGACCCCGAGGGTGAAGACGCCCTCGGGCACGCCGGCGTCGGTGCCGTTGCGGATCCGGGCGTACGCGCCGGCGGGCGTGACCAGGAGGGGGCCGGCGACGGCCGCGACGGCGGCGGTGGAGACGAACCGGCGGCGGCTGACGGGAAACTCGAACCCTTCAGTTCGCGACATACCTCAAGCTAACGGCTTGTCTGCTATGCCACAAAGATCGCCATTCACACCATTTACCAGATCCCCCCCAATGAGTGGGGGCCGGTTGTCGGCTACGGCCGCAGGGGGAAGCTCTGTTGGTCGTCGTGCACGTCGTAGACCGGTCCCAGTAGCGGTGCGCGGAACGCGGGGGCGACGTGCTCGTCCACCTCCGCGATGCCCGGCCGCCCGGCCTCCACCACGAACTGGGCGGCCGTGCTGACCGTCGCCGACTGCGCCCACACGGTGCTGACCACCCGCAGGCTGCTCAGCAGGCGCTGGTCGTCCGCGTCGCAGACGACGTAGCCGCGCCGGTTGTCGATGTAGCGCCAGTGCGGGCTCTCCCGCTTGATCGGGTCGTACTGGGCGTGGAACGCGGCCACGTCGGGGTTGCCGCCCGAGCTGATCGACGTGCCGGTGATCTCGGCGCCGACCACCGGCGTGGCCGGGTTGTCGAAGTCGGTGCGCAGATCGCACACCCACGTGCAGTGCCGGTCGCCGGTCAGCACGACCGGGTTGGCGACCCGCCCGGTGCCGAACAGTTCCAGCAGGCGCCGCCGCTGGACCCGGTAGCCGTCCCAGTTGTCGAAGTCGAAGACCTGATCCGGCCCGGCCTTGCGGTCGTTCTGCGCCCACATCACCTGGTTGGCCAGCAGGTTCCAGGTGGCCCCGGAGGTCTGCAGGCCGTCGGTGAGCCAGCGCTCCTGGTCCGGCCCGGTCATCGTCAGGCCGGGGTTCTGGGCGGCGGCGAGGGTGGCGGGCTGGTCGCTGCGGTACTGCCGGGTGTCCAGCACGTGCACGCTGGCCAGGGACCCGAACCGCAGCCGCCGGTACACCTGCATGTCCAGCCCGGACGGCAGCGAGCTGCGGCGCAGCGGCATGTGCTCGTAGTACGCCTGGAACGCGGCGGTCCGGCGGGCCCGGAATGCCGACGGCGACTGCTGGTCGGGGTCCTGCGGGATCTCGTCGGCCCAGTTGTTGTCGATCTCGTGGTCGTCGAGCGTGACGATCCACGGGAACGCGGCATGGGCGGCCTGCAGGTCCGGGTCGGTCCGGTAGCGCGCATGCCGGTTGCGGTACGCCACCAGCCCGGTCGGCTCGCCGGTGCCCTCGTGGTGCCGGATCGCGGACGGGTTGGCCGGGCTCTCGTAGATGTAGTCGCCGAGGAACGCCACGAACGCGAGGTCCTCGGCGGCCATGTGCCGGTACGCGGTGTAGTACCCGGCCTGGTAGTCCTGGCAGCTGGCGTACGCGAAGCGCAGCCGCGACGGCCGGGCGTCGGCCGCCGGTGCGGTCCGGGTCCGGCCCGCCGGGGAGATCTGGTCGCCCGCCTTGAACCGGTAGTGGTAGACGGCGTCCGGGCGCAGGCCCTGGACCTCGACGTGCACGGAGTGGCCGTACTCGGGGGTGGCGGTGGCCGAGCCGCGCTGGACGACCCGGCTGAAGCCGGGATCCTCGGCGACCTCCCAGTCCACCGCGAAGTTCTGCGCGGGCATCCCGCCGCCGGTGGTGGGCTGCGGGGCGAGGCGGGTCCAGAGCACCACGCCGTCGGGCAGCGGGTCGCCGGAGGCGACGCCGAGCGTGAAGACGCCGGCCGGTAGGGGTGTGCCGAGGCCGTTGCGGATGCGCGTGTACCCGCGGCCGGGGGTGATCAGCAGGGGGCCGGCGGCGACGGCGGCGGCCCCGGCGACGAAGCGGCGTCGGCTGACGGGGAACGAGAACCTCGAAGACAGCGACATACATCGATGGAACCTGCCGTCGGTTACGTCACAGGGAACGGTATTCGCCCCACTGAACGTCCGCCTTGGAAAGGCGGGGTATCTTGCGGAATCGGGGTGGTCACGGACGGGGTCGGCGATGATCTCCCACCGTTAGGCAGTACGCTCGTACTGCTAAAACATGTGTCCCGGGAGAGGAGCGCCGGCCGATGGCGAAAATCAAGGTCAAAAACCCGGTCGTGGAGCTCGACGGCGACGAGATGACCCGGATCATCTGGAAGCAGATCCGTGAGCAGCTGATCCTGCCCTACCTCGACGTCGACCTCGAGTACTACGACCTGTCGATCCAGCACCGCGACGAGACCGACGACCAGGTCACGATCGACGCGGCGAACGCCATCAAGCGGCACGGCGTCGGCGTGAAGTGCGCCACGATCACCCCGGACGAGGCCCGCGTGGACGAGTTCGGCCTGAAGAAGATGTGGAAGTCCCCGAACGGGACGATCCGCAACATCCTCGGCGGCGTCGTCTTCCGCGAGCCGATCATCATGTCGAACGTACCCCGGCTCGTACCGGGCTGGACGAAGCCGATCGTGATCGGCCGGCACGCCCACGGCGACCAGTACAAGGCCACGGACTTCGTCGCGCCCAAGGCGGGCAAGCTGACGATGACCTTCACCCCGGACGACGGCTCCGCGCCGATGGAGTTCCACGTCGCGGACTTCCCCGGCGGCGGCGTCGGCCAGGCCATGTACAACTTCGACGAGTCCATCCGGGACTTCGCGCGCGCCTCGTTCCGCTACGGCCTGGCCCGCAACTACCCGGTCTACCTGTCGACCAAGAACACGATCCTCAAGGCGTACGACGGCCGGTTCAAGGACCTGTTCGCGGAGATCTTCGAGACGGAGTTCGCGGACGACTTCAAGGCGGCCGGGATCACGTACGAGCACCGCCTGATCGACGACATGGTCGCCGCCGCGATGAAGTGGGAGGGCGGCTACGTCTGGGCCTGCAAGAACTACGACGGCGACGTGCAGTCCGACACCGTGGCCCAGGGCTTCGGCTCGCTCGGCCTGATGACCTCGGTGCTGATGACCCCGGACGGCAAGACCGTCGAGGCCGAGGCCGCCCACGGCACCGTCACCCGGCACTACCGGCAGTGGCAGAAGGGCGAGAAGACCTCGACCAACCCGATCGCCTCGATCTTCGCCTGGACCGGTGGCCTCAAGCACCGCGGCAAGCTGGACGGGACCCCGGCGGTCACCGAGTTCGCCGAGGCCGTCGAGCGGGTCTGCGTCGAGACCGTCGAGGGTGGACAGATGACCAAGGACCTGGCGCTGCTCATCTCCCGGGACGCGCCATGGCTGACCACCGACGAGTTCATGAACGCGCTGGAGGCGAACCTGGGGGGCAAGCTCGGCTGACGAGCTGCCGTACCGAAAGACATTCCGGCCCGGCGGCATTCGTTCCCGCCGGGCCGTGTCGTTGCCGATGTGGCATGATCCAAAGTCGGGGCAAACTAGGTGTTTAGCGCGCGTAACCCAGGAGTATGGCCCTCGTTTCTTTAGGCAGAACGGATGCAGGCGGTGCCGCTCAAGGGTCGCCCGCCGGTCCGGCCGCCTTGTCCCGGGCGCCGACCGGTTCTCTTGATTCCGGTAACCGCCAGTGGGCGTGCTGCAGCGCGTCTGCCGTCCCTTCCCATGCGGGGGGCCTTGTCCCGGGCCCCCCGCCCCCCAACTCTCAGCCGACGTTCAGCCGGACGAAGATGTCCTTGGCGTTGTTGGTGTCCCCGTCGACCAGGTCCGACGCCTCGGACTTGAAGACGAGGTGCTTGCCGTTGCGGCTGAACCGTCCGCCCCAGCTTTCGCCGTTGGGGTAGCCGCCCGCGGGCGTCAGGGTGACCCGGCGGGTGGTCTGCGCGTCCAGGTCCCGGATGAAGATTCCCAGCGGGTGGGGGTCCTTGGCGGAGTAGACCTGGAACGCGACGTGCCGCCCATCGGCGCTGATCCGAGCGAACTCGGTGAAGTCGTCGTCGTAGGCGACGCCGTCGCGCACGCTGGCCAGCGTCGTCGTCCCCTCGACCAGGTCACGCACGTACGCCTGGTACCGGCCTTCGGTGACTCCCGGCACGAGGTTCTTCGCCAGCGACGTGAACGCGACGTACCGTCCGTCCGCGCTGATCGACGTCCCGTAGCTGCTCGCGTCCGCCTGCGCGCCGGAGCCGGACACCGAGGTGCGCACGGTGGTGCCGGTCTGCAGGTCCCGGACGAACGAGTCGGTCTTGCCGTTGGTGTCGCCCGCCACCAGGTTCGTGGCGCCCGAGTCGAATGCGATGTAGCGGCCCCCGGACGTGACAGACAGGTTGTCGAAGCCGTAGCCGTCGTCCTGGAGTGGTGACCCGTCGAACGACTCGCTCACCAGCACGGTGCGCCCGGTCGTCAGGTCCCGCAGGTACACGTCCGGCCGGGTGTCGGTGTCGCCCGCCACGAGCGGGGCCCAGGACTCGAAGGCGACGAAGCGACCGTCGGCGCTGATGGCCGGTCGGGAGCTCTCCGTCCCGGCCTGACCGCCGGTCTCGGGGAGGCTCACCCGGGTGGTGGTACCGGCGACCGTGTCCCGCAGGAACACGTCGTAGGCGTCGTTCGTGTCGTCCGCCACGAGGTTCGGCGCGCGCGAGATGAAGACGACGTACCGTCCGTCGGCGCTCATCGACGGCTCACCGCTGTAGCTGCCCCGCGTCGTCTGCTCACCGGAGCTGGAGACGCTGAGCCGGGTCGTCACGTCAGCGACGCTGTCGCGCAGGAACACGTCCCACGCGCCGTTCGTGTCGCCGGGGACCAGATCCGTCGCGTTGGAGGAGAACACTGTGAAGCGGCCGTCGTCACTCACCGCCGCGTCGTCGAACTGCGCGCCCGACACCTCGGCACTGCCGGTCTTCACGCTCGCCCTGATGTATGTCGGCGCCGGCTCCTGCGCCGCCGCGGGTGCCCCGGTCACCACCAGGCCCGCCAACGCGATGCCGGCGGCCAGCACGCCACGAGAATGCATATTCATCGCTACTGGAATTCCTTCCGAGAGGTTCCCCGGGCGCACCCATGCGGGATGCACCCGGGCTACGCCCGGAGCGTAGGGAAGGATCTTTGGGTGGCCTGTGGGTCGCGGTTCAGCAGGCGTCGCGCAGCATCCGGGCGGCCGTCTCGGGCACGATGTCGTTGACGAAGACCCCCATCGCGGACTCGGATCCGGCCAGGAACTTCAGCTTGTCGGCGGCCCGCCGGATGCTGAACACCTGCAGGTGCAGGTAGCCCAGCTCGCGGCCCGCGCCGATGACCGCCTGATGCCACGCGGCGATGTACGGCATCGGCTGGCCGAACAGCGCGTCGAGGCGCCGCAACACGTCCAGGTACAGCGGGGCGAACGCGTCGCGTTCCGCGTCGTCGAGCGCGGGCAGGTCCGCCACCTGCCGGTGCGGAGCCACCTGCACCTCGAACGGCCAGCGCGCGGCGGCCGGCACGTACGCCGTCCAGTACTCGTTGGCCGCGACGACCCGTACCTGTGCCTTCTGCTCGGCCGCGAGCACGTCGGCGTACAGATTGCGCCCCGTCGTGGCCGCGTGGCGGCGGGCCGCGCCCAGCATCGCCCGGGTGCGCGGCGGCACCATCGGGTACGCGTAGATCTGGCCGTGCGGGTGGTGCAGGGTCACGCCGATCTCGACGCCGCGGTTCTCGAACGGGAAGACCTGCGCGACGCCGGGCAGCGCGGACATCAGTTCGGTGCGGTCGGCCAGCGCGTCGATCACGGTGCGGACCCGCTCCGGCGACAGGGCGCCGAACGAGCTGGTGTGGTCGCTGGTGAAGCAGACCACCTCGCAGCGCCCGATGCCCGGACGCACCGGGACGGCCTCGGTCAGCTCGGTGATCTCGTCCGGCGCGACCCGGTCGCTGAACGACGGGAACTGGTTCTCGAAGACCACCACGTCGTAGTCGTCCGCGGGGATCTCACTGGCGAAGTCCGGGGTGGACGGACACAGCGGGCACCTGTCGCTGGGCGGCAGGAAGGTCCGGGTCTGCCGGTGCGCGGCGACCGCGACCCACTCGTCGACCAGCGGGTCCAGCCGCAGCTGCGAGGCGGGCGGCGGGGGCGGCAGGTGGCGCCGATCCGCCTGCGAACGGTCCGTACCCGGCTTCTCGTCGAAGTAGATGAGTTCCCGGCCGTCGGACAGCGCGATCGCGGTGCGCTGGGCGATCACGGACCGGTCACCACGATCAGCTCGGCGACCTGCTCCGCCAGCAGGTCCCGGGCCGCGGCGTCCAGGCCGTCGTCGGTGATGAGTACGTCGGCGGCCTCCAGCGGCACGATCGAGGAGATGCCGACCGTGCCCCACTTGGTGTGGTCGGCCAGCACCACGAGGCGTTCCGCCGCCTCGACCAGCGCCCGGTTGACCTCCGCCTCCATCAGGTTCGGGGTGGTGTAGCCGGCCCGTTCGCTCATCCCGTGCACGCCCAGGAACAGCATGTCCAGGTGCAGCTTGCCGATCGCGGAGACCGCGACCGGCCCGACCAGCGCGTCGGACGGGGTACGGGTGCCGCCGGTGAGCACCACGGTCTGATCGGGACGCCCGGCCCGGTAGAAGATGTCCGCCACCGGGATCGAGTTGGTCACCACGGTCAGCTCCGGCACGTCGACCAGGCGCTGGGCCAGCCCCGCGGTGGTGGTGCCCGCGGACAGCGCGATGGCGTCACCGGGCGACACCAGCGTCGCGGCGCGCATCGCCATCGCGGCCTTCTCCGTACGCTGGCGTACCGACTTTGCGGCGAATCCCGGCTCGTGCGCCGAGCCCGGGGTCACCGTGGTGGCCCCGCCGTGTACCTTCTCCAGCAGTCCGCGGTCGGCCAGGGCCTCCAGGTCGCGCCGGATCGTCATGTCGGAGACGCCGTACTCGGTGGCGAGTTCGCTCACCCGGACGCCGCCCGAGGCGCGGACCCGGTCCAGAATCGCCGCCTGCCGTTGCTGCGCCAGCATCAGCGGACCCCGCGCCTACGTCGGATCGCCTCGCCGCACCGGATCAACCGCACTGAATCGAACACGTGCGAACATTACCTGGCGATCGGGTGTGCGCAAAAGAGTGACCTTCGCCGCGCGGCGGAGCTGGCCGGGCGCGCCTAGATCCCCCGGCCGCGCTTGTGCAGCGCGGAGAGGACGTTCTCCACCTTGACGGCGCCCGTCATGGCCGCCAGCGCGATCGCGGTACGCGGCTCGCGCCAGTTCGCGCGTACCGCCTCCTTGCTGAACTGCCAGGCCTGGCTGCGGTTGCCGCTGGCCGCCGACCAGCAGGCCAGCTGGCCGTACACCCGGGCGGCGCCGGGGCGGCAGCCGCTGATCTCCGGGTGGCGTTGCATCATCCACCGCAGCGAGGAGATCTTCGTGGCGTACTCGTACGCATAGTGCGAGGTGCGGCCCCACAACACCCGGACCAGCGGCTCGTCCACGTGCACGACAGGTGTCCGGCGGGCGGCCCGCAGCAGCAGGTCCCAGTCCTCGTTCTGGCTGCCCGGCGCGTCCTCGGCGACCAGCCCGATCGCCTCCTCGGCCAGGGCTTCCCGGCGGATCAGGAACGACGACGAATGCAGCATCGCCATCCGGGAGCGGGCCAGCTGCTCCACGGTGACCCGGCTGCAGCCCGCCAGCCGCGCCGTCGTGCGGCCCTCGAACTCCACCTCGATCGCACACGTCGCGAACTCGGCGTCCGGCTCGGCCAGCAGCGCCGCGACCTGCCGCCGGAGCTTGTCCGGCGCCCACGTGTCGTCGTCGTCGCAGAACGCCACGAACTCCGTGTCCAGGGCCAGGATGCCGGTGTTGCGGGCGCCGGCCAGGCCGGAGGTGCGCCAGTTCGTCAGCACCGACACCGCGGGGCCCTCGGTGGTGGCGAGGTCGTGGTCCGGCTCGGTCTGGTCGTAGACGACCAGCACCGTCAGCTCGCCCGGATACTCCTGCTCGCGCACCGCGGCGATGGCCCGGCGTACCAGCTCGGGGCGGTTGCGGGTGGGGATCACGACGCCGACGGACGGCCAGTTCATCACGCCTCCAGAGGGGCAGCGGGGTTGAGCGGATATCCGTACGCGCGGAGCAGGGGCGCGCACACCGCGCCGACCAGGCGGCGCTGGCCCGGCGGCAGGGCACGCACCCAGGCGTCGTCGTGGCGCAGCGGGACGCGGCCCACCCGGAACCGCATCGGATTGCCCGCCGCGCTGTGCCCCACGGTCAGGTCGGCGTGCCCGTCGCCGAGAAAGGCCAGGTCGGCGTCGGTCAACGGCAGATCCACGTACGCCGCCAGCTCGCGCAGCGCTCCCCGCGGGTCGGCCAGCAACTGCTCGTACCGGACCCGGCGCACCGCGACGCCGCGGCGCGCCAGCAGGCCGAACGCGGCGTTGTGCGCATTCCACAGCAGAGCCGAGCGGCCGGGGGAGTAGCGGGTCATCTCCTCGGCGCCGTCGGTCTCGGGCCGGGCCACGGTCTTTGTCCACGAGTACGCGACCCCGCGCGCGTCGCGGACCACGTGCACCACCCGCAGATCAACGTCGTCGGCCCAGCGCAGCACGTGGGCGAGCGCGCTGTGCTTGGAAGAGTCCACGACCACCGACGCGCCGGAGACCTCGGCGGCGGCCGCGTACACGCGGGCGTAGTAGGCGGCGTACTCGCGGACCTCCGCGCGCTGCGCCGGTGGTAGCGAGGCGGCGGCGAGCCGGGGGATGTGCCGGGTGCGTTCGACGGCGTCGCGCAGGGTCTGGATGCGGTCCACGTCGACGGCGCCCCAGCCGCCGAAGGCCCGTTCGCCGACCTGCTGCCAGAACGTGCAGGCGGAGAACCGCGCCCCGCAGCCGCAGCGCTCGTCGTCGCGCAGGTCGCGCTGCCAGAGGTGGACGACCTCGCCGAGGGCGCGTACCGAGGGCAGCTCGCCGAGCAGGCGCTCGACCAGGGTCGTCCCGCTGCGTCCCAGCCCGCCCACAAACAGCACCCGTGCCACTTTGTCCCGCCTTCATTCGTTTCGCTCCTATAACGAGCGAACCAGGCCGAAGGAGGCGTGGGATTGACAACCGAGGCTTTCGAGCGGGTGTATCTCGACGGGACGGGTTTCGACCGAATCACCGAGGACGAGGTCGTCGCGGTCGTCCGTGACGCGCTGGCCTGCGGCCGGGGCGGCCGGATCATCACCCCGAACGTCGACATTCTGCGGACGGCCCGCGCGAATCCGGGCGTACGGGCGTACCTCGACGACGCTGACCTGGTCGTGGCGGACGGGATGCCGCTGGTGTGGGCGAGCCGCCTGACCGGGACGCCGCTGCCCGAGCGGGTCGCCGGCAGCAGCCTGGTCTGGTCCCTGTCGGAGGGCCTCGGCCGCGACGGTCGCTCGATCTTCGTGATCGGCGGGGCGCCCGGCGCCGACGACCTGCCCGACGGCGCCACCCGTGCAGCGGACAAGCTCGCCGCCGCCTGCTCCGGCCTGCGCATCGGCGGCACACTGTGCCCCGAGTTCGGCTTCGAGCGCGACGAGACCCGGTACGCCCAGTTCTGCGCCAAGGTGGTCGACGCGCAGCCCGACCTCGTGCTGGTGGGTCTGGGCTTCCCCAAGCAGGAGCAGGTCATCTCCCGGCTACGCCCCGACCTGCCGCAGACCTGGTTCGTCGGCTGTGGTGCCGCGGTCAACTTCGTAGCGGGCGACGTGCGGCGGGCCCCGCGCTGGATGCAGCGCACCGGCCTCGAATGGGCGCACCGGCTGGGCACCGAGCCGCGCCGCCTGGCCCGCCGCTACCTGCGCCAGGGCGCCCCGTACGCACTGCGCCTGCTCGCGGTGTCCGCCCGCCGCTGAGTCAGAGGAAACACGACACCGCTCGCGGTCACTGAGTGACGGCGCCGTGGTGAGCAGCTCCTTCGCCGAGCAGGATCACACGGCGCCGACGCGGACGGCGAAGTCGCGGATGCCCGAGATGCCGTGACTGGCCGGCGCTGCCAGCAGGTCACGGGTGAGCTGTTGGGCCCAGGGCCGATAGCGGACCTCTTCGGGGACGTCGTGCTCCGCCGAGAGCAGCGCCTCGAATGCTGCCTCGCCACGACCGCGCCCGTGCAGAGCCAGGGCGGTGTCCTCCCAGTAGCGGGCCCGACGTTCGGCGGCCGTGATCGTGCGGGGCTCGATCCTCCGGGCGAAGTCGACTGCGGCGCCGTAGTCGCCGAGCTTGCGGGCGATGCTGATGCGGTAGACCGCGATTTCGGTGCTGTTGAACCGGGCTGATGGTCCGGCCCGGCGTGCCGGTTGTTCAGCCTCGCCCAGCAGCGTCCAGGCGGTGTCACGGTCGTCGCGGATCGCGGCGGTGTATGCGGCCACAGCGAGCATCTGCCCGTACATTGCGCTGGCCGCCGGACCCGGTTCCGGGTCGGCGCCGCGCAGCTGCTCGGCCGCGTCCAGCACGAGCTTCTGGGCACTGTCGCGATGATTGATCCGGCGCAGTGCCGTTGCGGCCACCCGCTGGCTCTCCGCCATGATCAGTGGGTCGCTTCCGGCGGCCGCAGCCTGTACGGCCCGGTCGGCAGTAGCGCAGGCCAGGCCGTTGTCGTGCAGCTTGATGAGCAGCTGGGCCGCGATCCCGTACGCCTCAGCGAGCCGTTCGGAGAAGGCGGCGGTCTCGTCGACACCCGCGGCCGACCGGCTGGCGCTCGCCTGTGCGAGCAGCTTCGGCAGGCGGCGCGCGAGGCGGGTGTAGCGGGCGGCTCGGAAATCGGCACGGGCAGCGGCGATCTGGGCGGCGAGCTGCTGAGCGGGCAGCGGTTCGGCGGTTAGCCGTCCGAACAGCACGTCCTCGATGGTGCTACCGGTGAGACCGGCCGCTGCAGGTGTCACCGGCAGCGCGGTGGACACGCCGACGGCGGCCGCTCCGGCAAGGAAGTTGCGTCGGCGCACGGTATCGCCCCCTCCGTCAGCTGCTCTGGCCAGGTTAGACCCGTCTGTGTCCGTGGTCGTGGTTGCCAGGCCGAACAGGTGCACCGGTACGTCGTACAGATCTGCCAGGGCGCGCAATTCATCGACGTCGCGGATGTGCCGACGTCGGCTCTCCAGCCGGGACAGGGTGGACGCCGAATAGCCTCCGGCCGCGGCGAGCTGTTCAAGGGTCAACCCGGCGGCGAGCCGGGAGAAACGCAGGATCGTGGCGTAGTCGCTGGCGCGTACTGCCTGCTGGACTGCCGGGTTTGCCGTCCACTGCTGTGGTGCGCTCACGGGTAGCTCCGTTCGGCGCGGGGTCTTTGAGGGTGACCCGCCGATTGCAGATCACGCAAGCCGGTTGCACCCAATGTGACGCGCCTTCTTTGTCGCGTCCGCCGCTGGTGAACTCGGTTTACAGCTCGCCCATCATCCCGGCTGGCGGGCCTTGGCCGAGGGAGCCGAATTGATGCACCCGACGACAACCACCGAGCCGATCACCGTGGCGCAACTGGTTCGGTCCGGTCTGCTCGAGATCGGCGCCGGCTGCCGCTTGCACCCCACCGCCGTGTTCCTGCCCGCCGACCTGCAGGGCACGCTGCGTCCGATCGTGCTCGGTGAGAAGGTCACCGTCGGCACGTACGCCGTCCTGCACGGCGGCCTGTACGTCGGCGCCCACTCGCACATCGGGCACCAGGCGATCCTGGGTGAGCCGGAGTACGGCTACGCCATGCGCGAGGTGCACGCGGGCGCTGGTGATGCCACGACGATCGGTGCCGGTGTCGTGATCCGTGCTGGGGCGATCATCTACGCCGGCACCACGATCGGCGACGACACCACGATCGGCCACCACACCTTGCTGCGTACCGGCGTGAGGGTCGGCGCGGGCAGCCAGCTGGCCGCACACCTCACCGTCGAACGCGGCACCTGCATCGGATCCGGGGTGCGCTGCTCGCCCGGCTCGCACCTGACTGCTGACACCGTCGTCGGTGACCGAGCCTTCATCGGCGCTGGCGTCCGCACTATCAACGACAAGCGGCTGACCTGGCGCGATCCCGGCAACGAGGTGCCGCTGACTCCGCCCACATTCGGTGAGGGCTGCAGGGTCGGCACCGGCGCCGTCGTGCTGGCCGGCGTCACCGTCGGCGCGGGCGCGCTGATCGGCGCCGGCTCGGTGGTCACCCGCGACGTCGCTGACGATGCGATCGTCTACGGCGCGCCCGCTGTGGCGCACGGGCAGGTGACCCGGTGAACGCGATGACCTGGCTGCAGCCGCTGCGCAGTGGCGTCCCGAAATCGACCCGGCCGGGGGGCGGCGCCGAGGAGAACATGGTTACTGCCGTGAAACGTCGGCTCTCTATGCTGCGCGGATGGACGAGCAGCGGATCGTCGAGGTGCACGGTCACGCTCGCGCCTTCCGGTTGCTGGGCACCGGCCCGACCGTCCTGCTGCTCGTGCACGGCATCGGATGCGACGGCACCACCTGGGACACCGTCGCGCCCGCGCTCGCCGAGCGGTACACGGTGATCATGCCCGACCTGCTCGGGCACGGCCGGTCGGCAAAGCCGCGGGCGGACTACAGCATCGGCGGGTACGCCAATGGCCTGCGGGACCTGCTCAGCGTGCTCGACATCGACCGGGCCACCGTGGTCGGCCACAGCTTCGGCGGCGGCGTGACGATGCAGTTCGCTTACCAGTTCCCGGAGCGGACCGACCGGCTGGTGGTGGTCGCCGGTGGCGGGCTCGGCTCGCAGGTGAGCGTGGCGTTCCGCGCGCTGACCCTTCCGGGCGCTTCCGTCGCGCTGCGGCTCAGCCACCTGCCGCCGTCCCGCCTGGCCCTCGGTGCCCTGCGGGCGGCCGCCGGGCTGGTCGCGCCGACCGCGCTCGCGGCCGACCTCGATGAGGCATACGCCGTGCACACCGGGCTGGGTGACCCGGCCGCTCGCGAGGCGTTCCTGCATGTGCTGCGGCACGTCGCGGATTGGCGCGGGCAGCTGATCACCATGCGGGACCGCGCCTACCTGACGCAGGGCCTGCCGACGCTGGTCGTCTGGGGCGACCAGGACCACGTCCTCCCGGTCGAGCACGCCGAGGCCGCCGCCGAGCTGATGCCGGGTGCGCAGTCGGTGGTTCTGCCCGGCGTCGGGCACTTCCCGCACCGGGAGGCGCCCGAGGAATTCGTCCATGCGATCGTCGATTTTGTCGAGGGCACCGAACCGAATCGCTGGGACGCCCGCCGCTGGCGGAACCTGCTACGGACCCACTCCGGAGCCTCCCGGGCCACGGCCGTCGAGGACGTGCTGCAAACATCCGGCGGATCCGTGGGCCCGAGGTGGAAGCGCGCGAAGTCGGGAGCCCAATAACAGTACGGCCGTACTGTTATTGGGTATGATCCCGGGATGGCGTTCACGTTCGAGCGGTTGCATCACGTGCAGTTGGCCATCCCGCCCGGCGGCGAGGACGTCGCCCGCCGGTTCTACGGCGGCGTCCTCGGCATGAGGGAGCTCGCCAAGCCGCCCGTGCTGGCCGCGCGCGGCGGTTGCTGGTTCGCCGGCGGCGGCTGGGAGATCCACCTCGGCGTCGAGGAGGCGTTCACGCCCGCCCGCAAGGCGCATCCCGGCGTCCTCGTGGACGACCTCGATGCGTTGGCCGCCGCGCTCACGGCGGCCGGCGAGACGGTCGACTGGGACCCCCACTTCCCGGGCCACCGGCGGCTGTACAGCTACGACGGGCACGGCAACCGGCTGGAGTTCCTCCAGCCCCTCAGCCAGGGTTGAGCGAGCGTTTCCGGGGCCGCGGGGGATTGAAGTAGCGGTCGCGGCTCAGCGCCGCGAACGCCTTGAACGCGGCCGGGTCGCCGGTCAGCTGGAACTGCTGGTTCGGGCCGTTGCCCTCCGGGTCGGACTCGAAGTAGGCGACCGCCTTGATCTGCGGGTTCGCCTTGAACGTGCGCGCCGCATCCCGCAGCCACGCGGCCCGCCCCGCCGAACCCCACGCCCTGGCCACGCCGAACTCGCCCACGACGATCGGCTTGTGGTGCGGCGCCGCCCACCGCAGGAACGGGCCCATCAGCGCGCCGATCGGCTGGAACAGGTTGCCCGCGTACACGTCGACGCAGGTCCAGTCGACCTGGTCGTCGCCGGGGTAGAAGTCAGGGGCGTCGCCGCGGGCGAAGCCCTCCGCGGTCGGGCACCACACCCAGGACACGTTGTTCGCGTGCTCGGCCGCGAAGACGGCCCGGACGTGCTTCCACGCGGCCACGTAGTCCTGCGGGCTCCACATCTGCGCGCGCAGATTCGGCCGGTCCATCTCCCAGCGCATCCGCAGCAGCACCGGCCGCTTGATCGCCCGGATCGCCCGTGCCTGGTCCCGGATGAGCTGGTCGTGGTAGCCGGACACAATGGACCGATTGTCGCCGGTCGCCCAACTGACCATCAGCGTCGAGCCCCGGGCCACGAAATGCCGGTCGGCCTTCGTGCCGACCAGTTCGTCGAACCGCCGGTACGTGTTGACGATGTCGAGCCGCCGGCCCAGGTCGTCCTCCAGGCCGTCGACGGCGTCGACCCGGCCGCCGTGGGTGAACTCCTGGGGCTTGATCCAGGCGCCGACGTACGCCCCGGCGGCGGGAGCGGCGAACGGGCCCGAGTCGAACGGCCCCGGATCGACCGCGATCGCGGTCGGCGGGCTGGTCAGATCGGGCGCGGGAGTGGGTTGCGGCTCGGCCCGCCGACTCCACGAGCAGCCGGCGAGCGCGAGCACCAGGACGAGCGTCAGGACGGTGAGGGGTTTGTGCACGGGGCTACTTCTTCCGCCGCGCCGTGTACAGCACGTTCACCGCGAAACGGCCGGTGCCGGGCACGTGCCGGACCAGCGCGTCGGCGGCGCGGGCGACCCGCCGCTCGTGCAGCGACGGGGTGAGCATGGAGAAGCCGCGCCGCCGTACGATCTCGAAGCCGTGCCGGTCGAGCAGCGCCGCCACCTGCGCGTGCGACAGCTCGGCGAACCACCTGTCGCCGCGGTGCCGGCGCGCCCGCAGGTGCCGCACCGAGCCGGTGTTGCCGTGGTTCTCCACCACCAGCACGCCGTCGGCGCGGGTCGGCAGGGCCTTGGCGGCGAAGGCGAGGGCCCGCTCCCGTACGTCGTCGTCCACGTTGAGCAGCAGCCGGAACATCGTCACGATCGCGGGCCCGTCGGCGACCACCGGGTCGGGCACGGGGCCGTCCGCCGCCACGAGATGCCAGTTCGCCCGCGAGCCGACCTCGGCGGCCTTCACCATCATCTCGGCCGACGTGTCGTACCCGTGGGAGTCGCGGACCAGCCCGTGCAGCATCCGGATCGCCCGGCCGGTGCCGCAGGCGAAGTCGTGCTGCACCGGCCGGTTCGGGCCGAACTCGCGGACCACCATGGCCCGCACGTACGCGCCCTGCCGCTCGTTGATCCGCGACGCGTAGCTGTCCGGCGCGTACGTGAGGTGCTCGTATTTCTCGACCGCGTCGGTGTCCTGGAACACCTGGCTGTAGTCCGTGCTCAACTGTCCTCCTCGATGATGGGCGTGCGGCGGGTGAAGGCGTCGAGGGCGAGCGGGCGGCGCAGCAGCCAGGCGCCCGCGAGGAACGCGGGCACGGCCAGCCCCAGCGCCAGCAACAGGCCGGCCGCGCCGGTCCCGGCCGCGGCGGTGACCAGCCGGGGGAGTACGCCGAAGCAGGCCACCGACAGCGCCGCCGCGGCGCACGTCCCGGCCCCGAACGGGTGCAGCCGGGCGGCCCGGCTCACCTGGATCAGCGGCAGCAGGTTGTTCGCGAGGATCGCGCAGCCCAAGCCGATCGCGGCGCCGAGCGCGCCGTAGCGGGGGATGAGCAGCACGTCCAGGCCGATCGTGACGCCCAGCGCGATCAGTACGTTGTAGAGGTTCCACGAGGTGCGCCCGGCCATCGCCAGCACCATGTCGACCATCCCGCACCCGGTGGCGACCAGCGTCGCGCAGGCCAGCACGACGACGACCGGCGCGCCGGAGCGGTAGCCGTCGCCGAACAGCGCCAGGTACACGGGGGCGAACAGGATCACCAGCAGGCTGATCGGCCACGTGATCAGCACCAGCCAGCCGGTCGCCGTGCGGTACAGGTGGTTGGCGGTGTCCCTGTCGCCGGTCGCGAGGGCCTCGGCCAGGCGCGGCTGCACCGACTGCGAGATGCCCTGGTTGGCGAACTGGATGAGCACGACGAAGCGGCCCGCGACCGCGTACACGGCGGCGGCGGCGAGCCCGCCCAGCGCGGCCACCAGCAGCACGTCCACCCGTTGCAGGGCGAGCTGGGCGACACTGGCCAGCGCCCGGGGCCCGGTGAAGACCCAGAAGTCGCGGCGCAGCGCCCGCCGTTCGGCGCGCGGGACGCCCACGGCGGCGGTGGGCTTGCCGGCCCGGTAGATGCGTCGCAGCCCGAGCCCCGCCAGCACCGTCACCGGCAGGTACGGCGCCGCCCACGCGGTCGCGAACAGCGGCAGGCTGGCGGCGCCCCACAGGGCCGCCACCCCGGCCGCGCCGACCAACACCAGTTGCAGCCCGCTGCGCAGCACCCGGTCCAGCAGCACGGTGGGGCGCATGGCCCGGTAGCCGCGGGTCGCGGTGAGCAGCGCGTCCGTGAGTGCCTGCAACGGCAGGAACACCGCCAGCACCCGCAGCCCGGCGGTGTGCTGGGCCAGCACCTGCGGGGTGTCCGAGGCGGTGACGCGGGCGATCGCGGGTGCGGCCAGCCACATGCCCGCCGCCAGCACCACCGCCAGCGCGGCCACCGGCACCAGGCCCGTACGCAGGCAGGCACCCAGCAGGTGAGCCCGCCCGCCCGCCCGCAGCCGGGCCGGCCAGTACACCAGCCCGGTCTGCGTGCCCAGCTTGGCGAGCCCACCGACCAGCACGAACGCGGCCGTGGCGGCGAAGAACGCGCCCGCCTGCTCGGCGCCCAGCGACCGCGCCACGATCCAGGTGACCCCGACCCCGGTGCCGCCCGCGATCGCCGAGCCGACGATTCCCGCGATCCCGCCGCGGGCGACACCCCGCGTCCCGGCCCCGGCCGCGCGCGGCTCCAGGACCGGGGCGGCGGCGCGGGTCATCGGCGGCGCCAGACCGGGGTCCGGCCGAGCCAGGTGATCAGCGCCTCGTCGTGCGGGGCGAAGTGGGCCGTCAGGTCGCGCCGGACACCGGGGTCCATGTCGGACGTACGCGGGCGGGCGTTGTGCTTCTCGAACGCCGGCTCCGCCATTCCCGCGGGCAGGCCGAGGAAGTCGAGCACCTCGTCGTACACCTGCTCCGGCTCGGTGAAGAAGCGTTCGCTCTCCACCACGTGGATCCGCTCGCGGTCCAGGTGCCGGGCCATCGCACCCAGGTAGCGGGCGTACTCGCCGCGCGCCCGGTAGGCGTGGTGCTGGTGGGCGAAGCTGTAGTAGCGCGGGTCCTCGGCCAGCCGCTCCTCCTGGCGGTGCAGCCGGGCCGGTTCCAGCGCCAGCGCCGCGCCGAAGTCGCGTTCGGACTCGAAGCCGCGGGCGACCTCGTGGGCGTGCTGCGAGTACGCCCGTTCCACCGGGTCGCGCACCAGCACCAGGATCTTCACGCCGGGCAGGTCCGCGGCGATCCGGGCGGCCGCCTGCGGGTGGTACATGTAGTACGGGCTGGACTCGAACGTCTGGCCGGGCACTCCGTACTTCGCGCGGACCCGCTCGTCGTGACGGTGCTGCGGGAAGTGGCCCCGATACCACGACATGCCCCGGTCGTAGCCGGTGTCGAAGTAGTGCACCCCCTTGTGCAGCACGGCCTTGAGCACCACGGGGTGCGCGGCCAGCGCCCGGTACAGCGAGGTGGTGCCGCAGCGCTGCCCGCCGCAGATCAGGAACGACGGGGTCATCCGGGTGGTCGCGGTGAGCCGCCCGTACGAGCGGGAGCCGAGGTGCACGACCCGTTTCACCGGCGAGGGAACCTTGCGTACGTCCATGGTCACAGCTCCTCCACCCGGCGGATCAGCACCGGGAGCAGCCAGGTGCCGAGCACGCCCAGCCGGGCGCCGGCCTCGGCCTGGCGGTCGGTCAGGTAACGGGCGGCCAGGTCGACGAGGTACAGCAGCGCGGTCAGCTCCCGTACCTCGGTAGCCAGCCCGAACGGGGCCAGCAGTTCCCCGGCCCGGCGCACTGTCGCGTCGACCGCCCCGGCCGCGTCGCCGTCGGCCTGGATGCGCCGCTGCAGCTCGTAGTGCACGGCGTCGAAACCCACCGGCACCCCGGTGGCGAACCGTTCCCAGTCCCACACCAGCAGCGCGTCGGCCAGGTTGGCCATGTTCCACGGGGCCCAGTCGCCGTGCCACGCGCCGAAGCGCAGCATCGTGCCGCCGACCCGCCCGGCCAGCAGGTCGGCCGCGGTGGCCAGGGCCCGCCCCTCCGCCCGGTCGGCCACGGCGGCCAGCCGCCCCCGCACCTCACCCCAGTACGGGCTCGCGGTCAGGGTGGCCGTGGAGTACCCGCAGCATCCGGCGACGTCGAGCATCGCGGCGGCCAGCCGGCGCGGCGTCAGCGGCGCCCGGGGCAGCCACACCGGCAGCGCCGACTGCACCAGCACCTGCAGGCCCCGCCACTGCCCGGCGTGCAGCACCCGCGGCACGGTCAGCTTGCTCAGTCCCGCGGCGCCGAGCGCCACCAGCGCGTTCGTCTCCTCGCGGACCAGGCGCTGGGTGAGCGGGCCGGTGCCGAGCTTGCCGAAGCCGAACGTCTCCCCGGCGGGGCTGATCAGTTGCAGCACCGGCTTGCGGTTGGCCCGTGCCGGTCCGATGTGGATGCTGACCGACAGCTCCCGGCCGAGCGCCTCCCGCAGGTGGCCGTCGATGCTCTCCTCGACCGGCCCGGTCACCCGGATCCGGTCGCGCAGCAGCACCCCGGACATGCCGGTACGCAGCGCGGCGACCACCGCGTCGCGCTTGAGTCGGGCGGTGCGCGACTGCGGTTCCGCGTATCGGCGGACCGCGGCGGCCGCGACCCTCCGCGAGGTCGGCACGAGCAGCCGCGGGCGGCGCGCGTCGGGGACCACCACGTACTCGGCGACGGTCTCGCCCGCGGCGCGGCCGCGGTGGGCCGTGCACGGTGGTGGGTAGAGCAGGCCGAGTACCTCGGTCAGGTACTGGGCGCGCAGTGCTGCGTCCCCGGCGGTCAACTCCGCCGGGGCTGTCTTGACTGGACTCATGGTCGCCCCTCTGTCTCGTTGCGCCACAGCAGCGCGTAGGCCAGGAACATGAAGGCCAGGGGGGTGACGAGCGCGTTGTACCAGAGCATGGCGGAGAACGACGAGACGATCGCGGCGCTGCCGGCGATGCCGATCGCGGTGCGGTCGCGCCGGAAGCGCCACAGCCCGTACGTGAAGAAGCCGAGGTAGCCGAGCGTGCCGGCGGCGCCGTGCGAGTACAGCACCTGCCAGAACTGGCCGTTGCCGCCGACGGTGAAGTTGCCGCAGCGGCCGCAGTCGGCGCGTTCGCCGACCGTGATGGAGTTGCGGCCGCCGAGGGTGTTGCGGGTGCCGCCGTACCCGATGACGGGTGAGCGGACGACGCCGTCGAGGGCCCGTTCGACGAGGAACGAGCGCACGCCGTTGGACTTGCCGTTGTCGAGGCGCGCCTCGACAACGGCACCGAGGGGGCTGGCCACCAGCGCGATGACCAGCCCGACGGTGGCCACGGCCACGGCGCCGAGGATCCACAGCCGCCCGGCCAGCACGAAGCGCAGCGCCACGTACGCGCCCATCACGGCGAGCCCGATCCACAGACCCCGGTTCAGGGAGAAGATCGCGGGCAGCAGCGACAGGGCGAGTACGGCCAGCCCGAACACCGTGTCGCGCAGGCGCCGGGGCCGGGCGAACATCGCGACCACGAACCAGCCGATGAGCAGGCAGAAGTTGTTGCCCCAGGTGTTGGTGTAGCCCCACGGCGCGGCGGGGCGGGGCCGGTCGCCGCCCACCAGGTTCATGATCTGCGCGGCGTACGGGTGCACCAGCGACTGCACGAAGCCGTTCGCCCGGATGTCCTCCGGCAGCAGCCACTCGACCGGCGAGGTGAACTGGAAGCGCCCCGCCAGCATGCCGAGCAGCCCGCCCGCGACCGTGACGACGAACAGGCCGCCGAGCAGCCGGACCAGCCGGCGCCGGGGCAGCTCCGCGTCGGTGAGGTTGCCCGCGTAGAGCAGCAGGACGGTCAGCGACACGTACATGCCGAGTTTGAACACCGCCGCCAGCAGCCGGTTGCTGCCATGGTCGGCGACCGTGCCGGGCGGGTCGGCGCCCAGCGCGGTCAGGCTGATCACGACGGCGGCGAGGAACAGCGCCCACCAGATCGCCCCGGGTGGCAGCCGCAGCCGCCGCCCGGCCGCCCGGCGCCGCACCAGCAGCACGGTCATCGGCACCGCCAGCAGCGGGAAGATCAGTGTGCCGAGGCCGAGCGCCCACCACAGGGGATACGCCGCCAGCAGGGCGGTGACCGGCCACGCGGGCAGGGTGACCGGCCGTGCTGCCGTGGCGCCGTGCGCGGGGCCGGTGCCCCGCCCGACGACCAGCGTCACCGGTCGTCGCTCGGCGCGCCGTCAGCGGGGTCGGCGTCCGGGGTCGTGGCGGATGTCCCCGATTTCAGGTCGATGATCGCGGTGGCGTCGTGGTCCGCGCCGAGCCGGGGCCGGATCTGGGCGCTGGTGCCGCCGAGGTCGACCGGCCGTTCCCGGGTCGGCGCGACCTTGCCGATCGCGCCGGGGCCGACCGGCGTGGACGCGCCGGGGATGACCGGCGTGGACGCGCCGGGGATGACCGGCGTGGACGCGCCGGGCTTGCCGGTGGGCAGGCGCAGCTGCTGGGTCTTGTCGGTGTCCAGCACCATGGTCTCGTCGGGCCGTGGCTGGGTGCGCTCGGCGCCGGCCGCGGCGGTCGGCGGGGTCAGCGTCACCACCGGCATGTTGGCCTCGTCGGAGCGCAGACCGGACAGCCGCGGCAGCACCACGGCGCCGAGCAGCGGGGTGCCGACCCGGTGCAGCTGCTCGGCGGCGTCGAGCAGGGCGGCCCGGCGGGCGCGACGCAGCTCCACCGCGAGGATGGCGGCGTCGGCGAGGCTGGCCAGGCTCTGCGCGTCCGCGCTGCTGTTGGTCGACGGTGCCTCGATCACCACGTACCCGGCCTGGCGGCGCAGGGTCTCCAGGGTGTCGCGCAGGCGCTGCGACTGCATCAGTCCGGCCGCGGTGGCCGCGCCGCCCGTGGTGATCACCCGCAGCGACGGGATGCGCGGGGTGCGCTGCATCGCGCGGGCCAGCGTGATCCGCCCGGCCAGCAGGTCGGACAGGCCGGGGATGGCGGAGACGCCGAGCATCCGGGCCAGCGGGGCCGCCTCCACGACGCTGTCCGGCAGGTGGGCACCCACCAGCACGACGTCGCTCCCGGTACGGGCCAGCGCCGCCGCGAGGTTCGCGGCGACCAGGGTGGACGCCGAGCCGCGGCTGGCCCCGGTCACCACGATGACCTGGTCACCGGGGCGCAGGCTGGCCAGCACCTCGTTGCGCAGCCGGTTGAACACCCGCCCACCCGGCCCGTACGGCTGGAGCACGTCGTCGAAGTGCGGGGTGGTCCGCTCGTCCAGCGCGGCCAGGACCGGGATGCGGGCGCGGTCGCGGACGTCGCCCGCGCTGCGCAGCCGCCCGTCGACCCGTTCCCGCATGAACGCCAGGGCCAGGCCGAGCAGCAGCCCGATCATCGCGCCGGTGCCCATCGTCAGCATCCGGTTCGGGCTGGACGGCTCGTCCGGCTCACGGGCGTCGCTGATGATGTTGCCCGCGCCGACCGTGGTGGTGGTCAGCTCGTTCAGCCGCGCGGACAGGTTGTTGAGCTGGCTCTGCGAGTTGTTTCGCAGGCTCTCCAGGTTGCTGCGCTGGGAGCTGCCGGGCGCGGACGCGGCCAGCTTCGAGTTGATCATCGAGATGCTCGCGGTGAGCTGATTGATCTTCGCGGCCAGGGACTTGATCTGCTGATCGAGGCTGGCGCGGGCGGTCTCCTGCCGGTTACGCAGGTACGCCTCGGCGAACGCGTGCGAGCCGGCCTGGGCGCCCTTCGGGGTGTCGGCCTCGTACCGGATCACCAGCACCGTGGTGTTGGCGGGCACCTCGACGGAGACGGACCGGGCCAGGTCGACCGGCGACTGCGAGGTGCGCAGCAGCTCGGCGGCCCGGGCTGCGACCGCACCGGAGCCGACGAGCTGGGCCTCGGTGTCGAGGTTGATGGTGCCCTTCGTCCGCCCGCCCTGCGCGTTGGTGTCCTGATCGACGGGCTGTACGAGCACCGACGCGTTGGACTCGTACACCTTGGGCAGTACGGCGGTGACCCCCGCGCCCGCGCCGATGCCGAGGCCGGTCGCGGCGAGCACGACCCACCAGTGCCGGCGGAACACGCCCAGGTAGTGCGAGAGGTCGGCGGACACCGGACGAGTCGCTTCCATCGGTTCGGCGGCCCTTTCGCGGGTGAGTGAGAGTTGACGGCATTCGGGTGGTTATCCCCTGAGGGGTAAACGGCCGGTACGCCGGTACGTAACTGCTCACGCGCGCCGAGAAACGATCTATCCGTGTTTAGGCTCCACCCAGCCGTTCTCCACCAGGTGCGCCATGACCAGCTCGACGGCCTCGGGCACGGTGATCTCGGTGGTGTCGAGCACCAGCTCCGCGTCGGTCGGTTCCTCGTACGGGTCGTCGATGCCGGTCATGCCGCGCAGCTGCCCGGCTCGGGCGCGGGCGTACAGGCCCTTGCGGTCGCGCTGCTCGCAGACCTCCAGCGGGGTGGCGACGTGTACGAGCACGAAACCGGCACCGGCCAGTCCGGCCATCTCGCGGGCCGCCGCGCGGGCCGCCGCGTACGGCGCGATCGGGCAGGCCACGGCCATGCCGCGGTGCCGGGCGATCTCGGCGGCGACCCAGCCGATGCGGCGGACGTTCGCGTCCCGGTCGGCGCGGCTGAAGCCCAGTCCGGCGGAGAGTTCCCGGCGCACCACGTCACCGTCGAGCAGGGTGACGGTACGGTCGCCGCTCTCCCGGAGGTGGTCGGCGAGTCCTCGGGCGACGGTGGACTTGCCGGAGCCGGAGAATCCGGTGAAGAACACCACCAGGCCGCGGTGGCGCCGGGGCGGGCGGACCCTGACGAGTTCCTTGGCGACCGCGGGCGGGGTGTGCCACTCGGGCAGCGGGAAGCCGCGGTCGAGCAGGTCGGCGATCTCGGGCGGGGACAGCGCGAGGCGCCGGTTGCGCGGCGGGATGTCCTCGCGCCAGCGCCACTGCCCGTCCCGGTTGTCGTAGGCCAGGTCGCGGGGGACGAGCACGCGCAGACCCGCGCCGGAGAGCATCTCGCCGGTGGAGAGCACGTGGGTCACCCCGTACGCTCCGGCGACGCGCGCCCGCAGCAGTGCGTCGCGCATCTCGTCGCCGCGCGGCAGCAGCGGCACCGCCACGATCGTGGCGGGTGGCATCCGGTCGCGGGCCGCGAACACGGCCCGCACCAGCGCCTCGGGCGGCAGGCCGTCCGGGCCGGGGCCGCTCACCGGGATCATGATCAGCAGGTGGGCGGCCAGGGTGCGAGCGGCGTGCGCGATCTGCGCGAGCTGCGGGCGGTGCAGCGGCCGGTCGGCGATCACGCCGAGGACCCGGCCGGGTGGCAGCAGCGTACGTACCTCTTCCGGGGTACGGCGCAGCCGCTGGAACGGCCCGTGGCCGCCGTCGCCGAGTCGCTGGACCGTGCCGCCGACGCCCCACAGCCCGCCGGTGTTCGCCCACGCGTCGGTGACTTCCAGCGCGGCGACCGGCGCGCCCTCGGGGTCGGTGAGCACGATCGTGTGCCCGTCCGGGTTGCCGAGGTCGAGGCCCCGGGCCACCTCGGCGGGCACCTCCAGGGTCACCGCGACGGGCCACGGTGTCCCGTCGGCCAGCCGTCCCCGGCGAGCCAGCGCCGCGAGGTCGGCGCGGCCGAGGAACCCGGTCAGCGGCGTGTACGCCCCGGAGAGCAGCAGTTCGAGGTCCGCCAGCTCGTGCGGGCGCGGCGTGTACGACGGCGCGTCACGCAGGACGTCCTCGGGCAGCATCGAACCGTTCACCGTTCTTCCCCCTGGGGCAGACTAGGGGACAGTTTCGCAGCCGCGATCCCGCGGGTCGAGCGGGGCTGTCCGGGTAGGGACGGGCGACCCGAACAGCCGGATAATCGGACGGTAGTCGACAAAACGGACTTCAGGTCCGATACTCGGCGATCGTGATACGCCGTCCCCGGTTCCTCTACCTCACCGGCCTGACCACCGCCTTCGCGCTGTCGGTCACCACCACCCTCGCCTGGGCCTGGACCGGTGGGGTCCAGCAGATCGGCCTCCCGTTCGAGGCGCTCGGCGACCCCACGGTCGCGGGCCCCGGCGCCGCCTGGTCGCCCGCGGCCGAGCCGGTGACCCCCGGACCGGGGCAATCCCTCGCGCCCGCCACCACCCTGGCCCGTACGGGCGGGGCCGCCGGAGCGGCCGCCGACCCGGCCACCTCACGCCGCCCGCGCAAGCAGGTGCCCGGTGCCGCGAACACCGCCACCACCGCCGCGCTCGCCGTGCCACGCCCCGTCGGCGGTGGCGGCTGCGGTCTCGGCGCCAAGCTCGTGCCGACCTGCGGGGTGCTCTGGGGCGTCGCGCCCGGCGCGTTCACCGACACGCCCGGCGCCACCGCGCTCGCCGCCTTCGAAGGCAAAACCGGGCGTCACCAGGACATCTACCACGCGTACCACCAGGGGATCCAGCAGCTGTTCCCCACGCCGGCGGAGATCGCCATCGCCCGGCAGCCGGGGCGGGAACGCCTGCTGCTGATCAACTGGAAGAAGCCGTACAAGACCTCCTGGGCGAAGATCGCCAAGGGTGACCCGGCCGTGGACGCGTTCCTCGACCGGCTGGCCGTGCACATCAAGACGTCGTTCCCGGAGAAGTTCTTCTTCACGGTGCACCACGAGGGTGAGGACAACGTCCGGCCCCGGGCCGGGTCGGGCTACACCGCCAAGGACTACGCCGCGATGTACCGGCACGTCGTGCTGCGGCTGCGCGCCCACGGCGTGACCAACCTGGTCACCGTGCTCGTGCACATGGCGTACGTGCCGCACACCACCTGGTTCGACGACATGTACCCCGGCGACGACGTGGTCGACTGGATCGGCATGGACTCGTACTCCTACAGCGATCCGGGGTACGGCCACGGCGACCTCACCGAGATGCTGAACCGGCAGTCCTCGGTCCGCCCGTCGTGGCCCGGCTACTACGCCTGGGCCACCCGCGAACACCCCAGCAAGCCGCTCATGGTCGCCGAGTGGGGTGTGTGGGCCTCCAGCCGCAATCCGGGGTACCAGGCCGCGTTCTATCGCGAGGTGGGCGCGCAGATCAGGCGCTTCCCCCGGATCCGCGCGATGGTCTACTTCGAGACCCCGCACAACCAGGACAAGCGGGACTCCCGGGTCGACGCGAACCCGTCCGCGCTGGCCGCGTACCGGCAGCTGGGCAGCCTGCCCATCTTCCAGGTGGAGGTTCGGTGAAGGTCCCCGCCTTACGGGGTTTCACCTGATCCACAGCGAGCCGGCAGTACCTACGCTGAGCCGGTGAGCCTCATCGCA
The DNA here is from genome assembly GCF_047159485.1 of Krasilnikovia sp. MM14-A1004. Classification (GTDB taxonomy): domain Bacteria; phylum Actinomycetota; class Actinomycetes; order Mycobacteriales; family Micromonosporaceae; genus Actinoplanes. Next base: position 5,953,130 of record NZ_AP038773.1, on the reverse strand, counting down.
ACCCAAGGGTTGACCAAGTCGTACGGTCCGGTGACCGCGCTCGCCGACCTGACCGTGGCGGTCGAACCCGGCGTCATCGGGCTGGTCGGCGCGAACGGCGCCGGCAAGTCCACCTTCATCAAAATCATGCTGGGTCTGCTCGCTCCGACCAGCGGCAGCGTGCGGGTCTTCGACCTCGACCCGACGCGCGACACCGACCGGGTGCGCGCCCGGGTCGGCTACATGCCCGAGCACGACTGCCTGCCCCCCGACCTGTCCGCGGCCGAGTTCGTCACCCACCTCGGCCGGATCAGCGGCCTGCCGCGCACCGCCGCCCGCGAGCGTGCCTCCGAGGCGCTGCGCCACGTCGGGCTCTACGAGGAGCGGTACCGGCAGATCGGCGGCTACTCCACGGGCATGAAGCAGCGGGTCAAGCTGGCCCAGGCGCTGGTGCACGACCCCGACCTGCTGCTGCTCGACGAGCCCACCAACGGACTCGACCCGGCCGGGCGCGACGCGATGCTCAACCTGGTGCACCGCATCGGCACCGAGTTCGGCATCTCCGTGGTGGTCTGCTCGCACCTGCTCGGCGAGGTCGAGCGCATCTGCGACTCGCTGATCGCCATCGAGGGCGGCCGGCTGCTGCGCGCCGACACCATCTCCGCGATGACCACGGCCAGCGACGTGCTCGCAGTCGAGGTCAGCGATGGTACGGAGGAACTCGCCGCGGCACTGACCGCCCTCGGCCTGCCGGTGCGCCAGGACGGGCGGCTGCTGCTCGTACCCCTGGACACCGAGGACACCTACGACCGCATCCTGCGCTGCGTGGCCGACCTGGACCTGCCCCTGCACCGCCTCGACCAGCGGCGTCACCGCGTGGCCGAGCTCTTCGCCGCCAAGGAGACCGCCGATGTCTGAGGCCAGCGTCATCCACGACATCGGGTACCAGCGCTACACCGGGCCCCGCCACGGGCGCGGTCACGTGCTGGCCGCGATCTACGGGCACGGGGTGCGTACCGCGTTCGGCTTCGGCCGTACAGCGAAGGCGAAGATCTTCCCCTGGATGGTCGCCGGCATCGCGCTGATCGTCGCGATCATCCTCGCCGCGGTCCGCTCCCAGACCGGCCTCGAAGTGATCACCTACGCCCAGTTCGCCGACTCGGTGAGCTGGCTGATCATCTTCTTCGTCGCGATCGTCGCGCCCGAGCTGGTCTCCCGCGACCTGCACGCGGGGGTGTTGCCGCTGTACTTCAGCCGCCCGCTGCGCTCCGCCGACTATCTCGCTGCCAAGTTCGCCGCGCTGGTGTCCGCGGTGTGGCTGCTGATCGGCGCACCGCAGGTCATCATGTTCCTCGGCGCGGCCTTCACCACGAAGGACGGCGTGCACGGGGTGTGGAGCGAACTGGGCAGACTGCTGGGCGGGTGGGCGTTCGGCGCGCTGTGGGCGCTGGTGTTCGCCTCCATCGCGTTGCTGATCGCGTCGCTCACCGGCAAGCGGGCGTTCGCGGCGGGCGGCATCGTCGCGGTCTTCCTCATGACCGCCCCGGTCGTCGGGGTGCTGGCCAGCCTGCCGTCGCGTACCGCCCAGGAACTCGCCGGGCTGGCCAGCCCGATGAGCCTGGTCACCGGCGTGGGCACCTGGCTGATCCCGGTCAAGGACCCCGGCATCGACATCGGCCGCTTCGGCCCGGTGTACGCGATCGAGGCGGTCACCCTGATCGCCGCCTGCCTCCTGCTGCTGCTGGCCCGCTACCGGAAGGTGGCCTCCCTGTGAGCACCATCGAGCTGACGAACGTCTCCCGCTGGTACGGCAACGTCGTCGCGGTCAACGACATCAGCATGACCCTCGACGCCGGGGTGACCGGCCTGCTCGGCCCCAACGGCGCGGGCAAGACCACGGTGCTGCACATGATGGCCGGGTTCCTCGCCCCGTCCCGGGGCACGGTCACCGTCGACGGGGAGCCGACCTGGCGCCACCCCGACGTGTACCGCAAGCTGGGCCTGGTCAACGAGCGTGAGGCCGTACACGGCTTCCTCACCGCGTGGGACTTCGTGCTGGCCAGCGCGAAGATGCACAAGCTGGCCGACCCGCGCGCCGCGGCCACCCGCGCCCTCGAACTGGTCGAGATGACAGAGGCGCAGGACCGGCGGATCGAGACGTACTCCAAGGGCATGCGCCAGCGCACCCGGGTCGCCGCCGCGCTGGTGCACGAGCCGCAGGTGCTGCTGCTGGACGAGCCGTTCAACGGCATGGACCCGCGGCAGCGCATGCACATGATGGAGTTGCTGCACACGCTCGGCGACCGCGGCCACACCATCCTGTTCAGCTCGCACATCCTGGAGGAGGTCGAGCAGGTCTCCGGTACGGTGCAGGTCATCGTGGCCGGGCGGCTGGCCGCGTCCGGTGACTACCGGCGGATCCGGCGGCTGATGACCCACCGGCCGCACCTGTTCGCTGTGCAGTCGTCCGACGACCGCCGTCTCGCGGTCGCGCTGATCGCGGATAAATCCGTCAGCGGGGTCGAGATCGACGGCAACGGCCTGAGCGTACGGGCCTCCGACTACGGCAGCTTCACCCGCGCCCTGCCGCGCATCGCCCTGGCCGAAGGGATCCGGCTGCGCCGCCTCCTGCCGTCCGACGAATCCCTGGAGAGCGTCTTCTCCTACCTGCTGGAGGCGTGATGTCGACCGTTGCCTGGATCACCGCCCGCGGCCTGTTCGGGCGCCGCCGGGTCCTGCTCCTGCTGCCACTGCCGGTGCTGCTGGTTGGCCTCGCCCTGCTGTGCCGGGCGTACGACCTGAGTCCCACGCACTGGGGCACGCCGGTCATCGTCGGGTTGGGGCTGGCCGTGATGCTGCCGGTCACCGCGCTCATCGTCGGCACCGGTGTGCTCGGCTCCGAAGTGGACGACGGCACGATCGTGCACATCCTCACCAAGCCGCTGCCGCGCCGCGACATCATCCTGGCCAAGTTCGCGGTGGCCGCCGTCGTCACCGTGGTGACCACGTCCGTGCCGCTGTACGTCACCGGTGTCCTCGCCGACTCGTCCGGCCTCGGGCTGGCACTGGCGGCCGGTGCCGCGGTCGGCGGGTGCGCGTACACGGCGCTGTTCCTGATGATCAGCCTGCTCACCCGGCGTCCCGTGCTGCTGGGCCTGGTCTACATCCTGGTCTGGGAGGGTCTGCTGGGCCGGTTCGTCAGCGGCACCCGGGTGCTCTCCATCGAGCAGTACGTCATCACGATCACGGAGAAGATCACCCCGACCGACCTGCTCGACGCGAGGGTCGGCGTACCCACGGCGACCATCATGGCCGCGATCTTCGTGCTCGGCTGCACACTGATGGCGATCGACCGCCTGCGCAGCTTCAGCATGGCCGGCGAGACCAGCTGACCCTTCGCCGCAGCACGAGGACCCTCGGGAGTCCGGACCGGCCGGAGCCCCGAGGGTCCTCTGTTGGGTGTCTCACGCCCAGCGACGACCATCTTTGACCTTGATCATCGATGCTCTACAGTCGGTCGCTGTTCACTCGGGGGAAGGACATCTGTCGACCATGCACGCCTCAATGCGGTTCCTCGCCGCCGTACTCGCCGGAGCGGGGCTGGTAGCCGCCACCGCTCAGCAGGCCTCCGCCGTCGGCGGAAGTCCGGCTCCCGAAGGCGCGTACGCCTTCACCGCCCGAATCCAGGTCGGCACCGCCGGTTCCGGCGGTCACGCCTGCAGTGGAGTCCTGATCGACCCCCGCTGGATCGCCACCGCCCGCGACTGCTTCGCGGCGCCCGGACAGCCGCTTCCGTCCGGTACAGCGCTGGCCGCCGCCACGGTGACGCTCGGCGCAGGCGCGCACACCAGCGCGATCACCCGCCTCGTGGCGCATCCGGATCGCGCCGTCGTGCTGGCCCGCCTGGCGAAGCCCGCGACCACGATCAAGCCGGCCGCCATCGGCACCCGCGCCCCGGCCTCGGGTGACGTCGTGGACGCGGCAGGCTATGGCCGGACCCACACCGAGTGGATTCCGGACCGGGTGCACCACGCCGCGTACACCGTCACCGCCGTCGACGCCACCACCGTCACCCTGACCGCCCGGGACGAGGCCGGCGGCGGGATCTGCCGGGGCGACGCCGGTGGCCCCACCCTGCGCGGATCGGGTGACGCCGTGGAGGTCGTCGCCCTGCACTCCGGGTCGGACCAGGCCGGTTGCCTCGGTGAGCGCGACGGTCGTAACACCGCCACGGACATCCGCCTCGACGACCTCGGGGGCTGGATCGTCACCGCGACGACCGAGCGGCTGCGCCACGACTTCAACGGCGACGGGCACGACGACGTCGCCGGGCACAACTCCCGGGACAACATGGAACTCTTCCTCGGGTCCAGCGCCGGGCAGCTCCGTTCCGGTGGCCTGATGTGGCAGGGCGGCGGCCAGTGGGCCGGGTTCCACTCCGTCACGTCCGGTGACTTCGACAACGACGGCAAGGTCGACGTCGCCGGGCACAACTCGCGCAACAACATGGAGCTGTTCCTCGGCGACGGCGCGGGGAAGCTGCGCTCCGGTGGCCTCATGTGGGCGGAAGGCGGCGAGTGGGCCGGGTTCAAGTCGATCACCGCGGGTGACTTCGACGGCGACGGCAACCTCGACATCGCCGGGATCAACAGCAACAACGACATGGAGCTGTTTCCGGGCAACGGTCGGGGCAGGCTCCGCGAGGGACCGCTGATGTGGCCGCGCGGCGGCCAGTGGGCCGGATTCCACTCCATCGCCGCGGGCGACTTCAACAATGACGGCAAGCTCGACATCGCCGGGCACAACTCGCGCAACAACATGGAGCTGTTCCTCGGCGACGGCACCGGGCAGCTGCGCTCCGGTGGCCTCATGTGGGCGGAAGGCGGCGAATGGGCCGGGTTCAAGGAGATCACCGCGGGTGACTTCGACGACGACGGCAACCTCGACATCGCCGGGATCAACAGCAACAACGACATGGAGCTGTTTCCGGGCAACGGTCAGGGCAGGCTCCGCGAGGGACCGCTGATGTGGCCGCGCGGCGGCCAGTGGGCCGGTTTCCACTCCCTGACCTCCTGACCCCGATCCTGCCCGCAGGGCCCGAGCATGAAAGCAGATCAATGACGAGACGATGGTTCGTACGCGCCGCCGCGGTGGGCGCGCTGGCAGTGACCGCCACCGGGGCGAGCGCACCGGCAAACGCCGCCGACACGGCAGTCGACAGCGACTTCGCCTTCGCCGCGAAGATCGAGGTCGGCGCACCCGGCAGCACCGACGCGCGGGGTTGCAGCGGCGCCCTGGTACGTCCCCAGTGGGTCATCACGTCGGCGACCTGTTTCAGCCGCCCCGGATCCCCGGCCACCTCCGGCGCCCCGCTGCTGCCCACGACCGTCGTCGTGGGACGCCCTGACCTGTCGACCGGTGCGGGCCACGCGACCACCGTGACGCGGGTCGAGCCCCACCCCGACCGTGACATCGCCCTCGTCAAGCTGGCCGCCTCGATCACCGATGTGACCCCGGTGGCCGTCGGCTCGGGCGCGCCCGTGGCGGGCGAGGTGCTGCGGGTCGCCGGGTACGGGCGTACCCGCACGGAGTGGGTGCCCAGCCACCAGCACGCCGGCGACTTCACCGTCGACTCCAGCTCCGCGACATCGGCGCAACTGGTCAACCGGCCCGGAGCCACGGTCTGCAAGGGCGACGCCGGTGCTCCGGTGCTGCGCGGGACGAGCCTCGTCGCCGTCGCGACGAGCAGTGCACAGCACGGCTGCCTCGGCGTGGACGGCGAGGCGTCCACCACTGCGGCGGCTGCGCGGGTCGATGACCTCGCCGAGTGGATTCTGCAGAACACGGCGCAGTTGCCGCCGAGCGAGGGCAGTGACCCGGAGGCGTCGAGCGGCCGGTGGGCGGACTTCGACGGCGACGGCAAGGCCGACTACCTCACCATCGCCGACGGTGGCGCGGTCCGGGTGTTCCTCAACCGCGGTGGCGACGGCCACGGCGGTTGGCAGGACCTGGACCGGGTGGCGACCGGTGTGACCGGCGATCGTGCGAAGGTGCGGTTCGCTGACTTCGACGGCGACCGGAAGGCGGACTACCTCGTCATCGACGACAAGGGAGCGGTCCGGGTGTTCCTCAACCGGGGTGGGGACGACCGTGGCGGGTGGCAGCGCCTGGACGTGGTGGCGACCGGTGTGACGAGCGATCGTGCGAAGGTCCGGTTCGCTGACTTCGACGGCGACGGCAAGGCCGACTACCTCGTCTTCGACGACAAGGGAGCGGTCCAGGTGTTCCTCAACCGGGGCGGGGACAACCGTGGCGGGTGGCAGCGCCTGGACGTGGTGGCGACCGGTGTGACGAGCGACCGTACGAAGGTCCGGTTCGCTGACTTCGACGGCGACGGCAAGGCCGACTACCTCGTCTTCGACGACAAGGGAGCGGTCCGGGTCTTCCTCAACCGGGGCGGGGACAACCGTGGCGGGTGGCAGCGCCTGGACGTGGTGGCGACCGGCGTGACCAGCGACCGCACCAGGGTCCGGTTCGCTGACTTCGACGGCGACGGCAAGGCCGACTACCTCGTCCACGACGCCAGCGGCGCGGTCCGGGTCTTCGTCAACCACGGCGGCGACGGCCGCGGAGGCTGGGGCTCGGGCACGGTCATCGCGTCGTAGCTCCACCCGGCGTACGGCCCGGCCGGCTGGTCGGGCCGTACTAGCCTCGGGGGCCGTGGCGGAAGGGGCCGGGGCGATGGCGCGCAAGAAGCTGATCAAGGCGATGCTGACGCCCGAATTCTGGCGTTGCTACACGTTCGACGACGAGAACGGCTTCGACTTCGAGAAGCAGAGCGAGAAGATCGCCGAGCGGATCGGCGACGACGTACGTCTGGCCATGCCCGCCCTCAGTCCCTGGGTGCTGCGCCTGCGGCTCTACTTCGACGTGACCCTGTCCGAGCTGCGCCTGGAGTCGTTGAACAACAAAGAGATCGACAAGTGTGACGAGGCCGAGTACGCGGCGCTCGGCGAGGACTACGAGACCCATCTGTTCTGGGAGATCGGCCACTGGGACCAGGCGCGCTGGTCCCCGTGGTGCCTGCGCTGGGAGGAAGTGGCCGCGGTGGTCCGGCAGATGTCTGCCCGGCCCGACCGGCAGCAGATCCCGCCGGAGCTGGCGATGCTGCTGCTGGCCCGGTTCGTCGGTCACGGCGTGGGCGACGGGGAGCGACTGGCCGCCGGGCGGGCCATGGTGGCGGCCATGTTCACCCGCCTGGGCCTGTTCGAGGGCGCGGAGGCCGAACGCATCGCGGCGCGGTTGGTGCTGGCCGCGCCGGAGGACGACTACGCGTGGCGGCGTGATCCCGAGCGCGGCTGGGTCTTCGGCGGCGAGTACCCCTGCTACTCCAACCGCAACGCCGACCACGGCAGTTTCCCGTTCGCGCAGTGGGCGGAGTTCCGGACGCTGCTCGGGGTGACCGACGAGCCCTAACGGCCGCCGGCTGCTGGAGAGCGGCATGGCCGAGATCGAGCAGCTGGCCCGCGCCCACGATGTCGCGCTGCCCGCCGACATCGTGCCGGCGACGATGGCGTTCCTCGACCGGCAACCGGCCGAGGGCACGTCGTCGCTGCACCGCGACATCCGGGCGGGCCGACGCTCCGAACTGGACGCCTGGACCGGAGCCGTGGTGCGCCTGGCCGCGATTGCCCGCATCCCGATGCCGGTCCACGGCGTCATCCACGAGATCCTGAGCCTGCGCGAGGAACGCCGGGCGTGAGGCTGGTCCACCGGAGATCTCCGGTGGACCAGCACGGGGTCAGCCCGTGTTGCGCATCCCGGCGGCGATGCCGTTGACCGTGGTCAGCAGGGCGCGTTCCAGGGCGGTCGAATCGCTCGGGCCGCGCCGCCCGCCCGGCGCCGTCGGCACCTGGCGCTGGGCGTCGTTGAGGTCGCGGTACTGGCGCAGCAACGCCACCTGCAGGTGGTGCAGCGGCTCCAGGTAGGTGTCGCGGACACCCAGGGTGCGGGCGAGCTGCGGGTTGCCGGACAGCAGGCCGTCGCCGTCGGTGATCGCCAGGATCTGCTCGACGGTACGGGCGTACTCCTCCTCGATCTTCGTGAAGATCGGGTGGAGCTGCTCCGGAACGAGGGTCTCCACGTAGCGGCGGGCGATCGACAGGTCGGTCTTGGCCAGCATCATCTCCACGTTGGAGACGAACGTCCGGAAGAACTGCCAGCCGCCGTACATCTCCTTGAGCACGTCGCCGTGGCCCGCCTCGCGCACCGCGGCCAGTCCGCTGCCGACCCCGAACCAGCCCGGCACGATCTGGCGGGTCTGCGTCCAGCCGAACACCCACGGGATCGCGCGCAGCCCGCCCAGGCCCGCGTCGGCGTTCGGACGCTTCGCCGGGCGCGAGCCGATGTTCAGCGCCCCGAGCAGCTCGGTCGGCGTCGCCGCCCAGAAGTACGCGGCCAGGTCCGGGTCCTCGACCAGCGACCGGTACGCCCGGAACGCCGCCGCCGAGGCGGTGTCCATCGTCTCGTCGAAGCGCGTCAGCCGCGCCGCGTCCACCGACGAGGTGGTGTGCAGCAGGGTCGCCTGCAGGACGGCGGCGACGGTGAGTTCCAGGTTCTCCCGGGCCAGGGCGGGCAGCGTGTACTTGTCGGAGATGACCTCGCCCTGCTCGGTCACCTTGATCGCACCGTCCAGCGTCCCGTACGGCTGGGCCAGGATCGCCTCGTGGGTGGGGCCGCCGCCGCGCCCGACCGTGCCGCCCCGGCCGTGGAACAGCCGCAGCCGCACCCCATGCCGGGCGGCCACGTCCCGCAGCGCCCGCTGGGCCTTGTGGATCGACCACTGACTGGTGGTGATCCCCGCCTCCTTGTTGGAGTCGGAGTAGCCGAGCATGACCTCCTGCAGGTCACCGCGGGCCCGCACGATCTCCCGGTACGCGGGCAGCGACAGCATCTGGTCGAGCAGGTCACCACCGGCGTCCAGCTCGGCCGGGGTCTCCAGCAGCGGCACGATCCCGACCCGTGCCTTCCCGCTGTGCAGGTCGATCAGCCCGGCCTCGCGGGCCAGCACCGCCGCCGCGAGCACGTCATCCACCCCGAGGGTCATCGAGATGATGTACGACTCGACGACCTCCGGACCGAACCGGTCCTGCGCCTCGCGGATCGTGTGGAACACGTCGAAGGTCTTGCGGGCCGAGTCGTTCAGCGGGGTGTCGGCGCTGGCCAGCGGCCGCCGCCCGGTCAGCTCGTCGGCCAGCAGCTTGGTACGCGCGCCCCGGTCCAGCGTGGGGTACTCGTCGACCTCGCCGACCCGGGCGTACATCTGGGCCAGCACCTCGTGGTGCTTCTCCGCGTGCTCGCGCACGTCCAGGGTGGCCAGCTGCAGGCCGAACGCGGACACCGTACGGATCGCGGAGGCGACAGTGCCGACCGCGGTGAGCTGGCCGGAGTTGCGGGCCAGCGACGCCCGGATCAGCTCCAGGTCGGCGATCAGCTCGTGGCTGCCCAGATAGTCGCGGCCCGGCACGTGCGCGGTGCCCTGCTGCAGCCGCTTGCGGGTGTTGCCCAGCTTCGCCCGGATGCAGCGCACCTTGAGCCGGTACGGCTCCTCGGCGTTCGTGCGCCGGAACCGGGGCGCCACCTCGGGCAGGCTGTCCAGGTCCTTGGCGAGGCTGGCGGACAGGTCGAGCGAGACCCCGCGCAGCCGCCGCGACACCGACAGCTGGTCGATCAGCGCATCCATCGCGGCCTCGGTGGCCTGGATGCCGTGCTCGTGCTGGATCATCAGCACGTCGCGGGTGACCGTCGGCGTGACGAACGGGTTGCCGTCGCGGTCCCCGCCGATCCAGGAGCCGAACGTGAGCGGGCGCGACGTCGGGGCGGTCTCCACGCCGAGCTGGCGCAGCGTGTCCGCGAGGTCGTCGAGGACCTGCGGGGCGGCCTCGGCGTACAGGTCCTTGAGGTAGTAGACCGCGTTGCGGGCCTCGTCGGTCGGGTCCGGCCGGTCCAGGCGCAGCTCGTCGGTCTGCCACAGCAGGTCGATGAGTTCGGCGAAGCGGCGGGTGGAGTTCGTGGTGTCGGTGGCGTCGTACAGCACCGCGGCGGCGGCCTCGGCGTCCAGCGCGTCGGCGACCTGGCGCAGCTTCGACAGGATCGAGCGGCGGGCCGCCTCGGTGGGGTGGGCGGTGAAGACGGGGCGTACCGCGAGGCGGCGGGCGGCGGCCGCGATCTCGTCGGCGGGTACCCCCTTCTCGGCGATCAGCTTGGCCGCCTGGTCCAGCCAGCCGCCGTTGCGGGCCCGGCGGCGCCGCAGGTCGCGGGCGCGGTGCACCTGCTCGGTGATGTTCGCCAGGTGGAAGTAGGTGGAGAAGGCGCGGGCCAGCTTCGTGCCGGTGGTGACGTCGAGGGCGGCCAGCCGGGCGGCGGCGGCCGGGGCGTCCGCGCGCACCAGGGCGCGGACCTCCTCGACCAGGTCGAGCAGTGGCGGGCCCTCCTGCCGGGCCAGCGTCTGACCGAGCAGCGTGCCGATGCGGCGGATGTCCGCGCGCAGAGCGGCGTCGGGGGAGTCTGGCGAGTCGGGGTCGAGGTGGCCGTTCAGGTCGCTCACCGGGACGCTCCTTATGCGTGATGTGCGGTGGACGGCGCTGTCCCGACTTCCCGCCGATCGTATCGGCGTCGCGACCTGGCTGCGTATTTTGAGGTGAGTCTCATACGTCCTAACGCTGAGTTCACCACGCAGCGGGTTGCATGTCCTCACACATCGACCGACGTGTCTGTCGTCGGCCTATTCGTGGAGGACATTTCGATGAGCAGCAGGCTCAGCCGTCGTGCGCGCACGCGGCTCCTGGTGGCGGGCGCGGTGACCACCGCGGTGGCCGCCGCCGCGGCCGGCGTGGGAGTGGCGACTGCCGCCACCGACCCGCCGGCGCTGGCGTTCATGTCGGCCACCCTCAACGTGACCGCGGAGCGTCACATCTGGGGCGACGAATCGTGGTTCAGCGTCGATCTGGGGGTGAACCTGATCGCCGGAAAGAACCCGTTCGAGATCCGGGCCTCCCGCAAGTCGTACGCGGACCCGATCGTGGCCCAGCAGTTCGTCACGGAGAAGGGCAAGACGACGAAGGTGAACCTGCCCAAGGGCATGGTCACGAACTTCATGGGCCTGAAGAACTTCACCACGATCACGGTGAAGGACTCCTCCGGTAAGCAGATCAAGCAGTACCAGCAGGACTTCTGCCCGAACGGATACGAGACGCACCGGACCCGGCCGGACGCGCCGGCGGAGAGCCCGTACCCGCGCGACTGCAACGGGTCCAACCCGTTCACCCTCGGCGCGGTGTGGGGCATCCAGGCCGGCTGGAACGCTCCCGTGGCCAACGACGGGTACCGCGGGGACGCCGAAAAGTCGCCGCTCGACCTGCCCGCCGGTGATTACAAGGTCACCGTGGAGCTGAACAAGGCGTACCGGGACTTCTTCAAGATCCCGGCCAAGAGCACCTCGGTGCAGCTCAACATGAAGGTCGTCGAGATCAAGGACGGCGACGGCGACGGCCCCGTGCCGAGCCCCACCGGGGCGCCGAGCCCCAGCGCACCTGCGAGCCCGAGCGCACCGGCCAAGGACGCGCGGGCCGCTCGGGCCCGGGCGCTCCGGGCGGAATCGGCCGCTCCCGGCGACGAGCACAGCGTGCACGGCGGCGAGGGCGTCGAGAGCAAGCAGATCGCCGGCTACCTGCCCGCGTTCCGGCCCCCGGCGAAGGCACCGCAGTCGGCGCTGCGCAGCACCGCCCAGGCGCCGAAGGGCCCGCGGCCGGACCTGCGGTCGCTGCCCGCCTGGGGCATCTCCCTGGAGGAGGGCACGGACGGCGTCAAGGACGGCAAGTGGTACATCAACTTCGGCGCGACGGTGTGGAACGCCGGCCCCTCGACCCTGCTGGTCGACGGTTTCCGCCGGACCGGCACCGAGCTGATGGACGCGTACCAGTACTTCTTCGACGCCAACGGCAAGCAGGTCGGCTCGGCCAAGGCCGGGACGATGGAGTGGGACAACCGGGAGGGCCACAAGCACTGGCACTTCACCGACTTCGCCCAGTACAACCTGCTCAAGGCGGACAAGAAGCTGGCCGTGAAGAGCGGCAAGGAGGCGTTCTGCCTGGCCAACACGGACGCGGTCGACTACACCGTGCCCGGTGCGAAGTGGCGCCCGGAGAACACCGACCTCTCCACGGCCTGCGGCGGCAACACCGCGGTGGCGGTGCGTGAGGTGCTCGACTCCGGCAACGGCGACACGTACAGCCAGGCCCGGCCGGGCCAGTCGTTCGAGGTGACCGACCTGCCGAACGGCACGTACTACATCGAGGTGAAGGCGAACCCGGCGAACAAGCTCGCCGAGTCCAGCACCACCAATAACACCTCGCTGCGGAAGGTGATCCTGGGCGGCACCGCCAAGGAGCGCACGCTGACGGTCCCGCCGGTCAACGGCATCGACGGCTGACCCAAGGGGTGACCCCGGGCGGGTCCGAGGCGACGACCTCGGGCCCGCCCGGGCCTTTGCGGCCAGGCCGACGAAAGCGGTCAGGCCGACGAAAGCGGTCAGGCCGACGAAAGCGGTCAGGCCGACGAAAGCGGTCAGGCCGACATGGGTACGGCGGGGCGGACCCGCGCGCCGCTCTCGTCCTCCGCGGCGGTGCGCTGCCGGGACAGCCGCGCTCCCCGCACCGGTTCCGTGGGCCGCGCCACCAGCCGCTGCGGCGTCCCGTCCGGGGCCGCCTTGGTGACGAAGGCCCGCCGGGCCGCGGCGAACCCGGACCGGTCGGCGAACATGTCCCGGCTCATCTCGGCCAGCTCCTGTGCCTCGTACGCGTCCAGCGGCACCGGCTCGGCGGCCAGAGCCCCCGCCTTCGCCGTGCGCCGGGCCCGCGCCGCGCGCGGGTCGGCGAGGCGCTGCGCCAGCTCCGCCAGCCACTCCGTGTACGCGTGCGGGTGCCGCGGCCCGACCTCGTCGACCAGCCCCAGCGTGGCGGCCCGTTCCGCGCTGACCGGCAGCCGCCGGTCCAGCAGCTGCCGGGCGGTTTCGGCGCCGACGCGCCGGGGCAGCGTGAAGGTGTGCAGCTCGGAGCCGTACAGCCCGATGTCGTAGTACGGGTTGAGCACGATCCCGGCGCGGGCGGCGACCACGTCGGCGCCGAGGCCGAGCATGGCTCCGCCCGCTCCCGCGCTGCCCGCGTACGCGGCCACCACGGTCTGCCGGGTGCAGCCGATGATCTCCCGGCACACCGTGTTGATGGCCTTGATGTTGGCCCAGGCGGCCCCGGCCGGGTCGGTGGCGGCCTCGGTGACGTTGAGGTGGATGCCGTTGCTGAACGCGTCGGTGCCCCCGCGCAGCACCAGCACCCGCGTGTCCTGGTCGGCGGCGTGCCGCAGGGCGGCGCTCAGGCGGCGGCAGTGCGCGGTGGACATCGCGCCGTTGTAGAAGTCGAACACCAGCCAGCCCACCGCGCCGGTACGCCGGTACCGGATCTGCCGGTACGACGGCTGTTCCGCGTCGCCGCCGGGCCCCACGGGCGCGTGCGGCACCCCGCTGATCCGGCGCCCGAGCAGGGCGGTGGCGGGCAGCTTGAACGCGGGTCCGGCTCCGGGTTCGGCGGCCCGCAGGTGTCCGAGCCACACCGCCCCGTCGCCGGTGCCGACCAGCACCGCCCCCTGGCGCCGGGCCAGCACCGCCCCCGGCTCGGTGCCCAGCGCGAGCCCCGGATGCGCGTCGTATGCGAACACGGCCAGCCCCGCGACCTGCGTGCGTACACCGGGAAAGCCGTCGGCGGCGCGGATGCGCCGCACGATGTGCTCGGTGGGCTCTGTCCAGTCGAACGCCCGGTCGGCCTGGGTCATCACCGGCCGTGGCCGCGGCTCGGCCAGCTCCTGCGGGGGCGTGGGGGTGAAGTCCGGGTCGGCGGCCTTGGCCATCACCTCGGCGATGCACTCCAGGGCGGCGTCGGCGACCGGGCCGGAGTAGAGCGCGGACTTGCGCGGCGGCGTCGCCGGCACCGCGAACGTCCGGTGGGCCCAGACCGGCCCGGCGTCCATCTCCTCGACCGCCTGCAGCGCGGTGACCCCCCACGTGCTGGCGCCCTCGGTGATCGCCCAGTCCAGCGACGACGGGCCCCGGTCGCCGACCGGGCCCGGGTGGATGATCACCGTCCGCCACTTGCGCCAGACCTCGGCGGGCACCCGATGCTTCAGGTACGGGCACAGCACCAGCTCGGGCTGCGCGGCCCGGACCCCGTCGACGATCTCCTCGGGCCCCGTCGCCAGCAGTACCCCCACGTCGTGACCGGCCTCGGTCAGCGCGCACCACGCGCGCTGACTCAGCCCGTTGAACGCCGACACGAGCAGCAGAACCCGCACTTCGCCTCCCCAGACGTGGTCCCAAGACCGGTTCGCGAGTCTTGGTGGTGTCAGAAGGCCTTTGTCGGACCGGGTGTGCGACGCGGTCGGGGCCCGGCCGTGTCGGTGGCCCGGACTATCCTGAGGGTCGCGAACCCCCGTCCTTCCGGACGACCGGGGGCATCCGGCGTGCCTTCGCCCGGATAACGCAGCGGACCCAAGGAGCGTTCATGCAACTCGCCGGCCTGATCCCGGCCGCCCTGCGCGACCGTGGCCTTGCGCGCGCCCGCGACCTGGCCCGCAAGGGCGGCGTGGACGCGGACGCGCTCGACCTGACCGCCCCGGCCGCGCTGCGCCCGTTCGTCGTGGCGGCCGTGGCGGCGCCCGCCGACGCCGGGGGCGCCGAGCGTCCCGTCCTGGCCGTCACCGCGACCAGCCGTGAGGCCGACGACCTGGCCGACGCCCTGCGCGGCCTGCTCGACCCCGAGCGGGTAGCGGTCTTCCCGTCTTGGGAGACGCTGCCGCACGAGCGGCTGTCGCCACGTTCCGACACGGTCGGGCGCCGCCTCGCGGTGCTTCGCCGCCTCGCCCACCCGGACACCGGTGCGGTGTCGGTGGTGGTGGCGCCGGTGCGCAGCCTGCTCCAGCCGCAGCTCAAGGGCCTGGGCGAGCTGGCCCCGGTGGCACTCGCCACGGGCGGGGAGGCCGAGCTGGAGGACGTCGCCCGGCGGCTGTCCGACATGGCGTACGCGCGGGTCGACCTGGTCACCAAGCGCGGCGAGTTCGCGGTGCGCGGCGGCATCCTCGACGTCTTCCCGCCGACCGACGAGCACCCGTCGCGGGTCGAGTTCTGGGGCGACGAGGTCGAGGAGATCCGTACGTTCGCGGTGGCCGATCAGCGCACCATCGACCCGGTCGAGACGCTGTTCGCGCCGCCGTGCCGGGAGCTGCTGCTCACCCCGCAGGTGCGCGAGCGCGCCGCCGCGCTGAGCGCCCAGCATCCCGAGCTGGCCGAGATCCTCGACAAGCTGGCCGAGGGCATCCCGGTCGAGGGCATGGAGTCGCTGGCCCCCGCGCTGCTGTCCGGAGTTTCCGGGGCGCTTGGCGAGTCCGCGGCCGAAGGCGGCGAGCCGCGCGCCGGAAATTCCGCAGGCACGGACAGCATGGAGCTGCTGCTGGACTGCATGCCCTCGGGCACCCAGGTACTGCTGTGCGACCCGGAGCGGATCCGCACCCGCGCGCACGACCTGGTCCGTACGTCCGCCGAGTTCCTGGAGGCCAGCTGGGCCGCCGCCGCGGTCGGCGGCCAGGCCCCGATCGACGTCGGCGCGGTCGCCTTCCGCACCCTGGCCGACGTGCGCGCGCACGCCGCCACGCTGCGCCAGCCCTGGTGGACGGTCTCGCCGTTCGGCCTGGCCGAGTCGGAGGAGGCACCGGAGTCGGACACGCCGTGGCTGGAGTCCGCCCCGGTCGAGGTGAGCCCCGACACCGGGGACGCGATCAGCCTGGCCGCCCAGCCGGTGCCGCTGTACCACGGCGACACCGCGCGGCTGGCCGCCGACCTGGGCCAGTGGACCGGGCAGGGGTGGGCGGTCGCGCTGGTCTTCGAGGGCCACGGCACCGCCCAGCGGGCCACCGAGCTGCTGCGCGACGCCGGGCTCGGGGTCACCCCGGTCGACGCGGTCACCGCACCGGTCGAGCCGGGTCAGCTGCTGGTCACCTGCGGCCCGCTCAACCACGGCTTCGTCGACCCCGGCTCGCAGCTCGCGGTCATCACGGGCAACGACATCACCGGCGGCCGCGGCGCGTCCACCAAGGACATGCGCAAGATGCCCAGCCGCCGCCGCAACACCATCGACCCGCTCGAACTCAAGATGGGCGACCACGTCGTGCACGAGCAGCACGGCATCGGCCGCTACATCGAACTGGTGCAGCGCACGGTCAACGGCGCCGACCGCGAATACCTGGTGATCGAGTACGCCCCCAGCAAGCGTGGCCAGCCCGGCGACCGGCTGTTCGTCCCCACCGACCAGCTCGACCAGCTGTCCCGCTATGTCGGCGGCGAGTCGCCCACCCTGCACAAGATGGGCGGCTCGGACTGGCAGAAGGCCAAGGCCCGCGCCCGCAAGGCGGTCAAGGAGATCGCCGCCCAGCTGATCCAGCTGTACGCGGCCCGGCAGGCGTCCAAGGGGCACGCGTTCGCCGCGGACACCCCGTGGCAGCGGGAGCTGGAGGACGCGTTCCCGTACACGGAGACCCCCGACCAGCTGGCCGCGATCCACGAGGTCAAGCACGACATGGAGCAGGCCGTCCCGATGGACAGGCTGATCTGCGGCGACGTCGGGTACGGCAAGACCGAGATCGCGGTGCGCGCCGCGTTCAAGGCGGTGCAGGACGGCAAGCAGGTCGCCGTGCTGGTGCCGACCACGCTGCTGGCCCAGCAGCACTACAACACGTTCTCGGAGCGGATGAGCCAGTTCCCCGTAGCGGTCCGGCAGCTGTCCCGCTTCCAGACGCCCACCGAGGCGAAGCAGACGCTGGAGCAGGCCGGCGACGGCACCGCCGACATCGTCATCGGCACCCACCGGCTGCTGCAGAACGCCACCCGCTTCAAGAACCTCGGCATGGTCATCGTGGACGAGGAGCAGCGTTTCGGCGTCGAGCACAAGGAGCACCTGAAGACGCTGCGCGCCTCGGTGGACGTGCTCACCATGTCCGCCACCCCGATCCCGCGCACGCTGGAGATGGCGATCACCGGCATCCGCGAGATGTCCACGATCGCCACCCCGCCGGAGGAGCGGCACCCGGTGCTCACCTTCGTCGGGGCGTACGACGACAAGCAGGTCGCCGCGTCCATCCACCGCGAGCTGCTCCGCGACGGCCAGGTGTTCTACCTGCACAACCGGGTCGAGTCGATCGAGAAGGCGGCCCGCCGGCTGCGCGAGCTGGTGCCCGAGGCCCGGGTCGCGGTGGCGCACGGGCAGCTCGGCGAGGACGCGCTGGAGAAGGTGATGGTCGGCTTCTGGGAGAAGGAGTTCGACGTCCTGGTCTGCACGACCATCGTGGAGTCCGGCATCGACATCCCGAACGCCAACACGCTCATCGTGGAGCGCGCCGACCTGCTCGGCCTGGCCCAGCTGCACCAGATCCGGGGCCGGGTCGGCCGCGGCCGGGAGCGCGCGTACGCGTACTTCCTGTACCCGCGGGAGAAGCCGCTCACCGAGCAGGCCCACGAGCGGCTGGCCACCATCGCCCAGCACACAGAGCTGGGCGCGGGCATGTACGTGGCCATGAAGGACCTGGAGATCCGCGGCGCGGGCAACCTGCTCGGCGGCGAGCAGTCGGGCCACATCGAGGGCGTCGGCTTCGACCTGTACGTGCGGATGGTCGGCGAGGCGGTCAGCGCGTTCAAGGGCGAGCGGCCCGAGGAGGAGCCCGAAGTCAAGATCGACCTGCCGGTCGACGCGCACCTGCCCACCGAGTACATCTCGGTGGAACGCCTGCGCCTGGAGATGTACCGCAAGCTCGCCGAGGCCCGCGACGGCGCCCGCCTCGACGAGGTCGTCGCCGAGATGACCGACCGGTACGGCGAGCCCCCCGCCCAGGTCGCCAACCTGATCGCGGTGGCCCGTTTCCGGCAGCTGGCCCGCGCGTACGGGCTGACCGACATCTCGATGCAGGGCAAGCACGTGCGGTTCTCGCCGCTGTCGCTTCCGGATTCCAAGCAGCTGCGGCTCAAGCGCTACCACCCGGATTCGGTGTACAAGCAGGCCACCGACCAGGTCAGCGTGCCCCGGCCGAGCACCCGCCGGGTGGGCGGCGAGCCGCTGCGCGACCAGGCGCTGCTGCAGTGGTGCGGGCAGTTGCTCTCCGATGTGCTGGGCGAGGTGCCCGCACCCGTTTCCCAGTGACCGATCTGCGGGGGTCGGCCGCGCTTTCCGGCCCCCGCATGAGAGAGTTCTCACCATGCCACGTGCTCGCCGACTCGTCTCTCTCGTCGCCGTCGCCGCCCTTGCCGTGAGTGCCCTGTCCGCCTGCCGGACGGCGCCCGACGCGGTGTCGTACTTCGGCCCGGCCAAGGTGGTCACCGAGCAAGAGGTGCAGTGGGTCTGGGACGACACCGAGGCGAAGCTGCAGCCGGATCCGCAGACCGGCGAGGAGCACATGCCGTTCGAGCGCAAGGACGTCAGCAACCTGCTGATCCGCCTGGAGGCCCTGCGCGCGATCGGCAAGGACCAGGGCCTCACGGTGACGGCGCAGTCCGCCGCGGAGATCGCCCAGTCGCTCAACCTCCCGCCGAACGCCGATCTGGTCGGCAAGGCCGCCGAGTTCCAGGCGTGGGTGACCCTGCTGAAGCAGAAGGCGACCCCCGCGACGGTGACCGACGACGACATGCGGGACATCTACAACCGGCTCAAGGCCAGCGGCCCGCTGCCCGGCAACCCGACCTTCGAGCAGTTCGCGGCGAGCATCACCGAGCAGGACAAGCAGTCGCTGGCGCCCGCGATCGGGCTGCGCAACGCGTTGCAGGCCCGGATCGACGCCCTGAACATCAAGGTGAACCCGCGCTACCCGGTGCCCACCCTGCCGCTCTACAGCGTCCAGGGCCCCAAGGGTGAGGCGCTGCCGCTGATCGAGGTGACCTTCGGTACGGCGGGCGGGGACCCGGTCCCGGTCACCGACCTTGCCTGAGCCCCGGCGCGCTCTGCCACGCCCGGCCGTGACCACCTCGGGGAGCGCCCGCCGGTGACCGCTCGCATCGTCCTGCTGGTGACCTCACCCCGGCTGCCCGCTGGGCTGCTCAGCGCCGCCGCATGGGATCTTGTCCGGTCCCACCCGGTGTTCACGGCCGCCGAGAGCGAACAGGCAAACGCGCTGCGCGCCGCCGGGGTCACGGTGACCGTGCTGCCACCCGACCCGGAGGCGCTGCTGGCCGCCCTGAGCGGCCCCGACCCGTCCGCGCGCGGCGCGGTCGTGTGGCTGGCCGGGCCGGGCGGTGACCAGGACTTCGCCCGCCAGCTCGGATTGCGGCTCGCCCGCGAACCCTCGTTGGCCGAGCTGGAACTCTGTTACGGATCGTGGGATCCGCCGGGCGCCCGGCTGCTGGACGCCGTGGCGGTGATGGACCGGCTCGTCTCGCCGGGGGGCGACCCGTGGAAGCGGCAGCAGACCCACGCCAGCCTCGCGCCGTACCTGCTGGAGGAGTCGTACGAGGCGTACGACGCCATCGCGGACGGCGACCTCGACGCGCTGCGCGAGGAGCTGGGCGACGTCCTTCTTCAGGTGGTGCTGCACGCCCGGCTGGCCGAGGACCGGACCGAGGGCGACAGCTGGAACGTCGACGACGTGGCGGGCGGCCTGGTCGACAAGATGGTCCGGCGCAACCCGCACGTCTTCGCGGAGGAGCAGGTCGCGGGCGTCGAGGAGATCATCGAGAACTGGGAACGGATCAAGCGCGCCGAGAAGGCCCGCGGCTCCGTCCTGGACGGTGTGGCCCGCAGCCAGCCGGCCCTGTCACTGGCGGCGGAGATGCTGCAGCGCACCGAGCGCGCCGGCCTGACCGTCCCCCTGCCGCAGGACGACGAGTTGGGGGCCGCGTTGTTGCGGATCGTGGCGGACGCGCGCGCCGGGGGCCTGGACGCGGAGGCCGCGCTGCGCCGCGCCGCCCTCGCGTACGCTTCCGCGGTGCGGGCGGCGGAGACCGGAAACGTCGGACCAGCCGGGTAGGTTCGCGGCATGTCGGATTTCGTGCCGCTCGCCGAACGCATCGTCGACGCCCTCCTGGGCAGTGATCCGGTGCTGGCCGCGCGGGCCGGCGATCACCGCGTCGACGACCGGCTGCCCGATCTGTCGCCCGGTGCGGTCGCCGGGCAGGTGACCATGCTGCGCGACGCGGCCGACGCGCTGTCCGGTGTCGACCCCGACGAGTTCGGCGCGCAGGAGCAGGCCGACCACGCGATTCTCAGCGCGCTGGTGGAGCAGTCCCTGTTCGAGCTGCGCGACCTGCGCGAGCACGAGTGGAATCCGCTACGGCACAATCCCGGCCCGCTGCTCGACAGCCTGACCAGCCGCCCGTTCGCCCCGGCGGCGGAGCGGCTCGGCAGCCTCGGCGCCCGGCTGGCCGCCGTTCCGGACGCGCTCGCCACCGCCCGCGCGGTGTTGCGTGACGTGCCCCGGCTGCACGCCGAGACCGCGCTCGGCCAGTTCGCCGGTTCGGCGGCGCTGATCCGTGCCGAGATGCCCGGGCTGCTGGCCGAGGAGCCAGGGCTGCGCTCCGCGGTCGAGCCCGCGGCGGCGGCCGCCCTGGACGCGCTGGCCGAGTTCGGTCGCTGGCTGCGGGCAGGGCTGGACAGCGGCGAGCCCGGGCGCGACCCCCGGCTGGGCCGCCCGCTGTGGGAGGCCCGGCTGTGGCACGCGCTCGACACCGAGCTGCCCGCGGCCGAGATCCTGTCCCGTGCCGAGCGCAACCTCGACGACGTCACCGCCGAGCTGCGCGTGGTGGCCGCCGAGCTGACCGGTGGCCCGGCGACCGACGGGACCGTGCGGCAGGCGCTGGACCGGCTGGCCGACGACCACCCCGACGGCGCCACGATCGTCGAGCTGGCGAAGCGGACGATGACCGAGGCCACCGACTTCGTCCGCGCCCACGACCTGATGACGATCGTGGACGACGCGTGCGTGGTCGAGGAGATGCCGGAGTTCGCCCGCGGCGTCGCGGTCGCCTACTGTGACCCGCCCGGCCCGCTGGAGACCGCCGACGTGCCGACGTTCTATCGCATCGCCCCGGCCCCGTCCGGCTGGCCCGCGGCGCGCGTCGAGTCGTTCTACCGCGAGTACAACAACCACATGCTGCGCAACCTCACGGTTCACGAGGCGATGCCCGGCCACTTCCTGCAGCTCGCCCATGCCCGCCGGTTCCGCGCGGCGACCCGGGTGCGTGCGCTGGCCGGCTCCGACCCGTTCGTCGAGGGCTGGGCGGTGTATGCGGAGGAGCTGATGGCGGGGCTGGGTTTCGGCGGCCTGCCGGTCCGCCTGCAGCAGCTGAAGATGCAGTTGCGGATGACGCTCAACGCGATCCTCGACCAGTTGGTGCACTGCGCGGAGCTGTCCGAGGCCGAGGGGATGGCGCTGATGACCGGGCGCGGTTTCCAGGAGGAGGGCGAGGCCGCCGGCAAGTGGCGCCGGGCCCTGCTCACGTCCACCCAGCTGTCGACCTATTTCGTCGGCTACACGGAGATGAGCGCGCTCGCGGCGGCGCGGCCGTTCGGCGCCACCCCGAAGGCCTGGCACGACGCGATGCTGGCGCACGGCACCCCACCGCCCCGCCACCTGCGCACCCTGCTCGGCGTCTGACCGGAGGTCGGAGGTCGGAGACCAGAAGGGCCGGGTCAGGCGTGCATGCGGCTGAGGAGCTGCTGGCGCATCACGTAGCGGCGGATCAGCTTGGCCTGCGGTTCGGCGGCGGAGAAGACCGCGACGACCTCGACCGACATCGGCCCCGGCGGCACCCGCTGCGGGAGCCCGGCCGCCTTCACCGCGGTCGCCCGTACCTCGATGATCTCGCCGTCGAGGTCGATGAGCAGGTCCGCCTCGTCGCCGGGCGCCAGCTGGACGCCGGAGAAGTGCGCCCGCACGCTGTGCTCGCTGATGTCCCGGATCCAGCCGAGGGTGTCCATCTGGCCGGGCCGGCGCATCAGCACCTGCTCGCCACCGCCGCCGCGCACGTAGCGGCGCAGCTGCTCGATCGTCGGCTCGCCGGCGGGCTGCAGGTCGACCCGGTTCTCCTCCGCCGCGACGACCACCGCGGGCAGCACGAACCGGCCACGGGCGCCCGCGGCCCAGCGTACGGTCACGAAGGCGCCGATGCGGGGGGCCAGCGCCTGCGGCAGGGCCAGGGTGAGGAGGTCGCCCTCGGTCCGCACCACCCGCACACAGCCCACCGGATCGGCGGCCGCGGAGGCGGAGAGCTCGACGCGGGTGCCGGTTTCGGGGAGCACGGTGGTGGTAGTCATGGTGCGCTCTTGATCGGCAGCGGCGGGCCGTTCCTGAGACTTCCCGGAGGCGAAGTTCCCCGGCCGCCGGTACGGCGCACACCCCGGCTCGATACGCTCAGGGCCGTGGTCGGCCGCAGGGTCGCGGTCAAGATCTCATCCGTACGAGTGCAAGGAGAGACACGACACATGGCCACCATTGAAGCGATCGTCGCCCGGGAGATCCTCGACTCGCGGGGCAACCCCACCGTCGAGGTAGAGGTCGGTCTGGACGACGGCACCATCGGCCGCGCCGCGGTGCCGTCCGGCGCCTCCACCGGCGCATTTGAGGCCATCGAGCTGCGGGACGGCGACAAGGGCCGTTACCTGGGCAAGGGTGTCGAAAAGGCGGTCAGCAACGTCGAGGACAAGATCGCCGACGAGCTGATCGGGTACGAGGCCAGCGAGCAGCGCCTCATCGACGAGAAGATGCTCGACATCGACGGCACCCCGAGCAAGTCGGAGCTGGGCGCGAACGCCATCCTGGGCGTCTCGCTGGCGGTGGCCAAGGCCGCCGCGCTCTCCGCGGAGCTGCCGCTGTTCCGCTACGTGGGCGGCCCGAACGCGCACGTGCTGCCGGTGCCGATGATGAACATCCTCAACGGTGGCGCGCATGCAGACTCGAACGTCGACGTGCAGGAGTTCATGATCGCCCCGATCGGCGCGCCGACGTTCCGCGAGGCGCTGCGCTCGGGCGCGGAGGTGTACCACGCGCTGAAGTCCGTACTGAAGAAGAAGGGTCTGTCGACCGGGCTGGGCGACGAGGGCGGCTTCGCGCCGAACCTGCCGACCAACGCGGCCGCGCTGGACCTGATCGCCGAGGCCGTGCAGGCCGCGGGCTTCACGCTGGGCACCGACATCGTGATGGCGATGGACGTGGCGGCGACCGAGTTCCACAAAGACGGTGCGTACGTCTTCGAGGGCTCGCCGAAGTCCACCGAAGAGATGATCAACTACTACGCCAAGCTGGCCGAGGCGTACCCGATCGTCTCCATCGAGGACCCGCTGTCCGAGGAGGACTGGGCGGGCTGGACCGCGATGACGACCCAGCTCGGCGACAAGCTCCAGATCGTCGGCGACGACCTGTTCGTCACCAACCCGACCCGGATCGGCCGCGGCATCGCCGAGGGCGCCGCGAACTCCGTGCTGGTCAAGGTGAACCAGATCGGTTCGCTCACCGAGACGCTGGACGCCGTGGACCGGGCGCACCGGGCCGGCTTCACGACGATGATGAGCCACCGTTCCGGCGAGACCGAGGACGTCACCATCGCCGACCTGGCGGTCGCGGTGGGCAGCGGCCAGATCAAGACCGGTGCACCGGCCCGTTCGGACCGGGTGGCGAAGTACAACCAGCTCCTGCGCATCGAGGAGGAGCTGGGCGACGCCGCGCGCTACGCGGGTGCGGGCGCGTTCCCGCGCTACCGGTCGGCGTAACGCGAGTTGGAGTTGTGGCACCGGCTGCCCGAGGCATAGTTTCGGGCTGGAGTCGGTGCCGCAACTTCGCGGCGGTGCCGTCGCGAGTGTTCTCGGGGGAGGGGCAGGGATGACGCAGCGCCGCACGCCCAGTGGGCAGGGCCCGTCCCGCCGCCCCGGGCAGGCGGGCCGTCCGGGTGGACGCGCGGCGGTCCGGCCCACCCGCGCCGCGACCCGCGACACCGGTGCCACCCGGATCGAGCCCCGCGCCGGCAGCACCGTCCGCGTCCCGGCCGCCCGCGCCGGGCGAGGCGGTGACCGCGCGGGCAGCCGTCCCACGGCCGCCCGGCGCAGCGCCGCCACCGGCGCCACGAAACGTACCGTCGCCCCGCGCCCGCGCGCCTTCACCGGCCGGGCGACGGTGCTGATCGCGGTGCTGGTCATCCTGGCGCTGGCGTACACGTACCCGGTGCGGGTGTATCTGGCGCAGGAGTCGCAGATCGCCCGGATGGAGGCGGCGCAGACCGCCCAGCAGGCCACGATCCAGGGCCTCACCGAGGAGGTCGAGAAGTGGCAGGACCCGGAGTACGTCCGGATCCAGGCCCGCGACCGCCTGTTCTACGTTCGCCCCGGCGAGGTGCCGCTGCTGGTGCTCAACGACCCGGCCGGCGCCGCCCGCGACGCGGGTAAGCCCCCACCGGCCCCGGCCCCCGACCGCTGGTACGACACGCTGTGGTCGAGCGTCGCCGCGGCCGACACCCCGCCGAAGAAATGATGCAGATGGACTCTCCCACCGACGCCGATCTGGACGCGGTCGAAGCCCAGCTCGGCCGCCGCCCGCGCGGCACCCGGGCGGTCGCGCACCGCTGCCCGTGCGGCAACCCGGACGTGGTGGAGACCACGCCCCGGCTGGACGACGGCACCCCGTTCCCCACGATGTTCTACCTGACCTGCCCGAACGCGACCGCCGCCTGCAGCCGCCTGGAGTCCGGCGGGGTGATGCGGGAGATGCAGGACCGGCTGGCTGCCGACCCGGAGCTGGCCGCTCAGTACGCCCGCGCGCACGAGGACTACCTGGCCCGCCGCGAGTCCGTGATGCACGTGCCGGAGATCGCGTTCGTCTCCGCGGGCGGCATGCCGGAACGGGTGAAGTGCCTGCACGTCCACCTGGCCCACGCGCTGGCCGCCGGGCCGGGCGTGAACCCGTTCGGCGACGAGGTACGCGAAACGGTCGGCGCGTGGTGGGCGGGCGGTCCGTGCGTGAAGCCGGAGCCTTCCTAGACTCGACGGATGCAGGTGGAGATCCGCCGGGCGCGCACGTCCGACGTCAGGGCCATCCGGGAGCTGGTGGACACGTACACCACGGACCGGCGGCTGCTCAGCAAGGCCACGGTCACGCTGTACGAGAGCGTCCAGGAGTTCTGGGTCGCCGTACGAGCGGCCGACCAGCAGGTGGTGGGCTGCGGCGCCCTGCACGTGATGTGGGAGGACCTGGCCGAGATCCGCACGGTCGCGGTCGACCCGTCCTGCCGGGGCCAGAAGATCGGCCACCGGATCGTGACGGAGCTGCTGGCCATGGCCCGTGAGCTGGGTGTGGCCCGGGTGTTCTGCCTGACCTTCGAGACGTCGTTCTTCGGCTCGTTCGGGTTCACCGAGATCGACGGCGCCCCCGTCCCGCACACGGTGTACGAGCAGCTCCTGCGCTCGTACGACGAGGGTGTCGCCGAGTTCCTGGACCTGGAACGGGTCAAGCCGAACACCTTGGGGAACACGAGAATGCTGTTGCACCTATGAGGGTCGCGGCGATCGACTGCGGCACGAACTCGATCCGGCTGCTCATCGCGGACGTGGTCGGTGACTCGCTGACGGACGTGGCCCGCCGGATGGAGATCGTCCGGCTGGGCGAGGGGGTGGACCGCACGGGCCGCCTGGCCCCGGAGGCGATCGCCCGTACCCGCACGGCGCTGCTCGGTTACGCGGCGGAGATCGCCGAGCTGGGCGTCACCCGCGTCCGGATGTGCGCCACGTCGGCGTCGCGGGACGCCTCCAACGCGGCCGACTTCCGGGCGATGGTCCGCACCGTACTGGGCGTCGACCCGGAGGTGATCACGGGCGACGAGGAGGCCCGGCTGTCGTTCGAGGGCGCGGTGCGCGGGTTGGCGGCGCCCGCGCCGTACCTGGTGGTGGACATCGGCGGCGGGTCGACCGAGTTCGTGACGGGCGACCGTACCGTCGACGCGGCGATCTCGGTCGACATCGGCTGTGTCCGGATGACCGAGCGTCACCTGCGCTCGGACCCGCCGACCGCCGACCAGATCGCGGCGGCGGAGCAGGACATCGCGGCGGCGGTGGACGTCGCGCTCGCGGCCGTGCCCGGCCGCGCGGCGGCGACGCTGGTCGGGCTGGCCGGTTCGGTCACCACCGTGACCGCGCTGGCGTTGGGGCTCGACGGGTACGACGCCAGCCGTATCCACCACGCCCGCGTGTCACAGGAGGCGGTGGCGAAGGTGACAGCGGAGCTGCTGTCCGCGACGGTCGCGCAGCGGCGGGCACTGCCGGTGATGCATCCGGGCCGGGCCGACGTGATCGGCGCGGGCGCCCTCATCCTGCGGACCATCATGGAACGCGCGGGAGCCTCCACTGTGGTCGCCAGCGAGCACGACATCCTCGACGGCATCGCCTGGGGCCTCGCCACCTAGGTACGCGTCCCGGCGCCTGTCATGGCGCGAGCCGCCCGGCGTGGTGCCGGGCGGCTCGTGTGTGATGCGTGCGGTCAGGCGATTGTGACGTTGAAGATGGGGTTGGCGGCGAGGGTGCGGAAGGCGGCGAGGTTCTTTGTGGTGGAGTCGATGCTGATGTCGCGGTTGCCTTCGTCGTCGTGTTTGGTGTCGAAGTAGACGAGGGCCTTGATGTTGGGGCGCTTGGCGAGTTCGGGCAGCACGGAGTTGTAGCCGGGGGTTTTGTCGACCGGCTTGCCGATGCGGTGGTAGACGCCCCATTCGGCGATCATGATGGGCTTGCTGGCGTGCTTGGTGGTGGCCCAGTCGTACCAGCCGAGGCCCTTGCCGCCGGTGGGTTTGCGGTCGAGCAGGTCGCCGAACTGGCCGTAGTGGTAGTAGCCCTTTTCGGCGGAGACGTAGGAGTCCAGGCCCATCCAGTCGACGACGTCGTCGCCGGGGTAGAGGTCGTTCCACCAGGGCTGGGCCATCCACTTCTCGTTGCCCATGTAGGCCATCACGTTGATGGCGTTGTCGACGCCTTTGCTGTCGAGGCGCTGGATCACGTGGCGGTACATGGTGCGGAAGTCCTTGGCCTCCATGCCGGAGCCCTTACGGGCGATGACGTCGTTCTCGGGTTCGTGGTTGAGCACGAGGAAGAACTTCTTGTCGCCGTAGGTGGACTTGATCCGCTGGGCGAACTTGTCGATGCGCTTGTCCTGTTCGCCCTTGGCGACCTTGGCCCAGGTGGAGCCGTAGGCGACCTTCCAGTTGACCAGCAGGACCCGTGGGTTCGCCGGGTCGGAGGTCATGGCGATTTCGCTCTTGGTGGGGAAGGCTTCGTCGCCCTTGTGGTAGGTGTGGAAGATCGACGCGGTGCGGCCGGAGAGCTTCTCCCAGTTCTTCAGCTCCGCGTCCCGGGGGGCGGAGGTGAAGCCGCCGGCGGCGGCGCCCCAGAGGACCCCGCAGGAGGGGACGAGTTTGTCGTTGGTGGTGCAGCGCTGCGCGGTGGGCTTGGTCGGCTTGCTCGGGGTGGCGGGGGCGGCGTGCGCGGTGCCGGCGGCGCCGATCACGGCGGTGGTGCCGGCCAGCATCGCGCCGAGCAGGGTCACGACCTTGTTCACCTTGCGGCCCAAGCGAATCTCCTCCGTTTGTTGCGGCCCACGTCGGCCGGTCACATGAAGAAGATTCGGGGTTGGAGGGAGCGCCCCCGGGTCCTGGAAGGTTTCTTAACGGTTGCCGCTCATACTTTCGTCTCGGCCCGCGCTCCGGCCGGACGATAGAGCCCCCAGCCGAACGGCACCGCGAGGCCGGGCCGGGGTTTTTCGTCCTCCGTCGCGGGTACCCGCCGGGCACACGGCCCTACCCGCGGCGCCGATCGCAGCCGGGAATCGACGCCGTGGATGGGTAAGGCTCGAAGACTAGAATCATCCGATTCCGGTGGATAGCAGACTTATCCCCCCGGCCGGTCACGCCTGGAAGGGATCCCAGAATGAGCACCGTCAACGGGCTCCCCGCGCACATCCTGCTGGTGCACGCGGTCGTCGTGCTGCTGCCCCTCGCGGCGTTCCTGCTCGTACTCACCGCGGTGTGGGCGCCGGCCCGGCGCCGCCTGGCCGCCGCGAACGCGATCCTGTCCGTTCTGGTGGTCATCCTCGTGCCCATCACCACCGACGCCGGTGAATGGCTCGAACGACGCGTCCCGCAGAGCGCCCTGCTGCACGAACACACGGAACTCGGCGACACCGCGATCTTCTACGCCATCCCGATCGCGATCCTGGCGCTCGTGGTCTGGTGGCGCCAGATCGAAGCCACCGCACCCACCGGCGGCAGGCTGTCCGCTCTCGCCCACCGGCACGAGTGGCTCAAGCCGCGGTCGTCCGCGCTGACCCGCCTCATCGCCGCGCTCGCGATCGTCATCGCCGCCGCCGGGGTGTACGGCACCTACCGCATCGGCGACTCCGGAGCCAAGGCGACCTGGACCGGCAACTTCAGCCCCACCCCGGCCGCGCGCGACCCCCACGAACGGCCGCGCTGAAGACCGGATGCGTTGATCCGGCAGTTACGGTCAGATCGGGCGCTGCTTCTGGCTCTTGGTCTTCGCCGGGTCGCGCTCGATGACCGGATCGAGCACGTCGTCGATCCGCTTGAGTAGGTCGACGTCGAGCTTCTGTCCCGCCGCGGCCGCGTTTTCGGTGACCTGCTCGGGACGGGATGCGCCGATGATCGCCGCGGACACGTTGGGGTTCTGCAGTGTCCAGGCCACCGCGAGCTGGGCCGGCGTGAGCCCCGCCTCCCGGGCGATCGGCCGCAGTTGCTGGACGTGCGCGAGGACGTCGCGGGTGGAGAAGTCCGGCAGGATGTTCTCGCCGTCATGGTCGGCCCAGCGGGAGCCGGCGGGCGGCGGCTCGCCCGGCTGGTACTTGCCGGTCAGCACGCCCTGGGCGATCGGGGACCAGACGATCTGGCCGATCCCGAGTTCCTCGCACGCCGGGACGATCTCGGCGTCGATGACGCGCCACAGCATGTTGTACATCGGCTGGTTCGAGACGAGCGGAACATGCAGTTCCCTGGCGAGGGCGGCCGCGGCCCGGATTTCGCTGGCACGCCACTCGGAGGTGCCGATGTAGAGCGCTTTGCCGGCCCGGACGATGTCGGCGAATGCCAGCATCGTCTCGTCCAGCGGGGTCGCGGGGTCGTAGCGGTGGGCCTGGTAGACGTCGACGTAGTCGGTGCGCAGCCGCCGCAGCGAGCCGTTGATCGACTCATGGATGTGCTTGCGGGACAGGCCCGCGTCGTTCTTGCCGGTGCCGGTCGGCCAGTAGACCTTCGTGCACAACTCGTAAGACTCGCGGCGAACGCCGTCGAGCGCGGCGCCCAGGACGGTCTCCGCGTGCGTCATGCCGTACACGTCGGCGGTGTCGTAGGTGGTGATCCCGGCGTCGAGGGCCGCTCTCACGCACGCGATCGCGGTGTCCCGATCGGCGTCCGGTCCGTGCGTGATCCAGTTGCCGTAAGCGATTTCGCTGACGATCAGACCGGACCTGCCGAGGTGACGATATTCCATGCACCGGACCCTATGGGCCGACCGCAACGGCGGCGCTGCCGCCCCGGCGCCGGTGCGACTCGCCGGGCGGCCCTCGGCTTGACGGTATTTCGCACTGCAGACTAGCGTGCATCGCGTGGATACGACCCAGCTGCTCAAGGGGGTCCTTGATCTCGCCGTGCTGGCGGTGCTGTGCGATGAGGACGGCTACGGCTACGACATCCTGCGGCGGCTGCGCGCCGCGGGTCTCACCGACGTCGGCGACGCCTCCGTGTACGGCACGCTGCGGCGCCTGTTCAACGCCGGCTACCTGACCACGTACGTGGTGCCGAGCGACGAGGGCCCGCACCGCAAGTACTACGCGTTGAATCCTGCTGGCCGTGCGGAGTTGCAGCGAGGTGGCAAGGTGTGGTACGGCTTCGCATCCACGATGAACGATCTGCTGCGGGAGCGGGGGACAGCGTGAACGGAACGGCACAGGACGAGATCACTGCGTACGTCTTCGCGGTCCGTGCGGCCCTCGGTGACCTTCCGGAGTCGCTGCGCGACGAACTGCTGGAGGACCTGCCCGAGCACCTGGCCGAGGTGCTGGCCGAGGGCGAGGGCACCCTGGTCGACCGGCTCGGCGTGCCCAGCGCGTACGCGGCGGAGTTGCGTACCAGTGCGGGTTTCGTCGGCGGCTTCCCCGATCCGCCGCCGCCCATCCCGAACCGGTTCGTCGAGCTGCGGCAGGATCTGCAACGCGCGCTCGGCGTGGTCGACCGGCGTCTCGGCCCGCTGTTCGGCGCCGCGCGGGCCAGCGAATTCCTGGTCCTGCTGCGCCCCGCGTGGTGGGTGCTGCGCGGCTACCTCGTCGCGATGATCGTCGCGGGCATCCTGGACGACAGCGGCCAGTCGATCGGCCTGCTGCCCCGCATCGGCGGCAGCGAGGCGGTGGCGCTGGTCCTGCTGAGCGCCGGGATCCTCGGCTCGATCTGGGTGGGCCGCCGCACGGCGGGCCTCGCCTCCTGGCCCCGGTACGCGCTGTGGGCCGCGTCCGTCGTGCTGGTGATCGTGGCGCTGGGCGGCTTCACCCTCGCCGACAGCAACAGCATGGAGCCCGGATACACCGACGTCGGCTACAGCGATCCGTACGGAAATGTCCAGGATGTGTTTGTCTACGATCAGCAGGGTCGGCTGGTCACCGGGGCGCGACTGTTCGACCAGGACGGCACCCCGATCCATCTGGGCAACGCGTGGTGTGACGACTACGCGAACGACGAATCCGTGCGAGCCGCCGACGAGTCGGTCTACCCGTATTGCCCGCAGAACGCCCCGTTCTCCGGGCTGTCCACGGCCCCCTCCGGCTCCGCCTCGCCCGCGCCGAGCCCCTCCTCGGCCGCGCACCCCAGCCCCGGAAAGTAACCGCGCGGCAACGGGGTCGCGCGCGCGAGGCTTGATCGCTAAGTTGTCGGCGGTATTCGGTCGGCCGTCGACCGACTCCGCGAAAGGACGCGAAGTGAGCAACCCGGTTGGGCCGACCCCCGCCCCCGAGGGCGGCAACATTCCAGTCTCCGACCCGAGCGCCGTCACCGGCATGGGCGACGCACCCGCCGCACCGAAGAAGAAGTCGAAGGTCGGCCGGATCATCCTGGCCATCGTCGGCATGCTGATCCTCATCGTTGTCGCCGGCGTGGCGAAGTTCATGCTCCGCCCCGACCCGACCAAGGACACCAAGGCCGGTGACTGCCTCGCCTCCGAGACCGCCAAGGACGTCAAGGTCGGCGAGGAGGGCGTCGCCGACATGAAGCCGGTCGACTGCAAGTCCAAGGACGCCGCCTTCGTCGTGCTGGGCCGCGTCGACGGTGTCACCGACATCAACAACCCGGCCTGCGAGAAGTTCGTCAAGGAGGGCGAGCAGTACCTCGCGTACGCCAGCCAGTCGGGCGACGGCTACCTGCTCTGCCTCAAGCAGAAGTCCTGAGGCTCTCCGGGCGGCGTGGCGCATGCCGCGCCGCCCGGTTCCGTCTCCAGCAGGAGCACCACGCCGCCCCGCTCGGGGCGGTACCGCACGTCGGCCACCTCCACCAGCTCACCGCCGACGCGTACCAGCACGGGGCTTTCCCAGTGGCCGAGCAGAAGGTTCAGCAGCTCCAGACCGTCCACCATGGTCAGACCCGCCGCCCGTGAAGGCCGTGACGACCGGCCTCGGGACAGGCGAGCGTCGCCCCGCACGCCGGGCACCACCGGCTCTTCTGCCGGAACGTCAACAGCCCCGCGAGAAACCCCACGGCCAGCGCCGGACCGATCGCCATCACCAGCTCCATCTCCGCCTCCCGGCATCATTCCTGCGTGTCTTCACAGTCTGGTGAGGACATCGATACGCTCGGAAGCTCTCGCGCCTGTTCCCGGCGGTGCCGTGTACGCGGCTCCCGGCCGGTGGGGAGATGTGGCGCAGCCCGGCGGACGTGTGGCGGGAGTGTGTGATGACCGAGGTGTCCGAGTCAGCGTCGAGCTTCCTGCTGAACGAGCTACGGCGTTCGCGCTCGGCCGCCGGCCTCAGCCAGGAAGACCTCGGCAAGGCCATCAACTACTCGTCATCCCTGGTCAGCGCCGTCGAAAACGGCCAACGCCCACCCACTCGGGACTACTTGGCAGGTGTCGATCGTGCCTTGCAGACCGGTGGTCTCTTCGAGCGCCTGCTCGACAACCTGGTCCGGACGGATCAATCACCGGTGTGGTTTCGGGACTGGCTTGTCTTCGAGCGCGAGGCGACGCTGATCAGGTGGTTCGATCCGTTGATCATTCCGGGTCTGCTACAGATAGAGGACTATGCCCGCGCGATCTTCGCGGGATCCCGGCTGATCGATGACGAAGAGGTCGAGCGGCGCGTCGGCGCCCGGCTGCAACGTCAGGAGATCCTCCACGCGCCATGCCCGCCAGACCTCCTGACGATCATCGACGAGGCGGCGTTGCGCCGACCGGTCGGCGGTCCCGGAGTGATGGCAGCGCAGTGTGAGCACCTGCTGCACTGCGCCGAACGATCCACGGTCCGGATCCACGTCGTGCCGACCACCGCAGGCGCCTATGCAGGTCTGGCCGGGCCATTTGTCATCACCAAGGGGGACGAGTTCGAGGTAGCCATGGTGGACACTCCATGGCCTGTGCAGGTGCTTCATCGGCGCGAGGCCGTTGATAGCCTGATCAAGAGATGGGAGGCGATCCGTGGTGAGGCATTGCCGCGGACGCAGTCCATCGAGTTGATCAGGGGGGTGTGTGCAACATGGCAGACCTGACCGGTGCAGTGTGGCGCAAGTCGACGCGCAGCGACACGGGCGGCAACTCATGCGTCGAGGTCGCCAAGAACCTTCCCGGCGTGGTCGGTGTGCGTGACAGCAAGGATCGGTCCGGCCCGGTGCTGGCGTTCGATCCGGAAGCCTGGTCCCGGTTCCTCGACGGTGTGAAGAACGGCGAGTTCGATCTCGGCTGATCAGGAGTCCGCCAGCCAGGCCAGCATGCGGCCCTTCGACCAGCAGCGGCCGAGGGCCTCGGCGCGCAGAGCCGAGTGCTCGAACACCGCCAGGCCGATGATGCTGTGACCCGAGGCGCGGCGATCGCCCATCGTCGGTATCGCGGGCGCGACCCCCACTCCCTCCACCGACACCCACGCCACCGCCCGATGGGTCGCCGCCTCATCGAGGCGGTGCAGGAACCGCATGCGGCTCTCCAGCGGGAGGCGCGACAACGCCCACGTCGTGGTGACGATAGGCAGCACGTCGGCAGGCATCCGGGCGAAGGCGTCGGGCAACACCTCGACCGCGTCACCGTGCAGGAGCGCCGGAGGGGCGGTCGCCGCCAGGGCGATCTCCGCGCCGAGCCGCGCGGCCTCCTCCGGCTGATCCGGCCACACGCACGCACGCAACCATCGCGCATCATCCGCGTCGGTCACGTCCACGGGTTCGAGGTCGACGCCGACGCGGGCCACCACCTCCGGGATCGCCCGCGCCGGGACGGGCCGGTTCTGCACGATCGACGACGACACCTGCACGGCAGACGCCGGGTCGCCCAGCGACCGTCCATCGCTGTAGGTGATGCCCACGCGGTCGACCTGGAGATTCAGCCCGGCCGAACATCCGACGTCGATCAGCCCGACTGCGCTCGCACCCAGCCGGTGCGCCGCCTCGGCAATGGCCGGATACAGCACGGCGTACCGTCCGGTCTCGTCGGTCCGCACCTTCCGGCGCACGGCGAGGTCCACGACCGGGCCGGTCATCCGCAGCAGCGCGTCGATCGCCGCGTCGGCAGCGGCGTCGCCGTCGCCGGCGGCATAGGCGGCGGCCAGCGCCGGGGCGCGCCCGGCGAGGGCGAGGTCGTGCAACGCGGCGAGGATCAGCGTCGGATGCCGCTTACGCGCAGGCGCCGCCTCAACGGCGCGCATCGCCTCGTCGGACTCGCTCAGGGCGACGGCGACCCGCGCGTACAGCGGGGACGTTCCGGCGGCGTCGACCTCCCCGAAGTGCCGGTACACCTGGGCGAGGGTGCGGACCCGACGCGCGGGTACGGCACGTTCAGCGGTCGCCTGTGGCATCGCGATGAGTCTAGCCGTCGGACCGGAGCACCGAGCCGCCATCGGCACCTCGGTTCGAATCCACCGGATCACCGCCCACATCAACCCGGCTCTGTGGAAACAGGACTGGCCGAATGGGGGCGGATGGAATGGGCGGCCCGCCCGATCCGGCGTACGCGGGAAATGCTCTGCTGGTGGTGTGACCAGCCGTACCCATGCCGAGGTCGTCGCCCACGCGGCCGAGGCGGCCGACCTGCCCGCCCTCGACGCGGCTGTGGCCGACTGTTTCGCCTGCCCGCGTCTGGTCGCCTGGCGGGAGAAGGTCGCCGCCGAGCGCCGTGCGGCGTTCCGCGACCAGACCTACTGGGGGCGCCCGGTGCCCGGCTTCGGCACGCCCGATGCGGAGATCGGCATCCTCGGCCTGGCCCCGGCCGCGCACGGCGGCAACCGGACCGGCCGGATCTTCACGGGGGACCGATCGGGGGACGTGCTGTTCGCGGCGTTGCACCGGGCCGGGCTGGCCAACCAGCCGACCAGCGTGGCCGCCGACGACGGCCTCGCGCTCGCACACACCAGGATCTTCGCGGCGGTACGGTGCGCCCCGCCCGACAACAAGCCGTCCCCCGCCGAACGCGACACCTGCGCGCCGTGGCTGCACCGCGAGCTGGCGCTGATCCGGCCGACGCTGCGGGTGGTGGTGGCGCTCGGCGCGTTCGCCTGGGCGGCGTGGTGGCCCGCCGCCCGTGCGGTGTACGGCCACCGGCCGCCCACCCCCCGGCCCGCCTTCGGGCACGGCGCGCACGTCAGCCTGCCTGAAATGCCCGACTTGCTGGGCTGCTACCACGTGAGCCAGCAGAACACGTTCACCGGAAGGCTGACGCCCGCGATGCTGGACGACGTCTTCGGTCGTGCCAAAGAGCTCGCTGGCCTGGCATGATTCGTCCTCGACCGCCAACCCCTGAGCCACGGAACAGAGCCTGAGAGTGGACCTCGCCGCATTGCGTCGCTGGTGGCCCGTGGCCGCCGTGCTCGGGCTGCTGTTCCTTGCCGCCCTGGCCGCGACCCGGTCGGCGCCCCAGCTGGAGCGGATCACCCCGGAGGCGGACGCGCCCACCACGGCGGCCCCGTTGCTGCCGCCCTCGGAGCCGACGGCCGTGCCGTCCGGTGCCGAGGCCACCCCGTCCGCCGCGCCGACCCCCGAGGCGGCCAGCGGCCTGCCCGACTGGGTCGGTACGGCCGCGGTCGCCGTCCTGGTCGTCGTGGGCGTGATCGTCGCGGTGCTGATCGTCTGGGCGCTGATCCGTGATCAGCAGCGCCGCCGCGCCCGCCGGGGCGGCCGCCGCGTCCCCCGCCAGGCGGAGCCGCGCCGCGCGACGGACCTCGTGGCGGTGCTGGATGCGGGCCTGGACGAGCTGTCCGACGCCGACCGCGACCCGCGCCGCGCGGTCATCGCCTGCTGGGTACGGCTGGAGCAGGCCGCCGCCGCGGCGGGCACCCCGCGCCACCCGGGCGACACACCGACCGACCTGGTCGCCCGCCTGCTGGTCGAGCAGCACGTCGACGCCCAGGTGCTGGCGGCCTTCGCCGCCGTGTACCGGGAGGCCCGGTACGCCACCACGCACACCGTCGACGAGCGGATGCGTGGCCAGGCCCGCGCGGCGTTGCAGCAGTTGCGCGCCGACCTGGGCGCGGAGGTGGGCGCCTCATGAGCGAGCGCGACGGCGGGCTCGACGACCTCTTCTCCCGCGCGGACGAGCCCGTACCGGATCTGCCGGAGGTGCGGCGGCCGCGCTCGCGGACGGCCTGGATCGTCCGCAACGTCCTGCTGATCGTCGCCGCGACCGTGGTGACCGTGGCGGGGCTGCGCTCGGCCGGGATCGCGGTGCCGCTGCTGCTGATCGTCGCCGCGTTCGTGGCGCTGCGGCTGCTGATGCTGGCCGTCTCCCGGGTGGCGGCACCCCCGCCGCCGCGGGCCACGCCCCGACCCACCGACTCCGCGCACGACCCGAGCCAGGGCGGCGACGCGCTGCGCGCCGCGGTACGCCGCTGGGAACTGCGGCTGGACTGGGCGCAGAACGACGCCGACCAGTACTCGCGTAACGTCCTGCCCGTCATCGCCGAGCTCACCGACGAGCGGTTGCGGCTGCGGCACGGCATCACCCGGGCGTCCGACCCGCGCCGGGCCCGTGAGCTGCTCGGCGAGGCGCTGTGGCGCACCCTCGCGGAGCCCGGCCGGCGCGCGCCGAAGGCGCGCGATCTGGCCGCGTTCGTGGAAACTCTGGAACGACTGTGAGAAGGGCGGATTCGTGACGGACGCACGCGTGGAGGTGATGCCGCCCTACGAGGTGGGGCGGCTGGCGGGCGCGGTCCTGGACTCCGTCGGCACCGTGGTGGTCGGCAAGCGGGACTCGCTGGAGCTGGTGCTGGCGGGCATCCTCGCGGGCGGCCACGTGCTGCTGGAGGACCTGCCGGGCCTCGGCAAGACGCTGACCGCCCGCTCCTTCGCCCAGGCCCTCGGGCTCGACTTCCGGCGGCTGCAGTTCACCCCCGACCTGCTGCCCGCCGACGTCACCGGCTCGTTCCTGTACGACCAGCGCAAGGGCGACTTCGCGTTCCGCGCGGGCCCCGTCTTCACCAACATGCTGCTGGCCGACGAGATCAACCGGACGCCGCCCAAGACCCAGGCGGCCCTGCTGGAGGCCATGCAGGAGAAGCAGGTCTCCGTGGAGGGCGTCACGTACCGGCTGGAGCCGCCGTTCCACGTGCTGGCCACCGCCAACCCGATCGAGTACGAGGGCACGTACCCGCTGCCCGAGGCCCAGCTCGACCGGTTCATGCTGCGGGTGTCGTTCGGCTATCCCACGGCCGAGGAGGAGTGGGATGTGCTGCGCCGCCGGATGGCGCGCCGCCAGGAGGAGGCCCAGCTCGCTCCCGTGGTCGATGCACGCACCCTGCAGGCGATGCAGGCGTCGTTGGAGACGGTGGCCGTGGAGGACTCGATCGGCCGGTACATCGTCGCCCTGACCAGCGCCACCCGTGAGCACGGTTCCGCGCTGGTCGGCTCGTCGCCGCGCGGCTCGCTGGCGCTGCTGCTGCTGTCCCGCGCCCGCGCCGCGATGGCCGGGCGGGACTTCGTGGTGCCCGAGGACGTCAAGGAGGTAGCTGTCCCGGCCCTGGCGCACCGGATCACGCTGCGCCCGGAGATGTGGCTGCGCCGCGTCGACCCGTCCTTCGTGGTGCACGAGGTGCTGGCCGCCGTGCCCGCCCCGGCCAGCGGCGCCGTGCCGACCCACGTGAGCGGGTATCCGGGGCAATGAACACCGCGGCGGACGACGGGGCTCCGGCCTGGGTGCCGACCCGCGCGCTCGGGCGGGCGGTGCTGCTCACCGGCCTGCTGCTGGTGCTCGGCGT
Organism: Krasilnikovia sp. MM14-A1004; assembly: GCF_047159485.1. GTDB lineage: Bacteria > Actinomycetota > Actinomycetes > Mycobacteriales > Micromonosporaceae > Actinoplanes. The sequence continues at coordinate 5,915,609 of NZ_AP038773.1, read as the reverse complement.
CGCCCTCGGGCGGGTCGATCTGGTGCTGCTGGCGGCACCGTTCGCGATCGGCGCCGCGGTCGGGCTGCGCCGGATGCCCCACGCCGCCCCGGAGATCACCATCGAGGCCGACTCCGACCACCTCGTCGAGGGCGGCAAGGTCACCGCCGGGCTCACGGTCGCCAACCCCGACGGCATCACGTACGACCTGGTCGTCGTGCGCACGCGGACGTCGCCGTGGCTGCGGCTGGAGAAGGCCGACAGGCCCTTCGGGATCACCGTACGGCCGCAGCGCTGGCGCGCCGTCGACCTGCCCGGCGAGGCCCTGCGCTGGGGGCGCCACGACGTCGGCCCGGCCGCCGCCCGGGTCGCCGCGTGCGGTGGCCTGCTGGCCTGCCGCCCGGTGCTCACCCCGGCCCGCGCCGTGCGCGTGTACCCGGTCACCGAACCGTTCGCCGCCGTCGACGCGATGCCCGCGGCGGCCGGGCTGGTCGGCAACCACCGGTCCCGCCGCCCCGGCGAGGGCGGCGAGCTGGCCGGGGTACGCCCGTTCGCCCCCGGCGACCGGCTGCGCCGCATCGACTGGCGGGTGTCGCTGCGTACCCGGGACCTGCACGTGGCGGCCACCCTGTCCGACCGCGACGCCGAGGTGCTGCTGCTGCTCGACGTGCTCGGCGAGGCGGGCCGTTCCGGCGGCATCCGGGGCGGCGCCTCGGTCCTCGACACCACGGTCCGGGCGGCAGCGGCGATCGCCGAGCACTACCTGCAGCGCGGCGACCGGGTGTCGCTTCTGGAGTACGGCCAGTCCGCCCGCCGCCTGCGCCCCGCCACCGGTCGCCGCCAGTACCTGACCGCCCTGGAGTGGCTGCTCGACGTACGCCCGGACATCTCCGACGACGCGCCCGCCGAGCATGTTCTCGGCCTCCAGCACATCTCCTCCGACGCCCTGGTCGTGGTGCTGACCCCGCTGGTCGATCCCCGCGCGGCCGACATGCTGGCCCAGCTCGCCCAGTCCGGCCGGTTCACGGTCGCGGTGGACACCCTGCCCGCCGACGTGACCCCGCCCCGGCGCAGCACCTGGACCCCGCTGGCCACCCGGCTGTGGCGCCTCGAACGCGAGAACGTGCTGGGCCGCCTGCGCGAGCACGGCGTACCCGTGGTCACCTGGGCCGGATCCGGCAGCCTCGACCTGGTGCTGCGCGACGTGGCCCGCACGGCCTCCGCCCCGAGGGGGCGCTGACCGTGGCCGTGCTCGGGACGCTGACCCGGCGGATCGATCGGGCCCGCACCACGATGCGCCGGGCCACCCTGGTGCCGATGCTGGTCCGGGGCGGGGTCGCCCTGTGCGGCCTGCTGGCGATCACCGTGGCCTGGCCGGTGCCGGTGCTCACCGGCCGCTACGCGCTGTTCATCGCCGCGGTCGCGGTGTACCCGGCGTTCGCCCCGCGCGGCCGGGGCGCCACCGTGGCCGCCGTCGCCGCGGTCGGCGGCTGGATCCTCGACACCGCCTGGTACGACGCGCGGGTCGCGCTGTGGCGGGTGCTGGCCCTGGCCACCCTGCTCTACCTGGCGCACACCCTGACCGCGCTGGCCGCGGTGCTGCCCACCGACGCCGAGGTCGACAGCGACGTGGTGACCGGCTGGCTGCTGCGGGCCGGCGCCGTGACGCTGGTCTCCGCGGTGCTGACGGTGCTGGCGCTGGGCCTGACCGCCGACCTGGCGGGCGGCGCGTTCCTGATCGCCACGCTGGCCGGGCTGGCCGCGGCGGTCGGCCTCACCCTGCTCCTCGCCCGGCTGCTCCGCAGGCCGTAGATGTTCCGGCCCGGTCGAGGGCCCGGCGCAAACCCTCCGGCCGCGCTCCGGGCTACCCCTGCCACCTTCCGGAAATACGTGCGTAACGGCACTTGACAGCGGCTTTGTGTTACGTCACATCCCGAGGCACTCCCGCCCCCAACGGGCGACAATAGCAACGTGAAACCGCAGCGCATCGTCGTCGTAGGGGCAGGACACGTGGGGCTGTACGCCGCACTGCGCCTGTCGAAGAAGCTCTCGGCGCGCCGGGCGGAGGTGGTCGTGATCGACCCCCAGCCGCACATGACGTACCAGCCGTTCCTGCCCGAGGCAGCGGCCGGCAACATCTCGCCGCGGCACTCCGTGGTGCCGCTGCGTCGCGCGCTCAGCCGGTGCCGCATCATCTCCGGCGAGGTCACCCGGATCGAGCACGCCCGCAAGACGGTCACCATCCAGCCCATCGAGGGCCCCACGACCGAGCTGACGTACGACCACATCATCGTGGCGCCCGGCTCCGTGTCGCGGACGCTGCCGGTTCCGGGGCTGCGGGAGCACGGCATCGGCTTCAAGACCATCGGCGAGGCCATCTTCCTGCGCAACCACATCCTCGACCAGCTGGACGTGGCCGCGGTCACCCCCGACCCCGAGGTGCGCAAGGCGGCGCTGACGTTCGTTTTCGTGGGCGGCGGCTACGCGGGCATCGAGGCGCTGGCCGAGATGGAGGACGTCGTCCGCGACGCCCTCAAGGTCTACCCCGAGCTGCGCCAGGACGAGGTCCGCTTCGTCCTGGTCGAGGCCACCAACCGGATCCTGCCCGAGGTCGGCCCCGACATGGGCGCCTACGCCGCCCGCCAGCTCGCCAGCCGCGGCATCGACCTGCGCCTCGACACCCGCCTGGAGTCGTGCGTGGGCGGGGTCGTCCGGCTCTCCGACGGCGACGAGTTCCGCACCGAGACGCTGGTCTGGACGGCCGGGGTCAAGCCGTCGCCGATGCTGGACCGCACCGACCTGCCGCGCGGCCCGCGTGGCCACATCACCTGCCGGCCCACCCTGCAGGTGGTCGACGGTGACAAGGTCCTCGACGGGGCGTGGAGCGCCGGTGACTGCGCCCAGGTGCCCGACCTGGCCAACCCCGGCGCGTTCTGCTCGCCCAGCGCGCAGCACGCGGTCCGCCAGGCCAAGGTCCTGGCGGACAACATCCGCCAGGTCGTCCTCGGCGGTGCCCCGAAGGACTACAAGCACAAGTACGCGGGCAGCGTCGCCAGCCTCGGCCTGCACAAGGGCGTCGCCAAGGTGTACGGGATCAAGCTCAAGGGCTACCCGGCGTGGATCATGCACCGCACGTACCACATGAGCCGGATCCCGTCGCTGAACCGCAAGACCCGCGTAGTGGCCGACTGGACGCTGGCCCTGATCTTCAAGCGCGAGGTCGTCTCGCTGGGCCAGCTGCACAAGCCGCGCGAGGAGTTCACAGACGTGACGCCGCCGCTGAGCGACGACCGGGCTCCCGTGGGCGCCGGCGCCCGCTAGACCTGCACCGCCCCGGGCCGCTGCACGCGGTCCGGGGCATTTTGGGACCGGACGTCCCGGCGGGTTCTGCCCGTCCGGTCCGCCGCCGAACGGGCGGCGTTCGCTACGGTGAGGGCTGGACCCGCCCGGGTGGTGGAATGGCAGACACGGCCGCCTTAAAAGCGGCTGCCCAAAAGGCATGCGGGTTCGAAACCCGTCCCGGGCACTCTCAGCCTGCTCACAGGTGGTGCCACGCCCAGGGGGTGTGCGCAGCGCTTACTCTGGAAAGGCACGCACACACGTGCCTCAACCTCAGGGGAGGCTGGACACAGTGAAGACTTCCAACCCGGTGCTGTCGCGCCTCGGCCAGGCGGCCGAACGCGAGCGGACGGCCGGGTACGGAGCGTACGGGCCCACCGGCCAGCCGGGCTACGGGCAGCCGTACCCGACCGCCGCCGGGTACCCTGCCGCTCCGCCCGCCGTGCAGCCCATGACAATCGACGACGTCGTGGTGAAGACGGTGCTGCTGCTCGGCATCACCGGCATCTCGGCCGTCGCCGCGTGGAACCTGATCCCGAACTCGATGCTCCGCCTCGCCTGGATCGGCGCGGCGATGGTCGGCGTGGTGCTCGGTCTGATCATCTCGTTCTCCCGCGTGGCGAACCCGGTGCTCGTCGTCGTGTACGCGGTCGTCGAGGGCGTCTTCCTCGGCATGGTCAGCAAGTACTTCGACGAGATAGCCGGTTACTCGGGCGTCGTGCTGCAGGCGGTCGTCGCCACGTTCGGCGTGTTCTTCCTGATGGCGATCCTGTACCGGGCCCGCGTCATCCGGGCCAAGCCGAAGTTCGTCCGCGGCATGATCGCCGTCATGGCGGGCCTGTTCGCCGTCATGCTGATCAACTTCGTGCTGTCGATCTTCGGGATCAACACGGGCCTGCGCGGCGCCGGGGCGCTCGGCATCATCTTCAGCCTGGTCTGCATCGTCGTCGCCTCGCTGAGCTTCATCCTCAGCTTCGCCGAGGTCGAAGAGGGCGTCCGGATGGGCCTGCCACAGCGGTACGCGTGGACCGCCGCGTTCGGCATCCTGGTGAGCCTCATCTGGCTGTACCTGGAGATCCTGCGCCTGTTGAGCATCCTGCAAGGCGACGACTGACGGTTCGTCTCTCGTCGTACCTCAGCGCCCGGCCCGTCTCGAAACGGTCCGGGCGCTGTCCCATTCCCGGCGGTCCACTAGGGTCGCGATCGTGACCGCGCAGGAGTTCGCCACCAGCATCGACCGGCTGCTCACCCGGGTCGGCCACTGGGAGCAGGGCCGCTGGTGGGCGCACACCCCGGCGGGTCCCACCAAGGCCGACCTCGCGTACGGGCTGGTGCAGCACCTGGCCGACCTCTGTGCGGACGCGGAGGGGCGGGGACACCGGACGGTGCCGCGGCTGGTCGACCCGGTCCTGCCGGACCAGTTGCGCGTGACCGCCGACGATCTGCTGGCCGCCGATCCGGGCCCTGACGTGTTCGCCGGGGCCCGCGCCGAGGTGGACGCCCTGCGCCGGGTCCTGTGAGGGCGCCGGATGGCTAGACCGGTTTGGTGATGTGCTGGCTCACGATCTGGCTCCGGCAGAAATGCGTGAGCCGCGATCGGCCCTCGGCGCGTTTCACGTCGTCGGCGGCCTCGTGCAGGGCCTGCATGGCGTCGACCGCCTCCTTCCCGATCACCTTCTTGGCGGGCGCGGGGACGGCGTTGTCGGCTCTGATCTCGTGGACGATGTCGAACGCGACGACCAGGAGCTGGTCGTCGGTGCGGGCGTCCAGCCAGTATTTGACGCGGCGCCAGGTCACCTCGTCGAGCAGGCCGGTCGTCCACTCGATGCCCTTGCCGAGCAGCGACGCGGCTCCCCGCATTTCCTGCGGGCCGCGGCTGGCTTCGGGACCAGAGCGGAAGTCGGCCCGTACGGCGAGCGCACCGGCGACGCCGTAGAACAGCCCGTCGATGACCGGTGCGGTCGACGGTGGCACGTTCGCCAGATAGGCGGTGAGCCAGCCGATGCCACCACCGCCCCCACCGGCGAGGACCATGTAGAGCAGGACGCCGGCGGGCGCGCCGATCCGGCTCCAGCTGAACCAGCACTGGTAGAACCGGAACGGAAAACCGAAGACTGCGAACACCGCCGCGACGACAATCGCGACGGCAAGTGACACAAGCGACACAAGGTCCCCACGGGTGTCAGTAAATAGGCAGGTTTGGGGGTGGTGCGGCTCCCGTAGCATAAACGGCGCTGTTACCGCGGATTCATCTGTCTATTTCCGGCTTTTCGGGCGTGGGGCGTCGTGGTCGATTCAGAACGGGGCAATACGCAGCAGCAACCCGGCCGGTCGTCGGCCGTGGGGCTGTTGCTCGACGACCTGGATCGGCACGTCCATGAGCGGTTCTCCGACCGCATCCCGGAGCCCGTGGTCCGGACGATGGTGGCCGCCGTCGTGGCCCGCTGGCGCGGGGCTCTGGATTACCACAGTGCCGTGGTCGCGAGGGGCCTGCGCGCGGACGTGAACCGGGCCGCCCTGGCGTGGCTGCGCACCAACCCCAAGATCGATTCGAGGGGACCCGACTACGACGACCTGTTCGCCGACACCGTGTTCGGCGGTGGGTTCGACGCGGCGGCCATCCGGTGGGGCATCCACCTCCTGGTGCACGAGAGGCGCATGATGGAGGCGCTGATCATGACGCAGTACCTGGACATGGCCGAGCTGGACGGCATGGTGCCCACCGCCCGGGAGGTGCTGGACAAGCTGAAGGGCCGCGGCCGGGGTCTGAGCGAGGACGATGTGCACAACGCCCTGGTCGACTTCCACTGCCTGCTGCACCGGGCGCCCTGACCGATGGACGACACCGCCACCGTGACCCAGCCCGACGACCCCATACAGTTCCTCGTCCTCGGGCTGCTGAGCGCGCCCGCCGCGGTGACCTCGCAGACGCTGCAGCTCGGCGTCGCTGCGCTGCGCCGCTACCTGCAGGCCCGCTACAGCCCCCCGCTGAGCGGCGCAGACCTCGACGAGATCGCCAACGACGCGGTGGCCCGGCTGGTGGAGAGCGGCCGCCGCGGCCTGGTCGACGAGGCCCGCAACCCGGCCGGGTACCTCGTCAAGATCGCCTCGAACCAGGCCATCGCCGCGATCCGCCGCGGCCAGCGCACCGTGCCCGTCGACACCACCCATCCCGGGCTGCTGTCCATGACCGACGAGCAGGCCGCGGCCCGGCTCGACGAAGCGGCCACACCGGACGTCATCCAGCAGGCGATGGCGCTGGCCTACAGCAGGCGCGACTCGACCGCGATCCGGGTAGCCACCCACCTGCTCGACCAGATCCAGCGCACCGGCAAGGCCCCGAGCAACCGCGCCTGCGCGCAGGTCCTGGGGCTCAGCCACGAGGGCGTCGGCAAGGCGCTGCGCCGGTTGCGGACGTACATCAGCGCCGCGCAGCACACGGCGTGACGCTCCCGTCCCGGTCAGCCGCGCTGGCGCGCCGCGACGATCGCCGCGGCGTGCGCCGCGAGTTCGTCGATCTGCTCACTGGCCGCGGCGCTGGAAGCCATCGCGATCACCTCGAACGCCAGGTCGGTGAGTTGCAGAATCTCCTCATGCGCCGGCCCGTCGCCGCCGTCGTGCGCGGTGACCAGGCCGGTGGCCAGCAACGCCGCCCGTGACCCGAACGGCAGCAGCTGCACCGCGCCCTGGGCGATCGACGCCGGCGCCCCACACAGGTCGGCCAGGAATTCGAGGAGATCGGGAGTCAGGAACTGAACCGCCTCGGCGGCACTCAGCTTGTCCGTACCGTTCGTGTCCTTGCGCCCCATTGCGACCATGTGAGCCTCTCCCTCTCCCGCTCTCACTGTGACTATGCGCGAGCGGTCCGGATGGCAACCCGGCGGACCAGAAACCTGCCGAGCGACCCGGCATGGCCGTCCGGGTGGCGAGGCCCCCGCCACCGCCGGTGGTGAAGCCCGCCGAGCCCGGCCGCCCTCTGGCACCCGGACCCGGCGGAGGTCTCAGCTGAGGCGTTCGAGCACCATGGCCATGCCCTGGCCACCGCCGACGCACATGGTCTCCAGCCCGATGCTCTTGTCGTGCCACTCGAGCGAGTTGAGCAGGGTGCCGGTGATCCGCGCGCCGGTCATGCCGAACGGGTGGCCCACCGCGATGGCGCCGCCGTTGACGTTGAGCTTCTCGATCGGGATGTTCAGGTCCCGGTACGACGGGATGACCTGCGCCGCGAACGCCTCGTTGATCTCGACCAGGTCCACGTCGTCGATGGTCATCCCGGCCCGCTTCAGCGCCTGCTTGGACGCCTCGACCGGGCCCAGGCCCATGATCTCCGGGGACAGCGCGGTGACGCCGGTGGAGACGATCCGGGCCAGCGGGGTGATCCCCAGCTCGCGGGCCTTGGTGTCGCTCATGATCACCACGGCGGCGGCGCCGTCGTTGAGCGGGCAGCAGTTGCCCGCCGTGATCCGGCCGTCCGGACGGAACACTGGCTTGAGCTGGGAAACCGCGTCCATGGTCACGCCGGCGCGGGGGCCGTCGTCGGTCGAGACGACAGTGCCGTCCGGCAGCGTCACGGGCGTGATCTCGCGCTCCCAGAAGCCGTCCGCGATGGCCTTCTCCGCGAGGTTCTGGCTGCGTACGCCGAACTCGTCCATGTCCTCGCGGGTCACGCCCTTGAGCTGGGCCAGGTTCTCGGCGGTCTGGCCCATGGCGAGGTAGATGTCCGGGACGTTCCCGTCCTCGCGCGGGTCGTGCCAGGTGACGCCGCCCTGGGCCGCCGCGGCCGAGCGGGCCTGGGCGTCCGCGAACTTCGGGTTCTCCCAGCCGCCGCCGACCAGCGCCTGCGCCTCCGAGGGCAGGCCGTCGGAGCTGCCCCGCGCGAACCGGGAGACGGTCTCGACCCCGGCCGAGATGAAGATGTCGCCCTCGCCGGCCTTGATCGCGTGGAGCGCCATCCGGGTGGTCTGCAGCGAGGACGAGCAGTACCGGGTCAGTGTGGCGCCCGGCAGGCCGTCCAGGCCGAGCAGGGTGGCCACGACCCGGGCCATGTTGAAGCCCTGCTCACCGCCGGGCAGGCCGCAACCCAGGTAAAGATCTTCGATCAGCGTACGGTCCAGCTGGGGGACCTTGTTGAGCGCGGCGTCGACGATCGTGGCGGTGAGATCGTCCGGGCGCAGTTCCCGCAGCGAGCCCTTGACGGCACGGCCGATCGGGGAGCGGGCAGTGGCAACGATGACAGCTTCCGGCATTCACCTACGTTAACTGAACGGTAACTTGGCGAGGAAGGACAATCGCGTCACACCGAAATGTCCTACTTCTCCGCGGCTGGGCGTCCCGCGGCCAGCGCCGCCTCCTCGACGGCCGGATACAGCGCATGCGCCCACACCCGGTAGCCGTCGGCGGACGGGTGGAAACCGTCGTAGCAGAACGTCCCGGCGTCGGCACGGAACACCGCACCGGTCTCCCCGCACAGGTCGACCACCACGCCGCCCGCGTCGAGCACCGCCGTGGCCTGGGCCCGCGCCATCCGGCGCCCCAGCCAGCCGGTGAGCTGGCGCAGCGGCTGCGCGATGGCGCGCAGCGCACCCAGATCCGGGCAGGTGCCCACCACGACCTGTACGCCTGCCTCGCGCAGCCGGCGCACCGCGGCACCGAGATGCTCCGCCGACTCCTCCGGAGCCCGCAGCGAGGTGGCGTCGTGCGCGCCGATCAGGATCACCGCCACGTCGGGCTGGTCACCCAGCAGTGCCCGGGCCACCTGGGTGGCCAGGTCGCTGGAGCGGGAGCCCGCCACCCCGACGCTGGAGAGCAGCACGTGCCGCTCGCCGGTCTCCGGCGTGCCGTCGGCCAGCAGCCGGGCCAGCTGGCCACCGACCGTCTCGGAGAGCCACTCGACACCGACACCGACCGCGCCGGAGTCGCCCAGCAGGATCAGCCGCAACTGCGGCGCGGCCGTGGGACCCATCGACGTACGCAGGGCGAGACCCATGGTCGGCTTGGCGTAGCGTCGGCTCTTGGCCGCGATCGCCTCCCCGGCCAGCAGGGCGAAACCACCCACGGCGCCGGCGAAGAGCGTCGTCGCCGTCGCCTTGCCGATGCGTCCCGCCAACCTCGTCATGTCGCCTCCCTGGGTCACTCCCCGGCCGTCACCGGTGCCCGAGAACCGGCGGCCGGTGACGGGGTCAGTCCACGGTCGCCTGATGATCCTCCGGTGTCCACCCTACGGCGCCCGGCGTGGATCCAGCTTGCCCGCTCGGAAGCCGTGCGCCCACTGCCGGATTCCCCGGCCGGGCCGGGGCCCGGTGGCCGAACCACAGCCGTTGCTCGCCGAACCAGGGGTGCCGGCGCAGCTGCGCCCAGCGCCCCGCCGGGCCGCGTTCCCGGCCGTCGACCCGGGCGGCACTGACCTCCGTGCCCGCGGCGCGGACCGCCTCCTGGGCGGCGGCGGGCAGGCTGCGCACCCCCGCGCCGGTGGCGACCGGGGGACGGCTCTCGTCATCCTCGCCGAGCGCGGCCATGAGGGTCGGCATCATCACCGCGACCGCCCTGGCATACCCCTCGGCGGACGGGTGGAAGCGGTCGGAGCTGAACATCCGCACCGGATCGGCCTCGAACGCCGGACCCAGCAGATCGACCAGCGAGACCGTGCGCCCGCCCGCCTCGACCACCGCGATGGTCTGCGCGGCGGCCAGCTGGCGGCTCAGGCTCCGGGCCACCCAGCGCAGCGGCGGCTTGATCGGCTGGATCGCCCCGATGTCCGGGCAGGTGCCCACGACCACCTTGCAGCCTGTCGCGCGCAGCCGGCGCACCGACGCGGCGAGATGCCGCACCGCGGCCGCGCGGGCCGACACGTGCGTGACGTCGTTGCCACCGACCAGGATGATCGCGACATCCGGCTCGTATTCCAGGGCGGCGTCGACCTGATACGGCAGGCCGGCCGAGACCGAGCCGACGACCGCGAGACGGTAGAGCCGGACCGGCCGGTGCATCCGCCGGGACACCCCGGTCGCGAAGAGCGCACCCGGGGTCTCCCGGGGGCGGTGCACGCCGTAACCGGCGGCGGAGGAGTCGCCCAGGATCACCATGGTCAGGGGCCTGCCGGGGAACTTGGCGCCGTACAGCCCGTCGCCGCGGGGCGGGGGTGCCTCGGCCAGCGGGATGACCCGCCGGGCATCCGCGGCCTGGCGCACCAGCACGGCGAGCGAGGCCAGGGTCAGACCCGCGGCCACGCCCGTCACGCCGCCCACGACACGCCCGGCGCGCCGGACGCGGCGCCAGTCGTCGTCCGTCATCCCGTGGCCCCGGGTGGGGCCGAACGCGGCTCTGAACACCTGTTCCACGGTCTCCCTCGCGGTCGCTCGGTGAGACGTGCCCGATCCAGTTGGATCAAAACAAGTCCCGCGATGGTGGGAATTCAGAGGCTAGCGCGCGGGTACGACAGCGTGGACGGGGTCGCTACGTACCCGACGCAGAGTTCACTCAGTCGGCACGAAACCATCCCGGAGCCGTCATCGCCTCGCAGCGGTGGCGGCGCCGCGTCATCCTGGATCCAGGAGAGGGGACTGACCATGGCAAAGACGCTGAAGCGTACGGCGGCCTTCACCGCACTAGCCCGAGCCCTGATGAGCGGCGCCCGCGGCGGCCCGTCGATCGGCGCGCGGCTGGCCGCCCTGCCCCGGATGGTGGTGGCCACCCTGCGCGGGGAGTACGACGGCGGCATGCGGCTCGCCCTGATGACCGCGGCGGCGGCGTACGTGGTGTCGCCTGTCGACCTCGTACCGGAGGCGGTGCTGTTCGTTTTCGGGCTGGCCGACGACGCCATCATGATCACCTGGCTGGCCGGGACCGTGCTCAGCGAGACGGAACGGTTCCTGGAATGGGAGCGCAGCCGCGCCACGGTGATCCCCGGCTCGGTCGTGCCCTGAGTCGTCGTTAGGCTAAGGCGTGCGCTACTACGACAACGTCGTCGAGATGATCGGTGACACCCCCCTGGTCAGGCTGCACAGCGTGACCGAGGGCATCGCCGCGACCGTCCTCGCCAAGGTCGAGTACTTCAACCCCGGCGGGTCCGTGAAGGACCGCATCGCGCTGCGGATGGTGGAGGACGCCGAGAAGTCCGGCGCCCTGCAGCCCGGCGGCACGATCGTCGAGCCCACCAGCGGCAACACCGGGGTCGGGCTGGCCCTGGTCGCGCAGTTGCGCGGCTACCGCTGCGTCTTCGTCTGCCCAGACAAGGTCAGCGAGGACAAGCAGAACGTCCTGCGCGCGTACGGTGCGGAGGTGGTGGTCTGCCCGACCGCCGTGGCGCCCGAGGACCCGCGCTCCTACTACAACGTCTCGGACCGCCTGGCCCGCGAGATCCCCGGCGCGTGGAAGCCCGACCAGTACAGCAACCCGGCCAACCCGCGCTCGCACTACGAGCAGACCGGTCCCGAGCTGTGGACCCAGACCGCCGGGAAGATCACCCACTTCGTGGCCGGGGTGGGCACCGGCGGCACCATCAGCGGGATCGGGCGCTACCTCAAGGAACAGGGCCCGGTGCGGATCGTCGGCGCCGACCCCGAGGGCTCTGTGTACTCCGGCGGCAGCGGGCGGCCGTACCTGGTGGAGGGTGTCGGCGAGGACTTCTGGCCGACGACGTACGACAGGGACATCTGCGACGAGATCATCGAGGTCTCCGACAAGGACTCCTTCGAGATGACCCGCCGCCTCGCCCGCGAGGAGGGGCTGCTGGTCGGCGGCTCCTGCGGCATGGCCGTGGTCGCCGCGCTGGATGCGGCCCGCCGGGCCGGCCCGGACGACGTGGTCGTGGTCCTGCTGCCCGACGGCGGCCGCGGCTACCTGTCGAAGATCTTCAACGACGGCTGGATGGCCCGGTACGGCTTCCTCACCACCGGCGGCGACGAACCCACCGTGGCGACCATGCTCGGCAACAAGAGCGGCGACATCCCGCCCCTGGTGCACGTCCACCCGACGGAGACCGTCCGGGACGCCATCGACTACATGCGCGAGTACGGCGTCAGCCAGCTGCCCGTGCTCAAGGCGGAACCGCCCGTGGTCACCGGCGAGGTGGCCGGCTCGATCGCGGAGAAGGCGCTGCTGGACGCGCTGTTCACCGGTCAGGCGCACCTGCACGACACCATCGAGCGGCACATGGGCGAGCCCCTGCCGATGATCGGTGGCGGTCAGCCGGTGAGCGAGGCGGTGAGCCTGCTGGAACGCGCCGACGCCGCCATGGTGCTCATCGACGGCAAACCGGCCGGCGTGCTCACCCGGCAGGACCTGCTGACCCACCTGACCTGAGCCCGCCGCCGCCCCGGTGGGCGGCGGCGTCAGGCCAGTTCGGTGGGGACCGTGACCACGTCGACGAACGCGTCGCGGCGCAGCACGGTCACCGGCATCCGGGTGCCGATCGCCGGGCCCAGCATCAGCCGCTGCAGCTGCTGGACACTCTGTACCGGCTGCCCGCCCGCGCTGACCAGGATGTCGCCGAGGTAGATCCCGGCCGTGCCGGCGGGGCTGCCCGGCACCACCTCCACCACCCGCAGGCCGATCCGCTGGCCGAGCCGGGCCGCGACCGGCGGCGGCAGCGGGACCGGCACCCCGGCGATGCCCAGCCAGGCCCGGCGGACCCGGCCACGGGACACCAGCTCCCCGACGATGTGCCGGGTCGTCGCGTTGACCGGTACGGCCAGGCCGAGGCCGTACCCGGCGACGGCGGTGTTGATGCCGACCACGGTGCCCGTGGCGTCCGCCAGCGCCCCACCCGAGTTACCCGGATTCAGCGCGGCGTCGGTCTGGATCACGTTGTCGATGATCCGGGTACGGCGGCCGTCCCGGGTCGGCAGCGAACGGCCCAGCCCGGACACCACCCCCGCGGTGACGGAGCCGGCCAGGCCCATCGGGTTGCCGACGGCGACCACGAGCTGGCCGATGCGCAGCAGGTCGGCGTCGCCCAGCGGGGCGGCGGGCGCGCCGCGCTGGTGCACCCGTACCACCGCGAGGTCGGACAGCGGATCGGCGCCGACCACGTCGAACGCGGTCTCGGTGCCGTCGGCGAACTCGGCGGTGCCGCCGTCCGCTCCGGACACCACATGCGCGTTGGTGAGCAGGAACCCGTCATCGGTGAACGTGACGGCCGACCCCGCGCCGGGGCCGCGCGGGGTGCGTACGGCCAGGGCTGCGACGGAGGGCAGGAGCCGGGTGGCCACCCCGGTCACCACCCGGCTGTAGGCGTCGAGGGCCTGCGCCTCGGCGTCCGGGTGTTCGGTATCCATGCCGCCCTCAACGTCCGCGCCGGTCGCCGCCATGCCCGAGCGCCGTCCGCCCACGGCGAACACCCGGTCTGGCAGGCCCTGTTACGGGGAGTGGGGGCAATCGCACAGAAAGTCCGACCGGTGAACGGGCGGCCGGAGTTGTATGTGTCGTGACGGACATGGGCCACTGCTGACGGAGGGGTGAGGAATGGTCTCTGTCGACCAGACTGAACCGGCCGACATCGTGGATCGGCTGCTCTGGCGCGACGCGCAACACCTGCTCGACCGCCATGACCGGCCGGACGCCGACTTCAACTGTGTCGGGTGTGGACGGCGCTGGCCGTGCACGCCCCGCCGACTCGGCGAGCGGGCGAACACCGCCGCACGCCGCCCGTGGCGGGAGGCGTGGACCCTGCGCCACGACCTCAACAGCATCCGCTTCACGGAACTGCGTGCCGGGCTGCACGACAACATCGACCGCCGCCGTACGGCGGGTCCGGCCGGGGCCGACCGGCGGGCCCGGCGGGCCGCCAACTGCACCGCGCACGAACCGCCGCCGCGCCACCGGCCCAACCGGGGGGCGTTCGGCTGACCTTCACCGAGACCGGCGTCAGACCCGGTTGACCACAACAGAACCGCGACGTCGTACGGCGGCCCGGCCGTCCCCCGGCGGGCCCAGCCCTCCCCGGCACGTGCGACGCCTCCCCGGCGGTGACGCCGCTGTGCCCCGCCAGCACACCGGCATCCCGCAAAGACCCGCCCAGGAAACTGGATCGACCGGCACGCCTCCGCCGGTCAGCGCCTCCGGCCAGGCGCAATCCCCCGGTTTGGGCGGGCGCGGTTGGTGGGAGCGCGCGACCACAGGTTCCCCCGCATTCACTCGGTCGCGCGTTCCCGCCTCCTGCCAATGCCGGATCAGGCCGCCTGGTGGCGTGCATACCGCAGCTGGCGGGCCGTCTCGGCGCCGATCGGCTGGTCGCGGGTGGCGCCGTCCGGCGCCCAGCCGCCGCGCTCGTAGAAGCGCCGCGCCCGGGTGTTGTCGGCCAGCACCCAGAGGACCGCGCGCTCGCCGAGATGCGGCAGCGCGTCCCGCATGAGGAGCCGCCCCACGCCCCGCCCCACCCATGGCGGGGCGACGTGGATGGCGTACAGCTCGGTGACGTCCGGCTCGGGGGTCGGGCCCAGGTAGGTGAAGCCGACCAGGTCACCGTCCGCCTCCGCGACGGTCAGGCGGTGGGTCTCGCGCTCCCAGCGCCACCGTTCCGCCCACCACTCGCCGAGCGCGGCCGGTGAGCCGTGGTTCAGCGCCTCGGGGGAGAAGACCCCCGCGTACGCGCTGCGCCGGGAGCGGAAGTGCAGGGCGCCGACGGCGGGCAGGTCCGGATCAGTCGCGGCGCGCAGCAGGACGGTCATCGCCCGACGGTAGCCGGGCCGGCACGGGCACCCGCATGAGGTCCTCGGCCAGCACGATCTCACCGGCGAACTCGGCGCGGGCCTCGTCCAGGTACGCGCGCGGATCCGGGTAGCGCTGGGAGAAGTGGGTGAGCACCAGCGTGCGTACCCGGGACTCGCGGGCCACCGCACCGGCCTGGCCGGCGGTGAGGTGACCGACCTGGCCGGCCAGCGCCGCGTCCGCCGCCAGGAAGGTCGACTCGATGACCAGCAGGTCGGCGTCCTCGGCGAGGGCGTACACCGAGTCGCACAGGCCGGTGTCCATCACGAACGCGAAGCGCTGCCCCGGCCGTGGCACGCTGACCTCGGCCAGGGTGACCTCGCCGAGCCGGCCCGTACGCAGCAGCTCGCCGACCGCCGGACCGGTGATGCCGTGGGCGGCCAGGCGGTCCGGGACCATCCGGTGCCCGTCCGGCTCGACCAGGCGGTACCCGTACGTCTCGATGGAATGCCGCAGCGGCAGCGCGGTGAGGCGCCCCGCGGACGTCTGCACCGCGAAGCCCGCGCCCACCTGTTCGGGCCGCAGGTCGGCGTTGTCCCAGAAGCTCGTGGCGTGCCGCAGCCGGTCGAAATATTCGCGCCCGCCGGCGGGGAAGGCCACCGCGACCGGGTGGGCCACCCTGTCCAGGGAGATCCGCTGGATGACGCCGGGCAGGCCGAGGCTGTGATCGCCGTGGAAGTGGGTGATGCAGATCCGGGTCAGGGGGCTCACCGCGAGCCCGGCCATCAGCATCTGGCGCTGGGTGCCCTCGCCCGGGTCGAACAGGATCGTCTCGTCGTCCCAGCGCAGCACGTAGCCGTTGTGGTTGCGGTGCCGGGTCGGCACCTGGCTGGCCGTGCCGAGGACGACGAGTTCGCGCATCGGGTCTGTCAGCCCTTTCGGAGGACATGAAGCGACCCCCGGGGGTCTCCGCGCTCGCGAGGAGCGTGGTCCGGTCGGACAAGGCCGGAACCCCGGGGGTCGGGTGGCTGTCTGTTATTCGGCCGGGACCGCTGCCACACGGTCTCGACAAGGGTTTTCTTTCTGCTGTCGAGGACAGCGGCCTAGCGGACAGCCACCTCACGAGTCCCGTAGCTATACAACGTCGGACCACCTCCTTTCGCGTGTACCGCCCACCGTAGTCAGGGTGCCGAAACCCGACAACGGTTTTTCCGTCGGCGGTGTCAGTCGAGCCAGCCGCGCAGCTTGGCGCGGCGCGACGCCGCCTCGGCGGCGGGCAGCTCCGCCAGGGTGTCGTCGCCGACCCGCTCCTGGCGGGCGTGGAGCACCCCGTACGGGAAGCCGTCCTCGCCCGCGGCCCGGGCGGCCCCGGCGAGCTCGCGCAGCAGCTCCCGGGCGACCACCGAGTCCTGGTGTGAGCCGAGGACGTCCTGCAGGTCGGTCAGCTTGTCGACCAGCTTCGCGCCGGTTTTGCCCGCGCCGGGGGCCAGCACCTCGACGGCGTACCGGGCCCGCTTGTATGCCTTGCGGGCGTCGTGCAGCTCGGCGTCGACCCCGTCCGCGTGGGCCTGGTCGAGCAGGCCGTCGGCCTTGTGCAGCGCCTTGCGGACCCGGCGCTTCGCGTCCCGTCCGGTGCCCACGGGCGCGTCGACCAGGGCGTCGAGGACGTCGAGCAGGCGCAGGTACCGTTCGCCGTCGAGCGCCTCGGTCAGCGCCGCCCGGCCGCGGGTCTCCGCGTCGTCCAGGTGCGCCCGGATCCGCTGGCCGACTCCGGCGAACTCCGGGCCGTCCCGATCGACCGTGGCCAGCAGCTTGTGCGACTGCACCTGGGCGTCGCGGACGGTGCCGAGCAGGTCGGCCAGCCATTTCAGCTCGTCGGTGACCGGTCCGGCGGTCTGCGGCGGAAACCAGGCCTTGAACGTACGCAGGGTGCTGCGCAACCGCCGGGTCGCGACCCGCATCTTGTGCACCGCCTCGGGCTCGCCCCGCCGCACCCCCGGGTCGTACGCCTCCAGTGCGTCCCGCTGGGCCCGCGCGTACGCCAGTACCGGGTCGGGCTGCCCGTCGCCGTCCGTGGCGGGGGCGGGCAGTTGGTCGCCGAGCGCGCGGGCCAGCTTCGAGGGGCCGTCGGCGGGAGTCGCGCCGGCTGCCAGCAGCGCCCGCTCCACCGCGGTGAGCACCTTCTTGCCGCCGTCGACCAGCTCGACCTCCAGCTCATGCCAGCTCTGCCGGCCGGCGTCGGTCTCGGCCGTGACCGTGTCCTCGGCGACCAGCGCCAGCGTGTGGCCGTCGTCGTCGCACAGCGGCGTCTCGCGCCGCAGGGTGCGCAGCCGGGCCACCGGGCGCAGGGCGCGGTCCCGCACGATCGCCCGCACCTGCGCCTTCAAGGGGCCGGGCACCTCGTCGGTGCCCGCGTCGAGCGGGAGCCGGTGTTCGGTGCGGGTCGCGCCGTCGCCGGGCGTCTTGAGATGCCAGCCGTCGTCCGAGCCGCCGGTACGCCGCCGCAGGGTGTGCCGGTGCCGGGCCAGCCGGAGATCCTCGGTGTCGAAGTAGGTAGCGTCGAGGTCGTGGGTCTCGGCGTCGCTCGCCCGGCTCACGCCGCCGACACCGCTCAGCGGCGGCAGCTCGAAGTCCGCGGGGACGTCGTACTTGCGCTCGGTTTCAGTGGCGCTCTCCATTCTGTCTATCTTGCCCGCCCCGGAGCGCCGGGCACAGGGTTCACAGGGTGCTCACAGGCCACACCCGGCGGCGCGGGCTCACACCGATGCGGCGGCGGCGGGCGCGGGCTCGGGTGGGTACGCGGCCGTGGCGCGCAAGTACAGGGCACGGGAGTAGTTCGCTGTCGCGGCGCCGTAGTACATCGTCGCCTGGGCGACGTTGAAGCTGGTGTCGGCGAGTGCCTTGCGGGCGCGTGCGGTGTTGTTCCAGCGGATCTCCGCGTCCGACTCGCCGATGCCGCGGCTGGAGCACAGCTGGCGGTTCAGTTCCTTGCCGGTCACGAACCTTTCGAGGGCCGTCTCGGCCTCCTGCATCATCGAGTGGGCCTTTTCGAGGAGCGACTCGGCCAGCGTCCAGGCGCCCTCTTCGTCGGCTTCAATGTTGGTGAACTCGAGCATGTGGCCCCTCCGAGGCGCAACCTCCTGGTTTGTCCGTACGTCCAGTGTCGGTGGAGGGTCGGGGGGTGTCGATCGTTTTCGCCCACACGGGTGGCCTGCCGCCGTCGGACGTGGACCGGGTGCCGTGGTGTGCTACCGCCGGGACACCTTCGTCACCGTGATCCGCGTGACCGGCAGGCCGAACCGGTGTTCCAGGCGCCTCGGCAGGTCCTGGTGCATCCACCGGGAGAGCCGGTCCGGCAGGGTCGACACGATGATCTCGTCGAACGTCCGGTGTGCGAGGACGTCCGCCACCGCCCGCATCGGATCCGGGTCGCCCACCTCGCCGCCGGCCGGTACACCGGCCGCTGCCATGCGGCTCAGCGACGCCTGCAGCCTGGCCTCGGCCAGCGCGTGTCCCTCCTCCGGCGGGGCGGGCAGCGTGATCGGCCCGCCCATGACCGGCATCGGGGGGATGAACCCCTGTACCAGGTGGTGCGCGGGCGTGGCGGGCACGACGAGGCGGAACTCGCTCGGCCCGGCGGCCGCCACCTCCCGGATGGCCTGGACGAGTTCGTCCCCGCCCAGGGTCTGATTCGCCACGACCAAGTACCGACGCATGGGTACCTCCTCCGGCGGGTCGATCAGTGCGGGACACTCCCGCTGCGGTGGGTGCGCAGGTCGAACAGCGCGTACGCCGCCACGAGTGCCAGGCAGGTCCCGGGCACCAGGTAGGCCGGGGCGGCTCCGTACGCGTCCATCACCCGGCCGTGCACGAGCGGCATGACCGCACCGCCGAGGATGGCCATCACGAGGCCGGCCGCGCCGAACTTGGTGTCCTCGCCGAGGCCCTGCAGCGCCACGCCGTAGATCGTGGGGAACATCAGCGAGAGGGACAGCGAGATCGCGACGACCGCGACGAGGCCGACCATCGTGGGCGACAGCACGGCGATCAGCGCGAGCACCACACCCAGCGCGCCCATCGCGAACAGCAGCAGGGTGGGCCGGAAGATGCCGAGCAGGTACGTCATGACGAAGCGGGCCACGAGGAACAGCAGGAGGCTGGCCTGCAGATACCACCCGGAGCGTGCGGTGGGGACGTGCACGACGTCCTGGGCGTACTGGATGGTGAAGGTCCAGGTGCAGACCTGCGCCGCGACGTTGAAGAACTGGGCGGCGACGCCGTACCGGTAGTGGCGGTTGTGCCAGAGCCGCCCGAGCGCGCCGCGCTGCACGTCGATCTCGAACTCCTCCCGCTCTGCCGGGATGTCCATCCGGCGGAACGCGATGACCAGCCAGATGACGAGCAGGACGCAGGCGATTCCGAGGTACGGGCCGAGCACCAGCGACAGGTCGCGTTCCTGGGCGTCGTGCAGTTGCCCGGCGGTCATCGTCGCCTTCGTGGACTCGGGCGTGATGTTCGGCAGGATGACCACCGCGCCCAGCAGGACGCCGATGTTCGCGCCCACCGGATTGAACGCCTGCGCGAAGTTGAGCCGCTGAGTGGCGCTGTCCTCCGGCCCCATCGCGATCACGAACGGGTTGGCCGAGGTCTCCAGGACCGACAGTCCGGCGGCGAGCACGAACAGGGCGAGCAGGAAGAGGCCGTACGCGAGCACCCGGCTGGCCGGGTAGAACATCATCCCGCCCACGGTCGCGAGCCCCAGCCCGGTCAGCACTCCGGTCTTGTATCCGAAGCGCCTGTTGATCAGGGCCGCGGGGATGGCCAGCGAGAAGTAGGCGCCGTAGTAGGCGAACTGGACCAGCGCCGACTGGAAGTTCGACATCGTGAAGATGTGCCGGAAGACGCCGACGAGTACGTCGGTGAGGTTCGCGGCCGATCCCCAGGCGGCGAAGCACGCAATGAGCAACACGAATGGAATGCCGAGTCCGGGGTACACCAGTCGTGGTCTGCTGCGGGCCTGTCGCTGCCGTGGCTGTGCCTCGACGACGAGGTCTCGTGGCATCGGAACCACCCCCTCGGTGTGACTCAGCCGTACCCGCCGCATTGAAATCTATGTATGATCGCGATATCCGAAACAAATAGTGCAAATACGGAAGAAAGCGAGCGTGTGGGGCATGTTCGTCGTCGTCGGAGAGGCGCTCGTCGACCTGGTCGGATCCCGGGGAGGCCGCACCTTCGCGGCGCACCCCGGCGGTAGCCCGGCGAACGTCGCGCTCGGTCTCGCCCGGCTCGGCGCACCGGTCACCCTCGTCACGCGGCTGGGCCGGGACACGTTCGGCGAACTGGTCGCCGAGCACCTGACCGCCAGCGGCGTGCAGGTCGACCGGGGCCCCGACGACGGGAGCCCCACCAGCCTGGCGATCGCGGGGCTGGCCGCCGGGGTCGCCTCGTACGAGTTCCGGATCGAGTGGGACCTCGCCGAGCTGCCCGCCCTGCCGATCGAGGCGCGCTGCCTGCACACCGGCTCGCTGGCCACGGTCCTGCCGCCGGGCCACCGGCGGGTGGCCGACCTCGTCGCGCGCGAGCACCGGCGGCAACAGGTGACCGTCTCCTACGACCCGAACGTCCGGCCCGCCCTGCTCGGCGCGGCCGCGACGGCACGTCCGGACATCGAACGCCTGGTCGCACTGTCCGACGTGGTCAAGGTCAGCGACGAGGACCTGCGGTGGCTCTACCCCGACCGCACGGACTCCGACATCGCCCGGGATTGGCTCGCCCTGGGACCGGCCCTGGTCGTGGTGACCCGCGGCAGGGCCGGAACGTACGGGCTGAGCCGGCACGCCGAGCTGCACCGCCCCGCCGTCGAGGTGGAGATGGTGGACACGGTCGGTGCCGGTGACTCGTTCACCGCCGGAATGCTCGACGCGCTGCAGCGGGCCGATCTGCTCGGTGGCGCCCGCCGGTCCGCCCTCGCCGCCATCGACGAGGCGACCCTCGGGGCGGTGCTGGACTGGGCCGCGCTGGCGGCCGCCATCACCTGCTCCCGGCCGGGTGCGGATCCACCCACCCGCGCCGAACTCGACGCCCGGTCCTGACCTGATCCTTACGAACCGCTCGCCGTTCGCTGACGGTGCCTGAGCAGGATTCTCAGCCATGAGACGAACCCTCGCCATCGCGCTGGCGGCCACGGTGCTGCTGGTCGGCGGCTGCGCCCGCCACCGTGCGCCGGCCGAACCGGCCACGAACGAGCAACCGGCTCCGGCGGCCGCGACCCGGCAACCGGCTCCGGCCGCTGCCACGTCACCCGCGACCGCGCGGGCGACGACCACCCGGGCGGCCGAGACCAGCCCGGACGCCCCGGACGTCGACGGCCTGCTGGACGAGGTCGACCGGCAGCTGAACAGCGACCAGCAGCCGGCCGAGGATCAGGACTGAGAGATGAGGACACCGATGAACCGCATCCCCCGTACCGTCGTGGTGGGCGCCGCAGCGCTCGCCGTCACCCTCGTCGCCGGGGCGCCCGCCCGCGCCGACGTCGCGGACAAGCCCCTCGACAAGGCCAAGACCGTGGTCACCGCCCGGATCGACAAGCGCCTCGCCGCGCTGCAGCGCTTCGACGCCACGCTGGGCAAGCACGGCAAGGTCCAGGCCGGGCACCGCGCCACGCTGGACAAGCTGATCGACGACCAGCGGGCCGGGCTCACCGCACTGCGCACCAAGGTCGCGGGGGAGAACACCGCGGCGGCCGTGAAGGCCGACGCGCAGAGCATGGTGAACGACTTCCGCGTCTTCATCCTGACCGGCCCGAAGGTCCGGCTCACCGCGGCGATCGACACCGAACTGGCCGTGGCCGCCAAGCTGGACGGCCGTTCGGGCGTCGACCAGGGCAAGGTCGACGAGGTGCAGCAGTCGCTGGCCGGCCAGGTCGACAAGCTGCTGGCCATCGCGCCCGGACCGGACGGTGACGCGATCCGCGGTCAGGTCCAGCCGATCCGCGAGGCGGCCCGCAGCGCCCGGACCACCCTGAAGTCACTGAAGAAGTAGCCCGTCCCGATCCATGGGCTGTGAGTGGAGGGCCCCGGCGCGCCGCCGGGGCCCCTCTGCGCCGCGTACCGTGCTCGGTTTCGAAGTCGCCGATCGCGACCCGCGATTCGAGTACGTTGGTCCGGACGTTGCGGTTCAGTCGCTCGACGAAAGGGCATGGCGCGCCATGCGGAAGCTGGTCTACGGCATGAACGTGTCCCTGGACGGCTTCATCGCCGCACCGGGCGACGACATCGGCTGGAGCGAGCCGAACGACGAGCTGTTCCAGTGGTGGCTCGACGAGGAGCGGGCCATCGGCCTGTTTCTGTACGGGCGCAAGCTGTGGGAGACCATGAGCTCCTACTGGCCGACCGGCGATCAACAGCCGGGCGCCACCCCGGCCCATGTCGAGTTCGCGCGGAACTGGCGGGACACGCCGAAGGTGGTGTTCTCGTCGACGGTCGACAAGGTGGATTGGAACACCCGCGTGGTCACGGGCGACGCGGTCGAGGAGATCACCCGGCTCAGGGCCGGGGACGGCGACCCGATGAGGGTCGGTGGCGCGACGCTCGCCCGCGCGGCTCTGCGGGCCGGGCTGGTCGACGAGTACGAGATCGTGACCCACCCGGTGCTGGTGGGCGGCGGCACACCGTTCTTCACCGCGCTGGACAGCTGGGTGAACCTGAACCTGGTGGAGACGCGGACGTTTCCCGGCGGCGTGCTGCTGGCCCGGTACGAGACGAGACGGTGAGCGCATCGAGGTGTCCTCACCAGAGCGGGGACACCTCACGGCGGCTGGGTTATTCCGTACGAAGGTCGTCGCACCAGTCCGAAAAACGGGCACGCATAGCGGCGAGCTCGTCAGCCGTCACGCCGTACATGTCGAAGTCGGCGTCGGTGATTCCGCGCAGCGATGCCAGCGCGTTGGCGAACACAGTCCTATCGAAACCGCCGTCTGTCGCAGCGGCAAGCTCAAGTAGCCGCTCGCGTGAGAAGCGACCACTCGTGATGGCCGCGTCCACGTCCAGAAAGTCCCGGGCCTCGGCGCGGCCGAACAGCGCGCCCATCTTGTTCGCCACGGCGTCGTCCGGATGAAGAACCGGGCCGATGCTCAACTGCACCGGCGGATGCGCCCGCCAGTCCGCACACAACTCGAGCTTGTCCGGTTCCTGATCGGGCAAGCTGTCCTGCGCAAGGAGCAGACGGGCGAATGTCTCGTTGCGGATCATGCCGTGTGCGCTGACGGCGTAGCCGCCGGCCAGGGCGAAGCCGTAGGTGCCGGCGGCGCTGAGAGCAATGTGGGCAATTTTCTCATGCCGTGGATCCACCGTCAGGCCGCCGAGTCGCGACGGCGCTCGGCCAGTTCAGGGAAGCGCTCCTCCCACATCTGCCGGACAGCAACCGGCAGCCACATCCGTGGCCAGAGGTGGGTGAGCGCGGCCCGGTCGAGGTACGTGTGCAGGTCTGTCGGGGAGGCGGCCTCGTTGATCACTGCCCGGTACATATCGGCGATCCGACCGGGCTGATCCAGCTCGTACCGGGAGCTGCCCGACCACTTGAGGTGGCGTGGCAGATTGACGACGCCCGATGTGGGACCAGCGAGGAGGTCCAGCCGGTCGGGCACGACAACCGGCTTCGCGTAACCACGCGGCGGTGGTGTCCGATCCGCGGTCATCGTGCCCCCTTTCGTCGCTGCTGACCCTACTCGCTGACCTTCCCCACGCCGATCGGGCAGGTCATCCCGTTCGGGCCGTGGTTGCAGTAGCCGCCCGGGTTCTTCGCGTCCGACAGGTACTGCTGGTGGTAGTCCTCGGCGTAGTAGTAGGTGCCCAGCGGGGCGATCTCGGTGGTGATCTCGCCGTGCCCGGCCGCGCGCACCACCGGCGCGAACGCCTCGCGCGACGCCTCGGCCGTACGTTTCTGGGCCTCGGTCGTGGTGTAGATCGCCGACCGGTACTGGGTGCCGACGTCGTTGCCCTGACGCATGCCCTGGGTCGGGTCGTGGTTCTCCCAGAACGCCTTGAGCAACTGCTCGTAGCTGACCTTCGCCGGGTCGTACACCACCTGGACGACCTCGGCGTGCCCGGTCATCCCCGAGCAGACCTCCTCGTACGTCGGGTTCGGGGTGGTCCCGCCCGCGTAGCCGACCGAGGTCGAGTGGACGCCGGGCAGGCGCCAGAAGATCCGCTCGGCGCCCCAGAAGCAGCCCATCCCGAAGACGACGGTCTCGTACCCGGTCGGCCACGGGCCCTTCAGCGGGGTGCCCAGCACGGTGTGCGTCGCGGCCACCGGCATCCCCAGCAAGCGGCCGGGCAGGGCCTGCTCGGGGGTGGGCAGCTCAGGCTTCTTGTTCCGCAGAAACACGGCGACTCCCTTCATCCGCAGTGCGTAACACCGGGTATCCCGCCATCCTTACCCGAGGGCCGTGGTGATGCGGGCCGCGTAGGAGGCGGCCTCGTCGTCGGAGGCGTACTTGTGGCGCGGCCAGAAGAAGCCGCGCAGGCCGTCGCCCTTCGTGCGCGGGACGACGTGCGCGTGCAGGTGCGGCACCGATTGGGACACCACGTTGTTCATCGCCACAAATGTGCCCTGCGATCCCAGCGCGTCAGGAACCGCCCGCGCCACACGCTGCACCTGCGCGAAGAATCCGGGCAGTAGTTCGGCGCTCAGCTCGCCGAGCTGGCCGACGTGCGGGCGCGGCACCACCAGCACGTGGCCCTTGAAGACCGGGCGGACATCCAGGAACGCCACCGCGTCGGGACCGTCGACCACCGTGAATGCCGGCACGGTCCCCGCCACGATTCCGCAGAACAGGCAGTCGGGCACGGCAGCAGACTAGCCTTGGCCGGCATGACGGGTAACGAGTACGGCTTCGACACTCTCGCCATCCACGCCGGCCAGGAGCCGGAGCCGCGGACCGGCGCGGTGGTGCCACCGATCTACCAGACCAGCACGTACGCGCAGGACGCCGTGGGGTCCCCGCGCCTCGGCTACGAATACAGCAGGTCCGGCAACCCCACCCGGGACGCGCTGCAGGAGTGCCTGGCCGCCATCGAGGGGGGCCGCCGCGGGCTGGCGTTCGCCAGCGGCCTCGCGGCCGAGGACACCCTTCTGCGTACGGTGTGCCGGCCCGGCGACCACGTGGTCATCCCGGACGACGCGTACGGCGGCACGTACCGGCTCTTCGCGAAGGTCGCGGAGAACTGGGGGCTGGACTGGACGGCCGTGTCGCTGGGCGACCCGGACGCCGTGCGGGCCGCGTTCCGCCCCGGCCACACGCGGCTGATCTGGGCGGAGACCCCGACCAATCCGCTGCTCGGCATCGCCGACGTCGCCGCCCTGGGCGCGCTCGCGCACGAGTACGACGCGCTGCTGGCGGTCGACAACACGTTCGCGTCGCCGTACCTGCAGCAGCCGCTGGGCCTGGGCGCGGACGTCGTGATCCACTCGACCACGAAGTACCTGGGCGGACACTCCGACGTGGTCGGTGGCGCGCTCATCACGTCCGACGAGGACCTGGGGGAGCAGCTCGCGTTCCACCAGAACGCGATGGGTGCGATCAACGGGCCGTTCGACGCGTGGCTGACGCTGCGCGGCATCAAGACCCTCGGCGTACGGATGGACCGGCACTGCGACAACGCCGAGCGCATCGTCGCGTACCTGCAGACCCACAAGGCTGTCGCGAGTGTCCTGTACCCGGGCCTGGAGTCGCACCCGGGGCACGAGACGGCCGCGAAGCAGATGCGCCGCTTCGGCGGGATGGTGTCGTTCCGGGCGGCGGGCGGTCCACAGCAGGCGATCGACATCTGCAACCGGACCAAACTGTTCGTGCTGGCCGAGTCACTGGGCGGAGTCGAGTCGCTGATCGAGCACCCGGGTCAGATGACACACCTGAGCGCCGCGGGCTCCCCGCTTGAAGTCCCCGCCGATCTCGTGCGACTGTCTGTCGGCATCGAGACCGTTGACGATCTGCTCGCCGATCTGGAGCAGGCGCTCGGCTAAGGGTCCTTTCCGGACGGAGACGGGTCATGGACAACGCAACGACGACCTGGGTGGGCGCGACGGCGAAGCAGATCGCCCGCGCGGTCCGGCGCGGTGACGTGTCGGCCACCCAGATCGTCGCCGACCACCTCGAACAGATCTCGGTCACCGACCCGTCGCTGGAGGCGTTCCGGACGGTACGGGCGGGCGAGGCGCTCGGCGAGGCGGAGAAGGTCGACGAGCAGGACGATCTGGCGAACCTGCCGTTGGCCGGCGTGCCCGTCGCGGTCAAGGAGAACACCCCCGTGGCCGGGCTGGCGACGTCGCAGGGCGCCGCGATCCGTTCCGCGGTGGCCGAGGAGGATCACGAAGTGGTCCGGCGGCTGCGCGGTGCGGGCGCCATCGTCGTGGGCACCACCCGCATGCCGGAGCTGGGTCTGTGGGGCACCACGGACGGCACCGACGGCGCGACCCGCAACCCGTGGGATCTGGACCGTACGCCGGGTGGCTCCTCCGGCGGCGCCGCGGCGGCCGTGGCGGCCGGGCTGGTGCCGATCGCGCACGGCACCGACGGCCTCGGCTCGGTCCGCATCCCGGCCGCGTGCTGCGGGCTGGTCGGGCTCAAGCCGGGCAGCGGCGTCGTCCCCCGCGAACTGGGCGTCGACGGCTGGTTCGGGCTGGTCGAGCACGGCCTGCTGGCCACCACGGTCGCGGACGCGGCGCTCGGGTTCAGCGTGCTGGCCGGGCGACAGCCCGCGAAGCTGGTCGAGCCGGGGCGGCTGCGGGTCGGGGTCTCGCTGCGCTCGCCGGTGCTCGGGGTCCGCCCCGACGCGCCGAACCGTGAGGCGGTGTCGGTGGCGGCCCGGCTGCTCGGCGGCGCGGGGCACGACACCGTGACCGCCGACCCGGTCTACCCGACCGCGCTGAACCTGGCCGGGCTGGCGACGTGGTTCGCGGCCGCGTACCGGGAGGCCGAGGGCGCCGCGGTGGACCTGCAGGCGCTGCAGCCGCGGACCAGGCGGCACGTGCGGCTGGGCCGCTGGGCCTGGCGCCGCGGGTACGTGCGGCAGGAGCAGCGGGACGGGTGGCGGGCCCGCTCGATCCGGTTCTTCGCGGAGCACCGGGTGGATCTCCTGCTCACCCCGGCGCTGGCCGGGCCGCCGCCCGCCGCGGAGGGGCACGCGGGCGCCCGCTGGGGCCGCAACGTGCTGACCAACCTGCGCTACGCCCCGTATGCGGCGCCGTGGAACGTCGCGGGCCTGCCCGCGATCGTCGTGCCGGTCGGGGTGCGCCCCGACGGGCTGCCGCTGGCCGTGCAGCTGGTCGGGCCGCCCGACTCCGAGCTGCTGCTGCTGGCGGTCGCGGGCCAGTTCGAGATGCGCAATCCCTGGCGGCGGCACGTCCTGGCGTGAGCTCGTGGTCGGACCGGCGGGAGCGGATCGGCGTGGCCGGTGGCAGGATGCGAGCCATGACGTGTGGCGGCATGGATCTGCTGGAACTCGCGGACATCGAGGCCGCGCGCACATTGCTCATGGGCGTGGTGCGCCGGACCCCGCTGGTCCGGTCCGGGCCGATCACCCGGATGATCGGGCAGCCCACCTGGCTCAAGTGCGAGCATCTGCAGCGCGCGGGCGCCTACAAGGTGCGCGGCGCGTACACCCGGATCGCGCGGATGCCGGAGGCAGAGCGCGGCCGCGGCGTGGTGGCCGCAAGCGCGGGTAACCACGCGCAGGGGGTCGCCCTGGCCGCGGGGCTGCTGGGCATCCGGGCCACGGTCTTCATGCCGGAGGGCGCGCCGCTGCCGAAGGTGTCGGCCACCAAGGGGTACGGCGCCGCGATCGAGTACGCGGGCACCAGCGTCGACGACGCCCTGGTCGCCGCCCGGGCGTTCGCCGAGGAGACCGGCGCGGTCTTCATCCACCCGTTCGACCACCCGGATGTGATCGCCGGGCAGGGCACGGTCGGCCTGGAGATCCTCGACCAGTGCCCGGAGGTGGGCACGATCGTGACCGCGATCGGCGGCGGGGGCCTCATCTCGGGGGTCGCGGTGGCGGTCAAGGCGCTGCGGCCCGACGTACGGATCGTCGGGGTGCAGGCCGCCGGGGCGGCCGCGTACCCGGCGTCGCTGGCCGCCGGTGCCCCCGTGAAGATCGACCGGTGCGCCACGATCGCGGACGGCATCGCGGTCCAGCGGCCGGGGGACCTGACGTTCGCACACGTCAGCAAGCTGGTCGACGACGTCGTCACGGTCAGCGACGAGGAGCTGTCCGCGGCGCTGCTGGTGCTCCTGGAGCGGCACAAGCAGGTGGTGGAGCCCGCCGGTGCCGCCGCGGTGGCCGCCCTGCTCAGCGGGAAGGTGGCGGCGGAGCCGCCGGTGGTGGCGGTGCTGTCCGGCGGCAACATCGACCCGATGCTGCTGCTGCGGGTGATCGAGCACGGCCTGGCGTCGGCGGGGCGGTTCCAGCGGCTGTCGGTGCGCACCCCCGACCAGCCGGGAGAGCTGGCCCGGCTGCTCGGCGAGATCGCGAAGACCCGCGCGAACATCGTCGACGTGCTGCATTCGCGGCAGAACCCACGCCTGGCCTTCGGCGAGGTCGAGGTGCAGCTGTCGGTGGAGACCCGCGGCCCGGACCACTCGGCGGCGCTGATCGCCGCGCTACGGGATGCCGGCTACGCCGTGGTGTTGGCCTCCGGCACCCCGTAGGTCGTCTGCGGCGTTCAGCCGCCGAACGGCTCGAACGTGACGATCGTCACCTTGATGTCGGATCCGCTCGGTGCGGTGTACGTGACGGTCTGCCCCGGCCCCGCCCCGAGGATGGCCTTGCCCAGCGCCGACTCCGGGCTGTACACGGTCAGATCGGTGGTCGCGGAGATCTCGCGGGAGCCCAGCAGGAACGTCTCCGTGTCGGTCTGGTCGTCGTCGAAGTAGATCGTGACGACCGTGCCGGGAGCGATCTTGTCCGCCGTCGGCGCCTCGCCGACCTGCGCCGTACGCAGCAACTCCTGCAGCTGGCGGATCCGGAACTCCTGCTTGCCCTGCTCCTCGCGGGCGGCGTGGTAGCCGCCGTTCTCCCGCAGGTCACCCTCCTCACGACGCGCGTTGATCTCCGCGGCGATCACGGGCCGACCGGCGATCAACGCGTCAAGTTCTGCCTGCAAGCGGTCGTGGGCGTCCTGGGAGAGCCAGGTCCGCGACGCTTCTGAACTGGACACAGACGATCTCCTTGAGGTGTGAGGCAAGGGAACTGAGCGAATCACCAAGCTTACCAGCGGTGTGCGTGCCGACCGGATTGTTGGATCTTGCCCGATTTGACCCCGCCTGCAACAGCGGGTCAGCCGGGCGGCTGACAGTGCAGAACCTCACCCACGTACGCCCGCGCCGTCGTGTCCACGGGCTCGGCGGCGCGGATCGTGGTGGCATCTGCGCTGGCCGCGACGGTTACGGTGCGCTGACCCACGGTGCTGCCGTCGTACGCACGGGCGCGCAGCGCGCAGCTGGCCGAGCCGCCGGGTGGTACCCGTACGGTGAACTCGATCGTGATCCGGGTGTCGGTGACGTCGCTCCAACGGACGATCTGGGCGTCGTAGTCCGGGTCGCCGTACTGGCGGTACAGCCGGACGGACAGCGCCACCGAGGCCGCGATCACCAGCACCGCCACGGCGATCGGCAGGACGCCGCGGCGCCGCCCGTCGCGCCGCCGCCCGTAGCGGCCCGGCGGGAACTCCGCAGCTGTGGCGTGCGTCTCGCTCACCGTGTTACGTCTCCTGCAACAGTTGTCAGTGGTATCGGCCAGAATGGCAACGTCAATCTTCGCAGCCGGTCGTTTGCCACACTGCTGAGGGCCTGCTGCGGGGCTGTACTGCTGTAGGGCTGTACTGCCGCGGGGTGGAGTGCGGCGGCCCGGTCGAGGGAGAAACCAGTGGCTGAGCAGTTGCGTCTGATGGCGGTGCACGCGCACCCCGACGACGAGTCCAGCAAGGGCGCCGCCACCATGGCGCGCTACGTCGACGAGGGTGTCGAGGTGCTGGTCGCCACGTGCACGGGCGGGGAGCGCGGCAGCGTGCTCAACCCGAAGATGGACCGTCCCGAGGTGTGGGCCGACATCGCGAACATCCGCCGCCGGGAGATGGACCGGGCCCGCGAGATCCTCGGGGTGCGCCAGTCGTGGCTCGGCTTCGTCGACTCGGGCCTGCCCGAGGGCGACCCGCTGCCCCCGCTGCCCGAGGGCTGCTTCGGGCTGATGGACCCGGTGGTGGCCGCCGAGCCGCTGATCAAGCTGATGCGCGAGTTCCGCCCGCACGTCGTGACCACCTACGACGAGAACGGCGGCTACCCGCACCCCGACCACATCATGTGCCACAAGATCACCGTGGAGGCGTTCGACCGCGCCGGTGACCCGGAGGTCCACCCCGAGCTGGGCGCGCCGTGGCAGCCGCTGAAGCTGTACTACGACTCCGGCTTCACCCGCGCCCGGATGCTGGCGCTGCACGAGGGCATGCTCGCGGCCGGCCTGGAGTCGCCGTACGGGGAATGGCTGGACCGGTGGCGTGACCGGGAGGACCGCGGCCCCCGGATCACCACCCGGGTCGAGTGCGGGGCGTATTTCCACGTCCGCGACGACGCGCTGCGGGCGCACGAGACCCAGGTCGATCCGGACGGCTTCTGGTTCCACGTCCCGATGGAGATGCAGCTGAAGGTGTGGCCGACGGAGGACTTCGAGCTGGTCCGGTCGCTGGTCGACAGCCCGGTGCCCGAGTCCGACCTGTTCGCGGGGGTCCGGGAGACGGTCGAGACCCACTGACCCGGTGGCGTACGGTTGAGCGGTGAACATCGTGGTGGCGGTCAACAACTTCGGCGACACCCGCTCCGGCGGGCTCGCAGGGCCGATGGGCCTGTTCATCATCGTGTTGATGATCGTCGCCACGGTCATTCTCATCCGTAACATGAACAAGCGCATCCGCCGCCTGCCCGGCGCCTTCGGCGACGCCGACGCGGCCGGCCGCGATGCCGAGATCGCCCGCCTCGACGCCGACCTGCGGATGCCCGCCGCCGACCCGGTCCGTCCCGGCGCGGACGGCGGCGAGCGCGGCGAGAAGCCCGACCGGCAGCCCCCCGCAGACGGCTCGTCCTGAGGGCCTGCACCCGGCTCGTGACCGGTCGCCGGGTCCGGTGTGTGTGGACTGTGTCAAGTGGATCCGATCGGCCGACCGGTCGATCTTGTCCGGTCTGAACATCGACAACGGTCCGTCGTCAACCCCTGTTGCGTTCATCGGGATTGGCTTAGCCTTCCGCCGGGGGCTTTTGTGTCCCTCGACCCTGCGCGGAAGGGGGCGCCGAATGCCGACCACTTTCCGCCAACGCCTTGATCCACTGCGGATGCACGTGCATCCGCGTGTTCCGGCGGGGAGTGACGCATGATCGCCTCGTCGGCGCCGGCCCGGGCCCTCCGGCCCGGCACGCCGGGCTCCGGTTCCCACGGATCCGGCCGGCCCCGCGCCGTACGCGTCTGGACCGCCGCCGTGGTCACGACCGCGCTGGTCGTCGCCGTGCTGGCCGCCCTGATCCCCGCCCACCGCCCACCCGGCGCCCCGTTCACGGCGGCCACCGGCACGCTGCTGGCGGTGGTGGCCGTGGCCGCGGGCCAGATCGCCCGGCTGCGCTTCCGGCTCGGCGGGGCGATCGTCAGCCTGTCCTGGGGCGAGGCCGCCATGGTCATCGGGTACGCGGTCGCCCCGGCCGGACGGCTGCCGGCGATCGTGTTCGCGGGCGCCGCCAGCGCCTGGGTCCTCATGTCCTGGCTCGACGACCACCGCCGGGGCATCGAGATACTGCACCTGGCCGGATCGCTCACGCTGGGCGCCGCCGCCGGGGCCGCCGTCACCACCGCGGTCGCCGGGTCGGCGGGCCTGCAGACCGCCCGCGCCCAGGCGGCCCTGGTCGCCGGGGCGGCCTGCTACCTGGCGGTCACGTTCGGCCTGGCCGTACTCACCCTGGCACTGCGCCGCGACGCGCCCGCCGGGCAACTCGTCACCCGTGCTCTGCACGCCAAGGCGCCCATGGCCGTCGGCAGCGTGGTTGTCGGCCTGGCCACCGTGTTCGTGCTGGCGCGGGCGCCGATCTGGCTGCTGTCCTTCGCGCCCGCGCTGTGGCTGCTGCAACGCACCTACCGCTACCACCTGCGCGCCGCGCAGGAACGGCGGATCTGGGAGGCGTTCGCCCGCGCCACCGCCGCGCTGCCCGGCGCCTCGGAGGTCGAGGTGGCCCACGCGGGCGTACGCGGTGCCCTCGACGTGTTCGACGCCCGGCGAGTGGAGATCGAGGTGCATCTGCCCGAGGGCGGCCACCGCCGGTACACCGGGGACGGTCCCGCCTCCGACGTGGTCACCGACGGGCTGCCCGGGCCGGTGATCACCCGGTCCATGGCGGTCGCCGGGATCCCGGTCGGCGAACTGACCGTGTGGCTGGCCGAGCCGACCCTGCCCGCGGGCCGCGACGAGCTGGCGGTCTCCGCGTACGGGGACGCGCTGGCCGGGGCGCTGCACGGCGCGGCGGGACGGGAGCGGCTGACCGCGCTGGAGGCCCGTGCCGCGTACGAGGCGGTGCGCGACCCGCTCACCGGGCTCACCAACCGGGCCGCGCTGCTGGCCGAGACGAACGCCCTGCTGCGTTCCGTGGAGCGGGACCGGCACGTCGCCCTGCTGCTGCTCGACCTCAACGACTTCCGCGAGGTCAACGCCACCCTGGGCTACCGGGCGGGCGACGACGTGCTGCGGGTGGTCGCCCAGCGGCTGCTCGACCTGGCCCGCGAGGACGACGTGGTGGCCCGCCTCGGCGACGACGAGTTCGCGGTGCTGCTGCCGACCGTGGCCGCACCGTCCGACTCGGCGACCCCGCTGCACGAGGCGCCGGCGCCGCTGTCACAGGCCCTGCGCCGTGCCCGCGAACTGGTCGAACAGCTCGCCACCCCGATGGAGGTCGGCGGGGTCCGGCTGGCGGTCGAAGGGGCGGTCGGGGTGGCGGTGGCCACGGCGGGCTCCGCCGACCTCGCCGAACTGCTGCGCCGGGCGGCCGTCGCCCTCAAGCAGGCCAAACAGCTGCGGGTCGGCGTCGCCACGTACGACAGTAGCCGCGACGCCAGCAGCACCGACCACCTCGCCCTGCTGGCCGAGCTGCGCGACGCCCTGACCGCCGACGACCAGATCGTGCTGGCCCTGCAGCCCGCCGTCGACCTGGCCAGCGGCGCGCCGGTCGGGGTGGAGGCACTGACCCGCTGGCGGCACCCCCGGCGTGGCCCGCTCACCCCGGCCGCGTTCATCGCCGCCGTCGAACACAGCGAACTGCTCGGGCCGTTCACCCGGTACGTCCTGGACCGGTCGCTGGCCGCCGCGGCCGGGTGGATCGCCGCGGACATCGACGTACCCGTGTCGGTCAACGTCTCCGCCCGCAGCCTGCTCGACCCCACCTTTCCGGGCCAGGTCGCGGACGCCCTGCGCCGCCACCTGGTGCCCGCCCGCCACCTGGTCCTGGAGATCACCGAGACCGTGGCGATCAGCGATCTGGAGATCGTCGACGAGGTGCTGGCCGCGCTGCGCGAGACAGGGGTGCAGTTGTCGGTCGACGACTTCGGCACTGGCTTCTCGTCGCTGGCGTTCCTCACCCGGGTGGCGATCGACGAACTCAAGGTGGACCGGTCGTTCGTGGACGACATGATCGACTCGCCGGCTGCGGAGGCGGTGGTCCGGGGCGCCGTCGAACTGGGCGGGCGGCTGCACGCCCGGGTCGTCGCCGAGGGGGTGGAGACCGCCGAGCAGCGGGCGGCGCTGCTGGCCCTGGGGTGCCTGTCCGCACAGGGCTACCACTTCTGCCAGCCGATGCCGCCGGACAAGATCGTCGGCACGCTGCACCGCCTCGGTGCGGCGGCCACCCAGGCGAAGGTCGTACCCCTGCGCGCCGACGACGCCTCCTGAACGGGCATGCGACGAGGGCCGCCCCCCGTGGGACGGCCCTCGCCGTGCGGTGCCCCGTCAGCCGACGGGCTGGTGCTCGCCTACCAGCGCGGCGGGCGACGACGGCACCACGATCTTGCGGGTACGCAGGCTGAAGGCGGTCACGCCGAGCACTGCCCCGAGCGCGACGAACAGCGCGCCAAGTCCGACAACCAGCCAGGTGACCTGCTCAGCCTGGTAGGCACTCATCAGGGAACCGCGCAGGGTCTCACCCATGAACGCGGTCTGCCGGGCCTGGCCGAGCTGCTCGTCCTTGCGACCGCCGGCGATCCACTCCTCGGAGACCTGGGAGTAGGTCTTGCCGCCGGTGGCCTTCGCGACGTGGGTGGCGATCAGGTCGGCGTACGCCTTGGCGTCGGTGCCCGTGGTGACGTGCTGACCGGCGTACTTCTTGAGGGCGTCGGGAAGCTGGGCCTTGTCCGCCGGGAAGGCGATCTCCTGAGCCTTCAGCTCATTCTTGATCATGCTCTGGCCGTGCACACCCTCGTACACCAGCACCGGGCCCGCCGCGACCATTCCGGCCCCGACCACAGCCATCAGCATGCTCGCGATCCTCCGCGACTTCGCCATTTCCCTCGCCCCTCTCGGTTCGTGCGCCCACCTGTCTCGTGTTGGCCTGACACCTGACAGTTCGGCCGGTGCCCTGGTGCGCGGAGATGCCGAACGCCACCTCCGGCCCGGGACGAAAGTCCCGCCCCGACCGGGCCGGTCGCCAGCCGGGGCCGTCGTCGGCAGGGTGTGAGAGGCTGCAACCGTGAACCGGCTCGGCGGCGCCACCTCGCCCTACCTGCTCCAGCACGCCACCAACCCGGTGGACTGGTGGCCCTGGGCGGACGACGCCTTCGCCGAAGCCAAGCGGCGCGACGTACCGGTCCTGATCTCGGTGGGGTATGCGGCCTGCCACTGGTGTCACGTCATGGCGCACGAGTCGTTCGAGGACGACGAGGTCGCCGCGCTCGTCAACGACGGGTTCGTGGCGATCAAGGTGGACCGTGAGGAACGCCCCGACGTCGACGCGGTCTACATGACTGCCACCCAGGCGATGACCGGGCAGGGCGGCTGGCCCATGACGGTCTTCGCCACCCCGGACGGCGAGCCGTTCTTCTGCGGCACGTACTTTCCGAAGGCCGCCTTCATGCGGCTGCTCACCTCGGTCGGCACCGCCTGGCGGGAGCAGCGCGAGGACGTCCTCAAGCAGGGCGCCGCGGTGGTCCAGGCGATCGGCCGCGCCAACCCGGCGGGAGCCACGGCCGCGCCGCTCACGGCGCAGCTGCTCGACACCGCGGCCAAGCGCCTGACCACCGAGCACGACCGACAGTACGGCGGGTTCGGCGGCGCGCCGAAGTTCCCACCGCACCTGGCCCTGCTGTTCCTGCTGCGCCACCACCAGCGCACCGGCTCCGCCGAGTCCCTGGAGATCGTCCGGCACACGTGCGAGCAGATGGCCCGCGGCGGCATCTACGACCAGCTGGCCGGCGGCTTCGCCCGGTACGCCGTGGATCAGACCTGGACCGTGCCGCACTTCGAGAAGATGCTCTACGACAACGCCCTGCTGCTGCGCGTCCACACCCAGCTGTGGCGGCTCACCGGCGACGAGTTCGCCCGGCGGATCGCCGACGAGACCGCCGCGTTCCTGCTGCGCGACCTCGGCACCGGGCACGGCGGGCTGGCGTCCGCCCTCGACGCCGACACCGACGGCGTCGAGGGACTCACGTACGCGTGGACGCCCGCGCAGTTGACCGAGGTGCTGGGGGAGCAGGACGGCGCCTGGGCCGCCGACCTGTTCCGGGTCACCGGGGCCGGCACGTTCGAGCACGGCACGAGTGTGCTGGTGCTCGGCCGCGACATCGACGCCGCCGACCCGGAACTGGTGGCGCGCTGGCGCGACGTACGGTCCCGGTTGCTGACCGCCCGCGCTGCCCGGCCGCAGCCCGCCCGCGACGACAAGGTGGTGGCCGCCTGGAACGGCCTCGCCGTCACCGCCCTCGCCGAACACGGCACCCTGACCGGGGCCGCGACCTCCACCGCGGCCGCCATCGAGCTGGCCGGGGTGCTCGCCGACCGGCACCTCGTGGAGGGGCGGCTGCGCCGGGTCTCCCGCGACGGCGTGGTCGGCGCACCGGCCGGGGTGCTGGACGACTACGGGTGCGTGGCTGAGGCGTTCTGCGCGGTGCACCAGATCACCGCGGACGGGCGCTGGCTGACGCTCGCCGGGCAGCTGCTGGACGTGGTGCTGGAGCGCTTCTCCGCGCCCGGCGGTGGCTTCCACGACACCGCGGACGACGCCGAACAGCTGGTCACCCGGCCCGCGGACCCCACGGACAACGCCACGCCGTCCGGCTTGGCGGCCGCCTGCGCGGCCCTCATCGGGTACGCGGCGCTCAGCGGCGAGACGCGGTACCGGGAGGCGGCCGACGCCGCCCTGGCCACGGTCGGGCGGGTGATCGGGGGGCATCCCCGGTTCGCCGGATACTCGGCGGCCGCGGCCGAGGCGGCCCTCGCGGGACCGTACGAGATCGCCATCGCGACCACCGACCCGGCCGACCCGCTGGTCGCGGCGGCACACCGGCACGCCCCGCCGGGCACCGTCGTCGTCGCCGGGGAACCGGACCGCCCCGGAGTGCCACTGCTGGCCGACCGGGCGCTCGTGGGCGGGGTCACCACCGCGTACGTGTGCAAGGGTTTTGTCTGTGACCTGCCCGTCACCAGCGAGCCTGAGCTGCTCGCCCGACTCGCCGTTTGAGCTGGGTGCTCGCTACGCTGGCGCCGACATGGATACCAGAACCGGTCTGCCCGTAGTCGGCATGGTGGGCGGCGGCCAGTTGGCCCGCATGACGCACCAGGCCGCCATCTCCCTCGGCCAGTCGCTGCGCGTGCTCGCCGAATCACCAGACGACAGCGCCGCCCAGGTCATCGCGGACGTGCGGATCGGCTCCCACACCGACCTGGCGGCCCTGCGCGAGTTCGCGAAGGACTGCGACGCGGTCACCTTCGACCACGAGCACGTGCCCACCGAGCACATCGCGGCGCTGGAAGCCGAGGGTGTCCGGATCTATCCCGGTTCGGCGGCCCTGGTGTTCGCGCAGGACAAGGGGCGGATGCGGGAGCGGCTGGCCGAGCTGGGCGCCCCGGTGCCGCGCTGGCGGCCGGTGACCGGCACCCCCGACATCGCCGCGTTCGCCGACGAGACCGGCTGGCCGGTGATCGCGAAGGCCACCCGCGGCGGGTACGACGGCAAGGGCGTGTGGGTGCTGTCCTCGCCGGACGAGGCGCAGCGGCTGGTCGACACCGGCACCCCGCTGATCGTCGAGGAGAAGGTGCCGCTGCGCCGGGAACTCGCCGCGCTCGTGGCACGGTCGCCGTTCGGGCAGGTCGCCGCGTACCCGGTGGTGGAGACCGTGCAGCGCGACGGGATCTGCGTCGAGGTGCTGGCCCCCGCGCCCGGTTTGAGCGACGAGCGGGCCGTGGCCGCGCAGCAGCTGGCGATCGACCTGGCCCACGCGCTCGGGGTGGTCGGGCTGCTGGCGGTCGAGCTGTTCGAGACCGACGCCGGCATCGTCGTCAACGAGCTGGCCATGCGCCCGCACAATTCCGGGCACTGGAGCATCGAGGGCGCCCGGACGTCGCAGTTCGAGCAGCACCTGCGGGCCGTGCTGGACTACCCGATGGGCTCGACCGCGCTGACCGCACCGGCCGTGGTGATGGCCAACGTGCTGGGCGGCGCGTCCGGCGGCATGTCCATCGACGAACGGCTGCACCACCTGTTCGCGGCCGACCCCGGCGCGCGGGTGCACTTCTACGGCAAGCAGGTCCGCCCCGGCCGCAAGATCGGCCACGTGACCGTGCTCGGCGACGACATGACAGAGGTGCGTGCCCGGGCCGCGCGCGCCGCCCGATGGCTGCAGGAAGGCAAGTAGAGATGGCACCCCGCGTCGGCATCATCATGGGCAGCGACTCCGACTGGCCCACGATGGAGGCGGCGGCCGTCGCCCTCGCCGAGTTCGACGTCCCGTTCGAGGTGGGTGTCGTCTCGGCGCACCGCACGGTCCGCAAGATGGTCACGTACGCGGAGACCGCCGCCGACCGGGGCCTCCAGGTGATCATCACGGGTGCCGGTGGGGCCGCCCACCTGCCCGGGATGGTGGCCGCGCTGACCCCGCTGCCGGTCATCGGGGTGCCGGTGCCGCTCAAGCACCTCGACGGCATGGACTCGCTGCTGTCCATCGTGCAGATGCCCGCCGGGGTGCCCGTGGCGACCGTGTCGATCGGCGGGGCGCGCAACGCGGGCCTGCTGGCCGTCCGCATCCTCGGTGCCTCGGACGAGGGCCTCCGCAAGCGGATGGCGGAGTTCCAGGCGGGCCTGGAACAGCTCGTCGCCGAGAAGGACGAGGCTCTGCGCAACCGGCTGATGTCCTGACCCGCCCGGCCAGCTCCTGACCCGCCCGGTCAGCGGAGGCGGACCAGGGCGCCGCGCAGGCGTTCCTGGGTGCGGCGGCGGTTCTCGTTCGTGGCGCCGAGGAACAGCAGCCCGACCCCGAGCGGCACCAGCACCAGCCACGGACCGACCAGCGTCACCGCGAAGTGCAGCGCCGCGATCGCCGTGACGGCCGCGCCGACCACCACCGGGGCCTGCTGGCGCATCCGGGAACCGATGATCAGCGTGACCACCCCGCCGAGCAGCAGGACCAGCTCCCGCAGGTCGCCCGCGTCCGTGGCCAGCACGATGCCCGTGGTCGGCACGAACGCCGCCAGCAGAGACGGCCCGTACGCGGCCCAGCTGCTCAGCTCCGGCCGCATCCGTACCTCGAGCACCCCCACCAGCAGCGCCAGCGCCGCGAACGGCAGGGTGTACGCCTCGGGCAGCGCCACGTCCGCCAGCGTCATGAACAGCCACCAGCCGACGATCTCGAACCCGACCGCCAGCCAGAACAGCGTCCGCCGGTTGCCCGCGGTGCGTCCGGGCCGGGACGCGGCCAGGCCCAGCACGGCCCCCCACGCCGCCAGCAGCGCGGCGAGGTGGCGGGGCGAGTTGATGGCCAGTGCTCCGGCCAGCAGCGCGGACGCGTACCCGCTCCACTCGACCGTGGCGGCCTCGCGGGCGGCCTCGGGGCGGCCGAGACGAGGCAGGGTGGCTTCCAGGATCAGCAGTACCGCGCCGACGGTGAGCACCCCGAACGCCGCCCAGGCCGGGG
Source organism: Krasilnikovia sp. MM14-A1004 (assembly GCF_047159485.1). Classification (GTDB taxonomy): domain Bacteria; phylum Actinomycetota; class Actinomycetes; order Mycobacteriales; family Micromonosporaceae; genus Actinoplanes. The sequence continues at coordinate 5,876,442 of NZ_AP038773.1, read as the reverse complement.
TGAGCCCGGCCACGAGCGCCACGGTGAGCACGAAGAACTGGGCCATCACGGCGGCGAACAGCCAGCCGAGGATGCGGGCGTGCGCGGTACGCCCGGCGATCGCCCCGACCAGCCCGACCCCCACAGCGCTGCCCAGCGTGAACAGGGTCAGCCGTTGGGCGGCGAGGCTGCCCGCCAGACCGGCGCCGCCGGCCAGCAGGCCGATGACGAAGACGATCGCGCGGGTGGTGCCCAGCAGCGTCGCCCGGGCCGACACGGGTGGCGGGGTCAGCGCGAGCCCCAGCATCGAGATCGTGAACACCACGAGGGCGGCCATGGTGGACGCGGGCCACGCCGCGTTCAGGCCGATCGGCGCGATCAGCAACGTGATCGCCAGACCGGGCAGCACCACCGGTACGGACTCGGCGGGGCGCCCGCCGAACCCGGTGGCCGCCAGCGCGGCCGCCACCGTGAGCAGCACCGCGGCGAGCACCCCGGTGGCGTCCACGGTGCCCTGGGTCGGGTCGGTCAGCGCGGTGACCGGTCCCTGCCAGATCGCGTTCAGCTGCTTCAACGGGTCGACCAGCGCGCCCTTCAGCGCCGGGGCCAGCGAGATCAGGGCCAGTACGGTCGGGACCAGGGCGACCATCACCGCGCCGGCGGCCGGGTCGACGAGCCAGCGCCCGCGCAGCCCGCTGGGCCGGACCGCGGTCCAGCGGGGACGTTCGTAGCCGCGGTCGGACCAGAAGTTCGTGGGTGCGATCGTGATGCCGGGTGCCGGGGTGGCCCCGCGCAGCAGTTCCGCGATGACGCCGAGCAGGGCGGCCGTCGCGGCGTACAGGGCGGTCGGGTTACCCGTGGGCAGCGACACGAACGCCGTGATGGTGGCGCCGCCGACCAGGCCCACGGTGGCCCAGGGCAGGTACTGCGGAATCCACTGGGCGACCAGCGCCAGCACCGCGAGGCACAGACAAGACGCCGCCATCGCAGCGGTCAGCACGACCGCCGCCGAGCGGCCCTGGTCGGCGGCGATCGCGGCCAGCATGCCGGGCGCGGCCAACAGCACCGAGGCCGTCGCGGCGCCGCCGATCTGGGCCCGGTGCCGGGGCATTCCGGTGTCGTCGCGGGCGAGGGTGAATTCCTCGTCGGCCACCTCCGCGTGCGGCCAGCCCGCGTCGCGCCGGGCCGGCCCGGCGGACGCCGCCCGCCGTGGGTCGACCGGCGACGCTCCGGCGGCGGGATCCGGGTCGTCCGGGTCGGTGGCCGGCACGGTGAGCGGCACGTCCGTGCGGCACAGAATGGCGACCACGAGTCCGATCAGTACGACGAACGCCAGGGCGACCGCGGTCGACCAGGGCCTGACCAGTCCCACGGCGACGAAGTGCACAGCGACGGCGGTGGCCACCGCGGACCAGGCCACGGCCGCCCGCGGATCGGTGGCGGCCACCGCGCCGATCCCGTACGCCAGTGCCACCGCCCCGCCGACCAGCAGCGGCGCCCACCACGGCAGGCCGAAACACGCCGGCGCGCCGATCGTGGCGATCGCCGCCGCCCCGGCCGCGACGTCGTACGACAGCGGGCGCGGCAGTGCCGCCACCGCGGCGAGCGCCAGCAGGGCCAGGGTGACCGGTGCCTGCCACGCCCCGGTGGGCAGCGCCGGTGAGGGGTGGCTCAGGTCGGACGCCCACAGTGGACCCGGCGCGGCGATCAGTCGCAGCCCGGCGCTGAGTGCCTGCCACGCGGCGATCCCGCCGACCACCGCCCCGGCCAGCCCGAGACCGCGGACCGGACCGCGCCGCCAGTCCTCCGGCAGCGCCCGGACCCCCAGGGCCACGACCAGCACCACCAGGCCCGCGACGACCAGCGGGGCGTGGGGGAACGCCAGCGCCGTCACGCGGGACAGCGCGCCGCAGATGGCGACGGTGGCCGCCGCCGCGGCGATGTCCGGCCCGTCGAGCATCCGGTCGGCGCGCCGGCCGGAGTCGATGGACCTGGCGAAGAACAGCAGGCCCGCCGCCGTCAGCAGCAGGGCGCCCACCCACACGTCGGGTGGGGTGGCGCCGGGGGCCAGGATCGCGGCGAGGGCCAGCGCGACCGCGCCCAGCCCGGTGCCGATCGTCAGGGGCAGGCTGATCTCCCGCCGCGCCACCTGGAACACCGCCGCGTAGGTGAGGGTCCCGGCGACCGCGAGGAAACCCACCGCCAGCGCCGGTACGGTCACCGCCTCGGTCGGTGGGGGCCCGCTGCCCCTGTCGTGCATCGCCAGCACCGCGGTCACCACCGCGCCGGGCAGGGCCAGGGCCGCCGCCGCGGCCGCCCAGTCACCGACCAGCCACGCGTACAGCGGGACGGGGACCTGGCGGGCCCCGATCGCGGTCATCATCCCGGCTCCGGCGATCGCGGTCAGCACCGCCGCGGTGAGCCAGGACGCGCTGAGCGCGGCGGCCGCGCCGAACAACCCCACCACCCCGGCACTCGCGATGTGCGCGATCGCGACGCGCCGGGTACGGGAGGCCAGGCCCGCGGCCCCGAGCCCGATCGCCGCGAGAACCAGCGGCCACGGTGCCTGCGCCCACGGCAGCCCGAGCGACGCCGGTACGGCCAGCGCGGTCACCGCGACGCCCGCCACGGCACCCTCGTGCCGTACGTCGGCGGGCAACGCCACCGCGGCCGCGACCGTGACCAGCAGGGCGCTGAGCGCCAGCAGCCATCCGGCCGGCGCGGCGCGGGCGATCGTCTCGGCGTACACGGCGGTGTCCGCGTGCCACACGGGCCGGGCCGCCTGCACCGGGGCCAGCGCGGCGCGCAGCGCGTCCAGCGCCACGAACAGCCCGACCATCGTGAGTGCACCCGCGGAGGCCAGTTGCGGGCCGCGCCGCACCTCCTCGGGGATCCGGTGGACCGCGAGGCCCGTGACCGCCACGGCGGCGGCCGCCACGGCGAACATCCACGGTGGTGAGGCGACGTCCGCAATGCGGGCGCAGGCGGCGATGACCGCCAGGGTGAGCACCCCGCCGGTGACGTTGCGCGCGGTGACGTTGTCGAGTAGCCGGGCCGCGGCGTGCGCCACGGCGGCGGCCAGCACCAGGACGATGCCGGAGCGTACGGCGTCCGCGACCGCGTCGGCGCTGATCAGGGCGGCGCCCGCGTAGATCAGGGCGCCGGTGACCGCGGCCCAGAGCAGGGCGTACGTGAGTTCGCGCAGCCACCCACCCGCCGACGGTGGGGCGGCGGCCCGGCCTGGCGGAACCGGGCCGGATGCCGTGGTCGCCGGGTCGGTCTCCGGGAACAGCCACGTCGGCGCCCAGTGCAGGCGGCTCGGGCTGGCGAGTGCCCCGATGATCAGATCCGGCTCCTCGGGCCGGGACTCGGGCCGGGGCGGTGCGTCGGACTCGGCCGTATCCGGTGCGGTCGCTCCCGCGGCCACGCCGCGAGCTGCCGTGCCCGCGCCCGCCGCGCCTGCGCCTTTGCCCGCGGTGCTCGTGCCCGCTGCGCCCGCCGTGCTCGTGCCCGCCGCGCCAGTGCCCGCCTGTCCCGGACCGGCGGTGTCGCCGGGCGTCGAGCCGGCCGGGCCGCCGGAACCGAGGTCGGCGGTGTCCGGTGGGACGCCGTCTGCCGGGCGGGGGCCGGCGTCGCGGGCGGTGAAGTCGGTGACCCCGGCGGCCCTGGCGTCTGCGGCTGCCCTCGACCGGCGGCCGACCGGTATCAGGCGGCTCAGCAGCGGCAGGTGCGGCAGCAGCGGCCCGGAACGGATGACCGTGGTGAGCAGCAGCAGGTCGATGACGGCGACCGCGGTCAGCGCGACGCCCCAGCCCGCCGGGCTCTCGATCGCCGGGTACGCCAGCAGCGGCGCGACCGGCTGCAGCGCGACGACCGTGCCGTATCGGGGGGCGCTCAGCTGGGTCCTGCCCGCGTACACGAAGGCGGCCGCCGCGGTGATCGCGAAGGTGATGCCCAGGAAGAGGGTGACAGGGACGGCGCGCCCGCCGACCACGGCGCTGCCGTACAGCGCGTACACCGACATCGGCAGCAGCACGAGGCCGACCGCGGCGACCGTCTCGCCCGTTGACGTCAGGCCGCGCCGGGCGATGCGCGGCGCGACGGACAGCGCGGCGGCGGTGGCGACCCCGAGGACCAGGGACCGGGCGATCGGGTTGCTGACCGCCACACCCGCGAAGACGACCGCGGCCACGCCCAGCAGCAGCGCTCCGAGGCCGAGCAGGATGTTCTGCACCGACTGGGTGGAGGTCTCCGGGGGGTGCTCGTGCGGGTGCTCCATCTGCGGGGCACGCGGAGGCGGGCCCGGGTGCTCGGTGGGCGGGGGGCTGTCGAGCAGGGCGGTGCGCCCCTCGGCAGCGGCACGGGGCCGGCGGCCCGCCCTGGGGTACGCACCTCCACGCTCGGCCCGCGACGGTGTCCCGCCGGTCGGCGCGGGCCGCCTGCCGGAGCCCGCCGCGGCACCGGCCGCGCGTGACCCGGAATGCGGTGTCCGAGCCCCACCAGGCCCGGCCCCACCAGGCCCGGCCCCACCAGGCCCGGCCCCACCAGGCCCGGCCCCACCAGGCCCGGCCCCACCAGGGCCAGACCCGCCAGGGCCAGACCCGCCAGGGCCAGCCCCAACAGGGCCAGCCCCACCCGGCCCAGCGGCACCAAGCTCACCGCCCCCGCCCCCGGACCCGGCGGCCGAAGACCCGGCCCCGGGTCCGGCCGGGGAAGATCCGGCTCCAGGCCCGGCGGCGGGAGATCCCGCCCGGGGCCCGGTGGCGGGTCCAGCCGGGGAAGGCCCGGCTTCCTGCCCGGCGGCGGGAGGCTCGGCCCCGGAGCCGGCAGGGGGAGGCTCGTTCGCGCCGGTCGCAGCATCGGAGAACCGGCCCGCGCCAGATCCGGACGGCGAGCCGGGCGGGGGAGATCCGGCGGCCGGTGGGCGCGGGACCGGAGGCCCCGGGACCGGGGCGGTAGCGCCGTCGTCGGCCGCGGACCGGCGCCGCAGCCGCTGGCGGCGGGCGGCCTTCTTCGCCTTCTGGGTGTTGGCATGGGCCAGGATGTCCCGCTGGAACTGCGCGGCCTGCAGCTTCGCCGCGATCTGCGTGCGTTCCTTGGCGGCCGCCATGTCGCGGACCTTCAGCTCCGCGATCGAGGCGTCGATACGGGCCAGCTCCTCGTCATAGCTGTCCGGCTGCTGCCCCTGCGCCACGGCACCTCCTCGACCGACCGGCGACGGGTACCCGAAATGAGCGCGCGTGCCCCGCCGGTCGCACGTCCTTACTAGAGCATGCCGGTACGACACCTCATTAGAACAGGCTCACGGGGGTCGAGATCCATGGAAACGGCGGCGAATCCGACAGGGAGTACGCCTACGCCTGGGGGTGGGGGCGGCCCATGCCCCGGTACTGCCAGCCCGCGCGGGCCCACAACGCCGCGTCCAGGCAGTTCCGGCCGTCGATCACCAGGCGCTGGGCGACCAGTTCCCCCATCGCCTGGGGGTCGGCGTTGCGGAATTCCGCCCATTCGGTGAGTACGCACAGCAACTCGGCGCCGCTGACGGCCTCGGTCATCGTGGCGACGTACGTGAGGCCCGGCTGGGCGGCGCGGGCGTTCTCCATGCCCTGCGGGTCGTACACCCGGACGTCGGCACCGGCCTTGGCGAGGGTGGCCGCGATGGCCAGCGACGGCGAATCCCGTACGTCGTCGGAGTTGGGTTTGAACGCGGCGCCCAGCACCGCGATCCGGGTGCCGGACAGGTCGGGTCCGGCCGGGCCGGACCGGCGGCCGAGCAGCTCGGCGGCCAGTTGCATGACCCGGCCCCGGCGGCGCAGGTTGACGAGGTCGACCTCGTGCAGGAAGCGCAGCGCCTCACCCGCACCCAGCTCCTGGGCGCGGGCCTGGAACGCGCGGATGTCCTTGGGCAGGCAGCCGCCGCCGAAGCCGACGCCGGCCTGCAGGAACCGGTTGCCGATCCGGGGGTCGTACCCGATGGCCTTGGCCAGTTGGGTGACGTCGCCGCCCGCGACCTCGCAGACCTCGGCCATCGCGTTGATGAAGCTGATCTTCGTGGCGAGGAAGGCGTTCGCGGCGACCTTGACCAGCTCGGCCGTGGCGAAGTCGGTGACCACCAGCGGCACCTCGCGGTCCTCCGTGGCGGCCAGGTCGAAGACGCCCTTGTGCGCGGCGTACAGCATGCCGTTGGCCCAGTCGGTCTTGACGCCGACGACGATGCGGTTGGGGCGCAGCACGTCCTCGACCGCGAAGCCCTCCTGCAGGAACTCCGGCGACCAGGCCACCTCGACCTGCAGCTCGGGGGCGGTGTGCTTGGCCACCAACTGCTCGATCCATTCGGCGGTGCCGACCGGCACGGTCGACTTGCCCACGATGAGCGCGCGGCGGGTGAGATGGCGGGCCAGATTGGTGACGGAGGTCTCCACGTACGTCAGGTCGGCGCCCATGCCGTCCCCGCGCTGCGGCGTGCCCACGCAGATGAAGTGCACGTCGGCGAACTCCGCGACCTCCTGGTACGAGGTGGTGAACCGCAGCCGCCCGGCCGCCAGGTTGGCGCGCAGCAACTCGTCGAGGCCGGGCTCGTGGAACGGCACCTGCCCGCCCGCCAGCTTGGCTATCTTGGCCTCGTCGACGTCGAATCCGAGGACCTCGTAACCCAGCTCGGCGAAGCAGATCGCGTACGTCGCGCCCAGGTAGCCCGTACCGAGGAACGACAGGCGGGGGCGCGACGCGCCCGACGGCGGGCTCACTTCGGTGAACGCCGTCGCCGTCTGCTTGGTCGGGTAGGGGATGGTCACGCGAATCTCCGCTCAATGCTGGGGGGCATTCACTTTCTCACGGTGAACCGGTGCTGTCGCCCACCGCTTACCCGGTGGGGCGCCGGGGGAAGCGCCCGCCGAGTTGGCCGCGGAGAGGATAGCCGTCGTACCCTACGCACCAGTAACATTTGCGCCGACCGTAGCGAGAGGGGCCCTACATGAGCGCGTTCGACGTTTACCAGCTGCCGGAAGATCACGAAACCATTCGCGCGGCAGTGCGCGAGATCTGTGACGCCCGGGTGGCCCCGAACGCGGCTGAAGCGGACGAAAGCGGCGAATTCCCCAAGGCCTCGTACGAGGCACTGCGCTCGTCCGACTTCCACGCCCCGCACATCCCGGTCGAGTACGGCGGCGCCGGCGCGGACGCCCTGGCCACCGCGATCGTCATCGAGGAGGTCGCCCGGGCCTGCGCCTCGTCCTCGCTCATCCCCGCGGTCAACAAGCTGGGCACGATGCCCCTGCTGATCGCGGCCTCCGAGGAGCTGAAGCAGAAGTACCTGACTCCGGTCGCCGCGGGCGAGGCCATGTTCTCGTACTGTCTGTCGGAGCCCGAGGCGGGCAGCGACGCCGCCGCCATGACCACCAAGGCGGTCCGCGAGGGCGACTACTGGGTGCTCAACGGCGTCAAGCGGTGGATCACCAACGCGGGAGTCAGCGAGTACTACACCGTCTTCGCGACCACCGACCCGTCGTCGCGTTCGCGCGGCATCTCGGCGTTCGTGGTGGAGAAGTCCGACGAGGGGGTCAGCTTCGGCGCGCCGGAGAAGAAGCTCGGCATCAAGGGCTCGCCGACCCGCGAGGTGTACTTCGACAACGTACGCATTCCGCTGGACCGCATGATCGGCGCCGAGGGCACCGGCTTCGCGACTGCGATGAAGACCCTCGACCACACCCGGGTGACCATCGCCGCGCAGGCGGTCGGCATCGCGCAGGGCGCGCTCGACTTCGCCAAGGGGTACGTGCAGGAGCGCACGCAGTTCGGCAAGCCGATCGCCGACTTCCAGGGCGTGCAGTTCATGCTCGCCGACATGGGCATGAAGCTGGAGGCGGCGCGGCAGCTCACCTACGTGGCCGCGGGCAAGAGCGAGCGCGGTGAAGCCGACCTGACCTACTTCGGTGCCGCCGCGAAGTGCTTCGCCTCCGACGCCGCCATGGAGATCACCACGGACGCGGTCCAGCTCCTCGGCGGGTACGGCTACACCCGCGACTACCCGGTCGAGCGGATGATGCGCGACGCCAAGATCACCCAGATCTACGAGGGCACGAACCAGGTGCAGCGCATCGTCATGGCCCGCCAGCTGCTGAAGGGCTGACCGCCCGGCCGTGGCGTCCGACCGCCCGTGACGACCTTGATCGTCGCGGGCGGTTCCGTTTGGTGATCGAGTGCCGCGCGCGGGATCAGTTGAGCCGGCGCAGCGGCGTGCCGGCCAGGAAGGCCTGGATGTCCTCGACGGCGTGGCCGTAGTAGGTGCGGTAGTTGGACCGCGAGACGTAGCCCAGGTGGGGTGTCGTCAGCAGGCGCGGCGCGGTACGCATCGGATGGTCGGCGGGCAGCGGCTCGACGTCGTACACGTCGATCCCGGCGCCGGCGATGGTGCCCTCGCGCAGCGCCGCGAGCAGGGCCTGCTGGTCGACGATCGCCGCACGGGACGTGTTGATCAGGTACGCGCCCGGCTTCATCGCCGCCAGCTCGGCGGCACCGATCAGTCCCCGCGTACGGTCGCTGGACGCCAGGTGGACGGAGACGAAGTCGCTCTCCCGCAGCAGGTCCTCCTTGGTGGCGGCGAGCCGGACACCGACCTCGTCGGCGCGTTGCCGGGTGAGGTTCCGGCTCCAAGCCACCACGTCCATGCCGAAGGCGAGGCCGACCGCGGCCACCCGGCTGCCGATCTTGCCGAGGCCCAGTAGCCCCAGCGTGTGGCCGTGCAGGTCGGCGCCGACGGTGCTCTGCCATCCACCGGCGCGCAGCCCGTCGTGCTCCGGCACGAGGTTGCGCGCCAGGCCCAGCAGCAGCGCCCAGGTGAGCTCGACGGGTGGCGTCGGGGAACTGGCGGTGCCGCAGACGGTGACGCCCCGTTCGGTCGCGGCCGCGAGATCGATGGCCGAGTTGCGCATGCCGCTGGCGACGAGCAGCCGCAGCCGGTCGAGGCGGCCCAGCACCTCGGCGGGGAACGGAACCCGCTCGCGCAACGTCACGACGATGTCGCAGTCACCGATGGCCGCCACCAGGTCGTCGGCCGTGGCGAAGTGCTCGGTGAAGGTGACCAGCTCGACCTCACCGTCCAGCACCGACCAGTCGGCGAACTCGGTGGCGACGTTCTGGAAATCATCGAGGACGGCGCATCGCAGCGGCATGTCGTGTCACTCCCTGTTGTCGACGGAACCGAGGCAGGGAAAGGCCCGGCATCATCGTGCCCTGGTGCATCTCCGTGCCGCGGAACGGGTCGACTCCCCGACGATGCGGACGCGGTGCACCGTCATTGACCGTCCGCTGCCGACCGGCCGGCGGTGGTGGCGTGGGTGTCGTCGGTGTGCAGCGGGACCGTGATGCGGAACGTGCTGCCCACGCCGGGTGCGGTGGTGACCGTGATGGTGCCACCGGCGTCCGTCACGATGCGGTGCACGGTGGCGAGGCCGAGCCCGAGGCCGGTGCCGTGGCGTTTGGGCTTCGGGCCGGTGAAGGGCTCGAAGAGGTCGGCCGCCATCTCGGGGGACATGCCCCGGCCGGTGTCGCTGATGTTCAGGTGGGCGTACGGCCCTGGAGGCAGTGGTGTCTGACCGCCGTCCTCGGTGACGGTGACGGCGCCACTCTCGATGATGATCATTCCGCCGTCGGGCATCGCGTCGCGGGCGTTGATGACGAGATTGCACAGGGCCTGTTCGAGGCGGGCGCGGTCGGCGCGGATCGGCAGGGCGTGCGGGTGGAGGTGGGTGACGAGGTCGATGTTGCCGCCGATGGTGCGGTCGAGCAGGGTGCGGGTTTCGGTGATGACGGTGTTGAGGTCGATGGTTTCGGCGGTGGTGGGTTGTTTGCCGGCGAAGACGAGGAGTTGGCGGGTGAGGTCGCGGGCGCGTTCGGCGCTGGCTTTGGCGCGGGTGAGGTCGTCGCGGGTCTCGGGGTCGGTGGTTTGTTCGAGGGCGAATTCGAGGTAGTTGAGGTTGATGGCGAGGAGGTTGTTGAAGTCGTGGGCGATGCCGCCGGCGAGTTGGCCGAGGCTTTCCAGGCGTTCGGCGCGGGCGGAGCGTTCCAGGATCTGGGCGCGGTGCTCCTCTGCATGCTTGACGGCACTCATGTCCCGCGCGATCGCGGCGATGCCGACCACCTCGCCGTGCCGGTCGTAGACCGGGGAGATGCTGCTCGACACGTCGACCAGGTGGCCGTCCTTGTGTATCCGCTGCGTCCGTAACTGAGAGATCGCTCCGCCCTGGCGGAGATCTGAAATGACCTGGGACAACTGAGCCGCCGATGCCGGTGGCAGCACCGTCACGACACTGTGGCCGAGCATCTCGCGGGCGGTGTAGCCGTACATCCGCTCGGCGCTGCGGTTCCAGGACACGACGTTGCCGCGCAGGTCGATGGCGAGGATCGCGTCCTCGGAGGATTCGACGATCGCGGCCAGCATCGACTCGTCCTCGGCCGAGCGGTTGGCGCGGCGTTCCAGCGCGCGCTGGCTGTAGGCGACCGCGACGCTGAGTGCGGTCATCCCGACGATCACCCAGAGACGTACCTGTTGGTAGGCGGTGCCGCCGAGGCCATGCCAGGAGGAGGTGGCCCAGGCCATCACCCAGGCGAACGCGCCGACCGCGGCCACCGGCCAGGGGCGGGCCGAGGCCGCCGCGAGCACCGGCCCGGCCACGATCGCCAGGCCGAACGCGGTCAGTTCGCGAGGGGTCGCGAGGTCCACCAGGCTGGTGAGGAGAATGATCAGTACGGAGAACGACAGCACCCCGACCCGCCACCAGCCGTGGGTGAGCGAGCCGTGTTCCCGCCGCCGGTCCTCGAACCGCATGCAACTCCCCGATGCAGGCGCCGACCTCCGGCGCGCGCTGTTCCCCCAAATCACCAGCTTCGCCCACCTGGTGGACCGATGGGCCAGCCTCCGGCCTTTGGTCATGACCGCGATCCGGCTCGAGTAAACCCGAGACCGACAAAACGGTCACGTCGGGGTGCTGTCGAATTTCCCCTGAACGACCGCTAATCGACGTTAGTCGGAATTACCCTCAAACCAGCGGAGTGCCGTGAGCGAGAGCGGAGACGCGATGAGCGCGATGGGTGCGGCCGCGGCCGGTCGCCCGGCGAGACGGGCGAAGGCACAAGCCAAGACGAGGGCCGCCGCCGTGCCCACCACGGCGTACATCTCCTGGGTGGCGCTGGCGCTGATGACCACCAGCTCGGTGGCCAGCCTCCGCCCTGCACCGACCATGGCGGTCTATGGACTCGCCGCGATCTTCCTGTACCTGGTGCCGGCCATCGTCTTCCTGCTGCCCACCGCACTGGTCTCCGCCGAGCTGGCCTCCGGCTGGAACGGCGGCGTCTACAACTGGGTGGCCGAGGGCATCTCCAAGCCGATGGGCTTCCTCGCGGTGTGGTGCCAGTTCGCCATGACGATCTTCTACTACCCGAGCCTGCTGGCGTACGTGGCCAGCACCCTCGCGTACGTCTTCAACCCGGCGCTCGCCTCCAGCGGCACCTGGACCGCGCTGGTCATCATGGTCTGCTACTGGACCGGCGTCTGGGTCTCCTCGCAGGGCACCAAGTCGGTGGCCGGACTCGCCAGCAGCGGGCTCATCATCGGCACGCTGATCCCTGGCGCGCTGCTCGTCACGCTCGGCGCGATCTACCTCGGCCAGGGCAACCAGTCCGCCGCCCCGATGACCGCCAGCAACCTGCTGCCCGCCTGGGCCGGGATCTCCAGCCTGGTGCTCATCGTCAACAACTTCCTGTCCTACTCGGGCATGGAGATGAACGCGGTCCACGTCAGCTCGCTGAAGAATCCGGCCCGCGAGTTCCCCAAAGCGATGTTCCTCGCCATGGGGCTCGTGCTGGCGATCTTCATCCTCCCGGCAGTGGCCATCTCCTGGTTCATCCCGTCGGAGCAGCTGTCCCTGACGGCCGGGGTGATGCAGGCGTTCGACACCGTCTTCGCCGACTTCAACATGCAATGGATGACCCCGATCCTGGGCATCATGCTGGTCGCCGCGTCGCTGGGCGGCATGCTCACCTGGCTGGCCGGGCCGTCCAAGGGGCTGCTGCTCATCTCCCGGCAGGAGGGCTACCTGCCGCCGTTCCTGCAACGGCTCAACAAGCACGGCGTGCAGCAGAACATCCTGGTCACCCAGGGCATCGTCACGTCGGTGATCGCCCTGGCGTACGCGTTCATCCCGGACGTCTCCAGCGCGTACTGGATCTTCTCGGTGATCACGACACAGGTGTATCTCATCACGTACCTGCTGATGTTCGTCGCCGCGATGCGGCTGCGCCGGCAGCAGCCCGACCACCCGCGCGGCTACAAGGCGCCGCTGCTCGGCACATTGTGCGTGGTCGGCTTCGTCGCCTCGTCCGCCGCGCTGATCATCGGGTTCGTCCCGTCCTCGCAGTTCGGCGGCGGCAGCACCGCACTGTACGTCTCGATCATCGCGACCGGCGCGCTCGGGCTCGGGCTGCTCGTCCCGTTCCTCTTCTACCGGTCGCGCAAACCCGGCTGGCGCCTGGCGGAGGCGGAGCAGGGGAGCCCGTCATGACCACCGAAGCCACCACATCCCGTGCCACCCGCATCGGCACGTACCTGATCCTGGGTTTCGCCTTCGTCGCCCTGATCGGCATCGGGCTGGCCACCTTCCGTACCGGAAAGACCAACCACGAGGCCAGCGCGAAGGCCGACCAGCTCGTCGCGATGCTCGGCCTGCCCGACTCGGCAGAGGACCGGATCGCCCGCGTCCTCGGCGACGACGGCGGAATCGTGTGCGAGGCACCCGACACCTCGCTGGCCCGATCCGAACTGCTGGCCACCCTGTCCAACGGTGCGGGCGGTCCCGGCGCCCGGCCCGTCGTCGCGGACGAGCAGGCGATGAGCGGGATGCAGGACATCATCGACATCTACTGCCCCGAGAAGGCCGACGAGTTCCAGAAGTTCGTCGACGACCTGAAGCTGGCCAACACCGCGAAGTGAGACCGGAGGCGGCCGTGGGTGTCGACGGGCTGCGCGACAGGATCTCCGCGCTGATGCCGAGAGTCCGGACCGAGCTGGCCGAACTGGTCGCCTACCGGTCCGTGGCCGACCCGCGCCAGTTCCCGCCCGAGGAATGCGAACGCGCCGCCACCTGGGTCAAGGACCGCTTCGCCGAGGTCGGCTTCGACAAGATGCAGCTGCTCACCACCGCGGACGGCAGCAGAGCCGTGTACGGCGAGCGCCCCGCCACCGGACCCGGCGCGCGCACCGTGCTGCTGTACGCCCACTACGACGTGCAGCCCCCGCTGGACGCCGAGGCATGGCGGACACCGCCGTTCGAGCTGACCGAACAGGACGGCCGCTGGTACGGCCGGGGCGCCGCCGACTGCAAGGGCAACATCCTCATGCACCTGACCGCGCTGCGCGCGCTCGGCGACGACGTGCCGGTCAACCTCAAGCTCATCGTCGAAGGCTCCGAGGAGCAGGGTACGGGCGGCCTCGAAGCGTACGTGCCGGAGCGCGCCGACCTGCTGGCCGCCGACGCGATCCTGGTGTGCGACACCGGCAACGCCGCGGTCGGCATCCCGACCGTCACGACCACGCTGCGCGGGCTCGCCAACGTGGTCGTCACCGTGTCGGCGCTGCGATCCGAGATGCACTCCGGCATGTTCGGCGGGGCCGCCCCCGACGCACTGGCCGCGCTCGTCCACATGCTCGCCTCACTGCGCGACGAGCGCGGCAACACCACCATCACCGGGCTGCCCGCCGACCAGAGCTGGCAGGGCACCGACTACCCGGCGGACCAGTTCCGCGCCGACGCCAACGTCCTCGAAGGGGTACGGCTGCTCGGCGACGGGTCGGTCGCGGAGATGGTGTGGGCCCGCCCCGCCGTCACCATCCTCGGCATCGACTGCCCGCCCGTGGTCGGCTCCGCCGCGGCCATCCAGCCCACCGCCCGGGCCCGGCTCAACCTGCGCGTACCGCCCGGCATGGACGCCACCCGGGCTCAGGACGCGCTCGTCGCGCACCTGCGGGCGGCGGCGCCGTGGGGCGTGCACGTCGACATCGAACGGGAGGCGCACGGCGCGCCGTTCCGGGCCGAGACCGGCGGGCCCGCGTACCGGGCGCTCGGGGATGCGATGCGTGAGGCGTACGGGCGGGACATGACCAGTGCGGGCCAGGGTGGTTCGATCCCCCTCTGCAACGTCTTCCACGACACGTTCCCGGAGGCGGAGATCATCCTGATGGGCGTGGAGGAGCCACTCACCCTCATGCACGCTCCGAACGAGAGCGTCGACCCGACCGAGATCGCACACATGGCGTTGGCGGAGGCGCTGTTCCTCCAGCGGTACGCGGCCACCTGACGGCCACCGGCGGGACCACTACGATGACGGCATGAGCGCAGGGGCCTTCGGCAGGCATTTCCCTGCCGTCGTCACGCTCGATGACCTGACCGCGATGAACGCGGCGGACCGGTACGGCCATCGGTACGAGCTGAGCCCCGAGGGAGCCCTGTCGGTGACGCCCCCGACCGACTCCGAACACGCCGCGATTCGCCAGCCGCCTCATGGTCTGGCTGGCGGTTGCCGGCTGGCCCGCCGAGCAGGTGCTCCAGGCTGTGGGCATCAAGATTTCGGGGCCGGACGGTAGTGGCGGCCGGATTCCCGACCTCACGCTCTGGGCCCGGCCGCAGCCGTCGGCTGTCTGGCTGGACCTCGCGGACCTGCTGCTGGTCGTGGAGGTCGTCTCGCCGGGATCCGCCGCGGCCGACAGGGTGGTCAAGCGACTCGAATACGCCGCTGCCGGAATCGCGCGCTACTGGATGGTCGAGCGCGATCCGGCGCAGACGGTCACCATGCACTCCCTCGGCACGGACGGGGCGTACGAGGTCTCGGCCAAGATGCCGCTGGCCTGGCTGCTGCAGACCGCGCCGGCCGACCATCAGCTCGGCGCCTGACGGCCGCCCTGCTCAGGATCGGGTCGCGTCGGCCCCGGTGGCCGCCTCGTCGGGCTGTGCCACGGCTTTCGGCGCTTCCTCGTCGGCGGCAGCAGCCGCGGCCGGCTCCGGCTTGGCGGTGGCGCCGGTCGGCTCCGCCTCGGCGGCCGGGGCAGAGGTGGTGGGCTCGTCGTCGTTACCCGACGATTCCCGGCCGGGTTCGGCAGCTGGCATCACAACGTCGCGCCCGACCGCCTTCTTGGCGTCCTGGACCGAGATGACCTGTGTCTTCTCGCCTGTCATCGGGTACACGAGCGCGGCGCGGGTCTGGATCACCTGAGTGCGTTCACCGGGATTGCGGGAGATGACCTGGGTCTTCTCACCGATATCCCGGCCGCGCATCGTCTCCGCGTGCGCGGTGAGGTCGTCCGTGGCCTCCTCGACCGCCGGTTCCGCGGCGGTGGCACCCGGCAGCCGCAGGAGGTGCGTCTTCTCCTCGTCGTCCGATTCGACGACCGGCTCCGGGCTCGCTGTCTGCGCGCTCGCGGGCTGGTCATCCGCCTTGGTGCCGGTCTCGTCGTCCGCCTTCGCGCCGGTCTCGTCGTCCGCCCTTGCGCCGGTCTCGGCGGCCATGACGGTCGTGGTCGGTTCGTCGGTGGTGCCGGTGCCGGGAACCGGGTCGGCCGACGGAGTGGCACCGATTGCGGCCTCGGTCGTGGGCTCGTCCGTGCTCTCCTGCGCCGGAGGCGCGTCGGTGCTCGCCCCCGTCGCTGGTTCGTCCGCGGTCACCTCCGCTGTCGGCTCGTCGATGACGACTTCCGACGTCGGTTCGTCGGCGGCCACGACAGGCGTCGGAGCCGGCGCCGGGGCCGGGGCCGTGTTCGGCGGCTGCTCCGCGGCCAGAGCGGCCGTGGGCTCCTCCGACGGCATGACGGTCGTCGGTTCGTCCGCGGCGGCGGTGGCTTCGCCGACGGAGAAGACCGTCGTCGGCTCGTCACCGTTCGCCACGTCGGGCGTCGATTCTGCGGTCGGGGCCCCGAGGGTCAGCATGGTGGTCGGTTCGTCGGCGGGCGCCACGACCACCACGGTCGTGGTGTCCGGGGGCGGGCTGGTCGCCAGGACCGTGGTCGTATCGGCGGTCGGGCCGGACGGCAGGACGGTGGTGATGTCCGCGGGCGGTCCCGACGGCAGGACCGTGGTGGTGTCCGCATGGGCGCCGGACGGCAGGACCGTGGTGATGTCCGCGGGCGGCCCCGACCGCAGGATCGTGGTCGTGTCCGCCGGAGGGCCCGGGGGTGGGCCGGACGGCAGCACGGTGGTGGTGGCCACGGGGCCGCCCACGCGCAGCACGGTCGTCGTGTCCGCGGGCAGGCCGGCCGCCGACGTGGGCAGGATGGTGGTGTGCACCGCCGCGAGCGGGGTCCCGGCGGGCGTCGCGGACCCGCGGGCCCGGCCCAGCGTGCCGATGATCGGCAGCTGCGGCGGCTCGTACCGGGCCCAGCGGCGCGCGCTCAGCGCCGTGCACAGCAGCGGCACACCGAGCAGCGCCGCCAGACCGTAGCCGGGCAGGCTCAGATCGAAGCCCTTCCGGGCGACCTCGGGCGGCCACACCCCGGCGTACGCGGCGGGCGCCACCAGCGCCCAGCAACTGATCGCCGAATAGACCAGGCCCGCCGCCGCCGGCCCGGACGGGGAGATGGGAGCGAACAGCAGGATCGCGTACGCCGTACCGGCCAGCAGCAGCACGATCAGCCCTGTGATGGACTCCACACTGCTGCCACCGCCGTCGCGCGCCCGGCTGGTCAGCGCGCCGGTGAAGCCCACGCCGCAGAGGATCCAGACGGCCGGGGCCAGCACGAGGGCGTACAGAATCGACCTGAGGTGTCGCAAGTTGTCTCTCTCCCGCTGTTTCGCTGCCCGGCAGGCTACCTGGGGTTCGCCAGGTGTGCGGGTACGCCGCCGTACCGTGTGGTTCATGACCGACAAGCTGGACCCCCGGCCCACCGCGCACTCGCGCGTCACCCTCAGCCGGATCATGACCGCGATCGACGTCAACCTGTACGGCACGGTGCACGGCGGCGTGCTGGTGAAGTTTGCCGACGACGTGGCGGGCGCGGCGGCGGCCCGGCACAGCGGCGGTACGGCGGTGACCGCCTCGATCGACGAGATCATCTTCCTGGAGCCGGTGCGGGTCGGTGACCTGGTGCACGCCTCCGCGCAGGTGAACTGGACCGGCACCACGTCCATGGAGGTCGGCGTACGGCTGACCGCGGAGCGCTGGGACACCGCCGGAGACGAGGCGCTGACCGTGGCGACGGCGTATCTGGTGTTCGTGGGGATCGACGTGGCGGGGAATCCGCGCCGGGTCCCGGCGGTGCAGCCGGACGACCCCGAGAACGAGCGGCGGTTCCGGGAGGCGCTGATCCGCCGCGAGCACCGGCTGGCCCGGCGGGCCGCCATCCACCGCGCACGGACGGATCATGGGTGATTTCCACAGGGGTTCCGGCCCCGACCTGAATCATGATTAAGTCGGAGTGCCCGAGGGTTCGACATTCCCGCGGGGAGCTGTGACGGGCGGAGAGCTGTGGTGACTGGCAGGGTGCTGTGGACGCCACCGGCGGACGTGCGGGAGACCTCCCGGATGGGCCGGTATCTGACGTGGCTGCGTGCGGAGCGCGGCGTGCAGGCGGACGACTACGCGTCGTTGTGGCAGTGGTCGGTGACGGATCTGCCCGCGTTCTGGCGCTCGATCTGGGACTACTTCGAGGTCATCTCCCACACCGAGCCCACCGCGACGCTGCCGGACCAGACGATGCCGTTCGCGCCCTGGTTCCCCGGCGCCACCCTGAACTGGGCCGAGCACGTGCTGCGCCAGCCCGGCCTCGCCGACGACGACCCGGTCGTGCTGGCGTACTCGCAGTCCCGCGACCCGATCACACTGACCGCCGCGCAGCTGCGCGAGCAGGTCCGGCGGGTGGCGGCGGGGCTGCGCCGGCTCGGCGTCGGCCCGGGCGACCGGGTCGCGGCGTACGCGCCGAACATCCCGGAGACGTACGTGCTGCTGCTGGCCACGGCCAGCCTGGGGGCCATCTTCTCGTCCTGTGCGCCCGAGTTCGGCACCCGCAGCGTCACCGACCGCTGGACCCAGATCGAGCCGAAGGTACTGGTAGCCGTCGACGGCTACCAGTACGGCGACAAGGCGATCGACCGGCGCGAGGAGGTGGCCGGGATCCGGGCGGCCCTGCCCAGCGTCGAGCACCTGGTCACCATCGGCTACCTGCACGGCGGCGGCGACTGGGCGCAGCTGGCCGCCGACACGGACGAGCCGCTGACGTTCGCGGCCGTGCCGTTCGCCCACCCGCTGTACGTGCTCTACTCCTCGGGCACCACCGGCCTGCCGAAGCCGATCGTGCACGGCCACGGCGGCATCCTGCTCGAACACCTGAAGATGCTGGCCCTGCACCACGACCTCGGGCCCTCCGACCGGTTCTTCTGGTTCACCACGACCGGCTGGATGATGTGGAACTTCCTGGTCTCCGGCCCGGCCGTGGGTGCGGCGATCGTGCTGTTCGACGGCAATCCGGGCTGGCCGGGGCTGGACGGGCTGTGGCGGCTGGCCGAGGAGGCCGGGGTCACCTACTTCGGCACCTCCGCGCCCTACCTGCTGGCCTGCCGCAAGGCGGGGCTGGTGCCGCGCGAGGTGGCGAATCTGCGCCTGCGCGGGCTCGGCTCGACCGGCGCCCCCCTCCCGCCCGAGGGCTTCGCCTGGGTGTACGAGGCGGTCGGCGCGGACCTGCAGCTGCACTCGATCTCCGGCGGCACGGACGTGTGCACCGGCTTCGTGGGCGGCGCCCCGCTGCTGCCGGTGATCGAGGGCGTCATCTCGTGCCGCTGCCTGGGCGCCAAGGTGGAGGCGTACGACCCGGTGGGCAACCCGGTCATCGGGGAGCTGGGCGAGCTGGTGGTGAGCGCGCCGATGCCGAGCATGCCGGTCGGGTTCTGGAACGACCCGGACGGCGCGCGGTACCGGGAGGCGTACTTCGACGTGTTCCCCGGGGTCTGGCGGCACGGGGACTGGATCACGATCGGCGAGGACGGCACCTGCGTGATCACGGGCCGCTCCGACGCGACACTCAACCGCGGCGGGGTCCGGCTCGGCACCAGCGAGTTCTACTCCGTCGTCGAGGGCCTGCCGGAGGTCGTCGACTCGGTCGTCGTACACCTGGAACGCGCGGGCGACCCCAACGGCGAGCTGCTGCTGTTCGTGGTGCTGGCCGACGGGGTCGAGATGGACGACGCGATGCGCGGCCGCATCCGCGGCGAACTGCGCTCGGCGCTGTCCCCGCGGCACGTCCCCGACGAGATCCACCAGGTCCGCGCTGTCCCGCGCACGCTGTCGGCGAAGAAGCTGGAGGTCCCGGTCAAGCGCATCCTCACCGGCACGCCGGTGGAGTCGGCCGCCGCGAAGGGTGCCCTGGTCAACCCGGAGTCTCTGGAGGCCTTCGCCCAGCTGGCCAAGGACCGGGGCGTCACCGCGGACTGACCCCCGCAGCGCCCGGACTGACCCACGGACCAACCCGAACGGGCCGGTCCGCGGGGGCGCGGGTCAGTGCAGAATCCGGGTCAGCAAGGGGCGCCGGTCAGTGCATGGTCCGGGTCAGCAAGGGGCGTCGGTCAGCGCAGCGTCCGGGTGACCTTCTCGGTGTCGGCGCGGGCCGCCAGCCGCTCCGGGTCCAGGTGAGCGCACAACACGACGGATGCGCCCACCATCAGCGGAGCGAGCAGCCAGTCGACCGGGTCGGGGTGGGCGGCCGCGTCGATCAGCACCCGCTCGCCCGGCCCGATGCCCAGCTCGGTGGCGCGCTGCGCGGCGGCCCGGCAGGCTTCGGCGTGGTCGCGTTCGCCCAGCGCGGTGTCCGTGGGGCGGATCGGCTGCGGGGCGAACCGGTCGCCGTGCTGGCGTACCTCTGTGACGTAGTCGGTGAATCCGCCGGGTAGCTCGCGCAGCGGCATCGCCAGCGGCAGCAGGCCGGTCGCGTACCGCTCGTCGGCGGGCCAGGCGTCGGCCCCGGCGGCCCCTCCGGGGGTCGTGAAGAGGACTTCCACCGGTCGCGGCGGCTCCGGCGCGACCACGGCCACCCCGGCCGACCAGCAGCCGAGCAGGATGGCTGCGGCCTGCCAGTGCGGCGGCAGCAGTACGGCGGCGGTGTCGCCGGGAGCGGCTCCCGGGCCGTCGCGGAGCAGGTTGGCGGTCTTGGCGACCCAGTTCTCCAGGGTGGCGCCGGACAGCTCGGCCCGGTCGCCGGTGGCGTCGTCGTAGAACGTCAGCAGCGGCACCGTCGGATCGCGCCGGACCGCGGAGGCGAACGCCGCGGGGATCGTGGTTTCCATCGACCCCGAGAATAGTGGCGTGACTCTGCGTAGCGTCCCGGTCTCGCCGTGGCGGATCCGCAGGACGCGCCCCGTTCGATACCGCGAGGCCGGCGGCCGGCCCGAACCGGTCGCGGTGGGATCGGCGGGTATTGCGGCAAACCGGGTAACACAGCGGTGTCGTGGGCGCCCCCGCGGTGCGGGCGCGGCGTAGGCTTGCCAGTGGCCAGGCCCACACCCCCCAAGGAGTCGCCTCGTGACCGCCGGTCGCCCGCCCCGAGTCCTCGTCGACGCCACGAGCGTCCCCGCCGACCGCGGGGGTGTGGGCAGGTACGTCGACGGGCTGCTCGGCGCCCTCGGCGCCATGGGCACGGATCGGGTTGATCTGGCCGTCGTGGCGCAGCGTACGGATGCGGAGCGTTACTCCCGCATGCTGACCGACGCCGAGGTCATCGCCGGACCGGCCGCGGTGGCGCACCGCCCGGCGCGGCTGGCCTGGGAGCAGACCGGCCTGCCGCTGCTGGCTCAGCAGGTCGGCGCGCAGGTGCTGCACGCGCCGTTCTACACCTGTCCGCTGCGGGCCGGTTGTCCGGTGACGGTGACCGTGCACGACGCGACGTTCTTCACCGAGCCGGAGCATTACGACAACACCCGGCGCACGTTCTTCCGCAGCGCGATCAAGACGTCGCTGCGCCGCGCCGCGCGGGTCATCGTGCCGAGCAAGGCGACGCGTGATGAACTGATCCGCCTGCTCGACGCCGACCCCACAAAGATCGACGTGGCCTATCACGGCGTCGACTCGGCCGCGTTCCACGCGCCGACGGACGAGGAGAAGGCCCGGGTCCGGGCGCGGCTGGGGCTGGGCGACTCCACGTACGTGGCGTTCCTGGGCGCCAAGGAACCGCGCAAGAACGTGCCCAACCTGATCCGCGGCTGGGCCCGCGCGGTGGCCGACTGGCCGACCCCGCCGGCCCTGGTGATCGCGGGCGGCCAGGGGCACGACGACGACATCGACCGGGCGGTCGCCGAGGTGCCCTCGCACCTGCGGCTGCTGCGGCCGGGCTACCTGCGCTACACCGACCTGCCGGGTTTCCTGGGCGGCGCGGCCGTGGCCTGCTATCCCTCGTTCGGGGAGGGTTTCGGCCTGCCGATCCTGGAGGCGATGGCCTGCGCCACGCCGGTGCTGACCACGCCCCGCCTGTCGTTGCCGGAAGTGGGCGGCGACGCGGTCGCGTACACCACCGAGGATCCGGACCGCATCGCCGAGGACCTGGCGAACCTGTTGCACGACGAACCACGGCGGCTCACCCTGGCCAAGGCCGGATTCGACCGGGCCAAGGAATTCACCTGGGCCTCCAGTGCAGAAGTCCACGTCAATGCGTGGCTCCGGGTCGCGGCCGGGTGACGGTGGCGTGAGTCACATCGTTACACTCCGTGCACATGACTGACGAGCACGGCGGCCTGTACGCCGTTATCCCCGCAGGTGGCAGTGGCACCCGTCTATGGCCTCTGTCCCGCGCAGGTCACCCTAAGTTTCTGCACCCGCTGACCGGGACCGACGCGTCGCTGCTGCAGGCGACCGTGCACCGGCTGGCCCCGCTGAGCGATTCCGAGCACGTGTACGTCGTCACCGGCGTCGGGCACGCGGCGGCGGTCTCGCGGCAGCTCGCCGAGGTGCCGGAGGACAACATCCTCGTCGAGCCGTCCCCTCGCGACTCCTGCGCGGCCATCGCGCTCGCCGCCGCCGTGATCGCCCGGCGCGACCCCGAGGCGATCATGGGTGCCTTCGCGGCCGACCACCTCATCGCCAACTCCGACCACTTCATCGAGGTGATCCGGCACGCGATGGCCGGTGCCCGGCAGGGTCTGCTGATGACCCTCGGCATCACCCCCACCCGCCCCGAGACCGGGTACGGCTACCTGCAGTGCGGCGCCCCGGCGGGCACCGGCCCCGTGCTGGCGGTCGAGGAGTTCAAGGAGAAGCCGTCGTACGAGGTGGCCGAGGCGTACGTGAAGTCGGGCCGCTACCTGTGGAACGCCGGCATGTTCGTGTGGCGGGTGGACGCGTTCCTGGCCGAGCTGTCCCGGCAGCAGCCGCAACTGGCCGCGGGCGTCTCCCGGATCGCCCAGGCGTGGGACGGCCCGGACCGCGAGGAGGTCCTCGGCGAGGTGTGGCCGACGCTGCCCCGGATCTCGGTGGACTACGCGGTGATGGAGGGCGCGGCCACGGCCGGGCGGGTCG
Organism: Krasilnikovia sp. MM14-A1004; assembly: GCF_047159485.1. Taxonomy (GTDB): domain Bacteria; phylum Actinomycetota; class Actinomycetes; order Mycobacteriales; family Micromonosporaceae; genus Actinoplanes. The sequence continues at coordinate 5,853,930 of NZ_AP038773.1, read as the reverse complement.
GCACCGTGCCCGGCGATTTCGGCTGGAACGACGTCGGTGACTTCCACACCCTCGGCGAGGTGCTGGCCGCCGACTCGGCGGGCAACGTCATCGTGGGCAACGACGCTTCCGCCAAGCCGGGCACCCTGCTGCGCGAGGCGGAGAACCTGGTCGTGGTGCCCAACTCCGGACGGCTGGTCGCCGCGCTCGGCGTGCGCGATCTGATCATCGTGGACACACCCGACGCGGTGCTGGTCTGCCCGCGCGAGCGCGCCCAGGAGGTCAAGTCCCTGGTCGACGAGCTGAAGGACAAGGGCGAGCTGGGCTACATCTGACGCCGGTCCGAGACCGGGGCCCGATCAGACCGGCCCGGTCACGGTCAGCACCAGCGCGGCCCCCTCGGTCGCGGTCGCCGAGCCCAGCCCCTCGGCGGCCAACGCGGCCCGGATCCGGTGCACGTCCGCGCCGAGCCGCAGCAACGCGGCGGGGGAGTCGTCCGGCGCCGCGCACCGCAGCGTCCCCGCAGCCCCGCTGACCCGGGTGCCCGCAGCGAGCAGATCGGCGACCGCGTCCAGAGCGCGGGCGACCGCCGCCGGATCGGCCGGCTCACCGTCGCCCGAGGAGTCCGCCAGGCGGGCCGCGTCGCGCAGTCCGGCGGCCCGCGCCTCGGCCGTACCCAGGGAGAACATGTCGCTGTCCGGGTCACGGATCAGCGCGGCGGCGCCGGGGCCGTCCGCCGGGCCCGTACCCGGATAGCCGCGCACCACCGCGACCGGGACCCGCTCGCACTTGCCCTTGACCAGCTCACCGGCGGCGGCGAGTTCGTCGATGACCGCCATCTCTGTCAGCTGCAGCTCGTTGCCGTACGGATCGATCTCGCCGCGGTGATCGCGCACCGGGGCGATCCCCGCCGCGCCCAGCGCCACGTCCGTGAGGCCGTTACGCCAGGCCCGGCCCATCGTGTCCGAGACGATGACGCCCACCGCCAGGCCGCGCGCCGCCAGCGACGTGCGCAGCGTGCGCGCCGAGGCGTCCGGGTCGGCGGGCAGCAGCACCAGGTGGGTCTTGTCGATGTTCGACGCGTCGATCCCGGCGGCCGCCATGACGAACCCGTGGTGCGTCTGCACGATCGCGGTGGGCCCGCGCCGGGCCACCACCCGGGCCGTCTCGCTGGCCAGGACCTCCGCGCGGGCGGCGTCGCGCTCGGGGCCGTCCGCGGGCACCTCGACCAGGCGCCCCTCCGCCTTCGACACGATCTTGCTGGTGACCACGAGGATGTCGCCGTCGCGCAGCCAGGGTGCCGCGTTCACGATCAGCGCCGCCAGGTCGTCGCCCGGCATCACGTCCCCGATGCCGCGCACCGGAAGAACCTCCAGGCCGTCCCGCGGTCCGCCGGTCGGTCCGAGGCTGCCGGGCAGGCACTCGGTCATCAGCTCACCCCCGCGAGTTCCAACGCCGCGGCGACCATCGCGGCCGTCGCCTGCTCGTCGCGCATCCACAGCGGCACGGCCCGGGTGCGCACGCCCGGCACCTCGGTGTTCGCGTCACTCGTGTCGACCAGCCAGCCGTCCAGCAGCCCGCCGTCGGTGCGCGCGCCGTACAGCCCGCCGACGCCCGTGGCGGTCACCGGCACGCCGACCGTGGCCAGGCAGCGGTCCGCCATGCCGCGCACCGGGGCGCCCGCGATCACCGGGGAGACCCCGACGACCGGCGCCGGGCCGTCCGCCACGCCCTCCCTGATTCCGGGTACGGCCAGAATCGGCGCGACGCTGACCACCGGGTTGCTCGGGGCCAGCAACACCACGTCGGCCGCGCCGATCGCCTCCAGTACGCCCGGAGCGGGCTTGGCCGTGTCGGCGCCGACGAAGACGAACCGGTGGGTCGGCAGGTCGCCGCGATGGCGTACCCACCACTCCTGGAAGTGGATCGCCCGGCGTTCGCCCTCGACGTCGACGACGACATGGGTCTCCAGCCGGTCGTCGGTGGCGGGCAGCAGCGTGAGACCGGGCTGCCAGCGGTCGCACAGCGCCGCCGTGACCTGGGACAGCGGATAGCCGGCGGCCAGCATCGTGGTGCGTACCAGATGGGTGGCGGTGTCCTTGTCACCCAGCCCGAACCAGCTCGGCTCGGCGCCGTACCTGGCGAGTTCCTCCTTGACCACCCAGGTCTCGCCGGTGCGGCCCCAGCCCCGCTCGGGGTCGGCGGCCCCGCCCAGGGTGTACATGACGCTGTCCAGGTCGGGGCAGATCTGCAGGCCGTGCAGGCGTACGTCGTCGCCGACGTTGACCACGGCGGTCACCTCGGCGCCGATCTCGCGGGCATGCGCGCGCACCCCGACGAGGAACCGCGCGCCGCCGATGCCGCCGGTAAGGACCACGATCCGCATCCGACCATCCTTGCGCACGTCCGTCCGATTCGCGGGCCCTGGGGGGCCGGTGTGACGTGCGTATCCCGTTTAGAGTGGGCGCCGTCCCCCGCCGTACGCCCCCCGTTGTCAGGAGTCGCCGTGACTAGCCAACCCGAGCCCCCGGGCGAGGCCCGCCCGGCTTTCGAGCATCTGCGTCCGGTGCGCGACCTCGCCGCGTTCGTCCTGGTGGGCCTGCCGGCCATCATGCTGTTCGTGGCCCTGCTGCGGCTGATCCCGTCCGGGGTGGGTGAGCAGTTCACCAGCCGCACCCAGGACAGCTTCTACAACTTCGTGAACCTGCCCGTGGTGCTGTTCCCGGTCGGGGCGGTGCTGCTGTCGCTGGTCGGGCCCCGGCACCCGAAGGCCCGGCTGATCACCATGGTGGCCCTCGTCGAGTACGCGGCCGCGGCGTTCTTCGGCGTGGTGTTCGGGATCCTCGTCGGCCTGGTGAAGATCGCCGGGTTCAGTGTGCGGATCGCGTTCGAGGAGCTGCTGCTGCGGGTGGGCTGGCTGGCCGTGCTCACGATCGCGACGTACGCGGTATGGGAGCTGTGGCGCCACCTGTTCACCGCCCCCAAGCCCGAGCCCGGCATGTACGGGCAGGCGGTGTACGGCGTCCCCGGCACCTACCCGGGTCAGCCGGGCTACGGCCAGCCCGGTCCGGCCCAGCCGGGCGTTCCCCAGCCGGGCCAGGCCCAGCCCGCTGCGGCCCAGCCCACATCGGCCCAGCCCACATCGGCGCAGCCTGCATCGGGCCAGCCCGCATCGGCGGGTTCGTGGGGCGCGCCCGACGGCGCCGCGGCCCAGCCCTGGGGGGCGGCGCCGTCCAGCCCGCCGGCCCCGAGCACCGCGGTGTGGGGCCAGCCGCAGGGCGGCGGATCCGTCCCGCCGGCGTGGGGCCAGCCCGCGTCACCCGCCCAGCCCGCAACGTACGGCCAGCCCGGAATGTCGGCGCCGTTCACGCCCGAGCCGGGTCGGTCCACGGTTTACGGCAGTCCGCAGCCGGGCGCTTTCGCCGAGCCGACCCGGGCCGTGTCGCACCACCGCCAGGACGACGACCACACGCGCGTCGTCGGTGACGAGCGCCCAGGTTTCGGTCCCGCCGGAGACGACTTCCCCCGCCGCTGAGCTGCGCGTCGCCGCCCACTGTGGCCGGGCGACGCGGTGGTTCGCGGCGCGCGGAGCGGAATTCCCGAGAGCAACGTGGTTCAGGACACTGCGTATTCGGCTCCGAGTGCCGGGCAACCGGCCCGCGGTTCGGCCTAGGCTGCACGGGTGGCAGACGTGGAACCGCTTCCCACCGAGGCGAGCATGCGGCGGGCGCTGCGCCGGGCCGCTGACGGCAAGGCACTCGACGCGGACGAGGCCGCGACCCTGCTGGCGGCGGACGGCGGACCGCTCGACGAGTTGTTGACGCTGGCGGGCGGCGTACGCGACGCGGGGTTGCGGGAGGCCGGCCGGCCCGGCGTCGTGACGTACTCGAAGAAGGTCTTCATTCCGTTGACCCGGCTGTGCCGGGACCGTTGCCATTACTGCACCTTCGCGACCGTGCCGCACCGGCTGCCCGCGGCGTTCCTGGAACGCGACGAGGTGCTGGCGATCGCCCGTCAGGGCGCGGAGCAGGGCTGCAAGGAGGCGCTGTTCACGCTGGGCGACCGGCCCGAGGAGCGCTGGCCCGCCGCGCGGCAGTGGCTGGACGAGCGCGGCTACGACTCCACCCTGGACTATGTGCGCTCCTGCGCGATCGCGGTGCTGGAGGAGACCGGCCTGCTGCCGCACCTCAATCCGGGCGTGATGAGCTGGGCCGAGTTGCAGCGGCTCAAGCCGGTCGCGCCGAGCATGGGGATGATGCTGGAGACCACCGCGACCCGGTTGTGGTCCGAGCCGGGCAGCCCGCACTTCGGCTCGCCCGACAAGGAACCGGCGGTGCGGCTGCGGGTGCTCGACGACGCGGGCCGGGTCGGGGTGCCGTTCACGACGGGCATCCTGATCGGCATCGGCGAGACCCGCGCGGAGCGTGCCGACGCCCTCTTCGCGATGCGCCGTAGCGCCCGGGAGTTCGGCCACATCCAGGAAGTCATCGTGCAGAACTTCCGCGCCAAGCCGGACACCGCGATGCGCGGCATGCCCGACGCGGAGCTGCGCGACCTGGCCGCGACCGTGGCGGTGGCCCGGCTGATCCTCGGCCCGCGGGCCCGGTTGCAGGCCCCGCCGAATCTCATCGAGTCCGAGTACGACCTGCTGCTGCGGGCGGGCATCGACGACTGGGGCGGCGTGTCACCGGTGACCCCGGACCACGTCAACCCGGAACGGCCGTGGCCGCAGATCGAGGAGCTGGCCCGGCGCAGCGCCGCATCCGGCTTCGAGCTGCGCGAACGGCTGACGATCTACCCCGAGTACGTGCGGCGTCCCGAGGGCTGGCTGGATCCGCGGCTGGCCGCGCATGTGGCCGCGCTGGCCGACCCGACCGGGCTGGCCCGCCCCGAGGTGCTGCCGAAGGGCCTGCCCTGGCAGGAGCCCGACGACGCGTACGCGGCGGGCGGCCGCACGGACCTGTTCGCCACGATCGACACCACGGGACGCAGCGGCGACCGGCGCGGCGACTTCGACAGCGTGTACGGCGACTGGTCCGAAGTGGCCGCCCACGTGCGGGCGGCCCCCGAGCGTGCGGACTCGGACGTGCTGGCTGGGCTGCGGCTGGCGGCGGACGATCCGGCGGCGCTGCTGGAGCCGCAGCACGAGGACAAGGCGATGGCGCTGTTCCACGCGGACGGCACGGCGCTGGACGAGCTGGCCCGGCTCGCGGACGACCTGCGGCGCGACGCCGTCGGGGACGACGTCACGTACGTGGTGAACCGCAACATCAACTTCTCGAACGTCTGTTACGTCGGGTGCCGGTTCTGCGCGTTCGCCCAGCGGGAGCGGGACGCGGACGCGTACCGGCTCTCCGTGGAGCAGGTGGCGGACCGGGCCGAGCAGGCGTGGCGCGACGGCGCCAGCGAGGTGTGCATGCAGGGCGGCATCGACCCGAAGCTGCCGGTCACCGCGTACGCCGAGCTGGTCCGGGCGATCAAGCAGCGGGTGCCGGGGATGCACGTGCACGCATTCTCCCCGATGGAGATCGTCACGGCGGCCGCGAAGGCCGGAGTCAGTGTGCGCGAGTGGCTGACCGGGCTGCGCGAGGCGGGCCTGGGCACGATCCCCGGCACGGCCGCGGAGATCCTCGACGACGACGTGCGCTGGGTGCTGACCAAGGGCAAGCTGCCGACGGCGACCTGGGTTGACGTGGTGTCCACCGCGCACGAGCTGGGCATCCGTTCCAGCAGCACGATGATGTACGGCCACGTCGACCACCCGCGGCACTGGCTCGGGCACTTCCGGGTGCTGGCCGGGATCCAGGACCGGACCGGTGGCTTCACCGAGTTCGTGGCGTTGCCGTTCGTGCACACGAACGCGCCGATCTACCTGGCCGGGATTGCCCGGCCCGGCCCGACGTGGCGGGAGAACCGGGTCGTGCACGCGATGGCACGGGTACTGCTGCACGGCCGGATCCCCAACATCCAGTGCTCGTGGGTCAAGCTCGGCGACGAGGGCACCCGGGTGATGCTGGACGGCGGCTGCAACGATCTCGGCGGCACCCTGATGGAGGAGACGATCTCCCGGATGGCGGGCTCCGAGCACGGCTCGGCCCGTACGGTGGCGCAGCTCAAGGAGCTGGCGGCGGCTGCGGGACGCCCGGCGGTGGAGCGGACAACCGGATACGGCCGACGCTAGATAACAAATCGGGCTATTTTGGACGCGACGCGCCGACGCGCCGTTACTTTCGGGTGTCTTTGGGAGATAGGGCAGGAACGGGACTCCGAGGTATCCGCGGGCACCTCGGGGAAACGGGCCTATTTATCAGGTTCGGCTTGACGACGCACGTCTTACACGCGTGTAATTTCGGTGGGGTTGTGGGATGGGTGCTGGGGAAATGCACCCGTTCCGCAAGAAATCGCGCCGCGTGCGTGGGGGGTCAGTGCCGGCATTGCCGCCGGCGCGGAAAAGGAGGCACGCCGATGATGATGGAAGCGCAGGTTGAAGGCATCGACCTGCTCGGGGATGCCCCCGAGTGGCAGGAGCGGGCCCTGTGCTCGCAGACCGACCCGGAGGCGTTCTTCCCGGAGAAGGGCGGCTCGACGCGGGAGGCCAAGCGGATCTGCGGCCGGTGCGACGTGAAGGCGGAATGCCTGGAGTACGCGCTCGGCCACGACGAGCGGTTCGGCATCTGGGGCGGACTGTCGGAGCGCGAACGTCGCAAGCTCAAGCGCCGGGTGGCCTGATCACGACTCGGCCTGCGGCGCCGGGGGCGGCCCTCAGGTCAGTTCGTCGGGATCCACCCCGAGCAGGTTGGCGACCTGCTCGATGATGACGTCGTGCACCAGATCGGCGAGGTCCTCGCGGTCCATCGCCCGGAATTCCAGCGGCCGGCGGTAGAGCACGATGCGTGGCGGCAGCTCCTGCCGCCCCGGCCGGCCGGGCAGCAGCCGGGCCAGTGGCACCTCGCCGTCCTCCAGCACGTCGGAGTCGTAGACGTTCAGCTCCGGCGGGACGTCCTCGACCGCGAACTCGACCCCGGCCAGCTCCTTCGCGTACCGCCGCTCCAGGCCCTCGACCGTGTCCAGCACCAGATCGTCGAAGATCTCCGCCTTGGTGCGGGCCAGCGGCACGGTCGCCGGGACGAGCCGCCCGCGCAGGCCACGGCCGTGCCGGTCGCGCCGGGCGGGGCGCCCCGGCCCGGCGGAACGCGCGGCCCGGCCGGGCTCGGCGACACGGCTCTGCTCGCCAGTGCGGCCCAGCTCGCCGATGCGGCCCAGCTCGGTGGCGCGTCGGCGGTCGGGGCTGGTCGTCACGCACCCAGCCTAGCCCGCCCGCGCCGTGCGGCGGGCGCGGTGGAGCCCCGCGCGTTGCGCCGCGCGAATTCGCCCCAACGGGGCGGCGTGTCTTCAGCGGCCTGACGGAATCGTGATGCATGGCGGGTCGGCGTGTCGCGACCCCATCCGCCCCGCGCGAGGCGCCGGGGCGATAACGTGCCGCCGTGAGGTCCCCACGGCGCTGCTCTCGTAACGGCTGTCCCCGGCAGGCGGTCGCCACCCTGACCTACGTCTACAGCGATTCCACCGCCGTCGTCGGGCCGCTGGCCGCCTTCGCCGAGCCGCACACGTACGACCTGTGTGAGCCGCACGCCCGCAGCCTCACCGCCCCCCGCGGGTGGGAACTGGTCCGCCACGACGGCGACTTCGGCCCGCCCCCGCCCACCACGGACGACCTGGTCGCTCTCGCCGACGCGGTCCGCGAGGCCGCCCGCCCGGCGCCGCCCCCGCGCCCCGAGGAGCACGACAACCTGCCCGGCCACCAGACCGGCCGCCGCGGACACCTGCGCGTCATCCCGCCCGCCCACTGAATCCGAGGTCCCGGCTCGGGCCCGAGTGTCCCGGACCCTGGTCGGAAACCTAGAGCGCGATCAGGCGGAAGCGGGACTTGAGCCAGGGGATCAGGTTGCGGTACGCCGCGATCGTGTCCGGCTGCGCATAGTCGTGGGACAGCACGATCCCCCCGCGCCCGGTGTGCCGCTGCACCGCATGCGTCACGCGGGCCCGGTGTGCCGCGTCGCTCTCGCCGGACGGGTGGTCCCAGTCGCGCGGGTCGACCGACCAGTAGATCGAGGCCATGCCGAGGTCGGCCGCCACGGACACGAACGCGGGAGTGAAGTTGCCGCCGGGGGCACGCATGAAGCGGATCGGCGCGCCGGGTGCGGCCCGGTGGATCGCATCGTTCGTACGCTGCAGATCGGCGCGGATCGCGGCCGGGCTCTGCTTGCCGAGCGTGAGGCTGTGCCGCCAGGTGTGGTTGCACAGGGTGTGCCCCTCGGCGGCGATTCGCCGGACCAGTCCGGGATGCGCGGCCACGTTCTGGCCGACCAGGCAGAAGGTGGCCTTGACGTGGTACTTCGCCAGCAGGTCCAGCAGTTTGGGGGTCTGCGCCGGGTCCGGCCCGTCGTCGAAGGTGAGCGCCACCGCGGCGGTGCCGGTGCTCGTGGCGCTCTTCGCGGGGCCGCCGAGGTGCATCTTCGGAGCGTGGGGCGGTGGCGTGCGGGTGAGCGTGTCGGCGCCCGGCAGGCCCGGTCCGGGCGCCGGCGGCCGCGTCGGGCCGTGGGTGCTCGGGCCCCCGGAGGTGGCGTCCACCGTGGAGGGAGTCCGGGGCGCCGGGGTCTCGGAGCCGCTGCTCTCCGACGAGGTCCACAGCGGTGTCCCGTCGGCGGCCATGGCCGTGCCGCACCCGGCGAAGGCCGCAATGACCAGCGCCGCAGCAACCGTGCGGAAGGCGCGCCTACCGGCGAAACGCATCGACTTCTCCGTCCCGTGTCCGAACTCGACACCACCAACTATGACCGAACCGGTCGATATCGAGGGATGCGCACCCGTCGGGATGGCACTGATCCGGGAGGAACCCGACCTCTGCACGGCCGCGGCGGTGGGCGTGACATGATCCGTTGCAACGTGTCCTGGCAGGCAGGACCCGACGCAGGAGCCGCGATGCGCCGCCCTCAGCTGACGCCCGAGGCCGCCGCCGTCGTCGCGGTACACCGGGACTCCCGGCGGGCCGTCCACTCCCGGCGGGCGCTGCTCGGCGGGGCCGTTGTGGCGAGCGCCGCGCTGGCCGGTTGCGGCATCGAGGGCACGCGCCAGAGCGAACAGAGCTGCCCGAGTACCGACCTGTCGGCCAGCGAGCACCGCCTCGTCTTCGCGAACTGGCCGCAGTACATCGACGTGAACGACGACGACCAGAGCCGCCCGACCCTGGAGGCGTTCGAGCGCAAGACGGGAATCAGGGTCAGCTACCTGGAGGAGATCAACGACAACGACCAGTACTTCGGCAAGATCCAGAACCAGCTGGCGGCGTGCCGCCCGACCGGCCGGGACATCATGGTGGTCTCCGACTGGCTGGTCGGCCGCCTGGTCGACCTCGGCTGGGTGCAGCGGCTCGACCTCGCCGCGATGCCGAACGTGCAGCGCAACCTGCTGACGTCGCTGCGCGGCCGGGCCGTCGACCCCACCGGCACCCACGCGGTGCCGTGGCAGGGCGGCCTGGCGGGACTGGCCTACAACGGGCGGGTCGCCGCGGAGATCCGTACGGTCGACGAGCTGCTCACCCGGCCCGACCTGAAGGGCCGGGTGACCCTGCTCAGCGAACTGCGCGACACGATGGGGCTGCTGCTGCAGGCCCGCGGCCACGACCCTCGTGACTTCACGGAGGCGCAGTTCGACGACGCGCTGGAGGTGCTGCGCCGTTCCGTCGAGGCCGGTCAGATCCGGCGGTTCACCGGCAACGACTACGCGCCCGACCTCAAACGCGGCGACATCGCCGCCTGCATCGGCTGGTCCGGTGACATCATCCAGCTCGCCAGCGACGATCCGAAGATCCGGTTCGTGGCCCCCGACTCCGGCGTCATGCTCTACTCCGACGACATGGTCGTACCGAACCAGGCGGCGCACCGAGCCAACGCGCAGCGGCTCATGGACTATTACTACGATCCGACCGTGGCGGCGACCGTCGCCGCGTACGTGAACTACATCTGCCCGGTCGAGGGGGCGCAGTCCGCGATGGAGAAGATCGATCCGGAGCTGGCCGCGAACCCGCTGATCTTCCCCACACGCGGGCTGCTCGCCCGCGCCGGCGAGTTCATGCCGCTCACGCAGCCGGAGTCGCGGTTGTACAACGACAAGTTCCAGGCGGTGATCGGGGCTTGAGCACCGACCTGCGGCTCGCCGGGGTGACCAAGCGCTTCGGCGCGGTGACCGCGGTCGACGCGCTCGACCTGACCGTGCCCGCGGGCTCGTTCTTCGCGCTGCTCGGCGCGTCGGGCTGCGGCAAGACCACCACGCTGCGCATGGTCGCCGGGCTGGAGGACCCCACGGCCGGGCGGATCCTGCTCGGCGACGACGACATCACCGGTCTGCGGGCGTACCGTCGGCCGGTCAATACGGTGTTCCAGAGCTACGCCTTGTTCCCGCACCTGGACGTGCACGAGAACATCGCGTTCGGCCTGCGCCGCCGCCGTCAGCGCGACGTGCGGGCCCGGGTCGAGCAGATGCTCACCCTGGTGCAGCTGGAGGGGTACGGCCGGCGCCGCCCCGCCGAGCTCTCCGGCGGCCAGCAGCAGCGCGTGGCGCTGGCCCGGGCGCTGGTGAACAGCCCCCGGGTGCTGCTGCTGGACGAGCCGCTCGGCGCGCTCGACCTGACGCTGCGCCGCCGCATGCAGATCGAGCTCAAGCGCATCCACACCGAGGTGGGGATGACGTTCGTGCACGTCACCCACGACCAGGAGGAGGCCATGACGATGGCCGACACGGTCGCGGTGATGAACGCGGGCCGCATCGAGCAACTGGGCCCGCCCGCGCAGCTCTACGACCTGCCCGCGACGCCGTTCGTGGCGACCTTCCTCGGGCAGTCCAACCTGCTGGCGGGCGAGCAGGCGGGCACGGTCGGCGACGACGTCGCGGTCACCGCATACGGTCTGCGCTTCACCGTGCCCGTGCTGCGCTCCCGGGCCGCGACCACGTCTGTCTTTCTCGGGGTACGCCCGGAGAAGCTGCACCTGGCGCTGTCCGCCGACGCGGTGCCCGAGACGCACCAGCGGCTCACGGGCGTGGTCACGGACAGCTCGTACGTGGGGGTGAGCAGCCAGTACCTGGTGCGCACCGGGTGGGGTACCGAGCTGAGCGTGTTCGCCGCCAGCACGGGCGAGCACCGGCAGGTGCCGCTGGGCGCCGAGGTGGTCGCGCACTGGGATCCGCGGCACGCGTTCCTGCTGGACCGCCCGCCGGGGGAGGGCGACCGGACCGGCGCGGCCGACGTGACCCTGGGCGTCTCGGCGTGATGCCGTCGCCCACCCGCGGGCGTGGTCGTCCCGGCGTGACGCGCGGATCCACCGTGGGGCGGGCCCGCCGCGCCGACCGGTGGGGGCGGCTGGTGCCGTACCTGTTGATCCTGCCCGCCGGGCTGTGGCTGGTGCTGTTCTTCGCGGTGCCCGCCGCCGAGCTGTTCGCCACCAGCCTGTACGACCCGGAGGGTTCCCTTGTCGACGGGTACGCGATGACCTGGGCGTTCGAGAACTATCCGGCCGCGCTGGCCGAGTATTGGCCACAGTTGCTGCGCTCGCTGGCGTACGCGGGCGTGGCGACCGCCGCGTCGCTGCTGCTCGGCTTCCCCCTGGCGTACGCGATCGCGCTGCGCGCCGGACGCTTCCGCAACGTGCTGCTCGTCGCGGTGGTGGCGCCGTTCTTCACCAGTTTCCTGATCCGCACCCTGGCCTGGAAGGCGATCCTGTCCGACAACGGCTGGCTGGTCGGCCTGCTGCGCGACGTGCACGTGCTGGCCCCGGACGGGCGGCTGCTGGCCACCCCGTTCGCGGTGGTCGCCGGGCTGACCTACAACGTCCTGCCGTTCATGGTGCTGCCGCTGTACGCGAGCCTGGAACGCCTCGACCGCCGCCTGCTGGAGGCCGCCGCCGACCTGTACGCGGGCCCGGCCGCGACGTTCCGCGCGGTGACGCTGCCGCTGGCCGCGCCGGGGATCGTGGCGGGCACGCTGCTGACGTTCATCCCGGCGGCGGGTGACTACATCAACGCGCAGCTGCTCGGCACGCCGGGGACGGCGATGGCGGGCAACGTGATCGACTCGGCGTTCCTGGTCCGGCTCGACTACCCGCAGGCGGCGGCGCTGTCGTTCGTACTGATGGCAATGATTCTGGTGTTGGTGCTGGCCTACCTGCGCCGGGTCGGTGCGACCGCGGTGGAGGCGCTGTGACCCGCGCCGGGCGGTGGCTGGCCGATCACCTCGTGCTGGGGATCGGGCTGCTCGTGCTGGCGTACCTGTTGCTGCCGATTGCGGTGATCGTCGCGCTGTCGTTCTACCGGCCCACGTCACGGCTGTCCTACGACTTCGGGACGTTCACGCTCGACTACTGGAGGAACCCGTGCGGCGCGCCGGGCATGTGCGCGTCGCTGGTCCGCAGCGTGCAGATCGGCTTCGCGGCGACCGTGGTGGCCACGGTGCTCGGCACGCTGATGGCGTTCGCGCTGACCCGCTACCGCTTCCGGGGCCGGTCGGCGACCGGTGCCTTGGTGTTCCTGCCCATGGCCACCCCCGAGGTGGTGATGGGTTCGTCGCTGCTGGCGCTGTTCGCCGCGGCGCGGATTCCGCTGGGCTTCTGGACCGTGGTGATCGCGCACGTGATGTTCTGCGTGAGCTTCGTGGTGGTGACCGTCCGGGCCCGGCTGGCCACCCTGGACCCGCGCCTGCCGGAGGCCGCCGCCGACCTGTACGCGGGCCCGTGGGCGGCGTTCCGCCGGGTGATCCTCCCGCTGGCCCTGCCCGGCATCGTGGCGGCGGCCCTGCTGGCGTTCTCGCTGTCCTTCGACGACTTCATCGTCACGAACTTCACGGCGGGCACCACGACGACGTTCCCCATGTACATCTGGGGCGCGGCGCAGCGGGGCATCCCGCCGCAGGTCAACGTGATCGCTACCGTGCTGTTCGGGGTGTCGCTGCTGGCGGTGCTGGCGGCGACGGTGCGCCGCCGCCAGCGCAGTTGACCGTCAGGGAGCGGCCCAGAACACGTACGTGGCGCTGTACGGCACCGACGCCTTCTCGCCGTCCGTGCAGGCGCCCGTCGGGGCGACGCCGCCCGAGGTGTTGAGCCGCTGGATGTGCGTGACAGGGCTGAGGATCCCGCTGCCGGTGTGGCTGTTGACGCCCAGCAGCAGCTCCGGGATGGCGTCCGGCGACGCCGGCCCGGCGGCGATCCGCGTGGCCGTGACCAGGGAGTCGTCGTGCTCCGACTGCCAGCTGGGGCCCGCGAAGTGGTGGAACGGGCCGCCCTGGCCCACCAGCCGGGCCTCCGGCGTGGAGGGGGTACCGGTGAACACGCCGCCGGTGCAGGTGTAGGTCTGGGTGCCCTTCTGGACGTGGACCTCCGCGATCTTCGTTGATCCCGGCGGCGGTGCGAGGTCGGGGTTGGTGTCCGAGTGCCCGCGTACCTCCTGTGCGGAGGCGTTGAACGTCACGGCGCCGAGGGCTACCACGACCGCCGCCATGCCGGTGGCCGCTGCCGCCCGTATCCGGGACCTGCGGGTGCTGAGCATCAAGATCTCCTCCGTAACCGGGCGGCTACGTGCCGCCCATATGCCGTACGGAACGGAACGGGCGACGGATGCGTTCGGGGGAGGATCTGGCACAGAAATACACTGTGGAGTGACTACGGCGTACGGATCCGGCTGCGGATCAGGAAACGCACCCCCTCGGGTGCCTCCAGTGAGAAGCCGCTGCCCCGTCCCGGCACGACGTCCACGGTGAGGTCTGTGTGTTTCCACGCGGCGTACTGCGCCGTACTCATCCAGAACGGCACCGGCTCGGCCACGCCCTCGATCCGCAACTCCTGCAGCAGCACGTCCGAGTCGCCGGTACGGAACTCGCCGGCCGGGTAGCACATCGGTGCGCTGCCGTCGCAGCAGCCGCCGCTCTGGTGGAACATCAGCGGCCCGTGCTGCCCCCGCAGCGCGCGGATCAGTTCCGCGGCCGCGGGGGTCACCTCGACACGGTCGCCCATCAGAAGAAACCCAGTGCCTTGGGGGAGTAGCTGACCAGCAGGTTCTTCGTCTGCTGGTAGTGGTCGAGCATCATCTTGTGGTTCTCCCGGCCGATGCCCGACTGCTTGTACCCGCCGAACGCGGCGTGCGCCGGATAGACGTGGTAGCAGTTCGTCCACACCCGGCCCGCCTGGATCGCCCGCCCGGCCCGGTACGCGGTCGTGCCGTCCCGGGTCCAGACGCCCGCGCCGAGGCCGTACAGGGTGTCGTTGGCCGTGGTGATCGCGTCCGCGTAGTCGGTGAACGAGGTGACCGCGACCACCGGGCCGAAGATCTCCTCCTGGAAGACCCGCATCGTGTTGCTGCCCTCCAGGATCGTCGGCTGCACGTAGTACCCGCCGGACAGGTCGCCGCCGAGTTCGGCGCGGGCGCCGCCGGTGCGGACCTTCGCCCCCTCCTGGCGGCCGATGTCCAGGTAGGAGAGGATCTTCTCCAACTGGTCGTTGGACGCCTGGGCGCCGACCATGGTGTCGGTGTCCAGTGGGTTGCCCTGGCGCATGTTCTCCACGCGCTTGACCCCGGCGGCGAGGAAGTCCGCGTAGTGGCCCTGTTGGATCAGCGCCCGGGACGGGCAGGTGCAGACTTCGCCCTGGTTGAGGGCGAACATCGCGAAGCCCTCCTGCGCCTTGTCGAAGAAGTCGTCGTCGGCCGCGCTGACGTCGTCGAAGAAGATGTTCGGGCTCTTGCCGCCCAGCTCCAGCGTCACCGGGATGATGTTCTCGCTGGCGTACTGCATGATCAGGCGGCCGGTGGTGGTCTCGCCGGTGAACGCGACCTTGGCGATCCGGTTCGACGAGGCGAGGGGCTTGCCCGCCTCCACGCCGAAGCCGTTGACGATGTTCACCACGCCGGGTGGGAGCAGGTCGGCGATCAGCGACATCAGGTAGTGGATCGACACAGGGGTCTGCTCGGCGGGCTTGAGCACCACCGCGTTGCCCGCGGCCAGCGCCGGGGCCAGCTTCCAGGCGGCCATCAGGATCGGGAAGTTCCACGGGATGATCTGGGCGACCACGCCCAGCGGCTCCTGGAAGTGGTACGCGACGGTGTCGGCGTCCACCTCGCTGAGGCTCCCCTCCTGCGCGCGGATGGCCCCGGCGAAGTAGCGGAAGTGGTCGACCGTCAGGGGGATGTCGGCCAGCAGGGTCTCGCGTACCGGCTTGCCGTTCTCCCAACTCTCGGCGACCGCCAGCTTCTCCAGGTTCGCCTCGATCCGGTCGGCGATCCGGTTGAGGACGGCGGCCCGTTCCGCGGGGGGTGTGCGGCCCCACGCGGGTGCGGCGGCGTGCGCCGCGTCCAGGGCCTTCTCCACGTCCTCGGCGGTGCCGCGGGCCACCTCGCAGAAGTCCTGGCCGGTGACCGGTGACGGGTTGGTGAAGTACCGGCCTTCGGCCGGTGGCACGTACTCGCCGCCGATCCAGTGGTCGTACCGGGACGCGTAACTCATGATCGCGCCGTCGGTGCCGGGTGGGGAGTAGACGGTCATGCGCACCTCCGAACCAGGGGACCGCCCGGGGCACCGTTGCCCCGGGCGGTATTGGGGGTGCGCTGACGCTAGGACCGGTGACGTTGCATCGACGTTGCGGCGCTGGGCAGTCCGTATTCGGCGGTGAGGCGGGAGATCCGGCTGAGCGCGAACGGGCGGGCGGGGGCGCCCGCCGGGAGCGCGGCCGCGTACGCCTCCCACATCTGCAGGTCGTCGGCGCCCCATGGCGAGCGCACCCAGGTCTGCAGCAGGCCCCGGTCGGTGCGGGCCAGGACGGCCGCGCGCAGCTGGTCCTCGACGAGGCGGCGCAGCCGGACGACGCCGGGCGCCTCGGAGCCGGGCAGCAGCGGCCCCGCGTACGCGGCCAGCGCGTCGGCCACCAGCCCCTGCTCCAGCAGCCGCGGCACGGTGCGGAAGTCGGCGTCCACCTCGGAGCGCAGCCGGTACGGCCGCGAGCCGAGCAGTTGCGGCCCGAGGACGCGGCGCAGCCGGGAGAGTTCGGCCCGCACGGTCACCGGGCTCGGGTCGTCCGGATACAGGTCGATGCCGAGCTGCTCGCCGGTACGGCCCTCCGGGTGCGCCAGCAGCAGGACGAGCAGTTCGGAGTGGCGGCGCCCGAGCCGGATCCGGCGCCCCGCGACGGTCAGCACGGCCTCGTCGCGCCCCAGCGCGGTCACCGCCGCCGCGGCACCCGGCCGCTGGGTCCGCAGGTACGCCTCGGCGGCCAGCGCCGTGGCCCGGACCAGCGCGAGGCTGTGCGGGTTGGCCAGGCGGTCCCCGCCGGTCACGTCGATCGCGCCGAGCACCCGCCCGGTGGCCGGGTCGTGGATCGGGGCGGCGGCGCAGGTCCAGTCCTGGACGGGGCGGCAGAAGTGCTCGGTGGCGAAGATCTGCAGCGGGTGGTCGACCGCCAGCGCGGTGCCCGGCGCGTTGGTGCCCGCGCTGGCCTCGTCCCACCGGGCGCCGGGCACGAAGTTCATCGCGGCGGCGCCGTCCAGTACGGCCGGGGTGCCCTCTACCCAGAGCAGCCGCCCGTGCGCGTCGCACACGGCGACGATGTGGTCGCCGTCCTCGGCCAGCCCGCCGAGCAGGTCCCGGAAGATCGGCAGCACGCAGGCCAGCGGGTGGGCCGCCCGGTACGCCTCCAGCTCGCCGTCGCTGAGCTCGATGGGCGGGGTGCCGTCCGGGTCGAACCGGGCGCCCGCGGAGCGCCGCCACGACTCCACCACGACCGGGCGTACCGGCAGCGCGGGCCCGGCGTCCCCGGACACGAACCGCTCGTACGCGCGGCCGACCTCGGTGATGCGGGCGGCGGGGTCGGCGCCCGCGTGGAGGGCGAGCCACGGGTTCGACATCAAGACCTCCGATCGCATCCCATCGTGGCCCGCGCGGGCCCGGCCCACAAGAAAGAGGTGATGGTCGATCGGCGGATCCCGGACGAGGGAAGCCGCCCGGCACGCTGCGGGTGCCCGGTCGGGTCGAGTGATCCGCCCGAGACGGTGGAGCCCAGCGGTTGCGGCCTGCCCGATACCGCCGCTCCGATAGTCTCGGGCAGAGGTAGTCATCGCTGAGGAGAGATCAATTGTCTGATCTGTCGCAGATCGTCAAGGCGTACGATGTGCGCGGAATCGTCCCGGATCAGCTCAATGAACCCGTGGCCCGCGCGCTCGGCACCGCGTTCGTGGAGATGCTGCGCGAATCCGGCGACGACCCGGAGACGATCGTCATCGGGCACGACATGCGCGAATCCGGCCCCGGCCTGGCCGCCGCGTTCGCCGCGGGCGTCAACGCCGCCGGGACGGCCATCCTGCACATCGGCCTCGCCTCCACCGACCAGCTGTACTACGCGTCGGGCGCGCTGAACCTGCCCGGCGCGATGTTCACCGCCAGCCACAACCCCGCCCAGTACAACGGGATCAAGCTGTGCCGGCCGGGCGCCCGGCCCGTCGGGCAGGACAGTGGCCTGGTCTTCGTCCGGCAGTACGCCGACGACCTGCTGGCCTCGCTGGCCGCCGTCGCCGACGGCGTGGAACGGATCGAGCACCGCGACCTGCTCGGCGACTACGCCGCGCACCTGCGCTCGCTGGTCGACCTGTCCGGCATCCGGCCGCTGAAGGTCGTGGTGGACGCGGGCAACGGCATGGGCGGGCACACCGTCCCGGCCGTGCTGGGCGACCGGGTGCTGCCCGGCCTGCCGCTGACGATCGTGCCGCTCTACTTCGAGCTGGACGGCTCGTTCCCGAACCACGAGGCCAACCCGCTCGACCCGGCCAACCTCGTCGACCTGCAGGCCGCAGTCCGCGAACACGGCGCCGACCTGGGCCTGGCCTTCGACGGCGACGCCGACCGCTGCTTCGTGGTCGACGAGCGCGGCGAGCCGGTCTCGCCGTCCGCGATCACCGCCCTGGTGGCGACCCGCGAGCTGGCGAAGTTCCCGGGCAGCACGGTGATCCACAACCTGATCACCTCGGCCGCGGTCCCCGAGATCATCACCGAGCACGGCGGCAAGCCGGTACGCAGCCGGGTCGGCCACTCGTTCATCAAGGCCGAGATGGCCCGGACGAACGCGGTCTTCGGCGGCGAGCACTCGGCGCACTACTACTTCCGCGACTTCTGGTACGCCGACACCGGCATGCTGGCCGCCATGCACGTGCTGGCCGCCCTGGGTGGCCAGGATCACCCGCTGTCGCGGTTCGCCGCCGTGTACGAGCGCTACAGCGCCTCCGGGGAGATCAACTCGACGGTGCCGGACGCCGCGGCCAAGATGGCGCAGGTCCGGGCCGCCTTCCCCACCGCCACGACCGACGAGCTGGACGGCCTCACGGTGTTCGTCGGCGAGGGCGCCTGGTTCAATCTGCGCGCGTCGAACACGGAGCCGCTGCTGCGGCTCAACGTCGAGGCGCCGAAACCTGATCGCATGGCGGCCCTGCGCGACGAGGTACTCGCCATCGTGCGCGGATAGGATCCTGGGGCCCGTACCGCACCCGAGCCGAAGGAGCCGTTCGGTGGCTCTCGATCCGCAGTTGCTGGAGATTCTGGCCTGCCCGGACACGCACCACGCGCCGCTGACCCATGACGCGGCGGCGCAGACGTTGACGTGCACCGAGTGTGGCCGGATCTTCGAGATCCGCGACGACATCCCCGTTCTGCTGCTCGACGAGGCCACGGTGCCCGAGAGCGGCCCTTCCGCGGAAAGCGGGTCGTGATGGCGTCCAGGGAAGGCACCGCGGGGGTCCACGGCCACCGCACGGCGGACGAGTCGCTGCTCGACGACGAACAGGTGATGCTCGGCAACGACCCGGGCGGCATGCTGCGCGCCACCGCGTCCGCGGGCGCCCAGGTCCGTGAGTCGGCCGCGCTGGCGGGCGAGACCGACCTGACCATGCTGGAGGACGAGGGCCGCCCGCGCGCGGTCGTCGTCGCCGGCATCGGTACGGCCGGACTGACCGGCAGCATCCTGGCCACGGTCGCGGGGCCCCGGTGTCCCGTACCGATCATCGGGCACCGCAGCGCGGGCGTACCCGGATGGGTCGGCGCCGCCGACGTGGTGATCGCGGTCTCGGCCAGCGGCCGCAGCCCCGAGGCGCTGGCGGCGGCGGACGCCGCCGCCCGGCGCGGCGCCCGGCTCGTCGCGATCGGCAACCCGGATTCCGAGCTGCAGGCCATGGCCGAACGCGCCCGCGCCCCCTTCATCCCGGTGCCGCGCCGCGCCCCGGCCCGCGCCAGCCTGTGGGGCCTGACCGTGCCGGTGCTGTTCGCCGGCCGCGCCCTCGGCCTGGTCAAGCTCGCCGAGGCGGACATCGCCGAGACCGCGATCCGGCTCGACGCGGACGCCGAGCGCTGCCGCCCCGGCGCGGAGTCGTTCGTCAACCCGGCGAAGTCGCTGGCCCTGGGCCTGGCCGGGTCCATCCCGATTGTCTGGGGCTCGTCGCCGCTGGCCACGGTCGCGGCCCGCCGGTTCGCCGACACCCTCGCCGCCAACGCCCGTTACCCGGTGATGGCCGGGGCGCTCGGCGAGGCCGGGCGTGGGCGGGTCGGCCTGCTCGACGGCGTCTTCGGCGGCCTGGCCGAGTCATCGCGGGACATCTTCGCCGACGACGAGGACGACACGCCCGGCCAGACCCGGCTGCGGCTGGTCGTGATGCGCGACGGCGGGCTCAACCCGGAGGACGAGGCGGACGAGCCGGTCGCGGTCGAGGAGCTCCGGGCCGACGCCGTGCAGACCCTCGCCGAGCGGCGCGGCGTGCGCTGTGATGTGATCACCGCGGAGGGCGGCTCGACGCTGGAGCGGCTGGCGTCGATCGTGGCCGTGCCGGACTTCGCCTCGCTGTACCTGGCGCTGGCGCACGGGCTCGACCCGATGGCGGTGCCCGCGATCAGCGAGATGAAGGAACTCAGCAACCCGCTGCCGGAGGCACTGTCGTGAGCGGATCCGCGGCGCGGATCCTCCGACGGCACGATCAGGGACAGTACGGCGGAGGACAGCGGTGAGTGCAGGCGGCGGAACCAAGGCGATCATCGCGGCGCTGGGGGCGAACCTCGGCATCGCGCTGACCAAGTTCATCGCCTGGGGGCTCAGCGGTTCGTCGTCCATGCTGGCCGAGGCGATCCACTCGGTCGCCGACTCCGGAAACCAGGCCCTGCTGCTGATCGGCGGCAAGCGGGCCACTCGCGCGGCCACCCCGCAACACCCCTTCGGGTACGGGCGGGAGCGCTACATCTACGCGTTCATCGTCTCGATCGTGCTGTTCTCCGTCGGCGGCCTGTTCGCGCTGTACGAGGCGTACCACAAGCTGCAGCACCCGGAGGGCATCCACAGCTGGCAGTGGGTGCCGGTGACGGTGCTGCTCATCGCGATCGGCCTGGAGAGCTACTCGTTCAGGACGGCGATCTCCGAGTCCAACCACATCCGGGGCACCACGTCGTGGGTGGACTTCGTGCGCCGCGCCAAGGCCCCGGAGCTGCCGGTCGTGCTGCTGGAGGACGCGGGCGCGCTGGTCGGCCTGGTCTTCGCCCTGTTCGGCGTGGGGCTCACGCTGATCACCGGGAACGGGGTGTGGGACGGCATCGGCACCGCGATGATCGGCCTGCTGCTCGTCGCGATCGCGGTGGTGCTGGCCATCGAGACAAAGAGCCTGCTGCTGGGCGAGGGTGCCGACCCGGAGGACGTCACCAGGATCGAGCAGGCGATCCTGGCCGGTCCCGGCATCGACCGGATCATCCACATGAAGACGCTGTACCTGGGCCCGGAGGAGCTGCTGGTCGCCGCGAAGATCGGGGTGCCGCGCACCGACCAGGCCGACGAGGTGGCCCGGCACATCGACGAGACCGAGGCGCGGATCCGCGCGGCGCTGCCCATCGCGCGGGTCATCTACCTCGAACCGGACATCTACCGCCCCGGCAAGGCGGACGCCGGTGACACCGCGGCCGCGGCGCCGGCCGGTCCCGTTCCGCCCGCGTTGGCATGAGCGGCGCGCGCGTCTTTCCGCTGACCGGGGTCATCCGTCCGTACGCCTGGGGCTCCCGGACGGCCATCGCGGCGCTGCAGGGGCGTCCGGCGCCGACCGAGTCCCCCGAGGCCGAGCTGTGGCTCGGTGCGCACCCCGGCGACCCGTCCAGCGTCACCGGTCCCGACGGACCGGCGAACCTGGCGAGCCTGATCGCCGCGGATCCCGAGGGCCAGCTCGGCGCGCAGGTGGCCGACGAGTTCGACGGCCGGCTGCCGTACCTGATGAAGGTGCTGGCCGCCGCCGCGCCGCTGTCGCTGCAGGCCCACCCGGACGCCGCGTACGCCCGCGAGGCGTACGCGCGGCAGCAGGCCGACCCGGACGCGCCGCGGATCTACACGGACCCGCACCACAAGCCGGAGGCGCTGGTCGCGCTGACCACGTTCGACGCGCTGTGCGGGTTCCGCGCGCCGGACGTGTCCGCGGCGGTGCTGGAAGGGCTGGCGCTGCCGCAGCTCGCGCCCGTGGTGGCCGCGCTGCGGTCCGGGACGGCGGGTCTGCGCGACGCGGTGCAGACGCTGCTGACCTGGCCGGCCGACGAGCGCCCGTCGCTGATCGAGTCGGTGGTCAGCGCGACCCTGGCCGCTCCCGACGACCATCCGTACGCCCGCGAGTTCGCGCTGGCGGCGGGCCTGGCCTCGCACTACCCGGGTGACCCCGGCGTCCTGGTCTCGCTGTTGCTCAACCACGTCCGGCTGGCGCCGGGCGAGGCGATCTGGATGCCGGCCGGCAACCTGCATGCGTACCTCGCGGGCACCGGCGTGGAGATCATGGCGGCCAGCGACAACGTGCTGCGCGGTGGCCTGACCCCGAAGCGGGTCGACGTGGACGAGCTGCTGCGCGTCCTGCGGTTCGAGGTGCTGACCGACCCGCTACTGCCGTCGTCCGAGGTGGCGCCGGGCGTGTCGACGTGGCGGGTGCCGGTACGCGAGTTCGAGCTGTACCGCATCACTCTCGACGGCGCACCGGTGCCCGTGCCCGTCGGCGGCCCGCGCATCGTGCTCGGGGTCCGCGGCGCGGTGACCGTCGCGCAGCCGGTCGAGGCGGCTCCTCCGGTCGTGCTGACGCCCGGCACGGCGGCGTACGCCCCGGCGGCGGCGGGGCCCGTCACGCTCTCCGGCGTCGGCGAGGCGTTCGTGGCGGCTGCAGCCGCCGGATAGCTGTTCGTCGCGGCCGGCCCCGGCTCGCTACGGGGAGTCGGCGCACGTCCTTGCGCGGGGTCACGGGCACTCTTCGGTCGCTTGCGCCACCACCGAGTGGGTGAATGTTGGTCCGACAATCAAATCGGAAATTTCTGGATTTGCTTGACATGGGCGTATGCGGAGTGTGAATCTATAACCACGCAGCGTCATTGGTGATCGGGGGGTCCCACGGACGCGCGCGGTACCAAACCGGGGGGATGAACGGGGCGGTGGGTCACGGACCTGCCGCCTCGTTCGCTGTCCGGGATCGGGCGGGGGGAGCCGACCGCTTCGGCGGGAGTCGCGCGTTCCCCGGCAGCTCACGGCGCCGCGGCGGTCACCTGTTCGAGTGGAAAGACAGCATCGAGCCCCGTCCATCGTGGACGGGGCTCGATCTTCTCGGGCGGGCCGGCGGTTGCCGCCACCGGCGCCGCCACCCCGGCTGAAGGGCCGGGGCCCGACCACCCTTGGGCCCGTCAATATGTCCATTAGCCCATGTCCGGTCCGGGTCTGCAAGTGCAGAAGGCGATCTGCAAGTTGCGGAACGTTACCGGAAACCCGGTACCGTGAGGCCGTGCCGAGGCCGACGACCACCGCTCGCCGTGAGCTCGGCGGCGAGCTGCGCCGGCTCCGGGGCGAACGCCGGGGCGCCACCGTGGCGGCTGCGCTCGGCTGGTCCGAGTCGAAGCTGAGTCGCATCGAGACCGCCCGTACCGGCATCCGCGACGCCGACCTCGATCGCCTCCTGGCCGCGTACGGCGTCACCGCGGGTGACCGGGTCCGCCTGCACGAGCTGGCCCGGCGCGGCCGGGCCCGGGTCTGGTGGAGCGCCTACCGCTCCGCGGTGCCCGACTCCTACGACGAGTACGTGGCGCTGGAGGCGGAGGCGGCCGTGCTCCGCGAGTGGGAGGCCCAGGTGATACCGGGCCTGCTGCAGACCGACGAGTACGCCCGCGCGGTGATCGCGGTCGGCGCGGACCGGACCGATCCGGAGACCGTGCAGCGCCGGGTCGCGTTGCGGATGGCCCGGCAGGCGGTGCTGACCCGCGACGCCCCGCCCCGGCTGTCCGTGGTGCTGGACGAGGCGGTGCTGTACCGGCAGGTCGGCGGCCCGGCCGTCATGCGGCGCCAGCTGCACCGGCTGCATGACGCGTGCGGCCGGCCCGGCATCGAGGTACGCGTGCTGCCGTTCGCCGCGGGCGCGCACGCGGCCCTGGCCGGCTCCTTCATGATCTTCGAGTTCGGTGTGCCGGGCCGGTCGGACGTGGCGCACGTCGAGGACGCCACGGGCGGCGTGTTCCGGGACCGGCCGGCCGAGGTGCAGATGTACCGCAAGTTCTTCGCCGACGTCCGGGACCGGGCACTCGACCCGGTCGCCAGCCGGGCCGTGGTCGCCCGTGCGGGGGACGAGCTGGACTGACTGCTCATGCGTTGGGTCGGATGGCTATTCAATGAGAGTCTCCGGAAGGGGCATGGCGTTGCAGCAGAACCTCGGGACGGCCCCCGCCTGGCGCAAGAGCGCGCGCAGTGCGGCGAACGGCCACTGTGTCGAGATCGCCCGGGCGAGGGAAGTGGTCCTGGTGCGCGATTCCCGGGATCCCGAGGGACCGGTGCTGGCCTTCGACGCGACAGGCTGGGCCGACTTCCTCTGTGGCGTACGGGCGGGGGAATTCGACCTGCGCCCGGCCGACTGACCCGGCGCCGGGGGGCCGTTCGACCTGTGATCAGGTGAATAGCCGGGCTGCTTGACGGGAGCGCCGCGACTCCGAGTAAGGTATGCCGAGCCTTAGTTAGGAATGCCTTAGCAAGGTGCTCGCGGCCGATCCCTCGACCGACGACGCCCCGGAAGTCGGAGTGCCATGCTCGCCACCTACCTCATCGGCCTGCGCGAGGGGTTGGAGGCCACCCTGGTGGTCAGCATCCTCATCGCCTTCCTCGTGAAGTCGCAGCGCAAGGACCGCCTGCCCCAGGTCTGGCTCGGTGTCGGCGCGGCGGTCGTCCTGTCCGTCCTGTTCGGCTGGCTGCTCAGCTACACGCAGACCACGCTGCTGCGCAACTACGACGACCGCGAGCTGTTCGAGGCCGTCACCTCCATCGCCGCCGTCGTCTTCGTCACCTGGATGATCTTCTGGATGCGCCGGGCCGCCCGGGGCATCGCCGGGGACCTGCGCAACAAGCTGAACGACGCGCTCGCGGTCGGCTCGTTCGCCGTACTGATCATGGCTTTCCTCGCTGTCGTTCGCGAGGGCCTCGAAACCTCCATGATCTTCTACGCCGCGGTACAGGGCGCCGACGTCAACGGCGGCCCGTTGTACGCGCTGCTCGGCGGCATCGCCACGTCCGTCGTCATCGGATACCTGCTGTTCGCCACCGCCGTACGGATCAACCTCGCGGTGTTCTTCACCTGGACCGGTGCACTGCTCATCCTGGTCGCCGCCGGCATCTTCAAGTACGGCGTGCACGATCTGCAGGAGTCCGGCGTGCTGCCCGGCATCAACCACATCGCCTTCCACGCCGCGGGCGTCCTCGACCCGTCGACCTGGTACGCCGCCCTGCTGTCCGGGATGTTCAACATCACCGCCGAGCCGACCGTGCTGGAGGTCGTCGCCTGGGTCGCCTACGGCGTGCCCGTGCTGGTGCTGTTCCTCTGGCGGCCGCGCCGCACCGCGGCGCCCGGTGTGCCCTCGACGTCGGCCCCCGCGGCCGATGCGCCCACAACGTCGGCGCCCGCGAACGCGGAGTCCGCGACCGGTGCGACCACGACGCCCGCCGCCACCGCGGAGCCCGGCACGACGGCCGCCTCCGCGGAGCCCACGACATCGGCCGCCGCGCTGCCTGCGCACTCCGAGCCGCAACCGCAGTCCGCCCCGGCGCCCGCGCCGCAACAGTAGGAGAACCCCCGCACCATGCGCACCACCCGAATCCTCGCCCTCGCCGCCGTCGGCACCCTCACCGGCGGCGCCCTGGCCGGGTGCACCGGCGACAAGTCCGACGGCGCTCCGGTGGCCGGCGGCCCGATCGCCGTCAAGGCGACCGACTCCGCTTGCGAGCTGGCCCGCACCACGCTCGACGCGGGCACCGCGGTCTTCAAGGTCACGAACTCCGGTGCCAAGGTCACCGAGTTCTACGTCTACGCGGACGGTGACCGGGTGATGGGCGAGGTGGAGAACATCACCCCCGGCCTCTCCCGCGAGCTGCGCGTCGAGCTGCCGGCCGGCACCTACCAGGCGTCCTGCAAGCCGGGCATGGTCGGCCAGGGCATCCGCACCGCGCTGACGGTCTCCGGTTCCGCCACGCCGCTGGCCGAGGACGCCGCGCTGGCCCGGGCCACCACCGACTACTCCCGGTACGTGCAGTCCCAGTCCACCGCGCTGGTCGACAAGACGGCCGAGTTCGCCGCCGCGGTCAAGGCGGGCGACGTGGCCAAGGCCAAGGCGCTGTACCCGGTGGCCCGTACGTACTACGAGCGGATCGAGCCGGTGGCCGAGACCTTCGGCGACCTCGACCCGAAGGTCGACGGCCGGGAGGACGGAGCTTCTAAGGAGCTGCCGTTCACCGGCTTCCACAAGCTGGAGAAGGACCTCTGGGTCGCCGGTGACGTGAGCAGGGACGGCGCCATCGCGGACCAGCTCGTGTCCGACATCAAGGCGGTCGCGGCGAAGGCGCAGTCCGAGAAGCTGTCCCCGCTGCAGCTCGCCAACGGCGCGAAGGAACTGCTCGACGAGGTCGCCAACGGCAAGATCACGGGCGAGGAGGACCGGTACTCGCACACCGATCTGTGGGACTTCGCGGCCAACGTGGAGGGTTCCAAGGCGGCCGTCGCGGCGCTGCGCCCGGCGCTGGCCGAGCGCGACCCGCAGCTCGTGAAGTCCATCGACGAGGGTTTCGCCAAGGTGGACGCGGAGCTGGCCAAGTACCGCGTCGGCGACGGCTGGAAGCTGCACAACCAGCTCACCGAGGCCGAGCTCAAGGGCCTGTCCGACGCGATCAACGCGCTGGCCGAGCCGATCAGCCAGATCGCCGGCGTCATCGCCAAGAAGTAGAGGAATCCGATGACTGAGAGCACCGTCAGCCGCCGCCGGGCCATTGCGCTGGCGGGCGCCGGGGTGGCCGGCATCGCCGGGGCGGCCGCGGTCGGCGGCGCGATCGTGCGTACCTGGCAGTCCGACGCGGAAGCGGCCGGTGCCGGCGCCGTCGCCGCGGACGCGATCGCCTTCGCCGGGGCGCACCAGGCCGGCATCGTCACCCCGGCCCAGGACCGGCTGCACTTCGTGGCGTTCGACGTGGTCACGAAGGACCGCGCCCGCCTGGTGCAGATGCTCAAGGACTGGACCGCGGCCGCGGCCCGGATGACCGCCGGGCGCGACGCCGGGGAGATCGGTGCGGTCGGCGGCATCCTGGAGGCGCCGCCGGACGACACCGGCGAGGCGATCGGGCTGCCGCCGTCCGGGCTGACCCTGACGGTCGGCTTCGGGCCGACCCTGTTCCGCGACGCCGCCGGCAAGGACCGCTTCGGCATCGCGGCGCAGCGGCCCGCCGCACTCGTGAACCTGCCGCACTTCCAGGGCGATCTGATCGAGGCGGCCATCTCCGACGGCGACATCTGCGTCCAGGCGTGCGCCAACGACCCCCAGGTGGCGGTGCATGCCATCCGCAACCTGGCCCGGATCGGGATGGGCGTGGTCACGGTGCGCTGGTCGCAGCTGGGCTTCGGCCGTACCTCGTCCACCACCAGGGACCAGGCCACCCCGCGCAACATGTTCGGCTTCAAGGACGGTACGGCCAACCTGAAGGCCGAGGAGACCGACCTGCTGCGCGACCACCTGTGGGTGCAGCCCGGCGACGGGCCCGCCTGGATGACCGGCGGCGCGTACGTGGTCACCCGGAAGGTCCGCATGCTCATCGAGACCTGGGACCGGACCTCGCTCGGCGAGCAGGAGGACATCATCGGCCGGACCAAGGGCAGCGGTGCGCCCCTGGGCAAGGCCGACGAGTTCGACGAGCCCGACCTCGACGCCAAGCGGCCCGACGGCCAGCCGGTCATCGCGGTCGACTCGCACGTACGGCTGGCCCACCCGACGGTGAACGCGGGTGCCCGCCTGCTGCGCCGCGGCTACAACTTCGTCGACGGCTCCGACGGCCTCGGCCGGCTCAACGCGGGCCTGTTCTTCATCGGCTACCAGCGCGACCCGCGTACCGCCTTCGTTCCGATCCAGCAGAATCTCGCGCGACACGACCACATGAACGAGTACATCCGGCACGTGTCGAGCGGTATCTTCGCCTGTCCACCCGGCATCACCGGCTCCAGTGACTACTGGGGGAGCACCCTCTTCGCGTGAGTCCGGGTGGCAAGATCGCCTGGGGCGCTTCCACCGGAACCGGAGAGGCAGTGCAATATTGGACCACATGAGAGCCCGGGTACTGGTGGTCGACGACGACCCCGCGCTGGCCGAGATGCTCGGCATCGTGCTGCGCAGCGAAGGATTCCTGCCCTCGTTCGTGGCCGACGGTGAGCGCGCTCTGTCCGCCTTTCGGGAGAACCGGCCGGACATCGTCCTCCTCGACCTCATGCTGCCCGGGATGAGCGGGATCGACGTGGCGCGGGCCATCCGGGGCGAGTCGGGCATCCCGATCGTCATGCTCACCGCCAAGAGCGACACGGTCGACGTCGTGCTGGGTCTGGAGTCCGGCGCCGACGACTACGTGGTGAAGCCGTTCAAGCCCAAGGAACTGGTGGCCCGGATGCGGGCCCGGCTGCGCCGGGGCGAGGACGCCGCGCCGGAGATGCTCACGATCGGGCCGCCCGGCAACCAGATCACCATCGACGTGCCCGCGCACACGGTCGCCCGCGACGGCGACGAGGTGAAGCTGACCCCGCTCGAATTCGACCTGCTGGTCGCGCTCGCCCGCAAGCCGCGCCAGGTGTTCACCCGCGAGGTGCTGCTGGAGCAGGTGTGGGGTTACCGGCACGCCGCGGACACCCGGCTGGTCAACGTGCACGTGCAGCGGCTGCGCGCCAAGATCGAGCCGGACCCGGAGCGCCCGGAGATCATCCTGACCGTGCGCGGGGTCGGCTACAAGGCCGGCACCGGGTAGGTCGCCCAAGATCGGCAGGCCAAGATCGGCAGGTAAGACACAGGCGGGACGGTAGGGCGGAGACCGGGACGGCCCCGTCCACAGGCGGACACCGGGCGGGTGGGCGACCCGCTAACCTTGGCCGAGATGCGCGCTCCGACCTGGCTTCCCATGCCCGTGCGCCGCCTGCTGCGGCACGTGCGGCGCTATTGGCGTGCCCTGGTGCGGTGGGCTCGCCGCACCGCGGCGCCCGCCCGCCGCGCGTGGCGGCGCTCCCTGCAGGCCCGCGTCATCAGCATCACCCTAGTCGCGTCCAGCCTGCTCGTCGGCGGCTTCGGCTGGTTCGTCGCGGATCGCAGCGCCAAGATCCTGCTCAACCGCGCGCAGGACGAGGTCGAGGCGCAGATGCGCACCAAGGTGGAGTACGCGTACCGCCAGCTCACCGTGCACCGCCAGGTCTTCGACCCGAAGCTGCCCTCGACCATGCGCGCCACGGTCGACCACCTGGCCGACGGCAACCCGGCAGAGAACGGCGGCGCCATCGTCACGCTGCGCGCCGCGGAGTACCCGGACCTCAAGCCGGTCAGCTCCACCAACGTCGACACCTCGCAGCTGATCACCCCCGAGCTGGTCAAGGCGGTGGCCGGGCGCGGCGGCGAGTATCAGCAGATCCGTACGGCCGAGATCGCCGGGGTGCAGACGAAGTTCCTGGTGTCCGGTTCGCCGGTGCCCACCAGCTTCGGCCACGTCGAGCTGTATTACCTGGTCCCGCTCACCACCGAGGACCGGGCGGCCAACCAGATCCGCACCACGGTGCTGGTCACCGGACTGACCCTGGTGTTGCTGCTGGGGATCGTCGCGGCCCTGGTGACCCGGCTGGTGGTGACCCCGGTCCGGGACGCCGCGCGGACCGCTCAGCGGCTCTCCGCCGGCCTGCTGGATCAGCGCATGAAGGTCACCGGCGAGGACGAGCTGGCCCTGCTGGCCGCGTCGTTCAACCAGATGGCGGCGAACCTGCAGCGGCAGATCGTCCGGCTGGAGGAGATGTCGCGGCTGCAGCGGCGCTTCACCTCCGACGTGTCGCACGAGCTGCGCACCCCGCTGACCACCGTACGGATGGCTGCCGACCTGCTCTTCGCCGAGCGCGACGAGTTCGACCCGGCGGTGGCCCGCAGCGCCGAGCTGCTCCAGGCGGAGCTGGACCGGTTCGAGAGCCTGCTCACCGACCTGCTGGAGATCAGCCGGTTCGACGCCGGCTTCGCCGCGCTGGACGCCGAGCACGCCGACCTCGTGCCGATCGTGCAGCGGGTCACCGAGCGGCTCACCGGGCTCGCCGAGCGGGTCGGCGTGACCATCGAGCTGCGCCTGCCGGACACCCCCGTGATCGCCGAGGTGGATCCGCGCCGGGTCGAGCGGATCCTGCGCAACCTCGTCGGCAACGCCGTCGAGCACGGCGAGGGCAAGCCGGTCGAGGTGACCCTCGCCTGCGACGACGCGGCCGTGGCGGTCACCGTCCGCGACCACGGCGTGGGCCTCAAACCGGGGGAGGAGCGGCTGGTGTTCAACCGGTTCTGGCGTGCCGACCCGTCCCGGGCCCGGCAGACCGGCGGCACCGGCCTCGGCCTGTCCATCAGCGTCGAGGACGCCCGGCTGCACGGCGGCTGGCTGGAGGCGTGGGGCAGCCCCGGCAACGGTGCCCAGTTCCGCCTCACCCTGCCCGTACGGTCCGGCGACCGGCTGGTGGCCGCGCCGCTGCCGCTGATCCCGCGCGACCCGCTGCCGACCGGTCCCGCCGCCATCACCGCCGGTCCTGCCGTGCACGAGCCGGACGCAGCGACGCCGCTGACCGCGCAGGCCGGGGTGGCTTCGCCGGGGGTGGGCACGCCAGCGGTGGACGCCGCCGAGAAGCCCGCGCCAGGGGCCGCGGGTTCCGTCGCGGCCGACGCGGCCGAGGTGATCGGATGAGACGGCCCCGGCGTTCCCTGCGCCTGCTGCTGGCCGGCGCGGTCCTGATCGCGCTGGGGCTCGGCGGCTGCGGCATCCCGGACAACAGCACCGTGCTCCCGATCGGGCCGGGCCCGACCACCGGCACGTCGTCGGGCAACGACGTCCCACCCACCCGCAACGACCGCGAGGCCACCCTCGACAAGGCCCAGTTCGTGCAGTATTACCTCCAGGCCGCCGCCGGGGTCTTCGACGACGCCCCGAACCGGGTCCGCAAGTTCCTGGCCCCGATCACCGCGGCCACGTTCAAGCCGTCACCCGACATCCACGTGGTCCGCCAGATCGAGAAGCCGCTGGTCAACCCGGGCAGCGACAACGTGACAGTGAAGGTGCAGCAGGTCGGGGTGCTGGGCCGCAACGGCATCCTCGAACCCACCCCGAACGAGCCGGTCGTCGAGCATCACCTGGTGGTCGGCACCCTGACGGGCCAGTCCGGGCTGTTCATGCAGAAGGCGCCACCGCAGCTGCTGCTCAGCGACGAGGCGTTCACGAACTTCTACGTCCAGCGGACGATCTACTTCTGGAACACCGAGCGCAGCGGCCTCGTCCCGGACGTCCGTTACATGCCGCTGAGCGTGCCCAGCGAGCAGCAGCCGACCGAGATCCTCCGGTGGCTCAGCGCCGGTCCCGCGCCGTGGCTCACCGACGCGGTCGACCCGCTGCCCGAGGGGACCGCCGCGATCGGCAACGTCCCCGCGGTCAGCAACGACAAGCTGCAGATCAACCTCAGTGATCAGGCGCTGCCGCAGGCGGAGGACACCCGGGCGCTGGACCGGCTCCGCAAACAGCTGATGTGGTCGCTGCGGCCGAACCTGCCGCGGGTCCTCGAATTGCGCATCGGGCACGGCGACCCGATCGACTACACCGACGACCTGGACTACCTGGCCAGCAACTTCGCGTACCGGCTGGCGGACCGGCCGGAGCGCTTCGTGGTGTTCGACGGGCGCATCCGGCGGCTGTCCGGTTCCGCGGCGGCCACCGAGCCGGTCCCGCTGCTGACCCCGGCCGACAATCGCAACGTCCGGGCCGCGGCGATCAGCACCTCGGTCAGCGACGCGTACGCCGCCGTGGTGGTCGGCGAGGCCGGCGGCAAGCAGAGCCTGAAGGTGGGCGTCAGCCGTCTCGACGGGCAGGCTCCGCTACGCAAGGTCACGCTGCCCGGCCCGCTCGGCCACCCGTCCTGGGCGGTGACCCCGGACCAGCGGGCCGCCAGCGCGTTCGGCCTCATCCCCGCGGGTGGCGCGTTGTACGCCTTCACCACCGCGGGCGGACCGGCCCGGCGTATCGACGTGTCGGTCGACGCGGGCCCCGTCACGGCGGTGGCGATCGCCCCTGACGCGCACCGGGTCGCCTTCGTGGCGGGCGGGCGGCTCTACGTCTCCGTGCTGGCGACCAGCGGAGACGCGCTGCAGCTCAGCTCTCCGCGGCAGATCCGTACCCCGCTGCGCGAGGTCACCGCGGTGGACTGGAGCGGCGAGGGCTGGCTGGCGGTGGCCGGGGTCCGGGCGGACACCCGACGCGTGGCGATCATGGACGTGTCGATCGACGGCGTCCTGGAGTACGACCGGCTGCAGGACCTGGGCACGGAGGAGGTCAGCTACCTGACCGCCTACCCGGCGAACCCGGCGACCGGGCGGGTCACCTCCAACTCGGTCAACTACGTGCAGGGCGGGGTCGCCTACGACGCCCTGTTCGAGGCGGTCAAGATCACCGTGGCGAACCTCGCCGAGCCGGTGCAGAACCCGCCCGCCGGGGTCGCCCCCACCGCCCCGTTCTTCCTCAACTGACGTGCCCACCGGCCACCGTGCCCCCGCCTGACCGCCCCGTCGGCCGCGCGTCGGCCGCGGGGGAGCTGCTGGCCGGGCTGGCCGATCTGGTGCTGCCCTCTGCATGCGCC
This sequence comes from Krasilnikovia sp. MM14-A1004, assembly GCF_047159485.1. Taxonomy (GTDB): domain Bacteria; phylum Actinomycetota; class Actinomycetes; order Mycobacteriales; family Micromonosporaceae; genus Actinoplanes. Next base: position 5,821,707 of record NZ_AP038773.1, on the reverse strand, counting down.
GGGTGCGGCGCCGAGCGGGTGCCGTTGCGGCTCGGCACCTGCGCGGACTGCGTCGTCGCGCTGGAAGTGCTGACCCCGTATCCGGCCGTGCCCGTGCCACCGCCGCGGGGCATGCCGCCGTGCACCGCGGTCGGGCCGTACGCCGGGCCCCTGCGCGGCGTGCTGTTGGCGTACAAGGAAAAGGGCCGGCACCGCCTGGCCCGACCGCTCGGCGCCCTGCTGGCGGGCGCCGTCGCGGCCGCGGCGGTTCGCGCCGGCGCCGCGACCGGGACGCCGCTGCTGCTCGTGCCGGTCCCGTCGACCGCGGCCGCCGCCCGCCGCCGGCACGGGGACCACCTGGCGCGCCTGGCCGGGCACGCGGTACGCCGCCTGCGCGCCGCCGGTTGGCACGCGGAACTCGCCCGGCCGTTGCGGGCCGCGCCCCGCCCCGACTCGGCGGATCTGGATGCGGCCGCCCGGGCGGCCGTGGCTGAGAGTTCGCTGCGAATCAAGGGGACCCGGATCGGCATTTCGCAGCGGCGATCGACGATGAGAGGCACGCTGGTGGTGGTGGACGACATCGTCACCACGGGCGCCACGCTCGCCGCGGTGGCAACTCGGCTCACGGAGGCGAACATGCAGGTTGCGGGCGCTGCGGTGCTGGCCGCGACGCAGCTGCGCCGGGCGGACCGGGGCAGCGGCCGGAGCTCGCACCGGCCGGTCGTGATCCGGGCCCAAAGTCCTGAAGCGCTTCCCCGAACGAGGGGTGACTGGGGCGCATCCGCACGTTAGCGTCTTGATGACGAGGGTAAGTGCCACGACTTACCCACCACCGGAAGCCGGCGTCGCGAGACCGACCTGCCGCTTCGGAAAGGAGTCGTCTTCCCGCCAATGGCCCGGCCCCTGCCGGATTCCCCGTGAACCGGCATCGCCGAAGCCACACCGCGTCGCAGTACGGCGCCTCCGGGAACCGCCGGGCGCCCACAGAACGAAACGTTGGGGGAGGTCACGAGTGGACATTGTCGTCAAGGGCCGCAACGTAGAGGTTCCGGACCATTACCGGGTGCACGTCAGTGACAAGCTGAGCAAGGTCGAACGCTACGACCACAAGTTGATCCGGACCGACGTAGAGCTGTTCCATGAGCGCAATCCACGGCAATCCGACAACTGCCAGCGCGTTGAGATCACCGTGGTGACCCGCGGCCCGGTCATTCGGGCCGAGGCGACCGCCAAGGACTTCTACGCCGCCTTGGACGTAGCGATCAACAAGCTCGACGCTCGGCTCCGGCGTGCCGCCGATCGCCGCCGCGTGCATCGCGGCCGCCGCGCCCCCGTCTCGGTGTCCGCCGCCACGGCGGGTCTGCCCACCGATCTACCGGACGTCGAGGCGAGTGAGGACGCGCTGGCCGAGCACGACGACAATCGCCCGTACCGCATCGTCCGCCACAAGGAACACCCCGCGGATCCGATGACCGTCGACGATGCGCTGTTCCAAATGGAACTCGTCGGACACGACTTCTATCTCTTCCATGACAAGGAAAGCGGCCGGCCCAGCGTCGTCTACCGGCGCCACGGGTACGACTACGGCATCCTCAGCCTGGAGTCCACGCCCTAGGCGGCCCCGCGGCCGGTGCGCGAGCCGAACGCCCGTGCGCCGGCCGTCCGTTGCCCCAGCGGTGTCGCGGGCAGGTCACCGGTCGGGGCCTGCCGCGTTGCGGACCAGGTCCTGCGCCAGCAACGCGAACTGAACGTCATCGCTGCGGCGGCCGTCCACGCCGGGCAGCCGCGAGCGCAGGAACGCCTCGCGCTGGAAGCCGGCCTTCTCCAGCACCCGCTGGGAACCAATGTTGTCCGGCAGGGTCCCCGCGATCAGCCGCGCGATGCCGGTCTCCGCGAACGCCCACAACGCCAGCAGCTGCACGGCCCGGGTCAGGTGCCCGCGCCCACGGAACGCGGGCAGCATGCTGTAGCCGATCATCGCCTGACCGGTCGCGGGCTCCTGGTAGAAGAGTCCGAGGTTGCCGGCCGGGCTGCCGCTGGCGGCCTCGACCACCACCAGGTCGGCGCGGTCGCCGTGGAGCCAGTGCGCCTCGGCCCGGGCGCACGAGCGGCGGATCTCCTCCGGGTCGGGGGGCACCGGTGGCACCCTGGTGGCCACCACGTCCGGCAGCGCGTACAGCTCGGTGTAGAAGGCGATGTCGTCGGCGGTCAACGGGCGCAGCGTGACCACGCCGTCGGTGAGTTCGCCGCCGGGCAGGTCGGGCAGCAGCCGCAGGCCCGGGCCGGGCGGATCATCGGCCAGCCGCCCGTACGCCAGCAGGTCGTCGCGCCCGCCGTCGCGGTGGGGGACGGCACCGCGGCGTACGCCCTCGCGGCGGAACCCGGTCGCCAGCGCCACCCGCTGACTCGCCGCGTTCTCCCAATGGGTGAGCAGTTCCAGCCGCGCCACTCCGGCCGCGAACGCGTGGCTGGTCAGGGCCCGTACCGCCGCGGTCGCCACCCCGTGGCCACGGGCGTGCGGCGCGACCCAGTAGCCCAGTTCGGCCTGCCGCCGGGCGGCCACCACCCGTTCCAGGCCCACCCCGCCGAGCACCCGGTCCGTGGCCGGGTCGGTGATCGCGTACGCGCAGCCGCCCAGCGCGAAGGCCTCCGGCACCGCCTCGCGGAGGAAGAACTCGCCGTGCTGGCGCTCGAAGGGCGCCGGGAGCGACGGCATGAACCGCTGCGTGAGGGGGTCCGCGTAACCCGCCACGACTGCGGGCAGGTCGTCCGGGCGGTAGATCCGCAGCCGTACGCCGTCCCCCTCGATGGTCGGCACAATCATGCGGCGCCTCTCTTCCGCGTCGTCGTGTCCGGCAGGAGCGCGCCCACCCAGCAGTCGCGGCGGCCGTCGTCGCGGCCCAGCCCCGCGCGGGCGATCCCTTCGATGGTGAAGCCTGCTTTCTCGGCGACCCGCCGAGAGCCCGGATTGTCGACCTCGGCGCGCCATTCGAGGCGGCGCAGGCCGAGCGCGGCGAAACCCCACGCGGACACGGCACGCAGCGCTTCGGTGGCGTAGCCGCGGCGCCGGGCGCCCGGCGCGATGACGCAGCCGATTTCGCCCACGGCCGGGTCGCCGCAGCGCACCCGGACATCGATCGAGCCGGCACAGTCGTCGTCGCGGTCCGCGACGACGAAGACGGCTTCCTCGCCCCGCGCCCACAGCCCCGGCACATCAGTACGCACGTACGCGGCAAGCCGCGCCTCCGCCCCGGGGTCCGGCGGGCCGTGCGTGGACCACGCCCGAGCCGGCGGTGAGGGATCGGTGGGCCGGTACGGACCGCCGAACCAGCGGATCGACTCGGGGTCCGCCAGCGCCAGCGCCAGCCCCGGCAGATCCCGCTCGGCGGGGGGACGCAGCGTGACCGGCCCCGCCGGCAGCGTCGGCGGCGGGCGGCCGAAGGTGTACGCGGTGCGCCGTACCCAGTCCGGCACCTCCCAGCCGGGCGGGGTGAGCTGCCCGGGCAGCAGCCAGCCGAACCACTCGTCGACCCGGGCGCCGTCGCGCGGGCGCCGGTGCGCCGGGACGACACCCGCCACGGTGAACCCGAGCCGCAGGCCGGTCAGCCGGGAGGCGTGGTTGCCGACCCCGGCGCGCCAGTCGACGCGGGCCAGCCCCGGGCGGTGAAACCCGAAGTCCAGCAGCGCCCGCCCGGCCCGCTCGGTGACCCGGCGTCCCCGTGCCCACGGCGCCGTCCAGTAGCCGATCTCCGCGGTACGGGCCTGCTGGTCGACGCTGTGCAGAACCACCGACCCGACCAGCTCACCGGTCGCGGCGGTGGTGACGGCACCGCCGTACGCCCGGCCGTCGGCCAGCCCCGCGGCGGCGGCGTCGATGAACTCCCGCGCGTCACGCAGGGTGTACGGCACCGGCGAGCTGTTCGCCCAGCGGGAGATCTCCGCGTCGTCGCGGGCGCGAACCAGCTCGGCGGCGTCCGAGGCGTGGAACGGGCGCACCAGCAGATCGCCGGCGCGCAGCTCGAACGGGGCCACCCGGCCATCCTGCCGGACGCTCCGGGCGCCGATGTGCGCTGTCAGCGAACGAGCGGCCGTGTTTCGCCATGTTTGCACGGTTAACGGGAGGCTCGGGTCACAGACCGCGGCGGGAGGTGCCTACGATGGGGGCGCAGACTGGTCTAGGGAGAGTTGGCCCGTGTCGATATTGGAAAAGGTCCTCCGTGCCGGTGAAGGACGCATGGTGCGCCGGCTCAAGGCGATCGCGGACGCCGTCAACTCGATCGAGGACGACTACGTCGACCTGAGCGACGACGAGCTGCGTGAGCTGACGGAGCAGTTCAAGCAGCGCTACGCCGACGGGGAGTCGCTGGACTCGCTGTTGCCGGAGGCGTTCGCGACGGCCCGTGAGGGCGCCCGCCGGGTGCTCGGCCAGCGGGCGTACGACGTACAGATCATGGGTGCGGCCGCCCTGCATTTCGGCAACATCCCGGAGATGAAGACCGGTGAGGGCAAGACCCTGACCGGCGTCTTCCCGGCATATCTGAACGCGCTGTCCGGCAAGGGCGTGCACATCATCACGGTGAACGACTACCTGGCACAGCGCGACGCCGAGTGGGTCGGCCGGGTGCACGTCTTCCTCGGGCTGACGGTCGGCGTGATCCTGCCGAACCGGCCCGCCGCGGAGCACCGCGCCGCATACCAGTGCGACATCACGTACGGGACGAACAACGAGTTCGGCTTCGACTACCTGCGTGACAACATGGCATGGTCGCGGGACGAACTGGTGCAGCGGGGCCACAACTTCGCGATCGTCGACGAGGTGGACTCCATCCTCATCGACGAGGCCCGTACCCCGCTGATCATCTCCGGCCCCGCCGAGCACTCCGCCCGCTGGTACGGCGAGTTCGCCTCGATCGTCAAGCGCCTGGAGAAGGGCAAGGAGGGCAGCGGCGACTACGAGGTCGACGAGGCCAAGCGGACGGTCGCGATCTCCGAGCAGGGCGTGGCCCGCGTCGAGGACCGCCTCGGCATCGACAACCTGTACGAGTCGGTGAACACCCCGCTGGTCGGCTACCTCAACAACGCGATCAAGGCCAAGGAGCTGTACAAGCGCGACAAGGACTACATCGTCACCCAAGAGGGCGAAGTCCTGATCGTCGACGAGTTCACCGGCCGCATCCTGCACGGGCGCCGCTACAACGAGGGCATGCACCAGGCCATCGAGGCCAAGGAGGGTGTCGAGGTCAAGCAGGAGAACCAGACCCTGGCCACGATCACCCTGCAGAACTACTTCCGCCTCTACGACAAGCTGGGCGGCATGACCGGTACGGCGCAGACCGAGGCCGGCGAGTTCAACAAGGTCTACAAGGTCGGCGTGGTGACCATCCCGACCCACCGCCCGATGGTCCGCATCGACCACCCGGACGTCATCTACAAGACCGAGAAGGCCAAGTTCACCGCGGTCGTCGAGGACATCGCCGAGCGGCACGGCACCGGCCAGCCCGTACTGGTGGGCACGGTGTCGGTGGAGAACTCCGAGATCCTGTCGCAGCTGCTGCGCCGCCGCGGCATCCCGCACAGCGTGCTGAACGCGAAGTTCCACGCCCAGGAGGCGACGATCATCGCCCAGGCGGGCCGCAAGGGCGCCGTCACGGTCGCCACCAACATGGCCGGTCGCGGTACCGACATCCTGCTCGGCGGCAACCCCGAGTTCCTGGCCTCCTCCGAGCTGCACCAGCGCGGCCTGGACCCGGTGGAGAGCCCCGAGGAGTACGCGAAGGCCCTCGAGGAGGTCATGCCCGCCTGGAAGGAAGCGTGCGAGGCGGAGGCCGCCGAGGTGACGGCGGCAGGCGGCCTGTACGTCCTGGGCACGGAGCGGCACGACTCCCGGCGCATCGACAACCAGCTGCGCGGCCGCTCCGGCCGCCAGGGCGACCCCGGCGAGTCCCGCTTCTACCTGTCCCTGCAGGACGACCTCATGAAGCGGTTCCGGGCCGGTGCGGTCGAGGCCGTGATGGAGCGGTTCAACATCCCCGAGGACGTGCCCATCGAGTCGAAGATGGTCACCCGGCAGATCCGCAGCGCGCAGACCCAGATCGAGGCGCAGAACGCGGAGATCCGCAAGAACGTCCTCAAGTACGACGAGGTCATGAACAAGCAGCGCCAGGTCATCTACGCCGAGCGCCTGCGCGTGCTCAACGGCGAGGACATGCACGACCAGGCCCGGCACATGATCGACGACACGGTCGCCGACTACGTCACCGCCGCGACCTCCGAGGGCTACGCCGAGGACTGGGACCTCGACCAGCTGTGGACCAACCTCAAGCGGCTGTACCCGGTGGGCGTCACCATCGAGGACATCGTCGAGGAGTCCGGCGGCGAGCGCCACACCCTGGACGCGGAGTTCCTCGTCGCGCGGCTCAAGGAGGACGCCTCCCGTGCGTACGACGCGCGCGAGGAGGAACTCGGCCCCGAGGCGGTGCGCGAGCTGGAGCGCCAGGTCCTGCTGGCGGTCATCGACCGCAAGTGGCGCGAGCACCTGTACGAGATGGACTACCTGCAGGAGGGCATCAGCCTGCGGGCGTACGCCCAGCGCGACCCGGTGGTCGAGTACCAGCGCGAGGGCTTCGACATGTTCGCGCAGATGATGGACGGCATCAAGGAGGAGGCGGTCGGCTTCCTGTTCAACCTGGAGGTTCAGGTAGAGGAGCAGCCGACGGTCACGGTGGACCCGAGCCAGGCCGTACCGCTGCCGGGCAGCGCTGCCGCCGAGGGCGACGGGCAGGTCGAGGTACGGGCCAAGGGTCTCGGCGGGGGTAACCGCCCGCAGCACCTGCAGTACACCTCGCCCGCCATCGACGGAGAGGCCGGCGCCGGCACGCCGGTGATCCAGGAGGAGAGTGCCCCGGCGCTGGGGATCGGCGGCTCGCCGGTGCCCGCGAGCCCCGCGCACACCGCGGCCGCCCGCAGCGCCCGGAGCGCGGGCCAGTCCCAGGCCAGCAGCGGCCCGTCGCGCAACGCGCCCTGCTACTGCGGTTCGGGCAAGAAGTACAAGCGCTGCCACGGCGCCCCGGGCGCCGTCTGACCGCTCGGCTGAATCGACGGCCCGCAGGGGAAACCTGCGGGCCGTCGCCGTTCCACGGCAGACCAGCCCAGGGGCTCAGACCAGTTGCACGGTCGTGGCGAGCCAGGTCTGGTCGTCGAGTTCCAGGCGGAGCGCCAGCGCCCAGGTCCGGCCGCCCGTGACGAGTAGGACCGTCGCCTCCACGGCACCGGGCCGCGGCTCGCACAAGCGCAGTCGCAGCACGGCTGCCGGGGCCGCCCCGCGTCCGTGCCGGTCGGTGGTGCGGCGCGAGCCGGCCCGGCGCAGCTCCGCCACCCGGTGCACCCCGGTGACCGCCTGCGCGACCACGCGGGCAGCCTGCGCCGGCAGCGTCAGCCGACGCAGATGCGCGGCCGGACGGTACCCGTTGAGCACCTCGACGAAGGCGCTCACGAACCGGTGCACCGCAGCCCGTGCCTCCCCGGACACCCCGCGCGCCACGGCACCGGCAGCAATACCGCTCACGGCCGCCGCCGGCCCCGCACCCGTGGCCGCGACCCCGTTGCTGCCCGCGACCCCGCTTGTGGCTTCACCACGGGTGTTGTCGGCCGGACCGGCCGCAGTCGGTGCTGGGTGATCGGGCCACCGGAAGGCGGGCTGGTGCGCGGGTGCCCACACCGAGGCGTCCAGCTCGTCGTCGAAGGGCGGATCGCACGGCGGCACGCGGCGGATCCGGATCGGCGGCCTGGGACCCCGTGGTGCCACCTCGACCGTCGTCACACCGCCACCACCCATCCCGTTGTCTGGAGGCGTTTCTCTGCGTTTGCTTTCGTTTGCCTCCGGTCACCGAGTGTGCCGGGCCGCATGTGCACGCGTCAATGCCCAATGTGGAGCGAGGGGAGAAGTTGAAGAGTTCGGGTTCGGAGCGGAACGGGAGCCGTCAGTCGGCGTCGCGCTCGATCAGCGGGTTCTCGTGCACCCAGTCGGCGGTCTCGGCGTACTTGCGCTGGATGTACTCCTCCAGCTTCGCGCGTTCGACGCGCCACTGACCCCGCCCGCCGATCTTGATCGCGGGCAGTTCACCGCTGCGGACCATGTGATAGACCTGCGAGTCCGAGACGTTGAGTTCGGTGGCCACGTCGGACAGCAGTAGGAACCTGGCCTCCACGCGCCTCTCCCGGCTCGACGACAATGGGCCTCAGTCTGCCACCGGTGCGGCGGCCGTAGTGGGGGCGGTGACTGCGCGATCCGGCAGCGGGCTGGAGTACACGACGCTCGTGGTGACCGAGCCGAGTCCCGCGATCCGCCCGGTGACCTCCTCCAGGTGCCGCATGGACCGCGCGAGGACCTTGAGGACGAAGCAGTCCTCCCCGGTGACGTGATGAGCTTCGATGATCTCCGGGGTGCTGTCCAGCAGCGCGCGGAACGGCCGGTAGTTGCCCGTGGGATACCGCAGCCGGACCAGCGCCATGATCGTCAGGCCCACCCGGGCCGGATCGACGGTGGCCCGGTAACCCGTGATCACCCCGGTCTCCTCCAGTCGCCGTACCCGCTCGGCGACGGCGCTGGGTGACATGGCCACGATCCGGGCCAGGTCGGCGTAGCTCGCCCGGCCGTCGGCCTGCAGCGCCTCGATGATGCGCCAGTCGGTGCGATCCAATGTTGATTCCACGGCCATGCCTCAACAGTACCGGTGAAGCAACGGTCGATCGCGGAGTGGGCCGTGGGAAGGCGGTGTCACGTGAGCGCTCCGGCCCGTACCGTATTTTTCATGATCATTGAACCGCAACGTGCCGCCGCCCTGTTCGCCGAGCGCCTCGCCACCCAGACCGACGCGTCGGACGTCCGCGCCGCGCTGGCCTCCGGCGAACCCGGATTCGTCCTGATCGACGCCCGTGGCTCGGAAGCCTGGGCCCAGGGCCACATCCCCGGAGCGCTGCACCTGCCGCACGCCGAGATCCCCGCCCGCGCCCCCGGCCTGCTGGACCCGGCCGTGCCGGTGGTGACCTACTGCTGGGGGCCGGGCTGCAACGGCGCCACCCGGGCCGCCCTCGCCCTCTCGCTGCTCGGCTACACCGCCCGCGAGATGATCGGCGGCGTCGAGTACTGGGCGCGGGAAGGCTTCCCGCTGCGCGGCGCCGAGGGCGACGCGACCCTCCCACCGGACCCGCTGGCCGCACCCGTGGGGCAGAGCTGCGGGTGTTGATGGCCACGATCGTGACACGCGTGGTGGGTTGGACTTCCACCGTGGCCCTCGGCGGTGTACTACAGGGACGGTCCAACCACAGGGGGAAGCACAGTGCCGATCACCGATCTGGTCCGGGTGTACGTCCCGGCGACCGTGCCGATGCTGGCCGCGTTGCGCGCGTCGGGCCGGCTCGGCGACGGCCCGACGGTCGCGCACGCGGTCACCCCGGCGCTGCGCGAATGGTACGCGGAGGGCGACGAGGAGGAGCTGGAGTACGTGGCGTTCACCCGCGCCGCCCAGGGCGCCCTGCACCTGCTGCGGCAGGACGCGCAGGCGCCCCGGCGGCGGGTCGTGGTCTCGGCGGACGTGCCGTCGACCGCGCTGGTCCGCGAGGACGTCGAGCTGGGGTCCAGTGAGGTCAGGCTGCCCCAGCCGGTGGCGCTGGCCGACGTGGCGGCCATCCACGTGGACGGCACGGAGGCGGTCACCGAGGTGGCCGCCGCGGCGGAGGTGGTGGACGAGGCGCTCGCGGGCGACCCGGACGCGCAGTTCACCGTGGACGGCGCGGAGGACCACGAACTGGAGTGGTACGCGGTCTCCGAGCTGGACGAGCTGATCTAGGAGCCGACCTCGGACTCCGCGGGGGCGTCCTCGTCGCCCGGCACGGGCCCGAGGGTGCGGCCGAACAGGACGATCGCGCTGATCGCCCCCGCGAACAGGACGATCAGGGCGTTGTTGAGCCGGGCGCCGCCGAGCATCCGCTGCACGGTCAGCTCCAGCTCGCTGACCCGCCCGGCGAGTTCGAGCACCCGCGCGCCCGCGGTCCTGGCCAGGATCTCGGTCAGCGCCAGCAGCAGGCCGGGGCCGGCGCCGGCGAGGGCGTACATCGGCCAGCGCAGTTGGCCCGCGGCCGAGCGGCGCAGCACCCGGAACGACACGACTCCGGCGGCGAGGCCGCCCAGCACTGACTGGGTGAGCGAGAACCAGCCCGCGGCGGAGGTCTGCGACGCGGAGGTGCTGCCCGCGCCGAACACCTCGAGCAGCGGGACCTGCGCGACGTTGAGCGCGAAGCCGACCACGAAGACCGCGATGGCGCCCCAGCAGGCGGCGGCGACAACCCGTGGCTCGCGGAAGCCGGCCAGCGCGCCGCCGATCGTGGCGGCGGCCGCCACGGTGCCGCCGGCCACGGCGTACACCCAGCCCGCGGTGTTGATCGTGATGATCGGGACCGCGCCGAGCGCGCCCAGCGCCAGCCCGGTGCCGATGGTGACCGCGAAGCGGGCGCCCGCGCCGCGGGCGCGGCGCCCGAACAGGCCCAGCACCGCGAGCGCCCCGGTCGCGCCCGCGACCAGGGCGGCGGACACGATCCCGGGCAGCGCGTACGCGGTGGCGACGACCTCGGACTCGGCGTCGGTGCGCCCGGTGACGGTGGCGCGGGCCGACCACAGCATCCCGGCCATCCAGAGCAGGCCCACGGCTGCCAGCGCAATCCCGGCGAACGGCGCGCGCTCGCCCGATCCGGTGGAAACGGCCGTGTCCTGCTGCGATGTCATGCCGGTCAGGGTACGCGTGAGCGACTGAGCGCCGGTTCGGGCCGTGCAAGGATGGATCCGAGTCGGCCGGAGACCCCCTGAGCCGGATACCCCCAGAACCGGAGACCCCGGAGAAGGAGTGCGAGATGGACGCCCAGCTGTCCGTGCCCGAGCCACGGAACGAGCCGGTCCGCGGCTACGCCCCCGGCAGCGCCGAGCGGGCCTCGTTGCAGGCGCGCGTGGACGCCATGCGGGGCGAGCGCGTCGAGCTGACCATGACGATCGACGGCAAGCAGTCGATGGGGTCGGGTCCGGCCATCGAGGTCGTGCAGCCGCACCGCCGCCACCACGTGCTCGGGGTGCTCGGCAACGCGGACCGCTCCGACGCGGCCGCGGCAGTCGCGGCGGCGAAGCGGGCCGCCCCCGGCTGGCGGGCCCTGCCGTACGCCGAGCGGGCCGCGGTCTTCCTGCGCGCCGCGGAGCTGCTGGCCGGCGGCTGGCGGGACACGCTGAACGCGGCGACGATCCTCGGCCAGTCGAAGTCCGCGTACCAGGCGGAGATCGACGCGGCCTGCGAGCTGATCGACTTCCTGCGCTTCAACGCCGCGTTCGGCCAGCAGGCCCTCGCGGAGCAGCCGCAGTCGGCGCCGGGCATCTGGAACCGGTTCGACCACCGGCCGCTGGAGGGCTTCGTCTACGCGATCACCCCGTTCAACTTCACCGCGATCGCGGGCAACCTGCCGGCCGCGCCCGCGCTGATGGGCAACACGGTGATTTGGAAGCCGTCGCCCACACAGCAGCTGTCGGCGCACTACACGATGCGGCTGTTCGAGGCGGCCGGGCTGCCTCCGGGCGTGATCAACCTGGTGACCGGCGACGGCCTGGCGGTCTCCGACGTGGTGCTGGCCGATCCTGACCTGGCGGGCATCCACTTCACCGGCTCGACCGCGACGTTCCGGCACCTGTGGCGCGAGGTGGGCAGCAACATCGACCGGTACCGGTCGTACCCGCGGCTGGTCGGCGAGACCGGCGGCAAGGACTTCGTCTTCGCGCACGCCAGTGCGGACGCCGACACGCTGCACACCGCGTTGCTGCGCGGCGCGTACGAGTACCAGGGGCAGAAGTGCTCCGCGGCGTCGCGGGCGTACATCCCCCGCTCGATCTGGGAGGGCGGGCTGCGGGACCGGCTCGCGGCCTCGGCGGCCTCCATCACGTACGGTGACGTCACCGACCTGTCCACGTTCGGCGGCGCCGTGATCGACGGGCGGGCCTTCGCCAAGCACGCGGCGGCGCTGGACCGGATCAAGAACAGCGCGGCCTGCACCGTGCTGGCCGGCGGTACGGCCGACGACAGCGAGGGCTGGTTCGTCGCCCCGACGCTGGTGGAGTGCACAGACCCCACCCACGAGGTGTTCACCACGGAGTACTTCGGCCCGATCCTCGGCGTGCACGTGTACGAGGACGGCGCCGAGGAGGAGACGATCGCGCAGGCCGACGCGGCCTCGCCGTACGCGCTGACCGGCTCGGTCTTCGCCACCGACCGTGCGGCGATCGACCGGATCGGTGCGGCGCTGCGCTTCACGGCTGGCAACTTCTACATCAACGACAAGCCGACCGGCGCGGTCGTGGGGCAGCAGCCGTTCGGCGGTGCCCGGGGCAGCGGCACGAACGACAAGGCGGGCTCGATCCTGAACCTGCTGCGCTGGGTGTCCCCGCGGACGATCAAGGAAACGTTCGAGCCGCCGACGGACTGGCGCTACCCGCATATGGGTTAATTGTCCGGTATCGGGGCCGTTGCGCGATTTTCCGTGACGGCCCCTCCGCCGGAAGGGCGTGGCGTCGAAGATTTCGGACGATTTGCGGCTGTTATCGACCCAGAGCGCCGTCTGACCGTTTTCCTGGGCCATCTTACCAGGTCACAGGCCTGGTCATGAGGAAAACGCCTGGTACAGACCCTCCTGGTCGGACTGTCTGTGCGGGACAGTCGTTTGTGGAGACGCAAAATGGACGGATCGGGCGAAATCCTGGACGCGGAAGCAACAAAGTGGCAGCTTAGAAGGCATGCCCGACTCTCAGATCAATCCCACGGCTGCCGCTCTGCTCGGCCTGCTTCACGAGGGGCCGATGACCGGCGGACAGCTCATGGCGGCTGCCGAACGGCGCCTCGGGCCCTACTGGTCGATGACGCGGAGCCAGGTCTACCGCGAGCTGCCCGTCCTGGCCGAGATGGGGTACGTCCGCCTCGGCAAGCCCGGGCCACGGTCCAGCCAGCCCTATGCACTCACCGCCTCCGGCAAACGCGCCTTCACCCGGTGGCTCGCCGAGTCGCCCGGCCGCGACGCGATCCGCAACCCGGTCGCCCTGCGCGTGGCGTTCGGTGAGCAGAGCTCCGGAAACCAGCTCAAGAGCCTGTACGTCGGCGCCAACGAGTACCACTCGGAGGCTCTGGCGATGGCCCGCGAGCAGGCCAAGGAGGCCAAGAAGGCCGGTGACCAGTACGGAGCCGCCGCGTTGGAGTTCGCGGTCGCCTATCACAAGGCAGCCCTGAGCTGGCTCAAGGCCGCGCCCGCCACATAGCGCGACACAGACGCCGCACCTGCCGGATGGTGCAGCACCGTGCCGCCCGGCAGGGAATGCCGCCGGGCGGCGCGTAGTCTTATCTGTCGTGAGTGCAGCCGACTATCCCGAACAGCTCAAGGCCCTCGACGCCACCCTGCGCAACATCGAGAACGTCCTCGACGTCGACAGGTTGCGCCGGGACAAGGCGGAGCTGGAGGAGCAGGCGTCCGCCCCGGACCTGTGGGACGACCAGGCGCGCGCCCAGGAGGTCAACTCCCGGCTGTCGTACGTCTCCGGGGAGATCGCCCGGCTGGAGAAGCTGCGTACCCGCCTCGACGACGCCGGCCTGCTGCTGGAGTTGGGCGAGGCGGAGGGTGACGAGGCCTCGATCGCGGAGGTCGGTGACGAGATCGTCGCGCTCACCAAGTCCATCGAAGAGATGGAGGTCCGGACCCTGCTGTCCGGGGAGTACGACTCCCGCGAGGCGGTCGTGGCGATCCGGGCCGGTGCGGGCGGCGTGGACGCCGCGGACTTCGCCGAGATGTTGCTGCGGATGTACCTGCGCTGGGCCGAGCGGCGTGGCTACCCCACCGAGGTCTACGACACCTCATACGCCGAGGAGGCGGGGCTCAAGTCCGCCACCTTCGCGGTCAAGGTGCCGTACGCATTCGGGACGTTGAGCGTGGAATCGGGCACGCACCGGCTGGTGCGGATCAGCCCGTTCGACAACCAGGGGCGGCGGCAGACCAGCTTCGCCGGTGTCGAGGTGATGCCGGTGGTGGAGCAGACCGACCACATCGAGATTCCGGAGAACGAGATCCGGGTCGACGTCTACCGTTCGTCGGGGCCTGGTGGACAGAGCGTGAACACCACCGACTCCGCGGTGCGACTCACCCACATCCCGACCGGCATCGTCGTCACGTGTCAGAACGAGAAGTCGCAGCTGCAGAACAAGGCCTCCGCGATGCGGGTGCTGCAGGCCCGTCTGCTGGAGCGCAAGCGCCAGGAGGAGGAGGCCAAACTGGCCGGCCTCAAACAGGACACCACGGGCTCCTGGGGCGATCAGATGCGGTCATACGTGCTGCATCCGTACCAGATGGTCAAGGATCTGCGGACCGAGCAGGAGACCGGCAACCCCTCCGCGGTCTTCGACGGGGAGATCGACGAGTTCATCGAGGCGGGTATCCGCTGGCGCAAGCAGAAGCAGCTCGCCGGCTGACCTGATCGGCCGTTCGGCGGGCCTGCGGTGATCGCCGGTGCAAAATTACCGGCCCCGGGCGGCTTGGCGTTTCGGTTACAACGCGTAGACTCTCCACCCGTGATTCAGCTCGAGAACGTGACGAAGACGTACCCCAAGGCGTCTCGGCCGTCGCTGGACGATGTCAGCGTCGGTATCGAGAAGGGTGAGTTCGTCTTCTTCATCGGTCCCTCCGGTTCCGGCAAGTCGACGATCATCAAGCTGCTGCTGCACGAGGTCTCCCCGACCCACGGCCGCGTGATGGTCAACGCCAAGGACGTCACGTCCATGCGCTCCTGGAAGATCCCGCACTTCCGGCGCTCCATCGGATGCGTGTTCCAGGACTTCCGGCTGCTGCCGAACCGGACGGCGTACGAGAACGTGGCGTTCGCCCTCGAGGTGATCGGCAAGACCAAGGCGGTCGCCCGCCGGGTCGTGCCCGAGGTGCTGGAGCTGGTCGGTCTCGGCGGCAAGGAGCACCGGTACCCGCACGAGCTCTCCGGCGGTGAGCAGCAGCGCGTCGCGGTCGCCCGGGCGTTCGTGAACCGGCCGCTGATCCTGCTGGCCGACGAGCCCACGGGAAACCTGGACCCGGACACCTCGATCGAGATCATGCGGCTGCTGGACCGGATCAACCGGACCGGTACGACCGTCGTGATGGTCACGCACGACTCCAACATCGTCAACCAGATGCGCCGCCGGGTCATCGAGATCGAAAGCGGACGGATTGTTCGCGACCAGGCCCGTGGCGTCTACGGCTGAAGCCGGGCCCCGCCTGAGTGTCGAAGTCGATGTTGTGAGACGCGGAGTCCCGGAAGGAACCCCCCGATGCGCCTGAAGTACGTCCTCAACGAGGTCCTCGTGGGCCTGTGGCGAAACGTCACGATGACGGTCGCCATGATCATCACCATGTCGGTGTCGCTGACCATGCTCGGCGCCAGCGTGCTGATGTACATGCAGGTCGACCAGATGAAGAAGTACTACTACGGGGAGATCCAGGTTTCGATCTTCCTGAAGAAGGATGTCACCGACGCGCAGCGGACGGCCATCAACCAGGCGATCGACAACAACCCGCTGGTGGCCAGCAAGGAGTACGAGAGTCGCCAGCAGGCCTTCGAGAAGTTCAAGGTGCTCTGGCAGGATTCGCCCGACTTCGTCAAGTCGGTGACTCCGGACAGCCTGCCCGAGTCGTTCCGGGTCAAGCTCAAGAACCCGGAGGAGTACAAGAACTTCGCGGATCAGATCCAGAGCCAGCAGGGCATCCAGGACATCGTCGACCAGCGTCAGTTGCTGGACAAGGTGTTCAAGATCTTCAACTCGATCCAGTTGATGTCACTGGTGACGGCAGCCGTGATGGCACTGGCCGCGCTGTTGCTGGTGGGTAACACGATCCAGGTGGCGGCGTACAGCAAGCGGCGCGAGGTCGCGGTCATGAAGCTGGTCGGCGCCTCCAACTGGTTCATCCAGGCACCCTTCGTGCTGGAGGCCGTGGTGGCCGGCGTGATCGGCTCCGTCTTCGGCTTCCTGGCTCTGCTGGTCGGCAAGCTCGTCCTGCTCGACGGGCAGTTGCAGGCCCTGACGAAGATCCTCACCCCGGTGCCCACCGGCAACGTCATGCTGATGTTGCCGCTGCTGGCAGCGGTCGGGGCCGGCGTCAGCGCGATCACGGCGTGGGTAACGCTCCGCTTCTACCTGAAGGTCTGACAAGGCCCGCGTACGCACCTTTGTCGCAGTTAGTCAGTATATGGTGACCCCTCGTGAGGGCTCACCAGCGACGTAGCCGATCCGCGCTGCTCGGCGCCTGCCTGACCGTGCTCGCCACGGCAGGCGTCGCGCTGGCCGGACCGGCTCCCGCGGCGGCCGACAGCAAGGACGACCTCCGGCGTGCCACGCGGGCCGTCCAGCGGGCCGAAGCCGTCCTGGAGAACGCCACCACCGAGGCCCGGGCCGCTGCCCGGCGCCTCACGGTCGCCACGGCGGCCCTGCCCGCGGCGCAACGCCGGGTCGCCACGGCCCGGGGCACCGTGGCCGCCGCGCAGACCACGGCCAACACCGCGCGCCGCCGCGCCGACGCGACCCGAGCCGCGTACCAGGTGGCCGCCGATCGCTTCGCCGTCGCGCAGGCGCGCGTCGAGCAGGGCCGCGAGCGGGTCGACGAGATCGCCACAGCGAGTTACATGGGCGCCCGCATCGGCGGCATCAACGTGCTCATCAGCGCCACCGGCCCGCAGGACCTCCTGGACCGGATGAGCCTGGTCGGCCAGGTCATGGCCCGGCAACAGGACGACGTCGACGCGCTGGTCCTGGCCCGCCGCGACGTCCGCAGCGAGCAGGACAGGGCCGGGCTCGCCCGCCGGGCCGCCGACGAGGCCGCGGGCGCCGCCGCGGACAAGCTCGCCGCCGCCCGTACGGCACAGGTCAGGGCCGAGCAGGCCCGCGTGGCCGTGGTCCGGCTGACCCAGTACCGGCGTACGGCGTTCCGGGCCGCCCAGGCCCAGCGCTCCGCCGTCCTGGAGCGCTATCGCGAGGCCAGGGTCCAGGAACAGCGCGTCCGGGAGGCCCTGCGCCGCGCCCAGAACGGCCCCGACGCCATCCGCGGGGTGTACGTCGGCGGGCAACTGCTCATGCCCGTACGCGGCGCCTGGAAGTCCAGTGACTTCGGCTGGCGCTACGACCCCTGGTTCCACGTGTGGCAACTGCACGCCGGCACGGACTTCGCCATCGACAGTGGCACCCCGATCCACGCCGCCGCCGCGGGCCGCGTCATCCAGGCCGGCTGGTACGGCGGGTACGGCAACTACACCTGCATCAGCCACGGCCGGGTCCAGGGCCAGGGCTTCACCACCTGCTATGGCCACCAGTCTCGGATCCTGGTGCACGTCGGCCAGTACGTCAGCCGTGGCGAGACCATCGGCCTGGTCGGCAGCACCGGCGCGTCCACCGGCTCCCATCTGCACTTCGAGACCCGCTTCGGCGGCGTACCGCGAAACCCGCTGCGCTACCTGCCGGGCTGTCTCTGCTGAGCGGTAGCATGGGCGGAACCGGCGCGGTCCGCGTCGGCCTTTTCTTTGCTTCACCGTCTTTGCATCCCCGGGGGGTCGTCGGTCATGCCACGCGAGCAGGGGCGCAAGGTCGTGGCCTCGAACCGCAAGGCGCGCCACGACTACGCCATCCTCGACACGTACGAGGCCGGGATGGCACTCACCGGCACCGAGGTCAAATCACTGCGCGCCGGGCGTGCCTCGCTCGTGGACGCGTTCGGGCACGAGAGCAACGGCGAGATCTTCCTGCACGGGATGCACATCCCGGAGTACACGCAGGGCACCTGGACGAACCATGAGCCGCGCCGCGTACGCAAGCTGCTGCTCAACCGCGACGAGATCAACAAGATGATCGGCAAGCTGCGGGAGAGCGGCCTGACCCTCGTGCCGCTGTCCGTCTACTTCCACAACGGGTACGCGAAGGTCGAACTCGGCCTGGCCAAGGGTAAGAAGAGCTACGACAAGCGGCAGGACATGGCCACCCGCGACGCCCAGCGTGAGATCACCCGCGCCATGGGTCGGCGCAGCAAGGGCATGGACTGACCAGCGTGAACGGCGCCACAAGCGTGGCGCGGTGATACCGGAATGACCTGCGAGCCCGGAGACGTTAGGCTGGTACGTCCGCACACCTGTGCGGCACGACTAGGGGGTGACTGGTTTCGACTTCGTACGTGGAGACAGGGGAAGCGAGCCGAGGAAGCCGACGTCGTCTCGAGAATCGGTCGTCGGAAAACAATAAGCGCCAACGATAAGGTTGCCGCTGACCAGTACGCTCTCGCCGCCTGAGGCAAGTAGCGTGGTCTGTCGGTCTGGGAGCGCCTCCGTCCCAGTCACCGGCATCAGCTAGGAGGCTGGCCAATCGGTCCCGGTCGCGGGGACCGTGCGGCGAGATCAATCAGCGACTGGGCCCGTCACACCAACTTGCTCATGTGATTGGTGGGGCCGAGTAGAGGCATAGTGAGCTGCGCTCGGAGAAGCCCTGACAAAACAACGAAGGACCCGGGTTCGATTCCCGGCACCTCCACAGACAGATCGACGATGCCCCGGCAGCCCGCCGGGGCATCGTGCGCAACAAGGCCGGAGCGCTGCCCTCCGGAGTGCGCTACGGCAGCTCGAACGGCAGTTTGATGCCGTCCAGGGCCTGCTCGCAGGCGCACGTCCGCTCCACGGGGAGGGCGGCGACCGCATCCAGCAGCACCTCGCGCAGCCGGGCGGTGTTGGCGGTGAAGACCGAGAAGACGTCCGCCATGGTGACGCCGTGGTCGCCCTCGACCCCGGCGTCCAGGTCGGTGACGAGCGCGATCGAGGAGTAGCACAGCGCCAGCTCCCGGGCGAGGACCGCCTCCGGATGGGCCGTCATGTTGACGATCGTGCCGCCGATCGCCGAGAACCAGCGCGACTCGGCCCGGGTCGAGAACCGCGGCCCCTGCACGACCACCACCGTGCCGCCGTCCACCGCCTCGACGCCCTGCCGTACCCCCGCCGCCAGCACGGCCCGGCGCCCCTGTGGGCAGTACGGGTCCGCGAACGACACGTGCACCGCCCCGGTGTCGTAGTACGTCTGCTCCCGGCCGCTCGTCCGGTCGATCAACTGGTCGGGCACCACGAACGTGCCCGGCCCCAGCTCGGGCCGCAGCCCACCCACCGCGCACGGGGCGATGATCTGGCGTACCCCCAGGGAGCGCAGCGCCCACAGATTGGCCCGGTACGGGATCTTGTGCGGCGGGAACCGGTGGTCGCGGCCGTGCCGGGGCAGGAACGCCACCCGGCGCCCGCCGACCTCCGCCACGGTGATCTTGTCCGAAGGCGACCCGTACGGCGTGGACACCTCGTGCTCGGTCGCGTCGTCCAGGAGCGCGTACAGCCCGGAGCCGCCGATCACCCCGACGTCTGCCACCAAAGATGCCTCGGTCATGTCCAGACCTTATCGGTGGCCCGGGGCGCAGGCTAATGTGCGATGCATGGCGTTGACTGCTTCCACGGTCACGGCCCGGGCGGTGCCCCGCCCGGCGTACCACCGCGGGCAACGGGGGTGCCGTGCATAGCGAGGAACAGCGGATCGGAGGCCGGTCGATGGAGTCGATGACCGGTCAGTTGCTGGTCGCGACGCCCACCCTGAAAGACCCCAACTTCGACCGTACGGTCGTCCTGCTTGTCGCGCACGAGGCGGGGGGCGCCCTCGGCGTGGTCCTCAACCGCGCGACCGAGGTGCCCGTCGCCGACGTGCTGGGCGGCTGGGGCGACCTGGCGGGTGAACCCCCGGTGCTGTTCGAGGGCGGCCCGGTGCAGCCCGAATCCGCGATCTGCCTCGCCCGCACCCGCCCGGAGGTGACGAAGCGAGTGTCCGGTTTCCACCAGGTGTCCGGGGCGCTGGGCACGGTCGACCTCTCGATCGACCCGGAGCGGCTCCGCGAGAGCCTGGCCGGGATCCGGGTCTTCGCCGGCTACTCGGGCTGGTCCGCAGGCCAGCTGGAGAGCGAGATCGCCTCGGGGTCGTGGTTCGTGTTCGATGCGCTGCCGGGTGACCCGTTCGTGAGCCGGCCCGACGACCTGTGGGCGATGGTGCTGCGCCGGCAGGGCGACATCCTGGCCGCTGTCGCCCACTTCCCGCCGGACGTATCCCTCAACTGACGCGCCGACCCGGGGCCCTGCGCGAGACGGCCCGGCCGGGGTGTGTACTATTCCGTGAGTGCCTGGGCGACCGGGTGCCGCAAGGGGCTGTGGCGCAGCTGGTAGCGCACCACACTGGCAGTGTGGGGGTCAGGGGTTCGAGTCCCCTCAGCTCCACCCCATTTGGCCTGGACTTCTGTCCAGGCCATTGCGCTTTCCAGGGTCGGATCAGCCGCGCTGACGGCAACGGCCTCGATCATCCGACTCGAGCCTGCACCGCCATGATTCAGTTGGTGGATGACATCTCCGCCGGACCCGACTGCGCCTCGGCGGCCGAAGCCATCTCCGGACCGCTACCGCCCCGTTCGGCTTGCGGCCGCGATCGTGACTGGAGCCCTCGTCTGCGCCGGTGGCGCACTCCTGGGCTGGTTCCAGACGTGGATCATCTACGACGCTGTGGCCTACTGCGTTGGACCACAGCACCTCGATGCGGGAGCCAGCGCCGGAATCTTCTTCGAGTCGATCGCCCGGATCGGGCTGTACGCGGGATTCCTCACCGCCTTGGCCGCACCTGTTCTGGTCCTGGCCGCCCGCCGGAACACGGTCAGATGGCTGACTGTCACGGTGGCGGCGGTTTCGTTCGCCGCTGCCATCATCTTCGTCCTCGATCACGCCACCACAGACAAGGTCACCCCCTTCGCGGAGTCCGCCGGAAGGTCGCGTCAGGCCGCCCAGCGTTGCCCCGAGGGCCAACCCTCCTCATGGCCGCACTGGCTGCCGTAGCCCTGCCGATGCGCGGGCGAGTATTGCCGAACCTGCAGACGGGGGCGGTGAGCGCCAGGCAACCGGCGAAGGTAACCGTTCGCCACAGAATCCGACGACCGCGCTCTTCCGGCGGGTACATCAAGGCGCGCCTGGCTCGCCGATCTGCGCGACGGGACATGCCGACCTCCACGTTCCAACCGGGGCGGCAACCACCCGCATCACCGTGGGCCGCACATTCCAATGAGGCGTCACCCGGCGGCGCGCCGCATCGGGCGTGCTGGTTCAAACGAGCAGGTCAGCCCTTCCCGTGCCCGCGGTTCCCGGCGGACTCGGCATCCCGGATTCCTGCGCCCATTCGCCCACGCTAGATCGAACAGCTAGCGAGCCTGGTGCAGGCCGGCTGCCGATGAGGAGCAGGCTCGCCTCCGAATTGGCCGCGATCACTGGCGGGTGTGCCGCCGCCACTGACGCGGCGCACCGTGGCGCGCAGACCGGACGCTGGTGGCCGTTGTTACGCCGTTGGCGACGGCGGCCGGGCCAACCCCGGCGCCGGTGAGCGCGCCCGCACCAGTCAGACCGAACTGGGTGGCTCCGTCACATCACGCGCCCATGGAGGGAGCGTGGGCCCTCTCGGTGGCTCGGGTTGGATCGGAGTAGGCACCGGTGATGGTTTCGCGTGGCGTAGCGCCCGGGCGGTGAAGACGATGCCCGCCGCGGTTCCGGCGAGCAGGGGTTCCGGCAGCGCCGACAGCAGTCCGTTGTCGAGTTGCGCGGTCGACGATGCAAACAGCCAGAACCGATCGGTCGGGCTGGGTGACCTGGAGGCCGACGGCTCCGTCACCTCGTCTGACCACCGTCGGGGTTGCGGTCGCGGTAGGCGCGCGTGCGGCGTTCGGGTGGTGTTCCGGTGATGACACGGTTGCGGCCTGCGTGTTTGGCGGCGTACAGGTTGCGGTCGGCATCGGCCAGGGCGCCGGCCTGGCTGGGTGGGGAGGTTTCGCTGACGGCGGCGGCACCGATGCTGATGGTGACGGGCAGCCCGTTCGTGATGTCGTGCCAGTGGTGTTCGCTGATGGCGTGCCGGATTGCGTCGAGGTGTTGGGCGGCGCGGGTGATCGGGGTGGCGGGCAGGACGAGGAGGAACTCTTCGCCGCCGAGGCGGGCGGCGAACCCGGCCGGGTTCGTGGCGGCGAGTTCGGTGCCGAGGAGCTTGGCGACCTGGACGAGGACCTGATCGCCGACATCGTGGGAGAGGGTGTCGTTGATCTGTTTGAAGTGGTCGATGTCGGCGATCGCCACGGTGAGGTCGGGGTCGGCGGCGATCAGCGTCGATAGTTCCTCGTCGACATAGCGGCGGTTGGGTAGGCCGGTGAGGGCGTCGCGGCGGGCCTGGTCCCGGAACCGGCCGGCCTCCTGCCGGGCCTCGGTGGTTTCGAACACGGCGTGCCGGAGCAGCGCCTTCTCCTGCTCCTGCTCCGCGCGCAAGCCCTTCTGGGCAGCCTGGAAGACCTTGTGGGCGGCGTACGCCTCGGCGTGTTCCCCGCGGGCGGCGTGCAGTTCGGCCTGCTCCTGGTGCACCCGGACCAGGACCTCGTGCAACCCGCGTTCGAGGCACAGCGAGCGGGCAGCGCCCAGGCTCACCTGTGCCCGGCTGGTGGCGCCGAGACCACGCTGTGCCCGCGTCAGGGTCAGCAGGTAGTCGGCCAGATCGTCGGCGCCGTCGGACTCGCCGGCTTCGTGGCGGGCGATGCACTCCAGCATCGTCGCCTCGGCCTCGGCGTACTCGCCGTTGCCGATCTGAATCACCGCGATCGTGTCCAGTTCCGTCGGGTCGAGGTCGATGCCGTGCGCGTCGACATGCTCGCGCATGCGGTGGGTGATCTCCCCGGCCCGCGGGAGGTCACCGGCGTCGTACTCGGCCCAGGCCCAGTTGTTCAGCACGACGGTGAGCCGTTCCCACTGCTCCAGTTCCCGGGCCAGTGCCTCGGCCTGGCGGTAACGCAGCCGCGCCGATTCCATGTCGCCGTTGTGGCCCAGTGCATCGGCCAGCGCAGCGCGGAACGAGACCTGCATGTACGGGGTGGCGGTGTCATCGAGCAGCTCAACCGCGCTCAGTGCGTGCTCCAGAGACTTCGCCGCATCCCCGGCCACCTGTGCAATGGTCGCGCAGAACGCGTGGGTGCGGGCCTGCAGCCGGCGGTCACCGTGGACGGCCGCCCAGTTGCAGACCTCCTGGGTCAGCCGGGTTGCGCCCGCGAGGTCACCGGCCCGGTCGAGCATGACAGCCCGGCGCAGGCGGGCGCGCATGAGCAGGCTCTCATCGCCCAGGGCGGCGGCCTGCCGCTCAAACTCGGCCGCGGCGGCGTAACCAGCCTCGGGGTCCGGGACGACGATCCGGTCCTCGAGCGCCAGCAGGGCAGCCGACAGCTCCTCGACGTCAGCCGCGTGGCCCGTCATCAATCCACCCCACGCCGTCATTCTCTGCCTTGTCGGCCCCAGCCCGCCGAAGGTGACGGCAATTGCTCCGGTATCGGTATCGGACGGCGCTGAATGGCCTAGCGGCCCTCGGGCCGGCCACCGCCGGGGCTGTCCGTCCGGGACGAGAAATGCGTAAGCCAGAAGTCCGCTCCCTCCGCGCCGGGGTTGTGGCGGTAGTACGCCTCGACGGCCTCCGGCTTCAGTCCGCCCTGTCGGGTGAGGCGCTTCCACAGTTCGGGCGGCAAGGGCGGCACTGGTTCGCCATCTGCACAGCCGCTTCCGATGTCTGCGGGTAACGAGGGCAGGTTGGCAGCGGGCAGCGGCGGAAGGTCGAACCGGTCGCGCACCGCCGCCAGCATGGACGTACCTCATCGAGTGCGCGCGGCACCAGACCGGCTGGGCCGTCATCGGAAGAAGGCGCCGGATTGCGGACGAACTCCGCTGAGATTCGCTTGCGGCCCTTCTTGAAGGTCGCGCTGGGGGCCCGGGAGGCGTCGAACAGCAGGAGCAACTCACATTCCGGTACGCCCGCGGCCGACCACCACTGTTTCCAGGCCGGATCGTGGACCAATGCCTGCCACACATGGTCGAGGACCTCGTCGTAGGCCGGTGGCCAGTCACCGGGACCCCAGCCGCAAACCATGGTCAGCCACGAGCGAGGCGTCGTTGGCCGGGTCGGCACAGGGGCTCCCGCCCCGGGCGGAGTGGTTGCTGCCCATTTCATAGCTGACCGGGGTTTCGTGGTCCCAGAGCATGCCGGTGGCGCGCTCGAAGGCTTCGGGCGCGACCGTCAGCAGGAGCTCGGCATCCCGGTCGGCGAAGCGTTCCAGCGACTCTGGTTTGCCAGCAACCTTCTCGTACGTCCTGCGGCCAGCGGCCACGGCCGCGCATCGTGCGTACAGGAAGGAGTCGTCACCGACGATGAGCGGCCGGACGGCCTCGACATGCGCTGGTGTGTCGAGCGCATACAGGGCGTGCGCGAGGAGGTCGGCGAAGCGTGTGATGTCCTCCGCGCTCCGGGTGGCCAGAAGGTCGGTCAACCGCGTGAAATCATCGTCGTCCGGATTTCGACCCAACATGCCGATCAACGCCCAGAAGGCGTTCTGATCCATCACAACGAGCAGCGTATGGCTCACGGCCCCGACTCCGTTGCCCAACGCCGGGGACTGGCGACCCGAGCCGGCAATGCTGCCTCTACGGATCACGTGATCGCTGGGCTGACGGCATCCTTCGAGCGATTCGCCATCACGACGAAGCGGCCCGGCTCAGGATGAGCCGGGCCGCTTCCGGATTCTGCTACCCGGCGTGGTGGTGATTTCCGTGGTGGTTCTTGGCGTGGTGGTTTTTCGCGTGGTGGTGCTTGATGTGGTGGTTGTGCTTCGCGCCGTGGTGATTGTGCTTCGCGCCGTGGTGGTGGTGCTTTCCATGGTGGTGCTTGCCGTGGTGGTGGCGGTTCTTGGCGTGGCGGTGATGCTTGCGGTGGTGGTGCTTGCCGCGGTGGTGCTTCGCGTGGCCGTGGCGCTTCTGGGGAGGACATACGCCGGTGACGTCCAGCGTTGTCGTCTCCTCATCGGCGACGTCCTCCGGCGTGGCAGCCTCACTCTCGATCACGGTGGACGCCGCGCGGAGCTTCCAGCCGGTCGGGAGGGTGAGGGCGGCCATCTCGCGGTCCGGTCCGAAGTCGACCGACATGGCACCGTGAAGCCCCAGCTCGGGAAGGCCATCGAAGCCCAGATGCTCGGCCAGCGCCGCAAGCCGGGTGTCATCGTTCGCCAGCTGCTGGGCAATGTCCTTGAACTCGGGCCGTTCGGCAAGGTCGCCCAGGTCGTCCAGGGCGATGTACTTCGAAGGGTTCTGTGGATCCAGGGCAGCCCAGCGTCCCACAGCGAGCTTCTTCTTCTTGGCACCCACGAACACGGCTGTGAAGACCTTGAACTTTCCGTTCGCGGCCGTGTCGAACCTCCAGGTCCGGTACCCGGCCCCGGGTGCCTCGACGCCCGAGCAGTCGGCGTGGAGGGCCTTGGCGGCCACCGCTTCCGGCTTGTCGAGATTTCCCACCAGGAATGCCGGCAACGCCACCTCCGCGCCGGCCGCCGCGGACGCTGGTGTTGTGAGAGCCATCCCACCAGCGAGTGCGACACCTGTGGTCAACGCGAACGTGCCGAGACGGCCGAAGCCCATGGTTCCTCCGTGCATTTGATGATCAAGAGCCGAGCAAATGTCGCAGAGGGACAGGCGGGATGCAAGGAAGCGGCTTGCCCGGGGCGACTTGCGGAATGGACGAAGAGCAACAAGATCCACTTCTCGCCCGGTGATCAAAAGCACATCGATACGGGGCTGCAGACTGCTGACTCCCGAATGCGAACGGGCTCGCCGCCGCAGGCAGTGAGCGCCTGCGACGGCGAGCCGTCGCCGAGAGTGGCTAGCGGTGCCGGTAGCCGGGTGCGGCTAGCGGTGGCAGTAGCCGAGGGCGGCGAAGTCAATCTTGCCGTCCTCGCCGCTGCCCATGTCGTACCGGAGGTTTGTCAGTGTGTAGTGGATGGTGAGGCTCGACGAACCGTCGAGGGAGAGCGTCCTGCGCGTCTGTCGGTTCGCCACGGAACCGGCGAAGGTCTGCACCTTGCCGTTGCCGGTAATGAACTCCCAGCTCGCGGAGCCGGCGGTCGCTCCGGGGCTGAACACGAGCGCCACATCGACCTTGCGGCAGGACACGGCGTAGTCCTCGGAGATGTCCTTGTCGGTGTTGCCCCACAGGGAGGAGAAGCCGTCCCAGCGCGGCACGCCTCGGCCGTTGACGGCCACCGACCCGTCGGCCTGGCCGGGCGTGGGGGCCGGGGCGACCGTGCGAAGGGGAACCCATTTGTACCCGGCGAGCTTGACGGCCTTGCTGACGACGGTCTTACCGCCCTTGCGCACGGACACGCGGTACCAGCCGGATCCCCACGCCGGGCGGACCGACCCCGTCAACCTGAGGACGCCGTGGGACTTCTTGCTGCTGGTGACCTTGCCGACGGTCGTGGCGTTGTGGACCCAACGATTGCCCACCTTGTGCTCCACCCGGAGCCGGGAGCTGCCCAGGGGTGCGGTGGCGGTGAACGTGATGGCGGCTCCCGCGTCGGCGTACGACGCGGCCGGCTTGAACGTCACCTTGCGGGTGCCGGCGACTGCCGGCGTGGCGACCAACGATGCGGCGACCGCGAGAAGCACGGCTGCGCAGGCACCCGCGATGGTGCGGCGATTCATGGGAGGTTCCTTTCAGAAGCGTGAATGTGACCAGCGCAGAGCACTGGGCACGGGAGAAGCACATCGGCTATCCGAACGCCGCGGAGGGTCACCTCTCGGACCACTCCAGCCCCTCACGCGGGAGACCATCGGCAGGCCGCCCGCGCACCTGACGAAAATGTCTTACTTATCGCCCGGGCGGCCAGCGCCGAGTGGAGCGCGCTCCGCGGCTCACGTCGGATCGGCGTTTCTCGTGTGCCGCTACCGCTCCGGGCGGGTGCGAGGCTCGAATGCCCGGCGCAGCGCGGCGCGCAGCCGGGGACCGAAGGGACGCTCGATGTACCGGTACACCAGCCATGCGGGGCCGAGCATGATGACGACCGTCGCGCCGATCAGGACCCCCACCGGCAGGCCGGTCAGCTCATACCCGTACCGGATGATGGTGTAGCCGATCCGCTGGTGCAGCAGATAGAACGGGTAGGTCAGCGCTCCCGCCAGCGTCAACCAGCGCCAACCGGGGAGGCCCCG
Source organism: Krasilnikovia sp. MM14-A1004 (assembly GCF_047159485.1). Taxonomy (GTDB): domain Bacteria; phylum Actinomycetota; class Actinomycetes; order Mycobacteriales; family Micromonosporaceae; genus Actinoplanes. The sequence continues at coordinate 5,794,529 of NZ_AP038773.1, read as the reverse complement.
CCCGCCGAGCGCGATCAGCACCAGGATCGCGTATCCGAGCGTCACGATGACGACGGCGGGCCAGAGCGCAACGCCGAACCCGTGCGGTCCGACCCGCTCCGCGAGGCGGTGCATGTTCACCCACCAGGACAGGCCGAGGATCAGCCACAGCAGGGGCGTCGGTCCGAAGCGGTGCATCAGGTAGATGGCGACACCGGCGACGAAGTAGCCCGCGAACTCCCCGACGGTGATCACCTTGAGGAGCGGCACGTCCAGGGAGGTGGCCGCGCAGGCGGCCAGCAGCCAGCCGAGCAGGAAGATCACGGTTCGCTGGTACGTGACGCCCCACGCCACGACGACCGCGAACAGAAGGTAGAACCGCAGCTCCGCCCACAGGGTCCAGTACACGTTGTCCACAGCGGGCACTCCGAGCGGCTCCTGCACCATGGTGAAGTTGACGCCGACGTCGGCCCACGACAGTGGTACACGTTGAGGGATGTGGCCGCTGATCGGCAGCAGTGTGGTGACCGCGAAGGTGGCGACGATGCACGTCCAGTACGCCGGATAGAGCCGGCCGGCGCGGGAGGCGAAGAAGTACCCGAGTGTCCGCCCCCAACTGCTCATGCAGATCGCGAATCCGCTGATCATGAAGAAGAGTTCCACGCCGAGGAAGCCGTAGATCGTGACGCGGCTGGCGTCGGGCAGGAAGTACGCGGGTGTGTGGACGCCGTCGAGTGCCCAGTACGTGGTGTAGTGGTGGACCGCGACGGCGAGCGCCGCGATCAGCCGCAGTCCGTCCAGGGCGGCGAGCCGGTGCGGCCCGCGGGTTGGCGAGGTCGGCGCCGCCGCACGGCCGCGGGCGGTGAGCCGGTAGTACCGCCGGAGCCGTCCGTCGGCGGCCTCTTCCCGGTCGACCGCCACGAGCTTTCGCTCGGCCAGCCGGTCCAGGGTGCCGTAGAGCGTGCCCGGCTGGAGCCGGACCTCGCCCTCGGAGACGGCCGTGACCTCCCGGATCACCGCGGAACCAGACAACGGGCCGCGGGTCAGGGCGGTGAGGATCAGGGACGCGGGCCCCAGGAGCGCTGACATGCCCGGGGAAGATACGTCACCCGGTATATAACGTCAACCTGACTATCAAGTCGCGGCGGATACCACGCTTGACGTTATATAGCGGCGGCTGTAGCGTCCGGGCCCATGCAAGAACCCACGTTCTTGATCTTGACTGCGCTGGCGGCCGAACCCACGCACGGCTACGGCGTCATCCGGGCGGTCGAGACGCTGTCGGACGGCGACGTCGTCCTGCGTCCGGGCACGCTCTACGGCGCCCTGGACCGCCTCGCCGAGCAGGGCCTCGTCGAGGTGGACCGGGAGGAGGCCATCGACGGCCGGCTGCGCCGGTACTACCGGCTCACCGATCACGGTGCCGCCGCACTGGCCGGACAGGTCGCCCGGCTGCGCCGCAACGCCGACGCGGCGGAGGCCCGGCTCCGGCGGCCCGCCGGACGGCCCGTACTCGGAACCATGAGCCCGGGGCTGGCTGGATGACCGCCTCCCCGGCCCGTCGCGAGCGCCGCTACCGGCTGCTGCTCTGGGCGTACCCGGGTCCCTATCGTCGCCGGCACGGCGTCGAGATCATCACCACGCTGCTGGACATGGCCGAGTCCGGGTACGGGCCGACCGCCGGCCAGACGCTGCATCTGGTGGCCTGCGGCATCCGGCAGCGGTTCCGGCTGCCCTTCCGGCGGCCGTTCGCCATGCTCGCCGCCGTGCTGGCCGCGGTCGCGCTCGGCGCGCTCGGCAGTGCGGGAGGTACGTGGCTGGGCTGGCGTACGGCCACCACCGTGCCGTCCACCGACCAGTTGCGGAGCCTGACCGTCGACATGATCGGTGCGGCCCCGTCGCAGACGGAGGTCCATCCGTGGGAGACGGCGATGAACGGGCCCGTCATGGCCTCGGCCGCACGAACCACAGTGCCCTATCCGGGTGAGCGCCTGCGGACGGCCCTGACCAACTCGGGCTGGCGGATCGTCAGATTCACCGAGACCCCGGCAACGTACGGAGACACCTTCTTCGACGAGCCCGTGATTCCGCAGCAGACGATCATGTTCGACGCGGCGAAGGGCGGTCTGGTCCTGAGGGGCTTCAGTGACACCGCCGTCGGCGGGGTTCTGTACAACGACGTGGGCACGGACGCTCGCGTCGACGTCTGGGCGGTGGACACCGCCGCCGTCGTGCCCCTGACGATCGCCGGGCTGGTGATCGGTGCGCTGGCCGGATGGCTGCTGGTGGCCGCGCTCGCCACTCGCGTCCGGCAGGCCGGGCGCGCCCACCGGACAACCGTGGCCGTACTCGCCGTGACGGCCGTCCTGGCCGCGATCGCGCCGGTGTTCGCCCTCTACTGCAAGCTCTACCAGATCCTGGTGTACGACATCGGCGCGTCGAACGCCTACATCATGTCCAGTCCCAGCGACCAGCTACCGGCGCATCTGGCCCCGGCCGGCGCCGCCGTCGGGCTGGTCGCCCTGGCCGCGGCCGTGGTGATCGCGGCCAGGGGCGCCCGTTTGGCGTCTGACTAGGCCCGCCTCAGCGCAGGCGCAGGTGCAGGCTCTCCAGAGCCTCGGGGGAGTCCGGCACCACGATGCGCGGCGGCCGCAGGCTGAAGCCGGTCAGGGCGCACACCGCGCCGATCACCGTCAGCAGCGCGCCGAGGCCGGTCAGCAGCCAGCTCAGGTTCTCCGCCTGGTTGGCGCTCAGCAGCGAGCCACGCAGCGCCTCACCCATGAGCGCGGTCTGCTGGGCCTGCGTCAGCTGGCCGCCGGTCGGCTGCGCCGACAGTTCCGTGTACGTCTTGCCGCCGGCGGCCTTCGCGACCTGCGCGGAGACGAACTCGGCGTACGCCTTGGCTTCGCCGCCCGTGGTGACCTTCTCTCCGGCGTACCTCTTCAGGGCGTCCGGAAGCTGGGCCGGGTCGGTCGGGAAGGCGATCTTCTGGGCGGCCAGCTCGTGCCGTACCTCGCTCTGTGCCTGCACGCCCTGCAGCGTCAGCACCGGGCCGGCCCCGGCCAGCACCACACCGAGCACGGCCATCAGCACGCTCGCGATCCCCCGCGACTTCCGCATAAGTCCCTACCCCCTCCGTGCCGCGCCCGGCCCTGTCATGTCTGGCTGACATCCGAAAGTTCGGCCGATGCACGGGGGTTCGTAGGTTTCGTGCGTCACACCCGCCCGCGCCGGAGCCGGATCCCATCCCGCGGACGCACGCTCAAGGTCGGACACCTACACCAGCGGGCTGCTCGGCTTCGCCGCCACGCTGACCGCCTCGGCGGCCGCCCGGCTGGCGACGAACCCGGCAGTGGCCTACGTCACTCCCGGCCGCGAGGTGGCTGCGGCGAGCAGCGAGAAGTCGCCGCCGTCCTGGGGGCTGGACCGGGTCGACCAGCGCGGGCGCAGCCTGTCCGGCCGCTACACGTATCCCACCACGGGCGGCGCCGGGGTGACCGTGTACGTGCTCGACAGCGGCATCCGCATCAGTCACCGGGACTTCGGCGGCCGGGCCCGCTACGGCTGGGACTTCATCGGCCACGACGCGAGGGCCGACGACTGCAACGGCCATGGCACGCACGTCGCCGGCACGGTCGGCGGCAGCCGGTACGGCGTGGCCAAGCGCGTGCGGCTGGTCGCCGTACGGGTGCTGGACTGCAAGGGCAGGGGCAGCTACGCGCAGATCATCGCCGGGATCAACTGGATCACCGCCCACGCGGCCCGCCCGGCCGTGGTGAACATGAGCATCGAGGGCCCACCGTCCAGGGCGCTCGACGACGCGGTGCACCGCTCCGTCGCGGCCGGCATCACGTTCGTGGTGGCCGCCGGGAACGACTCGCGCGACGCCTGCAGGGTCTCCCCGGCCCGGGAGCCGTCCGCGCTGACCGTCGGCGCCACCGACCGCCGCGACCGCCGGGCCCGGTTCTCCAACTACGGCCGGTGCCTGGACCTGTTCGCGCCCGGCCAGGCGATCGTCTCGGACTGGACGTCGAGCAACCACGCCCACCAGGCGATGTCGGGTACCTCGATGGCCGCCCCGCACGTGGCCGGCGCGGCCGCCCTGCTGCTGGCCGCGCACCCGGCCTGGCAGCCGGCCTCGGTACGCGTCGCCCTGCTGCGCGCCGCCTCCCGCCACAAGATCAGTTCGGCCGGCCGGAGATCGCCGAACCTGTTGCTCTGCACCTGCCGCTGACTCCCGGCGCCGCCCTCCGTCAGGTGTAATCCGCGCCCTCCGGGTACATCGCGGGAGGGGAAGGAGGGCCCGATGGAGTTGACGGCCACGACCACGGTCCGCAAACCCGCCGCCGAGGCGTACACCTTCTGGCGCCGGTTCGAGAACCTCGCCGAGTTCATGGCGCACGTGGATGAGGTGCGCCAGACCGGGGGGCAGACCAGTCACTGGCGGGCGAGCGCGCCATTCGGGCGCACGGTCGAGTGGGACGCGGAGATCACCGAGGAGGTGCCGGGCCAGACGATCGCCTGGCGGTCCCTGGGGGAGGCGGAAGTGCCGAACTCCGGGGTCGTCCGATTCGTGCCGGCCCCGGATACCGCGTGCACAGAGGTGTCCGTACACCTGGTGTATGAGATTCCCGGCGGCGAGCTGGGCAAGGCGGTGGCCAAGTACTTCGGGGAGGAGCCGCACCAGCAGCTGGATGACGACCTGCGCCGGTTCAAGCAGGTGCTGGAGACAGGCGAGGTGGTGCGCTCGGACGGCGCCCCGTGGGGTAAGCGGGCGCGCGACGAGTTCCCGCAGCGGCCCGCGCGGCCGCTGTCACCGGACGAACGGGCCGAGGAGGAGATCGCATGAGAGCGGCCACCTGGGCCGGGCGTAACAAGGTCGAGGTCCGTGACGTGCCGGAACCCCGCATCCTGAACGGCCGGGACGCCATCGTGAAGATCACCTCGACCGCGATCTGCGGCTCCGACCTGCACCTGGTGGACGGGTACGTGCCGACGATGCGCGACGGTGACGTCATGGGTCACGAATTCATGGGCGAGGTCGTGGAGGTGGGGACCGGAGTCGACGGGAACCGGCTCCGCGTCGGCGACCGGGTGGTGGTGCCCTTCCCGATCGCCTGCGGCGCCTGCGCGGCCTGCGCCAACGAGCTGTACTCGTGCTGCGAGAACAGCAACCCGAACGCGGGCATCGCGGAGAAGATGTTCGGCCACCCGGTCGCCGGAATCTTCGGATACTCGCACCTGACCGGCGGGTTCGCCGGTGGGCAGGCGCAGTACGCGCGCGTACCGTTCGCCGACGTCGGGCCCATCAAGATCGAGTCGGACCTGGCCGACGAGCAGGTGCTGTTCCTGTCCGACATCCTGCCCACCGGATACATGGGTGCCGAGATGTGCGACATCCAGCCGTCCGATGTGGTCGCGGTGTGGGGCTGCGGCCCGGTCGGGCAGTTCGCCATGGACAGTGCCCGGCTGCTCGGTGCCGCCGTGGTGATCGGGATCGACAAGGAGCCGTACCGGCTGCGGATGGCCGAGCAAGCCGGCCACACCACGATCAACTTCGAGGACGTCGACGTCCGCTCCCGGCTGCTCGAACTGACCGGAGGGCGCGGGCCGGACAAGTGCATAGACGCGGTCGGCATGGAGGCCAGCCACGGCAGCGCCCATCTGCACGCGTACGACCGGATCAAGCAGGCCGTACGCTCGGAGACCGAACGGCCGCACGCCCTGCGCCAGGCCATCCTGTCCTGCCGCAGCGGCGGCATCGTCTCCGTCGTCGGCGTTTACGGTGGCTTCCTCGACAAGTTCCCGGCCGGAGCATGGATGAACCGGGCGCTCACGCTGCGTACCGGCCAGTGCCACGTGCACCGGTACCTGCGGCCGTTGCTGGAGCGCATCGAGCGGGGCGAGCTCGCCCCGTCCCGGATCATCACGCACACCCTGCCGCTCGATGAGGCGGCACACGGGTACGAGATCTTCAAGAAGAAGCAGGACGACTGCGAAAAGGTCGTCCTCAAGCCGTGATCTTTGGTTAATAGCCATTGTGGAGCAAGGGGATGCGTGCGCCGCGTCGCCGGACGGTGACGGGGCGCAGCGCATTTCCCCATACGGCGAATTGCGGGCTCAATCTCCCGGAAATTGAACCGCCGATGCGTGCCGCCCCGTACTGGTGCGTGACAGACATCGACGAGTCAACGACGAGGAGTGGTGATGAGACTGCGACAGCGACGAGGTTCCGGTAACAACCGCAGGCTGATCGGCGCGGCAGTCTTCGCAGGCGTGCTGGTGGCCGGTGGGGTGACCGGCGTGCAGTTCGCGTCGGCGGGCGAGAACACCACCAAGGCGGACGGGGTCATCTCCGTCAACGGGCAGGCCTTCGACGTCTCGAAGTGCGCCCAGGTACAGGTCAACGGCAACGACGTGATCTGCGACGGGGAGAAGCTGGCCCCGCAGCAGCAGAACGCCAACGACCAGGCGGCGCTGTCCGCAGCGGCGCTGGAGACGGCGTGTGACACGTTCGCGGCCGACCAGAGCGCGGCGGACGGGGCGGCGGGCAAGGACGACGCGGCGGCCGGTCAGGATGCGGCAGCCGGTCAGGATGCGGCGGCCGGTCAGGACGGCGCGGCGGCCGGTCACCAGGGTGCTGGCGCGGCCAGCAATGCCAAGAAGGCGAAGAAGGCCGCTAAGGCCATGCGTGCCATGCAGGCGAAGCAGGCGCGCGCGGCCAAGGCGCGTGCCGCCAAGGCTGCCCGGGGTGCGGCTGCCGGGCGCGGGAACGGCGCGGCGGCTCACGGCAACGGGGCGGCCCAGGGTAACGGTGCGGCTCAGGGCAACGGGGCGGCCAAGGGTGCGGACGCCGCGCAGGGTAACGGTGCGGATCACGGCAACGCCGCTGGCCAGGCCAACGGTGCCGCCAACCAGGGTGCGGGCGCGGACGCCGAGGTCACGGCGGCCCAGCAGGCGCTGCTGAAGGCCTGCCTGGACCTGGCCGACGCCAAGGCGGCGGCGGGCCAGGGCGCTGGCAACAACGACAACGCCGGCAACAACAACGCCGGCAACAACGACAACGCCGGCAACGACAACGCCGGCAACGCGGGCAACGGCAACGCGGGCAACGGCAACGCGGGCAACGGCAACGCGGGCAACGACGACGCCGGCAACAAGGACAACGCTGGTGCGGACAACGGTGGCAAGGCGGACGGCGCGGCCGCCGGTAAAGGCGCCGCGCAGGACGGTGCGGTGAGTAACCAGGACTGAGAAAGGCAGGCGCGGCCCACGATTATCGCGGGCCGCGCCTCACCGTTTCGGCATCCGGTTGCGGCAATTTCGCCGTATCCGGAATTGTGGTGTCCGATTCTCGGTAAACCTGGCTGGGGTTACTTTTCCTGGGTGCCGGAAAGCGTCTGCCCCGAAGTGAAGTTCGCTGGCGCATTCCATTTCTGGAGCAGGCTGTCGGTGCAGTCGGCAACCTTCGCTTTGGCCGTACCGTCCGTGTGGGTGTCGGGGGTGGTCACCGTCAGGTCCGTCGGTGTGAGGCAATGGCCGTCGGCGTCGACGATGCGGTAGCTGGTGGTGTAGTCGCCGGTATCGCCCCACGTGGTCCATTTGAGGCTGTTGTCGGTGAGCACGCCGGTGGCGCTGCACGCTGTCACCGTCACGTACTTGTTCGACGCGGTCGAACGCGGGCTCTTCAGGCAGACGCCGGGACTGCTGGTGCCGGTCGTGCGGATGCGTTCCGCCACCGCGTTCGCGGCGTTGGTGGACTGCGCCGGCATGTCCCAGCGCTGGTTCCACGAGACGTTGCCGTCCGGGGCCTGCTTGCAAAACCAGACGATCATGTACGACATGTTGACGTCGTGGTTGGTCACGTCGAGGCAGCGGCTGAACTGCTTGAAGTTCACCAGCTGGCCGGTGGCCCTGGACGCCATTCCCGCGCCCACCCCGGCCTGAGGCCGGAACACCATCTTGTTGGCGGTGCCTCCGCAGCCGCCGATCACGAGGAAGTTGTTGGGGGAGGCGGTCGACTTCAGGTTGAGGCAGAAGCTGTCCAGGTTGATGCCGTCCGAGGTGCTGCGGAAGTTCGAGCTGTTGTCGAGGCTCCACTGCTGGCGGGCCTGTCGGCCCAGACACGGCTGGAACGTCACCTGGTCATCGGTCTTGCGCGGCATCGGGGCGTCGAGGCACAGCCCGGCCTTGTACGTCGAGGTCTCGGACTGGACGAGCTTGATGTTCAGGTCGGCGGTGTAGGCGAACCGCTGGTCGCTCGCGCCGTCGACGCACTTCTCCATCATCACCTTCGCGCCCGCGCCCGGGAAGCGGCTGCCGCCGGCGTCCAGGCACAGGTACGGGTTCGTGGGCTGGTCGAGGCGGATGGCGCCGCCGCTGATGTTCTCGTTCGACGTTTTGAACTTGTACGTGGCCTCCAGCGTCCGGGTGTCCTTCGCACCCGCGCTGGAAGTCCCGCCGGTGCCGGTCACGGTCAGCTTCGCCGATACCGGGACGTCGAGCGGCGGGCAGGACATCGGCACCTCGGCGCCGCTGGGGGACAGTCCGTAGTAGGTGATCGTCACCGTGTACTTCGCGCCGTCCGCGCCCGCGCCGTCCATCTGACACGGCGGCAGTTCCTCGAGGGCGCCCGCGCCGCTACCGTCGATGGCCGCCCGGATCTGGCCGAGTGCCACATCCATGCCGGACCGGGCACCCTCCATGGAACTCGTCCGGCTGGAGATCGTGCCCGTACTGTTGGCCTGCTTGACCACGATGGGCACCATCGCGGCGGTCGCCGCCAGCGCGACCGTCGTCAGCAGCATCGCCAGGGGCAGCGAGCCGCCCTCGCCCCGGCGTGGCCCCGACCAGCGCACGAATCTCATATCGTCGGCCTTCCCTCGCTGCATCCGTTGGTCGCAAGCGTGTCCCGCGACGTGTTCACCGCGGTGAAGGTGGTGTCGACCTCCGTGGTGCTGCCCGCGGAACGCGACGTCAACCTGATGCGCAGTCGCTGATTGGCCGTGGTGAACTGGCTGCCGGCGCTGGCGGACGAGTAGGGCGTGCTATTGGCGGGCTGCATCTCGAACGGCTGATACGACTGTTCGACGAGGTTCGACGCCACGGTCGTCCAGGTGCTGGCCGCGGTCGGCGGTGTGCCCTTCGTCCACCGGACGAGCTGCAGGATCCCGGCGCCGTCCTGGCCGTTCGCGGCCGGCTGCGCGGTCGTGTCGAAGCGCAGCTGCGCGCACTTGGTGGGGTCGGCATCCGCGAACTCCACGTACCACCTGGTGCCGACCTTGCCGGGGTCCGCGATCCAGGACGCGTAGCGCAGCTCCCGGTCGAACCGCTGGAACGCCATGTACAACTGGGCCTGGGCCACGGCCCGCGTCTCGATGAGGTTGTTCGCGCGGAATACCTGAATGATCCCGGTGGCGAACATCGCCCCGACGACGCTCATGATGCTCATCGTCACCATCATCTCGACGAGCGACACGCCCTCGTCGCCGCGCCGCCGCGACATGTTCTCCCGAAGCCAGCGCATCACTTCACCGTCCACGTGAACATCAGCGCGGCCGTCCGGCCCGAGTTGTCGGCGACGTTGAGCCGCACCAGATAGGTGCCCTTCACGGTCGGCTTGCCGGAGATCACACCGCCGGAGCTCATGGTCAGGCCCGTGGGCAGGCCCGTGGCCGTCCAGGTCTGCTGGCCCGAGCCGCCCGTGGTCTTGGCGGTCAGCGACACCGTCGTGTTCACCGTGGTGGTCTGGTTGGGGTTGGCCGGGTCCGGCACGGAGACCTGCAGGTTGCTGGGCTGGTCGTTGGTCAGCAGCCAGACGACCGGGGCGGAGGCGACCCTGCCCGTGTTGTCGGTGATGTACACCGTGGTCACGAACCGGGTGCCGCTGGTGGCGGTACCCGTGATCAGGCCGGTGTTCGGGTCGATCGACAGGCCGGTGGGCAGATCGTCCGCCCGCCAGGTGTACGCGCCCGTGCCGCCGCTGCCGGTCATGGGGATGGCGGTCGCACCGCCCAGGATGGTGTTGATGACGAGCGTCTGCGACGCGGTGCTGGTGACAGCGAGCGGTACCACGATTTCCCAGTTGAAGGTCTGCGAGACCGACTTGTTGTTGGCGTCGGTCACGGTGACCGTGACGGGCTGCGGCGCCTGCGCGGTGGTGGGCGTGCCGGAGATGACCCCGGTCGTCGTGTTGAGCGTCAGGCCCGCCGGCAGGGTCGTCGAGCTGTACGTCAGCGCCGGTTTGCCACCGGTGGCCACCAGCTGCAGCGACAGGGCAGTGCCCAGGTCGCTCGTCTGGTCGGCAGGCTTGGTGAGCGCCAGCTTGTTGAACACCTCGACGGTGAGTGTGGCGATGTCCGAGTCGCCGACGCGGTCCGTCACGGTCACCTGCACGGACTTGGTGCCGGGCGTCGTCGCGGTGCCCTCGAGCTTGCCCGACTGCGGTACGAGCGTGAGTCCCGGGGGCAGTACCCCGGTGACCTGCCAGTCGAGCGGCATGCTGCCACCGGTGCTCTTCATCTGCAGGGCCGGGTCCGCCGGGACGGCGGTGGTCAGGTTGTCACCCACGTACACGGTCATGACGCTGGGCCCGGTGATCGACGGTGGCGGGCGGTTCAGGTCGAAGTGGGGGTCGCCACCGATGCTGGCCAGCGTCGAGGTCACGTACACGCACGGGCCCGTCGCGCAGCCCTTGCCGGTCCAGGTCACGGACACCACGACCCGGAAGTACGGCAGATCGGCGGAGGTGTGGGTCTTCTTGCAATCGGCTGCCGCGCCGGTCGCCGAGCCGGCCGCCGTCTTGGTCTGCCAGCACCGTCCCACGTACCACTGCTGGGCGTACGCCACGTTGGCCAGGTTCACCGTGACCGGCGCCGTGGGCAGGGGTGCCTGCGCCCCGTCCGGCGCGGCCAGCGGCAGCATCGGATCCCAGTCGGCCTGGGTGTCGGCCAGCGCCGTGGCCACCTTCGCGGGGGCGGCAGACCACTGGGCATCTGTGGCCATCTTGCCTCGCCCGGTCAGCAGCGAGGCGGGAGCGAGCGCGCGGACGCGTTCCACCGCGTCGTTAGCGACCTGAACGGCGGCCTGCTTCGAACGCTGCTCGGCGACGAGAATGACGGAGTTGACCATGAACGGCGCGGTGGCGGCCATGACGGTGCCGATCACGGCGAGCGCGACCAGCACCTCGGCGAGCGTGGTGCCCGCATCGCCCGTTCCGCGCAGCACGAAGCGGCGCAACCGGCGCACAACACGTGCCCAGGGTCGCGTGGTGACGCGGTCCCAACTGGCTGGCATGCCTCTCCGTCACATGGTCGCGGTGGGGCCGCGGAAGGCGGTCCCTCAGGCGTTCCATCGGCGGGGCCGGGCCCGACTTGAGAGAGATCTACAACGGGATCGCGCTGTCATCAGCAGCCGTGATTCGCCCCATCACGAGTCCGGACACGCCCCGGAGGGATGATCCCCGCCGCATTGTCACGGTGAGTAGGCTGCCGGTATGACCTATGCGGTCCCGCCGACACGTACCGCCGCTGTGGTGCGCCAGCTGCGCAACGAGATCATCTCCGGTGAGCTGCCGCCGGGCACGCTCGTCAAGGACGCCGAACTCGCGGCCCGCCTCGGGGTGAGCATCACCCCGGTCCGCGAGGCCATCGCCCAGCTCTCCGTCGAGGGTCTCATAGACATCGCACCCAACCGCACCCGGCACGTCACCAAGGTCACCCAGAAGAACGCCCTGGAACTGATCGACGTGATGAGCGTGTTGGCCTGTGCGGGCTTCGAGTGGGGCGTGGAGAACCTGACCTCCACCCACATCGATCTCATGCGGCAGCGCCAGAAGGAGTTCGTCGAGGGCCTGCGCGCCGGCAACACGCTCGCCGCGGGCGCCGCCGGCGCCGACTTCAGCACGATCGTGATCCTGGCCAGCGGCAACCGGGAGTTGCAGTCGATGGTCGACCTGGTGGTCGCGCGGACCCTGCGGATCCTCGCGATGGGCGCCGAGAGTGAGCTGTGGACCACCTGGATCCGTGGCCACGACGCGATCCTCGACCTGCTCGAGGCCGGGGACCGGCGCGGGGCGGTGGACCGCTACCGGCAGATCTACGTGGAGTACCGCGCTCAGGTGGAGGGCCACCTGTTCGGCGTGGGCTGATCAGCGCACCGCTGGGTAGCCCACGCGGCGGCTACTTGCCGGTGGGGGCCGGGGTCGCGCTGCCGGCGGACTCCGACACGAACGCCTTGATTGTCAGGTTGAGCGTCCACGACCCCTGGTCCTTGCCCAGGTTGGCCGAGTCGATGAGCAACGCCCGGGGCTGGCCGTTCTGCAACCGGGTGAGGAACGTGCTGAGATCCTCCGCGCTGCCGGAAGCGGTCAGCGTGATCGGGAGCGCGCTGACGTTGGTCGTGCCCTTGACGGGTGCGGGGTCCGCCACGGTGAGACCGCTGACCAGGACGTTCATCGAGGTGCCGGACTTCTGCAGCTCCCGCAGGAAGTCGGGCACGCCGGAGCCGGTCGTCAGTGCCGCCTGGTAGGAGGCCAGCTTCGCCTTGTACTCGACCTTCTTGGCGTCCTCGGCCTCCAGCTCGGTGTTCCGCTTGCGCAGCTGGGTGAGCTGCGTCTGCGTGTCACCGGCCTCGCTGTGCCGCTGGTCGGCCTCGGCGTACGTGGGCTGGATCAGCAGGAACCAGCTGAGAACGGTGAGCAGCACGATGACCACGAAGCCGCCGAGCAGCCAGATCCGGTCGACGTGACGGGCGTTCATCAGTTGCCTCCGGTGCTCTTGCAGGGGGTGGTGAACCGGCCGCATTTCGCCGTGCCGCTGATTTCGGCGTTCAGGCTGAACTCCACCTTCTTGGCCCCGGCTTCGTCCTTGGACTCCGCCACGCTGGTGACGAACGGGTTCACGACGGTCGGCACCTTGCCGAGCAGGTCGACATACCGCGCGACCGCGTTCTTGTCCTTGGCATCGCCGGTGATCTGCAGGGTGCCGACGGTGTCCGACTTCGCGGGGGTGGTGCCCGCCGAGTCGGCCGAGGCGGCGTCGTCCAGCTTGGCGGTGACGCCGGTGACCGTCACGTCGGCGGACACGCCGGTCTGCCGGACCGTGTCCAGCAGCGTCGCGTACGGCAGGTCGGTGGCCATGACGGTCTTGAGCTGTCCCACGATCGTCGTCGTCTGTGCCTGCACGTTGACGACCTCGTCGTACTTCTGCTGCTTGTGCCTCTGGTCGACGACCTGAGCCTGGACGTCGTCGCGTTCCTGCTCGGCCGTGCGGGTCTGGTGCTGGGCGTGCATGAACCATCCCCCCAGCAGGACACCGACACCGACCAGCGCGCCGATCACGGCGGAACGGGCACGCTTCGCTCGCCGGGCCGCCACGATCTCCTCGGGCATGAGGTTCGCGGTGATGGTGAGCAAGCGGGTGGCCCGCAGCGGGCTCGTCTGCGGGTCTACGGGCATCAGCGTGGTCGACATCAGGCCGCCGCTCCGAGGGTGAGGCCGATCGACACTGCTGCCGACGGGACGAAGACGTCGAAGCCGCGCGGTTTGGCCTTGCGGGTGTCACGCAGCCGGCCGGCGCTGTCGGCGTACATCACGGCGACCCGCAGCTGCTCCTGGATGTGCTCGGCCAGGCCGGGCATGAGCGCGCTGCCGCCGCACAGGGCCACGCGGGTGACCTGCTTCTGCCGCTCGCCCGAGGCGAGGTACGTGAACGAGCTGCGCAGCTCGTTGACCAGCGGGCGGACGGCCTCGCTCACCGCGGTCCCGCTGTCCGGGCGCTCGTCGCCGTGCAGCCCGAAGCGGCACTTGAGGGCCTCCGCCTCGCCGGCGTCGATGCCGAGGCGCTCGGCGATGGTCCGGGTGATCTCGGCGCCGCCGCGCGGCACGGTCCGGACGAACAGCGGCTCGCCGTCCGCGTGCACGACCACGCTGGTCACTTCGGCGCCCATGTCCACGATCGCCTCGACCTGCGCGTCGAGCCGTGAGGCGGCGCGCAGCAGCGCGAAGGACGCGAGGTCGACGCTCTCGACCCGCAGGCCGGCCTTCTCGACCGCCTGCACGGCGGTCAGCACCGAGTCCTTGGGTACGGCGATGAGCAGGCCGCGCACCGTCGGGTTGTCGCCCGGCTCCTCGAGCGGGTAGAAGTCCAGCAGCGACTTCTCTACCGCCAGGGGCAGCATGTCGCGTACCTGGAACGGCAGCGACTTGCGCATCTCCTTGGGCGGCAGGTTGGATACCGACATCTCGCGGACCACGAGCTGCGGGTTGGTCACCCCGAGCACGACGCGCTTGGTGTCGAACTTGCAGGCGGCCCAGAGCTGCTTGACGGCCGAGGTGACCGCCAGCGGGTCCTGGATGACCCCGGCCTGCACGGCCCCGGCGGGCAGCGGGATCTGGCCGAAGTTGGTGAGCGTGTGCTCCTCCTTGCCGCGACGGGCTTCCACGGCTCGGATGGAGGACGAGCCGATGTCCAGCCCGATCGGATTGACGCCAGCCATCGGTTACCTTTCTTCGCTCAGTGCCTTCGCTCAGACCGTGGGGCCGAGCAGGGACGAATACCAGTGCGCGATCGGCGCGGCCGCGAAGACCGCGAGGAACGCGCCGGCCAGCATGTACGGGCCGAACGGGATGCGGCTCTTGCGGTTTGCCAGCCGGGTGACCAGCAGTGCAGCGCCGACGACTCCGCCGAGCAGGAACCCGGCGAACGCGCCGACCGCGACGGAGCTCCAGCCGAGCCAGCCCAGATACAGGCCGAGCAGCGGGGCGAGCTTCACGTCGCCGAAGCCCATGCCGCGCGGGATCGCGGCCAGCAGACGGTACAGGCCGTACAGGACGGCGGCGGCGGCCAGGCCGCGCAGGCCGGCGGTCCAGCTGTGCTCCGCGATCATGGCGGGTGCCAGCAGGGCCAGGGCCACGCCGTAGGACGGCAGGACGATCTGGTCGGGCAGGCGCAGGACGTCCAGGTCGATCGCGGCCAGCGCGATCGCGATGGCGGCCAGGTAGAGGTACGCGGGCAGCTCCCACGACCAGCCGAACCGGGCTGCCACGGCGACGTACAGGGCCGCGGTGCCCGCTTCGACGAGCGGGTAGCGGGCGCTGATCGGTGCCTGGCAGTCCGCGCACCGGCCGCGCAGCAGGAGCCAACCGGCGACCGGCACGTTGTGCCGACGGCGGACCGCCGCGTCACACTGTGGACAGTGTGATCCGGGCCGGATCAGCGACTGGCCGAGCGGTACGCGGTGGATGACGACGTTCAGGAATGAACCCACCGCGAGGCCGAGCAGGCCGACGATGCTGAGCAGCAGTGGCTGCGGCATGGCCGGGCTCCTCTCTCGCGGTGGGTGTCAGAGGTTGTGGGTGCGGGTGGCGCCGGGACCGGCGCCACCCGCGCAACGCGGATCAGCCGCAGGTGGCGAAGTTGCCGGAGTTGATGGTGCTGTCCGCCTTCACCGAGCCGCCCGCGGAGCTGTCGTACACGTAGTACTTGCCGCTGCCGCCGGTGTTGGTCGCGCAGACCTTGTACGCCGACGTCGAGACGGACTTGTAGACCATGGTGGTCTTGTCCGACAGCGTGATCTTGCCGACCGTGCCGGTCCCGGTACCCAGGTTGAAGCTGCCGTTCTGGGCGCCGGTCGGGGTGCTCGGGTACGTGTTGCTGTTGTCGGTGTACCACTGCTCGATCGTGCTGATCGCGCCGCGGACGTCGGACTGAGCGGACT
The DNA here is from genome assembly GCF_047159485.1 of Krasilnikovia sp. MM14-A1004. Classification (GTDB taxonomy): domain Bacteria; phylum Actinomycetota; class Actinomycetes; order Mycobacteriales; family Micromonosporaceae; genus Actinoplanes. The sequence continues at coordinate 5,778,833 of NZ_AP038773.1, read as the reverse complement.
TGTCCGCCGCGCCCTGGCGGTAGTTCAGGTACACCGGGACGGCGATCGCGACCAGCACGCCGATGATGACCACGACGACCAGGAGCTCGATGAGCGTGAAGCCCTCGTCGCCCTTGTGCGCGCTGAGCCGGTTGATGGTGTCTCGCATTTGGGGTTGCCTCCAGTGGCGGGTGGGGTGGTGGGGTGGGGCGGTAGCTGCGGGCTGTGGCCCGGCAGCCGGTCGCTCCAGAGCGTCAGCTGCTCTGGATGTTCTGGTAGATGGTGAACATCGGAAGGTAGAGACAGATCACCATTCCACCGACCACGGCACCCATGACGAGGACCATGATCGGTTCGATCGACGCGGTCAGCGATTCGGCTGCGCTGTCGACCTCCCGGTCGTAAAAATCGGCAACCTTGTCGAGCATCTGACTGATCTGACCGCTTTCTTCTCCGACCTCGATCATCTGGGTGACCATCTCGGGGAAGATCTTGTGAAGACGCAGCGCAGTGGACATCGGCTGGCCGTCGCGCACCGCGGACTGCACATCACGCATGGCGATGTTGATGACCTCGTTGCCCGCGGTCTCACCGACCACGGCCAGCGCCTGCATCACCGGTACGCCGACGTCGAGCAGCATGCCCAGGTTTCGGGAGAAGCGGCTCATCGCGAGCTTGCGGAACAACGAGCCGAACACGGGCAGCCGCAGCTTGAGCTTGTCCATGAAGAGGCGCACGTTCTCGCGCGTACGCATCTGGTGCTTCAGCGTCAGCGTGCCGCCGATCGTGACGGTCAGGAACACCGGAGCGATCCACCACATGTTGTGGCTGGCGTCCACCAGAACCTGGGTGATCGCGGGGAGTTCGCCACCGAGGTTCTTGAACATCCCCTCGAAGATCGGGACGATGAACTTCAGCACGGCGCCGATCAGCACGAACGTGAAGCAGAGCACAATCGCGGGGTACGTCATCGCGCTCTTGATCTTGCCGCGGAGGGCGGTGTCCTTTTCCAGGTTGACCGCGATCTGCTCCAGGGCCTTGTCGATCATACCGCCGGCCTCACCGGCGCGGACCATGGCGATCATGAGGCGCGGGAATGCCTTCTCGTGCTTGGCCATCGACGCCGACAGCGACACACCGCCCGCTACGTCCGCCCGGACCTCGCCGACCGCCTTCTTCAAGGCCGGTACGGTCGTCTGTTCCTCCAGGATGGACAGCGATCGCAGCAGCGACATGCCGGATGCGGTCATCGTGGCGAACTGCCGCGCGAAGACCGCGAGGTCCTTGAGCTTGATCCGGTTGCCCAGGCCCGGGATGCTCACCTGCTTGTTGAGGCCCTGGCCGGCCTGGGTCAGCTCCAGCGGTGTCTCGCCGCGCTGCCGCAGCAGGTTCGACGCGGCCAGTTCGTTGGCCGCCTCGACCGTGCCCTTCGTTTTGCGGCCACTGGCGTCGATGCCGCTGTACTGGAAGGTCTTCGTCGCTGCCATCCGGTCACATCCGTCCGATGAGTCGCTTGAGCTCTTCCGCGGAGTGGCAGATCTCCAGTGCGGCGTCCAGTGACACCAGCCCCTCGCGGACCCGGTCCGCCAGGTGCTGGTCGAACGCCAACATTCCGTCGTTGGCGCCCGACTGCATGAACGACGGGATCTGGTGGGACTTGCCCTCCCGGATGAGGCTGCGGATCGCGGGGGTGGCGGTGAGGATCTCGCACACCACCACCCGGCCCTTGCCGTCGGCCCGCGGCGCCAGCGCCTGGGTGACGACACCCTGGAGACTGGCCGCGAGCTGGGCGCGGATCTGGAGCTGCTGGTGCGGGGGGAAGATGTCGATGACGCGGTCGATCGTCTGGGTGGCGCTCTGCGTGTGCAGGGTCGCGAGGACGAGGTGACCGGTCTCGGCGGCGGTCAGCGCGGTGGAGGTGGTCTCCAAGTCACGCAGCTCACCGACGAGGATGATGTCGGGGTCCTGCCGCAGGGCGTGCTTGAGCGCGCTCGCGAAGGTCTCCGTGTCGGCGCCGACCTCGCGCTGGTTCACCACGCAGCGCTTGTGCGGGTGCAGGAACTCGATCGGGTCCTCGATGGTGATGATGTGCGCGGACCGGCTGCGGTTGGCCAGGTCCAGTACGGAGGCGAGCGTCGTGGTCTTTCCGGAACCGGTCGGGCCGGTGACCAGCACCAGCCCGCGCGGCAGGTACGCCAGGCGCGACACCGAGTCGGGCATGCCCAGCTCGTCCAGCGGCTTGATCTTGTGCGGGATGGCCCGGAACACGCAGCCGAAGGAGTTGCGCTGCACGTAGATGTTGCCGCGGAAGCGGGAGACGCCGACGATGCTGTGCGCGAAGTCGAGTTCCTTCTCGCGCAGGAAGGTGTCCCACTGCTTCGGGTTGAGCGCGGCGCGCGCCAGCAGGGCGGTGTCCGCGGAGTTCAGCTTGCCGTATCCGGGCAGCGGGCGCAGGCCGCCGTCCACGCGGATCATGGGCGGGGAGCCGACCGTCAGGTGCAGGTCGGAGCCGCGCGATTCGACCAGCATGCGGAGCATCTGGTCGAGCACGGCCAGGTCGCCGGAGCCGTCGTAGACCGGTTCGGCCGGCGCGCCGTGGGCGGCGGCGCTCTGGTCGAGCGTGTGCATAGCGCGGTACCGACAATCTCTGCGGGGGGACTGACGTCCACACATTCGGCAAGGCGGAGGGCCGCTTGAGGTCCCTTAAAGACCGAATTGGGCGCACTGCGGCAGGGGATGGGCTGCGATCCGCAGCCTGAATGCAAAGCGTTATGGGAAGGCAACGCTGCGTGTATGGCGAGGGTCAGATCGCGACGCGCATGACCTCGCGGACCGAAGTCAGCCCGCCGGCCGCCTTGGCCAGGCCGTCGGCGCGCAGGTCGTACATGCCCTGGGCGACGGCGACCTCGCGGATCTCACCCGCCGAGGCGCGGCGGATGGTCAGCGACTCGATCTCCGGGGAGACCGGCATCACCTCATGCAGCGCGATCCGACCCCGGTAGCCCGTGTTGGCGCAGTTACGGCAGCCCGCCGGGCGGTACAGTGCTTCCGGCACCGCCAGGATGTCCCAGGGCCACCGGGCCGCCTCCAGCTCCTCCGCCTCCGGCGCGTACGCCTCCTTGCACCAGTCGCACAGCCGCCGGCCGAGTCGCTGGGCGAGTACGGCGTCGAGCGACGAGCCCACCAGGAACGGCTCGATCCCCATCTCGGTGAGACGGGTCACGGCGCCGGGGGCGTCGTTGGTGTGCAGGGTGGAGAGCACGAGGTGACCGGTCAGCGACGCCTCGACCGCGATCTGCGCGGTGTGACCGTCCCGGATCTCACCAATCAGCACGACATCCGGGTCGGTACGCAGGATCGCGGGCAGCACCGCTGCGAACGTCAGGCCGGCCTTGGCGTTCACCTGGACCTGGTTGATGCCGCGCAGCCGGTACTCGACCGGGTCCTCGACCGTGATCACGTTGATCTCCGGCTTGCTGATCCGGCCCAGCGTGGCGTACAGGGTGGTGGACTTGCCGGAACCGGTGGGGCCGGTCACCAGCACCATGCCGTGCGGCTTGGTGAACGACGCGGCGAACCGGTCGAGATTGTGCTGGGTGAAGCCCAGCTTGTTCATGTCCAGGTCGATGCCGCCGGTGTCGAGCACCCGGAGCACGATCTTCTCGCCCCACACGGTCGGCAGGGTCGCGGTCCGCAGGTCGACCGTACGGTCGCGGATCAGAGCCGTGATGCGACCGTTCTGTGGGACCCGCTTCTCGGTGATGTCGACGCCCGACATGATCTTGATGCGGGAGGTGAGCGCGGCCATGACGCCACGCGGGACCGTGTCCACCTCGTGCAGCACGCCGTCGATGCGGTACCGCACCCGCATCTCGTCCTCTGTCGGCTCCAGGTGCAGGTCGGAGGCGCGGTTCTGGACGGCCTGCTCGATCAGGTTGTTGACGTAGCGCACGATCGGCGCGTCTTCCTGGCTGGTCGCCTGCGCGGTCATGCCCGCCGCGTCGTCCGTCGCCTCATCGGTGAAGTCGCCCAGGTCACTGGCCTCGCGCTGGAGCCGCTCGATGATCCGGCGGACCTCACTGCGCTGGACCAGTACGGGACGTACGGACATGCCGGTGGCCGCGCGCACGTCGTCCATGGCCACGACGTCGCCGGGGTCGGTGACGCCGACGGTCAGCTCACCGTCGTTGATCATCAGGCCGAGCACGCGGTGGCGCAGCACCACCGGCAGCGGGATGCGTTTGAGCGCGGCCGGGTCGGGCGAGAAGCCGACCAGGTCGAGGGTCTTGAGCCCGAACGAGGCGGCGGCGGCCTCGGTCAGCTGCTCCTCGGTGACGACCTGGTCGTTGATCAGGACCGCGCGGACGGACCGGCCGCTGCGCTCGGCCTCTGCCGCCGCCGCGTCGACCGCTGCCGGATCGACGCCGATCTGCTTGAGCGCGTCGAGCAGCGGTCGGAAGGTCAGGTCCATGTCATCCTCGTCGCCGAAACGAAACCGGTGTACGTCTGTCCCATCGGACACGCGTGGGCCGAACTGAGCAGCGCTCCCACGATCCGGCTGCGGTGGGCGTCACGTCCTGCTCTGAGCCCACTGGTCGTTTCGCTCGGCCCCGCTTTCGCCCGGACCCGCCGCCCACGGGCGAATTCGGCGAACCTTTCCCGTCGGCCGGATGGGCGCCGTGGCGGTGAAACCGCTGAATCGAAGCCCTACGCGGACGGAGGTGGCGGGGTACTTCACGGGGGCAGCGGAGATGCCGATGTTATCGGGGTGATGGGACTTCACGGGCTGTTGTTGCCGTCGTGAGCGGCGTGGGAGCGCTTCTCCTTCGCCACCGGCGATGGATGGCTGTGCTGCTAGCGGCGCTGGTCGGGCTACTGAACCGGCAGACCCCGCTGGATCTGCTGCCGTTCTCCGATCTGGGGTGGCCGGTGTTGACCGGTCGGTTCGACGAAGCGTATGCGGGGACATACACGCAGGCCGGCCCACTTCAATTGGTGGTCAGCAACCTGCTGCTCATCGGTGGGCATGCGGGGATGCCTCCTGCGCTGCCGCGGATCATGATCGATGTGGCGCTCATGCTGGGCGCTATCGCGGTATGCCGGGGACGCGCGGTGCGCGAGGCCGTGGCCGCGATCCTGACACTGCTGTGGCTACTCGGCCCGGTGCCCTGGAGCGGCCATCCGGTCGAGGTGGCGATGCCGATCCTCTGGGCGTACGCGATGGTGTTGAACGGCAGAGGCCGGTGGTTGGCCGCGGCCTTCGCGCTGGGCGTCTCGGTCTTGATCGCGCCGGTCGCGGTGCTGGGTTTTCCGTGCCTGCTCGGCGTGACCGGACTGAAGCGGGCCGTGCGCACCGCGACCGTCGCTGCGGGAATCGCCGTGCTGGGCTACCTGCCGTTCGTGCTGAGCGGTGAGTTCGGGATGTTCGGACACGTGTGGCTGGTGGACGTCGGGACGGTGCCGCATCTGCTCGGCCTTCGCGAGATGACGTGGGCCGTTCGCCTCGGCCAAGCCGTCGTGGTGACGGGCGGGTGTGCCCTCGTGGCGTATCTGCTGCGCGGGCGGCTGGTGGCGGTCGCGGCGGCACCTTTGGCGGCGGCACTGCTGCGGGTGTGCACCGATCCCATCGTGATCAACTACTACTGGCTGCCGGTGTCGGTCGGCACCGTGCTGCTGGTCGCCCTGGTGCCGGACGGGTTCCCGCGGTGGCGGCAGGTGCTGCTGGTGGTGATCGCATATGTGGCGATCATGGCGGCGACGACCAACCAGGGACCGCTGGGTGCGCTGTGGTGCCTGGCCGGATATCTGGTGGCCGGGATACCACTCGGCAAGACAACCCGGTGGTGGAACTCGCGAGCCGTCCCAGACAACGCCCCTGACCTGCTGACAACTACGCCTCGCTAACGTGCGAGGGGCTCGTCGCGGCGGAAGGTCTTGCGGTAGGCGGACGGGGCGACCCCGATGGCCGCATGCAGATGCTGGCGCAGGGCGCTCGCGCTGCCCAGCCCGCACCGCCGGGCCACCGCGTCGACGGCCAGATCCGTGGACTCCAGCAGCAGCCGGGCGTGCGACACCCGCTGCTGCAACAGCCACCGGGCCGGGCTGAGCCCGGTCTCGGCCCGGAACCGCCGGGTGAACGTGCGCACGCTCATCCGGGCGTGCGAGGCCATCTCCTCCAGGGTCACCGGCTCGGCCAGCCGGTCCAGCGCCCACGTCCGGGTCGCTTCGGTGCCGCTCCCGCCGGTCGCGGGGACCGGCCGCTCGATGTACTGGGCCTGGCCGCCGTCCCGCCACGGTGGCACCACGCACCGGCGGGCGGCCCCGTTGGCCATCTCGCTGCCGTGGTCATTGCGGATGAGGTGCAGGCACAGGTCGATGCCGGCGCCCACCCCGGCCGAGGTGAGGATGTCGCCGTCATCCACGAAGAGGACATCGAAGTCCCAGCGCACGCGGGGGTAGAGCCCGCGCAGCCGCCGCGCCCACGCCCAGTGGCTGGCCGCCGGGCGGTCGTCGAGCAGGCCGCCAGCGGCGAGAACGGACGCCCCGGTGCAGATGGACACGATCCGGGCGCCACGCTCATGGGCGGCCCGCAGCGCTTCGGCCACCGCGGGCGGGACCGTGCCGTCGGCCACCGTGCTGCCATCGCCCACTCCGGGCACGATCACGGTGTCGGCTGTGGCCACCGTGGTCAGGTCGTGGTCGGGAAGCACAGCGAAACCCGCGGTGCTGCGGACCGGGCGGCCGCCCTCGGTGCAGATGGTCACCGCATACCGGCGGGTGCCGTCGGAGTCGCGGGCGGCGTGGAACACCTGGCTGGGCACGCCGAGATCGAACGGCACCACGTGATCGAGGGCCAGGACGGCGATCGCATGCGTCATGGCTCGATTCTTGCGCATGATGGCCTCCGGGCCACTCGTTTGATCGTACGGAGATTCGCAGAATCGAACGGTGAGTAGACACCGCATCCACCCCGCGTGGGCCGTGGCCGCCGTCGCGTTCGTGGCGCTGGTCGGCGCCGCCGGGTTCCGGGCCACCCCGTCCGTCCTGCTCCGCCCGTTGCACGAGGAGTTCGGCTGGTCGCTCGGCACCATCTCGGCGGCCGTCTCCGTCAACCTGCTGCTGTACGGCCTCACCGCCCCGTTCGCCGCCGCGCTCATGGAGAAGTTCGGCATTCGCCGGGTGGTGATGGGCGCCCTGTTGCTGGTCGCCGCGGGCAGCGGGCTGACCGTACTGATGTCTGCGAGCTGGCAGCTCGTGCTCTGCTGGGGCGTCCTGGTCGGACTCGGCACCGGATCGATGGCGCTCGCCTTCGTGGCCACCGTGACGAACCGGTGGTTCGTGCGCCGCCGCGGGCTGGTTACCGGGGTGCTCACCGCCGGGGGCGCGGCCGGGCAGCTGATCTTCCTGCCGATCCTCGCCCAGCTCACCGAGAATCACGGTTGGCGGGCCGCCGCCCTGACCGTCGCGGGCGCCGCCCTGCTCGTCGTACCCCTGGTGTGGTGGCGGCTGCGCGACCGGCCCGCCGACCTCGGCGTCGCCGCCTACGGCGCCGCGCCGGACGACGCCGCCACCGAGAGCGCCGCGCAGGGCGGTGCCGCGCGGGCCGCGCTGGGTGCGCTGCGGCAGGCGGCGGGCACGCGGGCGTTCTGGCTGCTGGCGGGCGGATTCGCGATCTGCGGCGCCACCACCAACGGCCTGATCGGTACGCACTTCATCCCGGCCGCGCACGACCACGGCATGCCCGAGACCGTCGCGGCCGGACTGCTGGCCCTGGTCGGGTTGTTCGACATCGCCGGCACCATCGCCTCGGGCTGGCTCACCGACCGGGTGGACAGCCGGCTGCTGCTCGGCGCCTACTACGCGCTGCGCGGGCTGTCCCTGCTGGTGCTGCCCACGCTGTTCGCCGCCACCGCGCACCCGAGCATGGTCGTCTTCATCCTCTTCTACGGCCTGGACTGGGTAGCCACGGTGCCGCCCACGGTCGCGCTGTGCCGCGAGTACTTCGGCGCGCGCGGGGCGATCGTGTTCGGCTGGGTGTTCGCCGCTCACCAGATCGGGGCCGCGGTGGCCGCCACCGCGGCGGGACTGGTCCGGGACCGGCTCGGCGCGTACGACGCCGCCTGGTACTCCGCGGGCGCGCTGGCGCTGGCCGCGTCCCTGTTGTCGCTGATGCTGCTGGCCGGCAAGCGTACGGCCGAGCGGGGCGGGGCCGGGCCGGCCGGTGCGGGACTCGGGCTGGCGTACCCGGCGGCCAGTGCGAGCGCGCCCGCGGCCTGAGGAGGCGACCCCCTTTCCTGTGGCGGCCGGCCCACGTACGGTAATCGGCAGCGCCGTCCAGGGAGGGGAGTCGCGTGCCGATCCAGGGTGGACTACCGCCGCGAAACCCCCGGTTCGTGGGCCGCGAGGACCTCCTGGCCCGGGTGCACGGGCTGCTCGACAATGGACCGGTGGTGCTGCTGCCCTCCGCTGACCAGCGGTTCGGCGGCACCGGGCGTACCCAGCTGGCCGTCGAGTACGCCCACCGCTACGCCCGCGGCTACGAGCTGGTCTGGTGGATCCCGGCCGAGCAGACGGCGGGCATGCGGGCGGCGCTGGTCGGGCTCGCGTCCCGGCTCGGGCTGCCCGAGGCGCGCGACATCAACCGGACCCTGTGTGCGGTCCGCGACGCGCTGAGCCGCGGCGAGCCGTACCGGAACTGGCTGGTCGTGTTCGAGAACGCGAACCGGCCGGAGGACATCACCCCCTATCTGCCCGGCGGCAAGGGGCACGTGCTGGTCACCTCGCGGGATCCGCGGTGGGGCTCCGAGGTGGCCCGGGCGGTGCCGGTGCCCGTGTTCGACCGGGCCGACAGCGTCGACTTCCTGCGGTTGCGCAACCCCGAGCTGTCCGAGGTGGACGCCGACCGGATCGCCGCGCGCTTGGCAGACGTACCCATGGCGCTGGCCGAGGCCGCCTCTGTGCAGGTGGCGGCCGGGTGGCCGGTCGGCGAATACCTGCGCCGGTACGACCAGCGCGCGGCCGAGCTGGCCACACCGACTCCGGTGGGGGTGACGTGGGGCCTGGCGGCCGAGGCGCTGCGGGCATCGTCCCCCGCCGCCGTGCAACTGCTGGAGCTGTGCGCGTTCCTGGCCAGCGCGCCCGTGTCCTGGCGGGTCTTCTGGGCCGCCCGTGGCCTGGACCTTCCCCCGGAGCTGGCCCGCACCGTGCGCGTCGAGCGGCGGCTCAAGGCCGCGCTGCGCCTGATCGGCCGGCACGGCCTGGCCGAGCTGGACCCGCCCGGCGAGCACCTGACCGTGCACCCCCTGGTGCGCGGCATGCTGGCCGAGGAGGCGCACGCGCGGCGCGACACCGTCCGGGCCATGCTGGCCGCCGCCGACCCCGGCGACCCCGACAACCCGACGAACTGGCCCCGGTACGCCGAGATCATCCCCCACCTGGTGCACTGCGACCTGCTCGGCGGCGACGCCGAGGAGCTGCGTCAGCTGGTGATCAACTGTGTCCGGTGCCTGTTCGCCCGCGGCGACTACGACAGCAGCCGGGACCTGGCCGCCCAGGCGGTGCAGCGCTGGCGGGAGCGCCTCGGCGACACCGACGAGCACGCGCTGCTGGCGGCGTTCCACCTGGCCAACGCGTTACGGGCGATCGGCCGTACCGATGATGCCCAGCAGCTGAACACGCAGACCCTGCGGACCCAGCGCGAGGTGCTCGGCGGCGACGACGAGATCACGCTGGCCACCGCGAACAGCGTCGGCGCGGATCTGCGCATCCAGGGCCACTTCGGACAGGCCCGCCAGCTCGACGCGGACAACCTGGTGCGCTACCGGCGGCTGTTCGGCGAGAGCTACCCGCTGACCCTGCGCTGCGCGAACAACCTGGCGGTCGACCTGCGGCTGCTCGGCGACTTCCGGGGCGCGCGGGCGCTGGACGAGCAGGTGCTGCGGCACCGGCGGTCCGTGCTGGTGGACAGCCACCCCGAGGTCCTGTCGTCCCGGGCCGCGCTGGCCTTCGACCTGTTCGGGCTGGGCGACTACGCGGAGGCCGCCGACGTGCTGGCGGGCGCGCCCGCCGACGACCTCGGCGAGGACCACCCGATGGTGCTGTGGGCGGGGCGGTTCGCCGCGATGGCCGCGCGCCGCCGGGGGCAACCGCACGCGCGGCAGCTCGCCGAGCGCAGCGTGGGCCTGTTCCGGCAGAAGTTCGGTGATCACAACGTGGAGACACTGGGCGCGCTGGTGTCGCTGGCCAACTGCGCCCGCGACGACGGCGACCTGGAATCGGCGTACGTGCTGCTGGAGCGGGCCGTGGCCGGCTATCGCACAGTGCTGGGCGAGGGGCACCCGTTCGCGCTGGCGGCGGTCACCGACCTCGCCGGGGTGGTGCGGTCGATGGGGCGGCACGCGCAGGCCCGTACGCTCGGCGCCGAGGCGCTCGGCGGGCTGCACCGCAGCGTCGGCGCCGACCATCCGTTCACCCTGTGCTGCGCCAACGGGCTGGCCGCCGACCTGCATGCGACGGGGGAGGCCCAGCAGGCCCGCGAGGTCGCGGCGGACACGTGGGCACGCTCCCGCACGGTGCGCGGCGCGCACCATCCGGACACGCTGGCCTGCGCGTTCAACCTTGCGCTGGACGCGGGCGACGACACCGGGCGCGGCCTGGTCCTGGCCGAGCTCACCAAGGCGTACGGCGAGCAGCATCCGGTCGTGACGGCGGCGGCCGCCGGGCGCCGCCTGGAGACGGAGATCGAGCCGCCCCCGTTGTAGGACACACTGATGGCCAACGCCCAGCCGGGAAGAGGAAACCGGCCGGGCGTCGGGTCAGAGGGAGAGGCCCGCGGACTGGCGCTGCAGCAGCGCGGTCATCTCCTGGGCGGGCATCGGCTTCGCGAAGTGGTAGCCCTGCGCCTGCGCGCACTCCAGCTCGCGCAGCCGGTCGGCCTGCGAGGCGTCCTCGACACCCTCGGCGACCGGGGCCAGATCGAACGTACGGGCGATCTGCAGCACGGCCTCGGCCACGGAAGCACCCGCGGTCTCCGCCATGGCCTGCACGAACGACCGGTCGATCTTGACCACGTCCACCGGCAGGGCAGCCAGGTGGCTCAGCGACGAGAAGCCGGTGCCGAAGTCGTCCAGGGCGATCCGTACGCCCAGGTTCTTCAGCGCGCCGAGCACCCGGGCCGACTCGACCAGGTCGGTCAGCGCGACCGACTCGGTCAGCTCCAGCACCAGCAGCGACGGCGTCAGCCCGGAGCGCTCCAGCACGCCGCGCACCTCGTCGACCAGGTCGGGGTTGCCGAGCTGGCTGGCGGACAGGTTCACGTTGAGCTCGAAGCCGGGCACCTGACGCTGCCACTCGGCCGCCTGCATGCACGCCTGCTCCAGCACCCAGCCGCCGAGGCGCGGGACCACGCCCATGGACTCGGCCAGGTCGAGGAACGCGCCGGGGGGCAGCACGCCGCGCTCGGGGTGACGCCAGCGCACCAGCGCCTCGACACCCACGGTGTGCTCGCCGTCCAGGTCCACGATCGGCTGGTAGTACACCTCGAACTCGTGGTTGTCGAGGGCACGCAGCACCTCGGCCTCGTCCCGGCGGCGCTGCTCGGCCTTCGCGAACTGGGCCGGGTCGAACCGGCGGGCGACACCGCGGCCCTCGGCCTTGGCCTGGTAGAGCGCCTGGTCGGCCTCGCGCATGACCTCGTCGACCGCGGTCTCGGAGCCGCGGGTCAGGGCGATGCCGGCGCTGGCGCGGATGGTCAGCAGGTGACCGTCGATCTCCAGCGGCTGCGCCAGGTCGCGCAGGATCCGGTTGGCGACCCCGTCGGCGATCTGGTCGTCGGCGAGGCGGGGCAGCAGCACCGCGAACTCGTCGCTGCCCAGCCGCGACACCGCGTCGTTGGAGCGGACGTTCGCGTTGACCCGCTCCGCGGCGGCCCGCAGCATCTCGTCGCCGACGGCGTTGCCGTACGCGTCGTTGATGTCCTTGAAGCCGTCGAGGTCGACGAGGATCACGGAGGTGATGGTGTCGCCGGCCCGGGCGAGCGCGTCGGAGGCGTGCTCGATGAACATCCGGCGGTTGCCGACCTCGGTCAGCGGGTCCCGGTACGCCTGCGAGGCGAGGATGGCCCGCTGGCGGCTGAGGTCACGGACCAGCACGGCGTTGGTGTGCGCGCCGAGCAGCTGGCGCAGCAGCACGATCGCGCCGACGCCGATGGTCGCCCGGACCATGCCGACACTGATCGTGTCGTGGCCGTACGTGAACAGCGTCGCCATGACCGCCGCGGCAGCCGGCGGCGCGTAGCGCACCAGCGGCTTGCGCGTGGCAAGCACGATGATCGCGATGCCCAGCGCCACCACCACGGTCAGGACCGCGGTGATGAACAGCGGCCCGTAGTCGTCGCGCGCCAGTGCAGGCCAGGCGAGAAGCACCAACGACGCGAACACCATCGCGTCGTCGACGACGCGCCGAATGCGCGTCAACGCCTTACCGGTCGGGACCATGGCTCACCTCCAACGGGCCCCTCATCGGTGGGCCAGGGCCGGACATGAGCAAAAGATCTAGGAATTGAGCCAGGTGGCGAGCATCACCGGGTCCGTCGCGGGCTCGTCGAGCGCCCGAAATGCCGCGGCGACGACCTCCGGCCGGTCCCGCAGGGCGGTCCGGCCGCACACCAGCGCGAGACCGGACCAGGCGGCGTCGTCGCCGGCATCGGACTGTACGGCCTCCGCGTACGCCCGCCGGGCCGCGGCCTCGTCCCCGCGCACGTACGCAAGATCCCCCGCCGTGGGGCCGGGCCCGCCATCCAGCAGCGGATCGGGAACCGGGCCGGTGTGGTGGTCCACCCTCGGGTCCGGATCGAGGGCCGGGTGGTCCGCCCTCGGTACTGGATCGGGGGCCGGGTGGTCCGCCCTCGGTACTGGAAAGCGGGCGGCGCCGGTGTGGTGGTCCGCGCCGGGCACCGGGTCGGTGCTGTCCTCCGCGACCGGCAGCGGATCGTGGGCGGTGCGGCTGACCGCGTCGGTGGGGGAGGCGTCGCGGCACCACCGATGGGCCAGGTCGAGGCGGGCGCTGCTCTCCAGGGCGCGCCCGGAGGCGGGGTGGAGGGTGGTGGCGGCCGTTACCGCCTGCGGGGGCAGTCCGCGGCGCCAGGCGTCGGCGAGGGCGGCGGCCGCTGCGGGCTCGACCGCGAGGTTGCGCAGGCGCCAGCGCACGCGGTGGTCGGTGTTCGCCCCGGCGGCCAGCCGCGCGACGTCCGCGGGCACCGGCTCGGCCAGCCACGGGGTCACCTCGGCCCGCAGCGCGGTCACGAACCGGGTGCCGGCCGTGGTGAGCCCGCCCGAGGCCAGCAGGTGGTCGGCGGCGTCCACGACGGCCGACCGCCAGCGGGCGAACTCGAAGCGCGCCAGCCGCCCGGGCTCGTCGCGCCAGAACCGGGTGACCGCGAGGTAGGCGTACGCGCCGTGCAGGAGTCCGGAGGCCGGGCGGGGATCGTCGCGCCACGGCGAGTAGCCGGGGGCGTCCGGGCCGGTGTGCAGCTCGAACAGGTAGCGCACGGCGTTCAGGATGCTGTGCTGGACCTCGTGCACCAGCCCCACCGCGAGGGCGGCCGGGTCGGCCGGCGCGGACATGGCCACGGCCCCGTACGCGTGCGCGGACGTCGCGCTGATTCCCCGGGCGGCGGGGTCCGGTTCGACCGGCACGATGCAGTCGAGGACCTCGGCGACGATCTCGGCGGCGGCGCGGTGCCGGGTGACGAGCAGCCGCCAGGCGTGGCGGAGGCAGTCGTGCCAGTGCGCGGCGTCGTCGCCGGTCAGGGGCGTGGCCGGGGTGAGCCCGAGCAGGGAGCGAGCCGGATCGGTGTCCTCCAGCCGGACGGTCAGGGTCAGTCCGTCGTGGGTGACGCGCGGGACCCGGTCGGACGGTGCGGCGCCCGTCGCGGTCGGGCGGTCGGGCCGGAACGGGACCCCATCCGGCGCTTCATGATCTCGTTCGCCGCCGACCGCCGGGCGATCCGGCCGGGCTCGGGCGGCGGGGATCGGATGCCGGGCCTGAGCGGCCAGCGCGCGGAGACCCGCCGCCCCGGCCTCGGCCGCGCCGAGGTGGGCCACCCCGGGGTGGGTCGCTCCGGCGTGTGTCGCCTCGGTGTCGGCCACCCTGGCGTGCGTCACTCCAGCGTGGGTTGCCCGAGAGCCCGCGCGGAGCCGGGTCAGGCAGTCGGCGGCCCACAGGCCGACCAGCGGGCGCGCCAGAATGCGCCGGACCCGGATGGGGTCGGCGCGTTCGGCCGCGGCAAGTTCCCGGTACGCGGCCGCGGCGCCGGGATCGGCGGCCGCGATCGCACGCAGGAGCAGCAGGTGCCGGCTGAACTGGGCGCGGCGCAGCTGGGCGAGGGTCGCCGCGTCCGGGCGGCCGGCACCGAGGGCGGCGAGCGCGGCGTCGCTGAGGGTGTGCGGGGCGAACTGAGCCCGCCGCGTTTCTCCGTCAGCCGGGTGTGGTGACCGCGTCTGACCCGAGTCCGGCATGCGAACGGTCAGAGCGCGGAGTTGAAGCCGGCGATCGGGTCACCGGGGCGGTCGAGGTCGGCGGCGAGCCGCTGCAGGCAGTGGGCGAGAGCGGAGTCCGCTCGGTCGGGCGGTACGGCCTCGGCGAGGTCGGTGAGCGACAACCCGGACACGTCGATCATGACGGAGTGCCACTCGACGTCCGCGTGCTCGCCCGTGCTGCCACGATCCACGTACACCTGCTCTCTCGTTGTCGTCCCCGCGGCCGGTGTCGGCTTCCCGACGTCGACCGGCAACGATCGATGTGCCGCCGCTAGGTTACGGCGTCGTCGGGTCAGGTGACCCCCGGGCGGGGCCCGGGGCGGCGGGGCTGGCTAGGGTTTGCGTCGCCGTGATCTCATAGAACGCGAACACCTCGAAAGTCGGCAACGGAGGACAAACCGTGCTGAGTCCACATCTCGAATCCCCAGCGGACGACGTCCGCTCGTGGGGCGAGTCCGGCACCGCCGGGACACCCACCGCCGTGGCGGACCGGGTCACGGCGCTGGCCGACCAGGTCGCGACGCTGACCGCGTCGGCCGTGGGTCACGACGGCGCGATCCGGGTGACCGTCGCCGGCTCCGGGGCGGTCACTGCACTGGAACTCGACGACCGCGTGCAGCTTCTGCCCGGCGCGGACCTGGCCGCACAGATCATGGCCACGATCCAGCGCGCCCAGGCCGCGCTGGTGGAGCGGGTCGCGGAGGCGGTGGCGCAGACCGTCGGCGCCGACACGGAGACCGGCCGGGCGGTGCTGGCGAGCTTCGCCCGGCGCTTCGCCGGGTCGCCGGAGACGCCGCCCGGTGAGTCCGACGGGGCCTCGCGGGTGCCGGTGATGCCCGCGCCGCGGCCCTTCCCGACCTTCCGCAACCGTCCCTCGCTGCCGCACCAGGTGCCGGGCGTGGGCTTCGAGAGTGGGCGGGACAGCCGTGCCCGCTGACGACACCCCGCTGCGCCCCGGCGCCGCGGACAACCCGCCGCTGCCCCGTCGGGGCCCGGCCCCGCCGGTGGAACGGATGGACAACGCCGAGCTGGCCCGCCTGGTTGAGGCGGAGCACCCGTACCGGGGCAAGGCGCTGTTCGAGCTGTGCGACCGCGTCCCGCGCGACGACGACGCGGCGACCAAGGTGGCGATGCTGAGCCGGCTCACGTCGCTGCGGCAGGCGCGGCTGTTCGACCGGGTGTCGCTCGCCTGGTCGGCGATCATCGCGTTGCTGGCGGCGGAGACGCAGCACGCGCGGTCGGCGGCGTACGAGGCGTTCGGTGCGCTGGACCCGCAGGAGCAGCGTGACATGCTCGACTACCTCGAGGTGTCCACCATCGAGGAGGCCCACCCGCGCATCGCCTGACCGGGCTCAGGTGACGACCTTGACGTCTTTCCAGAATGCGACCCGGTCGCGTACGGCCTTGGCGTCAGGTTTGGGATCCGGGTAGAACCACACCGCGTCGGGGGTGACGTGCTCGCCCGACTCGAGTGTGTAGTACGACGCCTTGCCCTTCCACGGGCAGACGGTATGGGTGTCGGAGGGCCGCAGCACGTCCTCCCGCAGCGAGGAGCGCGGGAAGTAGCAATTGCCTTCGACAACCACGGTGTCGTCGCTCTCGGCGATGATCTCGTCGTTCCAGATGGCCTTCGGCATACCCCCGAACGTAGCGCGGAAGCTGGCCGTCGTCCGATATGCGGGTTTTATTCGCCTCTCGTGGGTGAAATGTGGTGAGTCGTCCGCGCAGTGGCCGGCGGACGTACGAGGATCTAGAGTCGATCCGCGCCGACACCCCCGACGAGAGCGGCCCCCGATGACCCGCCAGTGCACCCTGCCGAGCACCCGCGAACAGGCCCAGCACGCCCTGATCCTGCTCGGCGCGCCCACCCCGCCCCGGCTGGTCGTCGAGGTGCATGCCGCCCTGTTCGACTCCGACCTGTCCGTCCCGGAGCTGGCTCGCCTGCTGCGCGAGGAGGAGCGTGAGCACGCGGAGGGCGGGCGGCGGCCGTACCGTGTCTGCCCCGGACTGGATGCCGACCTGGCCGCGGTGAACGGCCTGGTCACGCTCTCCACCTGGCCCGTCGCCCACCGTCTCGCGCTACCGGCGGCCGCGCGCGCCGACGGCCTGACCCGGGTGGTCCGGGTGGCCGAGTTCGTGGCCGCGGCGCCGCGCCCGGCGCCCGGCGCCACCCTCCTGCTGCGCCGCCTCGCCGACACCGTGCCCGGCGGCGCCGAGGCGCACGACGTGCTGGACCCGGCGGCGCTGGCCGCGGCCGCCCGCGCCGCCCTCGCGGACCGCCGGCTGGCCGCGGCCGTCGCCGCCGAGCAGCCGGTACGGGACGCCGCCGCCGCCCGCGCCGCCGCCCTCGACGAACAACAACGCCTGTTCGGCGTCGCTCCCCGGCCCCGGTGGCGCGGGTGAGCCCCGTACCGGATCGCTCTCACGTCCGGGGAGCGCGCGGATGAACCCCGACCCGGTCGAGGTCCTGGACCGGCTGCGCGGCGCCGGGCCGGCCAAGCGGCACAACGCCCGCACCATTGCCGCGCTGACCGGGAACCCCGGCTGCGGCCGCCGCGCCGTGCTGGACGCCGCGGGCGTCGACAAGCCCCGCCTGGCCGACCGGGTGGGCTTTCCGGGCACCTTCGGGCAGTCCCGGTTCGCGCTGGCCCGGGGCAACAGCTTCGAGGCGATGCTCAAGGCCGACGGCTGTGCGCTGCTGCGCTCGGTGCTGGCCGACGTCCTCGGCCCCGGCGCTACCTCCGCCGGATACGACGATCTCGGCGACGATACCGACGACACGCTGGCCGCCCGGCACGCGCGTACCCGTGGGCTGCTGGCCGCCCCCGGCGGGCCCGCCCTTGTGGATCATCCGCTGCTCACCCTCGACGTGGCCGGTCGTGCCGTCTTCCTGGAGCCCGACCTGATCGCCTTCCAGACGGCGGGCCGCTACCACGTCGTGGAGATCAAGTCTTTCGCCATCGTGGACGGCCAGGCGGACAGCGCGAAGGTGTCGGCCGCCGCCGTCCAGGCCGCCGTGTACGTGCTGGCGCTGCGCCGCCTGCTGGCCGAGCTGGGCCACGACGAGCAGCTGGTCGCCCACGACGTGGTGCTGGTGTGCCCCGAGGACTTCTCGCTGCGCCCGACCGCCGTGGTGCTCGACGTCCGCAAACAACTGGGCAGCCTGCGCCGGCAGCTCGCCCGGCTCGCCTCGGTCACCGACCTCGCCGCGGCCCTGCCGGATCACGTGAGCTTCGACCCGGCCCTGCCGCCCGCCGACCTGATTGCCGCCCTGCACGCGGTCGAGGCCAGGTACGCCCCGGAATGTCTGTCCACCTGCGAGCTGGCGGCGTTCTGCCGGCACGAGTCCGCGGGGCGCACGGCCGCGCTGGGACGCCCGGTCCGCGACGCGCTCGGCGGCGTCGAGACGGTCGCCGAGGTGCTCGCGTTCGCCGCCGGAGCCCCCGCGACGGACCCCGACCAGGCCGAGGCGGTCGCCCTGCTGCAGACAGCGGCACGCCTGCGCGCCGAGGCTCTCGCGCAGGCGGATCCCGCGTGAGCACGCTGTCCGCGCTGGCCCGCGCCGAGGCGTACGCGGCGGGCCGGGCGGTGCCGCTGGCCACGGTGCGTCACCTGCACGTCCACGAACGCCCGCTGGTGCTGATCCCGGTGGCCCTGGCCGGAGAGGCGAACGCGCCGCTGGCCGCGATGCTGGGCACCGACCGCGCCGCACCGCGCCTCCTGGTGGTCGGCCAGCCGCGCAACCGCGACCAGCGGTTCGCGTTCGCCGCCGAGCTGGGCCGCGCGCTGACCGCGTACGTGGAGCCGTGCACCGGGGTGGCCGAGCCGGTGCCGGTGGACCGGGGTCGCGACGTGCGGTACCGGTACCTCGACGCGCCGCAACTGTGGGTGCCCAACCCCGGTGGCGTGGACTTCCTGCGGCTGTTCGGCCGCTCCACCCGTTTCCGGCGAATCGACGGTGAGTACCCCGTACCGGCGGAGGTGCCGCTGCTGGGTCGCTGGCTCACCTTCTTCGCCAACAGCGCGGAGGTGCCGGGGTCGGCGTTGCTGCTCACCGCGGTGGAGGCGCTGGGCCTGCACTGGGCCACCGGGCAGAGCGGCACCGAGGACGCCCACCTGGGCGCGCAGCTCGCCTGGATCGACCCGCCCGCCGGGTACACCGGCCCGGACGCGGCGCGGCTGGCCGAGGATCCGGCGGTGTCCCCGCCCGCGGGCCCGGCCACCGACCCGGACTTCGACAACCGGGTCCTGGCGCCGCTGCTGGGCCTGCCCGACGTGCCGGTCGACGAGCTGACCGCCGTGCTGCGCGGGGTGCTCGCCCCGACCTGGCATCTGATGTGGCGCACCCTGGACCTGCTGCGCGCCCTGCCGCCAGGCGCCCACGTGGCCGCCCGGTGGGACGGCGACCGGGACGCGTTCTCCGCGTTCGCGCAGCACCTGGCGGACGGGGGCCCGCCCCAGCCGCGGCGCGACGGCGCAGTGGCCGCCGCCGCCCGGCTGCACCGCCTCGAACAGGCCGCCACCCGGTACGCGGTCCAGCGCGCGTTCGACGATCCACTGGTGATGGCCGAACACCGGCTGACGGGTGCCGCGTTCACGGGAGAGGTGACGCTCGCCCAGCCGGACCGGGTCGACGACACCGGACGGCGGCCGGTGCTGCGTCCGCGGATCATGGTCGCCACCCCCGAGCCGGTCCGGGTTGCTCCGGGGGCGAGCCTGACCTGCCCCGCCCGGCCCGCGCAGAAGGCGGTCGTGGTCTCCGCGACCCCGGCCGCGGCGGGCACGGACGTGGTCCTGGAACTGTCCGGCGGGATGGGGCGGCGGCTGGTCGCCGAGCCCGGCAGCGTGCCGGTGGTGGGGGAGCGGGTGCTGTACACGACGCTCAGCGAGGCGTACCGGCCGCCCGGCGCCTTCCCGGATCCCGCCGACACCCCGTGGACCCACGGCGGCCCCCCGGTCCCGGAGGACGTGGGCTGAGCGGCGGCCCACGTCAGCGGCGGCCCGTGCCCGGGTCGGCGGGCTGGCGGCGGCCGGCGGTGAGCCCGGAGTGGATGGTGCGGCGGATCTCCACCCGGTCCAGCCCCGCGTGCCGGGCGGCCACGGTCAGCTCGCGGGCGACCGTACCGGCGTCGAGCAGGCCCGCGCCGACCAGGCGGCCGAGCGCGAACGCGGCCCGGTTCAGCGTGTCGTTGCGGGTGCCGACCGGGGCGCGGGCCACCCGGCCGCTCTCGGCGTCGAGGGCGGCGGCCGCGTACCGGTCGGGGTGGGTGACCTCGCCGCGCGGCCGGGACAGCGGCGGCGGACCGGCGATCAGGGCCCGCAACACCGCGGGCCCGGTGGGCAGGGCGGCGCCGGGACGGGACTCCCACAGGTACGGCCGCCCGCGCGCATGCCTCGACGGCGGGGCCAGCACGTACCCGCCGACGCCGCGCCAGTCCACACCGGGCAGCAGGCGTACGCGATTGCCGTACCCGGTGGGTGCGAACCACAGATGCCAGCCGCCGCCGCCCGTGCGGACCCGGGGCCCGGCGGGGATCGCGTCGCCGAGCAGGTGCCGCAGGCCGTGCCAGCCCACCACGGAGTCCACGTCGGCCACGTCCATGATCACGCCGGTGCGCAGCCCGACGTTCGCGTCGGGCCAGCGCGACCACCACAGTGCGATGCGCCGCGGGTCGAGGGTGGCGTCGGTCAGCCCGCGCCGCAGACGTGGGTGCTTGCCCGGCCGGTCGCAGGACTCGCGCGCGCACGAGCAGGTGCCGTCGGCCGCAGGGGTGTGCACCGGCAGGACGGGGATGCCGTGCCGGGCGTACGCGAGGGCGGCGTCGAGCAGCATTAGTACAAACGTACGACAGATTCCCGGGAGGGGGTACGTGCCAGGGTGTGCAGGACGTGTGCGATGTGGTGCGACGTGCTCCACCCGATCCAGCTGGCGGAGCTGCCCGCGCCGCGGGCCGTCCGGGCGCGCTGGGCGATCTGGGCGTCGCCCCAGGAGAACCGGGCGCCCTGCGCGGGCCAGTGCGGGGACCGTACGAGGGTGCGGCACAGGTCGTAGCAGCGGTCGTCGCTGCGCCCGCCGCGCCGCGCCCAGCGGTAGATCCACCACGCCTGGTCGGTGGTGTACCGCAGGGTCGGCAACTGCCGGTGATGCTGTACGCCGAGCCGTCGCACCGGAGAGGTCACCCCGTAGTCGGCGTACCCGACGCCCGGTTCCGCCAGACGGGCCCAGACGCGCGCGTCCAGCCGGTGCACCGCGACCGGCCGGTCGGCGGGCAGGTCGTCCAGATTGGGCGGCATCGCGCCCGCGGCGACCGTGATCGAGCGCCACGGCCGGCCGTGCGCCCAGCGCAGGACGTGCCGGGCCTGCTCGACGAACCGTTCGGCGTCGGCCGCGCAGGCGGTCTCGGCCAGGTCGACGATCAGGTCCACGCACTCGTGATCCAGCCCGGCGCCGCACAGCAGACGGTCGGTGGTCGCGGTGGCCGCGGCCGGGTTGGTCGCCTCGACGTGTGGTTGCAGGCGCAGCACGGCGCGGTGCAGGCGGACCCGGGCGGCGAGCCCGTTCTCGCTCAGCCGACGGTCGCTGTCGTACGCCCGCAGCACGGGCAGCATGGCCACGCCGAGATCGTCGAGACGCAGCGCCAGCTCCACGGGTGACGGCATGAACGGGTCGAGGTCGACCGCGAGCGCGCCGGTGCGCGGCGGCAGTTGCTTGACCAGGCGGGGCAGGTCCTCGCCCCGCAGTTCGACGATCGGGGTGACGTGCTTGGCGGACTCGGTGTCCAAGTGGTGCAACGCCGTGAACTCGCCCCGGCGCGGTCGCAGGATCGGCCGGTAGATCCCGTCCACCGTCACACCCGGCGACGTGAATACCATCATTCACCTAGCGTAGCGAAATATGTCCGTAGAGTTACATAGCGAATTCAGCATGAATTGCGTGTCGGGATCATGTCGGCAGAGTGTTGCTACGGTGCTGCGATGCCGGTCCACGCTCCTGCGCAGACGCCCGCGGCCGAGGCCGCCCGCGTCGTCGCGGATGTGCTCCACGACCTCGCCGCCACCGGGCATCGCGGTGTCGTGGTCGACTCGCCGCCGGGCGCCGGCAAGAGCACCCTCGTCGTCCGCGCCGCCGCCGAGCTGGCGGGGGCGAGCGCCCCGCTGATGATCGTGGCGCAGACCAACGAGCAGGTGGACGACCTCATCGCCCGCCTCGGCGTGGCCGCACCCGAGGTGCGCGTCGGCCGCCTCTCCGCCGTCGACTACACCCCGACGGAACGGGTACGCGACCACCCCGCCTGCCGGGTCGGCGCGAAGGTCGCCGACCTCGACGCCCCGGCGATCACCATCGGCACCGCCGCCAAATGGGCGACCGTCACCGACGGCACCTGGGCGTGGGCGATCGTCGACGAGGCGTACCAGATGCGCTCCGACGCCCTGCTGCGCGTCGCCCCGCGCTTCGCGCGCGCCCTGTTCGTCGGCGACCCCGGCCAGCTCGACCCGTTCGCCACGGTCGAGGTGGACCGCTGGACCGGCCTGTCCTGGGATCCCCTGCAGAGTGCCGTCGCCGTGCTGTTGCGGCACAACCCCGACCTGCCCGTACACCGGCTGCCGGTGTCCTGGCGGCTGCCCGCGTCCGCGGCGCCCGTGGTGGCCGAGGCGTTCTACCCGTTCACCGGCTTCCGCTCGGGCACCGGACCCACCGAGCGCACCCTCACCTTCGACAGGCCCGCCGCCACCGCCCTCGACCGGGTCCTCGACACGGCCGCCGCCACCGGCTGGGGGCTGTACGAACTGCCCGCCCGGTTCACCGTACGCACCGACGCCGAGGCGGCCGCGGCGTGCGCCGTGCTGGCCGCCAGCGCGCTGTCCCGCGACGCCGTCACCACCGCCGAGACCGGCACCGCCCCCCTGACCGCCGACCGCATCGCCATCGGCGCCGCGCACCGCGACCAGGTCGCCGCGATCCGCGCCGCGCTGCCACCAGGGGCCGCCGGGGTCACCGTGGACACGGCCAACCGCCTGCAGGGCCGCGAATACGACCTCACCGTGGTGCTGCACCCGCTGTCCGGGCGGCGCGACGCCACCGCCTTCCACCTGGAGTCGGGACGGCTGTGCGTGCTGACCTCACGGCACCGGCACGCCTGCGTGGTGGTGGCCCGGGCCGGGATCCCCGAACTGCTCGACGCCCACCCGCACACCGAACCGGTCCACCTCGGGGTGCCGGTGAAGTTCCCGGACGGCTGGGAGGCCAACCAGGCGATGCTCGCGCACCTCGCATCCGTGACCGTCCCGGCGCCCCCCGGCTGACCCCACAGCCGCGCCGGACCGTACTACCGTGGGCCGGGTTGTCGGCGGACGGAGGCAGCTCATGTTCGATCCCGCGGATCTCGATGCGGCCGAGCGCCGGGTCGACGCCTGGCAGGCCGGCTTCGAGGAACGTGCCGCCCGGGCCCGTGAACTGTCCCGGCGCCTCGCCGACCTGAGCGCCCGTGCCCGCAGCGACGACGGCCTCGTCGAGGTCACCGTGGGCGCG
This sequence comes from Krasilnikovia sp. MM14-A1004, assembly GCF_047159485.1. Taxonomy (GTDB): domain Bacteria; phylum Actinomycetota; class Actinomycetes; order Mycobacteriales; family Micromonosporaceae; genus Actinoplanes. The sequence continues at coordinate 5,755,787 of NZ_AP038773.1, read as the reverse complement.
AACGGCATGCTCACCGGCCTCGACCTGCACGAGGACATCCGCCGCCAGTCCGCGGGCCGGACCGCACAGCAGATCCTCGCGACCCTCGCCGCCGCCCAGCAGGCCATGACCAAGCTGGCCACGGAGGCCACCGCGGAGACGATCGGCGCCGACACCGAGACCGGCCGCGCCGTGATCGCCTCGTTCACCGCTCGCGAGCCGGCATGACAGACCAGTTCGGGGTACGGCACACAGAGCTCACCGCGCACGCGGGCCACGTCGAGGCGGTCGCCGACCGGGTCACCACCGCCCAGCAGGCGGGGGCCGCGGTCCGCGCCGGCGCCGACGCGTACGGCAAGCTGTGCGCGATCGTCCCGGTAGCCCTCGGCGTCCTGCAGGACATCCTCGTCGACGGCATCGGCAGCGCCGCCGAGTCCCTGCACGACACCGGCGCCCGGCTGCGCGCGACCGCCGGTGACTACGACGCCAGCGACCAGCGCAGCGCCACGGCCCTGCACCGCGTCCAGGAGCGGATGTGACGGTCAACCCGCTCGTCGCGGCGCGCGTCGACGAACCGAAGAGCGCCTGGGCCGGGATCTGGATCGCCGAGGACATCGAGCTGATCGCCCAGGGCGTCGAGAACCGCAGCTGGGTCGACGGCACCCTCGGCGTCGTCGGCGCGGGCCTGGACGCGCTGGCGCTGGTCTCCGACCCGGTCGGCGCCCTGCTGCAGTACGGCATCTCCTGGCTGATCGAGCACGTGAAACCGCTGTCCGAGGCGCTGGACTGGCTGGCCGGCGACCCGGCGCAGATCGCCGCGCACGCACAGACGTGGCGCAACGTGGCCTCCTCGCTGCGCGCGGAAGCCGACTCCCTCGCCCGGGCTGTGCGGTTCGATCTGGCCGAGTGGCGCGGCGCCGCCTCCGACGCGTACCACGGCTGGGCCGCCCAGCGGGAACAGTCGCTGCAGGCGCTGGCGAGGGCCTCCGACACCATGGCGCTGATCACCGAGGGCGCGGGCCTGATCATCGGTACGGTCCGCATCATGGTCCGCGACGCGGTCGCGACCGTGGTGTCCCGGCTGATCGTGTACGCGGGCGAGCTGATCGCCACGCTGGGGGCGGCCACGCCGGTGGTGGCGGAACAGGTGACGACGCTGTGCGCGTCGTGGGCGGCCAAGATCACGCGGTGGCTCAAGGAGCTGATCTCCAGCATCCGCAACCTGCTCCGCGAGGGCGACAAACTCGGCCGGCTCATCGAGTTGCTCAAGCGCAAGCTGGGCATCGGCGGCAAGGGTGGCGACGGGCTCACCTCCCCGTCGCGGCCACCGAGCCCCGACGGCAAACCGCGCGGCGACCGTACGGACGCGCACCCGACCCGCAAGAAGGATCGTCCGCTGCGTCGGGAGAACGAGTCCGCGGACACCTTGGCCCAGAACGGCTACGACGTCGAGCAGAATCCGCCGCCGAAGCCCAACGGCAAGGAACCCGACTATCGCATCCAAGGTGAGTACTTCGACTGCTACTCGCCGGATTCGGCGAAGCTGGACAACATCCGCGACGCGATCAGCGGCAAGGTCGGTTCCGGTCAGGCGAACAGGATCGTCCTCAACCTGGACGACTGTCCCCGGACGGCCGATGAGATCGCCGACGTCCTGCGCCGTAAACCGATTGCCAACCTGGAACAGATCCTGGTGGTTAAGGATGGCAAGGTTGTGCCGTTCTATCCGTTCGAATGATGAGGTAGCTTCCGGTGTCTCTGTTCTACACGTTCTACGGTGAGGCCGATGTGTCCTCGGAGGACCTACGGTCGAGGATGGCATCGGTACTCGGTGGGTCGATCGGCGCCGACGGCACCATCTTCCGCGACGGAATGAACGTCGCGGCCAATCGAGTCGAGCCGCAGGAAGCGCACGCCACCACTGGCTACTTCGGATTCCAGGACAAGATCACAGCGATCTTTCATTTCTCCAACCGCGCCTCGGCGGAGACAACCGATCACAACACCGTGCTGATGGCGGAGGCGGTGCTGGCGACGCTCGACGCCTTCCCGGGCCGGGGAGTTCTGCTGTTCAACGGCGAACAAGCGATCCTGCAGCGGTTGGGTGACGGCATCGAGTTCGACGCGGAGTGGGAGGACTGGACCGACATTGACGAGGCCCGTCCGATGGTCGCGCGGCACGTCGTGCGCCGGTTGGCTCAGCCGCTGTTGTGAGCGCGGCCGCCGAGGGTTTTCCCTTCTCGTGGATGAAGCCATCATGAGCCTGTTCTTTGATTTCTACGGCGAGGTGGGTCTGTCCACCCCGGAGATTCCGGATGTCATCGCCTCTGCGATTGCCGGTTCCGTGTCGGCAAGCGGCACCATCCATCGCGAGGGAATGGACATCGAAGCCCATGCGGTGGCCGGGGAGGAGGACTCGACGGGCAGGCACTTCGGATTCGACGAGCGCGTGACCGCGGCGTTCACCTTCGGAAACCGCGCCTCGCCGGGGATCAGGGACCACAACACTGTGCTCATGGTCGTTGCAGTCCTGGCTGTGTTCGATCACGCGCCGGGCCGCGGGGTGCTGTTGGCCAACGGCAGCCGCGCCATCGTGCAGCGGCTGGGGAAGAAAATCGAGTTCGACGCCGGGTGGGAAGACTGGACGGAGATCGCGGGGGCTCGGCCCGTCGTCGCTCGGCATGCCGTGCGCACGTTGCCGCAGCCGCTGCTCTGAGCCGTTCTCCCTCCCGTGATCACATCCGCTTCTTCAGAAGGTGCGATCGCGTCCGCTTCCGGTAGCTGGCCGGGCTCCGAGCGGACGAGCCCAGCGTTCGGGCATTGAGGACGTACGTGCAGGTCGCGGTGCGCGGGAGTTTGCGCTCGCGTCACCGTCCCGAAATACGGGCGGACTCTACTGTCGGATAGAGGACTGATCCACCACCAGGCATGCAACTTGCACGAGCGGTTCGCCGTGCGAGTTGCCTGTCTGTGGCGTGCTGACCTGCTGATCTATTGGTGTCGCAAGGGTTTGCAGGTCCTGCCGGGGTTTCATTCACCGATGTTTTTGAGATCCCGACAGAATCCTCTTCCTGTCGATCTCTGATGGTGAAACTCTCAAGCCAGTAGCGCCAGCGACACGGACGGTGGTGGTGCCCTATGCGTCCAGACGTTCTTGTCGGTCCGAGCGAGTGGGTGGTCGAGCAGTTCGGCGACAAGGTCGCCGCCGAGGTCTGGACCCGAGTGCCGGAGGCATTGAGCACCGCGATCGAACGCGAGGTCACTGCCCGCCCCGCCACCGCGCAGGCCGCGGAACGCGTTCTAGCCAACCCCCGTTGGGCGTTGCCGTACGAGGAGCTGGTGCTCTTCCTCGGCACCCTGCCCGGCGCCGAGATCATCAGTGTGCCGAAGTCGGTCTACCAGCTCGTACTGATCAACGGGCACGTCCTCGTGCCCTGGTGCTACGGCCAGTCCGCCCGGATGTCCATGGGTGACGCCGAGGTTGGCCGTTCGTTCGGTCGCCTCGCGCGGGAGTTGCTGCGGCGGTTCGGGCCACCGTGGCGCCGTTCGCAGACCGAGACGCCGCTGCCGCTCGACGCGGTGGACGAGCGCGAGGTCGCGAAGATCTGCGCCGCGATACTCCGGATCGAGCCTCGCCCCGATGTGGTCATCGCCGGTTACGCCGGTGCGCCGAACCTCGGCCTGCTCCGCGCCTGCCTCGGCGAGATCAAGTCGACGGACAACGGCACGCTCAACTGGAGCCACCTCGCCGACCTGCCCCTGCCTCCACCGGTCATCCCGCGGCCACGCCGCATGCATTTCCCCTGATGGCGGGCGCCGCCTCACGAGGTCGGGCGTCCGGGCGGCCCGGCTCCTACCGGAGCCGGGCCGCGATGTCATGACCGAGGCCGGGCTGCCATGTCGGGGCCGACGCGGAAGCGGGCTCGGCCGGGCGGAAGTCCTGGCAGCATGGCGGGAGAGACCGTCAAGGCGGGCAGCGGAGGGAACCCATGGCCGCGTACGTGGTGACCGGCGGCGGGCGCGGCGTGGGGCGCGCCATCGTCGAGCTGCTGGCCGGCGCGGGCGAGACAGTCGTGATGATCGAGTACGACGCCGCCTCGGTCGGGTGGGTAGACGATCACCCGGACGCCAACCGGATCGTCCCCGTGCTCGGCGACGCCGCCGATGAGGAGGTCACCGAGCGGGCCGCGGACATCGCGGACGCCGCAGGTTCGCTGGCCGGCTGGGTCAACAACGCGGCGGTGTTCCGCGACGCCTGGCTGCACGAGGTCTCCGCGGCGCGGCTGATCGAGCTGATCGGCACCAACGTGGACCCGGTCGTGGTCGGCTGCGGCACGGCGGTGCGCCGGTTCCTGCGCCACGGAGGCGGCGCCATCGTGAACGTTTCGTCCCACCAGGCGCAGCGCCCGGTGTCCGGTGCGTTACCGTACGCGACCGCGAAGGCCGCCGTGGAGGGGCTGACCCGCGCTCTCGCCGTCGACTACGGGCCACGGGGCATCCGGGTCAACGCGGTCGCGCTCGGCTCCATCGCGACCGAGCGTTCCGCCGACCACCTGCGCGGGCTCGGCCCGGATGCGGCCGAGCGGTTCGAACTGCAGATCCGCCGCCTGCAACCGCTCGGCCGGATGGGGCGTACGGACGAGGTGGCCCAGGTGGTGGCGTTCCTGCTCTCCGAGGCGGCGGGCTTCGTCAACGGCGCGGTCATCCCGGTCGACGGCGGGCGGGCGGCGCTGGGGCGGGATCCGGAGGAAGCCGACCCGGGAGTCTGATCACCGTGCGCGTCCGGGCGGGGGCGCACCGTGCATCTCGGGCGGGCTTTCGGGCCGGGCGTCGCGGAAGGTTCCACAATAGCCACAGGCAGTGACTATCTGTCATGGAAGTTGTCAGATATGACGCCCCTCCGCCGCTGCGGGCGGTCGGCTGATCGGCTATTTTCACTCTCTGATAAGTGGAGAACGGGCTGGCCATCAATTTGTTGGATGGTCTGCGAAAACATTGTTGACACCGATACCTGTTACAGAAGGCAAGTGACGGGTCGTAATAGTCCAGGGGTCAGCCGAGCCGGGGAGGTGGGGGGCGCATGACGGCAGCCGATGAGCGCGTGCCGCGCCCGCGCGCGCTGCGCGACCGCCTGGCCCGCCGTCCCCGCCCCACCGAGAACGGCGTGGTGGCCGAGCACCCCTCGGCAGCCGACGAGCCGGTCTGGTTCTCGTACACCGTCGCCGACGACGCGATCGTCTGGTCGGACGGCCTGCGCGCCCTGCTCGGCCGCCCACCCACGGGCAACCAGATCAGCCAGCAGGTCCTCGCCCGGTACGTGCACCGCGACGATCACGCCCGAGCGCTCGCCGCGATCACCCGCGCCTGGACCGGCCGTGAGTCCGTCCGCATCACGGTCCGGCTGATGCGTGCCGACGGCGGCTGGTTCGACGTGGACGTCCGCCTCGAACCCACCACCGGACCCGACGGCAACGTCACCGGGGTCCGCGGCACGCTGCGCGACGTCTCCGCGCGCGAGCGGGCCCGGCGTGAGGTGGACCGGCTCAGCCGCCGCGGCGAGACCGTGCTGGCCTCGGTCATCGAACGCGACGCGGCCACCGGCCTGCTCAATCGCGCCCGCTTCGCCGACGAGGTGGACCGGGCGCTGCGCCGGGGCGGCGGCGCGCTGCTCGTGGTCCGCATCCAGCCCGACCGCGGCACGACCGAGCGCACCGAGCGCAGCGAGGGCCACGAGGGCGTGCCCGGCTGGCAGCGCACGACCGAGCGCACCGAGCGCAGCGAGGGCCACGAGGGCGTGCCCGGCGCGAGCCTCGACGGGCCCGCCCAGCACGATCGCGAGGGCATCGCCCCCGAACGCCACACCGAGCTGCTGCACCGCGCGGCACGCGTACTCGAAGGTCTGGTCCGTCCGGACGATCTGCTCGGCCGGGTCGGCCCGCACGAGATCGGGGTGTTGCTGGCCGGGGTGTCCTGGCCGTTGGCCCGGCGTCAGGCGCAGCTGTTCGTCGAGGCGCTGCGCGCCCACCCGTTCGTGCTGCCGGACGCCTGGCTGCGGGCCCGCGCCTGGGCCGGGCTGGTCCGCTTCCAGCCGGGTGCCGAGGCGGGCAGTCACGACCTGCTCATCGACGCCGAGCATGCGTGGCGGCAGGGCCGCGAGACCGACCGGCCGCTCACCCCGGTCCCGCAGCCGGTGCCCGCGCGCGACCGTCAGGGCACCTACCGGGACCGGGTCGCCGACGCGCTGGGCACGGACCGGTTCAGCCTCGTCGCCCAGCCCATCGTCGAGCTGCAGACCAACGCGGTCGCCCGGTACGAACTGCTGCTGCGGGTGCTGGACGAGACCGGCGGGCCGCAGTCGCCGATCCAGGTGCTGGACACCGCGGAACGCCTCGACGCCGTGTACGACATCGACCTGTGGGTGGTCGAGCGGGCGATGCAGCTGGCCGCCGAGCGCAGTGACCTCAACCTGCAGATCAACCTCTCCGGTCGCTCGGTCGGCGACCCGCGGCTCACCGGCGAGGTGGAAAACCTGATCAAACGGTACGAGGTGAACCCGGAGCAGCTCACCTTCGAGATCACCGAGACCGCGCTGATCGGGAATCTCAGCGAGGCCCGGCACTTCGCCGACCGGGTCCGCGACCTGGGTTGCGAGCTGGCGCTGGACGACTTCGGCTCCGGCTACGCCTCGTTCCGCTATCTGCGGCTGCTCCCGATCGACCTGGTGAAGATCGACGGTGAGTACGTCGTCAACCTGGTGCACAACCCGCAGGACCAGGTGCTGGTGCGCGCGCTCGTGCAGGTCTGCCAGGCGTACGGGATCCACACCGTCGCCGAGTTCGTCCAGGACGAGCCGACGCTGCGGATGCTGCGCGAGTTCGGCGTCGACTATGTGCAGGGCTACCTGGTGGGGCGTCCGGAACCCGTCGACGCGCTGCGGCCGCCGCCCCGGGTGAGGCGTTCGAACCGGCGCTGATCTGGGTATGCGGCCCGGCATGGAGCATTTCACGATCGCCACCGTGGCCGAGAAGAGCCCAGACTTCCGCCGGGTGCTGTGGACCGGCAAGCACACACAGCTCGTCGTCATGACGATCCCGCCGGACGGCGAGATCGGTGAGGAGGTCCACGAGGTGGATCAGATCCTCACGTTCGTCAGCGGTGTCGGCGAGGCCAGGGTCGGCGGGCAGAAGCGCAAGGTGGCCCAGGGTGACCTGGTGGTCGTGCCGGCCGGCACGAAGCACAACTTCATCAACGCCGGCCCGAACCCGATGGTCCTGTACACGGTGTACGGCCCGCCCGAGCACGCCGACGGCGCGGTGCACAGGACCAAGGAGGAGGCCGACGCCGCGGAGGAGGCCGGAAAGGACGAGCCGCCCGCGAGCTGAACCCCCGCGGCGCGGCGCTGCCGCCATCCGCACCCGGGTGGCAAGGTGAACGGATGAGCCAGCGAGTCAACGGAGTCATCGCCCGGGCCAAGGGTGCCCCCGTCGAGGTCGCCACGATCGTCGTCCCCGACCCCGGTCCGGGCGAGGCGGTCGTACGGATCCAGGCCTGCGGGGTGTGCCACACCGACCTGCACTACCGCGAGGGCGGCATCAACGACGACTTCCCGTTCCTGCTCGGCCACGAGGCCGCCGGGATCGTCGAGGAGGTGGGCGCCGGGGTCACGGACGTGGCGCCCGGCGACTTCGTCGTCCTGAACTGGCGTGCGGTCTGCGGCGACTGCCGCGCCTGCCGCCGCGGCCGCCCCTGGTACTGCTTCGCCACCCACAACGCCGCCCAGAAGATGACACTGACGGACGGCACCGTGCTGTCCCCGGCGCTGGGCATCGGCGCGTTCGTGGAGAAGACGCTGGTGCATGCCGGGCAGTGCACAAAGGTGGACCCGGCGGCGCGTCCGGCCGCGGTGGGGCTGCTCGGGTGCGGGGTGATGGCCGGTATCGGCGCGGCGATCAACACCGGCGGGGTGACCCGCGGCGACTCCGTCGCCGTGATCGGCTGCGGCGGGGTCGGCGACGGCGCGATCGCGGGCGCGGCACTGGCCGGAGCGACCACGATCATCGCGATCGATACGGACGAGCGGAAGCTGGAGTGGGCCCGTCGCTTCGGCGCCACCCACACGATCGACGCCCGGGCGGGCGACGTGGTCGAGGCGGTGCGGGCGCTCACCGACGGCAAAGGCGCCGACGTCGTGGTCGAGGCGGTCGGCCGGCCCGAGACGTACCGGCAGGGGTTCTACGCCCGCGACCTCGCGGGCACCCTCGTCCTGGTCGGGGTGCCCACCCCGGAGATGACCATCGAGCTGCCCCTGCTGGACGTGTTCGGCCGCGGCGGCGCCCTGAAGTCCAGCTGGTACGGCGACTGCCTGCCCACCCGCGACTTCCCGATGCTCACCGAGCTCTACCGGCAGGGCCGCCTCGACCTCGACGCGTTCGTCAGCGAGGAGATCCGCCTGGATCAGGTGGAGGAGGCGTTCGCCAAGATGCACACCGGTGGGGTGCTGCGGTCCGTGGTGCTGTTCTGATGACCGCGCGCATCGGTCACGGCGTCACCTCCGGCACGTTCTCGCTGGACGGGCAGACGTTCGACGTGGACAACAACGTCTGGGTGGTCGGCGACGACGAGGAGTGCGTGGTGATCGACGCCCCGCACTCCGTGCCGGGCGTGCTGGCGGTGGTCGCCGGGCGGCGGGTGCGGGCCGTCCTGCTCACGCATGCCCACGACGATCACGTACGGGTCGCTCCCGAGCTCGCCGCGGCGACCGGCGCGCCGCTGCTGCTGCACCCGGCCGACGAGGTGCTGTGGCGGCTCGTGCACCCCGGCCTGCCGCTGCCCGGCCCGCTGGCCGACGGGCAGGAGATCGCCGTGGCGGGAACGGTTCTGCGGGTTCTGCACACTCCGGGGCACAGCCCGGGCGCCGTCTGCCTGTACGCCCCGGAGCTGGGCTGCGTCTTCACCGGCGACACCCTGTTCCAGGGCGGGCCCGGCGCGACCGGGCGTTCGTACAGCGACCACGACACGATCCTCGCGTCGATCCGGTCGCGGCTGTTCCCGCTGCCGCCCGAGACCGTGGTGCACACCGGCCACGGGCCGAACACCACGATCGGCGCGGAGCGCACCTGACCGGGCGGGCGAGGCCCGCGGTCACGCGTCCGGGGGTCGGGCGGCGCGCCGTATGCGGGGCCGCCGGCTCCGTTCGTATGGTGGGGTCGCCGATCCGGCCTGCGGGCATTGACATGCGATCGATCGCCGCTAGTACGCTGCGTCGGCCCGGTCCCCCCACGGAGGAGGCAGTGTCGATGCAGCATCTGTCCGCCCGGCGCATCCCGGGCGTGCTGGCGATGGCCGGCGTGCTCGTCGCCACCGTTGCCGGGCCGGCCCGGGCCGGGGGAGTCGTCGCCGGCGACGGGGTCTCTGTCGCCTTCCCCGACATCGACGTGCCCGTGGGTGGCACCGCCATCGACCCGCTGGGACCGAACGTCTGGTCCACGACGGGCAACAAGACGCTGACGCAGACGAAGGTCACCTATGACCTGAAGGGCGTGGCCGGGGTTCGGCTCGCCCCGAACAAGGCCAACGGCGGCGACTGCGTCCAGCCCTCACCGACCCGGATCAGCTGCACCGACGCCAAGCTCTCGTTCGAAGGCGAGACGGTCGAGGCGTACCTGTCCGTACTCGTGAAAGCCGACACCTCTGCCGAGCGCGGCGACACCGGGACGGTGACCATCACGTTCTCCGCCAAGGGCGTCGCGCCGATCACCGGCACCAGCAACGTCCGCGTTGTCCGCGGCGGGGGCGGGCGCCTGCCGACCACCGGCCCCCTGGCCGGGTTGATCGGCGGGCTCGGCCTGTTGCTGGTGGCCGGAGGAGCGGTGGGCGTGCTGGCCGCGCGTCGCCGCCGCGCCCGCTTCCTCGCCTAGCCGGGCGGCGCGGGCTCTTGCTGCGCCAGCGGACCACCGTCGGCGTCACCCCGCGGTGCGGCCCCTGACGTGCAGCCACCGGCGGCTGCGCCGCCCCGGCAGGTACGGCGAGTCCAGCCGCTTGGCCACCACCCCGTCGAGACCCTGCGCCGCCGCGGCCTCGCGCGCGAACTCCCCACCCCCGGGAAAGTACGGCGGGGTCTGCCAGTGCGCCCCGGCCACCGCGAGCCCCTCCAGCAGCTCCCGGCGTTCGGCGTACCCGATCGACCCGGTGGTGGGGTGCCCCTCCAGCCACAGCAGGTCGTACGCGAGGAACTGCACCGGAGTGCGCTCCGCGGCCCGGCGCGCGGCGGCGGAGTCGCGCGGCGCGGTCCGCCGCCCCAGCAGCGCCGCGGACGGCACCGGGCCGTCGAACGCGACGATCTCGCCGTCGAGCACCACCTCGGTGGGCGCCAGCGCGGGTCCCAGCGCGCGCAGCTCCGGATACCACGACGTGACGTCGTCGCCGGTGTCGGAGCTGAGCCGGACCCGGCCACCCGAGACGGCGACGAGTGTGCGGCGCCCGCCCCAGCTCAGCTCGTAGCCCCAGGCCGCGTCGTCGGCGGGCAGGCGGGCGGCCGGGGCGGCCAGCATCGGGGCCGGTGACTCGGGCATCGGCTGCCAGCCCGGCTCCGGCGGGTCCATCCGGCGGACCATCCAGTCGGCGTCCCTGGTCTGGAAGAACACGTACCGGCCGGTGGTGCGCTCGCCGTGGAACGTCACGCCGATCTCGTCGTCGCGCCACTTGTCCGACGTGTACGTGCCGCGGTCGTGGATGAGCATCCGGCCGCCGCCGTACTCGCCGGCCGGGATCTCCCCGGCGAAGTCGAGGTACTCCAGCGGATGATCCTCTGTGTGTTTGGCCAGGTTGTTGTGGGTGGAGTCGCGGGGCAGGCCGCGCGGCACCGCGAATGACACGAGCACGCCGTCGCGTTCCAGCCGCACGTCCCAGTGCAGGCTGCGGGCGTGGTGCTGCTGGATCACGAACCGGCCGCCCGGGCCCGGCCGGGGGCCGTCGGCGGGCACGGGTTCGGGGGTGCGCCGGGGGTCCCGCTTGCGGCGATACTCGTCGAGGCGATCGCTCACCCCCGCATTGTCGGACCCCTGTGCGAGGGTCGCCACATGTACGCGCAGGCTCCGTCCCCGATCCACCCGCTCGTCGTCGCGTGGCGCGCGGTGACCCCGCCGGGCGGCCGCCTGGTCCGCGTGCTGCCCGACGGCTGCCTGGATCTGATCTGGCGCGACGGTGAGGTCTTCGTCGCCGGTCCGGATACGACGGCGCGGCTGCATCCCACGGCCGGCGGCACCCGGTTCGCGGCGCTGCGCTTCGCCGCCGGGACCGGCCCGCCGCTGCTGCGCGTGGCCGCCGACGAGCTGACCGACCGGGCGGTGCCGCTCGCGGAGTTCTGGCCGGTGGCCGAGGTGCGCCGCCTGGCCGGCGCCGACGATCCGCTGGCCGCCCTGGAGGTGGCCGTGCGGCGGCGCTGGCGCGGCCCCGACCCCGCGCTGGTCGCCCTCGCGGCGGGGGCGCGGGCCGGGCGGCCGGTCGCGGCGCTGGCCGAGACGTTTCAGCTGAGCGCCCGCCAGCTGCACCGCCGCTGCCGGGCCGCCTTCGGGTACGGCCCGAAGGCGCTGGGCCGGATCCTGCGCCTGCGCCGGGCGTTGGCGCTGGCCGAGACCGGCCACCCGTTCGCCGAGGTGGCCGCGGTCGCCGGGTACGCCGACCAGGCGCACCTGTGCCGCGACGTGCGGGCGCTGGCGGGCGTGCCGCTCGGTGCCCTGGTCGGTCAGCCGGGCAGCGGGGCGAACAGGTCCACGGTGTTGCCGTCTGGGTCCAGCACGACGGCGTAGCGCTGCCCCCAGAACGCGTCCCACGGCTCCTTGTGTCCGGTGTGCCCGGCCGCCACCAGCGCGGCGTACGTGTCGTCCACCTCGGCCGGTCCGGCGCAGCGGAACGCGAGGCTGATCCGGCCGCTGCCCGCGCCCGGCGCGAAGCCCGGGTCGAAGGAGCGGATCACCTCGTGGGTGTCCCAGGCGATCCGCAGGCCGCCGGCCAGCTGCGCCTCGACGTGCGGTTCGGTGTCGGCGGCGGCCGGGACGTCCAGTCCGAGACGGCGGTAGAAGGCCAGCGAGGCAGCCATGTCGGCCACCACGAGGCCGACGAGGTCGAAGGTCGGTGTCATGCCGCCGACGCTACGGGGGGCGCCCGTACCGGGTCTTGAATGAATCGGACGCTCCTGCTGCTCCACCCGTGCGTGGGTATCGCGTCCCCATGGCGACGGGTAGTGTCTTGGCTCCGACGCGTGGCCATCCCCTCGGAGGCGTGCCCCGATGACACTGCGCATCCTGGTCGTGGGCGCCGGCATCGCGGGCCTCGCCGTGGCCCGGGCTCTGCGGGTCGCCGGTTTCCGGCCCGACATCGTGGAGGAACTGGCCGCGGGCGTGATGCCCGTGGCGGGAATCTTCCTGCCGGGCAACGCCGCCCGCGCGCTGCGCCTGCTCGGGCTCGACGCGCCGGTGCAGCCCCTCGGCGACGTGATCCTCCGCCAGCAGTTCCTCGACGCCCGCGGCCGCGAACTGTTCGAGTTGGACGTCGCCGGGATCTTCGCCGGGGTCGGCGAGTGCCGGGCGCTGCCCCGCGGCGAGTTGCAGCGGGTGCTGCTCAGCGGGGTCGGCGGCGAGGTCCGGTACGGCACCTCTGTCCGCGACGTGACCATCGTGGACGGCGCCGCCAAGGTCGAGTTCAGCGACGGCGGCGTCGCCGAGTACGACCTGGTCGTCGGTGCCGACGGCCGCCGCTCCACGATCCGGGCCCGGGCCGGTCTGGGCGGCCCGGCGACCCCCACGGGCCACGTCGTGTACCGCAGCGTGGTCAACGGCGGCCCGCCGGTCGACGCGTGGACCGGCCTGCTGGGCCGGCGGGCCTCGTTCGCCGTGATGCCGATGGGCGGGCGGAGGCTGTACTGCTGCGCCGACGAGACGGTCCCGCCGGACGCGCCGGCCCCGGCAGACCCGCGGGCCCGGATGCGGGAGCTGTTCGCCGGGTTCGGCGGCCCCGTGCCGGCGGTGCTGGAGGCGATCGAGACGGTGCAGGTGGCCCGTACCGACGAGGTGGTGCTGGAGCGCTGGTCCGCCGGGCCGGTGGTGCTGGTCGGGGACGCGGCGCACGCCACGGCGCCGACGCTGGCCCAGGGCGCGGCGATGTCGTTCGAGGATGCGGTGGTGCTGGCCGAGGTGCTGCGGGCGCGGCCGGACGACATCCCGGCGGCGCTGGCCGAGTACGAGCGGCGGCGGCGCCCCCGCTGCGGCAGCGTCCGCGAGCGGACCCGGGAACGCGACCGCACCCGCGACGTCCCCCCGGCGCTGCGCGACCCTATGCTGCGCAGGAGGGGACGGCGGATCTTCGCGGATCAGGTCCGGGAGCTGGCCGCGCCGGTGTGACCCACACCCGCGCACTTGGTCACCCCGTGCCCGCCGGGGCCGGGCGGGGGACTATTCTGCCAGCGAGGTACGCCATTCCGTACGCGCGTACTGAGTGGGACGAACGAGACACCGGAGGCTATCCGTGACGACCGTTGCGCCGAAGCCGATCGTGACCCGGCCTTATCCGGTCCGGCGGCAGGTCAAGGGTACGGCGATCGCGCGGATCCTGCGCACGACGGACGCGAAGCAGATCGGGATCATGTACATGATCACGTCGTTCGTGTTCTTCATGCTGGGTGGTCTGATGGCGCTGCTGATGCGCGCCGAGCTGGCCCGCCCGGGGATGCAGTTCCTCTCCCCGGAGCAGTACAACCAGCTGTTCACCATGCACGGCACGATCATGCTGCTGTTCTTCGCCACCCCGATCGTGTTCGCGTTCGCGAACTTCGTGGTGCCGATCCAGATCGGCGCGCCGGACGTGGCGTTCCCGCGGCTGAACTCGTTCGCCTACTGGCTGTACCTGTTCGGCGGGACGATCACCATCGCCGGGTTCATCACCCCCGGCGGCGCGGCCGACTTCGGCTGGTTCGCGTACACGCCGCTCAGTGACGGTCTGCACTCGCCCGGCGTGGGCGGCAACATGTGGGTGGCCGGCCTGGCCCTGTCCGGCCTCGGCACCATCCTCGGCGGCGTCAACATGATCACCACCATCCTGACGCTGCGCGCGCCCGGCATGACGATGTTCCGGATGCCGATCATGACCTGGAACATCCTGGTCACCAGCCTCCTGGTGATCATGGTGTTCCCGTTCCTGGCCGCCGCGTTGTTCGCCCTGCTGGCCGACCGGGTGCTCGGCGCCCACGTCTTCGACGTCGCCACCGGCGGGCCGATGCTCTGGCAGCACCTCTTCTGGTTCTTCGGCCACCCCGAGGTGTACATCATCGCCCTGCCGTTCTTCGGCATCATCACCGAGGTCATCCCGGTGTTCAGCCGCAAGCCGGTGTTCGGCTACAAGGGCCTGGTGGCGGCGACCCTGCTGATCGCGGCGCTGTCGATGAGCGTGTGGGCGCACCACATGTTCGTCACCGGCCAGGTGCTGCTGCCGTTCTTCAGCTTCCTGAGCTTCCTCATCGCGGTCCCGACCGGCATGAAGTTTTTCGTCTGGATCGGCACGATGTGGCGCGGCCAGATCAGCTTCGAGACGCCGATGATGTTCGCGCTCGGCTTCCTCATCACGTTCCTCTTCGGTGGTCTGTCCGGCGTACTGCTGGCCGCCCCGCCGATCGACTTCCACGTCTCCGACTCGTACTTCGTCATCGCGCACTTCCACTACGTGCTGTTCGGCACGATCGTGTTCGCGGTGTTCGCGGGTATCTACTTCTGGTTCCCGAAGATGTTCGGCCGGATGCTCGACGACCGGCTCGGCAAGGTGCACTTCTGGCTGACGTTCATCGGCTTCCACTCGACGTTCCTGGTGCAGCACTGGCTCGGCACCGAGGGCATGCCCCGCCGGTACGCCGACTACCTGGCCAGCGACGGGTTCACGTTCCTGAACACGTGGTCGACCATCGGCTCGTTCGTCCTGGGCCTGTCGACGCTGCCGTTCATCTACAACGTGTGGAAGTCGTACAAGGTCGGCGAGCTGGTCACCGTGGACGACCCGTGGGGCCACGGCAACTCGCTGGAGTGGGCGACGAGCTGCCCGCCGCCGCTGCGCAACTTCGACCGCATGCCGCGGATCCGCTCGGAGCGCCCCGCGTTCGACGCCAAGTTCCCCGAGCTGGCGGCCCACTCCCTCGCGGGCCCGCCGGAGGGTGGCGCGAAGCCGCTGACCAGCGAGTCGAACGGCGGCGCCACGTACAGCGAGGATCTGAGCAAGAACCGCGACAAGCGCTGAACCGCCAGCACCACACGGCCCGCCCGCCGTCCAGCGAGGCGGGCCGTTCCCTTTCCCGCTGTCCGATCTAGCGATCTTGATGACTTCGGGTGCGGAGCTAACCCGAAGTCATCAACTTCCGCGCTGCCAACACATCCGGTGCCTCCGCGCGGCCGCCACACCTGATGGTGGTCAGGTGCGGCTTCCGCCCGCGGCGTTGACTGATGCGGGGTTGTCGGCTGCGGCCGGGTCGAAGGGTGTCGCGGGCTCCTCGGCTGAGGCGGATGTCGCGGGGACGTCCGACGCCCGGGCGGGCGTAGAGGGTGAGCGGTGCCGGAGCTGGGTGGGCAGGGCCAGCAGCGCCACCAGCACACCCACGATGCCGACCGCGGCGAACCCCCACGGCGGGGACAGGGTGTCCATCACCACACCGGCCAGCGGGGCGCCCAGCGCCACCCCGACGGTCAGCGACGAGTTGTGCAGCCCCATCGCCTCGCCCCGCGCCGCGGCGGGGGCCAGTCGGCTCACCACGTCGGCCGTGGCGGTGATCGTGGGAGCGCACAGCGCCCCCGCCGGGATCAGCATCAGCGCCAGCAGCCACCAGTGACCGCCGCCCAGGCCCACCGGGATGGTGAACAGCGCCATCGGGCCGAACAGCGCCAGCGGCGGCACCCCGCGCCGCACGGTGCCGTACGCGAAGCCGCCCAGCAGCGAATACGCCGCCCACAGGCCCAGCACCGCACCGGTCCACTCCAACTCGCCGGTGGAGCGCAGTGCCGCCACCACGGCCACGTCGGTGCCGCTGAGCACCAGCGTGGCGCCGGCGGTGACCGCGAGGACCGCCACCAGGCGCGGGCCGAGCCAGGACCGCCGGGGCACCCGCTCACCCGCCGAGACCGGCGCCTCGTCGGCGCTGCGGGTCGCGGGGTTCAGCAGGTACAGGCCGAGGCCGGAGACGAGGATCCCGGCGCCGACGGCCAGCATGCCCGCGCGGGCGCCGGCCGTCGTGCACACGAAGACCCCCAGGGCGGGGCCCGCCATGAACGACAGCTCGGTGGTGATCGAGTCGAGCGCGAACGCGGGCAGCCGGTGCGACTCGGGGGTCAGCGCGGCGATGGACTGCCGCGCGACCGCGAACACCGGCAACGTCAGGAAGCCGCCGACCAGCGCGGCCAGCAGCATCGCCCAGTACGGCACGGCCTGCGCGGTGGCCCAGAAGGCGACCTCGGCGACCGTGGTCAGCACGAGGATCGGCCGCAGGCCCCGGCGGTCCATGGAGCGCCCCAGCACGGGCGCCCCCAGCGAGCTGCCGACGGTGAACGCGGCGCCGACCAGCCCGGCCGCGCCGTACCCCCGGCCGAGGTCCTGCACCACGTGCAGGGTGAGGACCACCGGGCCGGCGGTCACGGGGATGCGGGCCAGGGTTGCCACGCTCAGCAGCGAACGCATGCCGCGCAGCGCGAGGGTCTCCCGGTAAGGCGTGAGTGTCATGTCGGTCCTGTCCTCCGACCTGCCAGTCTCCGCCCGGGGTACGACAACCCCAACCGGTTTAGACGGACGTCACCACGGGTGTGCCGGTGGTGACCACCGAGGCGTCCCGGAACTGCTCCAGGGCGGCCCGAGTGGTGGCCGGCGCCACCCCGGCGGTCAGGTCCAGCAGCACCGTGGTGGCGAAACCCTCCGCCGCGGCGTCCAGGGCGGTGGCCCGTACGCAATGGTCCGTGGCGATGCCCACGACATCGACCGAGGTCACGCCCCGTGCGCGCAGCCAGACGGCCAGGGTCTGGCCGTCGTCGGTGTGGCCCTCGAAACCCGAGTACGCCGCCGCGTGCTCCCCCTTGTGGAAGACCGCCTCCACCCGGTCGGTGACCAGGCCGGGGTGGAAGTCCGCGCCGCTGGTGCCGACGACGCAGTGCGCCGGCCAGGAGTCGACGAAGTCCGGCGGGTCGCCGAAGTGCGCGCCCGGATCGACGTGGTAGTCCTTGGTCGCCACGACGTGGTCCCAGCCGCCCGAGGTGAGCGCCCGGGAGATGCCGGCGGCGACGGCCGCGCCGCCGCCGACCGCCAGCGAGCCGCCCTCGCAGAAGTCGTTCTGCACGTCGACGATGATGAGTGCGCGGGACACGGTGCCTCCGATCAGATGGCCGGAACGGGTCAGGCGGTCGGGACGACGGTGACGGGGATGGCCGGGTCGCCCGCGGAGAGCTTCAGACCCTCCCACGGGATCGAGATGAGGCACTGCCGCAGGTGCTCGCGGGACTCGGTCAGCGGCACCGGGTCGACGATCTCCCCGCCGACCACGTAGGAGCGCTGCAGCAGCCGGTCGTTGGGCCGGTGGTCGGGTACCCCCTGGGAGACCACGATCTCCTCGGTGGCCGTACCCGTGGGCTTGTGCCGCCGGACCGCGGTCTTGCGGCCGCCGACGGTGGCCTTGTTCTCCGAACGCTTGACCACGGGGCGGCCCTCGACCTCGACCAGCTTGTACACCAGCCCGGCCGTGGGTGCGCCGGAGCCGGCGACCACGGCGGTGCCCGCGCCGTACATGTCGACCGGTTCGGCGGCGAGGGTGGCGATCGAGTACTCGTCCATGTCGCCCGAGACGATGATCTTCGTTTCGGTGGCGCCGAGGGAGTCGAGCAGCTCCCGCGAGTGCTGGGCCAGCACCGACAGGTCGCCCGAGTCGATGCGCACCGCCCGCAGGTCGGGCCCCGCCACCGCGATCGCGTTGCGGATGCCCTGCGCGATGTCGTACGTGTCCACCAGCAGGGTGGTGTTCTTGCCCAGCGCGGCGACCTGCGACGCGAACGCCGCCGTCTCGTCGTCGTGCAGCAGGGTGAAGGCGTGCGCCGAGGTGCCGGTGGTCGGGATGCCGTACTTCGCGCCGGCGGCCAGATTGGACGTGGAGGCGAAGCCGGCCAGGTAGGCGGCGCGGGCCGAGGCCACCGCGGCGGCCTCGTGGGTACGGCGCGAGCCCATCTCGATGATCGGCCGGCCGCGGGCCGCGGTGACCATCCGGGCCGCCGCCGCGGCGACCGCACTGTCGTGGTTGAGCACCGACAGCAGCAGCGTCTCCAGCACCACGCACTCGGCGAACGTGCCGGACACCGTGAGGATCGGCGAGCCCGGGAAGAACAGCTCGCCCTCCGCGTACCCGTCGATGTCGCCGGTGAAGCGGTACCCGGCCAGCCATCGCGCGGTGGTCTCGTCGACGATGCCGGCCTTGCGCAGGAAATCCACCTCGGCGTCGCCGAAGCGGAAGTCGCGGATCAGCTCGGCCAGCCGGCCCGGTCCGGCGACGACACCGTAGCGGCGGCCGGAGGGCAGCCGCCGGGCGAAGACCTCGAAGACGCAGCGGCGGTCGGCGGTGCCGTCCTTGAGGGCGGCGCTGATCATGGTCAGCTCGTACTGGTCGGTCAGCAGGGCGGGTGGGTACGCGGTCACGCTCCCCACCCTATTGCGGCAGGGAACGCAGCGCGGGGGCGAGTTCCGTGCGGCCGCTGACGCCGAGCTTCGCGTACACCCGTTGCAGGTGGTTCTCCACGGTGCGCGGCGACAGGAACAGGCTGTCCGCGATCTCCCGGCTGCGGGCGCCCGCGGCGGCCAGCTCCGCGACCTGCCGTTCCCGGCTGGTCAGGGCGGGCTGCACAGAGCGCAGCGCCGGGGTGCGCAGCGTGTCGCAGGCGGCCAGCGCGTCCGCCAGCACCGTGTTGGCGGCCAGCGCGCGCGGATCGCGGGCGGCGCGGAACAGCCGCAGCGCGGTCGCGGCGGCCTCCGCGGCGAACACCTGGTAGCCGTGGGCGGCGAAGTCGCGCGCGACGGCGTACAGGGCCGACGGGTCGTGGCTCGCGGCGCCGCGCGCGTGCCGCAGCAGCAGCGGCGCGGCCGGGCCGCCCGGCACCTCGGCCAGCAGCGCGGCCATCCGGTCGGCGGCCAGCTCCGCCCGGCCCAGCCGGACCACGTCGTGCCAGGCCAGCAGCTCGTGCCCGGCGAATCCGTCGGCGCGCAGCCGCTCGGCCAGCTCGGTCAGTACCCGCACCGCGCCGCTCAGGTCGCCCGCGCACGCGGTGGTCCACGCCCGGGCTGTCGCGTGCCACGGGTGGAACAGCCGCTCGCTGGCGCCACCGGCCGCCTCGGCGCTGGCCATCGCGGCCGTGGCCAGCGCCAGGTCGCCGCGCACCGCGGCGGTCAGCGCCCGGGCGGCGTGCCCGAGGCCCTCGTAGCGTCCGTGCGTGGACAGCGCGGCGCAGGCCTGCTCGGCGGCGCGCAGGGCGTCCGCGGTGCGCCCGCGCAGCCGGGCGCGGTGCGCCTGCAGCAGCGCCACCCAGCCGGTGCCGAAGCCGAAGCCGCCGGTCTGCGCCAGGTCCGCGAACTCCGCGGTGAGGATCTCGTCGAGGGCGGCCAGGTCGAGAGCGACGCCGACCCGGGTGCCGACCGTCACGGGCAGCAGGAAATGCAGCGCGGGGGAGTCGCACCACCAGGCCGGGGCGTCCGCCTGGATCCGGGCGATCAGGTCGGCGCTGTGCTGCGGGTGCCCCGACGCCGCGGCCAGCAGGGCCCGGGCGCAGTGGGCCAGGTCGCGGGCCGAGGCCCCGGCGGCAGGGCTTTCGAGTACGGCGGCAGCCAGCTCACGGGCCCGGTCCAGCTGGTTGAGCTGCAGCCGCATCAGCGCCTCGACCGCCTGGACACGGGCCACCTCCCCCGGCCCGGTCACCGCGCCCGCGGCCGCTGCCAGGTCGTCGGCGGCCCCCGCCCGACCCAGTCCCCAGAACGCCACGGTCGCCCGCAGCGCGACCAACCGTCCCGTCGTCCCATCCCCGCCGCCGTCCCGGGCTGCGATGCCGTCCCGGGCCGGGGTGTTGTCGAGGGCGGCCCGGGCCTCGTGGGGGCGTCCGGCCAGCAGGAGGGCCGTGGCCAGCAGCTCCGTCGCCGGGTACCCCGCGCCCGCATCCCGGGCGGCGGCCGCCAGCCGGTGGGTGAGCGTCAGATCCAGCCGCCCGAACGCCAGGGCGGCCGCGTCGAGCAGCCGCGCGCCGTCCTGCGCGGTGCCGGAGTCCAGCCGCCAGACCGCCACCCGCAGCAGGTCGTCGCGGCGCCGGGCGCCGGTGCGCTCGACCAGGTCGGCGAGCGTCGCCAGCAGGCGCCGGGTCCGGCTCACCGGGCACTGGCGGCGCACCACCTCGCCGTACAGGGGGTGGGCCAGGCGGGCGGGGCGGCGGCGGCCGTCCCCGTGTACGCGGATCAGCTCGCGCTCCTCGGCCGCCTCGACCGCGGCCGGGTCGGCGACCGCCAGCAACGAGGGCAGGCCGATCGGCTCGCCGAACGCGACCAGCTCCACCACGTCGCGTACGGCGGGGGCGAGCCCGCCGATGTGCGCGTCGACGAGGTCGGCGAGGCTGGGCGCCAGGGTGAGCCGCCCGGTCCAGCGCCAGACGCCGTACGCCCGGGTCATCTCGCCGCCGCCGCGGGCCGCCCGCACCAGCTCGCGCAGCATGAGGGGGTTGCCGCCGGCCAGCTCGGTGAGGCGCTGGGCGGAGCCGCCCTCGACCGGCCCGCCGAGCATCGCCGCCAGCAGCTCACGGGACCGGGCCGCGTCCAGCGGGTCCAGCTCCGCGTGCCCCACCAGGCCCTCGGTCCACAGCGCGCCGATCGGCGGCGGTACGGGCGCGGCGCCGCGCAGCGTGGCCAGCAATGTCGCCCCCTGGCGGACGAGCAGGTGGACGAGCGCGGCCGACGGCGGGTCGAGCAGGTGGGCGTCGTCGACCGCCAGCACGATCGGGCGGCCACCGGCCTCGGCGCGCAGGATGTCGAGGGCCCAGCGGAGCAGGCCGGCCTGGGACAGCCCGGCGGGCGGGTCGGGCGGCAGGACCTGGGCGAGCCCGCCGAACGGCAGGCCGCACGCCGCGACGCTGGCGGCCGCGGTGAGCACGGCGTAGCTGCCGGGGTCGAGGGTGGCGACGGCCTCGCGCAGCAATCGGCTCTTGCCGACCCCGGCCGCGCCGCTGAGGATCAGTCCGCCCCGGCGCTCGTCGGTGGCGGTGGTGGTGAGGCGGGCCAGCTCGCCGGCGCGCCCGACGAATGCCCAGTCCCTCACCGCGACAGCATATCGATATCCGTCACACCGATGTCACTGCGCGTGTCGTGTACGGAAATGAGTAGCTGGGACATGAACGCTGAGTAACGTGACTGCTCGGCCGGAAGGGCCCGGCAACGTACCGTTTCGCCGGGTGCGGCCCAGACGCGCCCGGGCCCGCCTGGCGGGGCGGCCCGGGCGTCCGCCGTCCGGGCGGGCGCTGTCGCGGCGCTTCGTTTCCGCAACCGGGCGGATCCGGTGGCACGATGGGGGGCATGGCATTGCCTCAGGTCGCTCCCGTCGAGACGCCGGAGATCGAGGAGGTGCCAGCGGACGATCGGCCGTGGGTCACCATCGTCTGGGACGATCCGGTCAATCTGATGTCGTACGTGACCTGGGTGTTCCAGAAGTTGTTCGGCTACAGCCACGACCGTGCCGAGCAGTTGATGATGACGGTCCACACCGAGGGCAAGGCCGTGGTCTCCGCGGGGGCCCGGGAGCGGATGGAGTTGGACGCATCCCGGCTGCACGGATACGGTCTGTGGGCGACGGTGGACCAGGGGTGACAGGTCGTACCGGGACGGATCGGGCGGTGATGGGGCAGGTGGACTGAGGGATGTTCCGACGCCACGGCAACCAGTGCGTGGCGACCTTCGCGGTGGACGAGGTCCGTGTGCTGCGCAAGGTCGCCGGTGAGGTTGTCGGCCTGCTCATGGACGGCTTCGAGCACGGCGACCCGGTGGTCGACCGCCTCTTTCCGGACATCTACCCGGAGCGGCCCGACGACTCGGCCGAGTTCCGCCTCTACACCGAGGGCGACCTCAAGACCGGCAAGATCGATCAGGCCGGCGCGATCCTCGCCGCCCTGCCCGACGACGGCCCCGGAGAGGTACGCCTCGACGGCGAGGAGGCCGAGGCGTGGCTGCGGGCCATCAACGACGCCCGCCTCGCCATGGGTGTGCGGCTGGACATCCGGTCCGACACCGACCTCGGCGAGGAGCTGGACGACGCCGTGGCCGCCGACCCCACGTCCAGCCGCGTCTTCCAACTCTCCGTGTACGCGTACCTGGGCTATCTGCAGGAATCCCTGCTGAACGCGCTCGTCGCCGTCCGCTGAGCCCGGGCGCGTGAGCACGGCCACGCCCGGCGCCGCGGCCGGGCACGGTAATGTGAACACCGTGCTGACCATCGACAGCGCGATCCTCTCCGCGATCGTCGCCCATGCCCGCCGGGACCACCCCGACGAGGCCTGCGGCGTGGTGGCCGGACCGGCCGGCAGCGACCTGCCGACCCGCCACATCGCCATGGAGAATGCGGCCCGGTCGATGACGTTCTACGAGTTCGACTCGATGGAGCAGCTGCGCGTCTGGCGCGAGATGGACGACCACGACGAGGAGCCGGTGGTCATCTACCACTCGCACACCGCGACGGAGGCGTACCCGTCGCGCACCGACATCTCGTTCGCGGGGGAGCCGGGCGCCCACTATCTGCTCGTCTCGACCCGTGAGCAAGACTCCGAGGAGATTCGCTCGTTCCGTATCGTGGACGGTGTGGTGACCGAGGAAGAGGTCAACATCGTGGATGCGACGGTGGACGCGTGAAGGTGAGTACGGACGGTCACGCCGTCCAGTCGTACATGTTCGGGCAGACCCCGACGACGGTCGACTACGAGTGTCGCTGAGCACTGTCGCTCACGCTGACCCGTTGTCGTACACCTTCTTCTCTTTCCAAGGAGCACCTGCAGTCATGGCCATCGAAGTTCGCGTTCCCACCATCCTGCGCAGCTACACCGGCGGAGCCAAGGTCGTGGAGGGTGCCGGCGACACGCTGGGCGCCCTCATCGACGACCTGGACGCCAAGCACTCCGGCCTCAAGGGCCGCCTGATCACGTCCGAGGGCTCCCTGCACCGCTTCGTCAACGTCTACGTCAACGACGAGGACGTGCGCTTCCTCGGGGCGCTGGACGCCAAGCTGTCCGACGGCGACTCGGTGACGGTGCTGCCCGCCGTCGCGGGCGGCGCCCTCGGCTTCGCCGCCGCAGCGGCCCTCCTCGGCAGGTAGTCCCATGGCTCGCTTCGAGAGCCTGCTCGACGCGTGCGGGGGCACGCCGCTGGTCGGTCTGCCCCGCCTGTCGCCGACGGTGCCCGACGGGGCACCGCCGGTGCGGCTGTGGGCGAAGCTGGAGGACCGCAACCCGACCGGCAGCATCAAGGACCGCGCCGCGCTGTTCATGGTGCGCGAGGCGGAGGAGTCGGGGCGGCTGCGGCCGGGCGACACCATCCTGGAGCCGACCAGCGGCAACACCGGCATCTCGCTGGCCATGGTGGCGAAGCTGCGCGGTTACCGCCTGGTCTGCGTGATGCCGGAGAACGTCTCCGCCGAGCGCATCCAGCTGCTCCGGATGTACGGCGCGGAGATCATCTTCTCGCCGGCGGCGGGCGGCTCCAACCAGGCGGTCGCGACGGCCAAGCAGATCTCGGCCGAGCACCCGGACTGGGTCATGCTGTTCCAATACGGCAACCCCGCCAACGCCCGTGCCCACTACGAGACGACCGGGCCGGAACTGCTGCGCGACCTGCCCACGGTCACCCACTTCGTGGCCGGGCTGGGCACCACCGGCACGCTCATGGGCACCGGCCGCTACCTGCGGGAGAAGGTCCCCGGCATCGAGATCGTCGCGGCCGAGCCCCGCTACGGCGAACTCGTCTACGGCCTGCGCAACATCGACGAGGGCTACGTGCCGGAGCTGTACGACGCCACGGTCCTCAACCGCCGGTTCTCCGTGGGCACCCGCGACGCGGTGCTGCGTACCCGGCAGCTGGTCGAGGTGGAGGGGATCTTCGCGGGCTTCTCCACCGGCGCGATCCTGCACGCGGCGCTGGCCGTGGCGCACGAGGCGGTCAAGGCGGGCCGCCGCGCCGACGTGGCGTTCGTGGTCGCCGACGGCGGCTGGAAATACCTGTCCACGGGCGCGTACGGCGGCACCCTCGCCGACGCCGAAGAGGCCCTCGAGGGCCAGCTCTGGGCCTGAGCGGATCCGTGGAACCGTGCGGGGAACAGCGGTCGTCGGCCTGCGGTCAATAGGTGACCGCGAGGCCCACCGCCGCCATCAGGGGCAGCGCGGCGCCGAACAGCAGCAGCCACGGTGGTCGCCGGCGGTGGATGGACAGGAAGCCGGCCACCGCCAGGGCCACGCTGAGCATGCCGCAGAACGCGAGCACCGGCACGTACCAGTCGGGGACGCCGCCGCGCACCGAGGACACCAGCCCGCGCACGCCCACCCCGACCCCGGCGAGCCCGAGCAGCGACGCGTAGCCCGACATCGCCAGCAGCCGCCGGGTACGCGGCGCCGGGTCGTCCTCGGCCGGGAAGCGGAACAGCACCCCGCGCGGATCGGCGGGCGCGGGTTCGTTCACGTCTGTGGCCACGACGCCTCCGTCGGCAGGGGGCCGCAGCCCACAACGATGCACTTCACGGTGTGCAACGCGGCCGACTCACGGCCCGTGACGCCCCATTCAATGACCCATGTCACGTCCCCTGTGACATGTGTTGTCGATTTAGCGACAAGTCGATCAGACGTTTACGCGTGGCGCTGGTCCCGGCGTAGGCTGCGCACCGTGATTGACTGGTCTGACGACGCAGCCACGGGCCGGTCGGTTGGGGCGTGGACGACCCAGCGTGAGCCAGAGGAAGCCGCATGCGACTGACCGTCCTCGGCTGTGCCGGCAGTTTCCCCGGCCCCGAGTCGGCCTGTTCCGCATACCTCGTGGAGGCCGACGGCTTCCGGCTGCTGATCGACTTCGGCTCGGGGTCGCTGTCGGCGCTGCAACGCTACGCGGGCATCGACGGCATCGACGCGATCATGCTCACGCACCTGCACTGCGACCACATGCTGGACGCCTGCACGTACGTGGTGGTCCGCCGCTACACTCCGGGCGGGCCGCTGCCGCCGCTGCCCGTGTACGCGCCGATGGGTGCCGCCGAGCGCATCTCCGCCGCCTACAGCGCGGAAGCCGAACCCATCGACGACGTGTACACCTTCTACGGGCTGCAACCGGGCACCTTCCCGATCGGACCGTTCACCGTGACCGTGGACCGGGTCAACCATCCCATCGAGACGTACGGGGTGCGGGTCGAGCACGGCGGCCGGGTGCTGGCGTACTCGTCGGACACCGCGCCCTGCGACGCCCTGCTGCGCCTGGCCCAGGGCGCCGACCTCTTCCTGTGCGAGGCGAGTTATCTCGACGGCGTGGACAACCCGCCCGACTTGCACCTCACCGGAGGTGAGGCGGGGGAGGCGGCCACCAAGGCGGACGTGGGCCGGCTGCTGCTGACCCACCTCGTGCCCGCCTGGTGCAGCGAGGCATCTACTGTGGAGGCCGCGACTGCGACCTTCGCGGGCCCAGTCGATGTGGTACGGCCGGGTTCCCGCTACGATCTCTGAGCTTGCCGCCGGGGGAACGGCATCGGATCGTCAGATGTGACCACGGGAGTGCCCTGCATGCGCATCGTCCGGCTGGCCAACTTCGTCACCCCGCGATCGGGCGGCCTGCGCACCGCGCTGCGCAACCTCGGCGAGGGTTACCGGCGGGCCGGGCACGAAGCCGTCCTCATCGTTCCGGGCGGCGCACACTCCGACACGATGACCGCGCAGGGGCGGGTCATCACGCTGCCCGGTGCCGCCCTGCCGCGTACCGCCGGATACCGGGTGCTGGCCGGGCGGCGCGAACTCACCCGGCTGCTCGACGATCTGGAGCCGGACCGCATCGAGGTGTCGGACCGCTCCACTCTGCGCTGGACCGGGCACTGGGCCCGGCAGCGCGGCGTCGGCTCCATGATGGTCTCCCACGAGAGCCTCGCCGGACTGCTCGGCGTGTGGGGGATGCCCGCCCGCGACTCCCTGGCCGACCGGCTCAACCGCCGCACCGCGCAGGCGTACGACCAGATCGTGTGCACGACCGCGTTCGCCGCCGCCGAGTTCCGCCGCCTCGGCGTGCCCAACCTGGCCGAGGTGCCGCTCGGCGTCGACCTCGCCGGATTCCACCCGAGCCGCGCCGACGCCGCGGTCCGGGCCCGCTACGCCCGGCCCGACGAGTTGCTGATCGTCTACTGCGGGCGGCTGTCCGCCGACAAGCGACCCGAGCTGGCGGTCGACACGATCGCCGCGCTGCGGGCACAGAAGACCCCCGCGGTGCTGGTCGTCGCGGGTGACGGGGCCCGGCGCACCGCGCTGGCGTACCGCTCGGCCCGGTTGCCGGTGCGGTTCGCCGGGCATCTGTCCGAGCGGTCCGCGGTGGCCGCGCTGCTGGCCAGCGCCGACGTGGTGGTGGCGCCCGGACCGGTGGAGACGTTCGGGCTGGCCGCCCTGGAGGCGCTGGCCTGCGGCACACCGGTGGTGGTCAACGCGGCCAGCGCGCTGCCCGAGGTGGTCGGCGACGCCGGGCTGGCCGTACCGGGCACACCGGAGGCCTTCGCACACGGCGTACACGAGGTCCTGGGACGTCCCGAAGCGGCCCGGCGGGCCGCCGCCCGCGCCCGGGCCGAGCTGTTCGGCTGGCCCCGCGCCGTGGCCGGCTTCCTGCGCGCCCACGACGCCGCGCCCGCCGTGATGGCCGCGGCCGCCGCCCGCCCGCTGTCCGCGCCCGGACCGGCCCGGCAGCCCCACGTCCCGGCCCGGCCCGCTCTGCTGCGCCCGGCCGTGCCCGCGAGCCGGACCGGTGTCGAGCCGAGTTGGGCGGGGACCGCGGCGGAACCCGCCGGGGCGGACGACACCCGCAGCGCCCGGTACGCATAAGGTGACCGGCATGGCACGCCCCGACGGCCGAGCGGCCGACCACCTGCGACCCGTGACCCTCACCCGGCAGTGGAGCATCCACCCCGAGGGCTCCGTGCTGGTCGAGTTCGGCAACACCCGCGTTCTGTGCACCGCCAGCGTCACCGAGGGCGTGCCCCGCTGGCGCAAGGGCTCCGGCCTCGGCTGGGTCACCGCCGAATACGCGATGCTGCCCCGCGCCACGAACACCCGCGGCGACCGGGAGAGCGTCCGCGGCAAGATCGGCGGCCGGACCCACGAGATCTCCCGGCTGATCGGGCGCAGCCTGCGGGCCTGCATCGACCTCAAGGCGCTCGGCGAGAACTCCATCGTCCTCGACTGCGACGTGCTGCAGGCCGACGGGGGCACCCGTACCGCCGCGATCACCGGCGCGTACGTCGCCCTGCACGACGCGGTGAGCTGGCTGGCCGACCGCAAGTCGCTGGCCGGCAAGCCGGCCGCGGTCATGCACCGCTCGGTCCAGGCGGTCAGCGTCGGCATCATCGAGGGCGAGGCCCGGCTGGACCTCATGTACGCCGAGGACGTGGCGGCCGAGGTCGACATGAACGTGGTCTGTACCGGCGACGGCGACTTCGTCGAGGTCCAGGGCACCGGCGAGGCGGGCGTGTTCCGCCGCGACCAGCTCGACGCCATGCTCGACCTGGGCGTACGCGGCTGCGCCGACCTGGCCGCCGCCCAGCTGAAGGCCCTTGCCTCGTGACCCGGCTGCTGCTGGCCACGGGCAACAAGAAGAAGCTCGCCGAGCTGCGGCGCATCCTCGACCAGGCGCTCGGCGCGCATCAGGTCGAGCTGGTCGGTCTGGCCGACGTCCCGGACTACCCCGAGGTGCCCGAGACCGGGCTGACGTTCGGGGAGAACGCCCTGATCAAGGCCCGCGAGGGGGTCTCCCGGACCGGCCTGCCGACCGTGGCCGACGACTCCGGCCTGGCCGTGGACGCGCTCAACGGCATGCCCGGCGTGTTCAGCGCCCGCTGGTCCGGCAAGCACGGTGACGACGCCGCCAACCTGGACCTGGTGCTGGCCCAGATCGGCGACGTGCCGGATGCCCACCGCGGCGGCGCGTTCGTCTGCGCGGCCGCCCTGGTGCTGCCGAACGGCCGCGAACACCTGGTCGAGGGCCGCCAGCGCGGCCGGATCCTGCGGACCCGGCGCGGCGAGGGCGGCTTCGGGTACGACCCGATCTTCCTCGGTGACGGGCAGGACCGGACGAACGCCGAGCTGAGCCCCGCCGACAAGGACGCGATCAGCCACCGCGGCAAGGCGTTCCGCGAGCTGGCCAAGGTCATCGCCCGCGAGCTGCCCCGCTGAGTCCGGTCCGGCGCCCGCGCCGCAGTCAGCCCGCGCCGCAGTCAGCCCGGGTCGCAGTCAGCCCGCGCCGCAGTCGGCCCGCGCGGTGATCAGGTCGCGGGCTGACTCGCGGCCCGGTCAGCGCAGCGGGCCCGTGGTGCCCTCGATCTCGGTGCGCAGCGCGCGACCGGACACCACCGCGCGGGCCTGCTCCAGCACCGGCGCGAGGAACATGTCGGGGCCCGGCTCGCCCGCGAACGCGCCGACCGCGGCGAGCGCCGCCCGGCCCGCCGGGGACGGCGTCAGCGGAGCCCGCAACTGCAGGCCACGCACGGAGCTGAGCAGCTCGACCGCCAGCAGGCTGGTCAGGTTGTCCAGGACGGTACGCAGCTTCTTCGCCGCGGCCCAGCCCATCGACACGTGATCCTCCTGCATGCCGCTGGTCGGCAGCGAGTCCACCGAGGCCGGTGCAGCCAGCCGCCGGTTCTCCGCGACGATCCCGGCAGCGGTGTACTGCGCGATCATCAAACCGGAGTTGACCCCCGCGTCCGGGGACAGGAACGGCGGCAGCTCGCGCGAACGGGTCACGTCCAGCAACCGGTCCACCCGGCGTTCCGCGATCGCGCCGACCTCGGCGGCCGCGATGGCCAGGAAGTCGGCGGCGAAGCCCAGCGGGGCGCCGTGGAAGTTGCCCGTGGACTCGACCCGCCCGTCCGGCAGCACCACCGGGTTGTCCACCACGGACAGCAGTTCGCGTCCGGCCACGGTGGTGACGAACTCCAGGGTGTCCCGGGCCGCGCCCGCCACCTGCGGCGCACACCGCATCGAGTACGCGTCCTGCACCGCATGCGCCAGGTCGTCCCGGTGCGAGTCCATGATCGTGGAGTCCTGGAGCAGCCGGTGGATGTTGGCGGCCGACGCGGCCTGCCCCGGGTGCGGGCGGATCGTGTGCAGCTCCGGCAGGAACGGCCGTTCCGAACCCAGCATCGCCTCGATCGCCAGCGCCGCGGTCACGTCCGCCATGGCGAACAGGTGGGCGGCGTCGTCGATCGCCAGCAGCAGCATGCCCAGCATGCCGTCCGTGCCGTTGATCAGCGCCAGGCCCTCCTTGGCGGCCAGCTCCAGCGGGCTCAACCCGGCCGCGTGCAGCGCCTCGGCGGCCCCGACCCGCTCGCCGTCCTTGCCCAGCACCCAGCCCTCGCCGAGCAGCACCAGCGCGCAGTGCGCCAGCGGCGCCAGGTCGCCCGACGCACCCAGCGAGCCGTGCTCCGGCACCCACGGCGTGATGTCGTGGTTGAGCAGGTCCACCAGGCCGTGCGCCAGCTCGGGGCGTACCCCGGAGCGGCCCAGCGCCAGCGAACGCACCCGCAGCAGGATCATCGCGCGGACGACCTCGCGGGGCATCGGGGCGCCGATCCCGGCGGCGTGCGAGCGGATCAGGGCGTGCTGCAGCTCGGCGCGGCGTTCGGGGGCGATCGCGGTGTTGGCGAGGGCGCCGAAGCCGGTGGACACGCCGTACACGGGACGGCCGGATGCTTCGATGCCGTCCACGATGGCGCGGCTGGTCCGCATCGCGTCGACGGTCGCGGCGGCGAGTTCGACCCGGGCGTCGCCCCGGGCCACGGCGAGGACGTCGGCCGGGGTGATGCCGGTCGGTTCGACAATGACGGTGCTCATGGCTGGGTCTCCTTCGCCACGGCCGCCCGGCTGCGGTCGGTCATGGCTGTGCTTCCGTGATGCAGGACGGTTCTGATGAGGGGTACGCCGGGCCGGTAGGCCAGGTGCAGGTGGGAGGGGGCGTCGAGGACGACCAGGTCGGCGCGGGCGCCGGGTCGCAGCACCCCGACGTCGGTGCGGCGCAGCGCCCGGGCGCCGCCCGCGGTCGCGGCCCACAGCGCCTCGGCCGGGGTCATCCGCATGTCCCGTACGGCCAGCGCGATGCACAACGGCATCGACGACGTGTACGACGAGCCGGGGTTGCAGTCCGTGGCCAGCGCGACAGTGGCCCCGGCGTCGAGCAGCCGCCGCGCGTCGGGGTACGGCGAGCGGGTGGAGAACTCGGCGCCCGGCAGCAGCGTGGCCACGGTGTCGCCACCCGCCAGCGCGTCCACGTCCGCGTCGCTCAGGTGCGTGCAGTGATCGGCGCTGGCCGCGCCCAGCTCGACCGCCAGCCGCACGCCGGGCCCCTCGGTGAGCTGGTTGGCGTGCACGCGCATCCCCAGCCCGGCCTTCGCGCCGGCGGTGAGCACGGCCCGGGCCTGGTCGCCGTCGAACGCGCCCCGCTCGCAGAACACGTCCACCCAGCGGGCGTGCCCGGCGGCCGCGGCCAGCATCGGGCCGGTGACCAGGTCCACGTAGTCG
The DNA here is from genome assembly GCF_047159485.1 of Krasilnikovia sp. MM14-A1004. Taxonomy (GTDB): domain Bacteria; phylum Actinomycetota; class Actinomycetes; order Mycobacteriales; family Micromonosporaceae; genus Actinoplanes. The sequence continues at coordinate 5,725,002 of NZ_AP038773.1, read as the reverse complement.
TCGGGGCGGTCGGCGTACTCGGCGGGCACCACGTGCGCGCCGAGGAACGTCGTCTCGTCGGTCAGCTCCGCGGCGATCCGCAGACTGCGGGCCTCGTCGGGGACGCTCAGGCCGTACCCACTCTTGATCTCGATCGTGGTGGTGCCCTGCCGCAGCGCCTCCGCGACCAGGCGCCGCGCGGACGCGCGCAGCTCGTCGTCGCCGGCGGCGCGGGTCGCGGCGACCGTGGTACGGATGCCGCCGCCGGTGTAGGGCTCGCCGGCCATCCGGGCCGCGAACTCGGCGGCCCGGTCGCCCGCGAAGATCAGGTGGGCGTGGCTGTCCACGAAGCCGGGCAGCACCGCGCCACCGTCGGCGTCGAGCCCGGTGTCGGCCGGGGGTGCCGCGGCGCGGGGTCCCACCCAGGCGACCCGGTCGCCGTCCACCAGAACGGCGGCGTCGTGGATGATGCCCAGCGGCCCCTCACCCGCAGCCGGATCGTTGGTGACGAGTTCGCCGATGTTGGTGACGAGCAGACTCACGGGAGCACCTCCGCGATCGCGTCGCGCAGCGCCGCCGCCACGTCGAAGCCGGTGTGTCGTCCGTCGGCCACGACCATGCGCCCGTCGGTGACGACGTGGGTGACGTCGGCCGCGGTGGCCGCGAAGACCGCCCCGGCCGGGTCGACGCCCGCGGTACGGACCGTGTCCAGCGACACCGCCACCAGGTCGGCCCGGTTGCCGACCGTGATCGTCCCGGCGTCCGTCCAGCCGAGCGTGGCGTGGTTCGCCGCTGCGGCCATCAGTTCGGCGATGGTGAAGTGGCCGCGCTGCTCGGTGGCGAGCCGCTCGTCCATCTCCAGGCCGCGGGCCTCCTCGAACAGGTCGATCACGGCCTGGCTGTCGCTGCCCAGGCTGAGCGCGGCACCGGCGTCGGCCAGCCGCCGGGCCGGGCCGATTCCGTCGGCCAGGTCCCGTTCCGTGGTGGGGCAGAAGCAGATGCCACTGCCGGACAGTGCGGCGATGTCGCCGTCGGTGAGGTGGGTGGCGTGCACGGCGGTGGTCCCGGCGCCCAGCAGTCCGTGTCGGTGCAGCAGCTCCGTCGGGGTGCAGCCGTGCACGGCCAGGCACTGCTCGTTCTCGGCACGCTGCTCGGAGAGGTGGACGTGCAGCGGCCCGACCGGGCGGGGCAGGTTCGCCAGCGCGGTTACGGGCACCGCGCGCACGCTGTGGATCGCCGCCCCGATCAGGGCGTGGCCGCCCGGCTTCAGCGTGTCGACGCGCTCGGCCCAGCGGTCCACGTCGCCGTCGCCGAAACGCTGCTGGACCCCTTCCAGCGGGGCACCGTCCACCGCGGAGCTGAGGTACAGCGCGTCCAGCAGGGTGATCCGGATGCCCGCCTCGGCGGCCGCGGCGATCAGCGCGTCGCCCATGGCGTTGGGCTCCGCGTACGGGGTGCCGCCGGGGGCGTGGTGCAGGTAGTGGAACTCGCCGACGCAGGTGATCCCGGCCAGGGCCATCTCGCCGTACACGGCGCGGGCCAGGGTGAAGTAGGTGTCCGGGTCGAGGGCGCCGGCGACGTCGTACATGAGGTCGCGCCAGGTCCAGAAGCTGCCGCGCGCGCCGTGGGTACGCCCGCGCAGCGCCCGGTGGAACGCGTGCGAGTGCGCGTTCGCCAGCCCCGGCAGCACCAGCCCGGGCAGCCGGGTTGCCCCGTCGGGTACGGCGGCGTCCGCGGTCACCGCCGCGAACCGTCCGTCACGCACCTCGATGAGCACGTCGGACGCGACATGATCGCCGAGCCAGGCGTGCTCGGCGCGGTACCACGTCGGGCCGCTCATACCGCACCGCCCGCCGGGAGCCGCAGCCCCGGCCGCCTTGGCCGCCGCGGAGAGTCGGGTCGGCTGGTCAGCGGCACGTCAGCTCCTCCAGCACGGTGGCGAGAGCGGTCACTCCCGCGGCGCAGTCGGCGTCCGGCGCGTGCTCGGCGGGGGCGTGCGACACCCCGGTCGGGTTACGGACGAACAGCATCGCGGTCGGGGCGTGCCCGGACAGCACGCCCGCGTCGTGTCCGGCGCCGGTGGGCAGGATCGGCACGCCGCCCAGCAGCGCGGCGAGCCGGGCGGCCAGGTCGGTGTCGAACGCCACCTCGGGGGAGACCGACTCCGCCTCGACGCTGACCCGGGTGCCGTCGCGCCCGGCCCGTTCCACGGCCCGCTTGACGACCGCCTCGACGAGGCGGTCGAGGGTGGCGCTGTCGGCGGCCCGGGCGTCGAGCCAGCCGCGTACCCGCGACGGGATCGCGTTGGTGGCGTTCGGTTCGGCTTCCACCCGACCGACCGTGGCGTGCGCCCCGGCCAGCCGGGCCTCCTTGTTGGCCGCCAGCACCGTGTACGCGAACGTCAGCATCGGGTCGTGCCGGTCCGCCATCCGGGTGGTGCCCGCGTGGTCGCCGTCGCCGGTGAAGTCCATCCGCCACCGCCCGTGCGGCCAGATCGCCGAGGCCACCCCGACCGGCGCGTCCACGTCGACGAGGGCCTTGCCCTGCTCGATGTGCAGCTCCACGACCGCGGAGACGTTGGCCAGGCGGTCCTGCTGGGCCCCGGCCGGGTGGTCGCCGAGCGCCGCCCCGAACGTGACCCCGTCCCGGTCGGTCAGCGCCGCCGCCTTCTCGGGCGTGATCGCGCCGGTGAGCAGCCGGGAACCCAGGCACGGCACGCCGAAGCGGCCGCCCTCCTCCTCGGCGAACGCGGCCACGGCCAGCGGCCGCGCAGGCGTCACGCCCCGCGCCCGCATCTCGTCCACGGCCAGGAACGCGCTGACGATGCCGAGCGGCCCGTCGTACCCGCCGCCGTGCGGCACCGAGTCGAAGTGCGAGCCGGTCAGCACGGTCCCCGGCCCCCACGGCGAGCCCCACCAGGCGAACAGGTTCCCGTTGCCGTCCTCGGTGACCGCCAGCTCCCGGCGGGCCGCCTGGGCCCGGAACCAGTCGCGCAGCGCCAGTTCCGGCTCGCTGAACGCGTACCTGAGATAACCGCCGCCGGCCGTGCGGCCGATCGGCGCGATCTCGGCCCAGAGCGCCGCGAACGTCGCGCTCATGACCGCATCGGGATGTGTACGCCCGTCGCGTCGGCGACCGCGGTGGCCTGCTCGTAGCCCGCGTCGACGTGCCGGATGACGCCCATCCCGGGGTCGTTGGTGAGCACCCGCTCGATCTTCTGCCCGGCCAGCGCGGTGCCGTCGGCGACGCACACCTGCCCTGCATGCAGCGACCGGCCGATGCCGACGCCGCCGCCGTGGTGGATGGACACCCACGACGCGCCGGAGGCCGTGTTGACCAGGGCGTTGAGCAGTGGCCAGTCCGCGATGGCGTCCGAGCCGTCCGCCATCGCCTCTGTCTCCCGGTACGGCGACGCCACCGACCCGCAGTCCAGGTGGTCACGCCCGATGACGATCGGGGCGGACACCTCACCGCGCGCCACCATGTCGTTGAACCGCACTCCCGCCTTGTCCCGCTCGCCGTAGCCCAGCCAGCAGATCCGCGCGGGCAGCCCCTGGAACGCGACCCGCTCCCCGGCCATCCGGATCCACCGGGCCAGGGGGTCGTTGTCGGGGAACAGGTCGAGGATCGCCCGGTCGGTGGCCGCGATGTCGGCCGGGTCGCCGGACAGCGCCGCCCACCGGAACGGTCCCTTGCCCTCGCAGAACAGCGGCCGGATGTACGCGGGCACGAAGCCCGGGAACGCGAACGCCCGCTCGTACCCGCCGAGCTGCGCCTCGCCGCGGATCGAGTTGCCGTAGTCGAACACCTCGGCGCCCGCGTCCAGGAACCCGACCATCGCCTCGACGTGCCGGGCCATGCTCTGCCGCGCCCGGTCGGTGAACTCCTCGGGCTTGGTCCGGGCGTACTCGGCCCAGTCGGCCACGTCCACCCCGACCGGCAGGTACGACAGCGGGTCGTGCGCGCTGGTCTGGTCGGTGACGATGTCGATGGCCACGCCGCGGCGCAGCAGCTCCGGGAAGACCTCGGCGGCGTTGCCGACCACGCCGATGCTGACCGCGCGGCGGTCCCGCTTCGCGGCTTCCGCCTGCGCGATCGCGTCGTCCAGGTCGGCGGCGAGCGTGTCCAGGTAGCGGGTCTCGACGCGGCGGCGCAGCCGGGTCTCGTCGACGTCGACGATGAGGCAGACGCCGCCGTTCATGGTGACCGCGAGGGGCTGCGCGCCGCCCATGCCGCCGCAGCCGCCGGTCAGCGTCAGCGTGCCCGCGAGGTCGCCGCCGTAGCGCTTGGCTGCCACGGCCGCGAACGTCTCGTACGTGCCCTGCAGGATGCCCTGGGTGCCGATGTAGATCCACGAACCGGCCGTCATCTGGCCGTACATGGTGAGGCCGAGCTTCTCCAGGCGGCGGAACTCCGGCCAGGTCGACCAGTCACCGACCAGGTTGGAGTTGGCCAGCAGCACCCGCGGCGCCCACTCGTGAGTGCGGAACACGCCGACCGGCCGCCCCGACTGCACCAGCAGCGTCTCGTCGTCGGCGAGCGTGTCCAGCTCCCGCACGATCGCGTGGAACGACGGCCAGTCCCGCGCCGCCTTGCCGGTGCCGCCGTACACGACCAGGTCGTCGGGGCGCTCTGCCACGTCCGGGTCGAGGTTGTTCATCAGCATCCGCTTGGCGGCCTCCTGGGGCCACCCCTTAGCCGTACGCTGCGTGCCGCGATCCGCCCTCACGACCATGTCGTCCTCCTCATGCCTCGAAGATGTGCCGCCGAGCGGCCGTCGCCTCGAACTGCTCCAGGCGGTGCTGAACGCCACCGGGCGCCGCGTCGCACATCGCCTGCAGCAGAACCATCGCCATCGCCATCGGCCCGGTATGCAGGTCGAAGACCAGGTGGGTGCCGACCGCCGCGGGCAGTACCACGTCCGCGCACTCGGCGGCCGGGCTGACCGCCGAGTCGGTGACCGCCACGACCGCCAGCCCCGCCGCCCGGGCCTCGCGCAGCGTGTCCAGGGTTTCCTTCGGGTAGCGCGGCAGCACGATCGCCAGCAGTGCGCCCGCACCCGCGGCCCGCGCCTGGTCGAGCCGGTCCAGCAGATGAGTCCCGCCGGTGTCCAGTACGCGCACGTCCGGGTGCACCTTCGCGGCGAAATACCCGAAATACGCCGCAAGGGGCGCCGCCGCCCGCAGCCCCAGCACCGGCAGGGGACGGCTGGCCACCAGCAGCTTCGCGGCCTGCTCCACCGCGTCCAGATTGTCCAGTTGCTCCACCAGTCGGCCCAGGTGCTGCGCCTCGGCCCGGACCGCCCGCTGCATGGGGTTGTCGCCGGGTTCCCGGCCGTCGGCGGGGCGCGGCCCGGCCAGCGCCCGCAGCTCACGGCGCAGTGCCGGATATCCGCTGTAGCCCAGCGCCATCGCGAACCGGGTCACGGACGGCTGGCTCACCCCGGCCAGCTCGGCGACCTCGGCGGCCGACAGGTACGCCGCCGACGGGGCGTGCTGCACGAGGCTGTGCGCGATGCGGCGCTGCGTCGGGGTCAGCCGCGCGCCCTGGAACAGGTCGAGCACGCGCTCAGCCGTCCTGACAGCTCCGTCATTCACTCTCGCAGCGTATGCATGGAATCTTTCAAACACCAGAGGGCTGACCAGACTCATCCAGGTGACCTGGCCGGATCGCTGTCTTAGGTCTCTCTTAGAAGCGTTGCCCTCACGCGGACAGCGCCGAAAGATGCCTCAGCGTGACTGCTCATCGCCTGTTGACCCCCCGCTGGCTGGCCACCGGCGGCGCCGTACTCCTCGCGGGCGTCCTCGGCGTCGCACTGCTGCTGCGCGACGGCGGCCCCGCCTGCGCCGCGCCCCCGCCCACCAGCACCCAGAAGGGCAAAGCGACCTTCTACGACCTGGCCGGCGGCGTCGGCAACTGCAACTTCGCCCCACCCGCCGACGACCTGTACGTCGCGCTCGGCCGTGCGCAATACTCCGGCGCCACCGCCTGCGGCAGCTACATCGACGTCACCGGCCCCAAGGGCAAGGTCCGGGTCAAGGTCTTCGACTCCTGCCCGGAATGCGCCGTCGGGCACCTCGACCTGAGCCGCACCGCGTTCAAGCGCATCGCGAACGAGTCGGCCGGCGTCGTGCCGATCACCTACCGGGCCGTGCCGAACGCACCCACCCCGGGCCCGCTGAGCATCACCTTCGCCGAGGGCTCGTCGCAGTACTGGTGGGCGATCCTCATCGACAACCACGCCAACCCGATCGTCTCGGTCCAGGCCAAGGGGCCCGGACGGGGGTGGATGACGGCTGCGCACGCCTCGTACAACTTCTGGATCATCGACAAGAACACGGGAAAGGGCCCGTTCAGCATCCGGATCACCGACAGCTACGGCCACGTCGCGACCGCCACCGGGGTCAAGCTGCTGCCGCAGCGGCGCCAGACCACATCCGTACGCCTGAGCGGCAAGGCGGGCAGCGCACCGGCGGTCGCCAAGGGGGCGGGCGCGCCGTCGAAGAAGGCCAAGCCCGCGCCATCGAAGTCGAAGGTGTCGTCGGCGCCCGCCGCGCCGTCGTCGTCTGCCGCGCCGGCGGTGTCGGAGTCCCCAGCTGCCAGCCCGGACCGGGAGGCGGACGGGCTCGCGCAGGCGCCGCCGGTGGCGCTCGCCGCCGCGCCTGCCGCGCCGTCCTGCGGCGGCTGAAAGGCGAGCGGCCGGCGGGCTCCAGATGTGGCCCCTGCACCACACCGCCCCGACCGGTTTGCTCGCACCGGGACCGAGGGGGATGCACGGTGGCGCGTCACCGCCTGAAGTAAGAAGGCGTGACCCCCGGGGCGGGGTCTGTGGTGCGGAAGGGGGGACTCGAACCCCCACGCCTGTTAAGGCACGGGTACCTAAAACCCGGGCGTCTGCCTGTTCCGCCACTTCCGCATCGTCGCCGGTAGGGCGACGTGTTGAGCAGTGTAGTCGGTGCCGTTACCGTGCGGATCCTTCGGAGGCCGCCGCGATGCGTGCCGCGTGGGTGTTGAGGCCGGCGGCGGTCAGAATGTTCGAGACCGTCCCGTGCGACACCACCACCGGATCGTTGGCCCGACGCGCCAGTGCCGTGGCCAGCCGGCGGGGGCCCAGCAGGGGATTGGCGACCGCGAACGCGATGACGGTCGACGGGTCGACCACGCGTCGGCCGCGCGCCCGTGTGGCCGGGGCGAGCGAGCCGCACTCACGACGCCGTTCGCGTAGCCGGTAGATGTGGTTGCGGTGGCAGCCGAGCAGGCGGGCCGCCTCGGCCACCGTGACCTCGGCCCGGTCGAGTCGGTCCAGGACCTCCTCCGCGGGTGGCCGCTGCCGTGGCACTTGATCGGCCACGGGATCGCCGTGCGCGTCGACGCGGATGAGCGGTATCCGTTCGTGGCGCCGGTTGCGACCGGCGTACGTCGAGGTCTGGCTGTGGCAGTTGGGGCACAGAAACCGCAGGTTGCCGGCGCGGCAGTCCCAGAAGCGGCCATCCACGTGGTCGACGTGCAGGGTGAGTCGCCGGCCCGCCCAGCGGTCGCCGGTCCCGCAGAGCGCGCAATGGTGTGGACGCCCCACCGCCAGCAACGCCCGGGTCAGCGAAGTCGACGCGGCCCGGCGCGCCGTCGGGGGACGCAGGACGAGGATTTCGTCCGGCGTGCGTCGCAGTGGACTGGGCTTGCCGCGCCGATGAGCCTGGCCGAGGAAGTGGGACCGGTCGATGCCGAAGTGGTCGATGCGCCGCCGCAGGTGTGCATGGGCGCCTCCGTTCGGCGGTATGCCGAGGTGGCGCAGGACGGCGGCCATGGACGTCGCGCCTGCCACGGCGGCGGCCAGAGTCTCCCGCGTGTACTTCACGTAAGGCATGGTAGGAACGTATCGATGGGGTACGACAGTTCTCGGATACGGCACGGCGGCCGCCACGCGGGTCGGAACCGCATGACGGCCGCCGTGGGTCGGCGGGCCGGGGAGCCCCAGCCGAGGCTCAGTACCGGAACAGCGCCAAGCTCTGCTGCAGGTCGTGAGCCACACGTGCCAGTTCGTCCGCCGCGGCGGCGGTGTTCGACGCCGCGCTGGTCGTCTCGGCCGCCGCGGACGCGACCGCGGCCACGTTGGTCGAGATCTCGTGGGAGCCGGTGGCCACCTCGCTGACGTTGCGCGTCATCTCGTTGGTGGTCGCGGTCTGCTCCTCGACCGCCGCGGCGATCGCGGACTGGGTGGCGTTGATCTGCTCGATCACGCTGCCGATTCCGGAGATCGCGTTGACCGCGGCGGAGGAGTCGTTCTGGATGGCGTCGACGCGGGCGCGGATGTCCTCGGTGGCCCGGGCGGTCTCCTGGGCGAGTTCCTTGACCTCGCCGGCCACCACCGCGAAGCCCTTGCCGGCCTCACCGGCGCGAGCGGCCTCGATGGTGGCGTTGAGGGCGAGCAGGTTGGTCTGCTCCGCGATGCCCGTAATGATCTTGATGACGGAGACGATCTCCGCGGACGACGTGCCCAGCTGCTGCAGGATCTGTCCAGCCTCGGTGGAGATACGTACGGCCTCGGTGGCCACGTCCGCCGCGCTGGAGGTGCTGCGCGCGATTTCGGTGATCGAGCTGCCGATCTCCTCGGCGCCCGCGGAGATCGTGGTGATGTTGCCGGTGATCTCCTCGGAGGCCGCGGTGACGGCGTGCGCCCGTTCGGCGGAGTTCGCGGCCGACGTGTTCATCTGCGCGGCCACCGCGGTCAGCTCCTCAGCGGACGAGGCCAGCGTGATCGCGTTCTCGTTGATGCCGCGCAGCGCCTGGGTGAGCCGGTCCAGGGCCGTGTCCACGGCCCGGCCCATCACGCCGAACTCGTCGCGTCCGGTGTAGCCGAGCCGTTGGTCGAGGCGGCCGTCGGCGAGCCCGGCGAGGACGCCCACGGTCTGGCCGAGCGGCGTGGCGATGGCGTGGCTCAGGGTCAGCGCCAGCACGATCGTGACCAGTACGGCGACGACGATCAGCACGATGGTGACGATCTGGGCGAGCTGGGCGCTGTCCCGGGCGGCGGCCATCTGCTTCTGCGCGGCGGCGTCCTCGATCTTGGCGAGGTTGTCCAGCGACACCGTGAGCTTGGCGGTCAGCGGGTCGATGAAGTTGTTCTTGGCGCCCAGGTAGCCCAGGAAGTCGTCGGCCTTGGCCGCGGGCACCAGCTTCTGCTCGCGGACCTGGCGGTACTCCTTGAGCGCGGCGGAGAAGGCGGCCTTGTCCTTGGCCGCGGCGGGGTTCTGGTTGGAGCTGTACAGCTTCCAGGTGCCGTCGATCTCGGAGTCCAGCCGCTGCAGGGCCATCTGCACATTGCTGACGTCGGCGACCGGCGACCGCAGGATCAGGTCGTTGGTGCGCGCCGTCGCCTGCTGGACGTCGGCGCGGACGTCACCCAGCCATTCGATGGCCTGCTGGTTGCCCTTGTACATCTGTTCCATCCGCGCGTTGGCGTTGCGCAGCTGGTACAGGCCCATGGCGCCGACCGCGACGACCAGCAGACAGAGCAGGCCGAAGCTGAAGAACAGCTTGTGCGCAACCTTGAGGTTGCGCATCAGGCCGGTCACGCTCAGGCGGCGTGACGGCGTGGCCCGCCGCTTCGCGGCGTGCGACTTGCGCGGCTTGCGGGCCCGCGACTTCGCGGGCCGCGGCTCAGCGGCAGCAGACATGGGCGGTCTCCTGACCCGGGCGGAGGCCGCCGGGGAACCCCCGGCGACCCGCCGCCGACAGACGGCATTGGCTTACCGTTTTATCGACCGTCGGGCCGGGAATCCGCGAAATTCACAGGAATCAGGGTCAGTCTATGCCCAGGTCACGGCGCAGCTTCGCCACGTGACCGGTCGCCTTGACGTTGTACAGGGCCCGTTCGATGCGGCCCTGCTCGTCGATGACGAAGGTGGAGCGGATGACCCCGGTGACCGTCTTGCCGTACAACTGCTTCTCACCGTACGCGCCGTAGGCGGTCAGTACGCTCTTGTCCTGATCACCGACCAGCGGGAACGTGATCGCGTCGCGCTCGCGGAACTTGGCGAGCTTGGCCGGGGTGTCCGGGGAGATGCCGACGACCTCGTAGCCGGCTCCCTTGAGCGAGGCCATCGAGTCGCGGAAGTCACAGGCCTGCGTGGTGCAGCCGGGGGTCATCGCGGCCGGGTACGCGTACAGCACGACGCGGCGGCCCCGCAGATCCTTGAGGGAGAGGCTCTCGCCGGTGTCGGTGGGCAGCGTGAAGTCCGGCGCGGGGTCGCCGGGCGCCAGGCGGGCGGTCTCAGTCATGCGTCGACCTTAACCGGGGCCCCGGACCGCCGACGCAGACCCGCGACACCGGTCACGGCCGTGCCCAGTCCGGCGCCGAGCGCTATCAGTACGGCGGCACGGGCGCACCACGCCGGGCCGGGTGCGTCCACGACGGCCTGCCGCCAGACCCCCGTCTCGGCCACGCCGCCGAACAGGGCCAGCGCCGCCCCGCCGAGCGCCAGCGGGAACGCGGCGGCGCGACGGGTCAGCGCCACCGCGCCCGCCAGCACGGCGAGGGCGGCGGCCACCAGGGCGGGCAGCGTACCGGGGGCCCCCGCGAGCGCCCGGCTGATCCCGTACCCGAGCGTGATCGTGCCCGCGAGCACCGCGAGTGCCCCCGCGGCCCGGCCGTGCCACCGGCCCGCGGCCGCGACCGCGACCGCCAGCAGCGCCGCGCCCAGCCACCACAGCCGGGCTCGCGGCGGCGGCACCCAGTCGAGGGTGCCGCGGACCGCGAAGGTACGGGTCCCGGCGCGCAGCGGCACGGACCAGTCGCTGATCCGGTGAGTGTGCGCGGGGTCGGCAGCCGCCGCGGGCGGCAGACCGTCGCCGAGCCAGCGGGTACGCCGGTCGTGCCAGCGCACGCTCGGCCCGCTGGAGATCCGGGACCACCGCGGCGGCGCGGCCGGATCCGCGCCGGCCGGCACCGGGGTGTCCCCGGCCAGGGTGCGGTTCAGGTACGTGGTGGGTGCGTTGAGGTTCTCGAACGTCCCGTCGGGACGCACGTCCAGGTACGGCTCGCCGGAGTAGCCGAGCACCTCCACCGGGTGCCCGGTGTGGTTGACCAGTTCCAGCCGCGCCCCTGCCTCGACGGCCCGGACCGTGAGCCCCGGCTCGGGTGGGGTGACAGCGCCGACCGTGACCCGGTACGCGGTGGCGTCGGGCGCGTCCCCGCCGTGCGCGGACGCGGGCGTGGCCGGCACGACGAGCGCACCGGCCACCGCGACCATCAGGACCAGCCGTTTCACCCCTTGGCCGCGTCGATCGCCTTGGTGATGTCGGCGGTGGTGGGCAGCGAGTTGTTCGCCCCGGTCACCTGCTTGCCGGCCACGACGATGGTGGGGGTGCCGGTGTAGCCGCGCGCCGAGAACGTCTCGGTGTTCTTCGTGGCCCACGGCACGTACGTCTTGTTCTTCACCGCGTCGGCGAACGTGGGGTCGGTGAGCCCGACCGTGCGGCCCAGCTCGATCAGCTTGTCGTCGGTGAGGCCGGGAGTGTTCTCCTGCGGCTGGTTGGCGTAGAGCACGTCGTGGTACTCGACGAACTTGCCGCCCTGCGCCGCCGCGGCCGACGCCCCCGCGGCCCGGCTGGAGTACTGCGTGCCCTCCGAGGCGTGGTCCAGGATCGCGACCGGGTGGTACCGCAGGGTGATCTCGTTCTTGGCGGCGAGTCCGCGCAGCGTGGCGCTCGACTGGGCCTCGAAGACGCGGCAGACCGGGCACATGAAGTCCTCGTACAGGTCGACCGCGACCGGGCCGGAGCCGACCGCGAACGCGGTGCCGCCGTCGACCGCCGCCGCGGGCACGACGAGCTTGCCCGCGTCGGCGTTCTGCTGACTGGACGACATCGCGTAGCCGACCAGCCCGGCCGCGATCAGGAGGAAGACCACGCCGATGCTCGTCCACAGGGTCACCTTGCGGCGCCGCTCGCGGGCCTTCTGCTGCTCGACGATCTGCCTGGCCCGGTTGCGGTCCTTGCCCGCCTTGCTCATCGTTCCCCCATCAGTAGGCCGTCCAGCGAGAATCGGGTACGTGGCCGCCACAGCAGGATTCCCGCCAGAACCAGGAAGCCGAGGTCGCGCAGGATCTCCGACAGGTAGCCCGGGTCGACGCCGCCGGCCAGGTCGCCGCCGCGGCTGAAGCAGCCACAGTCGATGGCCAGCCCGCGCGCCCACGCGGAGACGATCCCCGCGATGAAGATCACCAGCAGGACCGCGGAGATCCCCGCGCTGAGCCGTACCGCCAGCCCGACCAGCAGCAGCAACCCGAGGGCGATCTCCAGGAACGGCTGCGCCGCCCCGACCACCTTCGCCGCCTCGTACGGCATCAGCCGGTACGCGTTGACCGCCCGCCCGGACGCCGCCAGGTCACCGACCTTCGTGGCGCCCGCGACGAGCCACACCACAGCCAGCCCGAACCGGGCCACGGTGGAGATCCACACCCACACGGCGGCCGAACGGGTGGGTCCGGTGGTGTCACCCGTGTCCATCTTCACGCCTCATTGGTCGGTGACGGGGGCCGCGCGGTTCCCCTCGGGCCGCTGTGAATCGACTGGGAGTCCCCTGCCGTGATCGAGCCAACCGTCAAGATCCGGCCCCGGCCAGGGCCGTTGGTCCTCTCAGCTGGCCCGGGCCGCGGCGACCGCGGTCACCAGCTCCTCGCGGGCGCGGGCGACCCGGGACCGGATCGTGCCGACCGGCACCCCTTCGACGGCGGCGGCCTCAGCGTACGACAGGCCCAGGATCTGGGTGAGCACGAACGCGGTGCGGCGCTCCTCGCTCAGCGCGCGCAGCAGATCGGCCGTGCCCAGGCGCAGCGCGGGGTCCGGGTGCGGCGACTCGGTCCAGGCCTGCGCGGCCAGCCGCGCGTCCAGGCGCCGCCGGCGCACGACCGCGCGCAGGTGGTCGGCGCAGGTGCGCCGGGCGATCCCGAGCAGCCACGTACGGGCGGTGGAACGTCCCTCGAAAGCGGGCAGCGCCCGGAACGCCCGCAGGTAGATCTCCTGGGTCAGATCGTCGGCGGCACCCGGGTCGACCAGGGCGGCGGCGAAGCGCCACACCTCCGCCTGCGTGGCGCGCACGAAGGCGGCCTGCGCGGCGGTGTCACCGGCACGGGCGGCGAGGGCGAGGTCGGTGGCGTCGTCGGGGGGCGTCACGGTCGGCAATGGTACAAGGCCAAAATTCTCTGTCACCTCAGGAACCATTCAGGCTTATCCGACGACTATCCGCCCATGGCTGAGCACGGATCGCCGACCCGGTGGGCCCGGCGTGCGCCCATCGGGGAGCATGGCCGTCATGACCCGCTCACTCTCGCCGCGCCCGGCCGCGTCATGATCCGCCTTCGAGCCGACCGGCGCAGGATCCTCGCGGCCGGTGTGGGCCTGCTCTTCGGGCTGCTCTGCGTCCTGCTCGGCCCGGCCGCGCCGGCCAGCGCGCACGCCGTGCTGGTGGCCAGCGACCCGCAGAACGGCACGATCGTGCCGGACGCCCCGAACCGGGTCACGTTGACCTTCAGCGAGTCGGTCCAGCTCGTCGACGGCCGCATCCAGGTGCTCGGCCCCGACGGCAAGCGGGCCGATCAGGGCGATCCGCAGGCCGACGGCGCCACGGTCACGGTCCCGCTGCGTTCCGGCGGCGGCCGCGGCACGTACGTGGTGAGCTACCGGGTCATCTCCGCCGACAGCCATCCGATCGGCGGCAGCATCAGCTACTCGGTCGGCGAGCCGTCGACCCCGCCGGTCGCGTCCGGCGACGCGACCGCCAGCGACCCGGTGGTGCGCACCCTGATCTCGGTCGGCAAATTCCTCGGGTACGCGGGGCTGGTGCTGCTCGTCGGCCCGGTGCTGGTGCTGGCGCTGCTGTGGCCGCACCGGCTGTCGCGGCGCGGCCCGGCCCGGGTGGTGCACACCGGCATCGGCCTGGTGCTCGGCAGCACCGTGCTGGCGCTGTGGCTGCAGGTGCCGTACGCGACCGGTGGGTCGCTGTTCGACGTCGGCTTCGGCGACTTCCGTGACGTGCTGGGCAGCACCTTCGGCGCGGTCATGCTGGTGCGCCTCGGGGTGATCTGCGCGGCCGCGGTGCTGCTGCGGCCCCTGCTGCGCACCGGCGGCGGCGAGTCGAAGGCCGACCTGGCCCTGCTCGGGGCACTCGGCGTGGCCGCGCTGGCCACCTGGCCGTTGAGCGGGCATCCGACGGCGTCCCCGGTGGCCGGTGTCTCCGTGGTGCTGGACGCGATCCACCTGGCGGCCATGGCGGTGTGGCTGGGCGGGCTGCTCATGCTGCTGGCGTTCCTGCTGCCCCGGGCGGACGCGCGGGAGCTGACCGCGATCCTGCCGATCTGGTCGCGGTGGGCGGCGACGGCGGTGAGCGCGCTGCTGCTGGCCGGCGTCGTGCAGGCCCTGATCGAGGTGGCCTCGCTGCAGGGTCTGGTGGACAGCACGTACGGGCGGCTGATCCTGGCCAAGGTCGGTCTCGCCGCGGTGGTGATCGCCGTGGCGGCGGTGGCCCGCACCGTGGTGCGCAAGGGCGGTGTCCCGGAGAGCCCGCGCCCGCTGCGCCGCCTCGTCGCCGTCGAGCTGGGGGTGTCCGCCGTGGTGCTGGCCGTCACCGCGGTCCTGGTGCAGATCGCCCCGCCACGGACGGCCGAGGCCGCCGAGACCGCCGCCACGAAGAACACCACGGTGAGCCAGACGCTGCGCAACCCGACGATGTCGCTGCAGGTGGACATCTTCCCCGCGACCGTCGGCAACAACTCCCTGCACCTGTACGCGTACACCCCCGACAACAAGCCGCTGCCGGTGGTGGAGTGGACGGCCACGGCGGCGCTGCCCGCCAAGGGGATCGAGCCGATCGAGGTGCCGCTGCTGCGGATCACGGACTTCCACGCGATCGGCGACGTCGCGTTGCCCGCGGCCGGGGACTGGACGTTCAAGTTCACGCTGCGGACCAGCGACATCGACCAGTCCACGGTGACCATGACCGCCAAGATCTCCTGACCACCCGCCAGCCCTTCGCTGGCCCGTCAGCCCCTTCGCCCCGGCGGGTGTGCGCCCCGCCGGGCCGTCCGTGACCGGCTCGTCCGGCCTGTTGTCATGCATCTCGGGGCCTAAGTGCCTGTTTGCCCTTTTTCCGGCCGTTTTGGTCGTATGGTCTGCGCAGAATGACCGGAAAGGGGACAGGCTGATGCGGGTGATCCGCACGATCCTCGGAATGCTGATGCTGATCGTCGGGCTGCCGGCTCTGCTGGGCGGAGCCGCGCTGTGGACGGCGATGCAGCACCGCGACGCGGGCGGCGCGTTCAGCGGCAACGTGCAGGAGCTGACGACACCCGGGTACGCCGTGGTGGTCGGCGACCTCGACGCCCTGCTGCGCCGCGACGCCCCGTTCACCCGCTCCGGCGGAACCCGGATACGGGTGGCCGCCGCCGCGCCCGACGGCCCCGCCTTCATCGGCATCGCACCCGCCACCCAGGTCGGCAAGTACCTCGACGGGGTGCCGCGGGCCAACGTGCTCTCGTTCGACCTCGCCACCGGTGACCTGCCGGTCGGCATCCAGCAGGTCGACGGCCACCGCGAGCCCGCCGGCCGCCCCGGCGAACTGAAGATCTGGACGAAGGCCGGTACGGGCGCCCTCGACTGGGCCGCCCGTGACCTGCGCGGCGGCCCGTACAGCCTGGTCATCATGAGCCGCTCCGCCCACCCCGACCTGAGCGTGGAGTCCATCGCGGAGGTACGCCCCGGCTGGCTGAACTCCGGGACCTGGGCACTGTTCGTCCTCGGCAGCCTGCTCGTCCTCGGCGGCCTGATCATGCTCGCCTGGCCGGCCCGCCGCCGCGAACTCGTGTACGTCGTGGAGCCCAGCCAGGTGCCCGAGCTGATGAAGCGGATCGGTGTTCCCCTGCCCCTGCCCCGCTCCGGCGGCGGCCGCCACGCCGCGGCGAACCGGCCCCGTACGCTCGCCGACGCCCTGGCCAAGGGCGGCCGCTCACTGCCGCAGCTGAGTTGGCCACCGACGCGCCCGACGCAGAAGTCCCGCGCCGGTTCCACCGGCGACGCGCAAGGTGCCGAACCATCCCTGCCGACCGCCGAACCGGCCATCGCTGCTAAGGGTGCGTCGGATTCCGGTCCGGTCACGTCGGACGCCGCCGACTCCACGGTGGCCGCCACGCCGGCTTCCACCGCGCCGGCTTCCACCGCGCCGGCTTCCACCGCGCCGGCTTCCAAAGTGTCGGTCGGTTCCCCGGAGTCCGTTCGTGCCGCCATCTCCGAGGCCGGTGCTGCGGCGTCCGGTGCTGCGGCGTCGGGTCCCGGCGCGACCGTGCCTTCGGCGCGGTCCGGCGCGGCCGGCGGCGACGGGGGAGCGGACCGCAAGGCGCCTGCACGGGGTGAGCCGCTTGGCCTGATCGGTGGGGCGGCACCGGGCCTCGGTGGTTCCCCGTCCGATCCGATGCTCGGTCGAGCCGGACAGCGTCCCGCCCGGCGGCGCGGTCCGTCGGGTGACGGCACCCCGGTCTTCGAGGCGTCCGCCGTCGGTGCCTGGGTGGCCGAGACGGCTGCCGCCCGGGCCCGCGAGACAGAAGCTCGCGCGGCGGCCGCGTTGGCCGCCGCAGCATCCCGCGAAGCCGACGCCCCCAGTCCTTCATCTGCAGCGAGCGCTACGGCTGCAGGGGCCCCTCCGGCTGCAGGGGCCCCTCCGGCTGCAGCGGCCCCTCCGGCTGCAGCGGCCCGTCCGGCTGCAGGGGCCCCTCCGGCTGCAGCGGCCCCTCCGGCTGCAGCGGCCCCGTCGGTTACGGCGGGCCCTTCGGCCGCGGCGGGCGCGTCGGCTGCGGCCAGCGCGTCGGCTGCGGCGGGCGCGTCGGCTGGGGTGAGTCCGTCGGCTGGCGCGGGCAATCCGTCGGCGAGTGGCGCCGGGAGGCAAGGCGCGGCCTCTTCTGTTGCCGCCCAGTCGCAAGCCACTCAGCCGGAGGCGGCCTCGTCGAAGACCGCTCAGTCCGGATCCCCTGAGTCTCCGTCCGGATCCCCTGAGCGTCCGTCCGGATCCCCTGAGCCGAAGGCGGACCAGCCGAAGACGGCCCAAGCTGATGCTGGCCAAGCTGATGCGGCTCAGTCGGTTGCGGCTCAGTCGGTTGCGGCTCAGTCGGTTGCGGCTCAGTCGAAGGGGACCCAACCGGCGGCGGGCTCTGCCCGAGTGCAGCAGCCCACGCGCCGGTTCGGCGCTGCGGAGCTTGCGGCAACGTCGCCGACCGACAAGCCCCCGACGCAGATCGGATACGTCACGGGCTCGCGGGCGACGGATTGGGCCGCAACGGGGTTGACCCGTACCGGAGGGAACCGGGCCGACCGGGCCACCCCGACGGGTGCGCCGGCGGGTGGTGCGGGGTCACCAGCCACGCCGACCGTGCCGACACGTGCTGCCGGGACTGGATCGTCGGCCGCGCCGGCGCGTGCTACAGAGGCTGGATCACCGGCTACCGGGGCTGGATCACCGGCCGCGCCGGCCATCCCGACGCGTGGCGTTGATGCCGGTGCGGCGGCGCGAGGAACCGGGAGCGCTGCGACGGCCACACCCACCGAGCGGGCGGGGCACACGCAGAGCACGACTGCCGACGCGAAGTCGGCCGCCGTACCGGCCAAGCCGCAAGTGCAGCCAGCGTCCGGCGACCGCGACGCGAAGCCCGCGACGGCCGCCCCGGCGCAGGCGAAGCCCGACGCGTCGCCCAGCGTCGCGTCCGCGAGGAGCGCCGCCCCGACCGACCGTCCGGGGCTCCGCGCCGAACCCACCACTGTGGACGCCGACGCCAAGCGCATGACCAGGAAGGAGCCGGAAGCGGCCTCAATTCCGGAGCCCGGAAAGGATTCCGCCGCGTCGGTGCCCAACCAGGTGGCGCCGGTGTCGGGTGTTCCGAGCACGAGGGGAACCGCCGCGGGCGGCGCTTCGGTCACCAAGGGCTCCTCGCCGGAGCCGGGTGCGCTGAAGGCTCCGTCGACGCCCACCGGCTCGCCGTCGGCGGCGAAATCCGCAGCGGCTGCCGGAGCCACGGTCGAGAAGTCCGCATCCGCCGGCGCGAAGACCACGACCCGGGCCACCGTACGTCCGGCGGTGTCCCCGCGGGCAGCGGCCCCGGAGGCCGGATCGATGGCGCGTGGCGCTCCCGCCGCGCCCGCGTCGACCGGGTCGATGGCGCGTGGCGCTCCCGCCGCGTCCGCGGAGGCCGGGTCGATGGCGCGCGGGGCCACTGCCGCGTCCGCGGAGGCCGGGTCGATGGCGCGCGGGGCCACTGCCGCGTCTGCGGAGGCCGGGTCGATGGCGCGTGGCGCCACTGCCGCGTCTGCGGAGGCCGGGTCGATGACGCGCGGGGCCACTGCCGCGTCCGCGGAGGCCGGGTCGGCAGCGCGTGGCGCCCCTGCCGCGCCCGCGGTTGCCGGGTCGACGGGGCGCGGCGCCACCACCGCGCCCACGCCGCCGGTCGAGGCACCATCGGCGACACCGCGGCAGACGGCGGGCGGGGCCCCGGCGGCCAAGGCCGGACCCGTGCCGAGCACCCGCCCGGCTGTCCCCGCCCCTGCGCGGGCGTCGACACCCACCGCCGCCGCGGCCGGCGCACCGGTTGCCACTGCGGCTGGCGCCGCGTCCGCCAAGGCGGCGAATGCCGACTCGTCCCCGACCGGCGTGACCGGCTCGCGCAAGTCCACGTCGAACGGCATCGGCGGGCAACGCTCCGGTGGCGCACGCACGGGTGCGGGGCGCAAGGACGAGTCCAGCACGACCGCCACCAGTGCGACCGGTCCGGAGTCGACAGCAACAGCCGCCGCGGGGACCGCGGACGACGGCCCGAGCAGGCCCGGATCGGTGGCCGCTGCCAAGGTCGCCAAGCCCTCGGTCGTGACGAACTATCAGGAGGAGGCGGCGAAGCTCCTGGCCGGCGGTACGACTCCCACGCGCCGCAAACGAGGGGCGTCCGACGAGGATGCCAAGCAGCCGAGCGCCAAACCCGCCGCTCGTGGGACGACCAAACGCCCGGCGAAGGACTGACCCGATTTCATTCCCAGTACCAAGGGCCGCCCATATGGGCGGCCCTTGTCGTCTGTCAACGGCGAGGCGGCGAGCGGGGCGATGTTCCTGCGGAGAACCGGTCGGTTGGCGTGCGACATGGTCTTCGTCAGGTCGTTCATCGGGTCGGTGACCGACGCGTCCGGGCCTTCGGTCACGCCGTTGCGTACATGAATGGGCCCTCCGCGCTGCCGACGTGGAGGGCCCATTACCGGGGGAACGGAGTAACCGAAGGGGGTTTCGTCCGTTAAGCACAGTTTAGCCAACGCGCGGCGCCGCTGGGAAGGTATCGTCCAAAATCGGGCATAACAAACTGAACGTCCCCGACAGGCTGGTATGGCCGACGGCGCAGCGCGTCGACCGGCCGACGCGTAGGCTGTCCGCGTGGCGGATCTTCTGGTGTGGATCGATTGTGAAATGACGGGTCTCGACCTCGGCAAAGACGCGTTGATCGAGGTGGCCGCGCTGGTCACCGATCCCGATCTCAACGTGCTCGGCGAGGGCGTCGATCTGGTCATCCACGCCGATGACGCGGCGCTGGACGCCATGCCCGAGGTCGTCCGGGACATGCATGCCAAGTCCGGCCTCACCGAGGAGGTACGCCGCTCCGCGATCACGATGGCCGAGGCGGAGGACGCGGTCCTGACGTACGTGCGTGAGTTCGTGCCGTCCCCGCGCACCGCGCCCCTGTGCGGCAACTCGATCGCGACGGACCGGGGCTTCCTGGCCCGAGACATGCCGACGCTCGACGCCTACCTGCACTACCGGATGATCGATGTCTCCTCGATCAAGGAGCTGTGCCGCCGCTGGTACCCGCGCGTGTACTTCGGCCAGCCTGCCAAGGGCCTCGCCCACCGCGCCCTCGCGGACATCCGGGAGAGCATCCGCGAGCTCGAGTACTACCGCCGTACCGTGTTCGTTCCGCAGCCCGGACCGGATGTGGAGACGGCACGGGCGATCGCGGCTGAGCTGTAGCCGGCGCCGCCCGGTGGCTCCTCCGAGCGGTCGGCGAGCCACGCCGGGAACCCGCTCGACGGGCGTCCGGTGCCTGTGGCTATGATTGTCCGGCGCGCGCCGCGGTGAATGCCGCTGGGCGAGGCATGGTGGTCGTAGCTCAGCTGGTAGAGCACCGGGTTGTGGTCCCGGATGTCGCGGGTTCGAGCCCCGTCGATCACCCCAAGGAATACCAGGTCAAAGGGCCGGGCCGAGAGATCGGCTCGGCCCTTTGCTCTGGTTCGATCGGACGTCGGACGCGATTCCGGACGGGGCTGTCCCGGCGTCCTCACCCGGCGGTCTCCAGGCCCGAGTCGACGCACACCTGGGACATCTCCGCGGCCGATGCGCTGACCGCCGCCACCGCGTCGGGCTCGTTGTCGGTGCCGTGAGAGGCCACCGCCGCCGCGTACGCCTCACCCAGCCGGCGCGCCGCGTCGGCGACCGGGGCGTCCGCGGTCGCGCTGGCCGCCACGATGTCGTCGACGACCCCGGGCTGCATCAGCGTGGCGTCCGCGATCGCCCGGGCCAGCTTGGCGCAGGTGATCGTGCCGGGTGGGTCGTCCACGGCCGCGCTGGCACTGGCCGGCGACGGGGTGGTGGCCGGCGGCGCGGTACCGCCGCCGGAGCATCCAGCCAGCAGGGGCGCCAGCAATGCGACAGCGATGAGTGACCGCAGCATCAGCCCAGCGTAGGGGCACGTCCGGCGCCACGACCGGAACGCCGCGCGCGGCCGAGCGGATCGCGGGGCGTTGCCCTCACCCTGCCGCTGCGCTGGGTCACACAGGAACAGGCCCCGGCCGTGTGTGACGACCGGGGCCTGCGGTGGCGCCGTGGATCAGGACAGCGCGCTGCCCTGCTTGTACTGGTCCCAGCTCATGTTCCAGTCGGTCCAGCCGTTGCCGTTCTTCAGCTTGCTCTCGGTGCCGCTGACCGTGACGGGGTCGCCCATCATCGTGCGGTCGAAGAGCCACTTGGCCATCTTCTCGCTGACGTTGACGCAGCCGTGCGACACGTTGGTCTTGCCCTGGACGCCCTCGGACCACTTCGCCGCGTGGATGAACTGCCCGCTCCACGTGATCCGCTGCGCGAAGTCGATGTCGGTGCGGTAGCCCTTCTCCGGGCCCAGCTCGGCCATCGTGTCGAAGACGGTGTGCTCCTTCTTCTCCATCACGACCATCGTGCCGCTCGACGACGGGGTGCTCGGCTTGCCGAGGCTCACCGGGATGGTGTTGATGACCTTGCCGTCCTGGCGGACCGTCATGCTCTTCGACTTGTTCTCGACCGTCATGACGAAGCTGCGGCCGATCTTGAGATCGACGCCCAGGTCGGAGCGGCCGTACCAGCCGTCGCCCATCGGGACGCCCGCGAGCTGGACCTGGTAGGAGACCTTGCTGTACGGCTTCCAGTACGTCTTCGGCCGGTAGTGGATCTCCGTGGGGCTGATCCAGTGCCAGGTGCCTTCCTGCTGCGGCGTCGCGTTGACGGTCATCCGCTTCTCGACCTCGTCGCGGTACTTCTCCGGTACCGAGCGGCCGAAGCGCACGATCAGCGGCATGCCCACGCCGACGACCTGGCCGTCACCGAGGAAGCTGGAGACTCGCACCTGCTTCGACGGCTTCGCCATCGTCGTGAAGGAGGCCGTCGTCGCGCCGGACTTGCCCTCGCGCGCGGTGCCGGTCACGGTCACCGTGTACGTGGTGCCGTAGTTCAGCGCCTTGGCCGGGTGGAAGACCTTGGCGTCCTTGTCCAGATCGCCCTTGACCTCGCCACCGTCGGCGTCCTTGACCTGGACCGAGGTGTTCGCCGGGTCCTCGCTGTCGTACTTGATGTCGGTGATCGCCACGACGTCCTTGGCATCCGGGGCGGGCGCGGTGACCGCCACGGTGCTCTGGGTGGGCGTCGGGGACGGGGCGTTACCGCCGTTGCCCTGCGAGCCGTTCTGCCACGAGGGCGACTTGTCGCCGCTGCATCCCGCGCTGAGCAGAACGACGCCGGCCGCCAACGCGGCCGCTGCCGCCCGCCATGGCCGTCGGCTGGCGCGGGCGGTCGGGCGGGTCGTATCCAAACCCGTCGACCGAACTCCACTCGTACCCATGTTCTCCCCACCCGTGATGTCGTCCGGCGCCCATCTTCTCTCATGAATGCCAGGCCACCAATCCCGGATTCGTGCCGCGGTGGGGCGGGGCGGGGGCGCAAATCAGCCGCGAACACCCATTCGGCCGACCGGCGGGTGTTCTGCGTCCCGCGCGGGGACGATCAGGTCACTTGACGTCCGCGGGGACGGGAAGCGCACTGCCCTTGATGAAGTTTTCCCAGCTCAGGTCCCACGCCGTCCAACCGTTGCCCTGGACCAGCTTGTCGCCCGTACCGCGCACCGTGATCGGGTCACCGATCAGCGTGTGGTCGAACAGCCACCGGGCGTTCGACGGGGAAACATTGACACAGCCGTGCGAAACGTTTCGGTGACCTTGGGCACCCACCGACCAGGAAGCCGAATGAACGTACTGTCCGCTCCAGGTCAGTCGCTGTGCGTAGTCGATGGTCATCTTGTAGCCATTCGCGCCGTCGGTGTCCGTCGTGTCGAACACCGTCGACGTGTGCTTGTCCATCACGACCATGGTGCCGCTCGAGGACGGGGTGCTCGGCTTGCCCAGGCTCACCGGAATCGTCCGGACCACCTTGCCGTCCCGCAGCACCGTCATCTTCTTGGTCTTGTTCTCGACCTTCATGACGAAGTTGCGGCCGATCTTCGCGGTGGCGGCGCGGTCCTGGTCGCCGTACCGTCCGCCGCCGGTCGGCAGGCCACCCACCGCGATGCGCACCTTGAGCTGCGTGCCCGGCTGCCAGAATTCCGGCCCCCGGTAATAGGCCTGAGTGCCGCTCGATGTCCACGACCAGGCGCCGGGCTGCGGCGGGTCGGTCTGCACGAACATCCGCTTCTGTACGGCGGCCCGGTCCTTCTTCTTGATCCCGGGGCTGAACTCGGCCACCACCGGCATCGCGACCCCGTACGTGTGGTCGTCGAAGAGATACAGCCCCGTGCCGGTCCGGCGAGCCGGCTCGGGCATCGTGGCGAAGGTGGTCGTCGCGGTCGTCGTGGCGCCGGCCGGGTCGGCGGCGGTGACCGTCGCGGCGTACTGCTGCTTGTGCTTGAGGGGCTTGGCGGGCACCCAGGCCGAGCCGTCCGGGCGCAGCGTGCCCGCGACGGAGCCGCCCTTGGCGTCGCGCAGGGTGACCGTCTTGATCGTGCCGCCGGAGAGCTTGAGCCCGATCTCGGTGCTGACGGGCAGGTCCTTCTTCCCCTGCGCCGGGGTGATCGCGAGCGCCAGCGGAACCGTGGCCGCCGCGGGCTGCGGCCCGGCCGTCGGGGGTGCGCTCGACGCCTGTGGGTCGGGCGAGGCTTTCGCGCCCCCCGTGCATGCGGTCAGGGCGAAGACCGCCACGACCCCGACCGTGACCAGCGGGCGCTGCCTGCCACTCATGTCATCCCCGTTCTCGACCTTGCGCGGACATCCTGCCGTATCCGTGCAAGATCCGGGGCCCGGTTGTGGATGACGTGGCCGGGGCGATCATGTGGGGATACCCGTTGGAGTGGGGGTTCGGGCCCGTGCTATCGTTTCCGTCGTTGTCAGCGAGCGCCGCTAGCTCAACTGGCAGAGCAGCGGACTCTTAATCCGCGGGTTGTAGGTTCAAGTCCTACGCGGCGCACTGGCGAAAGCCCAGGTCAGCACCCATGTTGGTGTTGCCTGGGCTTTCTCATTTCCCGCTGTACAGCCATTCGTACAGCCAACTACCCGAATAGCCGGTCGGCGGCGGCGTCCACTGCGGCCCGTTCCACCTCGGCGAGCACATGTCCGTAGGTATTCATGGTGAGCGAAATCTGACTGTGCCCGAGGGTCTTCATCACCCTGCGTGGTGAGGCCCCGGAGGCGAGCAGGAACGTCGCGCAGGCATGCCGCAAGTCGTGCAGCCGCAGCCACGGCAGATCGGCCTGGGCCCGGACCGCATGCCACGCCCGGTCCAGGTTCCGCGGCTCCATCGGCGTGCCGATCGTGGACGCGAAGACGAGGCCGAAGTCGCGCCACCGCTCACCCGCGAGCAACCGTTCTGCCGCCTGGCGACGCCGTTGCGCCCGCAGCAGCTCCACGGTCCGCTCCGGCACCGGCACGGTACGCCGCGACCGAACCGTCTTCGGCTCACTGAACCGGAGCTGCCCGTCGACGCGCAACAGCGTCTGCCGAACGGTCAGGGTTCCGGCGGGCAGGTCGAGGTCCGACCAGCGCAGACCCAGCAGCTCGCCGCGCCGTAGCCCCACCGTCAGCGCGCACACCCAGAGGGCTTCGAGCCGGTCGCCCTGGATGACCTCGATCAGGTGCTTCGCCTCTCCGATCGTCAACGCTCGCCGCTCGACCGGCCGGACCGAGGGCGCCCGGACCGCCTGGGCCGGTTGCGGTGGATCAGCTCCTCGCGCACCGCATCGCCCAGGACGTTGCGGATCATTCGGTGGATGTGCCGCACGGTCGTGGCGGACAGGCCGGCGTCGGCCTTGGCTGCCAGCATCCGCCGGATCACCGGTGCTGGCGACACGGCTTTCGAGAGGGGCCGGCGGAAAAAGGGTTTGACCTTCAAATCCCGACGTCCGCCCACCCGGAGGCCCCCCAATGACACAGCTCGCCACCGCCTGGTCCACCACCGCCACCCAGCCATCCGTGATCGTGGAAAGACACATGGTCCAGCCAGGGGAGACGGCCCAGTTCCGTAAGCCCGGGATCAGCGTCGTCAACCTCGGCACCCGCGAAGCCGGGATCTTCCTGCGCGCCGGCGGCACCCTCGTGGCCGACGTCCCGATCGCCCTGGCGGCGATGCCGTCCGACGCGGCGGCGTGGATCGCCGAGCACGTCCTCACCCGCACCTACCTCACCAGCTGCGGCGGCCTGAAACTCGTCCGGATGTGCGCCTGCCAGTACGGGCGGTGCGGGCACTGCGGCCAGGGCAACCACCACCGGTGCACCACCCCGGGCCGGGTTCGGCGGCCGGCCACCCGCCCACGGGCACACCCACGTCGTGGGCCGCAAAGGCGGAGCACTGACCGAGGTGTGGACCACCGGCACCCCGTGCCGGTGGATCTGCCCCTGTCTTGACTGCGACCAGCCCGCGCCAACCGCCCCGGACACGGCCCCCGCCGAACGGCGCGCGGGCCGCGGGGACCTGCGGCCGGGGGACACCGTGTGGCTGCGCCCCAAGACCCTCGGCTGCCCCACCATCTGCTGGAAGCAACCCCGAGCCACCGTCATCGGCGTCGACCACACGTACCTGATCGTCAAGGTCGGCCGCCGCGAGCATCGCATCCACGCCGACAACATCCGCCGCACCGACCCGACCGCCACCAAGTCCGTCATCACCGTGCGCCCCAAGGCGCGGCCCGCACCGCCCGACGGCTACACCGAGCAGACCCTGTTCTGACGCTCATCCTCGGCCACCCGGCTGGCGATCGTGCGCATCCGGTCGCTTAGCAGGACAACGCGGACATCACTCTAAAGATCAGAAACAGCAGAAGGGCACTGAAGGTCAGCCCCACCATGGAGGCGACAAGCCAGGGCCAAGGACGCCGATGCGTGCGCGACACTCCCCACCAGGCGCCGACGATGGACAGGACCGCCAAGAGCACCAATATTGCGCCGACCTGGAGAAGCACGAGCGGTTCTGGTCGGTCCGCGCCTGAGGAGTCGCCCGGGCAAGGCTCCGAGGGAAGGGCGCCCAGCAGCCCAGCCCAGCAGCCGACGAGGGCAGACAGTGCCAGTAGCACGGTCATCACCGCTGCCGTCACCGCAGGCCAGGGTCGCATGGGTCGGAAGGCTAGATATCACCAAGTCACGGGGAAGACACAGACCGGCGGCAAGTCGGCGTGACCTGATCTTCAACTTCGCCGTCTCACCGCCGAACCACCGTGCCATCGCCGTGCCAGTAGCCGGGCCCGTCGACGGGCGCGAGCGGGTCCGAACCGGCGGCAACGTCATGCCGCAACCAGGAAGTTCGGACCAGGCGGGTGCGTCGGGACGATCTTCCAAACTGATTGCGTGTGCCACGATGATCGGATGGCTTCCGACAGCCCGGCGATGGACTCGGGCCCGCGACATGAGCACGTGGCGCTCCTCGCTGGCACGAACGCTTCCGGCCTGCCGGTTCATGAACAGGTTCCCGCCGCGCGCCTCGGCGACGGGCTGTACCGAGTCGCCGGAACCCCAGCTCTGGTGGACGGCTGCGCGGCCGGCGACGTCGTCCACGTGCAAGCCGACGGCAGCTTCCAGGTGCAACACCACGGGGGCAACGTAGCCATTCAGGCATTCACTCCAGAAGCGTTCACCACAACTGATGTCGAACGTCTCACCGAGGTGATCAACTCTCTTGGTGGCGTGGCCGAGGCCCCGGCCCACCGCAGGTTCCTCGTCGTGACAGTCCCGGTCCGGGTGGGATTCGCCGCGATTGAGGCGGCCATGACCGGCTGGCAGGCCGCGACGCCCCAGGCGGAGTGGTCCTTCGGGAACGTCTATGGCGTTGACGGCGCTCCATTGAACTGGTGGCGCGCTGCCGAGGGCAGCAACGGGTGAAGTGAATGTTCTAACCGCAGCTTGACCCAGTGCAGTTCACCAACGGAGGCCGCCTTCCGGACACGGCGACGTGCTGAACGGGGCAGCGGTCGACCCGTGCCCACCTCTACGGATCACATAACCGCCGTGCCTTAGCTGTACAGCCACCGGTACAGCCAAGGCGCCCGACGATGGACGACGATCTCCGACAACTGCCGACGGATTGAGCAGGAGTGCAAGGCCCGGACCCGTGATCGGCGATCTTCTCTTAATCCGCGGGTTGTAGGTTCGAGTCCTACGCGGCGCACCAGCAAGAACTCACCAGGGCCGATCTAATTAGATCGGCCCTGACCCCTTTCTGTGACCCCAACGTCAGCCCTCGAACAGATAACCGAGCTTGTCGGTCGTCGATCGCTGGGCCTGGCGGGTGGCGTCCACATAGATCAGTTTCGTGATCGTGGGGGAGCTGCGCCCGAGCACGTCCTGAATGCGCTCAATCTCGACACCCTGCTCGTACAGCAGCGTGGCGCAGGAGTGCCGCAGGTCGTGGAAGCGGATCCGGCGCAGGCCGGCCCGGTCGAGCAGCCCGACGAAGTGCCGGTTGACGTTGCGCGGTTCCAATGGCGTGCCGATACCGCTGGTGAACACCAAGCCGGACTCTTTCCAGTCCCGGCCGCGGGTCTTCCGCTCGGCGTCCTGCGCCACTCGGTGCTACGGATTAGAAGGGGCCATGATCTCAGGGAATCGGCTCTCTACCAGGTCCTCTGGTGTCGAAACGCGTGTCTCAGCCTGCTGTGCTGTCTCCACCGAGCCTAGTTCGTGCCACGATTCGTGCCACGGTGAGTCAGCTCGAGAGCGCCGCGACCTCCTCCCTCAGTACTCACTGTGCGTAGTCCACGAGGTAGTGGCGGCGATACGTCGCGCTGGGACCGCGTGCTTTCCGCAGGTGTCGGCAACCGGGCGTTGGCCCGCCTCTGACATTGGGTTCCAGCCCCGGCGCGGATGGACCACGCGTAGCCCCACATTCGCCGGCGGACCCGCTACAACCAGGCCTCACCCCCGGTCAGCAGTGAGGTTGAAAACGGCCCGCTGAGAGCGACGCTGAGCCAAGATCCGGGCCGGGTCCAGGACCGGATGCATGAATGTCTCAGCGCGACTCTCAGCGGGTGGCGCTTGGCCTCTCAGCGCCTGTCTCTATCTGTTTCCGCAGGTAGAGACAGTACTGGATGTCCCGTCTCGTTTGACCTGACGCAGTCTCAGCCGCGACCTGACGCAGCGCTGGCCAACGGGCCTTTCAGGGAGACCGGGACAAACGAGCCCTGGTCAGGCCGCGTCGGCGTCGGGGAATTGACGCGGCGGCTTGTTCTTCCAGCTCTCGACGACGTCGACGATGTAGCCGTCGTCAAGCTGGTTCGGGATCATGAACATGCGGTTCACCTTCTCGTAAGCAGTGTTCTCGCGGAAGATCCGGAAGCTCTCATCGTCGGCGCAGTCTGCGAGGGCAGGGTAGACGACGTAGCCGCCGCCTCTCCCGCTGTCGAAGTTCTTGAGGCACTCCTCGATGGCATCCAGGTCCGCTTCGGAGGGATCGCCCTTCGTAGCCGGATGGGCACGCCACATCCTGACGAGGTCCATCTTGTTGACCGTCCTGAACCCCTTCATACCCTTGACGAGTTGCCCTGCGATGGCGCGGACGGGGTCATCATCGAAATTGATCGTAATCACTCCTTAAGGGGGTGCTGCCATCAGAATGCCGGCCTCTCGGCAGCAGCTTGGGGCATAGAATGGCACCCATCAGCAAGGGCGTCAATGGCGGTGCCGAAAGAAATCGGAGATCGAATCCACGCCCGCCTTGCCGGCAGCCCCGGACGGCATCCATTCCCATGCATAACAGCAGGTCAGAGTGGGTGCAGGTGCCCGGCGAATGTGAAATAACTTACCTCAAGCCTCTGAAGACTTCCATCCTAAATTGAGATGGACTGCATCGTTTGAAATTTGGCTCGGGATGAAAAGTCATAACCGGCAGGCCACCAAAGCTTACAAACTTGAGGTAGCTCAAAACGATTATATTTTGAAGGTACTCCCCGTCGGGCTGCGTAAGTATTTCTGTGATGGCCGCGCCCGCCACCCGTCATGCCGGCTGCGGCCGGGCGGTTTGGGTGCGTGAGGACCGATGTGCCGGGGAGAGTGAACCCGCTGCCGGAGGGCGGGCGCTATCACGGCGAACCAGGCGGTCAGAAGATGTAAGTGGCGTAGTTGTAGGGGCGGCTTCGTTCGTATGTGGCCTGCAACCGTGGCTGCCTGACCTCGGGCAGTCGGGCCAGGACGCTGAGGAAGATCTGCCCGTCCGGCTGGAACCGGTAACCCGGGAGCAGTGCCGGCAGGGCCTCGGGCGGGATCGGGACCGATCGTCCGACCGGCTTCGGGACTCGGTGGAATGCGAGGTGACGCCAGGCGTCCCAGGCCAGCGGGACCGGCTTCACCGGCGGGGCCACCGGCCAGAGTTCGCCGGTCTGTGGATGTTCTGGGATAAGAGCGAGGTCGCCGTCGGCGTCCGGAAGGCCGGGCCCGGCCAGGACCAGGGTGCGCTCCGGCCCCGTACCGGTCGGGCCGACAAGGCGGTCGAGGGTGGGCCGGAAGACTTCGGCGACCTGGTGATCGGGGATCAGGATGGGGTCACCGCCCGAGGCGGCCAGCATGTGCGCCAGCGCCGAGGCTGCGGCGGCCGCCCACATCGGGTGCCAGCCGCCGCCCGGTTCGGACGGCGGGATACCGATTCGCTGGTCGATCAGGTCCGCCCAGTCGAGCTCCGGGTGCGGGCCCGGACCGTCCTCGATCACGCGGGTGGTTGGCGGGTCCAGCCAGATCGCCTGCCGCAGACCACAGTCGTCTATCCGGATGGCCACGGGCGTGCCGCAGGTGACGCAGACCATGTTGGGCTCGCCGCCGTCAAGGCCACAGCACCCGAAGTCGCCCACCCGCGCCGGGTCGATGACGGCACCGCGGACGTCTCCTGGGGTGAGTAACACCCGGCCGATTGGCCCGACGGAGATGCTGAACCTCGGCGCGTACCAGCCGAGCGCCTCGGCCTCACCGGCTTCGAGTTCGGCCCACCGACGCCATGGCGAACCAGAGGGCAGCGGATTCACCGCGAACGTGCCGGGCTCCAGTGCGGGAGCGAGCGATCCAGGCCCGTTTCCGTACTTCTGGTCCGCGTGGACGGGCAGCGCCACCCTCGAAACCGGAACCGTAAGAGTGGCGTCGCAACTCCTACAGCCGAAAACCGTCATGTATCTCCCTCGCGTCGACTGACGCAATCCAGATCATCGGGCCAGCCTGCCAGCTGCGCAGCGGCGTCGTGGCAGACGCGGCGATCGAAGTACTGGGGCAACGCTCGGGCCGAGTAGCAGCAACTGATGGCGTCGACTGCTACGCGGTCAGCATGCTGTCATGGCAGTCGCCGGTGAAGAGAGGGGGTTGAGGACAAGTTCCCTGGACTCGGCAGGCAACCCAAGCGCCTGTCGGACGCCTGCCCGCGACTCGATTTCCTTAGGAGTCATGCTGCTCATCCAGTACGCCACCGCCCGATAGCACCCAACCGAGGTGGCCTCGGCCAGTGTTTCGTACTGGACGAACTCGCGGTCGTACTCGACCGCCAGGGCAAGAGCTTTCGTCTGGGCCGCCTCGGGCCATTGATGTGCCCGAAGCGCGTCAGAGAAGCTGCGGTACGCCGTCGTGAGCTGGCCGGCGAGTCGTGTCGCCTCGGCCAATGTGTCGGGCTTCGGCATGACGTGACCAAGCCAGCACCTCCTGGCCGCTTTCACGCCGTCGTCCTGCTGTTGGAACACCGCGATCGCGGCGGCCGTGTCAAGGACTGGCAAGGGTCTGGGTGGCGTTGGCCAGGCGGTCCGGGACGCGAACGAGACGCGCGGCGGAGTGTTGTCCGACGGACCGATACATGCGGACGACACCATCGCCGCGACTATCGCAGGCACAGCCATCCACCATCGGACCCGAGCTGCCACACAGATTCCATCGGCAGCCACACCAGCGGGCTGAGATGCGTCGGGACCGCCAGGTCGCGTGGCCTCGACCGAATCGCCTCCTAGTGTTGCCGAATTTCCCTGTACTGAAGATCAAGGCGCCGCTGACGCGGCGCACCGTGGCGCGCAGGCCGGTCGCTCGGGGCCGCTGCGCGGCCCGGCCCGCCTTACGCCTGCGGCGACGGCGGCCGGGCAAGCCCCGGCGCCGGTACCCGCGCCCGCACCATCGCGATTCAGCAGGCAAGTCGGGCATGCAATCCTGGCGGTGTGACCAGGTTCAGCGGTGGCCAACCATCGGCGGAGCACCTGCAGCGCATCACGACGCTGGCCCGAGACCTGCTGGCGGCCGATGACCCCTACGACGTCGGCTGGCAGCTCTGGGGCGACGCGATGAACCATGCAGGCGATCAGTTCGCGGGGAACATCCAAGCCTTGTGGGGCTCGCTGACCGACTGGGTTGAACTCAAGCCAGCCTAACGAGACCGCGCCAACGCCGAAATGCGGCGGCCAGCCCGTGAATGGCTCGCCCTTGACAAGACCGACCAGGCCGCCCTGGACAGGTACCTGGATTATTGGCTTCACGACATCTGCGGCTATCGGCGCTCCTGACACCAGGTACGCCGCTCGCGCTCGGCCTGCTGGCGACCTCCGGTCGGCATCGGCCGGCGCGGCGGCGCAGGGTTCGGGTTGCAAGGTCCGATGCCTCCGGCGGGGGCACTCGGGCTCTGGGATGGCGTGGCGCCTGCCAGACTGATCGGGAGCAGCGCCAGGGCGCAGCGGGGGGATGAAGGCCAGGAATGGGACGACCAGAGTGGCGGCGTGGTGAGCGCTCGTACCGGGCTCAGGTCATTGGGGTCCGGTTCTTGCTGGCGGGGGTCCTCGGCGTTGCCGCGAGTGTGCTGCTCGTCCGAGCTGGCGTCATGCCAGCCGCCGTGGGGATAAACGTGCTCCTGCTTGGCGGTGTCTGGTGCATGGTGAGCTTCATGGTCGCGTTCATCGGGTCGATCACCGCTCCCGAGAAGCGCAGCGACAACGAGTCAGGGTCCGCCGCAATGTTCTGGGGCGACGTCTTCTCGGGGATACCGGAGCCGCCCGACCGCGCGCCGTAGGTTCGCGATCATTGCGGGCTGGTCGTCCGGGCCATCTGCGGGCCACAAGCGAGGGATCGACTGGGGCAACCCAGGCCGCCCGGGACTGCTCCCACCAGCACGAGGACTGGTCAGCGGGCCGATCTTGTGCGGTTCCCAAGCTGACAGTCTGTGCCCTAGCCAGACCCACGATGTCCTGACGGCCGCGACGATCGCCGACATGGCTGGGCGCCGTCGTAGTCCGGGCGATCGCTGCCGCGCCGCTGCGCGGCATGCCGTCGCATAACGTGGTCAGGCTGGGGAGCGAGGCGATCGCGCAGGATCTTCAGAGCGCGTGCGCGGTTCGCTGCCTGCGTTGACTTCGTGTCCGCCGGTCGCTGGCGTGCAGTACAGCAGCCGGCCGGGCCGCATCCGACCTTGCCCGATCCGGTCAAGCCGTCTGACCTCGTATTGGACTTGATCCAACCGAGAGGCCACGAGTTCGCATCGAGGGGCCTGTGGCGATCCGCGCTGTCCTTCTATCCTCGTGCCATGAATACGCGGTCTGTGCGGCGTGCGGCGCTCCTGGGAGTGGCCGCGTTGGTGGTGATCGGCGGCGTCGCAGCCTTCGGCCGGTGGCTCGGGGCCGCCGAGCGGCAGGAGGCGGCCGCCTGTCAGCAGTCGGTGCACGAGGCCGAAGGCAAATTGCGGACCGACCGCTGGGATCCGCCGAGCGACCTGCCCGATTTGGGCAACTACCCGGAGATCCACTGGCAGGCACACAGCCTGGGATGCCCGTGTTCCCGGGCGCCGGGACCGACCGACTTCGCCTACCAGGGGGTCGTCAGGCTGAAGTCGGACGACGCGGCGCGGCTGACGAAGCAGTTCGAGTTCGTCCCGTTTGAGTCGCTCGACCCGGCCAGCCTCGTCAACCTGAGCACGCCGGCGGAGGTGTGGCCCGAGCTTCGGCCGCATCTTCCGAGCGACGCGCGGTGGCTGTATAGCGAGTCGTACGACGAGGCCGGATCTTCACCTCGGTGGCGTTCCGCGTTCCTTGACCTCGACCATCAGACGCTTCTGTTCATGCTGAATGACCATTAGCCAGGACTGCGCGGCATCCGTGGCCAGTTCAGTGCCGATGGGTAACGTCAGGCCGGTTATGGTGACGATCACCATGAACCGCATCGCGTATCGGTAGGGCAGGTTGCTGCTGTTAGGCGTGGGACTTTCCCGACCCCAGCTTGACCCCAACCGCCTGCACGATGAGCACCGGTAGCACTGCTGCGCCTCCAGAAGGCCCGCGGTCAGAGCCCCTGGCGGGGAGGGAGCGGGAGCCCTCTTAATCCGCGGGTTGTAGGTTCAAGTCCTACGCGGCGCACAGTTGATCAAGGCTCTGGTCAGGCTATCTAATGGCGGATCGGAGCCTTTTTCATGTCCCTTGTGGACGTTTGCGTGATCCGTGCGTGATCTATAGATACTGATACCCGCCGACACGGGGCGGCATCCGGTCGTCCTAGTCGTCGGACGATTTCGGTACGTATTCGCTACAGGCGGCCGACAGCTGGGGTCGATGAGCGCCGATCCAGTTTTCGATGTCGTCGACCAGCCAAACCTTGCCTTGTTCCAGGTTTGCGACGGGCTTAGGAAAGTCCATGCGGCTGGTTATCTGATCGGTGACGGCGCCGCCATCGCCGTCCGCTCCACGCTCCCAGGCGGCGGTACCCACTACCTGCTCAACGATCCGCACGGCACCGCCAACGTGGCCATGGACACGACCACCCTGCAACTGTCGCGCCAGCAATACAAGCCATACGGCGAAACCCGCACCAACACCTACCCACAGCTTGGCCCGACCTCACCCACGGCTACCTCGGCGCATCCCAGGACACTCACACCGGTTACACCCGACGTCGGCGCCGCAAATACGACCCCGCCCTCGGCCGGTTCATCAGCGCCGACCCCCAGCTTCAGACCACCGACCCCAGCCAGTTCGGCGGCTACACCTGCGCCGGCGACAGCCCCATCACCGGCGCCGACCCCTCCGGCCTTGGACGCATTGACGGCAACCAGTCCGGCTGCGCCGTCGGCAACGGGGGCACCTGCGGCGGCTACGTCGCCACCCGGTCCACGCGCGACAACCACGACCCGGTCCGGGTAGATCGAGACAGCTATAACAATTACGCCGTCGGACACGTTCCCCTAACCGACGACCAGGTCAAGGACCGCGACAAGTTCGATCATCAGGTCCAGGACGCCTACTTCGAGCTGCTCGCCCAGGGCGGCGACAAGTGCAAGGCCCTCGACGACGACACCAAGCTCCTGCAGATAATGAACCGCGCCTGCCAGCGCATCAAGAACGCCTGCACGAGTCCGTTCGCAGCCGAACTTAGAAGGCAGAACGCGATCAGGGGCGTGTACAACAGCGGCTGCCATGACGAATGCCTGCGAAAGTACCTTGCCTCGGTCGGCCTCGTTGAGGCCATCGTCACCGGCGGGATCGGCTACTTCGGTGGATGGTTCCAACAGAAGGCGGGCCGGGCGGCGACCAGCGTCTCCTACAACGGCATTTCGGCAATGGCACAAGGAGCAAGCGTCGGATGCGTCGACGGCAACAGCTTCACGCCCGAAACACTCGTCAAAATGGACAACGGCAGCACCAAACCGATCTCCGACGTCCACGTCGGAGACAAGGTCGTCGCCATCGGCCCAACCGATCCCACCGCCGAGGCGACCTCACAAGAAGTCACCGAACTGCACATTAACACCGACACTGAGCTCGTCGACCTCACCGTCAAGACCAGCGACGGCAACACTGCCACGCTTCTCACCACCCAACACCATCCCTTCTGGTATTCCCAGCGTCACCAGTGGGTCGACGCCGACGACCTGCACCCCGGCGAAGCGCTGCTGACCTCACAGCGGCATAAAATATTGCACCGCGTTCGCAGCCCACAGTCGACTCGGTCCGTTCCTTCACGGGCCACCGAACGATGTACACCCTCACCGTTGCCCACACCCACACGTACTACGTTCTGGTGGGCGACACACCCGTACTCGTGCACAACGTTGGGGAGTTCCCCGTGACTGGGGCCCCGCACGGGAAGATGAGCGAGGCGGCTTCGCGTGAGCGGCTGCAGAACGAAGGATTCGACAATATTACGCCCGAGGTTCGGTTCCGGACCGCAGGCGGAGTCGAATTTCGCGGCGACTTCGTGGCTCGCGACCCTGACGGCAACTGGGTTGCTGTAGAGGTGAAAACTGGGCAAGGTGCAATGATCACGCCGAATCAGGAGGTTGGTTATCCGAAGCTCAGCTCCACGGGAGCCATCGTGGATACGAGAAAACTCGCACAGTTCTGGTTTCCTCAGGGTTCTGCGGTAAGAATGCAAGTAGGGATTGATATCTGGAGGTGCCCATCTTGTGGCTCCTAGCTGACCAGTTCGTTTCGGCATTCGCCGAAGCGTCAGGGCCATTCGGATGGAGGGGTCGGCCTGACGGTGACGATGAGTTCGTCATCTTCTCCAAGCCACTGGACTCCGAAATATATTCCGAGCTTGGCCTTGACCTAACAGAACGTGACTTCGGCCTGTCTCTGAACCCTTCAGTCTCTGTCCGACATGAGCGAGCGTCGGATCTTCATGCACAGTTCTTTGGATTCGAGCAAGGTCCATCTCAGGTGGCAGCCTCACTTTCCGACCTGGCCAGGCATGCCGGCCGCGGAAGTGGCATGATGCGGACGGTAGAACGAATTGAGGACATCAACGTCAAGGTCAGGGAGGTCTTGTCCGACATTGCAGAACTCGGAGAGCAGTTCTACGCCAGATATTCGACCATGCCAGACCTTGTTCGGTATCTGGAGGGCTCTGCGAGAACAAGCCTGGAGCTTGGCCAACTAGCGTTGGCTTACGCCCTAACTGGCGATCGAGAGAAGGCTGACTCAGTCCTGTCCAAGCTGGAAGAGATCGCGGCTCAGCAGCCGACACTGCCTGCGGCACAGACAACTCGATTTCTCGACGCCTTCCGCGCATACTT
This sequence comes from Krasilnikovia sp. MM14-A1004, assembly GCF_047159485.1. Classification (GTDB taxonomy): domain Bacteria; phylum Actinomycetota; class Actinomycetes; order Mycobacteriales; family Micromonosporaceae; genus Actinoplanes. The sequence goes on along the minus strand of NZ_AP038773.1, from coordinate 5,689,232 downwards.
CGAGAACTTTGCCTAGCGCATGGTCAGGACGTGGACTCCATAACCGGCAGAGGCCTCGCCGCACGTCATCATCGTACGAGAACCCATCAGGCGACATAGGCAGCCGCTCGGCAGACGGGTGAAATGCCACGTTCAGCGGGGCGCTGTTGCACAGCGCGCACGTGAAGTCGCCCTCGGAGTCGGGGAATGCATGCCTCTGGCGAGACCCGTCTTAGAGGTCAGTTCAGAATGAGTTGAGTAGGCGGCGTAGGCAGATCACGGAGCAGGCGATGCTGAGCATGGCTTGGTGGATGTCGGCGCGGCGTTCGTAGCGGGTGCGTAGCCGGCGGAAATTGTGCAGCCAAGATAAGTGCGTTCCACGACCCGACGCAGCTTGCCCATTCCAGAGCCGTGGCCGCTGCCGCGGCGGGCGACCACGGGGGTACGCCGTTGCCGCAGCAGCCGTCGGTAATTGTCGTGGTCGTAGCCGCGGTCCGCGAACAGTCTGCGAGGACGCTGCCGGGGACGGTCACGCTTACCACGGATCGGCGGGTTCCAGCCGCAACCACAACGCATCAGTCACCACACGCTCGACCACACCCGAGCAGCCTCACCGCGATCCGGCGGGCATCGCCGCACACCGGGTCCGCTCATTCTGAACTGACATCTTAGCGCCGTGCTCCTGGCGTACTACCTGCTCGCGATCCTTGCGACGTCGATGACCTCGTCCGCTGGTGGTGGCTCTAGCCCGGCGATGGGCTCGCCGAAGGCGCTGAACGTCAGCGCCGAGCCGTCAGCGTCGATCCACCGCAACGGGTAGGGCTCCCCGGTCTTGGCGACGTACAGTCTTTGGTCGGACTCGCCGTCGATCAGAGTGATTGCTGGCACGTCCCCGATCATCTCCTCGCGGCCCTTCGTCACGGGTTTGGGGAGTTCCAGCAGGTCATTGACGTTGCCCAGCCTGAACAGTGCCAAGCCCTTCTTGTCGTTGTCGGCCACCGTGACCCATCGGAGGCGGGCGGTGCCAGTCGGCTTCGCCTTCTTCGAGCCCTCCTTCGTGTTTCGGACCTTCTCGCTAGGCCCCACGTAGTGCTTTCCGCCAACTGCGAGCAGTCGGACAGCTTTGTCATCGACGGCGAACGACCCGGCGAAGTCAGTTCCGCGCACGCCAAAGTCAACCGCTATCGCCTTGTCGCCGTTCTTGACTGTCCCAGTGGCGCGGAACGACTGCACATCTTTGAGAGCGTCCTTCGAGCGCCGCAGGATCTGGTCCGGCGCGAGCGCCGCGACCCCGTTGAACGTGGGTACCGATGCCGTGACCGGTGGCGTAGCCGACGGTGCCGGTGGGGTCTCGTCACGCTGACAGCCGGCCAGCAGCGCGACCGCGCCGACGAGGGCGACCGCGGGGGCCTTGGGCGACAAGTTTCTCATCAAAGGTTCTGCCCGTTCAGTGCTCATGGTGCATCGATCGACGTGACCCTACCTGGGGGTCGCCGGTAAGCATCAATGCGGGTATCCGCCATGGCAGTCGCGTTGCGGACCCCGAGCCGTCTCCCCCCATCTACCCCCGAAAACCCCTGCCAACGGTTGGCCAGGGGCGACAGGTGATGATTAGCTCGGCAGGCGGCTCCGAATGACATTCCAGCTCCACCTACAGTGACTGGATTCGGCAGTAGGTCGCACCCCCCGAAAACCACTGCGAAGCGTTGACCAACTGCCGTAAGTCTTGATCGCGCCATAACGGCATTTGTGCAGCTCAGCGCCAGGTTATGGCGAGCAGTGATAAACCAGGGATCGTTACTTTCGGTAACGGTATTCCGGATGACTCGTGACCTGTTGCCCGCAGAGCAGTGGCGGGCCCGCGGGTTCCTGGTCGACCTGGACGTCGCCGGTCCCGCCTGAGCCCTGTCGACCCACGCCCCGCGATTGAGGCCATCCGGGAGCCGTGGGAGAAGCGTACCCTCGGAAAGATCCGTGGCGCGGTCCGTCCCAACTGCCCTGCTCCGCGGTGTGGGCGGGCCGCAACCTGCTTGCCGAAGCTGGCTGAGCCGATAGGGCGTTGCGGTCGAAGTGGGCCGCCGAGCGGCCCTGGTCGAGCGGACTTCCCGGTTCATGGTCCTGGTCGCGCTCTCTGGCGGGGAGCGGTGACCGTCGGCGGCAGGGTGATCGTCGCCGGAAACCGCCGCCGCAGATTGCGGGTTGATGACCGCCGACCGCGGCTCGCAGACGCCCTGCTATGCCTGACTTTCCTGGTCGTGCAGCGGCATCAGCATGGTCATCACGCGGTAGGTGCGTCGAACTCCATCACCGGCCTGACGGCCGTGTTTCGACCATCGGTCGAGGAGTTCGGCGAGCTCCGTCGCGCAATGGTGAGCTTCCTCATCGGTGAGCAGCATCGACTCTTCGTTACTGACGCGGACCGCCTGCTCGTTGTGGGGCTCGAAGAACTGCTCGACCAACGCCAGCCATTGAGCGGCGGTCTGCTGCTTGATTGCCTGCAACGCCTCGCGCCCTTCGGGGGTATGACCGAGTGCACGGGAGGAGATTCGCAGGCCGTCAGTCGAGGTTGGCCGGTACCAGCGCTCACGGCCGTCGCCGCCAACGTCCGGCGCATCTTCGACTAAGCCGTAACCAACCAGTTGACGCAGGTGGAAGCTCACCGCGTTCACCGGCTTGCCGGTCGCCGCGGCAAGCACGGTCGCGTTGGCAGTGCCCCGTGCGTGTAGCTCGTGCAGGAGTGAGACCCGCAGCGGGTGGGCGAGCGCGCGCAGCGCCCGAGGGTCGGCGTCAAGATATTCCGCCATGTCTGGATGCTAGCAACATCCGTTGCGCAAGTAGTCTTGCGCAATAATACTTGCGTAAGTCAGGCTCGATGTATGACCGGAACTCGCGACACCATCGCTCCGCTCAGGCTCGCCGGATATCGGGGTCTGCTCCTAGGGCGGACGATCAACGCCGTCGGCAATGCGTTCGCTCCGATCGCACTCGCGTTCGCTGTGCTCGATTTGACCGGGTCGGCCTCCGACCTGGGCCTGGTGGTCGGCACTAGAACGTTGGTCAACGTCCTGTTCGTACTCTTCGGCGGAATGCTCGCCGACCGGCTGCCGAAGACCGTCCTCATGGTCGGCGCGGCCGTGGCCGCCGCTACCACCCAGGCTGCCGTCGCCGCCCTGGTCCTCACCGGCACCGCGACGGTGCCGATGCTGATCGGTTTGTCCGCCCTCAACGGCATGGTCGCGGCGTTGTCCATGCCGGCGACGTCCGCGATCATCGCCCAGCTGGTTCCGGAGGATCTCCGGCAGCAGGCCAATGGCCTGAACCGCCTGGCATTCAACAGCGCAGCCATCATCGGCGCTCCGGTCGGCGGTACCGTCGTCGCGGCTGTCGGCACCGGCTGGGGCATCCTGGTCGACTCGGGCACGTTCCTGCTCGCGGCCTTCTTCTTCGCGCGGCTCCCAGTTCCGGCCGACGCGCCTGCGCCGGCGGCCACGGCCGCCAGGCCCACCATGATCGTGGACCTACGCGTGGGCTGGGGGGAATTCATCTCCCGCTCCTGGCTGTGGGTCGGCGTCGCCGGCGCCTGCGTCGGCAATCTGCTGCTCAGCGGCGGGATCCTGGTGCTCGGACCGGTCATCGCCGACGAGACCTTCGGCCGGCAGCCCTGGGGTTTCGTGCTGGCGGCGGAGACGGCCGGAATGATCATCGGAGCCCTGATCGCGATCAGGCTGAGACTTCGGCGGCTGCTGTTATTCGGGGTCACCTGCGTCGCCGCCGAGGCGCTGCCGCTCTTCACGCTGGGCGTCTACCCGCATCTGGGCGCCGTGCTCGCAGCGGCGTTCGTCGCCGGACTGGCCATCGAACAGTTCGGCATCGCATGGGAGACGACACTGCAGACACAGGTGCCGGTGGACCGGCTGGCCCGGGTCTACTCGTACGACACCGCCGGTTCGTTCGTCGCCGTCCCCTCGGACAAGTCCTGGCCGGGCCGGCCGCCGAGGCCTTCGGCATCAAGCCGACGATGACCGCGGCCTCCGCGTTGCTGATGCTCTCGGTGCTTGCCATGCTCAGCAGCCGCGACGTACGCCGCCTGAGCCGCCCGCAGCGGTCAGAACACCCGGTTGCGGTGGGACAACCAGCCTGACCCTATCGATGCCCCCACACCAGGACGGGAGCGACGCCGGCCATGACCGACACGAATGCGCACGCGACGCGGCGTGCGGAGCGCATCGCCCTTTGGCTGAACGAGCTTGGTTATCGGAGGGCGAAATCGCCCCCCGTCTCTCCGCCGAGGCGGACCCCCTAGAGCCACGGACCGCACGGCTGGCCTTCTCCCTTGGGCGAGAAAGCGAGTCTCCGCGAAGATCCCGTCGGATGTCTCACCCGCCTGTTCCTGTTCGGTTCCAGGGTTTCCAGCCACGAGTTCGACCGGGTGCTGCTGGAGGAACTGGTCGAGCTCGTGATGGCCAGCGATTTCGTCGACACCGCCTGCGGGCTCGTCGCCGGGAACGTCGCCGTCACGCCGTTCGACGGCCTGCACATCTTCTCCGACCGGCTCTTCGATCTCGGCGAGGCCGGACCGCAGTTTCCGCGCACGACCGCGGTCATGCCCCCGCACTCATCGACGAGGTCGACGCTGGTGAACGGCTCCCAGGACTCCGGTACCGGTGTGATCGGCCTGGTGGCTCGACCGCCCGGACGACGCCGGCCGCCGCTGCCTTCCCCATGCTGGAGAACGCGCTCCTACCGGAAGTAGTTGAAGTAGCTGCCCTCGTACTCGCGATCGACCCGCTCGCGGGAGTCGGCGTCGAAGGTGACGACCGCTAGCCACTGGTCCGGATACCCACCGTCTCGGAGGATCTTCAGGAATGCATCCTGAACGCGTGCTGTCGTCCCATCTGATTTGAACTGGGTCACCTGGGCGTCGGTCTCGAAGAACAACCAGATGGTCTGGCCGAAGTCGGGCTCGTCGATGACCGAGCCGGACATTTCGAAGATGTCCACGAGCGGAATGGCGTTGTGGTCGGCCCACGCCCGGAGGCCGGCCTTCGCGGCTTGAACATGGTCGCTCTGCAGCTTGCGCGCCCTCATGATCGGATCGTAAGCCAACTCGCCAATAGGTCATCGAGGCTGCCTGCCGGGGCGGCTGCGACCAGCGGCGTGGGTGAAGTGCACCTGGATCAACCGCGGGAATCAACGAACCGTACCCAGCGCACCGGGCAACGATCGTGCCCACTGCTCTTGCTCCGTGCCCGGCAGCGTATGCGGATCCGTCGTCTGGTCGGGAAGGGCCGTGGTCGCTTCGACGACGACGGGGGTCGTGTCAGACCTCTGCGGCAGAATCCGATCATGGACCATCACGCCGCACTCGTTGCCCTCGCCCACCAGCACCTCCCCACACCGACCGCCGACCAATGGTTGGGCTTGGCACTGCCCGCCGCGCGGCTGGAGCCGATCGGCGACGACGCGACCCGCCCGGTGGTGGGGCACCTGGGCGGCAACCCGCGGCTGCCGGACGGCGCCGCATGGCCGCAATGGCCCGGCCACGGTCCCTTGACCTACATCGCTGGCATCGACTGCGCCGCGCTGCCCGCCACGGACCTGGGCATGCCGTTCCCCGCCGACGGCACACTGTTGTTCTTCTACTTCGACGGCCAGCTCGACGACGGCGAGGCCCTGGTCCTACCCGGTGAGCCGGACAGCGCCGCAGGCGCCCGCGTCATCTACCTACCGGTGGACGCGGCTACCCACGAGCAGACCAGTCCCGACGGCATCCGCCCCTACCCGCGCGTCCACCTGACCGTCCGGGTGCACCCCACCATCGGTGGCACCGACCACCCTCGCACCGTCGACACGTTCGACCTCGCCGACCACCGGAACGATCATCCGCTGCACGGCGACGACTTCGAAGAAGCCCTCTACCAGTGGCAGGATGACAACGGCACGGGCCACCAGATCGGCGGCTACCCCAACGCGGTCCAGGGCCCTGTCGAGTACGAGATCGCCGAGCCGTCCGACGCCGCCCAGTGGCTCCTACTTGCACAGATTGAATCCGACGGCCGCGCGGGCATGATGTGGGGCGACGCCGGCGCCCTGTACTGGCTGATCCGCCGTGACGACCTCGCCGCGGGTCGCTTCGACCAGGCTCGGTTCACCTGGCAATGCGGCTGACGGGCCAGACAAGTCAGCCCGCAGCCGCCCGCCGCGCGACAACGCTCGTTGGTGTGGGGATCTCAGAGCCGGGGTCCCTCGCCGGCGGGTCGGTCGCCCGGGCGTCGGCGTGTCGGCGTGCTTCAAACTCCCTGGACCACGACGTCCGGCCGCCCGTTGCGTATCGCGATTCGAGCGAGGCCAGCAACTGCGTGGCGGTGGCGTCGAGGACGGGGAAGGTAGCCCCCGCTGGCGCTGGCCCGTCGGTCTCCCACGGTTTCGGCGCGGCCTCGTGCTCCGCGTTCAGGTACGCGGCGCGGCGCGCGAGGTCCATCACGTCCACCTCCGGCCGGTACAGCGAGGCCCACAGCTCCGCCTCCAGGGCGAGCGCCCGCGCCTCCCACGGCTGCACCGGCGGCACCCGGTCCAGGCCCGTCGCGCGATACCTCGCGAGTTCCCACGCGCGCGAGGCCGGGCCGGAGCCGGCCATGAACGCCGAGAACGGCCAGTCGTACGCCGGCAACGACCACGGCAACGTCCGCCCGATCCGGGCCACTCCCAGCGCCTTCACCAACTCGAAGACCAGGTCATCGGCCGGCGACCTGGCCGCGTCGCCGTGGTGGGAGACAACCGCCCGCAGCGCGACCCCATCCGCCTGGAACCCGGCCGCCTGCGACCAGGCAACCAATTCGGCGACGACGTCGTCGACGCTGCGCCCGGCGGGCGCCGGCATGTCCGCCGGCTGATGCCGGAACACCCCGCACGGCCCGGCGACATCCCACAGGTGGGTCAGCGCACCGACCCGGCCGGGAACCGCCGCGCACATCACCGCGCAATGGCTGTCACTGATGTACGCGGCCAGCAGCGGGTGACCGGTCGTCGCCGTGACCGCTTCGCACGGCTGGAGCAGGTCAGGCGGGTCGCTGAACCCGGTCGTCTCCAGCAGTTGCCAGCCGCCACCGAGGTTCCGCAACCAGCGATGCTCGTGGCCGAATCCGGCGACACCGTCCTGATCGGTCAGCAATCCCTGCGGTCGTGCGACCACGACCGTCCCCCAGTAGCCCACCGCTGGAGACTACCGGCCATGATCATCCTGGAAGTGCTATGTCGCGTCCACTGGAGCCGACGGCACGGACGTCCCCACTCACGCCAGCCACCTGATCCGATGGGCGGATCTCGGCACGAGCGCACCCGGCCTTGGCGGGTCGCACGGAGTGGTGAGGACAACAGGGCCGCCCCGTGCACGACCGGGGGCAAGACCGGATCGATCTCTGCGCCCGCGAGCGGCGACGGCAGCCGATTGCTGGAGACGCCGACCCGGCACCGTAACGCCACTCCGCCGAGGCCGAGGTAGATGGATGGAAATTCGATCCACCGGCGGTGATCCGTATGTCCGGTGGCCCCGAGGCTCGAAGGTCGTAAGCTCGTCTGGCTGCAATCCCGGTGCTGCAAAGACGGGCGATCGGGCAGTGCCGACCGGGAGTTTCCGCTGCCCGCGCCCGTACCAAAACGCCGCGTCGAGCTGTCGGCCAGCGCCGACGACGTTCGAAGGCTGCCGCCCGCGCGGATCGCGGCGAGGTTCGGGCGCCGTGGAAGTTCCTGGGTGGGGTCGATGATCACTACCCTCGAGGGGTGTCCCAGACACTCGATGAGCTGTTGTACGCACTCGCCACAGCGGGTCGAGGCGTGGATGTGTCGCCACTGATCGATGACATCGAGGCGATCGTAGAAGGCGATCCGGAGGGCAGCCGGACCGCCGTCTGGTCCTTTGCCGGTGACGAGGGGATGCGGCTGCGGCTGGTCGGCTTCCTCGCTGATCCGCGCGACTTCGAGGTTCTCGCGGCGGCCCTCGCCGATCCGCAGCTGCGGTATACAGCGTTGGAGGCCCTCGCGAACCAACCGGACGCCGAGCGGGTCGACGCTGCGGCCCGGTCGTATCTTGACGACGCTGACCCGATGGTCCGTTCGATGGCTGCCGGCATAGTGTCCTTCCGGGCGAGGCCCGGGGCACTCGAGGTGTTGCTGCCACTCGCCGACGATCCAGTACCGCACGTGCGGATGGTCCTGGGCTGGCATCTGGGCGGCCTGCGCGACCGCGCAGCCGAACCCACCCTTCGTCGGTTAATGGCCGACACGGAAGAACAGGTGCGCAAGTTCGCCGCTCGCGGCCTCGCGAGGCTGAATAGGCCGTAGTCGCCTGCCCGGACCAATCGCGTCTCCAGCAATCAAACACACATCGCATACCCATCGATATCTATGATCGTGGGCGGAGCTGTCGGGGGCGACCGGTGCGTGGCACTCCTCGGTTGTCAGTCGACCGGCCATTCTCAGAGCGACACCACTCATTGCGTTCCTTCACTGACATGTTGCTGGCAGTGACTTCGGTGGGCCTTCGGACAGAACGCTCGCCTCGCCGTCTGCTGTTGTGTGCTGGCCCGTCGCTACCCGACATGTCTCCATGGCCGCTCGTCGTGGGCACCCGGCTGCCGACTGACCAGTCGGACAGGGGGCGAGCCGTCGTTGCGGAGCGTAAGGACGGCCGTCACCTCAACCTGCCCGGATTCATCCGTGGCCGTTCGGGCAAAGCTCGCGCCCTACTGCCTCTGAACTGCGACAACAGCGGTCCTAGGGACGGCTTCATGGCGTAACATGCCGCCGGTTCGCAACCTACTGCGCGGGACGACTCTTGCGCGCTGTAACTTCCTGCCTTGCCGCGGCTCTGCTGCTCGCCGGCTTCGCCACGCCCGCCACCGCGGCCGTGACTGACCCCGTGCGGCTGGACGTCGGTCTCGCCGCGGACGCGGATCCGGCCGCGGTGGTCGCGGCACTCGGCGATTCCGTGGTGCGCACTCGCCCGGTGCCGGGCATGGACGCCTCACGGTCGACGTGTCCCCGGACCAGGCCGATGCCGCTCTCACCCAACTCAGTGCAACCCCGGGCGTGCGTTTCGCCGAACGGGGCGCACTCGTCGGGGCGGACAGCGACTTCATCTCGGCCAACTTCGGCTACCAGGACATTTCACCGGCCTGGACCTGGACGCCGGGAGACCCCCGGATCACGGTTGCGGTCGTCGACACCGGCGTCAGCCCCGACGCTGGATCTCGCCGCGGACCGGTTGACCCCAGGCTACGACTTTGTCGACGGCGACACCGACCCGGCGGACAGCAGCGGACACGGCACACGGGTCGCCAACCTCATCGCCGGGGACGGCGCCAACGGCGTCGGTTTCGGTGGCCTGTGCGGCCGTTGCCGGGTGATGCCGGTGCGCGCCTTGAGCGGCCGCCCCGGCAGCACCGCGGACGTCGCCGCCGGCATCGCCTGGGCCGCGGACCACGGCGCCCAGGTGATCAACGTGTCGCTGAGCACGCCGGCGGCGAGCGGGCTGCTGCGCGACGCGGTCGACCACGCGGTGAACAAGGGGTCGCTTGTCGTCGCGTCGGCCGGGAACATGGAGCCGACCGCGTGGCGGTACCCGGCCGCGTACGAGCCGGTCCTGTCCGTCAGCGCCGAAGTAGCGACGAAGAACACCGCGACGGACCGGTGGGTCGACGTGAACGCCGCCGGCACGTGGCCGGTGCTCGGCCGCAACAACGTAGCGGCTCCTACCTCGGGCGCGTCCGGCTCGACGGCGCTGGTGTCCGGGGTCGCGGCTCTGGCGTTCGCGTTGAAACCGGATGCGTCCGCCGCCGACGTACGCTCGTCGATCCAGCGGACCGCCAAGCTGAGCCCGGTTCAGCCGCCGTACGGCACTCCCACGGTCAACGCCCTGGGCATGTGCTCGACCTCGGTGCCCCCGACACCGTCACGCCCACGGTCACCTCGACCGGGCTGACCGAGGGCGAGTTCGTCCCGGCCACGGGGGTGCGGATCGTGCCGAGGGCGACCGACGCTCGTGCGATTCCTGGCCGACCTCGGCAAGGACCCGGGTGCGCACGACACCATCGCCAAGGCCGAAGCGGCCTACGCCACGGGTCAATACAGCGACATCCTGTCCGGCAAGCAGAATCCGCACGACGACCTCGCCGGTAACCTCCGTGCGATGGAGACAGTCTCCCACCGCTACGGCAGCGTGCTGGGCGCTGTCGACTTCGGGGCGTCCGAGGTCCACTACGCGACCAGCGCCGAGCTGGACGAGAAGTACAACCAGGGCGTCGAGGACCGGTACAAGGTCGTGGGTCGCGTGGTCGACGAGGTCATGGGAAAGGCGACCAGCAAGATCCCGGTACCGGTCGTCGGCGACCTGGCCAACGAGTTCGTCAGCGACCTGATGACCAAGGCCGAGGAACAGGCGAAGGTCGACAACCACGGCCAGGCGACCTACGAGGTCGGCACCATGCTCGGCGCGGGCCGTACCACCTCGGTCGACCTCAGCGAGTTGGCTCTCTACCACTCCGGCAAACGCGAACACCTGCCGGACAACTTCACCCCGAACGGGGACCTGAAGCCGGTGAGTGAGTGGACCGACGAGGATGAGAAGGCCTGGCAGACCTACAAACTCACGCTTGGTGAGAGCACTGTGGGCGTTGCCGGCACCCACGCAGGGGTCTCCTATCAGAACGGTTACGGGTGGGCGAGAGACACCCTCCAGCACTTGAAGGATGCCTCCAAATGAGAATCGGTGCCGGTTTGTCCCGGCTGAAGGTCGTCGCCGTGCCGGCCGTCGCCGTGACGGTGGGCCTTGTTACGGCGAGTTGTACAGGCGACGACCGGCCTGGGGACAAGGCCCCACCGTCGGCCGTGTCGAGCAGTGCTGCTGGGTCGTCCATGACCTTCGAGGAGGCGTACCGGAAACTGCCGATGGACGGCACCAAGGATCTACCGAACACCTGGGATCTGTCGGGGGCTCCGGACACCGACGAGGTCCTCGCCGCCCGGCGTGGCCTCGTGTTCAGCTATTGGCTGGGCCAGGCGACCGACTGGACACCGATCGTCCCGATCGGGCGATTCGTCTCCACCGACGAGTGGTACGACAAGTCGCTGGCGCCGTTCGTGAAGGTCTCGACGGCCGAGAACCCGATGATCGGCCCGATTTGGGTCAACGTCATGGGCGTCGAGAAGAACGGCGCCGACCAGGCGACCGTTACGTTCTGCACGGACCACGGCTACTGGCGCAACGCCGAGGCCAGCCCCCAGGTCCGCAAGGACCGGGCGAACCTCGAGTCGTACGAGATGAAGAACGTCGTGAGCGGCGACGGCGAACACCATTGGCACGTCGACAAACAGATCGACAACGATCGGACCCGCGAAGCGAAGTACGGCACACAGTGCACGAAGTGGGCCCAGCACAAACCCTGACGGAACATGCGGCGACCCATGCCACCGACGATTGAAGCCATCCTGGAGCCGTGGGAGAGGCGTACGGACGGACCACCCATGGAAAGATCCGTGGCGCGGTCCGCCCCAACTGCCCTGCTCCGCGGTGTGGGCGGGCCGCCCACCTCGTCCAGAACAGCGGCGTCAGGCCACGCCGGTCAGCGTCGGTCAACTGCGCGGACCATTCCTGGTCGGCGAGGACGTCCTGGATCATGAGGGTGTTGACGTACACCAGGGCGGCCTGCAGTACGCGCAGGCACAGCACGGACAGTTCCTGCTCGTCTCGGCGGTTGGTGGCGATGTCGCCGCTCTTGCCGAAAAGTTCACGCTGTTCGCCCGGTTCAAGGACTCGACGACGTTCAGGCCCTCGTTGATGGCTCAGATGGCGGAGGTCGTGCTGAACCCGGGTCTCCGACCGTCGGATCGCCTCGCCAGCCGGCAATCGATGCGGGGTGGTGGCGCTCGTCGGTGAACGCCACCACATCAGCGGCTAGTCGGTGATCATATTTGCGATCTTCTCTGGGGTGAGTGCTGCCTGGTAGGCGCGGACGTCGTCGATGTCGCCGGGGAACCAGTCGGAGGGGTGGTCGTTCCATTGGCTGCGTCCGACGGTGAATAGTCCGGTGGCGTTCCAGGTGGCCGGGGGAGCGGGGGCGGTGGACGCGAGGTTTCCGTTGACGTAGAGCTTCGCGGTGCCGGTGCTGTTTCCGTTGGTGGTGTCGAAGGGGTCGTAGACGCCTACGAGATGGGTCCAGGTGTTCGTGGGTGCGGTGCCGCGGGCGAGCACGGAGGTTTGCCCGGGATCGATGGCGTCGGCGTTGGGCATGGCGAATTCCCAGCATTTGCAGTTGTAGCCCCATTGGAGTTGGAAGCCGCTGGAGTGGGCGCCGTCCTGGCTGACTGCGGTGGCGAAGTGGCTGGTATCGGTGAGTCGTACCCAGGCGGCGACGGTGAAGGCTTGGTCGGTGCGTAGCCGTGCCTTGGCGGTGACGGCGGCGTTGGTGCCGTTGAATTTCATGGATCCGGTGTCGGCCTTGGTGGTGTCGCCGTCCGCAGCAGGGTTCTGATGGCCTTCGTCGTGGAAGGTGGCGTCGCCCGTGACGGCACCGTCAGCGTTGTGGTCGCTGGAGTCTTTCGCGATGTGGGGGTCGCTGGAGTCTTCGAACTGCCAGTCCACCGTGGGCCTGTCCCCTTCGGCAGCGGTGATGATTTCGGTGCCGGTGAGGGGCCGCTCCCAGACACGGACGTCGGCGATGTCGCCGGCGAACCACGTCCGGTAGCTGTGGCCGATCCAGGTGGGCCAGGTGTCGCCGGTGAAGGTGGTGACGCCGGCGATGGTGCCTTGGCTTTGTCCGTTGACGTAGAGGATGAGGGTGCCGGTGGCCGCGTTGTAGGTGGCGGCCAGGTGTGTCCAGACTCCGGTCTTGGCCGGTTCGCGGGATAGCGCGTTGTACCAGGTGACGGCGTCGCCGGAGGTTGCTGAGGGCATTTGGGCGAGCCAGAGGTCGGACGCCTTGTGGTATTGGAAGTACAGGGGGGAGTAGCCGCTGGCGTCGCGGGTGAACACGGTGCGGTCGACGGACTTGTCGGTGAGCCGGACCCAGGCTGAGACGGTGAAGCTTCGGGTGGTGTTGAGGGGTAGTGCGGTGTCGGCGTAGCTGCTGGTGCCGTTGAAGGTGCCGGCGGGGTTGTCCACGGTATGGCCGGGGCCCCAGCCGACGTCGGTGAGTTTGGCGGGGTGGAGGGTGCGGTCGTCGCCGGTTCCGGTGCCGTCGCCGGTGTCCGCGGCCGTTGTGCCGCCGCCGTCGTCGAGTTTCCAGACCGCGATGGGGTCCATCTTGACGGTGGTGGCGGGCCCGCCGGTGATGCCGTCGGTGGTGGCGGCGTCGAGCAGGTACTGGGCGGCGAGGTCGCGGTAGTAGCGGTCGTTGGGGTGCGGCACACCGTCGTTACCGGTGGACAGGTCGTCGGGCTTGACGGTGTCACCGGCGGCGGAGCCGTCGGCGGACACGGCGCCAGCGAAGTCGATGACTCCGTCGGCGTAGCTCTGCATGGTGGGGGAGCCGCTGTCGCCGAGAATGTGGGCGTTCACGAGCTCGCGGGCGGCCTCCTGCACCGCGGTGTGTGAGGCGGTGAACGGTGGCAGCGTGGCGACGTACACCTTCAGTGCTCGATTGTCGGTCGGCAGGTCGACTGCCAGGGCGAGGGCGTCGTCGGCGCGGTACTGGCGTACCTGGGCGGCCAGCGCGTTCAGTTTCGCATTTACCGTGCTGGCGCAGGCGTCGGCGGTGGCAGTGCAGCTGAGCAGGTCGTTCGTGCCAGCGGAGATCAGCACGATCCGGGCGTCGGTCTGGTTGAGGATGGCCCGGTCGACGGCGCCCATGGCGTTCACGGGCAGCGGCTTGTTGGCCACCGTCGGCAGCAGTCCACTAAGGCTCGCACTGCTTCCGAGGTTGAGGACGCCGGAGTGCAGGCGCTGGTTGTCGTCGTTGCTGGCGCGCAGTGCGGCAGCCAACTGGTCGTCGAGCTGGCTGTCGCCGTCGGCGGTGGCGGTGTCGGAGTTGATGGTCTGGTCCCCGTACAGCACGAGCGCCCCGGCCGGGTCGCTGGCCGCGGTGTTCACGTCGATGCCGGCCAGCAGGGGCAGCCCCGCCATGGGGGAGGTGGTGTATGCCGCGCCGTCCACGTCGCGGGTGTGATCGGCGTTGTCGGAACCGCTGGTGTAGACCGGGGTTCTGCCGTCGGCGTGTCCCGGCACGGTGGCCAGATTTCCGCGGATCTTGACGGATACCAGCACCGTGCTGAGGTCCGCCGCGGTGAGGGTGACCGGATCGCTGGTCAGGTCGCTGCCGGCTGGCAGGATTACCGCCTTCGCGCCATCGAAGGTCAACGATTGGGGTGTGGACGCGGCGGTTGCGCCGGTGCCCCGCGGGGCGATGGAGGCGGCGTCGATGGTGACCGGGGCCTGTCCGAGGCTGTTGGCGAGGCGGACGCGGATCCGGCCGGTGTCCGTGCCGGTGCCGATGCTCAGGTGTGCCGGAATGCGCACGGTCTGCGCGTTCAACGTGGCGGCGCCACCGGACGACGCCTGGATGGCGCCGGTGTCCTGGGCGGCGGCCCAGCTCCCGACCCACCGCTCGGCGGTGTCGCCGCTGCCCGTGTGGGAGGTGGGCCGGATGCCGAGCCCGAGGACATGTAGGGCGCGCGCGTGGCCGTCCACTGAGGGGGAGACCAGCGGGAGGGAGATGCTGGCCACGGCCTTGCCGGGGCACACCAGCGGCACACTGACGGCGAACAAGTTGAGTCCGATGCCGAAGTCCTGGGTGGCGTTTGACATGTTGCGGTGGGTCAGCCTGAGCACCGGGTTGCCACCGGTACCGGTTGTCCAGTCCGGGACCGAGTCGAGACCGAAGGATTGGCTGGCAACCGTGCAACCGCTGCCTTTGGCGTAGATGATCCGGCCGGTGGCGTCGTTGACCCTGCCGTTGACGGCGAACCCGACCAGCACGACAGCGTTGCCCTTGTTGATGACGCCACTGCTCGGCACGGTCACCAGTTGCCCGGCCGCGAGCATGTTGTCGTCGCTGCCGTTGCCGAACGTTGCTGGCAGTTTGATGGCGGCACCGTGCACGGTGACCGTGCTGCCGGGCGCCCAGCCGGCGCTCTTCAGCTCTGCCGCGTCGAGGCTCCATCCGGCCCCGTCCGCGTCGGCGGTGGTGACGGTGGCCGGGTTTCCGGGCGTGTAGGTGCTGATGGCCGTGTTGTTGAGGCAGTCCTTGGTGTTATTGATTGCGCAGGTGAGGACGGGGGACAGGCGCAGCACGTCGATTCCGGCCTGGTAGCCGGACGAACTGCCGTTCTTGCCGGTCAGTTTGACGGTGATGCTGTGCAGGCCTTGCTCCAGTGGCAGGGGCTTGTCAGCAGCGTCCTTGATCACGTTCATGTTCCGGTACGTCGTGCTTGTGGCCGAGCTGTACGCGTCGAAGGACGACACCAAATTCGTCTCGGTCGGTTTGGTCTGGTCCAGGGTGAGGGAGTAGGTGCCGTAGTCCGGGCCGGTGGTCAGGTTCGCGCCGATCTCCCACAGGCTGGTCCTGGGCAGGTTGAACCAGAAGGTGGCGGTGTCGCCGTTGGCCACCGTGCTACTGCTGCTGCGGTTGCCGAGCAGGGCCTGGTAGCCGCTGGCGAAGAAGTAGCCGGCGCCGGCGCGCTGGGCGGTGAGCTGCCCGGCGGTGCTGGTGGTGGTCGCCTTGGGGACCACGGTGGTGCTGCCGTCAGCGTTCGTGGCGGTCCACCCGTTGATCATCTGGTCGCCGTACACGAAAACCGGGCTGCTGGTCCCGGCAATGAAGGTGTACGGCGTTTGTCCTGAGACGGAGCCGGCCTGGTCGACACTCTTGGCGGAAACCGTGTGGCGGCCGGAGGACCCCGGCGCGAACGTGACCGCGGCGGTGCCGTTGATGGCAACGGTGCCCGTGCCGTTGTCGGCCTTGGTGTAGTAGACGGTCCCCGGTTTGATCGCTGTTCCGGCGGTCCAGGTGGTGACCTTGTCAGGCGCGTAGATGGCGTCGCTGAGATCACCGTCGAGCGAGAACAGGTAGCCGGTGACGTTGTTGCTCTTGTCCTGGTTGACGCCCAGGACAAACGTTCCCTTGTCGCTGAACGCGGCACCGACCTGGTCGGGCGGGAACTGGGCGGACTTGATGGTCGGTGGTCCTGGCCGGGCGGTGTCGACGGTGAACTTCAGCACCGGAACCCAGGACGGTGACCACAGCCCGGCCTTGTTCCGCGCTCGGACCTCGACGCTGTACTCGCCGTCCGGAAGTGGCGACGAGACCGTCCACGACGCGCCGCGTCTGGCGTAGGGGCTGTTGCCGGAGGCGACCTGCTTCCCACCGGCCTTGACGCTGTAGTAGACGGTGACGTCCTGGCGGCCGCCGTTGGGGTAGTTGTTGCTGGCCGGCCAGGACAACGTGGGGGTCTTCGTGGTGGTCAGGATCTTCCCGTGGTCCTCCACGCTGGGGAAGACGTGGTCGGCGCCGTTGTCCGGATCGATCGTGGGTTCGTAGCTGTAGTCGATGGACAGGGTGGCGCCGCCGCCGTACCCGAGTTGTTTCCAGGAGTACTTGTCGTTCATGTTCTTCGCCTCGACCATGAGGTGGGCTGACGACCACTTATGCTCGGCGGCCTTCTTCATCAGGTTGGTGACGTCGAAGTCCAGCGTTCCCGGGTCGGGGCGGACCTTGGACGTGCCGCATTGGATTTCCTGGCCGCTCGCGGCATCCTGTGGGCTGGGATCCCGTCCCGGTTCATGTCCCCAGGACAAGCCGGCGGAGTTCCATTCGCTCACCGAGCCGGTGCCGTACACCACGGCATCGGTGTTGGAGCAGGATGCCGACCACCGGTGCACGATGGACATCGTTGCCTTGTTGACCGCGGCGTTCTTGATGCCGGAGGTGTCCATCCGGTAGTACGTGCGGGCCCGTTCCTTGCCTCCGTCGGGCCAGTCGTCGTAGCCGATGCGCGCGCTGGTGGCGCCGGTCTTGGAGGTGGAGTTGTAGACGTTCCAGCCGTTGCTGGAAATCCGCGCCCACTTGTTCTGGTCGGCGTCCCAGTGGCTCCAGTCCGGGTCCACGAACACCGGGTACTTGGTGGTCGGCGCGGTGAGCAGCCCCCGGTCCAGCAGCAGGGTCTGCTTGCCCGCACTGATATCGACCCCGACCTGGGCGCGGTGACCACCGAGTGGGGTGGCCGCGGCGCGTTCCGCCTGCGGACTGGTGAGAAGGCGCTTGGTGGCCTCCGGGCTGGCCACGCCGCTCGGGGCAGCCGTGCTCACGTTGGTCGTGTCCGCGGTCGGTGTGGGACCGATTGCCGGGGGTGGCGCGTCGTTGCCGGGGCTGCTGTCCCACATCAGCGCGGTGTTGGCGTGGAAGACTGTCTCGCCGGTGGTGGTGTCGGTCGCTTCGGCGCCGCCGCCCGCGGTCTCCGTGATCTTCACGTGGGTGCCGGTGAGACCGAGGTCCAGCTTCTGCAGCTGGGGGTTGGCCGCGGCTTGCGCGGTCTTGACCACGATCATGGACGAGTACCCGCCGGCATCGGCGGTGACCTGCAGGTCCACGCCGGGCAACGCCTCCGGGTAGGTGGCGGTGTCACCCGCCACCGTGGGCGTGGGCAGCTCGGTCGGCCAGGTGAAGCGCAGCGCGTCGCGGCCGTGCTGCATCGACGCGAGGTCTCGGGTTTTGCCGCCGCCGAACGTCACGTTTGCTGCCGCCCGCGGCGCGTAGCTGCCATCTTTGCGCCGCACCAGGCCCGTGTCGATCGGTACCCAACTGTCGCCCCTGCGCACCCGCTCGGGGCTGAACGAATGGGTGGTCGTCAGCGAGCCGTCCGGGTTCGCGACCGTGACGGAGGACTCGTCAGTCAGCGCGGCGATCGGCACCGACTCGGACGTCTTCTTGGCTCTCGCCATCGCGGCCGCCACGGGGCCCGCCGGCGAGCTTGCCGGTTCCGGGGCGGGGGCCTTGGCCGGGGCCGGCTTCGGAACGGAGGCGGGAGCCGACGGTGGAGTGGTGGGCGCGGGCGGGGCTCCCTGCGCGGGAGTCGCGAGCCCGACCGCACTGGTGCTGAGCACGGCGGCGGCCACTGCGGCCCACGGCAGGCGGCGGCGTACACGAGTCGGGGATGGCGACATGGTGTCCTCGGAACCCTTTCTCGGGGCCAACGTGATCGTGAGACGGTGACGGTCATTGTGCAGGTAGCCACCGACTCGATCGGCCTCCGCCGGTAGGCGGAGGCCCGATCCGTGACCCGATCGTCATCGACGTAGGCAGAGACATGAATGTGATGTGAGCGCGGTCACTCATCGAGGAGCGTCCCCGTCCGTGGGCCGTAGCCTGTCCGCGCCGGTCCCATGATCTGTCCGGCGGTGATTGCCTCGTTCGGCGTGCACGCACTGTGCGAGGCGTAGGGGGAGGACGCCGCATGCTGCCCACATCTAGCTCACGCACCCGGCTGGTGGGGCGATGGCGGCGCATCGCCAGCGGCGTGCTGCTGATGGCGGTGGTGCCGGCGCTGATCAGCACGGTGCCAGGGCAGCCGGCGTCTGCCGCGCCGACGAAGGTGAATTTGCCGGACCCGAAACCGCTGAAGCGGGTCCCTCTCCACAAGAACAAGACCCCCCGTCATGCCGTGGCGCGCCAGCCGTACTCCCGCTTCGACGCCAGTGGCCACGCCGGTCTTCCGACGGCGCAGAACGTCACGATCAGCCTCGCGGGCAAGCCGGCGGCAACCGGGCTGAGGGCTGCAGCAGCTGATCCGGCATTGACGCGTGCCGGGTCGACGCCGATCTCCCTGTCACGAGCCGGGAACGGCGCCGCCCCCGAGCAGGTCCGCGTCAGCACCGTCGATCAGAAGACCGCACGAGCAGCGGGCGTCGACGGTGTGATGTTCACGCTGCAGAGCCTGGCCGGCGAAGGCGGTGTGTCGCTCGACGTGGACACCACGACCTTTCGCAACGCCTACGGCGGCGGATACGCCTCCCGCCTCCACCTGGTTCAGCTGCCCTCCTGCGCGCTGACCACTCCACAGCTGCCCGCCTGTCAGACCCAGACCCCACTTCGGGGCGACGCCGGCAAGCCGTTGTCGGCGCAGATCTCGCTCTCATCGGCAAGCGCGACCCCCGCGGCGGCGGCGAAGGCCGCAACTGCGGGCTTGACCGTCCTGGCAGCCACGTCCAGTGCCAGCGGCGGCGCGGGTGACTACTCAGCTACCAGCCTGTCACCGGGTGGCACCTGGTCGACCAGCGGTAACACTGGCGCCTTCACCTACAGCTACCCGATCGCGGTCCCGCCACCCATCGCGGGGTCGGCGCCCACGGTCGGCCTGTCGTACAGCTCGGCATCTCAGGATGCCCGCACCTCGGGGACGAACAACCAGTCCTCATGGATCGGCGACGGCTGGTCCTCGCAGGAGAGCTACGTCGAGCGGACATACAAGCCCTGCGCCGACGTCAAGGACTCCGGTGCACCCACCGGCTCCGGCGACCAGTGCTGGGGCGGTCAGCTGCTCACGTTGTCGTTGAACGGCAGCTCCACGCCGATCGTGTACGACGACAAGACGCACACGCTGCGTGCCGTCAGCGACAGCGCCGGCTTCAAGATCGAAATGCTGACGGGCGCCAAGAACGGCACGAAGAACGATGAATACTTCCGGGTCACCGAGAACGGTACCCAGTACTACTTCGGCCTGAACCGGCTGCCCGGCTGGACCGCCGGTGCGCAGGAAACGAAGTCGGCCTGGACCGTGCCGATCTACCAGGCGCACACCGGCGTGGACGACTGCCCGGCAGGGTCCTTCGCGGACACCGCGTGCACCCTGGGCTACCGGTTCAACCTCGACTACGTCGTGGACACCCATGACAATGCGCGGGCGTACTACTACACGCCGGAAACCGGCTACTACGGCGCCAACATGAAGAACACTGCCGTGCCGTACACCCGCGGCGGCACCCTCGCCCGCATCGACTACGGCATGCGCTCGACGACGATCTACTCGGCCACGGCACCGTCGCAGATCGTCTTCACCACCGGGGAACGCTGCGAGCGCGGCACGCCAGCGGGCAACGACTGCGACGACGACCAGTTCACCGTCGCGCACCCCGAGTACTGGCCCGACGTGCCGATCGACCTCAACTGCGGCAAGGACGGCGACTGCACCAACCACGCCCCGACCTTCTGGTCCCGCAAACGCCTCCGGTCGATCCTCACCCAGGTACAGGTCGGCGGCGCCACCAAGCAGGTCGACCGCTACGACCTCGGACAATCCTTCCCCAACGGCGGCGACCACGACCCGACGCTGTGGCTCGACTCCATCAAACGCACCGGCCTGGACCGCCTCGGCGGCGCCGACAGCGACGTGACCACCGGCACCGTGACCTTCGATCCGATCCAGCTGCCGAACCGGGTCGGCACCCGCTCCGGTCCGCTGCTCTACCACAACCGGATCCGCAAGGTCACCACCGAGACCGGCGCCGAAACCAACGTCGAATACCAGCGCCACGACTGCTCCGGCCTGCCGACCGTCGACCCGCAGAACCCGGACAGCTCCAAGAAGGCACAGGAGTTCGCCGCCACCAACACCACCGGCTGCTTCCCGGTCTTCTGGACACCCGAAGCTCAGCCCACACCCCTGATCGACTGGTTCTACACCTACCCCGTCAAGTCGATCACCACACTGGACCCAAACAACCACTACCAGGACGGCTCACAACCGAAGCTGATCACCGAATACACCTACAAGGGCAAGCCGGGCTGGCACTACGACGACAACGAGACCGTCAAGGCGAAATACCGGACCTGGGGCCAATTCCGCGGCTACCCCGAAGTCGACGTCACCACCGGCGACCCGTCCGTTTTCCACTACACCGACGGCACTCGGGTCTTCGACCAGAAGACTCTCACCAAGACGTACTACTTCCTGGGCATGGACGGCGACACCCTGCCCGATGGCAAGACCCGCGACGTCCCGGACCTGAACAGCAGCGACGGCAGCATCTCCGTCGCCGACAAGGCCGAATTCGCCGGGCAGGCGTTCGAAACCGTCACCTACACCGGCGCCGGCCAAGACGCCACCGCCATGCAGACGAGGGTCACCGTACCCACGATCATCGGCCCGACCGCTTCCCGCAGCCGCTCCGGCCTGCCCACCTTGCAGGCCACGATGGTCCGAGCCGCCCGCACGGTGACCCGGCAGAAGGTCTCCTACGGCTGGCGCAAAACGGAGACCAACACCTTCTACAACACCAAGCTCGGCGAGAGCACCACCGGCCTGGAAGTCCAGAGTGTCGACCGCGGCGAGGTCGGTGCCGACGGCAACGTTCCCCACTGCGACTTCACGCGCTACCTCGACGGCAAGATCGACACCGTCGTCGTCACCGCCGAAGTGATCACGACAGACCAGGACTGCACCAGCCCCGGCACCAGCCCGTCCGGAACGCTGATCTCCGCCTCGCGTACCGCATACGACGGCAACCCGTTCGCGTACAACGGCGACGGGCAGAGCAACCCGGCCCGGCCCACGAAGGGTGACCCCACCCTCGTTCAGCAGGCCGCCACCGCGAACGGTGCGAGCGCCGCGACGTTCGTGGACATGGCGGCAACCACGTATGACAGCCACGGGCGCGCGATTACGACCACCCGTACCCCGAAGTCGAAAATGGCCGACGGGTCCACCAGCCTGGCGCAAACCGTTTACACCCGGTACAGCCCCAGCGAGAACGCACTACCGACCACCGTTACCACGGTTAGCCAGGTAACCCCCGGAATCGACTGCTCCGCGGTCACCAAGTCGAGCAAGGACTGCCAGCTCAGCACGGTCACCCTCGACCCGGCCCGACAGCTCCCCGTGACCAAGACCGACGTCGCCGGAGCACTCACCTCACTCGACTACGACGCCCTCGGACGCCTCCACGCCGTGTGGCTGCCCAACAAGAGCAAGAGCGCCCAGGCACCTGCCAACCTCCTGTACTCCTACGCGCTTCGGAACAACGCTCCCAGCGTGGTGACCACCAGGACGCTGCTGGACTCCGACCAGCCCGGTGCCCCCGCCGCATACACCGCCGGCAAGGTGCTCTACGACGCCATGCTGCGCCAGCTGGAAACCCAGGCCACGGGGCAGAACGGCAGCACGGTCGTCTCGGACATCCAGTACGACTCGCACGGGTGGGCGGTACTGACCAACAATTCGTACGCCGTCTCCGGCACGCCGTCCGACGACCTCGTGTCCGATCACATCTCGCAGGTGTCGGTCCCCGCTACCACGGTTACGGACCACGACGCGATGGGCCGGGACACCCAGGTCACCCAGGAACACAACGGCGAGCACACCTGGCACACCCGCACCGCCTACACCGGTGACACGACCACCGTCATCCCACCCACCGGTGGCGTCGCCACGGCCAGCACGGTCAACGCCCGCGGCCAGCTCACCCGGCTGCAGCAGTACACCAGCGCACCGACACTGACCGGCACCGTCACCGACGGATTCACCAGCACCGGCGGGACCAGCCAGGACATCACCTACGCCTACACCCCAGCAGGGCAGCAGGCCACCGTCACCGGGCCCGACCAGTCCGTCTGGACCTTCGGCTACGACCTCAGAGGCCGCCAAACCTCCCAGATCGACCCCGACACCGGCACCAGCTACACCAGCTACGACGACGCCGGCAACACCACCGCCACCAAGGACGCCCGCGGCATCCTGCTCAGCTACACCTACGACCTGCTCGGCCGCAAGCTGACCGCCGTCGACAACACAAAGAGCAACTTCAAATTCGCGTCCTGGACCTACGACACCCTGCGCATCGGCCAGCCCACCTCCTCCACCCGGTACGTCTCCGGCGTCACCGGTGGCTACACCGTCGCCGTCACTGGCTACTCCACCATCGGCAAGCCGCTCGGCCAGCGCATCTCCCTGCCCACCATCGAGCGACCACTGCCGATCGAATACACCACGACATTCCGGTACAGCACAAACACCGAGCAGCTGGTGCAGCAGGACGACCCTGCCGTCGGTGGACTACCGGGTGAGACGATCACCTACGATCACAACCTGCTCGGCTCGCCCACCACGACCTCCGGTGTGGACCACTACGTCTCGGGCAGCATCTACACCGACTTCGGTCAGCCCTCCCGCATCACCATGGGGGACAGCACCAACCAGGCCGAAACCATCTACTCCTACGACGAGTACACCCTGCGCCGCACCGACCGCACCGTCTCCCGCGCGCGCGGCATCGGCCCCGTCGTTGACCAGACCAGCTACACCTACGACCAGGCGGGCAACCCGCTGTCGGTCACCAACAAGCAGTCCGAGACCGGCAACACGGTGACCGACACCCAGTGCTACCGCTACGACACACTCGCCCGGCTGGTTCAGGCCTGGTCCGCGTCCACCGCCTGCCCTGCCCCGTCCAGCGCCCAGCCCACCACCGGCGAGCTGGCCAACCAGGCCGGCGCCTACTGGCAGACCTTCGCCTACAACGCGATCGGCAACCGTACCCAGTCGGTCGACCACGCCACCAACGGCGGCGCCGACGCCATCACCAGTTACACCAACGGCTGCACCACCGGCTGCAACCGCACCGGCGCCCAGCCACACACCCTCACCCAGACCACCGGTGGCACCGATCCCACCAGGTTCGTCTACGACGTCGCCGGACACCTGCTCACCCGCACCCCCACCAGCGGCAACGGACAAACCCTGAAATGGGACGACGAAGGCAACCTGACCGAGGTCGACACCACCGGCACTGATCCCACCGTCACCAAATACCTGTACGACGCTAACGGCGTCCAGCTGATCCGCCGCGACCCCGGACGCATCACGCTCTTCGCCGGCGACACCGAGATCGTCGTCAACACCGCCGCCAGCCCGGCGGCCGTGCTGGGAGCGGTCCGCACCTACACCCACGGCGGTTCCGGCGCCGCCATCGCCCTCCGCTCCACGCTCCCGGGCGGCGGTACCCACTACCTGCTCAACGACCCGCACGGCACCGCCAACCTGGCCATGGACACGACCACCCAGCAACTGTCCCGCCAGCAAAACAAGCCCTACGGGGAAACCCGCACCAACGCCAACCCCACCGCGTGGCCCGATCTCACCCACGGCTACCTCGGCGCGCCCAAAGACACCCACACTGGCTACACCGACGTCGGCGCCCGCAAATACGACCCCGCCCTCGGCCGGTTCATCAGCGCCGACCCTCTACTCCAGACGACCGACCCCAGCCAACTCGGCGGCTACACCTATGCCGGCGACAACCCCATCACCGGCGCCGACCCCTCCGGCCTCGGACGCATCGACGGCGACCAGCCCGGCTGCGCTGTCGGCAACGGCGGCACATGCGGCGGGGCGCCCACGCCGCAGGCATCCAAGCCGCACAACAACCCCGTCGGCTACACCGAAACGGGCAAAGGAAGCGCCAGGATCGGCGGCGTCACCGTGACAGCCGACCAGGTAAAGGACCCATACGAATACTGGTGGCAGGTCAACAAGGCTTACAACACATGGTCCGCCACCGGCGGTTCCTCCTGGGCGGCTCTTGGGGACGACACCAAGCTCCTCAGGTCGATGGACATGGCATGTCGGCAGATGCATTCGCAGTGCACGAGCGTATATACCAAAGCCGTCCAAGATGCCAACGCGAAGCTATACCTCATGGCAGGTGGCTGTACGGGCGAGTGCCTCGAATACAAGGGCACCCTCATGGAGGCGGTGAGCAACGACCACGGGGCAGGAGGCACTAGTCTTGCTGGCCGCGTCCTCGCGGCGAACCGCACCTCGATGCGCGCCTTCGACGACCTTGACGACATTGCCGCAGGCGCGAAGCTTGCCTGTGTTGGTGGGAATAGCTTCTCTCCTGAAACACGCGTCCTGATGGCCGATGGAACAACAAAACAGATCTCCGAGGTCCGCATTGGTGACCAGGTGCGCGCCACCGATCCCGAAACCGGCGAGACCAGCGGTCGGGAAGTCACCGCCCTTCACGTCAACATCGACCACGACCTGGTGGACCTCACCGTCAAGACCGTCGGCGGCCGTTCTGCGAACCTGCACACCACTGAGCATCACCCCTTCTGGAGCAAGAAGCGTCATCAGTGGATTGATGCCGGCGACCTGCATCGGGGTGAGACCCTGCAGACCTCAGGCATGCGCACGAGATCCAGCGTCGGCGCGGTTCGTCACTTCTTTGGCGTGCAGGCGATGTTCAACCTCACGATCGCCGACGTTCACACGTACTATGTGCTCGCCGGCACAACGCCTGTGCTGGTACACAACTGCACGCCAAAGCAGGTGGCGGCTGACTATCGGGCCGATGTTGCTAATGGAGTCGGCGGTCGGAGGAACGTTGCGGTAGCACAGCATGATATTGACGGTGTGACTGGACAGCGTATCGGTGTTAGCGGGCAGCACACCAACCCTGGCTCGGTGGCGGCACCTACAAATCGAGTTTTCGATCCGGGTGAGCGACCGTTTGACTCGGAAAACAAGATATTTGAACACTATGCGGCGAACCTTGGACCAGACGCAAGGGGAACTATCAATCTGTACTCCGAGAGGGTACCCTGCCCGAGTTGCTCGTCAGTTATCGATCAATTTCGGGAGAGGTTCCCCGGTGTTCAAGTAAACGTGAGTTGGGGGTAGTGGTGGGGTCGCTAGTAGAGGATCTTGGCATGCCGACGTCTGCCGAGCTCATCGGCATATCGGCGGCGGAGATAGATGAGGTCGCAGAAGACCAATCGGTTGCCTCGATGCCGAGTCGATACGTTGAGTTCCTTCGGGTGATGGGCAGGACGGCTGGCCCTCTCCTTGTTGGAACGGACGCCTTTTATCCCGACATTCTCGGCATCAAGCGGGATGGGCTCGAGCTGCTTACCGACAACAGCGTTTCCGGGTTCGCGCCAACTAGTGCGATATTTTTTGCAATGCATCAGGGCTATCAGGTCTATTGGATGCCGAGTTCATTGTCAGACGACCCTCCAGTTTATATGTATCAGGAAGGCGACAAGGGCGTGACTAGAGAGTGGAGGTCATTTACCGAGTTTCTGCGTCATGAGCTGTCGAAGACCGCATAGCAGATCTGCCGGCTCAAGCGGGACAGTTACCTTACGTGACGCCTGTGCGGCCAGATGCGTGGTAGGTCGCCCGGGTTGCCGTCACGGTTGCCGTCAGTCGGGAGCGGAGATCGATACGTATCGAAACGCACCTCGGGGCGGAAATGTGCGCGCGCGGTGGCGTGCTGCTTGGCGGCGCCGCGTCGATCCCCGGATGGCTTCAGCGGTATGGTCGCCGAAGGGGCCATCGTGGCGTGTCGGTCGATGCGTCGGTCTCGCGTGTGGTCAGAAGGCCGGCGTTAGTGGGCGTGCGCGCGGGGCCGTAGGCCTGTTGCGCGTGCGCGCGGCCATGGCGACGGGATTCTAGTGTCGCGTGACGGGCGCATTCTGGGCGGACATCATAGGGTGGATGAGGTGGTCAACCGTGTGAAGGATGGTCGCCTGGACCACGACACGCCGATCAAAATCCAACGCCACCCGTGCTCGTGTGACTAATCCGAAGTAGAACTATTTGTGCCTTCCGCGGAACTGAGTTTCCTGGCATGTCGTCGAAGCTTTTTAACGAGAGGATTCGTAAGTCTGATGTCCATAGTGAGGCAACAAGACCCGGATTTTCGTGTATGCCGTATCAACTTTGAGTCATTGCTGGAACTCCAGCGGGACGCGGAGGGGAGCGGCTTCGCTACCAGGTGGACGTCGCTCGACGCTCTTCGTGCTCAGGTGGGAGAGGGCAGTGTTCTTGTGGCGCCTTTGATGCGTGAGGAGAGAGGCGACCAGATCCGTGCTTACCGATGCGCTGTCCTTTTCTCTGTGGCGAGTGGGGATAGTCGAGGTGGGGTTGCGACTATCGACATTTCTCCGGCAACGTACAGTTCGTTGGCGCGTATAGATAGGGATCCGGATGTTAGAGAGGCTCTGGCAAATGTTTTCGCGCTCGCTCTAGGCGGAATTTCTACCGTTTCCAAGGATTAGTCTCTCAGATGCAAATTCTGCCGGGGTCAGTATGCAAGTGCGCGAGAGTGGAATAACCCTGACTGCGCTTCCCGGTGGACCTTATCGGCGATGCACGCGGTTGCGGTTGTTGGCTTTCCGGCCCGACGGGGATATCTGCCCGGCGGGCCAGCGCCGTCTTTAGCCGCGCCAGCGTCGGCTTCGGGATGCCGTTACTTCGGTCGCCCGCTGTACCGGGAAGGGGGACTAGGAGTGGTGCGTGGGTTCGAGATCATCAGCCGCCAACATCCATTGCTGGACAGGGTCTACAAACCGCATATCCTCAACGAATGCCTTGCATGAGGCAGCAAGGTGGAATGGTTCGGCAGTTGGGAGAGGAAAATTATGATTTCGACTGATAGCTTGCTCGGGTCGTTACGGTCCCTTTCGAGCATGGTCTGCCGGTCGTAGAGAACTCTGCCACTCGGGCCAGGCATGATGGTTGGGACGCTGCTGCTGAACAGGTGCACCTGGACCAGGACTCTCTGTACGTGGGGGTGCAGGGTTCGGTGGATGGACCTGTCTCTGTCGAGGTGCACGACCCCGATCTTCCCGAGGCGGCGACTGCGGAAATGACGCTCCGTTTTTCCGGGGAGATTCCCCTGTCGTCACGCGTTCTCAGGGTGAGCGATTCTGACAATCTGGCCGTCCTCTCACTGCGGACACATAACGACAGTGCCAGTATTCGAGTTTCGTCGACGACGATGAGTGGCCGGCCGTGGTGATCATCGTTCTTGGGTAGGTACGCCGGGAAGCGGAACCCTCACCTCTGGCGCCGGAAGCGACATCGACGGATCGACGCCGGAGGCCGTCGGCCACCGAGGGCAATGCGTCGGCAGAACTGCGCCGAGCCATGGCCCGCACTGTAAACGTGGCATCGCTTGCTTCCGGGGTTTGGTCGTACGCCCTGGTTGCCGTCACCGTTCTGTGAGAGGACGGCTGATTCACGTACTTTGAGCGTTATGTAGTTTTAGTCGTATCGCCAGGTTGGTGTGGTTTCGGCGGTGAGGCGATCGGCGAGCAGACTCCGGTGGTGAGCTGGTCATGGCACGCCGGCTCCGGGACTTTGGCTCGGGTCACGTGATGAGGTGGAGGTCTGTGGTGATGTCGTCGAACCCATCCGGTACGGGGTACCACTCACCCGACGCCCGGTAGTCGAGGAATAGGGCGACCTGGAGGAACCCGCGCACCATCAGGCGCAGCGGCAGGCTTCCGCTGTGGCTCAGGTACCTGAACATTGCAGCGAGAAAGGTCCGTACTGTTGCGGGGTCGATCTGGATCTCGTCCCACCCGGTGTTGGTGAAGCCGCTGGGCTGTTTGACAAGGCGCTCCATCGCAGGGATGAGGTCGCCGAACATCAGTGAGGTCGCTTGGCTTCGGTCCCAGGACAACGCGCCCCGATCGGTCAATTGGTGGCTCAGGGCGAAGATAATTCCGCAGCACCATGCATACGACCAGGCGTTGACCCCGGATGCGCGCCGGGAGTGGGCCATGGCGATGTTGTCGCTGATCGGCCTCGCCGAGCGGTTCGCCGGCTACGACCGCTGGAGCGCAGCTGCCGACGAATTCAACCTGCGAAGCCTGCTGATCAGGCAACTCGGATCGGTGCCCGATGACGAGAATTGGGATCCGGGCGCGCTTGGCCGAGACGTCCTGGCGGCACTGACGCTGACACCCGCCCAAGCGGCCGAGATGGCTCAGCGCTGGCGAACGCTGCCGATCGAGCAGATCCGGCTTCTGCGGCGTCACAAGATCCTTCTGACCCCGCTTGCACAGCTTGCTGATCAGTTGCCCGCCGGACCGGACGCCGAGCGCATCCGAACATGGTTGTCGGTCCAGCCGACCTTGCCGTAAGGAGCGGGACCCGGCAGGCATCAGAAGCTCGGCCGCAAGATCGTCGGGGACGCCTGCGCCCGGAAGGCAGTGTCAGATACAGCCAGCCGATGAGGAAGGAAGGCAGGTCATTGCTGGCTTGATTTCGTGCGTCACCATGATCGCGCCGTTGGGGTTCAAGCACCCGCCGCCGCGCTTCCCCGTGCCAGTAGTCCGGGCCGCCGGTGGGCGCGAACGGGCAAAGGCGCATTAGCGCCACCAGGCATTACGGGATCCTGACGCGCCCGTACCATCTCGCTCATGATCGTGGCGGAACTCCAGGAGTGGTTGTCGCAGCAGAATCCCCACTCACCCGTGCGCATCATGGGCATCGCCGAATGTGGCGCGTCGGTGCAGGAGCGGGACATCAACCTTGGCACGGGGCAGGGACCAAGCGATGACATCGATGAAGTGGTCATCTCGTGGGTCCATGCGCCAGAAGCCGAAGCCCGCTACGACACGCAGTAGCACTGACGCCATACAGCCAAGGCGGCCGATCGAGGTCGACGGCCCCCAACAGCCACGGGCGGTCTGAGCAGGAGTGCAAAGCGCCGGCCAGTGATCAGCGATCTTCTCTTGATCCGCGGGTTGTTAGGGTCGAGTCCTGTGCGGCGCACCCCTTGTGACCAGGCCGTTCAGCCATTGTGCTGGGCGGCCTTGAGTCGTTACGGCACCTGTGACAGCAGCGGCACCGATGATCATCGGTCTCGTCCTCGTCGGAGTCATGGTCGTCGTCCAGGGCCGCATGCATGGGCCCGGCCGCCTCGCGTTGCATCGGCGGGATGACATGACCGTACGTGTGCATGGTGACGGCTTTCTACTTGTCCAGCTCTGCCGTGGTCACGCGTCACGGACGTCGATGCGCAGTTGCGGTCGGCACGGACATCGCGTAGCTTTTCCGGCACGCCGTCGAGCCGAGAGGAGGTCAGAACAATGTCCGATGTTCTGCGCCCCCTCCGCGTGCCGGCGTACACGCGGATCTGACCCGGGGCGTTCGCCTTCCGGAGGATCCACCCATGACTGAACTGGTCATCCGTCCGCTCGTCGCGGGCGAGGAACAACTGTTCGACTCCATGCCCGACCCGCTCCCGCAGCTGCGCCAAGTCGGCTACGCCGACGGGATTGCCGCCGGCGGCTTCCGCCCCGAGCGCACCTGGATCGCGATCCGGGCCGGGCGAGTGGTCGCCCGGGCGGCGTGGGCCCTGCCGCCGGGGGCGGTCGGCGCACCGTGGCTGGACAGATTCGATCTGGACGCCGAACCCGAGGTCGGCGCCGCGCTGCTTCACGCCGCCCACGAGGCTCTCGGCGGCCCCGCCGTCTACTACGCCGCCGTGCCCGCGCACTGGCGGCGCCGAGCCGACGTGTTCGCCGTGGTCACGGCACCGATGGCGGCGGCCCGGCTCGCCGGGCTGATCGAGCGCGGAGAGCGGCTTCGCTTCTCCTGGGCCGGTACGCCCCTGCCCGCTGCCTCAGGGCGTTACACCTTCCGCCCGGCAACGCACACTGCAGAGATCAACGCCCTGGTCGCCCGCGTCGCCGAGCCGGATGTTCTGACCGGCGCTGAGACAGCGCGCACCGTCGCCGGGGTGGACCTGGCCACCGACCCGCTGGCCTGGCTGACCGGACCACCCGAAGACTGGCGGATCGCTCTCGGCGCCGGAGAACCGGTCGGCCTGGCCGGAACTGCCGGACACGCCTGCTACCCACAGCTGGCATACCTCGGCCTGCTCGATCCGGCGGCCCGCAGCGACCTGCTGGCCGAAGCGGTCCGAGTGCTGGTGTCGGGCGGCGCCCATGAGGTGGTCGCCGATGTCGACGCCCACCGCGTGGGCGTCGTGGCGGAACTGGAACGGACCGGCTTCCGCCAGTTGCGGGCGCGGGTCGCCTTCGAACCAGCCGCGCACCCGTCCCGTAGCACCATCGCGCCTGGTTCGTTCATCGCCGCCAACGACGAGACGGCGAGGGCTTCCATGGGCGACGCCTCCGCCGGGTAGGACCTCCGGCACTGCGATCCAGAATCGGCCTCCGGCGGCCAGGCTTCCAGCCCTGGACGCGGGCGACTCCGAGATGCCCGGCCCGATCGGCAGTTCGGCACGCACCGGAGGCAACCAGACCGCGCCTGCCCGGTCCGGTCGTATGTCCAGTAGGGCGCTCGACCTCGACCGGGCTGGCGCGGCCCGGCCGAGATAACCTTGCCAAGGTTCCGGCGAGATCGGACCAGAGCAGACTCAGCAGCTCGCCGCGCCGCAGCCCTGCTGTCGCCGCGCGCCCGGACCGCCTGGGCCGGATTGCGGGGAATCGGCTCGCGTCGCCGAGCCATCAGCGGACACGTCGACGCCCGGCACACCCGTCATGCGGCTTGGTGCCAGGCTTCGGCCCCGATCGAACGACTACTCTGACGATCACCATGGCTGTGGAACGCCGCTGACTGCGCCAGGGACGGGAACGGATGGACTGTGCCTGAGGACGCCGGGCTGTGGGAGATACGGCTGGGCATCTTCGCGACCGAACCGCAGGCCGATGAACTCGTCGAGCAGATTTCGCGGCTCCTGTGTCCGGATCCCGAGCACCCGCCGCCCTGTCCGATCCCGTGGTCCGTCGCCCGGCTGGAGGTCGACGTGAGCAGCGGGGACTATGCGGAGCTGCTCGAGCAGGCTCGCACCGAGGACGGGCACGAGCCGTAGCGCGATCATCATTGCGCGCGGGGTCAGGCTGCCGTCCGGTTTCCGGGAGCTGCGGCCGCTCTTGATCCGCGGGTCGTGGGCTCGTCTCCTTCGCGAGGCACCCGAATACCCATCGGCGGCCTTCAGCCGGGATGGTGCGACATCCCGAGCAGGTCGGGCAATGTGACGACCTGAGCCGCGTACGAGAGGCCGGCGCCGAATCCCACGAGCAGTGCGGGACCCGTCGTGTCGGCCAGAGCTGCCATCGCCTGGGGAATGGAGGCTGCGCCGGTGTTGCCATTGGTCGTGATGTCGGTGGCTACCCGGACGTGCGGGCCGAGTCCCAGGGCCTTGGCTGCGACCGAGGTGATGCGCAGATTGGCCTGGTGGGGGATGAAGGCCGCAAGGCCGGCCGCGGAGATGCCCGCGGCGTCCAGCGCGCGCCTGGCCAGCTGGGGAATGACGGAGGTCGCCCAGCGGAAGACCTCAGGGCCCGCCATCCGCAGGATGCCCGCCTCGTCGTACCGCAGCAGCTCGCTGCGGGAGCCGTCGGAGCCCCACACCACCGGGCCGATGCCGCACGTCTGCGCTGGACCGACGACCACCGCGCCCGCGCCGTCGCCGAAGAGGAACGCCGTGCCGCGATCGCGTTCGTCGATGATGTCTGTCATGCGCTCGGCGCCCACCAGGACCACGTAGTCGGCCGCGCCACTGCGGATGAGTGCGTCGGCGGTCGCGAGTGCGTACGGGAATCCGGCGCACGCCGCTCCCAGATCCATCGCGGCGGCCGCGGTGGCGCCCAGCGCGTCGGCCACCAGGGGTGCTGCGGTGGTCGCGCGGCCGCGGTGGGACATCGTTGCTACCAGAACGGCCGAGACGTCGTGCGGGTCGACGCCGGCGCCGGCAAGGGCCTTCGACGCGGCGGCCGCGGCCATCGTGACCAGGTCCTCGTCGGGTGCGGCGCGCCGGCGCGACTCGATGCCGCAGCGGCGGCGGATCCACTCGTCGCTCGAGTCGATCAGGGCGGCGATCGTCTCGTTGCCCACCTCGGTCCTGGGGCGGTAGGTGGCGACGCTCAGGATGCGCGACCCGGGGTGACCGGCGCGGCGCTGCAAAGGGTTGGCCATGGCCAATAATCCAAGCATGCCCGACTGGGTGCACTCCGAATGCTGGTTTCCTCGCCGGTAACAAAGCGTTAGGGCGAGCGCAGTGGAGCGGACCCGCGCTGCGGCCGGCCGAGCTCCGGGTCAGCGCGTGTGGGCGAGCCGCGCCGCGAGGGTCGGTACCACGATCGCTGCGGCGACGGTGTGCAGCGCGACCAGGGTTGCCGCGGAGCCCGCGTCGAACCCGAACGTGAGGTCCGGGATGAACGACAGCGCTGTCAGGGCGATCGTCGTCCGGATGAACGTGCGCCGCGGTCGGCGTGCCCTGCGCGCCATGACGGCGGCGATGGCGACGCCGACCAGCGAGAAGACCAGAGTCAACTGTGCGAACCCGGCGAGGGGGATGCTTGCGCCGGTGCTGTCGGCGAACGAGATCCCGGCGGCCGACGCGACCGCCGCGAGGCTGGTCGTTGCGGCTGAGGCGGCCACGGCCGCGGCGAGGCCGTGCTTCCAGACCGGCTGTCGCTCGACGGCCGGGGCCGGCGCGCTGGGGGTTACGTGGGTGGTGGCCTGGGCGGTGGCGGACATGACCGGCTCCTTTGCTTCGGCGGGCCGCCCGGTGCGACCCGCTCACATCTCCTCGACGAACGAGCAGTCACGGATTCGACAGATCGCGAGAAGAAATGTTCGGCGAAGCCCACCGCGCCCGGCGAAAAAGATCGTTCGGAATTTCCGCGGCGGGTTGTCGTATCGGCGCGGCCTCGTTCGTGGTGGTGTGGAAGGCGGTCGTCGGGACTGCCGGAACTGAGGAGGACTACGGTGGCGCACTACCTGTTGAGCGTGCACGGACCCGCCGAGCGGGACGAGTTCGGCACCTACGGCTCCAAGGAGGAGATGGAGGAGGCGTTTGCCGCCACCGGCATCTTCAATGACAAGCTTCGTACCGAGGGCTACTGGGTCTTCGCCGGTGGGCTCGCCCCGGCGTCGACGGCGACCGTCGTGGACGGCCGGGGTGAGACGCCGGAGATGACCGACGGCCCGTACCTGGAGACCAAGGAGATCATCGGCGGTTTCTGGGTCATCGACGCACCCGATCTCGACGTGGCGCTCAGGCTGGCGGCCGAGGGGTCCAAGGCTTGCCGGGGCAAGGTCGAGGTACGCCCGTTCGACGGCCTCGCCTGACCCCGGCTCGACGTCGACTGATCGATGCAGCCCGAAACGGCCGTGGAGCGGGTCTTCCGCGAGGAGTACGGCCGCCTGATCGCCTCGCTCGTCCGCCGCTTCGGCGACATCGACATCGCCGAGGAAGCGGCGGGCGAGGCGCTGGTGGCCGCGCTGGAGAGATGGCCGGAGACCGGCGTGCCCGCCAACCCCGGCGGCTGGCTCACCATCACCGCGGGCAACCGCGCGATCGACCGGATCCGCCGCGAGAAGCAGCGCGACGCCAAGCACCAGGCGGCTCTCATGCACCACGACGACACGCCCCACGAGCCCACCGGCCCGGTCGAGGACGATCGGCTACGGCTGCTGTTCACGTGCTGCCACCCTGCGCTGGCACCACAGGCGCGGATCGCGCTGACGCTGCGACTGCTGGGCGGGCTGACCGTGCCCGAGATCGCGCAGGCGTTCCTCGTGCCCGAGACCACGATGGCGCAGCGGATCACCCGCGCGAAGAAGAAGATCGCGGCGGCGAAGGTGCCCTACCGGGTGCCCGTGGCCGCCGATCTGCCCGCACGGCTCGGTGGCGTGCTGACGGTGCTGTTCCTGGTCTTCAACGAGGGCTACCTCGCCACCGGCGACGGCGACCCGGTGCGCGCCGAGCTCACCGGCGAGGCGATCCGGCTGGCGCGGATCCTGCGCCGGCTGCTCCCCGGGGAACCGGAGGTGACGGGTCTGCTCGGGCTGCTGGTGCTCACCGAGGCCCGGCGCGAGGCTCGCGTACGGAATGGGCAGCTCGTCCCGCTCGATGAGCAGGACCGCGCCGGCTGGGACCGCGCGCTGGTCGACGAGGGCCACGACCTGGTCCGCGAGTGCCTCGCGATCAACCGGCCCGGCCGCTACCAGATACTGGCCGCGATCAACGCCGTCCACACCGACGCCCGCACGGCGCCGGACACGGACTGGTCCCAGGTCGTCGCGCTGTACGACCAGCTGGCCCAGCTCGACCCGTCGCCGATCGTCGCACTCAACCGCGCGGTCGCCGTCGGGCAACTGGACGGCCCGGACGTCGCCCTGGCGCTGGTCGACCGGCTGCCCCTGACGGGCTACCACGCATGGCACGCCACCCGCGCCGACCTGCTGCGCAGGCTCGGCCGCAGCGCCGAGGCGAAACAGGAGTACAGCGCCGCGATCGCCGCCACCCAGAACTCCGCCGAGCGCGCCTACCTGCACCGCAAGCGCGGCGAGCTGGTCTGAGCGGTCCCGGTCATCCGGACGTCGGCGCCGTCGGCCTGCTGATCGACTTGCTGCTCATCGCCGGTACCGCGACAGAGGCAGCGTGGTCGAGCCTTGAACGCGGTGCGCTGCAGGTATCTTCACGTGGTGACGCTGCGCTCGGACGACACGGACCTCGCCACCGGAGCGTGCGGAATCGCGCGGCGCCGACCCGGCATGATGGTCGGGCCCGGCGAGATCGCCCGGTCCCGCCGTCCGCTGGGTGGCGTGCCGCTCGGTTGACGATGGTTGGTGAGCGAGACGGACGGGATGGTGCGAGGCGGCGGTTCGGTCAACCGTTTTCTCCCTCGGCGGATGTGGGGCTGGGTCGCGCGGCGCCTGGCGGCGCGTGCGTTCGCCGCCCGCATGGACCTGTCCGACCTGTCCCGGCTGCCGGACTCCATGCTGTGGCCGCTGCGCCGCGACGGCCTGGATCCCGTCGCGGAGCTGTCACGGTGCCGCGAGCACGAGCGGGTCAGCCCGTTGCCTCTGCCGTTCGGGGTACGGGCCTGGCTGGTCACCGGCCACGATGAGGTCAAGACGGTCCTCGGCCACGTCGACGGGTTCAGCAACGACTTCGCCAACCTCGCCGGTTCCACGGGGATCGGTGCGCGGCACGATCCCGGTGGGCTTGGTTTCGCCGACCCGCCGGTGCACACCCGGCTACGGCGCCTGCTCGCTCCGGAATTCACGATGCGGCGGCTGCGTCGCCTCGCGCCGCGCATCCAGGCCATCGTCGACGGCGTACTCGACGCGATCGAGCCCAGCGATGCGCCGGTGGACCTGTGGCGGTCGTTCGCCCTGCCGATTCCGTCGCTGACGATATGCGAGCTGCTCGGGGTGCCGTACGACGAGCGCGAGCACTTCCAGCGGCTGGCCACCGCCCGGTTCGACCTGACCGGCGCCGCCGGTGGCTCCCTGGGCGCGATCAGCGAGTCACTGTCCTACCTGAACGACCTGGTCGCCAGGCAGCGCCACGCGCCCGGCGACGGGCTGCTCGGCATGCTGGTCCGCGAGCACGGCGACGCCATCGACGACCGGGAACTGGCTGGGCTGGCCGACGGCCTGCTCACCGGAGGACTGGAGACCACGGCGAGCATGCTCGCGCTCGGCGCGCTGGTCATCGCCCGCGAGCCGCGGCTGAAACGCCTTCTCGCCGACGACCATCCCGACGCGGGGAGCGGGCAGGCGACCGCCCCGTTCGTCGAGGAACTACTGCGCTACCTGAGCGTGGTGCAGGTCGCATTCCCCCGATGCGCCATCCGCGACATCCAGCTCGGCGACGTCCGCATCGCCGCCGGTGACCTCGTGGCGTGCTCGCTGAGCGCCGCCAACCGCGCCGGCGTCTTCGGCGCCGACCCTGACGTTTTCGACCCGGCCCGACCGGCCCACCCGCACCTGGCGTTCGGCTACGGCGCCCACCGCTGTATCGGCGCCGAGCTGGCCCGCATGGAGCTGCAGGCGGCCTATCCCGCGTTGGTCCGTCGGTTCCCCCGCTTGCGGCTGGCCGTCGACCCCGGCGGGTTGGAGTTTCGCGACGCCTCCATCGTCTTCGGGCTGCAGGCGCTGCCCGTACTGGTCACCTGACTGCGGCCGCCCGGCGGGAACCGGCCGCCCGAGGGTCGTCTGGAACTGCGCATGACAGGTACAGAGTGCCAGTAAACGGACAACATCGGGCGAGGTTGCCGCGCCGGGCGGTGTGGTGGGCGACGCTGGTGACAGAGGTGTGCCCGGCAGGGCGGTTGCGCCGCGGAGGGCGGCATGAAGCGCGAGGATCGGCTCGGGGAAGGCAGGTCTCTGACCCACGGATGGTGGCGGGTCGGTGTGCTCGGGCTGTCCGTGCTGATCGTCATCCTGATCGGCCTTGTCGATCTCGCGACGCCTCCGGAGCTGACGGCGTTCGGGCTGTTCATCGTGGTCGGGCCGGTGCTCGCGGTCGTGTCCGCGCGTCCCCGGGCGGTAGCGGCCGTCGGAATGCTCGCCGCGCTGGTGGCCTGGGCCGTCTCCTCGTGGCAGGGACTGGGCGGAACCGCGCATCAGCAGGTGCGCCTGTGGGTGATCGCCGGGATGACGGGGCTGAGTGTCGCGGTCGCCGCGAGCCTGCGCGCGATGGAACG
Organism: Krasilnikovia sp. MM14-A1004; assembly: GCF_047159485.1. Classification (GTDB taxonomy): domain Bacteria; phylum Actinomycetota; class Actinomycetes; order Mycobacteriales; family Micromonosporaceae; genus Actinoplanes. Next base: position 5,652,003 of record NZ_AP038773.1, on the reverse strand, counting down.
CCGCGCCGACGGGGCTGCCGAGCGGGAGTCGATGTTGGCTGCGATCGTGCCGTCGTCCCGGGACGCGATCGTCGCCGCGGACCTGCAGGGGCGGATCCTGTCGTACAACCATGGCGCCGAGCTGATGTACGGCTACACCGCCGCCGAGATGATCGGCCAGAGCGTCACGAAGGTGCTTCCGTCGGGGCCGGCTGCACGGCTGCCCGGAGTGCTGGCGCGGGTGGCTGCGGGCGAAGGTCTGTCCCACTTCCCGTCGCAGCGGCGCCGCAAGGACGGGACCATCATCGACGTGTCGACCAGCGTCTCCCCGATCCGTGACCGGCACGGCACGATCATCGGCGTGGCCACGATCTCGCGGGACCTCAGCGCGCGGCAACGGGCCGAGGAACAGCACCGGCAGATCATGGAACGCTCCGCTCACGTCGAGCGCCTGGAAGGTCTCGGCCAGCTCGCCGGCGGAATCGCCCACGATTTCAACAACCTGCTCGCGATCAACCTCAACTATCTCGAGTTCGCCCTCGAACAGACCACCGACCCCGGCACGTACGACGACCTGACCCGCGCCAGGAACAGCGCCGAACGCGCCGGCGACCTCACCCGCAAGCTCCTGATGTTCGCCCGCGAGGAACCCGGCAGCGCCGAGGACATCGACCTCAACACCATGCTCACCGGCAGCCACTCCCTGCTGCAACGGGTGATCGGCACCCATGTCGAGTTGGTGAGCCACCCGGCCGGCGAGCCCCTGATCGTGCACGCCGACCGCAGCCGCATCGAACATGCGCTGCTCAACCTGGTCATCAATGCCCGCGATGCCATGCCGCACGGCGGGATGGTCGTCATCGAGGGGAGCACCGTCTCGTTCGACGACGATCCCGCCTGCCAGCCGCCCCTGCCGCCGGGCCGGTACGCCGAACTGAAAGTCAGCAACACCAGCACCGAGAACGCCACGCCCGCGTACGAACCGTTGTCCACCGGCGGGACCCAGCACCACGACATGGGGCTCAGTCTGGCCACCGTTCACGGAATCATCACCGCAGCCGGCGGCGCCGTCACCGTCGATACCGAGTCCGGCGTGGGTGCCAGCATCCGCATGCTTCTCCCCTTGACCGCCGAGGGCGCGGGGGATCCGGGGCCTTTCGCCGTCGAGGGGTGAGCTCGGCAGGGCGTACGACCGGCTCATTCACACCATGGCGGCCGCTGTGGGTTGGATACCGTGGGCGGGTGTCGGTCGTGGAGATCTCGGATCTGGTCGTCCGCTATGACCCGGCGACCGGGGCGGCGTTGCCGGTGCGCCGCGCTGACGTGATCGGAGCCCTGCGCGCCGCGGGTGATCGACGCGGTGCCCGGATAGCGGCGGCGATACCGCACCACGACGGCGTGCTCGACGCTGCCGAGGTGGAACGGCTGCTGATTCGTACGCACACCGAACTGCAGCGGCTCAACGAGGAACTGCGCATCACCGAACAGATGGCCGAACTGCTCGCCCCGCTGCTGGCAGCGATCGGCTCGGATGGTGAGCGGCCGCTGATCGTCGACGTCGGCTGTGGCATCGGATACGTCATCCGCTGGCTTGCGGTCACCGGCGTACTCGGCGATGCCGACCTGTGCGGTGTCGACTTCAACGCCGGGCTGATCGCCGAGGCGACCCGGCTGGCCACCGCCGAGGGTCTGTCCTGCCGGTTCATCCACGGCGACGCGTTCGACCTGCCGAGTCGGGCGACCGTCTACATCTCCACCGGCGTCCTGCACCACTTGCGGGGGCGGCAGCTCTGTGCGTTCTTCCGGGCGCAGGCCGACGCGGGCGCTCGGGCGTACTGTCATTTCGACATCGCCGCCACCCGGCTGGCGCCGTTGGGCGCCTGGATGTTCCACCGGGCTCGGATGCGCGAGCCGCTGGGCCGCCACGACGGAGTCGCGTCGGCCCGCCGAGCCCACTCCGACCACGACCTGATGACCGCCGCCTCGCCGGTGTCCGGCCTCGTACCCGTGCTCTATCGGACGGTCCAGCACAGCAATCCCTTCTGCGCGTCGGTCAGGCCCATCCTCGGCGTACGCGAGCAGTACCTTCCGGCTCTGCGCACCGCTCTGGGCCCGGCCGAGCGGCACCTGACCACCCGGATCCCGCCTCCACGCCTGCCGTGGTGAACAGCGCGGTCGTCGTCCCGGCGGCGCTGGTCACGATCGCGATCGTCGACGGCGCGCTCGCCGGGTTCCGCGCGGCGACCGGACGCAACGGGCGCATCCGCAAACGCGACTACTACCGTCGCGCGGTGCTCCGAGGGCTTGCCGTGAGCACCGCCGCGCTCTGTGGCGTGGCTTCGCTCCTCGGCATCGTCCTCGCCGGCGCCTCCGATTCCCGAACCCGGTTTGCCGAGCTGACCCGTGCCGGAACCGCCATGCTGTGGGTCATCGGCCCGTACGCGACGATCGTGGCCGTCAGCGTGCGTCCCCGGTTACGCGGCGGGCTGGTCGTTGTCGATACGGGGAAGGGGATCGGGCTCGCTGGTGGCGACGACACGGTTGCGGCCCTCGCGCTTGGCGGTGTACAGGTTGCGGTCGGCAGTGGCCAGCGCCGTGGTCTGGTCGGCCGGGACCGTTTCGCTGACCCTGGCCACGCCGATGCTGACGGTCACCGGCAGCTCGCCGGTGATCGCCCGCCAGCCGTGGGCGCTGACGGCCTGCCGGATGCTGTCGAGCTGACCGGCCGCCACGGTCGCCGCTGTCGCGGACAGCACGAGGAGGAACTCCTCGCCGCCGAGCCGGGCGACGAAGCCGTCCGGCGCGACAGCGGCCAGTTCGGTTTCGAGCAGCTTGGCGACCTGGATCAGTACCTGGTCGCCGGTGTCGTGGGAGAGCTGGTCGTTGATGCGCTTGAAGTGGTCGATGTCGGCGATCGCCAGAACCAGATCCGGGTCCGCGGCGATCAGACTCGGCAGTTCCTCGTCGGTGTAGCGGCGGTTCCGCAACCCGGTCAGGGGGTCGCGGCGCCCCTGCTCCCGGAACCGTTCGGCTTCTTCGCGGGCTTCGGCGGTTTCGAACTGGACCCACCGGGTCTGAGCCTTCGCGTCGGCTTCCTCCGAACGCACGCTTTCCTGTGCGGCCATGAACTGTGCCTGCGCCGCGAACGCCGCGGCGAAGTCGCCACCGGCCGCGTGCAGTTCGGCCTGTTCCTGGTGCACCCGCAGCATGACCTGGGTCAGCTTTCCCTCGGCGCACAGCTCGCGTGAGGCGTCCAGGCTGGCCCGGGCCCGGTCCAGCTCACCGAGACGCCGCTGCGCGCAGGCCAGGGTGAGCAGGTAATGGGCCAGCGCTTCAGCCCCGTTGTGGGCGCCCGCCTCGTGCCGGGCGATGGCCAGCAGCATCGTCTGCTCAGCCTCGCCGTACTCGCCGTACTCGGTCTGGATCGCGGCGACCGTGTCGAGATCCGCGGGGTCCAGCTCGATGCCGTGCTCCTCGGCGTACGCCAGCAGACGGCCGACCACCTCGCGGGCGCGTGGGAATTCCCCGGCCTCGTACTCGCTGTAGGCCCAGTTGTTCAGCACGCGCGTCAGCAGCTGCCGCTGGTCGAGCTCGCGGGCGAGCTCCTCGGCCTGGCTGAAACGCAGCCGTGCCGCGCCCGGGTCACCGTTGTCGGCGAGGGCGTCCGCCAGCTTGGCGCGGTGCCAGACCTGCATGTACGGGGAGGCGTTCTCGTCGAGCAGCTCGACCGCGCTCAGCGCGTGCTCCAGGAAGTTCGCCATGTCTCCGGCGACCCGCCCGGCATAGGCGCATTGCAGGTGCGTACGGGCCTGGAGCCGGCGATCTCCGTGCGCAAGTGCCCACTGGTGGATGCGGTAGATCGTCCGCTGGGCGTCCGCCGACGGGTCGCCGGCGCGGACCAGCATGGTGGCTTTGAGGAACCTGGCCCGGACGGCGAGCAACTCATCACCCAGGGCCACGGCCTGCTGCTCGAGCTCGGCCACGGTGGCGAAGGCGGCCTCGGGGTGGTCGACGTCCTGATCCTCCAGTGCCTGCAGGGCAGCCGACAGCTCTGCGGCGCCGATCGCGATGCCGTTCATCAATCCACCTCCCACCCGGGCTTTTTACGGCCCTATCGGCATGCCGGGCGGTCGGCTGAAACAACAGGGCTGAGATCCGCGCATCAGCCGAGGCGCTCGGCCAGCGAGACGATGATCCCTTCCGGCCCCCGGATGTACGCCATCCGCCAAGCACCCTCGAACTCGCCGATGCCACCGACCAGCCCGTAGCCCTCGCTCGCCGCCCAGTCGACGGCGGCCTGCAGGTCGGCGACCTCGAAGGACACGTTCCGCAAGCCCAGCTCGTTCGCCATGGCGGCCGGCGAGCCCGGCACGGAGTCGGGTCGCACGAAGCGCGCGAGTTCCAGGCGGGCACCCTCATCGGGCGACTTCAGCATGACGATCTCGGTACGGGAGTCGGGAATGCCGCAGACCGTCTCCAGGAACTCGCCCTCGACGAACGCCCTGCCCTCGACCTCCAGGCCGAGCGCCACAAAGAAGGCGGTCACGACATCGAGATCCGCGACCGTGATGCCGACGTGGTCGAAGCGTCGTACATGTGGCATGAGTGCTCCTGTCGTCGAATCGACCGTATGTGCCTTTCAGCGCCGGAACCGACCGAGGGGGCCGGTCGTCACCCTCCGAACCTCGCAATTCGGCACAGGCGCACCGATCGTAGACACGAGCCGTCACGAGTGGGTGGCGACCGCTCGGCCGGGCGGAAAAATGGCGCGACATCCGTGATCCAGAGCCGGAGACTCGTCCGGTGATTCTCGCCGCCGTCCTCCGCCACGTGCGTCCCCCGTCGCCTCTGGCCGGGCGGCTCTCCGCCCAGTCACTGCTCTTCGCCCTCGGTGAGGGTGCCTTCATGACCGGCTCGGCGGTCTTCTTCACCCAGATCGTCGGGCTGTCCGCCGCCCAGGTGGGTCTCGGTCTGACCTGTGCGGGTATCGCCGCGTTCCTGGCGGCGTGGCCGATGGGCAAGCTGGTCGACCGCTTCGGGCCGAAGAGGATGTGGGCCGTCAGCGCGGCCGGGCAGGCGGCGATGTTCGCGGTCTGGCCCTTCATCACCAACTTCCACGGGTACGTCGCCATGGCCGTCGCCATGGAAGTCATCGGCGCCCTCGGCGGCACGGCGCACGGCGCGTACACGATCGATGTTCTGCCGCCCGATGAGCGGGTGAAGTCACGGGCCTACATGTACTCCGCGCTCAACCTCGGCTTCACCCTCGGCTCTCTCGCCGGGGGCATCGCATTGGCCTTCCACTCGAACGTCGTGCTGCACGCGCTGCCCTGGTTCACCGCCGTGGCCTTCCTGGTCAACGCCGCCGCTGTCAGCCGGCTGCCGCGGGCCGCGCACGACAACCGCACCCCCGCGGACCGCAAGGTGAAGGTGCCCGGGCCGGGACCGCTGCGTAACCCCGGCTGGCTGCTCACGAACTTCTTCGACGGGGTGTTCTGGACCAACCAGGTGCTGCTCAACGTGGTGATCCCGCTGTGGCTGGTCGAGGAGACCGACGCACCCCGGGTGCTGCTGGCCTTCCTGTTCGGCACCAACACGGTGATGTGCATCTTCCTGCCGATGGCGGCGGCACGCGGGGTCGACAGCATCTCCACCGCGCTGCGGGCGGTCCGGGTGTCGTCGACCTTCTTCGTGATCTCCTGCCTGATCACGCTGGCGACCCACGACACCGTCGGCTGGGTCACGATCGCCCTGGTCTGGTTGGGGCACGTCACCGTGACCGGGGCCGAGCTGTACCTGTCGGCCGCCAACTGGACGTTCGAGGCCGAGCTGATGGACCCGCGTCAGCGGGGCGCCTACCAGGGCGCAGCCGGCCTGAGCGGAACCCTCGGCAAGGTGTGGGCGCCGGCGGTGTACACGTTCCTCGCGATGAACTGGGGCGCGACCGGCTGGCTGGTGATCGCCGGCATCATCGTGGTGGCCACCATCGGGGTGCATTACTCGACCCGGATGGCGCGACGGTTCCTCGAAACGCACGTGCCTGCCGAGGTGTTGGCCGACGCGCGCGCCTCCGGCGCCGAGCCGGACGACGGCACCTCGGTCGAACCGCCCTCACTCGTCCCGACCGGCGAGCCGGTGCCGGACCAGATCCGCTGAACCCGGTCCGCTGAACCCGGTCCGCTGAAGTCAGTGTTCGGCGGTGGCGGTGAGGGTGATGAGGCGGGCGGCCTGGTCCTTCAGGCTGGCCGCGGCCATGAGGACGGTCTCGGCGGCCTCCGCCGAGGATTGGACCGCGCCGGCGACGGCCTGCATGCCGCCGGTCATCTCGGAGCTGGTCGCGCTCTGCTGCTGGACCGCTCCGGCGATCATGCCCTGCTGCTCGGCGACCGCGTCGATCAGCTCGACGATCCCGGAGATCCCGTCGGCAGCCTCGGTGCTCTCCGTCTGGATCCCCTCGATGATCTCCGAGATCTGCCCGGTGGCCTCCGCGGTACGCGCGGCCAGCTCCTTGACCTCGCCCGCGACGACCGCGAAGCCCTTGCCCATCTCGCCCGCCCGCGCGGACTCGATGGTGGCGTTCAGCGCCAGCAGTTTGGTCTGCTCGGCGATCTCGGTGATCAGCCGGGTGACGCTGCCGATCCGCTGGCTGGACTCCTGCAGCTGCGCCATCCGTCGGGTGGCGTCGCGGGCCGCCTGCACGGCGGCCGTGGTGCTGGACGAGGCGCTGGTGATCCCTCGGGAGATCTCCTTGATGCTCTCGGTCAGCTCGGCGGAGCCCTGCGAGACGCCCTCGGCCTGCTCGGAGCTGTGCCGGGCGCTGCTGACGAGTTCCTGCCCGGCCTCGGTCAGCGACATGCTGGCCGAGGAGAGTTCCTGGGCCAGGTCCTGCGCGAGGGCCTGGGTCCGGGACTGCTCCGTGGTGTCGATGTAGTTCATCAGGATGCCGCCGGCGAACCGGTCGAAGTTCGCGGTGCCCTGGAGGGGTTCGCCGGGCCGGCTCTGCCGGACGAAGGGGAACGTGTCGATGGTCCGTACGGTCTCCTGCAGGATCGTCCGCAGCCCCTGCAGCGCCTGCGGGCCCTGCGTCTGGACGATGCGCTCGATGGCCCGCACGGCCGCCTTGTTCCGGTACAGGGCCTCACCCGCGCTGTCCACGATCAACAGCGCGGCGGGCGCGTTGTCGAACGCCTCGAACAATGAATCCCCGAACAGAGCGAGGGAATGGGTACCCGTGCCCCGCGTCCGCCACCACTTGCGCATATCGACTCCGCCTCCGTTGGCCGTCGCGAGTGTTTTTCGGCAGCGCCGGGCCGAACTTGAGGGTGGCCGACCGCGATCGCCGAACCCGAGCGTGACCGCGCGAAAGTGTCAGACAATAAACCTCGGTGATCTCCTATGAGGAGCTTCCGTGGGCGGCGTACCGCTCGTCCCAGCGCTGGAGATCTTCGAGCACCCGGCGCACGCAGCGGCCGAGTGTCGACTCGTCGCCCCGGAAGATCGCTTCGAGGGGCAGCGAACTCACGTCGGGTAAGAGCCGTACGGGCTCCTCGTCCACGGTGTGCACGTGCGGCTCAACCATGTGTGCCTCCTGCGGCGCGTGACGAACGGCCCGGCTACCTGCGCCGTCATTGGCGAGGTCGGACGGTCGTCGCCGCCGGTGCCGGGCCCCGATGCGACGCAACCGTCGCTGAGAGGCGTTGAGCGGCGGAGGTCGAGGGCGAGCGACCACCGTACCGCGCCAGCTCTGGGCACCACGATACGTGGACACATATCGCTTTCCCAGCCTGTGGCGACAATGCGGGCCGTGGCGGCCCGGGGGCGTTACGGTGTGGTGCCGTGCGCCGCGTAGTTCTCGCCCGGCCGGCCGAGCTCCTCGTGGACGCGCCGCAGAGCGTTGTCCAGCACCGTGTCGTCGCTACTGAGGATCGTGTCCAGGGGCAGGGCGCGGAGATCAGGATTGACGTGATTCACGTCGCCGTCCGTGGTGTTCGCTGCCGCGTCGTCCATCCCTGCGCCCTCCACCTGTCCGCTTCCGGAGGGCGCCGAGGAGCGTCGCGCCGGCGCGTCGTCAGCGAAAATCCTATCGCCTGGCTGGGGGGTTCAGAGGTCACAACACGGTCATTCCCTGGTCCTGAGGGGACAGGGTGGACGGCGCGTTGTGTGCCTGCCACCGGTGGCGCCGGCGGGTGAGGGACTCGTCGGCGGCGGTGATCGCGGCGGCGGGCACCGGCACGGCCAGCAGCGCCGTCAACGCCGTGCGCAAATGACCTGCGAAGACACGGCCCCGCGGGGTGAGTTCGCCGGATCCCTCCAGTGCCGTCAGACCCACCTGCACCTGCGTACGGACGACGGCGAACTCGCGCGCCGCCTCCCGGGCGTGGCCGGGTGCCGCCAGCAGCGCGCGCCAGGTGTCGGCCACGCCGAGGAACGCGTACACGCCCTGGATCAGGCCGCCGGTGGGCCGGGCGTCGATCCGCCACGGCGCGAAATGGCGTTCGGAGCCGCCGGGGACCACGAGCGGGACCAGGTCGAGCAGCGCGCTGAGCTTCGAATGCTGGAACTCGTGGATCAGCGTCACCGCGAGCTCGGTGGCGGATCGCGGACGGGTCAGGCCCAGGGTGCCGAAGGCGTCGCGGGCGGTGCCGCTGCGCGCGACCCCACTGTCGTCCGTGGTCAGCGGCACCACCGAGCGCAGGCCCGCGATCAGCTCGTCCGCGCGTTCCGGCGCCCGGCCCGCCAGCAGGGACCAGGCTTCGGCGTACAGATCCTGCCAGGCGGCGAACTCGGCGTCGCTGAACCGGCCCGCCGGGGGTGCGTGGTAGCAGTCCCGATACGGGCTGCCGTCCTCGACCGCGACCGTCGCTACCCGATCGCCGTGCCGGGCCCGCAGGCGGCGCAGCGGCCGCCACCGTACGTCGTCGTCGGCGACGCGGACCGTGGCGGAGGCACCCGACACGGTCGCCCGTCCGCCCGCGACGGTGATCAGTGCCGGGCCGTCGCCGCAGCCCACCGCGGTGCCCAGGGTCGGCAGCGTCACCCTTCCCTGCCGCGTACGCGTGGACAGTTCGGCGTCGACGCCCGCGCGCAGCGCGGCGACGGCGGCGAGCGCGCCGAGCTGCGCCACGTCGTCCGCCAGGGGTACGGCCGACTCCGCGTGCCCGAGGTGGCGCCGCACCGTCCCGGCCAGCCACGCGCCGACCAGCGGGTCGTCCACCAGCTCGCTGACGGCCCGGCGGTCGCGCCGGTCCGCCTCGATCAGCACGTCGACGGCGCCGGCGTCGGCACCGGTCGTGCTCAGGTGGCGCAGCAGCAGCAGACGCTTGCTGCGCTGCGCCGCGGCGAGATCCGCGACCGCCGCGGGGCCACCGAGGCCCGAACCGAGGGCGGCGAACCGGTCGGGTGTCACCTCGTGATGCGCGATCATGGGCGGCTCCTCAGTCGGTCGTGCAGATCCGCCTCGACCCGCGCGGTGACGTGCCGGATCAGGCGCAGCATGTCGGCGCAGTAGACGGTCGGGTTGCGGAAGCCGTCGCCCGCCCGGAACCGGTGCGCGTAGTGCCCGCCGCCGCAGACGGTGTGCACCGGGCAGGCACGGCAGGTGTCGCTCAGCGCCCGGACGCCGATCTGCCGCGCGACGACGCCCGGCCGGTCCAGCGCCGCGTCGAACGGGTCGTCGAAGACGGTCAGCCCGGTCGCGCAGGCTCCGGGATAGGTCGACTTGAGGGAGTCGGCCTGCTCGATCGCGCCGTCGGTCTCCACCACGACGACCGCGACCGGGCTCAGTCCGATCTGCTCCGAGCGGCCGGAACCGCCCAGCGCCAGCGCGATGACGTCCTCGAACAGGCGGATGCTCGTCTCCTGGCGCGGCGCGCCGTACCAGCGGTCGAACACCGCGATCAGCCAGTCGGCGTGCGGGGTGGGTCCGGCGTGCGGGTGCCGGATCGGAGGCGACGACCAGTTCGCGTGCGGCAGGAGCAGGTCGATCGCGGGCGGAGCGTACGCCAGCAGCGCCTCGTAGCAGGCCAGCGGATCGGTCTCGGGGTCCACGGTGCACAGCATCCCCGCGAACGCGGACCGGTACGCCGGGCTGCTCAGCAGCCGCAGTGCCCGGTCGACCGCGGCGAAGCTACCCCGCCCGTCCGGCAGGCGCCGGTGCCGGTCGTTGTCCGCCTCGGCCCCGTCGAGGCTGACCCCGACCGTGACGCCGTTGTCCCGCAGGCGGCCCAGCATGCGCTCGTCGAGCAGGACGCCGTTCGTCTGGATCTGCACGTCCAGCCGGCAGTGTTCCCCGACCGTGGCACGGAAGTCACCAATCAGGGCGGCGAGGCGCTGCGCTCCGGCCAGCAGCGGCTCGCCGCCGTGCAGGATCAGGCGCATGGTGGTCAGGTCGTGCCCGCGCGCGTGCTCGGCCATGCGGGCGGCCGTCGCCCGCCAGGTCTCCGGCTCCATCGCCCGCGGTCGGGTCCGCCAGCTCTGGTCGGCCATCTCGTACACATAGCAGTAGTCGCAGGCCAGGTTGCAGCGCTGATGGACCTTGAGCACCACGTCGCGGAACGGCGTGGGCCGCCAGCCCGCCGCGCGCAGCGCCGCGACATCCAGCAGGCGGTCCGGCCACGGCGCCGGGCCCGAGCCCCGTCCACTGGGCATGGTCAGAACCATGGCGCCGATGATGCGCGACAGCGGACCAGCATGGGCTGATTCTCCTACAGGTCGGGTCCTAGGCCGTGTTTCGTAAGGGCGCCGATGTCGCGGCGTGGCGGTGATCGATAATTGAAGAGGTCTCCGGTAGGTGGTTTAGCGACCAAGCAAAACCGGAGACCGACCGGAGACCTCGTGCCGAGCGTAGCGGCAGTGAGGCGCCACGATCTCAGCGACGGGCAGTGGGCGGTGCTGCAACCGCTGCTGCCTGTGGTGACAGGTCGTGGGCGGCCACACAGATGGGCCTGCAGGCAGATCATCGACGGGATCCGGTGGCGGGTACGCACCGGGTCACCGTGGCGGGACGTGCCCTTGGCCTATCCGCCGTGGCAGACGTTGTACCGGTGGTTCCGCCGCTGGCAACGCGACGGTATCTGGGCGCAGATCCTGGCCGCGTTGCAGACCCGCGCTGATGCTCGTGGGTTGATCGGCTGGTCGGTCAGCGTGGACTCCACGATCAGCCGCGCCCATCAGCACGCGGCCGGCGCCCGCCGCGACGGCCAGGCGCAGAAGGAGCCGCCCGGCGGTGTGCAGACCGAACCCGCCGGGCACGCACTGGGCCGTTCCCGGGGCGGGTGGACCACCAAGACGCACCTGGCCTGCGAGCAGGGCCGCAAGGTCCTCGCAGTCCTGGTGACTGCCGGGCAGCGCGGGGACAGCCCGCAGTTCATCCCGGTCCTGCGCGGTATCCGCGTCGCCCGTGCCGGTGCTGGTCGGCCCCGGACCCGACCGGACCAGGTGCTGGCCGACAAGGCGTACACGTGCAAGGCCAACCGGGCCTACCTGCGTGCCCGAGGGATCCAAGCCTGCATCCCGAGCAAGGTCGACCAGGACGCTCACCGCAAGGCCAAGGGATCCAAAGGCGGGCGTCCGCCCGCGTTCGATCCCGACCTCTACCGGCTACGGCACGCTGTCGAGTGCGGCATCAACCAGCTCAAACAGCACCGTGCCATGGCCACCCGCTACGACAAGTTGGCCGTCCGCTACGAAGCCACCCTTACCATCGCCGCGATCAACCAATGGCTACGGGCCTTACGAAACACGGCCTAGACCGGTGGGGGCTCGATGTCACACTCGGCGGGCTTGCCGGCCACCGCGGTCGCCACCAGCGGATGTCCCGTGCCCAGCGTGCGACGGAGCTGATCGATGCTCCGGTCCAGCAGGGCGCGGGAATCCGGCGAACCGCGCGACATGAGGACGCCGAGATTGATCGCGCAGATCAGGGTGTCCGGGTGCTGTTCGCCGAGGATCCGCTTCGCGTCCTCCAGCGTCCCCGCCAGCCGGCGCCGGGCGATGTCCTCCTCGCGCGCCAGCACCAGGTCGTTGGCCACACCGACGGCCGCGGCGATCGTGTACGGATGGTCCGGCCCGACGACCTCCCGCAGGGCCTGGAAGCTGACCTCGCCGATCTGGCGTGCCTGGCGGCGTTCGCCGAGGGCGCGCAGGATGATCGCCTGGTTGGTCGCGGCGGCGAGGGTGAGCGGATTGCGGTCGCCGAACGTACGGCGGTAGCGGTCGACCGCCTCGCTGGCGAAGCTGGACGCCTTGTACACCTCCCCGTTCGCGTACAGGGAGTTGGCGTAGCTCATCTTGGCGGCCAGGGTCAGCTCGTGTTCGGTGCCGAGCGACTCCTGGCAGTGCAGGTACAGCTGGCGGCCCCGGTCGAGCGCCTCCGCCAGCCGTCCCGTCTTCCGCAGGCCCTGCACGATGGTGCGGGTGGCGGCCAGCAGGTGCGGGTGCCGCCGGACGAGCCGGCTCTGATAGGTCGGCCAGATCGACTGTTGCAGGTCCAGTGACGTGCCGTAGTCGCCCAGCCCGTACAGGTCGCGGGCCAGATTGGACACCGACAGCAGGGTCCGCTGGTGGTCGGGGCCGATCGCGGTGCGCCGCAGGCCGGTCAGCTCGGTGTCGATGTCGTGAGCGGCCCGGAAGTCGCCCACGGCCCGCAGACTGACCGCCAGGTTGTTGCGCGCCTGCAGGGTGGCGGTGTGACCGTCACCCCTGATGCGCTGGTACGCCTCCACGATCTGCCGGTCCCGGCGCAGGGCGTCGGCGTACCGGCCGAAGACCCGGTCGAGTACGGCCAGCAGGTCGGAGAGCTTCAGCGTGGTCGGGTGGTGGACGCCGTACGCGGGGTGCTCGACGAGCCGCCGCCAGCCCTCGTCGGCCAGCCGGTACGCCTCGCCGTACCGGCCCAGGTCCTTCAGCGCGGCGGCCAGGCGTTGCAGCGAGGCCAGCGCCTGTTCGTCGTCGGCGGCGCCGCTGCGCGTCCACTCATCCAGCGCGTCCCGGCTGAGGCGGCGGCTGCCCTCGAAGTCGCCGATCTCGGACAGGTAGGTGGCCTGGTCGATCAGCACCTGGCGGGCGGACGGGTCGGTGGCGTCGACCATTCCGGCCGGGCGCAGGTGCGGGCCGATCCGGCCGTACATGTCCCAGGTCAGGGGTGCGGTGGGGTTGCCGGGGTTGGCGGCCGACAGCAGGCGACGCGCGTTGGTGTACGCCTGCGCCCGCGCGTCGGCCGGTAGCGCGTCGCGGACGATCGCCTGCACCAGCCGGTGCACCTGCAGCGCCTGCCCGTCGTCGACGACCTTCACCAGGCCGTACCGGCGCAGCCGCCAGACGGCCTGTTCCAGGGCGTCGGGCAGCTCCAGCAGGCGGCCCAGCGGCGGCGGGATCGGCTGGCTGCCGCTGCGCAGCAGGGTCAGCGAGATCGGCTCGGCGCCGAGGCACGAGATCAGCTCCAGCAGCTGCGCGGTGCTGGCGGACTCCCGGCGGATCCGCTCGGCGGCGACGGTGACGGCGGTGGCGACGGGGATCCGGTAGTCGCCCGGGGCGGTGGACATCAGCAGGCGCAGCGCGGCCTCCCGCTCGTCCAGCTGCTGCAGGTAGTCGGCCACCGGCGTACGCGTCGCCGACTGCATGGCGGCCACCTGTTCCAGGGCCAGTGGCAGGTCGCCGAGCCGGGCGGCCAGCTGGTCCGCCTCGTCGCGCATGATCTGGTGCCCGCGGGCGCACAGCAGGTCGATGCTCTCCGGGCGGGTGAACACGTCGACCTCCAGCGCCCGCCCCTGGTTCAGCCAGGCGGCGTCGCGGGTGGTGACGATGAGGTGGCCGCCCGCCTGGGGGAGCAGGGGGACGATCTCGTCGGGTTCGTTGGCGTTGTCGTAGACGATCAGCCATCGACCGGCGCCGCTCTCCAGCCGGGCGAGCACCGTACGCGCGGTCTGCGCCATGTCGTAGCTGGCCGGCCACTCCCGGCGTTCACCCAGCGTGGCCAGCGCCGCCGTGGCGCGCGACGGGTCCTCGGCGGTGATCCACCAGACGATGTCGTACCGGTGCGCGTTGCGATGCAGGTACTCCACGGCGAGCTGCGACTTTCCCACCCCGGCGAGGCCGTGCAGGATCAGCGGTTGCCACGGCTCCTCGGCCAGCCGGCCCGCGATCTGGTTGAGCAGGTCGCGGCGGCCCGTGAAGGCGTGGTTGCGCTGTGGTGTGATGCCCGGCGGCAGCCCGTCGGCCGGTGGGGGAGCGGCCACGGCGTCGGTGAACTCGTCCAGGGGTTTGGGCGCGGGCGGCTGATCGGTCTGCTGACCGTCCACCATGGCCAGCCACAGCGCGTGGAACCGGCGTACCTCCTCCTCCTGGTCCGGGCGGTGCACCGCCATGATGGCGAGCTGGCGCACGACGGACTCCAATTTCGACCAGCGGACCCGGACGTCACCGCGGAGGATGGAGCCGACGGTCTCGTGACTGACCGTGTCGGGCATGTGGTTCTGGCGGCGGATCTCGGCGCTGACGCGGCGGTACGGCGGTCGCCCGGCGGCCCGGTAGAGCAGTTCCAGTTCCGCCTGGAGCTCCCCCTGCGGCACCCGCCACACTCCCTGATCCACACCGGCCTGGCCCCCGGTGGGCGGTCCGGCCCCCATCCGCTGACCGCCAACTAGCGTCAATTCGTGTCATGGACAGCATTCCATACCGGCCTGCCTGACGTAACCACTCGTAAACCTTTGGCGACGGACGGCAGATATCGATCTCGGGCGCTCCGGACCCCACACCATGGATTCAACGGTTCCTGTGTGGAGGGAGAAGCGACGATGCGTATGTACATCGACGAGCTGGCATTCATCGCGGTGCTGGTCACCGCGATCCTGCTGATCTTCGTGGTGGGTGTCGACCCCGCCGCGGTGACGGCGGTCGTCGACCTGGCGGTCGCGTGTCAGGCGATCCGGACCGCCCGGTCCGGCGGCCCCGAGGGTGAGGAGATCGGGCCGTGAATGACGGCCCGGCCGACTATGTGGGCGGTGGCTCGATGTCACACTCGGCGCGGCGTTGTTCCCCGGCCGCCACGGTTTCGGGGTGATCGACGCCGAGCACCTCGGTGAGACCGGCCACCGCCCGGTCGAGCAGTGTCCGCCCGGCGTCGTCGTCACCGTCCGCCATCAGGCTGAGAGCGGCGTTCACCTCACAGGCCAAGGTGTACGGGTGCCGATCGCCGCGCGAGGTCCGGGACGTCGTCAGCGCCGTGTCCGACCAGCGCCGGGCGCCCGGCGCGTCGCCGGCCGCGGCGTAGTCGTTCGCCAGGCCACTGATCACGCACAGGGTGTAGCCGTGCGTGTCACCCAGCACCGTCCGCATCCGCGCGTAGGTGCGCTCGTCGAGCCGGCGGGCCCGGTCGTGATCGCCCGAGGCTCGCAGCACGACCGCGAGGTTCGACGTCGCGGCCAGGGTCAGCGGATGATCGTCGCCGAAGACCCGCAGGTACCGGTCCACCGCCTCGGCCGCCAGCCCGCGCGCACGTGCCAGGTCGCCGGTGACCCGCAGGCTGTTCGCGAGCGTCATCGCGGCCGCCAGCAGGTGCTCGTGCTCCTGGCCGTACCGGTTGATGGTGTCCAGGTAGTGCTCCTCGGCGGCGGCCAGCGCCTCTGTGTACCGGCCGACCTTGCGCAGGGTCACGGCCATCGTCCGGCCGGCCAGCAGGACCCAGGGATGCCGGGGGCCCAGTTGCTCCCGGAACGGCGACAGCACGCGCTGCTGGAGCACCAGCGCCTCCGCGTACCGGCCGAGGCCGTAGAGGTCGCGGGCGAGGTTCACCTGGGCGAACAGCAGGCGGAGGTCGTTCTCGCTGACGTTGCGCTGCCAGGCGTCGACCGCGTCGGCGTCGATCCGGTACGCGCCGGGGAAGTCGCTGAGCATGCGCAGGTTCACCGCGAGGTTGCCCTCGGCGGCCAGCGTCGCCGGGTCCTCGGGGCCGAACAGCCGCCGGTACCGGGCGACCGTGTCCTCGTCCACCTCCAGCGCCTCGCGGAACTCGCCCGCGACCCGCCGGTTCGGCGCCAGCTCGGTGGCGGCGTCGAGGGTGTACTCGTGGTCGGGGCCGAACTCCGCGCTGTTCTTCAGCCGTTCGAAGGCGTCCTCGATGAGGATGCGGGCCCGCTCGTTGAAGCCGAGCAGCCGCAGCACGGCGGCGAGGTTGCGGCTGGCCCGCAGCGTCAGCTCGCCGTCCGGGCCGAGATCCGCCGTGCCCTCGGCCTTCGACCAGGTCCCGACGGCCGTCTCGCCCAGCCGGCGGGCGCCCTCCAGGTCGCCGATCTGCTGCAGGTACCGGGCCTGGTCGAGCACGACCCGGCGGGCGTCGATCATTTCCGAGTCGACCAGGTCGGCCGGGCCGATGTGCGGGCCGATCTCGGCGTGCACCGGCCAGAACTCCTCCACCTCGGGATAGCCCGGGTTGGCGGAGGCCAGCATGCGGTGCACGTTCGTCCGGCTGCGCTCGATCGCGTCGGAGTCGAGGACGTCGTGCAGCACCAGCTGGAACAGCCGGTGCACCTGGACCCGCTTGTTGGCGTCCACCCGGGCCAGGCCGTACCGGCTCAGCTGGCGGATCGCGCGGTCGAGTTTGATCTGGTCGCTCAGGGCCTCCTTCAACGCGGCGGAGACGCGCGCGTCGCGGCCCCGGCGCATCAGCCCGCCCGAGATCGGTTCGGCGCCCAGCCGCGCGAACAGTTCGAGCAGTTCGGCCGTCGCGGGCGCGGTGGCGCGCAGCTGGTCCAGCGCGAGCTTCACCAGCGCCGCGATCGTGGTGCGGTACGAGTCGTGCTGGCCCGGCGCCAGCTGGCGGACCCGGACGTCGAGCTCGGCCAGATACTCGTCCACGGGCATGCCGGTGGCGGACTGGCACGAGGCGGCCTGGTCCAGGGCCAGTGGCAGGTCGCCCAGCCGGGCCGCCAGCCGTTCGGCGTCGGCGGTCGAGACGTCGACGCTGCGCTTCTGGACCAGCTCGATGCTCTCCGGGCGGTCGAACACGTCGACCTCGATCGGATCCCAGACGTCCGACCAGGTCTGGTTGCGTGAGGTCAGGATGACGTGGCCGCCGCCCTCGGGGATCAGGTTGGCGACGTCGTCGGGCTCGTTGGCGTTGTCGTAGATCAGCAGCCACCGCAACGACGAGTGGGCCAGCTGTTCGAGGACCAGGCCCGCGGTGTGCTGCAGGTTGGCGGTCTCCGGGGTGCCGAGCCGTCGGCCGAGGTCGCGCAACGACTGCAGGACCAGGGTCTGGTGCTCGGCGGGGATCCACCACACGACGTCGTAGCGGTCCGCGTACCGGTAGGCGAACTCCACCGCCAGCTGGGTCTTGC
The DNA here is from genome assembly GCF_047159485.1 of Krasilnikovia sp. MM14-A1004. Classification (GTDB taxonomy): domain Bacteria; phylum Actinomycetota; class Actinomycetes; order Mycobacteriales; family Micromonosporaceae; genus Actinoplanes. The sequence goes on along the minus strand of NZ_AP038773.1, from coordinate 5,634,691 downwards.
CGACGCCGCCGAGCCCGTGCAGCGCGTGCGGGAGGACGGAGGCCTTGGACCGCCGGTCGAGCGCACGTTGGAGGGTGAGCAACATCGTCTCGCGGCCGGTGAAAGCGGGGTTCCGCAACGGGACCCCGTCCCAGATCCGCAGTGGATCGGGCTGCCCCGCCGTCGATCGGTTGTCCGCCTGCGGCACCGCTACCCGCGGGTCAGTCACCGGGATCCCGCTCCCTATGCGTTGGGGCCGGACGCGGGCGCCCGCGATGTGCCGAGACACCCTCCTTCCGACCATCTTCCGACGGACGCAAACCAGCAGAATCGTAGCATTCAGACCTGACTTCTACGGCCATACCGCGTCTTGCCAGGCGAGCCCATCGAGGACCGCGGTCGCCCTGCGCCACGCAAGATCCTCCTCAACAGACAGCCGCCACTACCCAGCAAATCGTCGCGGGACGGCTGTCCAGTACCGCCGGAACGGACGAGTGTTGTCAGTCTTTGTAAAATCCTGGCAAGTGGCTACCCGGACAGGGCGGCGAGGAGTTCGTCCCGCGCACCGACACCGGTCTTGCGGTAGATCGACTTCAGGTGGTCGTTGACCGTGTGCGGCGACACCCCCAGCCGGGTGGCGATCTGCTTGCCGGGCAGGCCGAGCCGGACCTGGCCGAGGACCTTCCGTTCGCTCGGCGTGAGGGCGTACCACGCGGCGAGCGCGGGCAGGAGCGTGTCCGCGGAGGCGGGCTGGATCGTGACGGTCACGGCGCCGGGCTCCGCGTCGTCGAGCGGCTGGGCCCGCATCGCCAGCCACGCCCCGCCGAGCGGGATGCGGGTGAGTGCCTCGGCGCGGTGGCGGCGCGCGGCGTAGACGATGTTCCACAGGTTGCCGAAGAGGGCGTCGTCGTCGGCGTCGGGCTCCGGCACGAGGGTGCCGAACCAGGCGCGGGTGGCCGCGGTCGCCCGGACGGTGTCGTCGGCCTCGACCACGACGACGCCCGGCGCGGCGTGGTCGCCGAACGGACGGGGTGGGCGCCGGGCCACGTACCGCCTCAGCGCCACGGCCAGCGGCGTGGCCAGTCGCTCGGCGTGTGCGGCCTCGGCCGCGGAGAACGCCCGGCAGTCGCGGCCGCGCAGCAGCGTGAGGGTGCCCCGGGTGATGCCGGCGTCGGTGAGCGCGACGCGCATCTCGGCGCCGAACCCCTCGCCGGCCATGATGTCGTGCAGCCGCTCGCTGCGGCGCTCCTCGGGCTCGCCGCTGCCGAGCACCCCGACGCGCCTTCCGCCGACCAGGCTGGCCAGGGAGTGCAGGTCGCGGCCGCCGTACTCGTTGAGTTCGAGCCGGCGGGCGGTGGCGGCGCGGTAGCCGTTCTCGGCAATGACGAGGCAACCGACTCCGGTGCCGGGATCCAGGCCGCGTATCTGGTAGCCGTCGTGCGGCAGCAGGCGCCCGACCTGACGGGCCAGCTCAGCGCCGAACTCCGTGACGGTGACCGGCTGCGCCGGGGCTGCCGACACGGCGCGGATGACGGACTCCACCGATGCGCTCACCCGCCGAGTCTGCGGCCGCGCCATCCCCATGTCTCGGGATATTCCGGAGCCCTCGTGGCCCCGCAGACTCGGAGGCGGATCGACCGATCGAGGGAAAGGGATTCGGTGCACATTCACGAGTATGCCCGGCACGACGCCATCGGACTGCGCCAGCTGATGGCCGCCGGTGAGGTGACGGCCGCCGAGGTGGAGGACGCCGCCCGGCGGGCCCTGGAGGCCGCGAACGCGGAGCTGAACGGCCTGGCGCTGCCGCTGTTTCCCGCCGCGTCGCAGCATTCCGCGGACGGGGTGTTCGCCGGGGTGCCGTTCCTGCTCAAGGACGGTGGCCCGATGGCGGCCGGGGTGCCGTTCGCGATGGGCAGCCGCAGCCTGCGCGGTGCGGTGGCGCCGTACGACAGCGATCTGATGCGCCGGTTCCGGGCCGCCGGCCTCGCCGCCCTGGGGGTCACCACGGTGCCGGAGATGCTGCTCAGCTTCGCCACCGAGTCGGTCCGGTACGGCACCACCCGCAACCCGTGGGCCCTCGACCGGGGCGTCGGTGGTTCCAGCGGCGGCGCCGCTGCTCTCGTGGCGGCGGGGGCCGTACCCGTGGCGCACGCCAATGACGGCGCCGGTTCCATCCGGGTGCCGGCCTCCTGCTGCGGGCTCGTCGGTCTCAAGCCGAGCCGCGGCCGGGTCCCGTGCGGCCCGGACCTGGGCGAACCGATGTTCGGGATGGCGTACGAGTTCGGGCTGACCCGCACCGTGCGGGACGCCGCGCACCTGCTCGACGCGGTGCGCGGGCCGGGCGTCGGCGACAAGTACACGGCGCCGCCGCCGCGGCGGCCCTACGCCGAGGAGCTCACCGCCGATCCGGGCCGGCTGCGGGTCGCGGTCACGACGCGGGCGTGGTCGGGGGCGCCGGTGGACGCCGAGGTGGCCGCGGCGACGGAGCGGGTGGCGCGGGTGCTGGAGCAGATGGGGCACGACGTCGTCGAGGCCACTCCCGCGGTCGACTGGGACGCCGCCGTGCTGGCCCTGCGCGCGGAGATGGTCGCCATCGCCGCCACGTTCCTGATCGGTCCCCGGCCGCCGGCGCCGGAGCTGCTGGAGGCGGTGTCCCGGCGGGTCCTCGCCGAGCTGCGCGAGCTGAGCGCGCTGGACCTGATGGCCCGGCTGGACGCGCAGAACCGGGTGAGCCGGCCGGTCGGCGCGTTCTTCACCGGGTACGACCTGCTGGTCACGCCGACGCTGGCGCAGCTACCGGCGCCGCACGGCACGCTGCGCTACGACGACCCGGATCAGACGGTCATCGGGTGGCTGGACGCGCTGCTGGCGTACGGGCCGTTCACGTCGCTGTTCAACGTCACCGGTCAGCCGGCGGTGAGTCTGCCGCTCGGCCAGAGCGCGGCGGGCCTGCCCATCGGCGTGCAGCTCGTCGCCGGGTACGGCCGGGAGGACCGGCTGATCCGCCTCGCCGCCCGCCTGGAGGAGGCCATGCCCTGGCGGGACCGGACGCCGGGGCGTTTCGTCGGGGAGTCCTCGCTCGCATAGTCACTTTCTTTACTATGCAATTCGTTGTACGGTGCTCCTGCTCGGCTCTTCGAGCGCTGCCTGTGCGGAACGGGTCAAGGGAGTCCGGTGGCATGACGACGAACATGGACGAGGGCGCGGACCGGTATCCGACGCTGCTGAGCCCGTTGGATCTCGGCCACACGGTGCTGCGCAACCGGGTCGTGATGGGCTCGATGCACACCAAGCTGGAGGACCGCGCCCGCGACCTGCCGAAGCTGGCCGCGTTCTTCGCCGCACGCGCCCGCGGCGGTGTCGGCCTCATGGTGACGGGCGGCTACGCGCCGACGTGGCGGGGCTGGCTGGCACCGTTCGGCAGCCGGATGACCCGGGAGAGCCACGCCCGCGCCCACCGCGTCGTCACCGACGCGGTGCACGAGCACGACGGGAAGATCCTGCTGCAGGTGCTGCACGCGGGCCGGTACTCGTACCACCCGTTCAGCCTGGGCGCGTCGAGCCGGAAATCGCCGATCACCCCGTTCCGGCCGCGGGCCATGACCAGCCGGCAGGTCGACCGTACGGCCACCGCGTTCGCCCGGGCGTCGCTTTTGGCGCGGCGCGCCGGGTACGACGGTGTCGAGATCATGGGCTCCGAGGGGTACCTGATCAACCAGTTCCTCGCCGCCCGTACGAACGACCGCACCGACGCCTGGGGCGGTTCGGCGGAAAAGCGCATGCGCTTTCCCCTCGAAGTGGTCCGGCGCACCCGCGACCTGGTCGGCGACGACTTCATCGTGCAGTACCGGATCAGCCTGCTCGACCTGGTCGACGACGCCCAGTCGTGGGAGGAGACCGTCGAACTGGCGCGGGGGCTCGAAGCGGCGGGCGTGTCGATCCTGAACACGGGCATCGGCTGGCACGAGGCGCGCGTACCGACCATCGTCACGTCCGTACCCAGCGGCGCCTTCGCCTGGGTGACCGGCAAGGTCCGGCAGGAGGTCTCGATCCCTGTCGTGGCGTCCAACCGCATCAACCGGCCCGAGACCGCGGAACACATCCTCGCGTCCGGCGAGGCCGACCTCGTGTCGATGGCCCGCCCGCTGCTGGCCGACGCCGAGTGGGTCACCAAGACCGCGCAGCGGCGCGAACGCGAGATCATCACCTGCATCGCCTGCAACCAGGCATGCCTGGACCACACGTTCCGCAACAAGCGCGCCACGTGCCTGCTGAACCCGCGCTCCGGGTACGAGACCGAGCTGGTGCTGCTGCCCACCCGTACGGTGAAGAGCATCGCCGTGGTCGGTGCGGGTCCGGCCGGTCTCGCCGCGGCGATCGAGCTGGCGGGCCGTGGTCACCGGGTGGAACTGTTCGAGGCCGCCGACGCGATCGGGGGCCAGTTCCGGCTGGCCGCGCGGATTCCCGGCAAGGAGGAGTTCGCGCGCACCCTCGACTACTACCGCCACATGATCGACGTGCGCGGTGTCACGCTGCGCCTGGGTGCCCGTCCGAGCGCGGACGACCTGGCCGGATACGACGAGGTAGTCATCGCCACCGGCGTGCGGCCGCGGGTGCCGGACATCCCCGGTGTCGACCATCCGAAGGTCCTCACCTACCAGCAGGTCGTCGGCGAGGGCGCCGAGGTCGGCGAACGCGTCGCCATCATCGGGGCCGGCGGGATCGGCTTCGACATCGGCGAGTTCCTGCTCCACGAGCCGAACGAACCACTCGACGACTGGCTGCGTCGGTGGGGTGTCACCGACCCGGAGAACGCACGCGGCGGCCTGACAGAGAAGGTCGCCACCGCACCGCGCCGGCAGGTCTATCTGTTGCAGCGCAAGGCATCCGCGCTCGGCAAGGGTCTGGGAAAGACCACCGGGTGGGTGCACCGCGCCACGCTGCAGGACTCCGGGGTCACGATGCTGCGTGCCGTCGAGTACGTCCGCATCGACGACGAGGGTCTGCACATCTCCGTCTCCACCGACCCGCGCAACGACAAGGCGCCCCGCGAGAGCCGCGTCCTGCCCGTGGACACCGTGCTGCTCTGCGCCGGGCAGACCTCCGTGCGCGACCTGGTCGCTCCGCTGCAGGAACGTGGCGTGCGGGTGCATGTTATCGGCGGCGCCGACGTCGCCGCCGAACTCGACGCCAAACGCGCCATCAAACAGGCCACCGAACTCGCCGCGCGGCTCTGAGCCCGTCCTTCCACCGTGGAGCCCGACATGCCACACACCGCACCCCGGACGACGTATGTGACCACCCGGGTGGAGGACGGCATCGCGCACGTCCGCCTCGCCCGGCCCGACAAGCTCAACGCGCTCACCCTCGACACCCTGGACGATCTGATCCTTACGGCGAAGTGGTTGCGGCGCGACCGGACGCTGCGGGCCGTCGTCATCGCCGGGGAGGGCGCGTCGTTCTGCTCGGGTCTGGACTTCGCGACGGTGTTGCGTACGCCCGGCCGCATCGTCCGGTCGTTCGTGCCGGCGCCGTGGCGCGGCACGAACCGTTTCCAGGAAGCCTGCTGGGCGTGGCGGCGCATTCCGGTCCCGGTCATCGCGGCGGTGCACGGTCACTGCTACGGCGGCGGCCTGCAGATCGCGTTGAGTGCGGACCTGCGGTTCGCGACGCCCGACTCGCGGTGGTCGGTGCTGGAGGGCAAGTGGGGCATCATCCCCGACATGAGCGGCATCCGCAGCCTCACGGAGGTCGTCGGTGTCGATGTCGCCAAACGGCTCACCATGACCGCCGATGAGGTCTCCGGTACCGAGGCGCAGCGCATCGGCCTGGTCACCGAGATCCACGCCGATCCGGTCCAGGCGGCGGTGGACTTCGCCGAGCGTCTGCGGACCAGGTCGCCCGACGCGATCGCGGCCGCGAAGCGGTTGATCGACGGCGCCCTCACGTCCAGTGCCCGCCGTACCTTCGCGCGGGAACGGCGCGAGCAACTGCGGCTGCTGCGCCTGCCGAACACGGCCATCGCCCGCAAGTCCATCGCCACGAAGAGCGCGCCGACGTACAAACCGCGCACCCGATAGGGCCCCGTAGGATGTCGCCGTGGCACTGAGGAATGCGCTACTCGCGGCCCTGATCGACCACGAGTCGTCCGGGTACGACCTCGCCAAGAAGTTCCGCAGCTCGGTCGCCAACTTCTGGACCACGACCCCGCAGCAGCTCTACCGGGAACTCGAACGACTGGAAGCGGACGGGCTGCTGTCGGCGCGCGTGGTCAAGCAAACCAAGCGGCCCGACAAACGCCTCTACTCCGTCACCGACGCCGGGCGGGCCGCACTGCGCGAGTTCACCCGGCGGGACCCGAAGCCGACCACCATCCGGGACGAGTTGCTCATCCAGGTCGAGGCGCTCGCACACGCCGACGTCCCGAGCCTCAAGGCATCGATCCACTCCCGCATCGAGGCGAGCCGGAACCGGCTCGAAGGCTACGAACGCACCCTCGCTGAGATCCTCGGCGACCGTACAGACGACGAGTTCGTCGCCACGGGCAGCCGGATCGGGCCCTACCTGACCCTGCACCGCGGAATCGCGTTCGAGAAGGAGAACATCTCCTGGGGGCAGCGCGCACTCGACGTCCTCGCGCGGCGCCTCCCCGATCCGTGATAGGTCCGACATTTTCCTTCACTCGTTTCCCTGGATTGCCGAGTAACCAGGTGCGCCGGCACTCGTGCGCATGTCTGGGATGCCCGGGGGAGGCGATGTTGGTGTCAACGACGACGGCGACGGCAATGAAGGGCGTGTTCGGCCGGTGGGTCGACAACCGCGCGATGAACACGAAGATCCTGCTCATCGTCGCGATCCTGGCCGCGACCTCGATGAGTGTCGGCCTGGTGGCGCTGGCGCGTCTGGCCGAGATGAACGACAGGGCCCACGCCCTGTACGCGGGTTCGGTCCTGCCGGTGGAGCACGTCGAGGCGCTGGCGCAGACCATGACGCAGACCCGGCTGAACGTGCTGAACCATGCCGTGTCCACCTCGCCGGCGAACGTGTCCCGGTACGAGCAGGTCATCCAGAACGACGACGCCACGTTCGCCCGTGAGGTCGCTGTCTACCGCCCGGAGTCGGTCGCGCCGAGCCTGGTCGACCAGCTCATCGCCGCGTGGCGGGAATACCAGCAGGGCCGGCAGGCGATGCTCGACGCGGGCGAGCGTAACGACTTCAAGACCGTCGAGGCACAGCGCGACACCGTGATCCGGCCAGTGGTGGACAAGGCGAGCGCGATCGTCTCCGACCTGGTCGCCCAGGAGGAGCAGGACGCCGGGCACGTCGCCGCCGGGGCGTCGGCGGCGTACCGGACAGCGCGGACCACCATGGTCGCCTTCCTGCTGGGTGGTCTGCTGCTGTCGGTGGCGTTCGGGCTGCTCGTGTCCCGCCGCATCGTGGGTGTGCTGCGCCGGGTCTCGACGGTGATCGACGGGATGGCCGCCGGGGACCTGACCCGCTCGGCCGGGGTGACGAGCCGCGACGAACTCGGCAGGATGGCCGCCGGTCTGGACGCGGCGACCGGCCGGATGCGCGAGACGGTCGGTGCGCTCGACACCAGCAGCCGGACGCTGGCCGATGCCGCGCAGGAGCTGTCGGACGTCAGCCAGCAGATCGGTGACTCCGCCGAGGAGGCCAGCGCCGGGGCGGGCAGCGTGTCCGCCGCTGCCGAGCAGGTCTCCCGCAACGTCGAGACCGTCTCGGCCGGTGCGGAGGAGATGGGTGCCTCGATCCGGGAGATCGCCACCAGCGCCACGGACGCCGCGATGATCGCGCTGGGCGCCGTGCAGGTGGCAGAGGAGGCCAACGAGACCGTGCACAAGCTCGGCCAGTCCAGCGCCGAGATCGGCGCGGTGGTCAAGCTGATCACCTCGATCGCCGAGCAGACCAACCTGCTGGCCCTGAACGCGACGATCGAGGCGGCCCGCGCCGGCGAGGCGGGCAAGGGCTTCGCGGTCGTCGCCACCGAGGTCAAGGACCTGGCCCAGGCCACGGCGGAGGCTACCGAGGGCATCTCGGCCCGCATCCAGCAGATCCAGGGGGACACGGAGGCCGCGGTCGACTCGATCCGGCACATCTCCGAGGTCGTCGACAAGATCAACGGCTACTCCGCCACGATCGCCTCCGCCGTGGAGGAGCAGACGGCCACCACGAGCGAGATCACCCGCAACGTCGCGGAGGCGGCCACCGGCTCCGCCGACATCGCCCGCAACATCACCAGCGTGGCGACCGCGGCGCAGTCCACGCACTCCGGGGTGACCGAGGCGCAGCGTGCCGCCGACCACCTCACACAGATGTCAGGGGAGTTGCGGCGTCTGGTCGGCACGTTCCGGATCTGACGCCACCATCGGGTCAGCCGAGGCGGTCGAGTCGCGGGCCGTACGTGTCGATGGGCACCGTGGTGACGCGCGGCGACCAGACCGCGTGGCCGTGCCGGGACCAGAGCGGGACCAGCTGCAGATCCCGCAGCGCGGCGTTCTCGGCCAGACGGTAGCCGCGCAGCCGGTCGGCGGGATCGGATCGGCGGGCCGCGTCCGCGCACCACCGCCGTACCTCCGGTTGGTCGCGGCCGACCAGCGGGATCAGCGCCGGGTACGCGCTGGGGTATGGCACGGTCTGCTCGACGAGGACCATGCCGTCGGTGGGGGTGCCGCCGTGCAGCGGGCGCGGCGACACGCTCAGGTGCAGTGCGTGACCGAGCTGGTCGGCGAGGGCCGCCACCCCACTGGACTGCGCCGGTCGGTACCACAGGTGGATCGGGTCGGCGGGGGCTCCGCCGAGCTGGGCGAGGATCGTGCGGGCGGCGACCTCGTCGTGCTGGCAGGCGCGGCAGGCTCCGGTACGCGCACCGGGAACTCCGGGCGGGACCAGCGCGGTCGACGGCGACACCTGGTGGCCGAGGGGGCCGGCGGCCAGGCTCGCGCGGTCGATCGCCAGCGAGACCGCATGCCGGACACCCGGATCGGTGAACCGCCGGTCGGTCCGCGCGAACCCGAGGTACGTGGCGGTGCCCTGCGGCCACGTGGCGTACCGGGCGCCGAAGGCCGTACCGACATCCGCGTGCCGGTCCGGCGGCACGTCGGTGGCGAGGTCGAGGTCGCCGCCGCGGACCCCGTCGTACTGGGCGGCCGGAGCCAGCACCCGCAGGTCGATGCGGTCCGCCGTGGAGCGGGGCCCGGCGTAGCCGGTGAAGCGGCGCAGGGTGGCGCCGTGGCCGCGCTGCCATGCCCCGTCCAGACGGTACGGCCCGGTGCCGACCGGGTGGGTGGCGAATCCGGCCCAGTCGCGGGTGGACAGGACCGACTCGGGCAACGGCTGCAGCGCGGGTGCCGACAGCGCCAGCGGCAGCTCGGCGAACGGCGCGTCGAGGGTCACCTCGACGGTGCGTTCGTCGGCGACCCGGAGGCCGGGGACCTCGGCGGACCCGGGCCGCGCGCCACGGATCCGCAACGTGTCGGTCAGCAGGGTGGCGCCGCGCCAGCCCTCGGCCAGCCCGGCCCGCCAGGTGCCCGCCACGGCTCGCGCGGTCACCGCCGTTCCGTCGTGAAATCGCCATCCGGGGCGCAGCCGGATGGTCCATGTCTTCTGGTCCGGGCTGGTCACGGAGGCGGCCAGCGCGGGCGCCGGCCGGCCGGAGGGGTCGACCTCGGTCAGCGGGGTCCACAGTGCGCTGAGGACCAGCCGGCCCGCGGGGTCGTCGACCAGGCCGGGCAGGAGGGTCGCCGGCTCGCCCAGCCCCACCGTGAGCGCCGACGAGTCGCCGCGGGTCAGGCCGTAGGTGGCGGTCGCCGCCACCGCCAGCGTGGTCAGGGTCGCCGCGATCACCAGCGGGGTGCGCATGCCCGGAGTATTCCATCCGGCACCGTTGAATCGAAGTGATGAGCATCGATATCCTGGGTCGGCTGGTTGCCCGCGCTCGACGAGGAGAGTGGCCATGTTGGTGACGCGATGGTGGCAACCGGCGATGGTCCCGGCGGTGGTCGCGGCCCTGCTGCTGACCGGCACACCGGCCCAGGCCTGCAACCCCGACGACCCGCCCCACGGCACGGCGCATCATCAGGCGAGCGCCGCGGCCCACCACCATCACCAGCACGCGACCGGAGCCAGCAGCAACGTCGAGCTGCTCGGCACGGTGGCCACGGCCACCGGCGCGATTTCGATCAACTTCCTGACGTACGGCGACGGCCGCGACGTCATGCTGGTGACCGGTACGTTCGGGCTGCGCTCGTACGATCTCGCCGATCCGGCCAATCCGCGCCTGCTCGGCGAATTCGCGCTGCCCGGCATGTGGGAGACCGAGAACACAGAGGTCGACCCGGTGCGCAAGCTGGTCTTCCTCGCACGTGACCCGCGGGCCTTCGGCGGCGACGTCGCCACCGGCGAGTCGGGGGTCTACATCGTCGACGCGAGCACGCCCGAGCAGCTGCGCCAGCTCAGCTACGTCCAGGTGCCGGCGGGGCACACCACGAGCTGCATCAACCAGTGCAGGTAACTGTGGACCGGCGGCCCGGCCAAGGCCAGCACCATGCCCGCCGCCTGGGGCGGCCGGCCGATCTGGGTCACCGACGTGCGCGACCCGAGCCATCCGACGGTCTTCCCCGACCCCGTCGACCTGGCGCGCAACGACGGCAAGACCGACTACGCGCACGACGTGCAGGTAGACGCCGCCGGGGTGGCGTGGGTGTCCGGGCGCGGCGGGGTCCGCGGCTACTGGACGCAGGGGCGGCGGTGGGATCCGGTACGCCGCCAGACCCGCACCGCCACCGCCACCGACCCCGTGCCGTACGCCGGGGGTGGCATCGCCGAGACGGCCGCGCCGTCGCGGTTCATGCACAACAGTCACCATCCGGTCGGGGCGCGGTCGTCCGACGGTGGATGGCGCTTCGACGACCTCATCTACGTCACAGAGGAGAGCTTCCAGGCCGGGTGCGCCGCGGACGGCGTCCTGGTCATCGCGTCCCTGACCGGCTCGTACGGGGGCCAGTCGTGGCGGTCCACCCCCGAGCAGCCGTTCCGGCTGACCACCGTGGGCACGTGGAGCGTCGCGGGCCAGGAGGGCAGCGACCCGGTCAGCGAGGACTGCTCGGCGCACTACTTCGACGTGCGCGGCCACATTCTCGTGCAGTCGTTCTACGCGCAGGGCACCCGGTTCATCGACGTGTCCGACCCGACCAACCCGACGCAGATCGCGTACCACCGGCCGGCGGACGCCCGGTCCTGGGCGCCGTACTGGCACAACGGCCTCGTGTACGTCGCGGACAACACCCGCGGCGTCGACATCCTGCGGCTGACCAGCGCGTGACGTGTGGCCGCCCGGTCACCGGGCGCAGCTCAGGTCGGCCGCGGGCAGGTCTCCCGTGGTGAGGTAGGCGTTCACGGCCGCGTCGACGCAGTCCGAGCCGCGGAACAGGTAGACCCCGTGGTCGCGGGCATTCTCCAGCGTGACCATGCGGGACCCCTGGAGGGCCCGGTGCATGGCCCGGCGTTCGTCGCCGCGGTGCCCGACGCCGAGCAGTTGCTGGGCGCCGTCGACGCGCACCGGCCCGACGTCGTGGTGGTCGACGTGCGGATGCCGCCGACCCACACCGACGAGGGCATCCGGGCGGCGCTCGTCATCCGGCGCCAGCACCCGGACGTCGCGGTGTGCGTGCTGTCCCAGTACATGGAGGTGCTGCGGTTGATGGCGGAGGGCCGTTCCAGCACCGGCATCACGGAGGCGCTGCGGGTCAGCCACAGCGCGGTGGAGAAGTACGTGAGCAACATCTTCACCAAACTCGACCTGCCGCCCACGGACACCGACCATCGCCGGGTGCTGGCGGTGCTCCGGTATCTCGGGGCCTGAACTACCGGAGCTTGTACGCGATCAGCGACTTGGTGAGACCCATGACCTTCTCCGGCCGCAGCACCGAATCCGGGAAGTAGGAGCGCATCTGCGTCTTGTCCAGCAGCTCGATCCAGAGCACGCGGGACAGCGCCTCCTCGCGGGTGCGGCCCGGTGTGTACGCCAGCGGCCACGTGCGGGCCACCTCGCGGCGCGCCGCCACGGGCAGGAACTGCATGCCGGGCGCGACCCAGTGCGGCTCGATCGGGAAGTACCGGTACGGCGTCTGCACCCAGTGCGCGGGCGCCAGCGCGTGCACCGACTCGGCGAACCGCAGCCGGCGCTCGTGCCCGCCGACGTGCTCGATCACCGAGTTGCTGAACGCGAGGTCGTAGCGGCGTTCGGCGATCGCCCCGGGTAGGGCGCAGGCGTCGCCGTGGCTGACCTCGACCCAGTCCGGCAGCTCCGCGGGGGGTGCTTCGAGGTTGACCACGTGTACGTGCTTCGGGCGTACCGGGAGCTGGCGCCAGAAGCCGACCCGGCCGCCGAGGTCGACCACCGACATCTCGGGCAGCTCGGGGAACGTCTCCACCAGCCAGCGCGATCGGGCCTCCCGCCGCTTCGCGCCCCAGGAGCCGGGACGGTCGACGAGCCGCCAGCGGAGGGAGTGAATATTCACTGCGGCAGATTACTGGACCGGCTGCAGTCGTTCCCGCCACCGCCGTACCCGCTCCGGGTCCACGGGGAATTCCCAGCTGCTGTTGCCGCGCAGCGCCGTGCCCGCGTGGAAGGCATCGACGCCGCCGTCGAGCAACGGTCCCAGGTGGTGTTCGCGGAGCGCGCCGCCGGCGAGGATGCGCGGCGAGTGTGCCGACTTCGCCTCCGTGATGAGGATGTCGACGCCTTCCGCCACGCCGTACGGGCCGCCGGAGGTGAGTACGGCGTCCAGCCCGTCCAGGCCGTCGATGGCCCGCCAGGCCGCCTGCCGGTCCGTGGCGTGATCCAGCGCCTTGTGGAAGGTCCAGGCGCAGCCGTCGATCATCGCTCGCACCGTACCGAGCGACGCGAGATCGACGCCGCCGTCGGCGTCGAGGAAGCCGAGCACGAACTCGTCGGCGCCCGCGGCCCGCAGCGCGTCGATCGACCGGCACAGGGAGTCCAGACTTCCGGCGGCGAAGCCGTCCTGTTGTCTGAGCATGACGCGGATCGGCAGGTCGGTCTCGGCGCGCACGGCCGTGAAGGTCTCCACGGTCGGCGTGAGGCCGAGCAGGTGGATGTCGCTGACCAGTTCCAGTCGGTCAGCGCCGCCGGCCGCCGCCTGTCGCGCATCGACGGCATCGAGTGCGATCACTTCCAGAAGGGCCTTCGGCATGGCGTGATCATGCCACGGAATTCGGCAAATTTTTAGTAAACCTTCCAGTTTTATTGGGCAGCTTGCCCGATTAGTTCGTTCTAGGAATCTTGCCAGTATTTGCGCTAAATGTTGTGAGTGGACGGTCGGGAATGGCCGGCCCTGCAGGAATTCCGGGCAGAATTTCGAGCAACTCTCGCGTACGATGCGCTGGCTTCGATCTTCGTCCACCATCGAACGGGGTTACCTGCATGTCACTGCTCCACCGGAAGGTGCTGGCCGGTATCGGCGGCACCGCCGCGGCGATCGCCTCCACCGCCCTCTTCGCGGCGCCGGCTCAGGCCGCTTCGGCCGGATACGCCCAGGTCGTCGGCTCGTCCACGGTCCAGTTCAACGCCCAGAAGGGCAAGGCGAACGGGCTGGTCATCACCATCAAGGGCCGCACGGTCACGCTCGACGACAAGGTCGCCCTCAAGGCCGGCAAGGGCTGCAAGGCGGTCAAGGGCGACAAGACCAAGGTCAAGTGCACGACATCGAAGACCACCAAGACCCTCAACGTCTCGCTCGGTGACAAGAACGACACCGTGACGAACAAGACGGGCGTCTACCTGCTGGTGAACGGAGGGTCCGGCAACGACACCCTCTACGGCGGCAGCGGCAAGGACGAGCTGCAGGGCGGCTCGGGCAACGACAAGCTGATCGGCAACGGCGGCAACGACCTGCTCTACGGTCAGTCCGGCGCGGACACCGTGTTCGGCAAGGCCGGCAACGACATGATCTCCGGCGGCACCGGCAACGACGTCCTCGGTGGCGACACGGGCAACGACGACATCGTCGGCGAGAGCGGCAACGACACGCTGTACGGCGCCGCGGGCAACGACACGCTCGTCGGCGGCACCGGGGTGGACAAGATCTCGGCCGGTGACGGTGACGACATCGTCGACGGCGAGGCCGGCGCGGACAACCTCGCGGGCGGCAACGGCGTGGACATCATCCTCGGTGGTGCCGACAACGACGTCATCGACGGCGGTGCGGGCGACGACATCCTCGGCGGACTGGCCGGTGACGACCGGATCTTCGGCCGGGCCGGCGACGACGTGCTCGTCGGTGAGGACCTTGCCGACGACGGCACGCCGAAGGGCAGCGCCACGGCCAAGGACGTGCTCGACGGCGGCGACAACGTCGACGCGTGCTTCGTGCTCGCCGGCGGCACGACTCTCAACTGCGAGAACCCGACCGGGGAGACTCCGGCCACGAGCTTCGCGCCCGTCCAGATGAAGGCCGTGACCGACCTGTCGGCCAACCTCGAAGCGGTCACTAAGTAAGGACAGCTCCACCGACGCGGCCCGGCCGGGCGGCGACCGTACCCGACCGGTACAGCCGCCGCGGCCGGGCCGTCGTCTGTCTGCGGGGCCGATCGGGGGTCGCCGCGCGCGGCGCCGACCGGCAGACTGTGGCGATGATCCGTACGCTCACGCGCCGCATGGGCCGCCAGCGCTGGTTCGCCACGGCGTTTCGGCTGCTGGTACCCACCGACCGCCTGGTCGGCCGCCTCACCCGCGGCCGCGTGCTGTCGCTCGGGCTGGTCCCGTCGCTGTTGATCACCACGACGGGGCGCCGCTCCGGCCAGCCCCGCAGCAACCCCCTGCTGTACGTCCGGGACGGCGACGCCTGGGTGGTGGTCGGCTCCAACTGGGGCCAGACCCACCAGCCCGCCTGGGTGCACAACCTCACCGCCGACCCGAACGCCACCGTGACCGTCGGCGGGGCGGAGCACGCCGTCCGCGCCCGCCGGGTCGACGGCGCCGAGCGCGACCGGCTGTGGGCGCTGCTGGTCGCCGAGTGGCCCGCCTTCCCGGTGTACGCGGAACGCGCCGGTGACCGCCCGATCGAGATGTTCCGCCTCGAACCGGTTTCCTGACCCGAACTCCTCAACCCGCGGCCCCACCGGCCGACGGTACGGCCATGTGTCTGCGCGACGTACGGCTGTTCCTGCTGGCGACGGTGGTCGCGGTGGTCGCGTTGTTCGCGGGATACGGCACACCGGCCGGCGACCTCGCGTACACCGTCGTCTATCTGGCCCTGTGCGGCCTGGCCTGGTGGGCGGCGCTGCGGCTGGCCGACGACCGCCGCCCCTGGCTGCTGATCGCGCTGGCCCAGACGCTGTGGTTCCTCGGCGACGCGATCGAGATGCTCTACAACTACCTGGCCGACGGCGCGGTGCCCGCGGTCGGCATCGCCGACGCGTGCTGGCTCGCCGGGTACCCGCTGGTGGCCGCCGCCCTGGTGCGGATGGCCCGCCGCCGGGCGCCCGGCCGGCTGCGCGGGGCCGTGCTCGACGCGGGCACCCTCACCATCGCCGCCGCGCTGCTGGCCTGGGAGTTCCTGATCGGCCCGTACGTGGGGCAGGGCTACTCGCTGGCCGACACCGTGGTGCCCGCGCTGTACCCGGTCGCGGACGTGGTGCTGCTGGCCGGTGTGCTGGTCGTCGTGCTCTCGCCGGGCACTCGCGGCGTACCGACCCGGCTGCTGTTCGGCGCGGCTGCCGTCCTGCTCGGCAACGACCTGGCCATCAACGTGCTGCCGCAGCTGGCCGACCGGGGCCTGGTGTCGGAGTGGATCGGGTACGAGGCGTCGTCGCGGCTGGGCACTATCGTCATGCTGGGCAACGCCCTGATGACGGCCGCGCTGCTGCATCCGGGGCGCGCCGAGCTGACCCGCAGCGGACGGCGGGTGCCCACCCTGCACCCGGCGCGGGTGCTGTTCCTCGGTCTGGCGTTGATGACCACGCCGACGCTGACCCTGGTGCACGCCGGTTTCGACACCCGTACCTTCATCGCGCTGGGCGCGGCGGCGATGTGCACGGTGTTCGTGCTGAGCCGCTTCACCATCGCGGTACGCGAACAGGACCGTACCCAGGCTCAGCTGGCCTTCCAGGCGCAGCACGACCCGCTCACCGCTCTGGCCAACCGGGCGGCGCTGGGCGAGCACCTCGCCGCGCTGCGGCCCACGGCGCAGACCCCGGTGACCGTGCTCTACCTCGACCTCGACGGCTTCAAGGACGTCAACGACTCCTACGGCCACGACGCGGGTGACGCCGTGCTGGTGGCCGTCGCCCAGCGGCTCGCCGCGGTGGCCCGCGCCGAGGACCTGGTCTCCCGTCTCGGCGGCGACGAGTTCGTCCTGGTCTGCCCGGGGGCCGGCATGCCGGACGCGGTCCGGCTGGCCGAGCGGATCGTCCTGACGGTGGCACAGCCGGTGGCGTTCCGCGGCCACCATCTGAGCGTCGGCACGAGCATCGGCATCGCCTCCTCGGCCGGGGAGCCGGGCACGGATCGCCCCGGCGCGCTGCTGCGTTCCGCCGACGCGGCGATGTACCAGGCCAAGCGGCAGGGCAGGGGCCGCTGGGTGCTGGCGGACGCCGCACCGGCGCTGCCCGCGCCGCGCGTGGAGGCGGCCGGAGCGCACGCCCCGGTCTGACGTATCCCCTGGTCGCCTCAGCATGCGGCGGGGCCCGCCGATGGGAGCGGCAACACCGGGCATGGACGGATCCCGTCCAGGACCGCGACGGCGTCCCGGTGGCCGTCGGCGGGCCGGGCAGAGGATATGAAGCAGACCAGCGCCCCGCACCACTCCCGCCCGTCGACGCTGTCGCGTCGGGTCCGGCTGACGCTCGCCGCGACCACGGCCGCGACGGTGACCGCCGTCACGCTGACCGCGCTGCCCGCGGCCGCGGTCACCCGGGCGGTGTCGGTGCAGGGCGAGGCCATGGCGATCTCCTCCGCGCACGGGGGCGACTACCGGGACGGCCGGGCCTCCGGTGGCGCGGCGCTGGCCATCTGGCACAGGGCGACCGCCTCCGCCGTGGTGAGCACCCCGGTGCGGGCGACCCGGCTGCAGGTGACCGCGATGGGCGGCCGGTGTGGCACTGCCGCTCCGCAGATGCGGGTGACCGTCGACGGGGTCGCGGTGGGCACCAGCGCCGTGTCCGCGACCCGCTGGACGACTTACACCTTCACCGGTTCCTGGGCGGCGGGCCGCCGCCGGATCGGGATCACCTTCTTGAATCCGTACGGCACGACCAAGTGCGACCGCTTCGTCGAGGTCGACCGGATCGTCGCGTCGGGCACCGCCCCCACTGCCAGTACGCCGCCCGTCAGCACCCCGCCCGCTTCCCCGCCGGTCGCCAGCACCCCGGTCGAGAAGACCGGGTTCGTCACCCGGTCCGGCAGCAAGCTCATGCTCGACGGCAAGCAGTTCAAGTACGTCGGCCTCAACGCGTACGGCATGTCCGGGTGTGACGGGCCGGCGTGGAGTGACGCGCAGCTGGCCGACTACTTCGCCCGGCTGGCCCCGAACACGGTGACCCGTACCTGGGCGTTCCGGCCGTTCGGCACCGCGGCGCTGGACCGGATCGTGGCGACCGCCGCGAAGTACCAGCAGAAGGTCATCTTCACCCTCGCGGACGGCCGCAACTACTGCGGCGAGCACGACGGCGCCGTGACGCCCGAGGGCGGCGACAAGTCCACGGCCTGGTACGCGGGCGGCTACAAGACCACCTACCTGCCGTGGGTCACCACTGTCGTCACCCGGTACAAGGACAACCCCACAGTCGCGATGTGGGAAATGATCAATGAGCCCGGCTCGTTCTCGTCGGCCGCGTACACCGACGCGCTGGTCAAGGGCTTCTTCGACACCACCGCCGCGAAGATCAAGTCGATAGACCCGAACCACCTGGTCGGCACCGGCGTGCTGTCCGAGGACATGAAGGGCACCAGCAACTACGCCACCCTGCACGCCTCGCCGAACATCGACGTCGCCTCGCTGCACGAGTACGAGTACGACTGGAACGACAGCAACTCGATCATCACGGGTCACCTGGCCCGGGTGCTGGCCCAGCTGGCGCCGGTCGGCAAGCCGGTGATCATCGGGGAGACCGGGGTGCAGGCCGGGCCGGGCTGCCGGACCAGCGTGGCTGCCCGCAACAGCGCCATCTCCCGCAAGCTGACCGGATACACCGCGTACCCGGCCGTCGCGGGCGTCAACGTGTGGAGCGTCGTGCAGTACAACCCGTGGAGCCACGAGAAGTGCCCGCTGGAGATGCCCGCGAACGACCCGGTGCTGTCCACCGTCCGCAGCGTGCAGGCCGGCCTCAACGGCTGACCGGCGCCGGGACGAACCGGGTCCCGAGCATGAGCAGGCCACCCACCAGCGCGGCCAGCACCATGAAGGTCCACCCGTCGCGGTAGGCGTCCAGCGCGTCGTGGTGCGCGGGTGTCCCGACGATCGCTACGAACGCGGCCACCCCGAGCGCGCCGCCGACCTGGCGGAACATCGACGAGATGCCGATCGCCGTGGAGAACCGGGCCGGGCCGACCGCGGCCACCGCCACCGCCGTGAACGACGGCATGGCCAGGCCGACGCCGAGCCCGCCGATGACCTGGCCGGGCAGGTAGGTGCCGAGATAGTCCGGGGTGAGGCCCAGGCGGACGGCGTTCAACCCGATGCCCGCGGCCACCAGCGCGCCGCCGATCGCGCCGAGCGTGCCCATGCCGAGGCGCGGCCCGATCCGGCTGGCCACCCCGGCCGCGACCAGTGCTGCCAGCGGCCCGGCGGTCAGTTCCAGCCCGGCCCGGACCACCGAGTGCCCCCACACCTGGGTCAGGAACAGCACCCCGGACAGGATCAGCGCGGAGAACGCCGCGAAGAACGCCATCGCCGACCCGACGGCCAGGGCGAAGGACGGCACCCGCAACATCGGCAGTTCGAGTACGGGCACCCGGTGGCGCGCCGATCGCCACACGGCCGTGGCGGTCGCCGTCGCGGCGAGCCCGAACACGAGGCTGGTGCGCATGTCCGTCCAGCCCCACGCCCGCCCCTTGACCAGGGCGAGGGTCAGCGCCGCGACCCCGGTCATCAGCGCGAGCGTGCCGACGAGGTCGGGCAGACCGCCGCCGTTCGGGTCGCGGCTCTCGCGCAGCCGGCGGGCGGCGTAGCCGAGGGAGATCAGGCCGAGCGGGACGTTGACGAGGAAGACCCAGCGCCAGCCGGCCTGCACCAGCAGGCCACCGAGCGGGGGACCGGCCGCGGCACCCACCGCGCCGACCGCGGCCCAGGCGGCGATGACGGCCGGGCGGGCGCGCGGCGCGAACGCGGGCAGCACCACGCCCAGGGAGGCCGGGCCGAGGATCGCCGCTCCGGCGCCCTGCAGCAGCCGGGCCGCGACCAGCGTCTCCACCGAGCTCGCCGCCGCGCAGGCCAGAGACGCGCCGGTGAACACGGTGAGGCCGACGATGAAGCCGCGTTTGCGTCCGTACAGGTCGACCATGCGCCCGGCCGGGACCAGCAGGGCGGCGAAGACGATCGCATAGCCGTTGAGGACCCACGACAGCTCGGACAGCCCGGCGGCGGGGAAGTCGGCCTGCAGGTCGGGGAAGGCGATGTTGACGATGAACAGGTCGAGCAGCGAGGCGAAGACGCCGATCGAGACGAACAGGAACGTACGCCAGGGATGCGTCGCCCGGGAGGTCTGCGTGGTCATGTCCCACCCCTCGTGAGTTAGTTGCGTGATAAAACTGACCCTAGATCAGGTAGGTTTCGTCACGCAACTTGTCGGAGTAGAGTGGCGGTCATGCTCGGCCGGACGTACGAGGACCAGGTCTGCTCGGTGGCACGCACCCTGGAGGTGCTCGGCGAACGCTGGACCCTGCTCGTGGTGCGCGACGCGCTGAACGGGCTGACCCGCTTCGAGGAGTTCCAGCACAGCCTCGGCGTCGCCCGCAACGTGCTGGCCGACCGGCTCAAACGGCTCGTCGAGGCCGGCGTACTGGAGAAGGTCCGCTACTCCGACCGCCCCGAGCGCTTCCGGTACGAGCTGACCCCGAAGGGCCGCGAGCTGGGCGTACCGATCCTGAGCCTGATGCACTGGGGTGATCGCCACCTCGCCGGTCCCGACGGCCCGCCGCGCCTGACCCGCCACCACGACTGCGGCGGCGACCTGCACGCCCGGCTCGTGTGCGACCGCTGCGAGCGCCCGGTGCCGTCGTCCGACATGGACCTCTCCTACGCGGACTGGGTGCCGCAGGACGCCCGCACCAGCTAGCCCGGCTCCCCTCTGCCAAACCTCAGCTGAGAAAGCTGTCCAGGCGGCCGTCCAACGGAAGTCCAGCCGCCAGTCCAGCACGCACTCCAACGCCGTCCCGAGGATGGATCGCACGGGGGTCACCGCGTCGACTGACGGGCCGACCCGTCACGAGGTCGATTCAGCTGAGGGAGACATTCGTGTACGACGTCCTTTGTGTCGGATTCGGACCGGCGAACATCGCGCTCGCCGTCGCGCTCGACGAACTGTGGCCGTCCGCCCGCGTCAAGTTCGTGGAACGCGAGCCCGCGCCGTCCTGGCAGCCGGCGATGATGCTCGACGGCGCCGACATCCAGAACCACCCGAGCCGTGACCTGGTCACGCCGCGCAACCCGCGCAGCCGCTACACCTTCATCAACTACCTGCACGAGCACGGCCGCCTGTTCAAGCACCTGAACCTGCCCGGCCACCACCCGCTGCGCAAGGAGTACGCCGGCTACGTCAAGTGGGTCGCCGAGACGGTGCCCGCCGACGTGGACTACGGCCAGAACGTCACGGCGATCCGGCTGGCCGACGCCGACCCGGCGACCGGCGCGAACCCGGTCGAGGTGCTCACCGCCGACGGCCGCCGCTACCTCGGCCGCTCGGCCGTCGTGGCGCCCGGGCGCAGCCCGTACGTTCCGCCGGTGTTCGCGGCCCTGCCGTTCCCGCGGGTCGCGCACACCTCGCGGTTCCTGCCCGGCATCGCGGACCTGGACCGCGACTGGGCGGGCACCCTGGCCGTGGTCGGCGCCAGCCAGAGCGCCATCGAGGTGATCCTCGACCTGATGGGCCGGTTCCCGGCCGCCCGCATCGTCAACGTCATGTCGGGCTACGGCTACCGGCTCAAGGACACCAGCCCGTTCTCCGAGGAGGTCTACTTCCCGGAGTTCGTCGACTACTACTACCGGGCCTCCGAGGACGGCAAGCAGCGGCTGCGTGACCTGCTGCGCCCCACCAACTACTCCGCCGCCGACCGCGACGTCATCGACACCCTCTACCTGAAGATGTACGAGGACGAGCTGGACGGCCGGCAGCGGGTCACGATGCGCGGCAACCGGCTGATCACCGCGGCGCGGGAGGACGGCGCCGCAGTGACGCTCGACCTGACCGAACGCATCACCGGCGCACGGGAGCAGCTCACCGTCGACCGGGTGGTCCTGGCCACCGGCTACCGCGACCTGGGCACCAAGGGCCGCACCGAGCAGCTTCCGCCCCTGCTGCGGGAGGTCGCCGGCGTGCTGGCCGTCGACCCCGAGACCGGCCTGTCGGTCGGCTTCGACTACCGCGTGGAGAACAGCACGGCGGGCCGGGGCGCGCCGCCGATCTACATCAACGGCCTGTGCGAGTCCACCCACGGCCTCGGCGACGCCGGCTCGTTCAGCCTGCTCGCGCTGCGGTCGCAGGCCATCGTGGACAGCCTTCGCCAGCGCCTTTCCGCCACCGAGGGCGCGACGCCCGCCGCCGACCTGGTCGGTGCCGCGAGTCTCGCCGCGACCCGATAGAGGAGACCCCTGACATGCAGACCTTGGAAGCGACACCGGTCGCGCCCGCCGTCGACCTCGCCGAGCCGGGACCGCTCGGCCGGGAGTTGCTGGACCACCAGTCCAGGACCGAGTCCAACGCCCGCACCTACCCGCGCCGGCTGCCCGTGGCCATCGGCGAGGCGTCGGGCTCGTACATCACCGACGTCGATGGGCGGCGCTACATCGACTTCCTCACCGGCGCCGGGGTGCTGGCGCTGGGCCACAACCACCCCGACCTGATCACGGCGGTCCAGGGCCAGCTCACCAAGCTGACCCACGGCCTGGACATGCCCACCCCGGTACGCGAGGAATTCAAGCGCCGTCAGCTCGGCATGCTGCCCGAGTCGATGCGCGGCGCGATGAAGATGCACTTCTGCGGCCCGACCGGCGCCGACGGCGTCGAGGCGGCCATCAAGCTGTGCAAGAAGGCCACCGGCCGGGGCACTGTCGTCGCGTTCCAGGGGTCGTACCACGGCTCCACGCACGCGGCGATGTCGATGACCTCGGAGACCGCGCCGAAGGACGGTCTGACGAACCTGCTGCCCGGCGTCCACTTCGCACCGTACGGCTACTGCCACCGGTGCCCGCTGAGCCTGACCCCGGACACCTGCGTCACCAACTGCGCCGAGTTCCTGGCGAACACGCTCAACGACACGCACGGCGGCATCCAGAAACCCGCCGCGATCATCATGGAGCTGGTCCAGGGTGAGGGCGGGTCGATCCCCGCGCCGGTGCCGTTCGTGCGGCGCATCGCCGAGGTGGCCCGCGCCCTCGACATCCCGCTGATCGTGGACGAGGTGCAGACCGGCTGCGGCCGTACCGGCACGTGGTTCTCGTTCGAGCAGTACGGCATCGAGCCGGACGTGATCGTGGCCTCCAAGGGCCTGTCCGGGATGGGCCTGCCCGTCTCGGTGATCATGTACCACGAGCGGCTGGACGTGTGGTCGCCCGGCAGCCACATCGGCACGTTCCGGGGCAACAACCTGGCCTTCGCCAGCGCCAACGCGTACCTGGACGTGGTCGCCCGCGACAACCTGATGGCGTACGTCCGCGAGCGCGGCGCGCAGCTGATGGCCGGTCTGCGGCAGATCCAGATCGACACCACGCTGGTCAGCGACGTGCGTGGGCGCGGCCTGATGCTGGGCATGGAGATGTCCGGGCGGGGCACGGCCAGCGCGTCCGAGGTGGCGTCGGAGTTCCAGCGGGAGGCGCTGCGGCGCGGGCTGATCGTCGAGATCGGCGGCCGCGAGGACTGCGTGGTGCGGCTGCTGCCCGCCCTCAACGTCCCCGCCGGGACCGTCGACGAGGCGCTCGCCATCATGCGCGACGCGGCCCGGGCCGTGCAGGACGACCTGACGGCGGTGGCGTGATGACCACGGCCCTCGCCCATCGGGACACCGGCCTGCTCACCGCCGAGCCGCGGCGCATCCCGCGGATCGGGATCATCAACCTGATGCCGCACGCGCAGCAGTACGAGCAGTGGCTGCTGCCGCAGCTGTCCGCGGCGCAGGCGTTCGAGCCGGTGTGGATCCGGCTGGGCGAACGCAGGTTCTCCCTCGACGACCCGGCGCACATCGCCGCCCAGTACGTCCGGCACGCCGACGCGGTCGCCGACGCGCCCCTGGACGCGCTGATCGTCACCGGTGCGGCCGTCGAGCACCTGCCGTACGAGGAGGTGCGGTTCCTGCCGGAGCTGGCGCCGATCGTGCAGCACACCGCCGAGGCGGGCACGCCCGTCCTCGGCCTGTGCTGGGGTGCCCTGGCCGTGGCCCACCTGCTGTACGGGCTGCCCAAGCAGACGTACCCGGTGAAGGTCTCCGGCATCTTCGAGACCGACCGGCTGGTGGACGACGGGCCCATCGCCGCCGTCCTCGACGACAGGTTCTGGTCCACGCACAGCCGCTACGCCGGGTTCGACGACGACGCGCTCGACGCGAGCGGCACCGTCCGCGCGGTGGCCCGGTCCGCCGAGGCGGGCACGGTCATCGCCGAGTCGACCGACCACGGGGTCGTCATGCACATCGGCCACCCCGAGTACGCGGGCGGCCGGCTGGCCGACGAGTACCACCGCGACCTGGGCGCCGGCCTGACCGACGTACGGCCACCGGCCAACGTGGACCTGACCCACCCGGTCAACCTCTGGCGCAGCCACAGCCTGATCTTCTTCGCCAGCTGGGTGCGCCTCGTGCACGAACGGATGCGTGCCCGATGAGCGTCGCACTGGCGCCCGCCCCGCCCGCGGCACCTCCCGTGCCGCGGCGGGTGGTGTGGAAGTTCGGCGGCAGCTCGGTCGCCGACCCGGACAAGCTGCGGGCGGTCGCCCGGCGCCTGGTCGCCGCGCACCGGCAGGGCGTCCAGGTCGTCGCGGTGCTGTCCGCGATGGGTGACACCACCGACGATCTGGTGCGGCTGGCGTACGAGATGGCCGCGCGACCGCCGTCGCGGGAACTGGACGCGTTGCTGTCGGTCGGCGAGTCCGTCTCCTGCGCGCTGACCGCGATGGCCGTGCACGAACTGGGGGAGCGGGCCATCTCCTTCAACGGCCTGCAGGCCGGGTTCCGCACCGACGACGCGCACGGCAACGCCAGCCTCTGGCGGATGGACCCGCACCGCGTGGTGCAGGCCCTCGACGACGGCGTGATCGTGCTGGTCACCGGCTACCAGGGGATGTCGGCGGGCGGCGACGTCACCACCCTGGGCCGGGGCGGCTCGGACGCCTCGGCGATCGCGCTGGCCGCCGCGCTGGGCCTGCGGCAGTGCGACATCTTCACCGACGTCACCGGGGTGTTCACCGCCGACCCGCGGGTCGTGCCCGGCGCACGGCAGCTGGACAGCCTCGGCCACGAGGAGATGCTCCAGCTCGCCGAGGCGGGCGCCCAGGTGCTGCAGACGCGCGCGGTGGAACTCGCCGCCGCGCACCAGGTCGACATACACGTGCGCTCCACGTTCTCGACGGCGGAGGGCACCTGGATCCGAAGGGGAACGACGGTGTTCGAGCAGGCGAGGATCACCGGGGTGGCGCACCGGCGCCGCGATGCGGTGTACACGGTGCGGGGCCTGTCCCCGGCGACCGTTTCGGGGGCGCTGGCTCGACGGGGGTCCGCCGTCGGTTCCATCATTGCGGACACCGACCGGCTGCGGTTCACCGCGCCCGGCTCGGAGGTCCCGGACGTCGTCGCCGCGCTCGCCGACGCGGGCGTCCCGGTCGACGTCCGGGACGACCTCGGCAGCGTCAGCGTGGTGTGCCCGGCGGTCGGCAACCGCCCGGAGATCAGCGCCCGGATGCTGGCCGCGCTGGAGCGCGGCGGCATCGAGCCGCAACTGGTCACCAGTACGCCCGGCCGGGTCTCGGCTCACGTCGGGATGGACCTGGTGGACCGCGCCGCGGCCGTCCTGCACGACGAGTTCGGCCTCGACGCTGCCGCCGCACCGGCCGAACTGGCCGCCGCCGGGGAACGGGGCTGACGTTGACCGCCGCCGACACACCCGCGCCGCCGACCACGACGGTCTGGCGTAACCCGGACTTCGTCAAGGTCTGGGGCGGTGAGACCGTCTCGCTGCTCGGCTCCCAGGTCACCGACCTGGCGCTGCCGCTGGTCGCGATACTCACCCTGCACGCCAGCGCGTTCGAGGTGGGTCTGCTCAACGTGGCCCGCTACGCCCCGTTCGTGCTGCTGTCGCTGTTCGCGGGGGTGTGGTTCGACCGGCGCCGGCGGCGGCCCACCCTGATCGTCGCCAACCTGGGCCGGGCCGTACTGATCGGCCTGGTCCCGGTGGCGAGCCTGCTGCACGTGCTGTCGATCCCGTGGCTGTACGCGATCGCCTTCGGCGCCGGGATCCTGACGGTCCTGTTCGACGTCGGCATCCTGTCGTACGTGCCGGGGCTGGTGGAGCGCCGGGACCTCGGCGAGGCGAACAGCAAGATCGCCGCCAGCTACTCGGTGGCCGGGATCGCCGGTCCCGGACTGGCCGGTTTCCTGGTCGGGGTGCTGACCGCGCCGATCGCGCTGGCCGTCGACGCGGCGTCGTTCCTGGTTTCGGCGGCGGCGCTGAGCAGCATCCGTCGAGGCGAGCCGGAGCCGGAGGCGCCCGCTGAACAACCTTCGGTGCGTGCCTCCATCGCCGAGGGGCTGCGGGCGGTCTTCGGCAACCCGATCCTCAAGCACCTGGCCACCCAGTCGGCGACGTTCAACCTGTTCCAGAACGTCGTGATCACCGTGCTGCTGGTGTACCTGGTCCGGGTGCTCGGCATCGGCCCGACCCCGCTGGGTCTCGTGGTGAGCGCCGGGTCGGTGGGTGCGCTGGTGGGTGCGCTGAGCGCCAACCGGATCCGTACCGCCATCGGGATCGGCGCGACGCTGCGCTGGTCGACCGTGCTGGCCTGCGTGTCACCGCTACTGCTGCTGGTGCCGCGCGACTCGGGGCCGGTGTCGCTGGTGGTGCTCGGCGCCTCCCTGGCGATCCTCGGCGCCAACCTGGCGATCTTCAACGTCAACGCGTTGACGCTGCGCCAGTCGGTGACCCCGGACCGGCTGCTCGGCCGCATGAACGCGAGCTACCGCCTGCTGCTGTTCGGCACGGTCCCGCTCGGCGCGTTCCTCGGCGGCTCCCTGGCCGGTCTGTTCGGCGCGCGGGCGGCCCTGGTGGTCGGGGTGCTCGGGGTCGCCTCCGCGCTGGCCTGGCTGCTGTTCTCGCCGGTGTTCCGGCTCACCGCGATCCCCGACCACCCCGCCGATGACACGGCCGCTCTCGCCGGGGCGGCCACCAATGACTGACACACCCGTCGGCCATGACATGGCTGATCTCTATGGAAGGACACGGCATGTTGTCTGACTCTCAGCGGGCGCTCCTGGCGGCCCGCCTGCGCCAGGGCCGGGCCGACAAGGGCGCGACGGGGATTCCCCGGCGCGCGACGGGACTCGCGGACATTCCGGTGTCCTTCGGGCAGGAACAGCTGTGGTTCATCGACCAGCTGGCACCGGGCCTGGCGACGTACAACATCGCGGGGGCGGTGCAGCTGACCGGACAGCTCGACCCGGCCGCCCTGCAGGCGGCGGTGAACACGCTGGTCGAACGGCACGAGTCGCTGCGTACCCGGCTGGTCGCCCGGGACGGGCGCGCCGTGCAGGTGATCGACGAACCGGCCGAGGTCAAGCTGCCCGTCACCGACCTGACCGGGCTGCCGGACGGCGAACGTCAGCAGCGCTACCAGCAGGAGGCGGCGCAGGAGGCCGCCCGCCCGTTCACCCTGGAACACGGCCCGCTGCTGCGGCTGCGGCTGGTGAAGCTCGCCGACGACCAGCACGTCCTGGTGATCGCGGTGCACCACACCGTCTTCGACGGCTGGTCGTTCGGCGTGCTCGTGCAGGAACTGAGCGCCCTGTACGAGGCCCGCGTCGTCGGCCGTCCCGCGCAGCTGACCGAGCTGCCGATCCAGTTCGCCGACTACGCCGTGTGGGAACGGGACCGGCTGCAGGGCCAGCCCCTGGAGGAGTTGCAGGAGTTCTGGCGTACCACGCTGGACGGGGCGCCGGTGCTGCAACTGCCGACCGACCGGCCGCGCCCGCTGGTGCAGACGTACGACGGTGCCGCCGAGTCCATCGAGATCCCCGCCGACGTGCTGGACGGGCTCAAGGCGCTGGGCCGCCGCGAGGGCGCCACGCTGTTCGTCACGCTGATGGCGGCGTTCCACGTGCTGCTGCACCGCTACAGCGGGCAGGACGACATCGTGGTCGGCACGGTCAGCGCCAACCGCACCCGCCCCGAACTGGCCCCGCTGATCGGCTATCTGGTCAACACGCTGCCGGTACGCGGTGATCTGTCCGGCGACCCCGCGTTCGGCGAGGTGCTGCAGCGCATCCGCACCGCCACGGTCAACGCGTACGGCCACCAGGAGCTGCCGTTCGCCTCCATCGTGGACGCCGTCCGGGCGCCCCGCGACGCCAGCCGCCACCCGCTGTTCCAGGTGGGCTTCATGCTGGCCGAGAACCAGCGCCACGACCTGTACGCGGGCGGCCTGGCCTGGGAGACCGAGGAGCTGCCGGTCACCGCCGCCAAGTTCGACCTGCTGGTCTCGAGCGTCGAGGACGGCGGCCGGCTGCTGGTCGGCGCCTCGTACGCAACAGCCCTGTTCGACCCCGCGACCGTGCGCCGGATGCTCGGCCACTTCCGGGTCCTGCTGGAGGGCCTGGTCGCGGACCCGTCCCGGCCGCTGTCGCAGCTGCCGATCCTCACCGGGGCGGAACTGCGCCAGGAGATCCACGACTGGAACGCCACCGGCGCCGACTACCCGGCGTGGTGCCTGCACGAGAAGTTCGAGGCGCAGGTCGCGGCGACCCCCGACGCGGTCGCGGTCCGGCTCGACGACGAGCACGTCACGTACGCGGAATTGAACGCCCGGGCCAATCGCATCGCGCGCCGCCTGCGCGAGCTGGGCGTCGGCCCGGAGGTCCTGGTCGGCGTGTGCACCCAGCGTTCGGTGCGCCGCCTCGCCGGGATCATGGGCATCCTCAAGGCGGGCGGCGGCTACGTGCCGCTGGACCCGCAGTACCCGGCGGACCGGCTGGCGTTCATGCTGGAGGACGCGCACATGCCGGTCGTCGTCACCGACGACGAGAGCGAGCCGTCGCTGCCCGTCGAGGGCGCGGAGGTGATCTCCCTCGACCGGGACTGGGCCGACCTGGCCACCCTCGACGACGGTAACCTCGGGCGGACGGCGACGCCCGCGAACGCGGCGTACGTCATCTACACCTCCGGCTCGACCGGCCGCCCGAAGGGTGTGGTGGTGGAGCACCGGCAGGCTGTCAACTTCGCCACCGCCGAGATCGAGCACTGGCCGCTCGGGCCGGGCGACAAGGTGCTGCAGTTCGCCTCGCTGAACTTCGAC
The DNA here is from genome assembly GCF_047159485.1 of Krasilnikovia sp. MM14-A1004. Classification (GTDB taxonomy): domain Bacteria; phylum Actinomycetota; class Actinomycetes; order Mycobacteriales; family Micromonosporaceae; genus Actinoplanes. Next base: position 5,605,969 of record NZ_AP038773.1, on the reverse strand, counting down.
GTGTCGGTGCTGGACATGTTCGGTGCGCTGCTGTCGGGGGCCACGCTGGTGATGGGCCGCAGTGAGACGCTGCTGTCGCCGCCGCGGCTGGCCGAGCTGATCCGCGGCGCGGGCATCACGTTCATGTGCCTGCCGCCCGCGGTGCTGAATCTGCTGGCCGACGAGGAGTTCCCCACGATCCGGGTGGTCATCGCGGGTGGGGAGGCGTTCTCCTCGGCGCTGGTGCGCAAGTGGGCGCGGCCCGGCATGAAATTCATCAACGGGTACGGCCCGACCGAGACCACGGTCGGCTCCACCATGGCCGAATGCCACGCGGATTCGCTGCTGGACCCGCCGCCGATCGGCCTGCCGCTGCCCAACTACACCGCGTACGTGCTGGACAAGCACCTCAACCCGGTGCCGGTGGGGGTACCCGGAGAGCTGCACCTCGGCGGCGCCGGGGTGGCCCGCGGCTACCTGAACCGGCCGGAGCTGACAGCGGAGAAGTTCATCCGCGACCCGTTCAGCGACGACCCCGAGGCCCGGCTGTACAAGACCGGTGACGTGGCCCGCCGCCTGCCCGACGGCAACCTGCAGTACCTGGGCCGCTCCGACGACCAGGTCAAGATCCGCGGCCTGCGGGTCGAGCTGGGCGAGATCGAGGCGGTGCTGGCCGAGCACCCGTCGGTGGCGCAGGCCCTGGTGGTGGTCCGCGAGGACGGCGCCGGGCAGAAGCAACTGGTCGGCTACGTCCGCGGCGACGCGGGGCTCCCGGCGGTGGACACCACCGATCTGCGGACACACATGTCGTCGCGGATGCCGGTCTTCATGGTGCCCGCGCACCTCGTGGTGCTCGACGCCTTCCCGCTCAACGCCAACGGCAAGGTGGACCGCACCAAGCTGCCGGAGCCCGAGGACTCCGGCGACGACGCGGGCTACGTCGCACCGCGCACGCTGATCGAGACCGTGCTGGTGGACATGTTCGCGGGCCTGCTGCGCCGCGAGCGGGTCGGCGTCGAGGACAGCTTCTTCGACCTCGGCGGCAACTCGCTGCAGGCCATGCAGCTGATCGCCCAGCTGCGCAAGGAGCTGGCGGTGGACTCGGACGTCTCGGCGATCTTCCTGGCGCCGACCCCGGCGCAGCTGACAGAGGTGCTGCGCGACCAGCACGGGCTGGAGGACACCCGGCTCGACGAGATCGACCTGGACGAGCTGGAGCAGCTCTCCGACGACCTGGCCCAGGCCGGACCGTCCGGCCCGGCGCCGGTGACCGCCAAGGTCGTGACCATGAACGACGGCCCGCAGGACAAGCCGTTCTTCCTGGTCCACGCGGTCGGCGGCACGGTCTACGGGTACGCCCGGCTGGCCGCCGCATTCGACGGCACGCTGCGTGTCTACGGCATCAGCGCCGCCGACCCGGGCGTCGGCCCGGCCGGCCTCGACGAGATGGTCACCCGGTACGTCGCCGAGATCCGCGCCGCGCAGCCCGAGGGCCCGTACCGGCTGGGTGGCTGGTCGATGGGCGGGCTGGTCGCCCTGGAGATGGCCCGGCGGCTGGAGGCCACGGGCGCCGAGGTGGCGTTCGTGGCGCTGCTCGACTCGCCGAGCGAACCGGCCGATCTGACCGGCCTGTCCGATCTCGACGCCGCCCGCCAGTTCGTGATCGATGCGGCCCGGGCGCTGGGCCCCGAGGTGGACGTGCCGGAGTTCGGCGACGTGGCAGGGCAACTGGCCTGGCTGGCGGACAGGCTCACCAACGGTTCCGGTGACACGGAGACGGCCCGCGCCGAGATCGAGCGACGTTTCGCGGTCTTCCGGGACCAGACCCGGATCATCGCGGGTTACCGGCCCCGGCCGGTGGCCGCACGCACCCTGGTCGTCACGGCCGAGCGGTCGTACGACTTCACCCCGCACTGGCGCGAGGTGCTCGGGCCCGACACCGCGTACCGGCGGGTGGCGGGCGACCACTACTCCTTCCTGCAGCCGCCGGGGGTGGACGCCCTGGCCGCGATGCTGCGCGAGTACCTGGCGTGAGCCTGGCGCTTCCACTGGCGGACACGGCTAGCCGCCCCGGCCCGGTGCCGGGGCGGCCCTGCGGGAGGGACCGGATTCATGGGTGGCGATGCACAGTGGGCGGCGTTGACCGCCCGGTTGGGGCTGCTTCGCCACGGTGGCGGGCCAGCGGATCCGGGCCCGGTGGTGGCCTTCGGGACCGCCGGGCCGGTGGCCGCGTTCGCGCTGCCCTCGGTGGGTGGGACGGTGCACGAGTACGCGGCGCTGGCGCGCAGCCTCGACGGGTGCTGCGAGGTCCGGGGCATCGAGGCGGCCGGCCTGTACCGCGGGGCGGCGCCGCTGACCACGCTGGACGAGATCGTCGCCCGTAACGTCGAGGTTGTCCGGTCGGCCCAGCCGGAGGGCCCGTACCGGTTGATCGGGTGGTCGACCGGCGGGATCCTCGCGTACGAGACGGCCCGGCGGCTGGAGGGCACCGGCGCGGAGGTCGCCCTCGTGGTGCTGGTCGACGCGCCGTGCCGGATCGGCCGGTGGCGGCCGGATCCGACGGACGATCTCGCGGGCCTGTTCATCGGTGAGGTGCTGCGGGGACTGGGGCGCCCGGTGCGCAGCCTGCCCCAGTTGTCGGCGGCACAACAGCTGACTCTGCTGGCGGATCAGTTGGCCGGTTGTCCGCCTCGTCCGGATACCCTGCTCGGCGATCTTGAACGCTGGTATGCCGTTTTCGTGGCTCATGCCGCGGCGTTGTCCGGATATCGCGCGGAAATGGATCTTGAGGCGGCCGGATTGGTGATCTCGGCGCACGGTTCACAGGATTGGGCGCCGTACTGGCGGGGCCGGTTCCGTGGCGGCGTCCGCGAGCTGTCCACCACCGCCGGGCACTACGGATGCCTGCATCTGCCTGCGGTAACGGCGGCCGCGGCGGCCATGTGGGAGCTGTTGACGTGAGGGGGGCCCGGAGTTCCGAGTCGGTGCAGCGGGCTCGGTCGGACACCCGACCCTTGGCGTACCGACTGGACCCGACATGGGATAGTTGCTCATTGATGAATAATCGACCGGGTCTCCGGCTCGATAATTCCTTGTCGAACACCGTCTACACTCGACCGTTGTGCTCGTTCCGGGGGCGACGCAAACGTGTTAACAATTGGAGTTGGCATTCCAATGGCGGGCGAGCTGCCGTGGTGAGTAACCGGCCTGATGCGCCGGTCCGCCTCGACATCCTCGGCCAGCTGCAAGCCTGGCACGGGGAGGACCTGGTGCCTCTCGGTTCGGTCAAACAACGGGTGGTGCTCGGCGCGCTGGCGCTGCATGCGAACCGCCCCATCGGCCGTGAGCAGCTCATCGCCGCGGTCTGGGGAGACGACGCCCCGACGTACGCGGTCAATCTCCTGCAGAAACACGTGTCGGGTCTGCGTCAGATCCTCGACCCGGTCCGCTCGGCCCGCTCCCGTTCGCAGGTTCTCTCCTGGACGGATGCTGGATATCTGCTGTCCATTCCCCCCGACTTCCTCGATTTGGAACGCTTCGACCGGGGCGTCAGCGCGGCCCGGGCGGCGCGCGCCGCGGGCGACCTGGCGACGGCGGCCGAACGCCTGCACAACGCGCTCGGGCTCTGGCGCGGCCCGCTGCTGGACGGCCTGACCAGCCCGCTGGTGGACGCCGAACGCGACCGCCTGTCCGAACGGCACATCGTCGCCGTCGAGGAACGCATAGAGATCGACCTAGCCCTCGGCGACGACCAGGAACTCGTGGCGGAGTTGCGCCGGCTGGTGGCCGCGCACCCGCTGCGGGAGCGGTTGCGCGGCCTGCTCATGCGCGCGCTGTACCGCGACGGGCGGCAGGCCGAGGCGCTGGCCGCGTTCCACGAGGCGCGCGAGTATCTGCTGGCCGAGCTGGGCATCGACCCCACCCCGGAGCTGCAGCACCTGCACCAGCGGATCCTCAGTGGCGAGGCCGAGGTGCCGCGGGCCGCCCCGGTCACCGCCGCGCCCGCCGCCCCGGCGCCCGCCCCCGGCCCGGCCCAGCTGCCGCACGGCCTGGCGCACTTCACCGGCCGGACGGCCGAACTGGATCAGCTCACCGAGCTGGCCGGCAGCGACCAGAGCGTGATGATCGCCGCGATCACCGGCACGGCCGGAGTCGGCAAGACGTCACTGGCGCTGCAGTGGGCGCACCGGGTGGCCGCCGACTTCCCGGACGGCCAGCTCTACGTCAACCTGCGCGGCTTCGACCCGCACGGCACCCCGATGGAGCCGGGGGAGGTGCTGCGCGGTTTCCTGGAGGCGTTCGGGGTGCCGGCCCAGCAGATCCCCGCCGGACTGGCGGACCGGGCGGCCAGCTTCCGCAGCCTGCTGGCCGGGCGCCGGACGCTGGTGGTGCTCGACAACGCCCGCGACACCGAGCAGGTGCTGCCGCTGCTGCCGGGCACGCCGGGCAGCGCCGCGGTGGTGACCAGCCGGCGCCGCCTGTCCGCGCTGGTGGCGGCGGGCGCGGTCCCGGTGACCCTCGATCTGCTGACCGCCCACGAGGCCGCGCTGCTGCTGGCCCGCCGGTTCGGCGCCGAGCGGGCGGCCGCGGAACCGCACGCCGTGACCGACCTGGTCACCATGTGCGCCCGGCTGCCGCTGGCCCTGGCGATCGTCGCGGCCCGCGCCGCCGCGTTCCCGCACCACCGCCTGTCCGCCCTCGCCGGCGAGCTGCGGGAGGCCACCGGCGGGCTGGACGCGTTCATGGGCGAGACCGAGAGCAGCGACGCCCGTGCCGTGCTCTCGTGGTCGTATCAACAGCTCACCGACGACGCGGCGCGGCTGTTCCGGCTGCTCGGGGTGCACCCCGGCCCGGAGATCACCTACCGGGCGGCGGCCAGCCTCGCGGGCCTACCGGCCCGCCAGGTACGGCGGCTGCTGGCCGAGCTGTCCGGGGCGCACCTGCTGGAGGAGCGAGCGCCGGGGCGGTTCACGTTCCACGATCTGCTCCGGGCGTACGCCGCCGAGCAGGCCGAGGAGATCGATCCGGAGCCGGAACGGCGCGCCGCGACCCACCGCGTCCTCGACCACTACCTGCACAGCGCCCGCGCCGCGGACCGGCTGCTGTACGCGTACCGCGAGCAGGCCGCCGTCGAGCCACCCGATCCCGCCGCGACCGTCACCACGTTCGCCGACGCTCCCGCGGCGCTGGCCTGGTTCTCCACCGAGCAGGCGGTGCTGGTGGAGGCGATCGCGCATGCCACCGAGGCCGGTTTTCCCGAGTACGCCATCCGGCTCACGTGGACCATCACCGCGTTCCTCAACTACCAGGGCAAGTGGGACGCGTGGGAGACCTGCCTGCATGCCGCGCTGACGGCGTGCACGCGCACCGACGATCTGGCCGGGGCGGCCCTGGCGCACCGCCTGCTCAGCCTGGCCCTGCTGCAGCAGGACGGGCTTCCCGCGGCCGCCGACCACGCGCGGAAGTCCCTCGACCTGTTCGACCGGCTGGGCGATCTGGTCAACAGCGCGCGGCTGCACCTCGACCTCGGCCGCATCGCGGATCGTCAGGGTGAGCCCGGCGCGGCGCTGGAGCGGGCCCGGCTCGCCCTGGACCTGTTCCGGGAGGCCGGCGAACGCTCCGGCGAGGCGGACGCGCTCAACTGGATCGGCCGGTACTCCGCGAACCTGGGCAACTACGCCGATGCACTGCGCTACTGCCGGGAGTCGCTGGCGCTGCACAGTCAGGCCGACGACTACCCCGGCCAGGCGGACACCTGGGACACCCTCGGCTTCGCCAGCCACCAGCTCGGTGACTACGCCGAGGCGGCGGTCAGCTACGAGCGGGCGCTCGAACTCTGGCGCCGCCTCGGCGACCGGTACGAGGTGGCGACGACGCTGCTGCGGCTGGGCGACACCCGGCACGCCGCCGGCGACACCGCCGCGGCCGGCGCCCTGTGGCGGGAAGCCGGCGGGATCCTCGACGACCTCGGTCATCCACAGGCCGCCCAGCTGCGGGACAGGTTGACCGGAGCCCTCTCTGTACCTCCTCTTTCAGAAAGGTGATCGACCATGTCCGACAAGGACAGAGGTAAAGACAAGCCGGGCGTTTCCGCGCGCCGTTCCACCGCCGTTCGGATCGGTGGCATCGCGGCCGGGGCGGTGCTGGGCGCGGCACTCGGCGCGAACCTCGTCGTGCCCGAGCACCCGTCGATCAGCGAGCAGTTCGAGGCCGCCTTCACTCCGGGTACGAGCGTGGAGGCCATCGGCCTCGGCGGGATCATCGTTCCGGGCGACATCAATTGAATCCCGTACCCGTACGGCTGTCGGGCACGGGAGGCACTGATCCGCCGGGAGAGCCGCTCCCGGTGGATCCGGCCCGCCGTGCCCAGTGGCCGGTGGTGCTCGTGTCGATGCCGTTCATGGACATCGAGTGGCCGTCCATCCAGCTCGGCCTGCTCGGCGCGATCCTGCACCGGCACGGCTTCGCCGTACGGACCCTGCACGCGAACCTCGACTTCGCCGCACAAATCGGCCCCTCCTACTATCGCCGTCTCGGCGCCCGCAAGGCCCGGCTGGTGGCGGAGTGGCTGTTCTCGGCCGAGGCGTTCGGCCCGGACGCCCCGGACGCCGACGGCCATCGCCTGCTCGACGACTTCGCCGCCGAACTCGCGTACCTGGGCGACGGCTTCGTCGACTGGCGGGAACGGCTGCTGCGGGCCCGCACCGTCGACGTTCCCGCGTACCTCGACCGGCTGGCCGCCGACCCGATGTGGGACGGCGTCCGGGTGGTCGGGTTCACCTCCACGTTCCAGCAGAACACACCCTCGTTCGCCCTGGCCCGCCGTCTGAAGCAGCGCAACCCCCAGCTGATCACGGTCTTCGGCGGCGCGAACTTCGACGGCGAGATGGGTCCGGAGTGGATCCGCACCGTACCCAGCGCCGACATCGCCGTCGTGGGCGAGGCCGACACGGCGTTCCCCCGGCTGCTCGACCGCCTCGTCGCGGGTCTGCCGCCCGGCGCGGAGCCCGGCGTGGTCTGCCGCTCCGGCGACGACCTGGTGGCGACGCCGCCCGCCCCGCCGGTACGGCAGCTGGACGACCTGCCCGCGCCCGACTACACCGAGTACTTCGACCGGGCCCGCCGCCTCGACCTGCTGCCGCGCACGGGCCCGAGCGCGGTGCCGATCCCGTTCGAGTCGTCGCGCGGCTGCTGGTGGGGCGAGAAACACCACTGCACGTTCTGCGGGCTCAACGGCACGACGATGGCGTTCCGGGCCAAGTCGCCGCAGCGGATGGCCGACGAGCTGGTCACGCAGTCCCGCCGCTACCGCAGCTTCCGCTTCCACGGCGTCGACAACATCGTCGACATGGGCTACCTGAAGGACCTGTTCCCGGTCCTGGCCGACGAGGGCGTCAACTACGAGATCTTCTACGAGGTCAAGGCGAACCTGAGCCGCGACCAGGTCCGCACGCTGGCGCGCGGCGGGGTCAACCAGATCCAGCCGGGCATCGAATCGCTGAGCTCGAACGTGCTGCGGCTGATGCGCAAGGGCACCCGCGCGGCGCAGAACGTCAACCTGCTGCGCTGGGCCCGCTACTACGGCGTCGAGGTCGGCTGGAACCTGCTGTGGGGATTCCCCGGCGAGACCGAGCGGGACTACGCGGATCAGGCCGCCCTGCTGCCCCACCTGGTGCACCTGCAGCCACCGACCGCCGCGTGCCGAGTGTGGATCGAGCGGTTCAGCCCGCTGTTCACCGACTCGCCGACGAAAACCCCCGAGGCCAGCTACCGGTACGTGTACCCGGCCACCGTCGACCTGGGCAGGGCCGCCTACTTCTTCGAGTACGACCTGCCCGGCGCGCTGCCGGACCGCGCGTACGAGGCGCTGCTCAAGGAGTTCACGGCCTGGACCGACGCCTGGTCGGGGCAGCGGCGACCGGCGCTGACGTTCTGGTCCTCGCCCGGACTGGTGCAGATCTACGACACCCGGTACGAGGGTGCCGAGGGGACGTACACCTTCGAGGGCCCGCTGGCCGACCTCTACGCCGCCTGCAGCGACCGGCCGATCACGGCCACCGCGGTCCGCGACCGGCTGGACGGGCGCCTGACGGTGGCGCAGATCCAGGAGGCCTTCGAGGCGTTCGCCGAGCGGGGCCTGATGGTGCTCGACGAGACATTGGCGCTGGCGCTGGCGTTGCCCGCGGGCGTACCCCGGTGAGATTCTGATCTTCCGTGTCCGATCGCCCAACTGCCGAGGTGTGAATGCACGACTCTCTGGCCCTGCGTCCGTTCGTCCTGGCTGATCTGCGCTTTCTGGAGCGACTGGACACGGACCCCGACGCACTGGGCCCCTACGAATGGGCGGGCTTCACCGATGCGGGTGCCCGGCGCCGCCGCTGGGAGACCGACGGCTACATCGGCACCCAGTCGACGGCGCTGGCCGTGGTCCGCCCCGACGACACCGTGATCGGCATCGCGAGCTGGGAGGCGCGTACCCGTGGCGGCCCGATCGGCGGCTGCTACGAGATCGGCCTGGCCCTGCTACCGGAGCACCGCGGTCGCGGTTACGGCACCGCGGCGCAGAGCATGCTGGTGCAGTACCTGCTGCGGTACACCACGGCCAACCGGCTGGAGGCGCAGACCGACGCGGAGAACCTCGCCGAGCAGACGGCGCTGGAACGCATCGGTTTCCGCCGGGAGGGGCTGCTGCGCGGTGTCCGCTTCCGGCACGGCATCTGGCGGGACATGGTCATCTACGGCCTGCTCCGCGACGAGGCCACGATCTCTCTTGAGTGACCTCCTCAGGATGTGGCCGCCGTGTGGCGCTGCCGGTCGTCGTCGATGTCGTCGTCACCGCCGAGCACGAGCGTCAGCTCCCGGGCGTAGCGGCGGGCGGATCCGGCGGTGGCTGCCGCCACCTGCCATCGCTCGCCGGGCGCGACGGTGCGCTGACGGGCCAGTTCACTGCGCAGGGCGTGTAATTCGGCCAGGTGCTGATCGAGCAGGCCGAGGACTTGGTCGTGCATCAGGGTGCCACCTCCACCACCGGTAGCGTCGTTGGTTCAGCGCCCCGTAACCGTCTGTCCGACGATCCGTAGCGCCGTCGTAAGCCTACCGACGAGATGCGTGGACGTGGATGTCCCATTGCAAAATCTTTGTGTCCTTTGTCGAGTAACCGATCACGCGTGCGCACGGGGCCCGACTCCAGGCTGTCGCCGGTACGAAATATCGACTATCTACGATGGACGGCGTCGCCGGATCGATCACCCGAGGTGAGCCACGATGTCCCAACCAGTCGTACAATCCGACCCCCTGGCCTGGGTCCCGGCCGACCTGGAGCCGCGGCTGGCCGCCACCGGTTGGGGCGCCGCCTGGCGGGACCACCTCGTCGCGTATCTCGACGGGCAGTGGGGTGCGGGCTGGCAGCAGGAGCCCGCCGAGCACAAGGTGGCGTGGCTGACCGACCTGCTGAACGACGCGGCTGCGGACGCCCCGGCGCAGGCCGCCGAGGAGCCGGAGGTGCCGACCGCGGCCGTCCAGGCGCTGGCGGACGAGGCGATGGGCGCGGCCACCCAGCTCATGCAGGACGTGGCGCACGAGCTGGACAGCGGCACCTATGTGTACGGCGCCGACGGGCTGCAGTTGCTCCGCGCCTCCGCGACGCTGCACCTGCGGACCGAGGCCGTGGGCAGCCTGATCGTCGACCATGGCATCCAGGCCGTGGCGGAGGCCTTCCGGCAGGTGTTCGGCCGCCCGATCATCGAACAGGAGCAGCTCCAGGCGTACGCCAACTGGAGCGACGACGTGTGGGGGACCTTCCACGCCTGGGCGACCATGTTGTGGACCCTGATCGAGAGTGACGCGACCCTCACCGGGAACGTCCCCAGGCTGACCAGCGTCGTCTTCGACCACGAGAAGGGTTACAACCGGGCGATCAACTTCACGAACACCCCTGTCGCGTCCGACCTGAACGCTGTCGTGCAGGCGGCCGAGCCGCCGGGGCACAGCGACGAGGAGCGCGGCCTCTGGATCTTCGAGAGGCTCCGGCTCGCCCAACTGATCCAGGGCGACGGGACCGACACCTGGGACAGCTTCCGTCAGGTGGCCGAACAGAACTGGGCCGTTCTCTCCTCCCGCCTCGGCAACGGCCTGAGCCTCGACGACGCGCTCTCCGACGCGGTCCGGACCGACCTGGAGGGACTGTCCCTGCTCGGATGACCGAGCAGCCCGCCCGGGCGGGTGCGCCTACCCGCGGTCGCCCGGGCAGGCCGTGAGCCGCCGCGCCACGGCGAGCTGGGTGGCGGGTGCGACCCCGTCCGAGCACAGCCGCAGCACCACCGGCGTACCCACCCGCGTGCCGTTGCGGTCGAACCGCAACGTGCCCTGCGCCGCGTCCGGGATCTCGAAGCTGCTCAGGTTGCTGGCGACGTGCCCCGGCTCGTACGCCTGCCCGTTGGTGTGCAGGGCGTGCACGGCGGCGGCGGTCACGAACATGGCGTCGTGCGCGTTGACCATCCACGTGTCGGCCAGCTCCGCGTCGGAGAACGGGAACAGCTCAGGGTGCGCGGTGTCACCGAACGCCCCCGCGAACGCCGTCCGGAAGTTGCCGAACCCCGTGGTGCCGGCGAGCTGCGCGGCGCTGTTGGTGGCCGGGAAGTACACCTTGACGTTGCCGGAGTGCAGCACCTGGAGCGCGTTCCTGCGCTGCATCTCCAGCGCGTGCGTCGGCTCCGGGGTGAGCAGCCGGGACGCGTCCGTCCCCGCGGCGATCGTGATGCCGCGCGGGCACGCCTGATTCATCGCCACGATGAAGTTCGCCAGGTCGACCGCCCGGGCGGTGTAGAACACGGTGCGTACCGCCGGATCGGTGCAGATCGGCGACACCTTGGTGACGATCTGGCCGGTCGAGTCCCTGCCGGCACCACTCAACTCGAAGGTGATCGGGTCGGGCGCCGGATCGAGCAGCTTGTTGACGTGCTCGACGTTGGTGCAGGCGAACTGGTCGGCGTCGTACCCGGCCTGGGTGACCTGCACGGCCCGGCCCCTCCCGAGCAGACCAACCCCCGTCAGATAGCCGCCGAGCTGCGCGAAGTACCGCTGGTTCGGGTACGCGATGCGGTAGAACGCGGTCAGGCGGCCGGTCCCCGCCTGCGGGTGGCAGACCTCGGGCACACCCGTGAAGTTGCTGCGGTCGAACCCGTCCGCGGTGACCAGGTCCGCGACCACCGGGATGCCGCGGCCGTTCAACGTCCGCGCCGCCTCGATCATCTGGGTACGGCTGAGCGCCAGTCCCACCACCGCGACCAGCCGGTCGTATGTGGACAGCTCGTCCACGACCTCCGACCAGCCGTTCATGTCCCGCCCCGGGTCGGCGACGAGCAGCCGGATGAACGGCGCGCACCCGCCCGGCTGGCGCAGGTGGTTCGCCTGCCACTGGGCGACGTACATGCCCGCCAGCTGGTGGAACGCCCGCCCGCCCGCGAGGTCGGAACGCCACGGCGCGAGCGCGGCGACATCGACCGCGTCACCGGCGGTGCTGGTGCAGTCGGTGGCGCTGCCCGCGGTGTCGACGTGACCCGACTCGACCCGCTCGTTCTCGGCGTGGATGGCGTCGAGCAACGCGCCGTAGCGCCCACCCAGCTCCGCGCCGAACGCCGCGTCGATCGGGGTGGCGCCGTCGGTGACCCCGACACAGTCCGTGCCGTGCGGCCACACGTGCAGGTAGGTGCGGGAGAAACCGTGGCAGGCGTTCCAGTGGCGGGGCTGCAGGCGGACCCCGGCGACGGCCAGCGCCGTCACCAGCACGCCCGCGAGCACGATCCACGCGACGGGACGCCGCCACAGCGGCCGGGACGGGCTCAGGCCGGGACGGCCGGTGGGTTTGGCGGGCATGACGTCCACCCTTTCGGTGACGGTCGGGCGGGTGGTCAGTGCTCGTCGTCGGGCAACTCGTACCGGGCCGCCCGGTTGCGGTACTCCCGCGACTGGTGGGTGGCGGCACGGGCCACGTCCCGGTACTGGTCGGCGACGAGCAGGCGCAGGTCGGCGATGACCTCCGGGTCGGTCAGCCGGGGATCGCCGAGCCGCCGCAACGCCACGACCAGGCGCCCGACGGCCAGCGGGAGGGCGTCGAAGAGGCCGGTGGGATCGTCGGCGCCGGACAGCGGATCCAGCGGGTCGGGTGTGGCCACGATGTCGTCGAGAATGCCCAGCCACGCGGGTGCCGTCAGCCCCGGCAGCAGGTGCGCCAGCGCGACCGCGACGGAGCGGACCTCGCCGAGCGCCAGCTGGTAGTGCAACGAGGCCGTCCGCGCGTCGAGCAGCCTCTCCGGCTCGGCGGTCGCCACGTCGTCGTCGGCCAGCGTCAGCAGCGTACGGAAAACCCTCGCCCGGGAATGCGGGTGGCCCTCCGGCCGGGCGGCCAGCTCGCGCAGCGCGAGAAAGCGCGCGGGCGCCGCCAGGCGCCGCGCACCACCCGACCGCGGCCAGAGGGTGTCACTCAACGCCAGGCGCAGGTCCTGCGGACGGGCCGACCGCAGATGATCCGTACGGGTCAGCCGGTCGGCCTCCTCCAGGTCGCGCGCCGCGGCCAGCACCACGAACGTGTCGCGGAACGAGCCACTGGGCCGGATCGTCGCGTGCGTACGCTCGGTCATCCCGAGCAGGATCTCGTCGGCCAGCGTGCGGGCCCGGTGTGTCTCCGGATCGACGGGCTCGCCGTCCAGCAGTTTGTCGACGTCCTGCAGCAGGCCGGTCTGACGGCCCAGAGCGTCCAGGACCAGGGTGGTGGCCAGCGGATGCCCGCCGGACAGTCGATGCGTGACGCGGGCGACCCGGTGCACGCCGAGGTGGTCGAACACGTCGCGCTCGGCGACCGCGGTGATCGTTTCGGCGCGCGTCAACGGCGGCAGCGTGATCCGCAACCACTGCAACGCGTGCAGCTCGTGCCGGGGCAACGCGGCGGCCTCTACTTCGGACAGTGCGCGGCTCCGGTCGGCCGCGCAGGCGCTCGGCGCGGGCAACGACTCACCGCCACTGGCGGCGACCACCACCAGCGGAGCGGGCGGAACCGCCGTGCGGGCCTCGCAGAGCAGCGCCGACAGCCGCTGCCCGGCCGGACTGTCCGCGTTGTCCAGCAGCAGTTCCGCCCGCCACCGCCGCCAGCCCGAACGGCGGAAGCGCCGCGTCGCGGCCGCCCGCAGATCCGCCAGGAACGCGCGGACCAGGATCTCCTCGACCTGGCCCCGAGCCGCCTCGGACTGCCACCACCGGTGCAGGCGGGCCAGCCCGGCCGCGGGCGTCCGCCGGCCGTCGGTCAGCTGATCGGCGTACCACCGCTCGGCGTCCCTCAGCGCGGAGCCCCGGGTCAGACGGGTCCGGGTCAGGGCGGTGGTCAGCGGCCGCAACGCAGCGCCGAGTCCCGGCAGGGCGTCGCCACCGGCGTGATCCAGAGCGCCCACGGCCACTTCGGACAGCACCTGCCCGATCAGCTCCGCGCCCGCGCGCCGCTTGCGGTAGCTCTTGAGGGCGGCGGCCATCGTGGCTTGCCGCTGCTCGGGAGTGGCGTCCGGATCGATCGGCTGGGCCAGCGCCAGGTGCCCGAGGAACAGCCGGTGGAACGGGATCCGGCCGAACCCGGCCGGCGACTCGGCCAGCTCCGACGCGGCCGTGAGGAGCAGGATCGAGACCTCGTCGAAGGTCGTTGTCTTCGCCGCGTCGGCCACCGCGTCGACGACGGCCACCGGGAGGGCCGCGGCATGCTGATCGGCCAGGAACCGCAGCGCGGCGCTGCGACCGGAGCCGCCGGTGCCCTCCAGCGCGATGACCGGTCCGGCCGCCACGGGTACGGCCTGGTTGCGGTCGACCCGGACCAGGCCGGTGACCAGATCTTCCAGCTTCTCCCGGCCGTAGAACACGATTCACTCCTCAGCCGCGGGCAGAGAGCGGCCATGCATACCTACTCGCGGCCGTCCTCGCGGAGCAAATCCAGAACCCACATTCACCCGGAAGCGGGGCCCAGACGGCCTCGCCCGGAGTTGTCGTATCGGGGCTGCGTTGTTCGTAGCCAGGGAGAGAGGTGGCCCACGCAGGCGCCGCCATCACCACGGGAGGTGCCGACCCATGCCGCATCCACGCGTCAAGATCCACCGCATGTTCGAGCTGTGCGAGCCGATCGCCGCCGTCACCTTCTCCGAGGTGCCGAACGAGGCGTTCCTGGCTCTCGGCATGCGCAACTACTGGGACGGATACTTCGCGGGCCGGGCCGCCCCACTGGGGCTGGCCCCCGCCGCAGTGGTGCACGCGGTCTTCTACAACTTCGCCGACGGTGAGGTAGCGCGCCACATCCCCTGGGTCTGGGGAAAGACCACCCCGGAACAGGCGATCGCCGTGCGGGAGCGGGGGAGCACCGCCGCACTGCGACAGATGATCGGAGACCTCGCCGACTCGTCCGGCCTGGTGCGGATCGCCGACCTCGCCACTCGGGCGGCGCTCAGCGCGCCGACCGAGGGCCGGGCACTGTACGCCGGGTTGCGGGCGCTTCGGGTACCCGAGGAGCCGGTGGCCCGGCTCTGGCACGCGGCGACGCTGCTGCGCGAGCACCGCGGAGACGGCCACAACGCCGCCCTCGTCGCCCACGGCATCGGCGGCACCGAGGCCCACGTGCTCCTCGCGCTCTCCCTCGGGATGAGGGCGCAGGAGTTCGGCCGCCTGCACCACCTGCCCCGGGCGCAGCTGGCCGCTGTCGTCGACGGGCTGCGCGGCCGCGGCCTCGTCACCGCTGCCGGCGGGTTCACCGACGCCGGCCGGGCGACCAGGGAGCGGATCGAGGCCCTGACCGACGAGCTGGCGGCACCGGCGTACGACGTGCTCAGCGCGGACGAGCTCGACGAACTGATTGTGGGGCTCGAACCGATCGCCGCCGCGCTCTCGGCTGTCGACGACTGAACGGGTGCCCCGGGCGGCCACGACCCGAGCATTGTGGTCCGGCGGCAGGCCCGGTAGCGCTGCCACGTGAAAGCGGCCCGGCCGGCACGCGAGTGCGTGCCGGCCGGGCCGTTGGGGAAGTGGGCGGGGATCAGGTCCAGCCGAACATCTGGGTGTAGTACGGGGTGCCGTTGCTGGCGTAGATGACGCCGACGGCCATGGACTTGGCGCGGCAGTCCACGATGTTCGCCCGGTGTCCGGGGCTCGCCATCCAGGCCTTCATGGTCTCGGAGGCGGTGCGGTAGCCGTAGGCGACGTTCTCGCTCATGGGCCAGGCGTAGCCCGCGCGGTGGGCGCGGTCGACGAACGAGGAGCCGTTCGCTCCGATGTGGCTCATCTTGTTGGTGCGGGCCTGGTAGGCGCTGTGACCGCGGGCGGCCAGCAGCAGGCGGCTGTCGACGCGGATCGGCTTGCAGCCGGCCCGGGCGCGGGTGTTGTTGGTGTAGGTCACCAACTGCGACTGCAACGTGGACGTGGTGACGGCGGCCGCCTGGGCGGGTGCGGCGGTGACCGTCATGGCGACCAGCGAGGCACCGACACCGGCGAGCATGACACCGACCGTCGTCACGACCTTGCGCATCGTCTTGCGACCCACAGTGAATCTCCCCCGTTTCGGTCCGGCCCCCGTCGGCCGGTCACATGAAGAAGATTCGGGGTCGTGCGGTGCGCCTCCGGGTCCGCGAGAGTTGCCTACCGGTTGCGGCTCATACTTTCGGTTCGTGAGCGCTGCCGCCGTGGTGGCGCCACGCTGTCCGATGGGCCGAGGCGAGGTTCTACTCGTCTCAGAGCAGGAAGATCCTTCAAAGCATCAGACCTTTACCGGCTCTTGGATTAGGCGTGAGACCACAGAGTCAGATGGGTGGCGAACGGGGGAGTGCCCGGCGTCGGGCACGCGCGCTAGCCCGGGCATAGCCGGATCTTGAGGAGTTCGGGTCCGTTGCTAACCAGAACTCATCAAGATCTGGCCGACGGCTACACCGGCCGCGGCCGAGGGTGCGGCTATTCCTGCTCGTCCTCGTGGATCCGATGCGCCCTGCTGGCGGCCCACTCGCGAACGTCGGAGGTACGCCAGACCCTGCCCACCGACAGACGGGCAATGGGCGTGGGAAAGTCCTTGCGCTCGACCAAGACGGCCACTCGCTGACGCGAGACGCCGAGGTAGTCGGCGATCTCGGCGGCCGCCATGACTTCGTCCATCGACGACGACCCTCCGACTCGGCGGGTTGTCTACCTGCCAACCGGGGGGGTTGTCTACTAGACAACCACATGGCATCGTGGCAGTGAGGCGAATGCGGTCATTCGACTACCTCTGTCTGAAAGGCAATTCGCCACTCGTGACACCTTGAGACGGGATGACGCCGTGGATGTCGAGCACACCGATCCGATGATGGAGATCGCCGAGCAGGTCACCTACTGCTTCGCCGAGCGCGGCTACGCGTTCGTGGAGGACGACAAGGTCGCGGCGCTCGCCGACACGCTCAGGGCATTCCTCAAGACGGGCGGGGTCGCCGTCAGCGATCACGAATGGACGTCCCGGTAGTACGCGATCTTCTCCGTCAGGCGGGTGCGCTGTGCCTCCAACGTAGCGATGTGCTGGCGGACCCTGCGGTCATGCTGCTCAAGCAAATCGATGCGGTCGGTGATCGTGTCCCCGGTACGGCACAGGTCGGCGAACTCCCGCATCCGCTGGATCGGCATGCCGGTCTCTCGCAGGCAGCGCAGAATCTCCAGCAATCCGATGTCGTCGTCGCTGTACTTGCGTTGTCCGCCCGGCGTCCGCTCGACATCGGCCAGTAGCCCGATCCGTTCGTAGTAGCGCAACGTGTCCAGGCTGAAGCCGGTCCGGTGGGCGGTCTCGCCGGGCGTGTAGGAGAACGACATGGCACCGATTGTGCCGACAGTGTCCACATCGGTCGCTTGACCTGGAGCGCGCTCCAGGATTCAGGATCGTGGGCATGGCTGAGATCGTGCTCGGAGCGATGCTGTTCGGTACCCGGATCGGTGAGGCGGATTCCTTCGCCCTGCTCGACCGTTTCGTGGAGCGGGGCGGCCGGTGGATTGACACCGCGAACAACTACGCGTTCTGGCTGCATCCCTCCGGGTTCGGTGGCCAGAGCGAACAGGTGATCGGCCGCTGGCTGGCGAAGCGCCCGGGGATGCGCGAGCGCATCCTGCTCAGCACCAAAGCCGGCGCGCAGCCCACGGACGCGACCCGCGGGCTGGATGCACCGGAAGGCCTTTCGCCGGTGGTGGTCCGCGTGGCCATGGACGCGAGCCTGCGGCGGCTTGGCACGGATCACGTGGACATGTACTGGGCGCATATCGAGGACCGGTCGGCGGACCTGGCCGACACCGTGGGCGCGTTCGCGGAACTGGCGGCCGCCGGCAAGGCCCGCCGCCTCGGCGCGTCGAACACTCCCGCTTGGCGGGTCGAGCGCGCCCGGGCCCTCGCCGCCACGCGCCACGTACCCGGCTGGACCGCCCTGCAACTGCGCTATTCGTACGTGCAGCCGCGTCCCGGTGCGCTCCTGGCGGCGACGTCGCACCGGCTGGCCATGCCGGAGACGCTGGACTACGTGCGCGCCGACCCGACACTGGATCTCTGGGCGTACTCCACGCTGATGAACGGGGGATACGGCCGCGCGGACCGGCCGCTGGAGGAGGCGTACGAGCATCCCGGCACGACTCGGCGCCTGGCTGTCCTCGCCGAAACGGCACGGGAGTCGGGTGTTACCCGGAACCAGGTCGTGCTGGCGTGGCTGCTGGGTGGCGACCCGGCGATCTGGCCGATCGTCGGCGCGAGCACCCTCGACCGGCTCGACGAGGTGATGGACGCCGGTGACCTCAAGCTCGACCCGGCGCTGCGCGCCCGCCTCGACCTTGCATAGGGGGCCATGCGGATCTCACCGCGATGAGGTTAGGTGCCGCCTAATGCACCCTTCGACCTCGTTTGTATGACAATAACCGATTCATCTGCCGACGCCGAGAGCGTGGTTTCAGCATCAGGGCGTGCGAATCACCAGATTGCTGACGGTCCTGGCGGTGCTCGCAGCCCTGGTCGCCGTTCCCAGCGTCCTCGCCGCACGGCAGCGGCCGCCGTCGGGTCGCCTGATACACACCGCGGCGGCAATCCAGGCCGCGGCGCCGCCACGGTATCTGCCGCACGATGTCGCACTCGCCGCCCGGCCCTACAACGACGGCTCACCCCTCCCGCGCCGGTCGGTCGGCCGGGTCGACACCGCCGGGGTACGGATGTTCGCCAGCCCCGTGCTCACCGGCGGTCGCCCGATGAATCACCCCGTGGGACAGGCACAGTACGGCCTGGCTCTGCTCAACACGTACCGTCTCACCGGGGACCAGTGGTTCCTCGACATGGCGGCGCGTCAGGGGCAGCGGCTCGTCCTCACCCACGTCGAGTCCCGCGGCGCGTGGTGGTTCCCGTACCGATTTGATTTCCCGCTGGCGTCCGGCCTGGGCCGGACCATGCCGGCGCCGTGGTATTCGGCGATGGCGCAGGGGCAGGCGCTCTCGTTGTTCACCCGGCTCGCGGAGGTCACCGGCTGGGCACGCTGGCGGGTGGCCGCCGCTGCGACATTCGCGTCGCTGAGGCTCGGCTACCGCGCGGGAGCACCGTGGGCCGTCTGGCGCGACGGCAACGCGATGCTGTGGCTCGAGGAGTATCCGGGCCCGGTACCCACCGCCTCCGCCCGGGTGCTCAACGGGCACATCTTCGCGACCTTCGGCGTCTGGGACTACTGGCGCAGCACCCGCTCGGCGCAGGCGGCGGCCATCTTCAACGACGCCGTGACCACCGTGCGGCGGTACGCGCTCGACGGCTTCCGCAACCGCGGTGCGGCATCGCGGTACAGCCTCAGCGCGCCGAACACCTCCGAGAAATACCACCTGATCCACACTCGGCAGTTGATGCACCTGCACGCGCTCACCGCGGATCCGGTGTTCGCCGCGATGGCGGAGACGCTGCAGACCGACTTCCCGGCGCCCGTGCAGTCGGCCCGGGTCCTGTTCCGGGCCGGACGGCACATCGGCGTGATGTTCCGTGGTGTCGGGGACGGGCGGGTCACCCGCAGGCTCGCCGTGACCGTCAGCCGGCTTGCCGTCGTGCCCGCCGACCTGCGCCGCCGGATCGCCGGGCAGCCGGGCTACTGGTATCACCTGACGGCCGGTCCGCTGCGGGGTTACTGGGTGCTGGAGGCCGCGCCGGCGCGTGCGTCGCTCGGTCCCGTGGCGGCCGTACCCTACTTCGGCCTCCGGCGGGTGTTCCTGGCCGCAGGGACCTTCACCGCGTACACGGCCGCGGGGAGCCGCAGCATCTCGCTGCACCGGCAGTCCAGCGCACCGGCCGCGGCCGCCGGGTGGATCCGCGGGCTCCGTGCCGTACAGATCGGCGCCGGGCCGTTGCGCGGCTACTGGCTGCCGCTGTCGCGGGCCACGACGCTGTCCTAGCCGGGGCGGTCACGCGTTTGCGGCGTGAACGCCCCGGTAGGCAGGATCGTCAGGCCAGGAAGTCGGACAGGACCTGTGCGGTGCGCTCGCCGCTGTGGTACTTCACCGCGAACTCCCGCGAGGCCAGCCCGATCTTCGCGGCGCGACCGCGGTCGTCGAGCAACTGCTGCATGGCCTCCGCCAGTGTTTCGGGCGTCGCGTCGATGATGGGCAGCTCCGGACCGACGACGGCCTTCACCCGTTCACCCAGGTACGCCACGACGGGGCGCCCGGCGGCCATCGCCTCGCACGACAACGCGCCGTACGCGCCGGTGGTGAACTGGTCGATGACCAGGTCGGCGTTCTGAATCTGATCGCGCATCTCGGCCCAGGTCAGCTTCTCCGCCAACCGCAGCTCGATCGCTCCACGCCGATCGAGGTCGTCCAGCACCGGCATGACGTGGTCGGTGCCCTTGGTCCAGCGAGCCGACGGCGCGTGCAGCACCACGGGCCGGGCGCGTTCCATCACCGGGCGGTCACACCACCAGCTGTCGACGTCGATGACCAGCGGTGCCCACGTCGCCCGGGGCAGGTCGTCGAGCAGGTCGGGAGTGGTCACGTACACCGGCAGGCCACTGTCCTCGGCCACCTGCCGGTTCCGCTCCGTGAGCGCGGTCAGGCGGGTGATCTCGCTGTCCGGCGCGTCACGGAAGTGGGACGACGGATGACGTGCGAGGTGGCGGCCCGGGTGCCGGATCTCGGTGCCGTGTGCCAGCAGCGCCACCTTGATGCCCGCGGCGGCCAGCATCGGCAGATCCGTACCGATGTTGTTGCCGTTGAGATACCCGAAGACCGGCTTGAACGCCTCGGCGATCAGGTGGGTGTACCGGCGGGAGATCCGGCGGACCTGGCGCACCTGCACGTCGGCCCGGCCCAGGCTGGTCACGTCGAGGTACTGGTCGGCCGGGTAGGTGCGGCTCTGCGGGCCGCGTTGCATGAACACCTCGACGGACACGTCCGGCTTCAGCTGGCAGATCGCGCGCGCGAAGCCCGCCGCCTGCCCGGAGAAGTTGGCCGGTCCGATGCCCAGGCGGATCCCGCCGTCCGACAGCGGGCGCCAGGTCCGGGAGGACTGCTCGGTGGGGGCGCCCGCGGAACCGGCGCCCTCCTCCACCGTCCACGGGACGTCGGGGCGGGTGATGCCGGGCGTCCGGTGCGCGACGTCGCGGTAGAGCTGCACCAGTCCGGCGCTCTGCTGCTCCCAGGACAGTTCCCGCAGCAGGTCGTCGCCGATCCGCGCGGCCATCGCCGCGCGCCGTCCGAACGCTCGCCGGACCGCGTCGGCGAAGCTGGTCACGTCGTCGGCGGTGAACACCACACCCAGATCGTGCGACTCGACGAACTCCCGGACGACCCGCAGGTCACTGGCCACCACCGGGAGACCGGCGTGCAGATACTCGGACATCTTGGTGGGTAGGGAGTTCTCGTAGTTCGGATTGTGCCGTGAGCAGATGATCCCGAGGTCGGCCGAGGAGAGGTAGTCGGCGACGAGATGCTGGGCGACGTACGGCACGACGTGCAGCCGCTCCGACACCCCCAGCTCGACCCCGAGCGACAGGAGCGCCTTGAGTTCGGCGTTGGTGCTATTGGCGACGATCGCCAGGTGGAATTCGGGTAGTTCCACCAACGCGCTGACGGCCGTTCTCAGGCCGCGCTCCGCGCTGATCCATCCGACGTACACGAGAAGCGGGGTCTCGGGGTCCACCTCCGCGACCTGCCGCACAGACAGCGCGTCGCGGTCCGTTCCGATCACCTCTTTGATCGGTACGTTGCGCACGACCAGCGGCGTCTGCGGCAGGTCGTATTCGGCGCGCAGCAGTTCCGCGATCTGCGGTGACACGGTGACCACGGCGTCGGCCTGCCGGATGAACTCCTGCTCCATGGCCGGGTAGGCGTGGGCCGGTCGCGGACGGACCCACTCGGTCCCCTGGACGTACTCGTGCGCGTCGTACAGCCACTGGACCTGGTGCCCGCGGCGCCGCAGCCGGGTGACCGCCTGCGCGGCCGTGCTGATCATGGTGATGTCGTTGGCGTGGATGACGTCCGGCTTCAGCTCCTCCAGGGCCGCGACGAACGCCAGGTCTCGGTCCACCTGCTCCGGCAGATCGCGGCGCCAGTCGCCCACCACGCGATCCTCGTCGCGGGGGCGGGACTGCTCCCAGCCCCACAGGCGGTTGCGGAAGCGGAAGAGGTCATGGCGTGTCCGTACCCATGCCTGGCGGGCCGGATTCAGGAACGCGCCGGCGCCCGTGGCCGCCGTCAGCCGGTTCTCCTGGCACAACAACCAGGCATTGTGGGCGGCGCGGTAGCGTTTGAGCGCGGCCCGGTCGGGCAGGTACGCCTGAGTCAGCCGGGACCGCCAGCCGCGCTCCTGGCGTTGCCGGTACTTCCGGTAGGTGTCCGGAACGAGCAACCGAAGCACCTTGATCGGCCCCATCGCCGATTCTTCCTGCTGCTTCGACAGACTCCTGCCGATCAACGTGACATCCCAGCCGTCGCGCGCCGCGGCGATGGCGACCTTCTGCACCCGTGAGTCGCCGGTGATGCCGTTGGCGACGATGACGGCCAGTCGTGGGGCAGCGTTGCTTTCGCTCAATGTGGCGGCTCTCTCGTGATGCTGGAGTCGGCAACGTCGGACAGGCTCTCCAACGCCAGTGTCCAACGGTCGACGGACCGGATCAGGTGTGGTGTCCGAGTTCCCCCATTCGATGGAGCTTGACCGGAAACCGGCCACCCGATCGCCGGTCGTATCGAATGATGCCGACCTCGGCGACGCCACCGCGCCGGGACGGTCCTGAGCGGATCCACCGCATCTTCCTTCCTGCCCCGCCGGTTGAACCACCGGTCCCCAGAACGAGCAACGGAGTGCCGATGACACTGCGAGAAATGCCGGTCCGTATCGACACCGCGCCGGTCCCTCCGACTTCGTCGCGAGGGCGCGTCGTGATGCTGGTGGACAACGCAGTGGTGGGTGACTCGCGAGTGCAGAAGCAGGCGCGCTCGGCCGCCGCGGCGGGATGGAAGGTGACCCTGCTCGGCATCCGCACCGACCACAGCGTCGAGACCCGGTGGCGCATCGGCGACGCCACGGTCCGGCTGGTGCGGGTCCGAAGGCTGATGCGTGTCCCACCGTTCCGCCGCAGCCTGCGCCGTCCGTTCGCCTATCCGCCCGGCCCGATGCCGGGCTACCGGGCTCAGCAGGTGCGCGCCCGTACCGCGGAGCTGCGGGTCCGCTTCGGCCGGCTGGCGCAGGCACAGCAAGCGGGCGGCTCCCGCTGGCGGGCCGCCGCCGGCCGTACGGCCCTGCTTCCCGCTCGGGTGGCGCTCAAAGTCACCGGGCTCTGGGTGGCGTTCCGCTGTGCCGAACTGGAGCGGCTCAAGGGGGCCCGGCAGGATCCGCGCGCACCGTTCACCAGGCTCGGCATCGCGTTCTGGCGGTTCACCCGCGGAACGCGCAGCTGGCGTCGGCTGGATCCGGCGCTGTGGGACTGGGAGGTGGGCCTCGGCCCCGTCCTGGATCGCCTGAAGCCCGACATCATCCACGCCAACGACCACCGCATGATCGGCGTCGGCGCGCGCGCGAAGATGCGGGCCGCGGGCCGCGGCCGGGACATCAAACTGGTGTGGGACGCGCACGAATGGACCCCGGGTCTGGCCGAGAAACCAGAGAATCCCCGGTGGTTGCCCGCCCAGATCGCGCACGAGCGGGAGTACGCATCGCAGGCCGACGCGGTCGTCACCGTGTCGCCGATGCTGGCCGAGCTGCTCCAGGCGAAGCACGGCCTGGCCGAGGCGCCGGTGGTCGTGCTGAACGCGCCGGACGTCACCACCGAGCCGACCACCGAGGAGGCGCCGGACCTGCGGGCACAGTGCGGGATCCCGGCGGCCACGCCGTTGCTGGCCTACCTCGGCGGGATCAGCCAGATGCGCGGCATCGACCTGATCGTGGAGGCGCTGGTCCAGCTTCCGGAGGTGCACCTCGCGCTGATCTCGTTGCACCCCAACGGCGTGTGGACCTCCGCGGAACCGATCGAGGAGCTGGCCCTGCAGCTCGGCGTGCGCGATCGGGTGCACCTGCTGCCGTACGTGCCGCACGGGCACGTGGTGCGATACGTGTCCGCGGCCGACGCGGCGGTGAGTCCGCTGCGGCACCTGCCGAACCACGAGATCGCGCTGAGCAACAAGTTCTTCGAGTACTCACAGGCGCGGCTGCCGCTGGTCGTCAGCGACGTGCGGGCGATGGCGGAGACCGTACGCTCCACCGGGCAGGGTGAGGTCTACCGCGCGGACGACCCGGAGGACTACGTACGGGCGGTCCGCGCCGTACTGGCCGACCCGGCCCGGTACCGGGCCGCCTACGACAAGCCGGGCCTGTTGGAGCAGTGGACCTGGTCGCGGCAGGCGGCCCGGCTGGACGAGGTGTACACCCGCCTGCTGCCGTGACCGGTCACACCGGCAGCAGGCGGCTCCCGGCATGCTGGTCCAGCACCTCGACGACCCGCCGCGCGGCCCGGCCGTCCCCGTACGGCAGGCCGCGTTCGGCGGTGGGCGCGGGCCGCCACGCGGTCGCCGCCCATCCGGTGGCGCCGAGCGCGACCGGGTCGTCGACCAGGACGTTCCATCCATCGGCGAGGGTCTCGGGCCACTCCGTCTCGGTCCGCAACGTGGTGCACGGGCGGCCCAGCAGATACGCCTCCTTCTGCAGCCCGCCCGAGTCGGTCACGACCGCCGCGCTGCCCAGCACCGCCGCCACCATGCCCGCGTACGGCAGGGGGCGGCCCACCCGGACCGCGCCGCTCTCCAACTTGACACCGTGCTGGTCGGCACGGGCGACGAGCCGCGGATGGGCCAGGAGCGCCACCGGAACCGGCAGGTCGGCCAACGCCTCGACCAGGGTCCTCAGGCGCATCGGATCGTCGGTGTTCTCCGCCCGGTGCAGGGTCGCGAGCAGGTACGGCTCGTTCGCGTCGATCCCGCCCGGCAGCGGCGGGAAAGTGGCCCGGCGTTCCAGGACCGCGTCACGCGTACGCAGGCAGACGTCGACCATCACGTCACCCACCAGCGTGGTCCGCCCGCCGAGCCCCTCGGCGGCCAGGTGCCGGCACGCCTGCTCGGTGGGCGCCAGCAGCAGGTCCGCGGCGTGGTCGGTGAGGACGCGATTGTGCTCCTCGGGCATGCGGCGGTTGAACGACCTGAGGCCCGCCTCCAGGTGGGCCACCGGCAGCCCCAACTTCACCGCCGACAACGCTCCGGCGAGGGTGGAGTTGGTGTCGCCGTACACGAGGACCCAGTCGGGCCGTTCCGCCGCCAGCACCGGATCGAGGGCGCTCAGGCAGGCACCGGTCTGTACGCCGTGGCTGCCCGATCCGATCCCCAGATGCACGTCCGGGTCGGGGATGTCCAGGCCCGAGAAGAAGACGTCCGAGAGGTCGGCGTCGTAGTGCTGCCCCGTGTGCACGATGACGTGGTGGTGTCCCGCCGCGGCGAACGCCGCCGCCATGGGAGCGAGTTTGACCAGCTGGGGCCGCGCTCCGACGATGCTGACAACCTTCATGGAGGCACCTCCGCGACACTGACACGTGACGGCTCTCCAACGCCCATCCGCCGATCGCCGACACGCGTGGTCCGACGCGGTCGAGTGAGTTTCCCCCGTTCGGTGGGGTGGGACCGCCTCCGTCGGCTAGGCCGGAACTGTGCGGTGCACCGTGGCCGCCTCGGCCGCACGGTCGATGTCGGCACGGTCGTCAGGGTGGACACCCGTCCACATCCGAGTCCGGATCTCAAGCGCGCTCTGGTCGTTGCTCCGGTAGCGCCTCGCGGACACCGCTCCGGGGCCGCAAGACAACCCGTCGCCGACGGCGACGACGGCTGGAAAGGTAGCCATGCCTGGGACCTACAACGTGATTCCACCCGCGCGGCCGGTGATCGGTGACCGGGAGATCGAGGCCGCTGTGCGGGTGTTGCGCAGCGGGATGGTGGTGCAGGGGCCCGAGGTGGCGGCGTTCGAGGAGGAGTTCTCGGAGCTGGTGGCGGGCCGGCACTGCGTGGCGGTGAACTCCGGTACCTCGGCGCTGCATCTCGCGCTGTCGGCGTTGGGTGTGGGTCCCGGCGACGAGGTGGTGGTGCCGTCGTTCACGTTCGCCGCGACGGCGAACGCGGTGCGTCTGGTGGGTGCGGAGCCGGTGTTCGTGGACATCGACGCGGGCAGCTTCTGCGTCGATCCGGCCGCGGTGGAGGCGGCGGTGACGGCGCGGACCGCGGCGATCATGCCGGTGCATCTCTACGGGCACCCCGCGGCGATGGACGAGATCATGGCGATCGCCGACCGGTACGGCCTCGCGGTGGTCGAGGACGCGGCGCAGGCGCACGGTGCGTCGCTGAACGGCCGCCCCGTCGGCGCGTTCGGGGCGGCGGGGTGTTTCAGCTTCTATCCGACGAAGAACATGCACTGCCTGGAGGGCGGCATGATCGCGACCCCCGACGCGGAGCTGGCGCGCCGGTTGCGGTTGTTGCGCAACCAGGGGATGGAGCAGCGGTACGCCAACGAGATCGTCGGCGCCAACATGCGGCTGACCGATGTGGCCGCGGCGATCGGGCGGGAGCAGCTGCGGCAGTTGCCGGAGTGGACGGAGCAGCGGCGGGCCAACGCGAAGCATCTCGACTCGACGATCACCGCGATGCGGACCCCGGAGGTGGCCGACGGGGCGTACCACGTCTATCACCAGTACACGGTGCGGGTGCGGGGTGACCGTGACGCGGCCGCCGAGCGGCTGCGCGAGCGGGGGGTGGGCACGGGGGTGTATTACCCCACGCCGGTGCACCGGCTGCGCTCGTTCCTGGACGCCGACGGCCACCCGGGGCGCTGGGACCTGCCGGAGACGGAACGCGCGGCGCGCGAGGTGTTGTCCCTGCCGGTGTATCCGTCGCTGACGGAGGCCGAGCGGGACTACATCGCGCGGGCCGTCAACGCGGTGGGGGAGGCGTCATGAGCGGCCCCCGCAGGTTGCGTGCCGGGCTGATCGGTCTGGGCGCGATGGGGCGCAACCACGCCCGCGTGCTGGCCGGCCTGGACGGGGTGGATTTCGTGGGCGCGCAGGACCCGGCCGGGGATCCGGGCGGGAGCCTGCCGGTGCCGGTGGTGACCGATCTGGCGGACCTGCTCGCGCTCGGGCTGGACTACGCCGTGGTGGCCTGCCCCACCGCGTTGCACGAGACGGTGGGTCTGGAGCTGGCGGCCCACGGCGTGTGCGCGTTGATCGAGAAGCCGCTCGCTCTGTCGGTCGAGGAGGCGCGCCGGCTGGTGGAGGCGTTCGAGTCGCGCGGGCTGGTCGCCGGCGTCGGGCACATCGAGCGGTACAACCCGGCACTGCGCAGCCTGCGTACCCGGCTGGAGGCCAGTGAGCTGGGCGAGGTGTTCCAGGTGGTCACCCGCCGGCAGGGCCCGTTCCCGCACCGGATCTCCGACGTGGGGGTGGTGCTGGACCTGGCCACCCACGACATCGACCTCACCGGCTGGGTGACCGGTCAGGTGTACGTCTCGATCGCCGCGCGCACCGTGTCGCGCAGCGGCCGCCCGCACGAGGACATGCTGGCCGCGGTGGGGCAGCTGGCCGACGGCGCCATGGTCAACCATCTGGTCAACTGGCTCAGCCCGCTCAAGGAGCGCTCGACCGTGGTCACCGGTGACCGGGGCTGCTACGTCGCCGACACGCTCACCGCGGACCTGACGTACTACGCCAACGCCGCCATCGACACCGAATGGGAGGCGCTGCGGACCTTCGTTGGGGTGTCGCAGGGCGACATGGTCCGCTACGCGATTCCCAAGCGTGAGCCGCTGCTGATCGAACACGAGCTGTTCCGGGACGCGGTCGACGGCAAGGTGGCCGGCATCGTCTCGCTGCGCGAGGGTCTGCGTACGGTCGAGGTCGCCGCCGCGGCGCTGGCCTCGGCGCGCGAGGGCGTCACGATGCCGGTCCACTCGGCCGAGCCGGCCGCCCGCCATCCGCGGCAGCGGCACTCCGAGCGGGTCCTGAACCCGGCAAGCGTCGCCGACGAATAGCAGCGGTTGTGGATGCGAGGAAGGAAACAGGTTCATGAGGGTCGTTGTCGTCGCGTTGGGCAAGATCGGCCTGCCGCTCGCTGTGCAGTTCGCGGGCAAGGGCCACCACGTGGTGGGCGCGGACGTCGATGAGCGGGTCGTACGCCTCGTCAACGAGGGCACGGTGCCGTTTCCCGGCGAGGCCGACCTGGACGTCCGGCTCAAGGAGGCGGTGGTGGCGGGCTCGTTGTCGGCCACCACCGACACCACCGCGGCGGTGGCCGACGCCGACGTGGTCGTGGTGGTGGTGCCGCTGTTCGTGGATGCCGAGGGGCGGCCCGACTTCGGGTGGATGGACGACGCGACCCGGGCGATCGCCGCGGGGCTGCGGCCCGGCACCCTGGTCAGCTACGAGACGACGCTGCCGGTCGGCACGACGCGCGGGCGCTGGGCGCCGATGCTGCAGCAGGGTTCGGGGCTGAGCGCGGGCCAGGACTACGACCTGGTCTTCAGCCCCGAGCGGGTGCTGACCGGACGGGTCTTCGCCGACCTGCGCCGCTACCCGAAACTCGTGGGCGGCGTGACCGCGGCGTCCGCCCGCCGCGGGGTCGCGTTCTACGAGTCGGTCCTGGACTTCGACGACCGGCCCGAGCTGCCCCGCCCCAACGGTGTCTGGGACATGGGCAGCGCCGAGGCCGCCGAGCTGGCGAAGCTGGCCGAGACCACGTACCGCGACGTGAACATCGGGCTGGCGAACCAGTTCGCCCGCTTCGCCGGCACCGTCGGCGTGGACGTCGCCCGGGTGATCGAGGCCTGCAACACCCAGCCGTACAGCCACATCCACACGCCGGGCATCGCGGTGGGCGGGCACTGCATCCCTGTCTATCCGCGGTTGTATCTGTGGAACGACCCGGCCGCCACGGTGGTCCGGGCGGCCCGCGAGGCGAACGCCGCGATGCCGTCGTACGCGGTCGATCTGCTGGCCGCCGCGGCCGGCGACCTCGACGGCCTCGACGTGCTGGTGCTGGGCGCCGCCTACCGGGGTGGGGTGAAGGAGACCGCGTTCTCCGGGGTCTTCGCGACCGTCGAGGCGTTGCGGCGCCGGGGTGCGCGGGCCTACGTCAGCGATCCGATGTACACCGCCGACGAGCTGGCGGCGCTGGGGCTGCCCGCCCACCAGGGGCAGCGGGTGGCCGCGGCCGTGGTGCAGGCCGACCACGCCGAGTACCGCACCCTGAGCGCCGCCCAGCTGCCGGGCGTACGCGTGCTGGTCGACGGGCGGCGGGTCACCGACCCCGAGCTGTGGCAGGGCGTGCACCGGGTGGTCATCGGCGGCTGACCGACCGCCCGTCGGTCGCTTGTCAGGAGCGCGCGGCGGCCCGGACCCGTTCGGCGATCGACGCCGGGGGTTCGGGCTGCCGGGAGATGACCTCGCCGCGCTCGTCCACCCAGCCCATCGGCCGCGCCGGGTTGCCCGCGACCAGTTGATGCGGCGCCACGTCCCTGGTGACCACGGAACCCGCGGCGATCATCGCGTACGCGCCGACCTCGATGCCGCACACCAGGGTGGCGTTGGCGCCGATCGACGCGCCGTGCCGTACCACGGTCGGGGTGATCGTCCAGCCGGGATTCTGCGCCCGCGGTCGCCGGTCGTTGGTGAACACCGCGCACGGACCGACGAACACCTCGTCCTCCAGGGTCACGCCCTGGTAGACCGAGACGTTGTTCTGGATCTTCACGAGGTCACCGACGATGACGTGCGCGTCGATGTAGACGTTGCGCCCGATCACACAGCCGCTGCCCACCTTGGCGCTGTCGCGCACATGCGCCAGATGCCACACCTTCGTGCCGGCGCCGACCTGTGCACCGACCTCGACGTCGGCGCTCGGATGGACGAAGGTCGCGGAGCCGCTGTCCGTCATCTGCTACTCCCGGGTGAAAGGGGGCGCCCGGCGGAGGATCGGGAGGTCGGGCGTCGACATCCACACGACTCGCGCGCCGGACAATGGGGGGAAATTCGCCCAAATCCTACCACCGTACCGGCGGGTGGCCGGATCAGGTGTCGTCGAGCCGGAAGCCGACCTTCATGGTCACCTGGACGTGGCCGATCTCGCCGCCCTCCAGGTGGCCACGGATCTCCGTCACCTCGAACCAGTCGAGATTGTGCAGAGTCTGCGAGGCCCGCTGGATGCCGTTGCGGATCGCCTGGTCGAGGCCGTCGGGCGAACTGCCGACGATCTCTGTCACCCGGTAGGTGTGTGAGCTCATCCGGTCCCCCTCGTTGGGAAACGATGTCCCGCTCATTATCGTCGCGCCGGCCGGGATGCGCGCGGTTCCGGCCGGCACCCCACCGGAAACGCCGAGCGCCACGAGGACCGCCCCCGTGAAAGACGGCCCTCGTGGCGTGCGCGGTGTCAGCTGACGGACAGGGGGGCCACCCGTCAGGGCCTCGGGGGAGGCCGACACCACGATCCTGCGGGGTGCGCAGGGTGGAGCAGGACACCCCGAGCACCGTGTCGGGCGCGATGAATAGCGCCCAGTCAGGTGAGTGGGAACCGTCCCCATCTGGTTCGAACTCGGCCCGACACCCGACCGATCGACCGGCGCCGGAGCTGCCGGAGATGTCGAACGACCCGACCACCCCGGGCCGAAGGTCCCGTCCCGGACGGGTGCCTCAGTGCGTGGTGGCCAGCAGCGCGCGCACGGCCGCGGCGTCCGCGACGGCCATGGCGCGTGCCGCGGTCACGGCCGCGCGTTCCACGCTGATTCCGCGTACGGCCTCCTTCATGGTCGCCACGGCGGGCGGCGCCACGCTCAACTCCCGTACGCCGAGCCCGAGCAGCAGGCCCACCGCTGTCTCGTCCGCGGCGAGTTCCCCGCACACACCGACGGGGACGCGCGCACCCGCCCCCCGGCACACCGCGTCGATCAACCGCAGCACCCCCGGATCCAGCGGGTCGGCGAGGGGCGCCAGGACCGGATTTCCGCGCTCGGCGGCCAGCGCGTACTGGGTCAGGTCGTTCGTGCCGATGCTGAGAAAGTCGACGTACGGCACGAAGGCGCCGGTCTTCAGCGCGGCCGCCGGGACCTCCACCATCATGCCGACCCGCAGACCGGCGGGCCGGGCCGTACCCGCCCGGGCGACGGCGTCGTCGAGCAGCCGCCGTGCGCTCCGCACCTCGTCCACTGTGCTCACCATCGGGAACATGACACTGACCGCGGTGTCCCGGGCGACCCGCGCGATCGCCAGCAACTGCTGCGCCAGCAGCGCCGGGTGCGCCAGCGCGTGCCGAATGCCGCGTACCCCCAGGAAGGGGTTGGCCTCGGCCACCACCGGCAGGTACGGCAGCGGCTTGTCACCGCCCACATCGAGAGTCCGTACGGTGATCCGCCGCCCACCGAACGCCTCCGCGACAGCCCGGTAGGCCGCCTCCTGCTCGTCGGCGTCGGGCGCCACGGCGCGCCCGGCGAAGAGGAACTCGGTGCGCACCAGTCCCGCCAGGTCGGCGCCCGCCTCGGCGGCGGCCAACGCGTCTGCCGGTGACCCCACGTTCGCGCCCACAACGATGCTCAGCCCGTCGCGGGTGACGGCCGGTGCCGCCGCCCGGACGGCCGCGCGCTCCCGGCGCGCCGCGAGATCGGCGGCCCGCCGCCGAAACGACGCCAGTACCGGGCCGGGTGGCGCGACCGCCACCTCTCCCGTGCCACCGTCCAGGGCGACCGGCGTGCCCGCGGGCACGGCGAGGACGGCCTGGCCGAGGCCGACGACGGCCGGGATGCCGCGGGCGCGGGCGAGGATCGCCCCGTGCCCGGTGGGACTGCCGAAACCGAGCAGCACCCCCGCGATCCGTGCCGGATCGAGCGTGGCGGCCTCGGCCGGAGCCAGATCCGCGGCGACCAGCACGCCGGGCCGTGCGGCGTGCGGCATTGCCGCACCGGCCAGGCCGAGCAGGGATCGCAGTACCTGCGCGGCGACCGCGCGCACGTCCGCCGCCCGCGCGCTGAGATACGGGTCGGGCAGCGCGTCGAATCCGGCCGCGATCCGGTCGGTCGCGGCCACCCACGCCCGGGCCGCGGGCGCGCCGCGGTCGATCCGGTCGCGGACGTCGTCGAGCAGCTCTGCGTCGTCGAGCAACAGCAGGTGCGCGTCGAAGATCGCCGCGGGTGCGTCCCCGGCGTCGCGGGCGGTGGCGGCGCGGATCGCGCGCAGGTCCCGGCGCACCGCGGCGACGGCGTCATCGATCCGCTGCCGTTCGGTGCCGGGATCCTGCGCGGGCACCTCCGGCACGTCGGGCACGGACCGTTCCAGGTGCTCCACGAGCCCGACCCCGATGCCCGGCGAGGCCGCCAGTCCGCGCATCCCGCCGTTCTCCCTCGCCGACCCACCACCCGCGCTCGTCGGGGCCGGTGCCGTGGTCTCGGGCTCGTCGAAGGCGCGGGCGGCCAGTGCCACGATCTCATCGACGGCCTGCCGTGCCTGCGGGCCGGAGGCGCGGACCTCGATGCGGTGCCCCGTCCGGGCGCCGAGCGTGGCCACCCTGGAGAGGCTGGCCGCGGGCACCCACGCTAATCCGGTGTCGCGGTCGCGTACCCGTACGTCGGCGTCGAACGTCCGGACCAGGGCGACGAGCCGCGCGGCCGGGCGCGCATGCAGCCCGTGCGGGTTGACGACCGTGAGCGTCGCACTCGCCTGACCCGCGTCGATGGCCGGGCCTGCGTCGGCGGCCGGGCCTGCATCGGTGGCCTGGCCTGCATCGGTGGCCGGGACCGCGTCGGTGGCCGGGCCTGCGTCGGTGGCCCGGCCTGCGTCCGGGGGCGTCGTGGCGAGGTGGGTCTGCTTGCCCGCCAACGCGATCGTGGCCTCGGCCGCGACCTCGGCGCGCCCGGCACCGCCCGCCGCGGCGACCACAGCGGACACCAGGCCCTCGACCAGCGGCGCCGGGCACAGGACCACCCGGTCGCGCCGGGCGTCGTCGTCGAGCATCTCGACGGCCAGCTCGGCGGAGAGCACGGCACTGCCCAGATCCATCAGGACGACCACCCCGTCCCCGTGGTCGGCGGCGGTGATGGCGGCCGCGATGGCGACCGCGTCAGTACCGAAGGTGTTGTCGTCCAGCCCTGCCGCCACCTCGACCGGCACGGGCCGCTCGGGCACCATCTGCGCCGCCAGTGCCACCGCGGCCCGGGCCAGGGCGCGACTGTGGCTGACCACGACCAGGCCGACCACCGCGCTCAGGTCCCCGTGGCCAGGGTGCTCGCCGCGGCGGCGACCAGCAGGGTGACGGAGGTGGCGCCCGGATCCTGGTGTCCGGCGCTGCGTTCGCCGAGATAGCTGGCGCGGCCCTTGCGGGCGACCATCGCGATGGTGGCGTCCCGGCCCCGCTCGGCGGCCCGGAGCGCGGCGGGCAGCGCGTCGCTCAGCGGCTGCCCGGCCGCCACGGCGGCGTCGAGCGCGTCGACCGCGGGGGCCAGTGCGTCGTACATCGTCTTGTCGCCCGCCACGGCCCTGCCGCGGGCGACCACCCCGTCGAGACCGGCCCGCAGCGCCGCGGCGAAGCCGGGCGGGTCCAGGGCCGCGGCGTCGGCGGCCGCCGCGGCCATCCGCAGGAACGCCGTGCCGTAGAGCGGGCCGCTGGCGCCGCCGACCGTGCTGACCAGGGTCATCCCGGTGCGCTTGAGCAGCGCGGCCGGGGTGCCGGGCGGCTCGGCGTCCAGCGTCGCGAGCACCGCGGTCATGCCACGGTCGAGGTTGGCTCCGTGGTCGGCGTCGCCGATCGCCGCGTCGAGTTCGGTGAGCAGTTCCCGGTTGTCCGCGATGAGGCGGGCGAACTCCCGCATCCACGCGGCCAGCGCCGCGGCGTCGAGCACGTCGGCCATCAGGCGCCCCAGCGCAGCGCCGGGGTACGCACCGGCGCGTCCCACAACCGCAGCAGCTCGTCGTCGGCCCTGAGTAGGGTGACGGAGCAGCCCGCCATGTCCAGGCTCGTGATGTACGGCCCGACCAGGCTGCGGGCCACCGAGACCCCGGCCTTGGCCAGGATCGACGCGACCTCGCGGTACATCACGTAGAGCTCGATCAGTGGGGTGGCGCCCATGCCGTTGACGAACGCGATCACCCCGTCGCCGCCGGTGAAGTCGAGGTCGGCGAGGATCGGTTCGAGCAGCATCTCGGCGATCTCGCGGGCCGGTCCGGCGGGTACGCGGTGGCGGCCCGGCTCGCCGTGGATGCCAATGCCCAGCTCCACCTCCCCGTCCGGCAGGTCGAAGGTGGGTCTGCCCACCGCCGGTACGGTGCAGGAGCTCAGTGCCACCCCCATGCTGCGGCCGTACGCGTTGACCCGGCGGGCGACGTCGGCGACCTCGGCCAGGGGCCGGCCCTGCTCCGCCGCGGCACCGGCGATCTTCTCCAGCAGCACGGTCGCCCCGACGCCCCGGCGCCCGGCCGTGTACAGGCTGTCCCGCACCGCCACGTCGTCGTCGGTGACCACCGAGACGATCTCCACGCCGGTCTCGGCCTGCGCGATCTCGGCCGCCATCTCGAAGTTCATCACGTCGCCGGTGTAGTTCTTGACGATGTGCAGCACCCCGGTGCCGCCGTCGACCGCCCGGGTCGCGGCCACCATCTGGTCCGGCACCGGGGAGGTGAAGATCTCGCCCGCGCACGCAGCGTCGAGCATGCCGGGGCCGACGAATCCGGCATGCAGCGGTTCGTGCCCCGACCCGCCGCCGGAGACCAGCCCTACCTTGCCCCGCACCGGCGCGTCCCCGCGGACGACGAGCCGCTGCTCGTGGTCCACCCGCAGGTCCGGATGGGCGGCCGCGATGCCGTGCAGGGCGTCGGCGACCACGGTCGCCGGGTCGTTGATGAGCTTGCGCATCGGTGGCTCCTCGCCGGGAGATACGGGACAGAGGGGACCTGACTACCCCACAAGTTACGCCCGGCGCGCGGGAGCGGAGCGGGAGCTGGAAGGGATGTTTGCCCGGCTTTGAGGTGGGCGCTGAGTGAGCCTGGCGACACATGGCGTAGTAGTCGGCGGCGCTGCATCGGTTCCGCTCATGTGCTCCGGGCCGGGGCCGATGGGAGTTCGTTGCCTCAGGTCTCGGCGAAAGGCGGGCACATGCTGGCCCTGGTGGTGGACGACTCGGGCACGATGCGACGCATCCTGCGCCGGATCGTGAGCGGTTTCGGATTTGCCGTGTACGAGGCGGGCAACGGGCAGGAGGCCCTGGACCTGCTCAACGAGATCCCCTCCGTGCCCGACGTCGCGCTGATCGACTGGAACATGCCGGTCATGGACGGCCTGGAGCTGATCCGTAACGTGCGCAAGATCCAGCCGCTGCGCGACATGTGCATGATGATGGTGACCACCGAGAGCGAGCACAGCCAGATGGTGCGGGCGCTGGCGGCCGGTGCCCACGAGTACGTCCTCAAGCCGTTCACGCCCGAGATCATCCAGCAGAAGCTGGCCTACCTCGGTCTCGTCAGTCCCTGACGCTGCGCCTGCCTTCCGCGTGCGCTCGCGGCCCTCGCCCACGCTGTCGTACCCGCCGGGTAGCTTCGAGTCGCGCACGGCGCAGCCGGCTACCACAGGGGGACCGCGATGACGGACGAGTGTCTGACCTTCGCCTCGGCGGACGACTTCGAGGCCTGGCTGCAGGCGCATCACGATACCGTCGGCGAGGTGTGGGTGGCGTTGCCGAAGAAGGGCACGCCGGTCCCGTCGGTCACCCGGGCCGAGGCGCTGGACGTGGCGCTGTGCTACGGCTGGATCGACGGGAAGTCGTTCAGTGGCAACGTCCCGGACGGCTGGTGGTCGCAGCGGTTCACGCCCCGGCGCAAGCGCAGCACCTGGTCGCAGATCAACTGTGCGCGGGTGGAGCAGCTGATCGCCGAGGGCCGGATGCGCCCGGCCGGGCTCGCCCAGATCGAGGCGGCCAAGGCGGACGGCCGGTGGGACAGGGCGTACTCCCCGCCGAGCGCCACCACGATCCCGGCGGACCTGCGGGCCGCCCTGGACGCCGCACCGGCCGCGGCGGCGGCGTTCGACAAGCTGAGCCGCAGCCGCAGGTTCGAGATCGTGTTCGCGGTCGAGCGGGCGGTACGGCCCGAGACGCGCGCCCGCCGGATCGCCACGCACGTGGCCCAGCTGGGGGCCGGCGAGCCGCACCCCGGCCCGTGACGCCGTCGCGTGCCCACATCGGACTCGGCTCGGGCCGCTCGTTGCCTATACGGGGTAAAGTCATAGACCTTCGCAGATGCGTTCGGAGGGTGTGATGACGCAGCAGCTCACCGAGGACTTCGCCGACCCGGCTTTCCAGGCCAATCCCCACCCCGTGTACGCGCACTGGCGCCGCACCGGCCCGGTGCGACAGGTGCGGCTACCCAACGACATGAACGCCTGGATGGTCACCCGGTACGACGACGGCCGACGGGCGCTGGCCGACCCGCGACTGTCCAAGAAGATTCCGTTCGACGCGGTCAACGCGACGAACACCAATCCGTCGATCTCGGGGGCCATCGCCCGCCACATGCTGTCCTCGGATCCGCCCGTCCACACCCGACTGCGCCGCCTGGTGTCCGCCGTCTTCACGGCCCGGCGGATCGAGGCGTTGCGCCCGCGGGTCGAGGAGATCACCGACGGCCTGCTCGACGACATGCGCGGCCGGGAGACGGTCGACCTCATCGACGCCTTCGCGTTCCCGTTGCCGATCCAGGTCATCTGCGAGCTGATCGGGGTGCCCGCCGCGGACCGCGATCTGTTCCGCACCTGGTCGAACATCATCGTGACCGGTGCCCTGGCCGGCGACCGCCTGCCCGCGGCCGTCCAGGAGATGGTGCTCTACCTGCGCGGCCTGCTGGCCGAACGCCGGGAGCACGGCGGCGACGACCTGATCTCCGGCCTGATCAACGTCCGTGATCAGGAGGATCGGCTGACCGAGGACGAGCTGTCCTCGATGATCTTCCTGTTGCTCGTCGCCGGGCACGAGACGACGGTCAACCTCATCGGCAACGGCGCGCTGATCCTGCTCAGCCAGCGCGAGCGCTGGGAGCGGCTGCGCGACGACCCGGCGCTGCTGCCGACCGCCGTCGAGGAGTTCCTCCGGTATGAGAGCCCCGTCGAGACCTCCACCCTGCGCATCGCCACGGAGGATCTGGAGATCGGCGGCCAGCGCATCGCGGCCGGCGACACGGTGCTCGTCGTGCTGCTGTCGGCCAACCGCGACGAGGACCGGTTCCCCGCACCGGATGACCTGCGCCTGGACCGCGCCCAGAACCCGCACCTCGCGTTCGGGCACGGCATCCACTACTGCCTCGGCGCGCCGCTGGCCCGGCTGGAGGCCCAGATCGCGTTCGGCAAGCTGCAGGCCCGGTACCCCGACATGCGGCTGGCCGTTCCCGAGGAGGAGCTGTCCTGGCGGCCGGGGGTGCTGATGCGCGGCCTGCACGGCCTGCCGGTCATCCCGGCCTGAGACCGCACCGGATCCGCCCGCCGGGGTACGCATCATCCCCGTGACGACGGCATCCCGCGGGCGGCGTCCGGTCACAGGGTGACGACGACCTTCCCGCGGGCGTGTCCTGTCTCGACGTACCGGATCGCCTGCGCCGCCTCGCTCAGCGCGAACGTCCGGTCGATGACCGGCGTGACCTTCGAGGCCTCGGCGAGTTCACGCACCGTCGCGAGGCGGGTCCGGTCGATCTCTGCCGTGACGGTCCGAATCCGCTGCCGGATGAGCGGTCCGGTCAGCTTGGCCCGGATGATGAGCCCGACCGGCCCGACCAGGCTGCCGCCGGTGAACACCCCGCCGCCCGCAAGCACGAGGACGCCGGTGGGGGTGAGGGCCCGGCGCAGGTCGCCCAGCGACCGGTTCCCGACCAGGTCGAGCACGACGTCGTGGGCGTGCGCGGCACGGGTGAAGTCGGCTCGCTGGTAGTCGACGACCTCATCGGCGCCGAGCTGCCGGACCAGGTCGACGTTGCGGCCGCTGCACACCCCGGTCACGGACGCGCCGAGCGCCTTGGCGAGCTGGACGGCGAACGTGCCCACCCCGCCGGATGCGCCGTTGACGAGGACCCGGTGCCCGGGCCGTACCCCGCCTTCATCGCGCAGACCCATGAGTGCGGTGGTGGCGGCCATGGGGAGCGCCGCGGCCTGGTCGAATGTCAGGTTGGCGGGCTTGGGCTCGATGTCGTCGGCCGCGACGGCCACGTACTCGGCGAACGTCGCCGGGGCCGCCCCGAACACCTCGTCGCCGGGGCGGAACCGGGTCACCCCGGCGCCGACCGCCTCGACGCGACCGGCGAAGTCCCGGCCGCGGATCGGCACCCGCGGCTCGCGCCGCCCGAACACGGAGCCCGCCATCAGCCGGGCGATGTACGGGTCACCCCGCATGACGTGCCAGTCGTACGCGTTGACGGCCGCCGCGTGCACCCGGACGAGCACCTCGCGGTCCCCGGCGACGGGCGGGTCGACGTCCTGGAACGCCAGCACGTCGGATGAGCCGTACCGGTCCTGCACGATTGCCTTCACGTGACGCTCCGTTCACTCCCGAGGTGGGGTGTACGGTGTACACCCTGCCTGGAACACGGTAGGTGTACGCCGTACACCTGTCAAGCGGGCCGGAGCGGTCTGCAAGGCTGCGACCGGAGGTGGTCGGTGTGGGTGAGGCCGTGGACGCGTCGCCGAGAACGCCGCTGAGCAGAGATCGCGTGCTGCGCGCCGCGGTCGCGCGTGCCGACGAAGCCGGCATCGACGCGCTCAGCATGCGCAAACTCGCCCAGGAGCTCGGCGTGGTGCCCATGGCGCTCTACAAGCACGTGGCCAACAAGGAGGAACTGCTCGACGGGATGATCGACGTCGTGGTGGCCGAGATCGACCCGCCGGCCGCGGGCGCCGATTGGAAGACGGCCATCCGGGAGCGCATCCTCCACGCGCGGAAGGTGCTGCTGCGTCACCCATGGGCGTCGCAGGTGATCGAGTCACGCGTCACGCCCACCCCGGCGGTGCTGCGGTACATGGACTCGATGATCGGTGCGTTCCGCCGCGGCGGGCTCAGCCTCGACCTCACCCATCACGCCATGCACGCGCTGGGCAGCCGGCTCTGGGGCTTCAGCCAGGAGGTGTACAACACCCCCGGGGCCGGTCCGGCCGATCCGGAGGTGCAGGCCGTCATGCTCGGCGAGATGCGGGCGCGGTATCCGTACGTCACCGAGCTGGCGACGGCGGTGTCGCACGACGACGCGTCCATCGTGGGGGGCGGCTGCGACGACCAGTTCGAGTTCGAGTTCGCCCTGGACATCCTGCTCGACGGCTTCGATCGCCTCCACCAGCGCACCTGAGCGGCGGCGTACCCTCGGCGGGATTCGAACCCGCACCGCCGGCGCGCTCAACGCCGTGCCTCTCCCGGTTGGGCCACGAGGGTGTGAGTCCGGGCCGGCGGGGGTAGCGAAGACCCGCCGGCCCGGACCTCAGCGCGTGGCGAGCTGCGCCCAGCCGGGGATCCCGGGGGAGATTCGCAGCGGCATCCCGGCCTCGGCCGGGGTGCGGTCGCCCTTGCGCTGGTTGCACGGACCGCACGCGGCGACCGTGTTCTGCCAGGTGTTTGCCCCACCGCGCGAGCGCGGCAGGACGTGGTCGATGGTGGACGCGGCGCCGCCGCAGTAGCCGCACCGGCGCTTGTCCCGGGCGAGCACGCCCGGCCGGGACCAGCCCGGACCGCGGCCGTACCGCCAGCGGGTCACCACGTACGCGATGAGCCGCACCACCCGGGGCACCGGATACACGCCGATGAGCCGGTCCGGCTCTGCCTCGTGCACCTCGGCCACCCTGCGGCACAGCATCCGTACCGCGTGCTTGAGGGTGACCCGGTGCAGCGGACCGAGGTCGGCGTTGAGAACGAGGACTGCGGTCACCGGGCCCACCCCCCTTCGTGGTGTCGTCGTGGCGTGGTGACGAGAGAGCGGCTACGGGGAGTCGAACCCCGGTCTCCGCCATGGCAAGGCGGCGCACTGCCGTTGTGCTACAACCGCGAGGTGAACGGGAAACAATTCCGGGCACGAAAAAGCCGCCCGGACTCGGTGAGGGAGGCGGGGCGGCCGGACGCAATCGTTGCCGCGTCAGCCGCTCCGGCGCTCCATGTCACTACCTCGGAGCTGCCAATTCATCGCCACCAGGGGGAGGGAGAGCTGTTCCCGCGCCATCCCGGTCAGGGTGATTGCGTCATTCGGTCGACACGACATGGTGGTTCCACTCCCTTCAGGTTGGCCGCCCCGCAGCGTCGGAACACAGTCTGCGCAATGACACCGGTGCGCGCCAGCGAATAATGTGGAGCGCAGTTCAGTGCCCGGCGGGCGGCCGGGTGTAGCGGTGTTTGACTCCCGGCGGGAAGAACTCCGGGTCGCCCGCGGGCCGCAGCACGAGCACCGGGGTCTGGTAACCGTCCGGGACGTAGTGGGCGAACTCGCTGTTGAGCCGCAGCAGCTCGGCGCGGATCGACTCCGCGAGGACGGCAGCCAGACCGGCGTCCGGGTGCACGCCGGGGGCCAGCTCGACCACGATGCGCAGCCGCCGGTCGTGGTCGGCGTCCTCCACGACGTCGAGCACGAACTTGCCGGTCACCCGGTCGCTCACCGCGGGCCGTTCCAGGCCGACCGTGACGTTCTCGGGATAGACGTTCGCGCCGAAGAACGACACAGTGAACAGCGAGCGGCCGAAGACGTACACGAACGGCAGCGGCGGCGCGTCGCGCTCGCCGCGCGGCCCGGGGTCGAAGCCGTGCCGGGCGCAGAACTCCAGCAGCTCGTCGTGGCCGACCAGCCCGCCCTCGTCGGCGATGTGGTAGCGGATCAGCGGCACCGCGCCGTCGCAGGTGAACAGCAGCGTGCCCGCGTGCGTCTCGAAGAACCGGCTGGCCGGGTCGTACTGCACCAGGGTGGGCAGCCGGTCGGAGCCGAACAACTCCCTCGCCGCCCGCGGGTCGCGGGCCAGGAACCGCCGCACCGCGATGCTCAGCGGCGTCTCGGTGCCCAGCACACCCGCGTCCGCGGTGCCGTACAGCGAGGCCGAGTCGCGGACGGGGTCACCCATCCCGGCGCGCCCGCCCACCAGGTCGCGCCACTGCTCGCTGAACACCTCACCCGCCAGCACCAGCTTGATCCGGTAGCGGGCCCAGTCGACGCCGCGCGCGGCGCCCACGTCGATGACGTTCTTGAGGAACGGCGGATAACCCAGCAACACCACCTGATCCACGTACGGTCCCAGCTCCGGCAGCACCCGCAGGATCTCGTCGATGTCGTTGCCCGGAGTGACCACGGTGAGCGGGTATCCCTTGGCGGCGAGGTGGCGGCAGCAGGCCGTGGTGTACATGCCGCCGACCCAGCTGCCCAGCGCGAAACACACCACGGCCAGGGTGCGCCGCTCGTCGGCCCGGAAGCTCCCGTGGAAGACCTGCTCGAAGCGGGCGGCGACGGCCCGTTCGTCGAGCACCGAACGCGGCCAGATCGTCGGCGTACCGGACGAGCCGGAGGAGACCGCGACCATGTCGCACCCGTCCAGTCTGCCGCCGCGGCACAGCTGCGGCAGGGCGTACCGCTGGTGGTAGTTGGTCTTTGTCAGCAGCGGCAGGCGGGCGAGATCGGCCGGGCCCCGGATGGTGCGCGGGTCGATGCCGTGGCCGCGCAACAGATCCGCGTACGCCGGGACCGTGGCCGCGGCGTCGTGAAAGAGCTCCCACGCCCGCTGCGCCGGTGCCTCCGGCCCGGCGGATGCGGGTGGTGCTTCGTAGAACTCCCGCATCCCCGCCAGCATTCGGGTGGCCCGGTCCTGGTCGCGCATTCTCGCCTCCCACCGGCAGGACTCCGGGTCCCATACTGCCGTCCCGAGCCGCCGTGCGGGATTTCAGGCGTGCCACAACATTCCGTGTCCGAGCAGCCGGGACAGCAGCAGCGCGGTCCACACCAGCAGGTCTGCCAGGCCGAGCAGGACGGCGACCACCGCGGCCGGGCGGCCCCACCGCCCCGGCGTGCCGCGTCGCAGCGCGGCCACACCGAGCCCGATGGCCAGCGGCCCGAACAGGGGGTTGAAGAGGAACAACCCCACCGTGCC
Organism: Krasilnikovia sp. MM14-A1004; assembly: GCF_047159485.1. GTDB lineage: Bacteria > Actinomycetota > Actinomycetes > Mycobacteriales > Micromonosporaceae > Actinoplanes. The sequence goes on along the minus strand of NZ_AP038773.1, from coordinate 5,564,380 downwards.
GCACATCACGGCCGCGGCCGTGCGACCGTCCAGGGGTATGGGGTTGAGTTCGTCCTCGGGCGCCACGTCGGTCACCACCTCGGTCACCACCATGGTGCGAGCCGCCGTCGTGGCGTCCCGGCGGGCGGGAGGCGGTGGCAGGGTGCCGCGGACCCGGCGGCGGGCACGGATCTCCCGGCCGCGGGTCAGCAGCAGCGCCACCGCGCCGGACAACGCCGCCAGGGCGATCATGATGAACGGATGGCCACTGAGCATCGCCGTGCCGGTCATGATGACGAGCAGGGCCAGCGCGCCTGTCAACAGCTCCACCACAGCTCCTTCCGGAATCGTCTGCAGTGGAGTTACCCGGTCGGCCCCGGCCCATGCAGTGTTCCGGAATGAACACGACTGAGCCCGCCGGGCGGGTGCCCGGCGGGCTCAGCGGTTCAGAGGATTACCTGGTGTAGCGGTACTTCAGCCACGGCCCTGTCGTGCTGGTGTTCAGCGAGTCGCCGGCGAACTTCGCGCGCGTGCGCCACTTCGACCCGACGGGGTGGGTGCCGCGGATCCACGCCGCGGCCACGCTCTCGTCCTGCACGCGGGCGCAGGTCAGCGTCCCGGCCGTGCGCCACTTGCCGTTGCGGTAGCGCTGCAGGGTGAACGTCAGGCAGCCGCCGGTCTTGTCCGGCGTCACGCGGGCCCCGAACAGCGGGTCGACCTTCGACCGGAAGACCTTGTACCCGTGCGACGTCTTGTAGTAGTACGCCATGACCTCCTCCAGGCGGACCCCGGCGGTGGCCGTCCGCGAGACGCCCGCCGGGGCGTACCACTGGTCACCGGCGAAGACGGCGCGGAAGCTGGTGCGGCGGGTCATCCTCCAGGTGGCCGTGGCCACCCCGGAGGAGTTGGCGGTGACGCAGCGGATCAGCGTACGGCTGGCGTCGGCGGGCGTGGCGTACAGGCAGACGCGCCGGCTGTCGTGGGTCTTGCCGAGCTTGGCCGTGATGGTGGCCGTGGCGCCGTACTTGTAGTTGGCGGCGTTGGTGGACAGGCTCAGCGCGGTGGCGGCGCGGGAGACCGTGACCGTGGCCGTCGTGCTGGTGGCCGCGAAGTTCGCGTCGCCGTCGAAGCTGATCGTGTACGTGTTCGTGCCGCCGACGGTCGCGATGTCCATGACGGTGAAGACTCCGGCGCCGAGCGTGGTGACGTCGGGCAGGGCGTGGTTTCCGGCCAGGTCGTGCTTGCTGACATGGAGCTGCAGGCCGACGCCACCCGTGAACGTGCCGGTCAGGGTGACGGACCCGTTGCGGGCGACGGACCCCGGCCCGTTGGCCGTGATCGTGCTGGGTGCCGGGTCGGCGAAGGCGGGCGCGGCGGGGGCCGCGACCGCGATGCTCACCAGCGTTGCCAGGCCGACCTGTCCCCATCGACGAGTGTCCACCCGCGGGTACCTCCGAGTTCGTGGCGGCCGGGGCGTGTCCCGGCGCGATCCGAGGCGGAAGTTCGGCAGGCTCGCGGTATACCTGAGCGAAAGCTGAGTACCCTGCGAGCCGATGCGACAGACGAGTGGCGGACCTCACAGATCGGCTGACAGGAAAGGACACCGGCATGGCCGCGGCCGTCGACCTCAACAGCGACCTCGGTGAGGGCTTCGGTGCCTGGGCGCTCGGCGACGACGAGGCGATGCTCGACGTGGTGACCAGCGCCAACCTGGCCTGCGGGTTCCACGCGGGCGACCCCCGCACGCTGCTGGCGACGTGCGCCGAGGCGGTCGCCCGCGGCGTCGTGATCGGGGCTCAGGTGGCCTACCGGGACCTGGCCGGGTTCGGCCGCCGGTTCATCGACTACGAGCCCGCCGACCTGGTCGCCGACGTGCTGTACCAGATCGGCGCGCTGGACGGCCTGGCCCGCGCGGCGGGCGGCCGGGTCCGCTACGTCAAGCCGCACGGCGCCCTCTACAACGCGATCGTGCACCACGAGGAGCAGGCCGCCGCCGTGGTCGAGGCGGTGTACCGGTACGACCCCGCGCTGCCGGTGCTGGGCCTGCCCGGCTCGGTGTTCCTGCGGACGGCCGCGGCGGCGGGGCTGACCACTCGCGGTGAGGCGTTCGCGGACCGCGGGTACACACCGCAGGGCACGTTGGTGCCCCGGCGGGAGGCGGGCGCGCTGCTGCACGACCCCGCCGAGGTGGCCGAGCGGATGGTCCGGCTGGTCACGGCGGGCGAGCTGACCGCAGTGGACGGTACGGTCCTGCCGGTCCGTGCGGACTCCCTCTGCGTGCACGGCGACTCGCCGGGGGCCGTGGCGATGGCCCGAGCCGTAGCGGGGGCGCTGACCGCGGCGGGCGTGCGGCTGGCGCCGTTCACGACCGATACCGTACGGGGATGAGTCCCCCGCGCTTGCTGCCCTGCGGGCGGGAGGCGGTGCTGGTCGAGGTCGACGGGCTCGACGCGGCCCTCGCCCTGTCCGCGGCCCTGCGTACGGCGGCCCTGCCCGGCGTGGTCGACCTGGTGCCCGCCGCGCGGACCGTGCTGGTCCGGCTCGATCCGGACACCACGTCGCCGGACGCGGTACGCGCGGCCATCGCGCGGTTGCCCGCCGACCGGCACGACGCCCCGGACCAGGGCGTCGTGGAGATTCCCGTCCGGTACGACGGCCCCGATCTCGCCGAGGTCGCCACGCGCACCGGGCTCTCCACGGACGAGGTGGTGGCGGCGCACACCGGGACGCCGTGGACCGTCGCGTTCGCCGGGTTCGCGCCCGGCTTCGCGTACCTGACCGGGGGCGATCTGCGGCTGGAGGTGCCGCGCCGGGACACGCCGCGTACCCGCATCCCCGGCGGATCGGTGGGGCTGGCGGGCCGGTTCTCCGGCGTGTACCCGGCCGACAGCCCCGGCGGGTGGCAGCTCGTCGGCCGTACCGACGTGCGGGTGTGGGATCTCGACCGGCCCCGCCCGGCCCTGCTGGTGCCCGGCATGCGGGTGCGGTTCCGGGCGGTGACGGAGTGCGGATGAGCGTGCTGCGGCCAGGGCCGCTGACCGTACTGAAGGATCGTGGGCGGCCCGGCCGGGCGGCGCTGGGGGTGGCGCCGTCGGGTGCGGCGGACCGTGGCGCCTTCGACCGTGCCAACGCGCTGGTCGGCAACGCGCCCGGGGCGGCGGCGCTGGAGATCGTGCTGGGTGGGCTGCGGGTCCGCTTCGACGCTCCGGCGGTCGTGGCGCTGGCCGGTACGGATGCGGTGCTGACCGTGGACGGGCGGCCCACCGGCGCCGAGTCCGTGGTGCGGGTGGCGGCGGGCGCCGAGGTGGGCGTCACCGCGCCGCGCCGGGGGCTGCGCAGCTACCTGGCGGTCCGGGGCGGCTTCGCGGTCGCGCCGGTGCTCGGGTCCCGGTCGACCGACCTGCTGGCCGGGCTGGGCCCGCCCCGGCTGGCGGCCGGTGACGTCCTGCCGGTGGGCGACGCCCCACCCGATGCGGCTTCTCCCGGCCGGGCGGGGCGCGCAGCCGCGGAACGCGGCGGGGACGTGGCCGTGCTGGAGGTCGATCTCGGGCCGCGCGACGATTGGTTCACCGCCGACGCGGTCGCGACCTTCCTCGACGCCGAGTACACGGTGAGCCCGGCGGGTGACGCGGTCGGGCTGCGGCTGTCCGGCCCGGCGCTGGCCCGCCGCCACACGCGGGAGCTGCCCAGCGAGGGGGTGGTCCGCGGGTCGGTGCAGGTGCCGCCGGACGGGATGCCGATCGTCTTCCAGGCGGACCACCCGCTGACCGGCGGCTACCCGGTGATCGCGGTGCTGACGCCGGCGTCGGCCGACCGCGCGGCGCAGCTGCGTCCGGGTCGCCGGGTGGTGTTCCGGCGCGCCGCCTGACCGTCACGGTGTGTACGCATCAAGAAGTGACATGTTTCACTGGATAGATTTGCAACCTTGGCGAAACAGCAGGTCAACAGGCATTTTTCTGGTGTGCCGAGATTGTTGCGGAGAGTGCTTGCCGTGCCCATGCCACTGATCGGCAGCCGTCTTCGTCCTGGTCTGTATGGACGAGCCAACGGATCAACCCGAGCGGCGACGGCGACGGTGGCGGGGACGGCACCGGAAGTCCGTGCGGATTGTGGGACGCCTGCTCGCCATCGTGTTGTTCTACTGCGGCGCGGGAGCGGCGACGGCCGAGGCGTACGTGGACTCGGTCCCGCTGCCCGGCGATCCGGTCGCCCCGCAGGCGTCCGTGCTGTACTACCGCGACGGCCGGACGGTCCTCGACCGGGTGGGCACCTACGACCACAGCGACGTGCCGCTGTCCGCCGTACCGTCGGCGGTGCGCAAGGCCGTGCTCGCCGCCGAGGATCGCGACTTCTACCAGCACGCGGGCGTCTCCGCGCGGGGCGTGCTGCGGGCCGCCGTCGCGGTCGCCCACGGTGGACGCCAGGGCGCCTCGACCATCACCCAGCAGTACGTGCGCAACGCCTACCTGACGCAGGACTTCTCCCTCGACCGCAAGGCCCGCGAACTGGCCCTCGCCGTCAAGCTGGAACGGCAGCTCGGCAAGGACGAGATCCTGTCCCGCTACCTCAACACGATCTACTTCGGCCGCCGCGCGTACGGCATCGCCGCCGCCGCACACGCGTACTTCGGGGTCACCCCGGAACAGCTGACGCCCGCGCAGGCCGCGGTGCTGGCCGCCGTCATCAAGGACCCGACGGGATTCGATCCCGCGGTCGACCCGGCGGCGGCGCGGGAGCGCTGGGAATGGGTGGTCTCCGCCCAGTACAAGCTCGGCTGGCTGCGCGGCGACGTCCGGTACCCGGCGATCGCACCCACCAACCCGCCGGACGCCGGCCCGGCGGGTCTGGTCGTGGACCGGGTGGAGCGGGAACTGGCGGCGCACGGCGTCTCCGCGCAGACCCTGCACACCCGCGGCCTGTCCGTCGTCACCACCCTGGACCCGGCCGCCCAGGAGGCGGCCGGCACGCTGATCCGGGCGCAGCTCGGCAAGCAGCCCGCCGGGCTGCAGGCCGCGCTGGTCGCGCTGGACCCCACCACCGGAGGGGTACGGGCCTACTACGGCGGCGACAAGGGCCGCGGCTACTTCGACCAGGCGGCTGCCCCGCACCCGGCCGCCGCCACCTTCAAGCCGATCGTGCTGGCCGCGGCCGAGCACGCGGGCATCGGCTACCGGTCCCGCTGGGACGGCAGTTCGCCGCGGCTGTTCCCGAGCCGCAACGGCGTGCCGCTGAACAACCCCGGCAACCGGCAGTGCGGCGACTGCACCCTGGAACAGGCGATGGTGCAGTCGCTGAACACGCCCTTCTACGCGGTGACCGAGCGCATCGGCGCGGACCGGGTCCGCGACATGGCCGTCAACCTCGGCGTCTCCCCGCGCTACGACGGCCGTACGTCCATGGTGGACGTCAAGGGCGATCCGCAGCCCGGCCGCACCCGGCCGGACATCGCGATGGGCCGGTACCCGGTCACCCCGAGCGACCTGGCCAGCGTCTTCGCCACGTTCGCCGCGGGCGGGGTACGTAACGACCGGTACTTCGTCGAGTCGGCCCGCGACCCCGGCGGCCGTACGGTATGGGCGGCCGCCCCGCGCGGACGGACCGTGCTGGACCCGGGGATCGCCGCCGACGTCTCCACGGTGCTGCAGTCCGTGGTCAAGGGCGACGGCGTGGTGCCCGAGCGGCCCGCCGCGGGCAAGACCGGCACCCAGCAGTGGGCGGACACCAAGGACAACCAGGACGCGTGGATGGCCGGGTACACCCCGGACCTGGCCGCCGCCGTGTGGGTCGGCAAGGCCGTGCCGGGGCCGATCCGCGACAACAAGGGCAGCCCGATCAAGGGTGAGACCGTGCCCGCCCGGCTGTGGCGCGACTTCGTGGACGACTCGCTGCACGACGCGCCCAAACGGGCCCTGCCCCGGCCGGGGAATGTCGGGCGTACCGATGTCGGCGACGCCGGACGCAGCCCGGACTCCGTCGCCGACAAGCACGACGCGCCGCCCGGCTTCGCGCCCGTGGTGCACACTGCGCACACCGGCAAGCGGCTCGCCCTCACGTTCGACGACGGGCCGTCACCGGACACCCCGCGGATCCTGGACCGGCTGGCCAAGTACCACATCCGGGCCGTGTTCTGCGTGGTCGGGGAGAACGTCGCGCAGTATCCCGGCATCGTGCGGCGGATCGTGGCCGAGGGGCACCTGCTGTGCAACCACTCCACCCATCACGACGCGTTGGGCAAGCTGCCGCCCGACAAGGTCGCGGAGGACATCGCCGCGACCGACGCGGCGCTCGCGGCGGCCGTACCGGGGGAGACCGTGACGTACTTCCGGGCGCCGTTCGGGGACTGGGGGGTGTCGGCGAAGGTCGGCGCGCAGCTCGGACACACGCCCCTGGGCTGGCTGGTCGACCCGGACGACTGGAAGCTGCCCGGCGCCGACGTCATCGCATCCCGGATCGAGCAGCAGCTCACCGAACGGGCCGTGGTGCTGGTGCACGACGGCGGTGGCGACCGCGCGCAGACCGTCGAGGCACTGACCGGGCTGATCCCGAAGCTGCTGGGCCAGGGCTGGACGTTCGACCTGCCGGAGACCACCCAGCCCGGGCACCGGCTGCCCGCCGCCGCGCCGAACTCCCCGGAGGACGGCTCCGCCGCGTCCGCGGGACCCACCGCGTCGGCGGAGCCCACCGCGTCGGCGTCACCCAGCGGGCCGGCCCCACCCAGCGGGTCCGCGCCGCCCACCCCGCCGGAGAGTTCCGCCGACGCGCCGGAGTGTGCGACGGACTGCGCGGAGCCACCGACATGACGCCCTTGGCATACGCGGCGACCACGGTGGCGCGAACGGGTCATGCTGAACCGGTGCGCCTGATTCTCAACGTACTGTGGCTGATCTTCGGAAGTGGGCTGCTGCTGGCCATCGGCTACGGCATCGCCGCGCTGGTCTGTTTCGCACTGATCGTCACCATCCCGTTCGGCGTCGCCTCGCTGCGGCTGGCCGGTTACGCACTGTGGCCGTTCGGCCGCACGATCGTCACCCGCCCCAGCGCGGGGGTGGCCTCGGGCATCGCCAACGTGCTGTGGGTGCTGATCGCCGGCTGGTGGCTGGCGCTTGCCCACATCACCGCGGGTGTCGTGCTGTGCGTCACGATCATCGGGATCCCCTTCGGCATCGCCAACTTCAAGCTGGTCCCGGCCGCGTTCTGGCCGCTCGGCCGGCAGATCGTCGACCTCGATGAGGCGCCCGCGATCCGGTAATCCGGAGGCGATCGAGGCCGATCGGAAACGGTGGGAGAGCCGGTAGCCGGAGGCGGCGAGCAAGGCGGGAGGTACAGCGATGGACGGTGGTGCGCTGAGCGCCGAGGAGCTGTCCGCCGCCCTGCTGGAGCTGGAGGAGCGGGTCGTCGACGACGCCGAGGCCGGCTACGCGACCGCGTCCCGTATCGAACAGCAGGCTCTGGAGATCGGCGACGAGGGCCTGCGGATGCGCGCCCGGCTGTCCCGGACCGCCATGGGCGTGCGGATCGGCAACCTCGCCGGGACCGCCCGCAAGCTCCAGGAGATCCGGGAGTGGGCGGTCCGGCACGACGACCGGCTGCTGCAGGCCCGTACCCATCTGATCAGTTCGGTGATCGAGCGGATGGTCGGCGACGCGGCCAAGTCCCTGGAGCACGCGCTGAGCGCGGTGGAGCTGCTCGACGAGTCCGCCACCGCGTACACGCAGATCAACCACCGCACCAAGCTGGCCGACGCGCTGGCGCTCACCGGCGCGATGGACGCGGCCCGGCAGCGTTACCGCCAGGTCGAGGAGCTGGCCCGCGAGGAGCAACAGTGGGGGCGGCTGATGGTGCTGCTCAACAACTGGGCGTTTGCCGAGCACGCCGCCGGGGAGTTCGTCCGCGCGCAGGACATCGCGGGCCGGATGGTGGAGCTGGCCGAGGCCCAGGGTTTCGACCTCGACCCGGCGGCCCTGCACACGCTCGCCGACATCCAGGTCGCCCTCGGCGAGTACGGCGAGGCCGAACAGACGATGCTGGCCAGCATCGCCCGGCACGAGTCCGGGCAGGTGGACGACGCCGACGACCTGGCCTACTTCCTGCTCACGCTGGCCCGCGCCCAGCGCGGCCTCGGCGCCACGGACCGGGCCCAGGAGACCCTGGAGAAGTGCCGGGTGCTGTGCGACGAGAGCGGCCTGCACGGGGTGCTGGTCCAGGTGTACGAGGAGCAGGCCGAGCTGTACGCGGCGGCGGGCGACTTCGCCGCGGCGTTCGCCGCGCAGAAGGTGTTCGTCACCGCCCAGGAGCGGCTGCGCTCGCAGGAGCGGGACGCGCAGGTGCAGACCCGGCACGCGATCTTCGAGACCGCGGAGGCGCGGGAGGACGCCGAGCGCTTCCGTGAGCAGGCCCGCCGCGACCCCCTGACGGGCCTGCGCAACCGGCGCTACGTCGACGAGGAACTGTCCGCGATGATCGCCGCGGACCCCGGCCTCAGCGTGGCGCTGGTCGACATCGACCACTTCAAGCGGATCAACGACACGCTGTCGCACGACACCGGGGACCAGGTGCTGGCGCAGCTGGCGAGGCTGTTGGAGAGCGGTCTGGCCGCCGCCGTCCCGGCGGGCTTCGTCGCCCGCCTCGGCGGTGAGGAGTTCCTGCTGGTGCTGCCCGCCACCCCCGTCGCCGTCGCGGTCGCCAAGCTCGACGCCATCCGGCAGGCGGTCAGCGACCATGCGTGGCCGGAACTGCCCGACGGCTGGTGCGTCACGGTCAGCATCGGCGTCGCGGGCGCCGGGGAGACCTTTCCCGCCAGCCAGTCCGCCGCGCTGGCGACGGCCGACCGCAACCTCTACGCCGCCAAGGACCAGGGCCGCAACCGGGTGATCTCCGGGACTCCGCCGGAGCGCCGCCCGCGGATCTACCGCGACCGCGACGTCAGCTGAGCCACGCCCGTCACGCGGCGAACCATTCGGCGACCTCCGCGGGTGGCAGGTCGAAGCCGGTGGCCAGGGGGCCGGACCAGTTCACCCCGACCAGCACGCCGTCGCGGTCGAGGGCGGGCAGCCAGTGGTCTAGCCAGTCGGCCAGCGCGATTTCCGTGATCCGCAGATCCGCGTACGCGGGGACCTGCGTGACGATGCGCCGGGCCCGGGTCGGCTTGGACCAGAACGGCATGGCGCGCCGGCCGTCGGCGTCGCACGGGGCCGGGTAGCCCCGATCGTCGCGGACGGTCCAGACCCGGCCCTCCCGGGGCACCTCCCGCTGGAACGCCGAGGTGTGAGCTCTGCTGAGCGACATGCCCCCATGGTCGGCGGAACACCGGCGCTCCCGCAGGAAAACGGGACGAACCGCCCGATAGGGGTTAGGCGCGCGGCCGGCGGGGGCGGCCGGCCGCGCGAGCCGGTGCGACCTAGCGGGCGGCCATGATGAGCGCGGCCGGGTCCGTGCAGACCAGATCCAGCGCCCGGGCCACGATCGCCGGGTCGAACGTCGAGGCGTGGAACGTCGCCTCCAGGTGCAGCACCCCGTTCATCTCCGAGGTGGTGAGGGTGATCCCCTCCGCGCCGTTCAGGGTGGGCACGCTCTGGTTGACGCGCCCGGCGGGCTCGACCGCCCACGGCAGGTCGGACAGCATGTCGTGGCGCCCCTGGTTGCTGAACGTCAGCCGCGGACGCGGCTCCGCCGCAGCCTCGGTGGGGTACGGGTCCGGCAGGCCCGGCGCCCCGGTCACCAGGATCTTCGTCTCGCGCAGCAGCATGATGGTCAGCATCTTGCCGCTGGCCAGCTCCGCCTTGAGCGCGGTGTGGATGTCCCGCGGGTCGGTGAGGTCGGAGGGGGACAGCACCGGGCCCCAGCAGAAGTTGCTGTCGATGCTGACGCCCTTCTCCAGGTAGCGGCGGGCATCGGCCAGGAACGTCGCGGCCGAGGTGTCCGGGTTCAGGCCCAGCTGCTGCAGCGCCGCGGTGAACGCCGCGAACGTGATGGCCGAGGTGGTCACGCCCGGCGCGTGCTCGTCACGCCACACCCGCATCTTGCCCAGCACCTCGGCCGAGCGGGCCGTCTCCACGGTCAGCTGCGCGGTCCACGGGCGCATCACCGCGTCGTCACCGGCCTGCGGCGGACGGGCGATCCGCAGGCTCTCCCGGATCTTGCCGACCTTCAGCCCGTACGTCTTCCACCACGCCTTGGGCAGCGCGCTGCGGTGCCGCTGCATCGGCGCGATGGACGCGGCCCGGCCCTCGGCTGCCGCCTGGACCAGCTCGTGCACCAGCGTGTTCACCGGACCGGCGTCGCCGTACGCGTGGGCCACCTTCAGCGCCATGTAGCCGCCGCCGACCAGGATCCGCACCGGGTGGTGGGCACGCTGCTCGGACTGCAGGATCCGGGTCATCTCGTCGAAGTCCACCGGGCCGTCACCGAGGTCGGTCACCGCCTCCTGCACGTACGCCGCGAACGTGGGCGCGTCCAGGTGGATCCAGCGGCCGCCGGAACGGTCCAGCCGCGACACCGCCCGGTGCGTCGGGTCCGCCGCGTGCAGCCCGATCAGCGCGTCGCGCAGACCCTGCGCGGTGACGCCGACCAGCGGGCCGACCGTACGGATGTACTCCAGCGCCACCCAGGAACGCTCGCGCAGGGTCAGGCTGGTGGTGGACATGGTTCCCTCCGGGTTCTCGGCCGCCGCGTCGCGCCGCGAGGGCAGGACGACACGCAGCACGGTCGGTGCGACGAGAACAGTCTCGATCGCCATCACGATCGCCACCCAGGTGACGAGCGAGGTCAGACTTCCGCGGCTGCCGCCGTACCAGGCGGCCAGCAGTTCGGCGACACCGGCGAACACGGAGAAGATGCCGGCGCCCCGCACCCGGTCCTGCACGCGGGAGATCGCCAGGAAGAAGTGGTGGAAGACGAACGGCACGTACGTCAGGGTCAGGATCGCCAGCGCGCTGCTGGCGCTGCGGGCGTAGTTCGCGCCGAACACCGACATGATCGGCTCGGCCAGCAGCGCCACCACGATCGCGACCGGCAGGCCGCCGCCCAGGCAGATCAGCAGGCCCATGCGTACCTTGGAACGCAGCGCCGCCTTGTCACCGCTGGCCACCGCGAACAGGGTCAGCGCCACGTTGCCCGGCACCATCGCCAGGAACGACAGCACCATGAACGCGGTGTAGAACGACGCGTTCGCCTCCGCGGACAGCACCGCGGTGACCACCAGCGGCAGCGCCGCCCGGGGCAGGTATGTCGCGAGGTTCAGCAGGTTGTGGTCGAAGGTGGCCCTGCCCCGGCCGCGCAGCAGCGCGGGGGAGGGGCGCAGCGAGTCGACCATGTTCCGGCGGCGCAGCACCCGGGCCAGCATGGCCACCGACAGCACGATGCCCGCGATCCAGGTGAGCGTCAGCATGCTGCCGGTCAGCTTGATCGGCAGCAGCACCAGTAGGCCGAGCAGGACCAGCTTGCTCACCGCGAACCAGGCGTTGCGGGTCAGCTGCATCGGGCCCTGCAACAGGCCGACCAGCGCCTCGTCCAGCACCAGGGTCACCGCGTTGAGCGCGATGCCGAAGACCAGCAGCACGGTCGCGGCCGTCCCGCCCATCGCGTCCTTGAGCTGCGGCAGCGCCAGGTGCGCCAGCGCCACGTACGCGAGCCCGCCGACGGTCGCCGCGGCGCCCGCCACCAGCAGGCACGTCGAGATCAGGTCCCAGCGGCGCTTCTGCATGGTCGGCAGGTCCGAGATGAGCATGGTGCCCATGCCGAACATGCCGATGGTGCCGATCAGCGTCATCGCGGAGACCGCGGCGGATGCCTCACCCACCGCCTCCGTCGACGCGGTCCGCGCCGCGACCCACCAGTACGCGAAGCCGAGCAGCGAGGTGATGACCGTGGTGGCCATCAGCGAGCCCGCGTTCAGCAGAAGATCGAGGTGGCCCTTGAGTTTGCCCAGGATGCCGGGCTGCTGGGCCAGCGGGCCGGCCTCCACGCTCGGCGGCATCGACTCCGTCGCGGTCACGCGTCAGCTCCGGCCGTCGGTCGCGGCCACACCATGTTCTCCACTACCGCCCCCAGTAGGTGATCTGCCGGAAACGGTAGTTACACCGCGTATTCGACGGCTAGGGGAGAGCGGTTCGCGTTGGGCTTCCGTCCGGAGTCGAAGAGTGCGGTTCCGGTCGATGCGGGGGCGTCCGTTCGGCCGATGTTTGGGGATTTCTGGGACCTCATCGGCCCCAATAATCACGCGGTGTCACGGCGAGTCCGGCACTGTGTCGCCGACGTGACGTTCGCCTCCCCCGATAACGGAGCGTCACAGCCACCCCACCCGCTTGAGGCGGCGGTGCAGGGCGACCGCAGCGATCACCATCACCGCCACCACCCCGTAGTAGCCGTACCGCCAGTGCAGTTCCGGCATGAAGTCGAAGTTCATGCCGTAGATGCCCGCGATGGCGGTCTGCACCGCCGCGATCGCCGCCCACGAGGCGATCTTGCGCATGTCGTTGTTCTGGTCGACGGAGACCTGCGCGAGCCGCGCCTGCAGGATCGAGTTGAGCAGGTCGTCGAAGCCCGCCACCCGGTCCACCGCCCGGGCCAGGCGCCCCCGCACGTCCGCGAAGTACGGGCGCAGCGGCCCCGGCAGCGCCTCGCCGCCGAGCAGCCGGTGCAGCGGCTCCTGCAACGGCAGCACCGCCCGCTTGAACTCGACCATCTCCCGCTTGAGCTGGTAGATGTGCGCGATGTCGGGTTTGCCGTCGGCCGCGAAGGCGCTCTCCTCCAGCCGTTCCAGGTCCTTCTCCACGTGCCCGGCCACGTCGAGGTAGAGGTCGACCATCCGGCTGCAGACGGCGTACCCGACGGCCCACGGCCCGTGTGCCAGCAGCGCGGTCCGGCGTTCCAGGTCCTCGCGGACGGGCGCGAGCGCCCCGGCGGCCCCGTGCCGGACCGTGATGGCGAAATGGTCGCCCAGGAACACCGTCACATCGCCGGTGTCCACCACCTCCGACGTGGCGGTCAGCTCGTCGTGCTCCACGTACGCGGCCGTGCGCAGGACCAGGCGCGTCACCCCGCCGGTCACCTCGACGGCGGGCCGGTGCCCGGCGGCGACCGCCTGCCCGACGGTCAGTTCGTGCAGGCCGAACGTTTCGGCGATCGAGGTCATCAACGTCTCGTCCGGCTCGTGCAGGCCGAGCCAGACGAACCCGCCGCGGTGCCGGCGCGCCTGGCGGCGGGCGTCGGAGTAGTGCGGGCGGCCCGGCCGGCGCACCCCGTCGACGTAGACCGCGCAGTCGATCACGGCGGCCGGGTTGGCGCGGCGCGGCGCGGGAATGCGGGGCTCCTGGCGACCCTCGAAGAGCCCCCGCCCCTGCAGGAAGCGGCTGAATGGGCCAGGGATCCGCCGCTCGGGCGCGAGCCCGCGCTCGCGTCGCCGCCAACCCAGCATCCGTGCACCTCCGTCGCCTCGCCTGCGCCGGGGGCCGACGTTAGCGGCCGGGCGCACGCGGGTTCACGCAGGTCCACCGCAGGGTGGGCTGAAGGGATGAGCCGCACATGGACGGATCGGCGCCCCCGTGGCGCCGATCCGCAGCAAGAAACCTACCGCTAGCCTCCGACAGTTTCGGTGCCGTCACGCAGACACCCCCCGACCGGCGGAGGCCGGCATGGCACCGCGCCGGCCGGCGGACTCCGCAACGGCCGGCGCGGGCCGGTCAGTGGACGCCGTAGACCGCGTCGACCACGCCGAGCGCCCAGGTCATCCGCCTGGCCGCGGTGTCGGGGTACTCGCCGTACTCGCCGGCGACGTCGGCGGCGCAGCCGCGCACGCCGCCGTGGCTGCGCAGGGCGGTCCGGATGGCCGAGGTGACCTCCGAGCGACTCGGCGCGACGCCGGTCGGCAGCGTGCTCATGTACAGCGCTTCCGCGCGGGCGGCGGTCAGCGGGGCGGTCACGGTGCCGGCGGTCTTCGGGGCGGTCATGGTGCTCATCTCGGGGTCCTCCCTCCAGCGGGTCATACACCCAGAAGAGCCGCGGGCGCCGCGAGACGTACACCGAGTTTTGTCAGCTGCCGGTCAGTCGTGCGCGGCGCGGGCCGGGCCGGAGCGCACCACCAGGTGTTCCAGCAGGTCCTTGGTCGCCGCGGTGACCGCGGTCACAGCGGCGTCGAACGCCTGCGCGTTGTGCGCGGCAGGGGCCCGGAAACCGGAGATCTTGCGTACGTACTGCAGCGCGGCGGCGCGGATCTCCGCGTCGGTGACATCGCTGGTGTACGGCTCGCGGAGGGTCTTGATGCTTCGGCACATGGGCCTATCGTCGCCCGTCGTACGCGTGTCGCAAAGCCGGTCAGAGCGGCCGGGCCCGTACGTGGTCGTCGTGCCACTGGTCGCCGACCAGGAACCGCTTGGTGCCGATGACCTCGAAACCGTGCTTGGTGTAGAACCGGGCGGCCCGCACGTTCTGCTGGTTGACCCCCAGCCAGCAGGTCACCGCGCCGGTGCCGGCGGCCGCCGCCATCGTGGCGGCCATCAGTGCCGCGGCGGTGCCGCTGCCGTGGCTGCCCTCCAGCACGTAGAACTTGCTCAGTTCGATGCTGGGCTGCGCCGTGACGACCGCGCGCACGTCCACGTCGGCGATCGGGCCGGACACCAGCATCGCGTAGCCGACCGGCTTGCCGTCGTCCTCGGCCAGCAGCAGGATCCGGTCGCCGTCGGCGAGGTAGTCCGCGAACCGCGACGCGGACAGGTGCTGGGCGATGAAGGCGTCGACGTCGGACTGGGGGGTGCCGGGCGGGCAGGCCAGACCGAACGTGCGGGCGGCGACGTCGTGCAGCTCGGCCGCGTCGTCCGCCACCGCGCGCCGCGTGGTGATCGGCATGGCGCCACGATAGCTGCCGCGGCGCGCGCGGCGGATTCCGGCGTACACGTGAACTGGAAACAGGCCTTAGAGTCGGGCGCACGAGGAGCGGAGGGTCGAATGCGGGGACTCGGCGACGTGATCCCGGTGCCGGCGCGGGTGCGGCCGGTCCCGGCCGCGGCCTTCACGATCGATCCGGGTACGGCGGTCCGCGCCGCACCAGGCACGGCGGCGGTCGCGGAGCACCTGGCCGGGGCGCTGCGGGCGGCGACCGGTCACCGCGTGCCGGTGGACGGCGACGGCGCAATCCGGCTGGTGCTCGAAGACGGCCACGGCGCCGAGGGCTACTCGCTGGAGGTACGCCCCGACGCGGTGATCGTGGCGGCGCAGACCCCGGCGGGCCTATTCGCGGCGGTGCAGACCGTGCGCCAGCTACTGCCGGTCGCCGGGACGGGCGACGCCGTGCTGCCGGGCGGCCGGATCGAGGACCGGCCCCGGTTCGCCTACCGCGGCGTGATGCTGGACCTGGCCCGGCACTTCTTCACACCGGACGAGGTGCGCTCGTTCATCGACGCGATCGTCCCGTTCAAGATCAATCACCTGCATCTGCACCTGACCGACGACCAGGGCTGGCGGCTGGAGATCGCGGGCTGGCCCCGGCTCACCGAGGTCAGCGGCGGCCCCGGCACCGGCGTCGGCGGCACCGGACCCGGCTTCCTCACCGCGGCCGAGTACGCAGAGCTCGTCGCGTACGCGGCGGACCGGTTCGTCACCGTCGTGCCGGAGATCGACATGCCCGGACACGTCAACGCGGCCCAGGTGGCGTACCCGGAGCTGACCCGCGACGGTCTTGCGGTGCCGCCGCGCCACGACCGGGCCGTCGGTTACAGCTCGCTGTGCGTCGACAAAGAGGAGACGTACGCGTTCGTCGAGGACGTCATCCGCGAGGTCGCGGCGCTGACGCCGGGGCCGTACCTGCACATCGGCGGCGACGAGGCCGACGCCACCAGCGCCGAGGACTACCGCGCGTTCCTGCACCGGGTGCTGCCGCTGGTCGCCAAGTACGGCAAACGCGCCGTCGGCTGGCACGAGGTGGCCGCGGCGGAGCTGCCCGTAGTGCCGCAGTTCTGGCGTACCGCGGCGGACGACGCAGGGGTGGCCCGTGCCGTCGCGGGCGGCGGCCAGGTCATCATGTCCCCGGCCGACCGCACGTACCTCGACATGAAGTACGACGCGGACAGCCCGCTCGGACTGGACTGGGCCGGACTGCTCGACGTGGCCCGCGCGTACGACTGGGATCCGGCGACCCGGCTCCCCGGCGTCGGTGAGCGGGCCGTGCTAGGCGTCGAGGCTCCGCTGTGGTCGGAGACCCTGGGCAGCCTCGCCGACGTACAGACGATGACGTTCCCGCGACTGCCCGCGATCGCCGAGGTGGCCTGGTCGCCGCAGGCCGTACGGGACTGGGCGTCGTTCCGTCGCCGCCTGGCCACGTTCGGTCCGCGCTGGACGGCGCAGGGGATCGCCTACCACCGGTCACCGGAGGTTCCCTGGGCGTGAACGTCCCCTCGTGCGGGTCGCCGGGGAGTGACGGCGCGCCGGGGCCGCCTCTAGGCTTGCCCGCGTGGACGACGGGCACGGCGCACGGGCGATGACGTCGGCCGTCGCGCTGGCCGGGTTCCTCGCCGTCGCGGTGGCCCAGCTCGCGCTGGTGGCGGTGCTGGTCCTGCTCCTGCTGGCGATGCTGCCCGGCACGCTCGCCGCGCAGGTCGGCGCGCCGCTGTGCATGGCCACCGTCGGGGTGCTGGCCTACGCGACGTGGCGGGCCCTGCACACCCGGCACACGAACCCCGCCGGGGTGCCGGTGAGCCGCGCCGACGCCCCCCATCTGTGGGACCTGCTGGACGCGGCCGCGACCGCCGCCGGCACCCGCGCGCCGGACACCGTCACGGTCGTCGCCGGGGCCGCCGCCACGCTGCGCGAACGCAGCCGCCTGCTCGGGCTCGTCGGTGGCCGCCGCGACCTCTACCTGGGACTGCCGCTGCTGCAGGCGTGGGACGTCGCTCGCCTGCGCGCGGTCATGGCGCACGAGCTGGCCCACTTCTCCGGCCGCCACGGGCGGCTCGCGCCGCTGGCGTACCGGGGGCGGGTGGCGGTCGGCCGCAGCATCCCCCGGATCAGCCGCCGCAACCCGGCCGGGCCGGTGCTGCGCGCCTACGCGCGGCTGTACCGGCGGCTCGACGCGCCGTTCAGCCGGGCCCGGGAGTTCCACGCCGACCGGGTCGCTGCCGAGTTCGCCGGTGGCGCGGCCGCCGCCGCGGTCCTCACCGACCTGCCCACCCTGGACGCCCTGCAACACCTGTTCCGCACCGAGTACGTCGCCCCCGGCTGGCAGGCCGGGCACACCCCGGACGACCTGTTCGGCGGCTTCCTGCGGATGCTGGCCGCCCGCGCCGACGAGGCGGCTCGGCTGCGGGCCCGTCCGCTGCCCGCACCGGGACCGTGGGACACCCACCCACCGGCGGCCGAGCGCCTCGCCGCCCTCCCGGCCGTCCCCGAGCCCCCGCCCGGTCCCGATGCCGAGCCGGTGCCCGACCTGCCCGGACTCGGGCGCGCGCTGCAGGCGGTCGCCTACCCGCCGCAGGGGCGTACCGCCGTGGACTGGGACACCTTCTTCGGCGCGGCCCGGACCTCCGAGATGGAACGCGAGGCCGAGGCCGCCCTGGCGACCATCTCCCGTGCCGCCGGGGTGCCCGTGACCAGCGCGGCCGACGTCCTCGACCTCGCCGCCGACGGACGGCTCCGCAAGGTCGCCGAGTCGGTACTGCCGGACCTGCCCGCCGACGAGGCCGCAGCCCGGGAGTCGGAGCTGATCACGCTGCTGCTGGCGCTCGCCGCGCTGCGCAGCGGCGTCGCCCGCTGGCGGCACAACTGGACGGGTACGGCCGAACTCGTCGCCCTCGACGGCGGCCACTTCGACCTGTCCGGGCCCGCGGCGCTGGTCACCGACCCCGCCACGGTCGCGGAGGCCCGGGACCGGCTGGCCGCGCTCGGCGTCGATCCGGCCGCGACCGGTGGCCCGTCGGCGGACGGCCGGGCGGAGGTCGTCGGCGGGATCGTCAACCTGGTGGTCGACGGCGCTCGTACGGATGTACTCATCGTGGACACCGGGCTGTTCCTGGTGCCCGGACTGCCCCGCGCGCACAACGGCTCGGCGAAGCGGCGGCTCGCCCGGTTCGCGGCCGCCGACGCCGGTGAACGTGAGGCGGCGGCGCCGGGCAGCCGGTTCCTGCCGTACACGGAGGTGGCCGGTGCGGCCCGGACCCGCCGCGCCCCGCGCGCCTGGGATCTGCGGCTGCGCGACGGCGCCACGCTGAACGTGCGGGCGGCACTGGACTCCGACGAACTGCCCGGCGGGTGGGCGGCCCTCGACGACGCGGTGGCCTTTCTCGCGCGTACGCGCGAAACGTCCGACCTCGGCTGAACCGGCCGGGCAACCGTTGCGTGCCTACCAATAGGCGCCGACTTCCGACGTATCAGCAACCGGACCGCCGGTTCGGGCCACACTGACACTCAGGGGCTTGTGTCCTGCACCGAGCGCAGCGAGAGCGTGTCCGGACAAGTTTGCATGACCGTCGCTCAAGTTGGGTAGATCGATTTCCGAGCTGAACGGGATGCTTCCAGTAACCAGGGGAGGGGGCGCCGATGAACCGGGAACCGTTGGCGCTCTTCGGGGCGATCGTCGCGGTCGGACTCGGCCCCGCGATGTGGCTGGGTGCCCAGTTCGGACCGGTCGCCGCCCCGCCCGCCGACACGCCGCCCGTGGTCGTGCAGCAGCACTCGGGCAAGAGCGCTGGAGGCGCCGGTGCCGCCGCGCCGGAGGACCCGGCCATCGTGCTGGACACCCGGCCCCGCAACCGGATCGCCCCGCTGGCGGGCACCCCCCGGGCGCGCAAGTCGCCCAGCCCGGCACCCACGGCCACCACGCCGTCCGTGGTGCCGACCGGTACATCCACCGCCCCGGCCCCGTTGCCGTCGTCGAGCCCGGACCCGACCGCCACGCCGAGCGACCCGGGCACCGAGCCGACCGGTGGCGCCGGGTCGGCGAGCCCGTCGCCCACCCCGACGGGGTCCGGTGTCCAGGAGGAGCTTGCGGATCCGTCCTGACCGTTGGGCGGTGGTCTAGCTCGGCGCGGCGTCGTCCGTGAGCGCCACGACCGGGATCGTGCGCCCGGCCTTCTGCTCGTGCTCGGTGAAGAACGGATTGTCCTGCTTGATCCGCGCCCACTGCCGGTCGTAGTCCACGCCGGTCAGCGGGGTGGCCAGAGCCGCGTACGTGCGGCCGGGCAGTTCGACCGTGACGTGCGGGTCGGCGACCAGGTTCCGGTACCACTGCGGATCCGTGGCCGCCCCGGCGTTGGACGCGATGACCAGCAGCCGCCCGTCGTCCGCCACGTACATCATCGGGCTGGTCCGGGGCTGGCCGGTGCGGCGCCCCCGCGTGGTGAGCAGCAGCAGTTTACGGTCGCCGATGGATGCGCCGCCGTCGGCCCGGAAGGTCTCGATGAGCGTGCGGTTGTAGGCCAGGATGTCGTCGGGCATGGTCATCGGTCGGATCCCCCGGTGCTCGTCGATGGACGGAACAGTGCCAAACTCAGCGGCCAAAAAGGACATACAGAGTTCATCTGGTACGCCTTGGAGGTGGCTCCCCGGCCCCCCATTACGTATTCTGCCGAAGGCGCGCGTGGCTCGGGGCGAATCGTCAGGCATTGACGACCGTGATGGGTAGCGTGCTGCCGGTCCCCTGTTGAACCCCTCGGGCGGAGCCTGATGAGAACCCGCAACTGGTCGATCCGTTCCAAGATCATCGCGCTGGTGACGGTGCCGCTGACGGCCCTGCTCGCGCTCTGGATCTTCGCGACGGTGCTCACCGCCGGACCGGCGTTCAACCTGCTGTCCGCCCGTACGCTGCTCGACACCGTCGGCCACCCCGGCGAGGCACTGGTCGGCGAGCTGCAGCACGAGCGCCGCCTCAGCGTGGCGTTCCTGTCCGATCCCGCCGCCGAGCCCACCGCCCTGAACGCCCAGCGCGCCGCGACCGACCGCGCCGCCGCGACCTTCCGGCGCACCGCGACCGGGTCGGACGCGCAGCAGGCGGCCAGCCCCACCCTGCGTACCCGGATCGCCCAGCTCATCACCGACCTCGACGGGCTCGCGGGCAACCGCGCCCACATCGACGTGCGCCGGATCGACCCGGTGACCGCGCAGGGCCTGTACAACACGATCGTCGACGCGGGCTTCCAGCTGTTCACGGCCACCGCGACGTTCAACGACGAGCCGATCGACCGGCAGGTCCGCGCACTCACGACGGTGG
The DNA here is from genome assembly GCF_047159485.1 of Krasilnikovia sp. MM14-A1004. GTDB lineage: Bacteria > Actinomycetota > Actinomycetes > Mycobacteriales > Micromonosporaceae > Actinoplanes. Next base: position 5,544,210 of record NZ_AP038773.1, on the reverse strand, counting down.
GCCGTGGCCAGGAGTACCTCAGCCGTACCGACTCGCTGCTGGCCGGGGCGGACGCGGCCGGGCGGCTCACCGAGGACACCCGCCGCGAGCTGCTGCAATCCATCGCGACCGCGCGGTTCCTGCTGGCCGACGGCGTCGCCGACCTGCCCCCGGCGGACCGGGCCGCCTTCCAGCGGCTCAGCGCCGGGCCGGAGTTCACCCGCCTGCGCCAGATGCAGGACGTGCTCGTCGAGACCGGCCGGGTGGGGGAGAAGTCCCCGGTGGGCGGCACGGAGTGGCAGCCGGTCTACGACAGTTCCACCGCGCGGCTGCGCGCGTTCGAGCTGGCCGCCGCGGACTCGCTGGCCCAGCGGGCCACACCGCTGGCGATGCGGGTGCTGGGCCGGCTGGGCGCCGCCGGGATCCTCGGCCTGCTCGCGGTGGCGGCCTCCATCGTCGTTTCGGTACGGGTCGGCCGCTCCCTGGTCGGCCGGCTGATCCGGCTGCGCGGCGAGGCCCTGGAGATGGCCGGCGAGCGGCTGCCCGGCGTGGTCCGGCGCCTGCAGCGCGGCGAGGCGGTCGACGTGGACGTCGAGACCCCACCCCTGGAGTACGGCCGGGACGAGATCGGCCAGCTCGGGCACGCGTTCAACGAGGTGCAGCGCACCGCGGTCCAGTCCGCCGTGGAGGAGGCCAACGTCCGGCGCGGCATCAACGAGGTCTTCCTCAACATCGCCCGGCGCAGCCAGACCCTGCTGCACCGCCAGCTGGCGCTGCTGGACAAGATGGAACGCCGGGAGACCGAGCCGAGCGAGCTGGAGGATCTGTACCGCGTCGACCACCTCGCCACCCGCATGCGGCGTCACGCCGAGGATCTGGTCATCCTCGCGGGCGCGGCGCCCGGCCGGGGCTGGCGCAAACCGGTGCCGGTCATCGACGTGATCCGCGGCGCGATCAGCGAGGTCGAGGACTACAAGCGGATCGACATCCGCTCGGTGGAGTCCTCGGCGGTCCTCGGCCGCGCCGTCGGTGACGTCATCCATCTGCTGGCCGAGCTGCTGGAGAACGCCGCGTCGTTCTCCCCGCCGCACACCCGCGTCGAGGTGATCGGCCAGATCCTGCCCAACGGGTACGCCCTGGAGGTCGAGGACCGGGGCCTCGGCATGTCCGCGGAGGCGATCGAGGACGCCAACCGCCGCCTGCAGGAGCCGCCCGACTTCGATCCGGCCGACAGCGCCCGGCTGGGCCTGTTCGTGGTCGCGCAGCTCGCCGGGCGGCACGGCATCCGGGTGTCGCTGCGGCCGTCCGCGTACGGCGGGGTCACCGCTGTGGTGCTCATCCCCGGTGAGCTGGTCACGGCCGCGCCGCCCGGTCCGGGACAGCCGGCCCTGCCCGCGGGCCCGTCACCGGCGGACCCGACGTGGGACCGCCCCCTGGTCGGCTCCGGTACGCAGGACCCGGCGCGACGTTCGCTGGCGGCGCTACAGTGGCAGGGCGGGGAGGAACTGCGCTCCATCACCGTCACCGGCCGCCCGGTCACCCTCGACGGCACCATCGCCGAGACGGTCCCCGGCGACGCACCGGTTCCGGATGCCGGGGTGATCCCCGACGTCGAGGCGGACCTGTCGTCCGGCATCACCGGTAGCGGCCCCAGCCGCAGTGCGGTGGTGGACGGGCTCAGCGCGGACGGTCTCGTGCGGCGGCGGCGTACCGCGCCCCGGCGCGCACCCCAGCGCACCGGGGCCACCCCGCTGCCGGCCGGGCTGGACCGCCCGGACCCGCTGCTGCGCCCCGGTCCGGGCCGCCCCGGTGCCGGTCCCGGGCGGCCGTCCACCGAGCGCCCGGCCCACGGCATCGACAACGGGCGGTCCGGCGCCGCCGTGGTTCCGATGCCGGCCGCGCCGGTGTCGCCGATGCCGCTGCCGGACACGGGCTCCCCCTCAGGGGAGCCGTCCAGCCCGGACGGGCTGCCCCGGCGGGTGCGTCAGGCGAACCTCGTGCCCCAGTTGCGCGAGCCCGCGGCGCCGCCGGTCGCCGTACCGGCCCGTTCCCCCGAGCGCGTCCGCGATCTGATGAGCGCACTGCAGCGCGGCACCGTCCGCGGACGGCAGGCGGCCGCGGCCGCTCCAGGAAAGACACCCGCACCGGGAAAGACAGCCGCACCCGCGGAGTCGGCCGTGCCAGCGGAGTCGGCCGCGGCCGGGAAGACCGCGGCGCAGGGGGAGACGGCCGCGCAGGGGGAGGCGGCCGCGCAGGGGGAGACGGCCGCGCCGGGGGAGACGGCCGCGGCCGTGGATCAGGGCTTCAGCGAGGCGGCTACCGTGCTGCTTCCGGCCGTGCGGGACACGGCCGATCCGGATCACACCCCGGCGCCGCCGTCCGGCGCGGGGGACGGCGGTGGCGCCGCCACGCAGGACGACCATGGGAACCGGCCGGAGAAGGACGCATAAGTGGCACACACGAACCAGAGCGCGAACCTCAGCTGGCTGCTCGACGACCTCGTCGAGCGGGTACCGTCCACGGAGCAGGCCGTGGTGCTCTCCGCCGACGGCCTGATGATGGGTGCATCGGCCGGGCTGAGCCGGGCCGACGCCGAGCACCTGTCGGCCATGGCCGCCGGCTTCCAGAGCCTGGCCAAGGGCGCCAGCCGGCACTTCCGGGCCGGCCCGGTACGCCAGACCGTGGTCGAGATGGAGTCGGCGTTCCTGTTCGTCACGGCGGCCGGGCAGGGGGCGTGCCTGGCGGTACTGGCGGCCAGTGACGCCGACCTGGGGCTCATCGCGTACGAGATGGCGATGCTGGTGACCCGGGTCGGTGAGTTCATGGGCGCGCCCGACCGGCCCTTCATGACCCCGTCCGATGCCCGCTGACCTCACCCGCCCGTCCCACGACTGGCTCGACGCCGACGCCGGTCCCGTGGTACGGCCGTACGCGGTGACGCAGGGCCGGGTCGCACCGGCCGGCGGGGACTTCGACCTGGTGGCGTTCGTGGTGGCCACCATCGCCGACACGCCCGCGTTGCCGAGTCTGCTCCCGGAACACCGGGGCATCGTCACCGCGGCCTGGGAGCCGATCTCGATCGTCGAGCTCGCCTCCACGTTGGACCTGTCGGTCGGGGTCGTCCGGGTTTTGCTCGGTGATCTACGCTCGGCGGGACTCATCTCGCTGTACGAACCCTCCGCGGCCGCGAAGCCGCACGACGTCGACGTACTCAAGGCGGTTGTCAATGGACTCCGTGCGCTCTGACCGGGACGCGTCGCGCGCACGCATCCCCGTCGCGCTCAAGATTCTCATCGCCGGCGGGTTCGGCGCGGGCAAGACCACGATGGTCGGCTCGGTGAGCGAGATCCGCCCGTTGCAGACGGAGGAGGTCCTCACCGGTGTCGACGGTGGCGACGACACCTCCGGTGTCGAGGGCAAACGCACCACGACGGTGACCATGGACTTCGGTCGCATCACCATCACCGACGACCTGCAGCTCTACCTGTTCGGCACGCCCGGCCAGGACCGGTTCTGGTTCCTGTGGGACGAGCTGTCGCAGGGTGCGCTGGGCGCGGTGGTGCTGGCGGACACGCGGCGGCTGGCGGACTGCTTCCCCTCGATCGACTACTTCGAGCAGCGGGGCACGCCGTTCGTGGTCGCGGTGAACTGCTTCGACGACGCCCAGCAGTTCGCCCCCGAGGCGGTGGCCCGTGCCCTGGACCTGGACCCGGACGTGCCCGTGGTGCTGTTCGACGCGCGGCAGCCGCTGGCCGCGCGTAACGTGCTGATCGAGCTGGTCGAGTACGTGGCGCGCCGTCAGCTCGCCACGGCGGGCCGCTGATCCGCCCAGGCCACCGAGCGGTGATTGGATGCTGGTGTGAGCGCCCCAGGTGAGTTCGTCTTCGTCGGCTGCTACACCGGGGAGACCGGCGGCGAGGGCGAGGGCATCGCGCTGCTGCGCCGGGATCCGGCGACGGGGGACCTGACCCGTCTCGGCCTGGCCGCGCGTACCCCGTCGCCGTCGTTCCTCGCCCGCCATCCCACTCAGCCGGTCCTGTACGCGGTGAACGAGATGCATGCCGGGACGGTGAGCGCGTTCGCGGTGGCCGGGGACGGCGAGCTGAAGCCGCTGGGTGTCCAGTCGACCGGCGCGCAGCATCCGTGCCACCTGGCGGTCGCGCCGGGCGGGCGGCATCTGCTGGTGGCGAACTACGACAGCGGCAACGTCGCGGTGTTCCCACTGGATCCCGACGGTGTCCCCGGCCCGCACTGCGACCTGCTGGGCTTCGACGGCTCCGGCCCGGTGGCCGACCGCCAGGCGAGCCCGCACTCGCACATGGTGCTGCCCGACCCGCACGGCCCGGACGTGCTGGTCAGCGACCTCGGCTCGGACCGGGTGTGGCGGTGCCGGCTGGATCCGGCGTCCGGCCGGCTGACGCTGGTCGCCCCGGCGGTGGTGGCGGCCCCGGGCACCGGCCCGCGGCACATGCTGCGCTCGGCCGACGGGACGCTGCTGGTGGTGGGCGAGCTGCGGGGTGACCTGTCCTGGTATCGGCCGGGCGGCCCGGACGGCGCCCTGCGCCGGGTGGGTGACATCCCGTCCAGCACCACGTTGGGCACCCATCATCCGTCGGAGCTGGCGGCGGGCCGCGACGGCCGTTACGTGTACGTGGCCAACCGTGGCCCGGACACGATCGCGGCGTTCGAGTGGGACGGGACGGACGCCACCCTGGTCGCCGAGGTGCCCACCGGCGGCGCCTGGCCCCGGCATCTCGCCCTTTTCACGGATCATCTGTACGTAGCGAACGAACGCTCACACACCGTCACGGTGTTCCGGATCGACCCGGACACCGGAGTGCCCCGCAGGCAGGGGGACCCGGTGGGCGAGGCGAGCCCGACCTGTCTCCTGCGCTGGCTCCCCGAGCACGTCAGCCGATAAGCAATATCGGACATTCAGAATCTTCTAGATTTATGACCTGGACCATAGCATTGGCCCCAGAGTCCCGCACCCCGAGAGATCACTCAACTACGGAGAGTCCTGAGGTAGTCCCGAACTTCCAATCCGAGTAATTTTCGTCCGAACGTATATGGCAATCAGCTCGCGAGATGCGCAGTATGGACCGCGTGTCAGGTCGCCATCGCAGAAACTTCAATCTCCGCGGAGCGGGCGTCGTTGGTGCCGCGATGGCGATCGTCGTCATCCTCGCCGGGTCTTGGCTCGGCTACCGCCAGCTCGCCGACTCCGGCTGTACCGGTTCCATCAAGCTGAACGTCGCCGCGGCGCCCGAGATCGCGCCCGCCGTCGAGCAGGCCGCCCAGAAGTGGGCCCAGGGCGGCGCCCAGGTCAACGGGACCTGCGTCGCCGTCGGTGTCACCGCGATCAACCCGGCCACCATGGCCGCGGCGATCGCCCGCGAACACCAGGTCACGCTCGTCGGGCTCGGGTCCGCCCCGCAGTCGGTGGAGACGCCGGACGTGTGGATCGCGGACTCCAGCACCTGGTTGCTGCGGCTCAAGTCGGAGGCTTCCGGCTTCGTGCCCACCGACGGCACCTCGGTCGCGCAGAGCCCGATCGTCGTCGCCATGCCGAAGCCCGTCGCCGAGCAGGCCGTCGGCTGGCCCGACAAGAGGCTGGGCTGGAAAGACCTGCTGGGCAAGCTGATGACCAGCAACACGCTGCGGACCGGCACCGTGGACCCGACCCGTGACGCGGCCGGTCTCGCCGGTCTGCTGGCGCTGGGACAGGCCGCGGGCGCCGGGCCGAACGCTCAGGCCGCCAAGGTGGGCGCACTGCGCGCGCTGGCCGCCGGCAGCTCCGCGCTGCGCGACGACCTGCTGCAGAAGTTCCCGCACTCGGCCGAGCCCAACGACGTCGCGAGCAGCCTCAGCGCCGCGCCGCTGTCCGAGGAGGACGTGGTCGCGTACAACGCCGAGGGGCCGCCGGTCCAGCTGGCCGCGCTGTACCTGGACCCGATGCCGCCGCCGCTGGACTACCCGTTCGCGGTCATGCCCGAGGTCGACCTGACCAAGGCGGCCGCCGCGACCGGCCTGCGCCAGGCGCTGCAGCAGGCCGCCTTTAAGAACAACCTGGCGTCCGTGGGCCTGCGTGGCCCCGACGGTTCGGTGGGTGCCGGCTTCCAGGCTCCCGTCGGTGCCCCGGCCGCGACCCCGCCGGCCACCTCCGGTGACGAGGCGAAGGGCGGGACCGCCGCCAGCGGCCTCGACGCCGGTGCGCTGAGCCAGGCGCTCGGCAGCTGGGCCGCGATCACCCTGCCGGGCCGGGCACTGGCCGTCTTCGACGTCTCGGGCTCCATGCTCAAAGAGGTGCCGACGGCGAACAACCTGACCCGGGCCCAGGTGACCCAGCGTGCTGCCGCGGCGGGGCTCAGCCTGTTCGACGACAGGTGGGCGGTCGGCGTGTGGGTGTTCTCCACGGAACTGGACGGCAAACGGCCGTACAAGGAGATCGTGCCGATCAGCCCGCTGACCTCCGCGCGCAGCGAGATTCAGGCGTCGATCGCGCGGCTCAATCCCAAGCCGAACGGTGCCACCGGCCTCTACGACACGGCCCTGGCCGCGTACAAGAACGTGCAGGACAGCTGGCAGCCGGGGCGGGTCAACTCGGTCCTGCTGTTCACCGACGGCAAGAACGAGAACTCCGACGGCATCAGCCGCGACCAGCTGGTCAACGAGCTGAAGAAGCTCAACGACCCGAAGCGCCCGGTCCGAATGGTGATCATCGGTATCGGCAACGAGGTGGACCGCAACGAGCTGCAGGCGATCGCGGACGCGACGAGTTCGGGTGGCGTCTTCGTCGCCCCGGACCCGGCGAAGATCTCCGACATCTTCCTGCAGGCGATCTCCTCGCGTACCGGCGCCAACCGCTGAGCGCACCCGGTCACTGACGGCCGCCGCACCCCGACCGGGGAGCGGCGGCCGTTGCGCATTCCACCCTCGCCGGGGGCCTCAGGCCCGGGACAGCCAGGCGGCGGGGTCGGCGTGCACCGCGCGGATCACCGAGTCGGCGGCTCCGCGCATCGCGGCGTCCGCCCCGAGCGTGGCGGGGCGCAGTGACACGGGCGCGAGGTTCGACGTGAGGACCCGGCGGCGCAGTTCGTCCTCGATGCTCCCACGCAGGCCCGGCAGGAGCTGGGCGTAGCCGCCGCCGAGCACGACAGTGTCGACGTCGAGGAGGTTGACCACGGCGGCCAGCGCGATGCCCAGGGCGCGGCCGGCGGCGGCGAGGGCGTCGCGGGTGGCGGGGGCGGTCGGGTCGAGGGCGTCGAGCGCGGGTGCTCCGGCGGCCCGCAGGATGGCCTCCTGCCCGGCGTACTGTTCCAGGCAGCCGGTGCCGCCGCAGCGGCACGGCGGCCCGTCGGGGTGGACCGGCAGGTGGCCGATCTCCCCGCTCCAGCCGTGGACGCCGCGGTACAGGACGCCGTCGAGCACGATGCCCGCGCCGATCCCGATCTCGCCGGAGACGTGGACGAAGCTGCGGGCGCCTCCGCCCGCGCGCAGCTCGGCGAGCGCGGCCAGGTTGGCCTCGTTGTCGACCGTGAGCGGCAGCCCGGCCAGCGCCGGGGCGGCGCCGAGCAGGGCCGCGGCGGGCACGTCCTGCCAGCCCAGGTTGGGCGCGACCGGGATCAGTCCGTCCGCGGCCACCAATCCCGGTACGGCCAGGGCGGCGCCCGCCAGGTCGAGCCCGTCGGCGGCCGCCCGGCTGCGCAACCGCCCGGCCAGTTCGCCGAGCGCGGCCAGTGCGGCCGGGGCGCCCGCCGGCCGCTGATCGGCGTGCTCGACGAGCCGGTGTCGGACCGTGCCGGTGAGGTCCACGACGCATCCGGCGAGATAGTCGACGTTGATCTCCAGGCCCAGCGCGGCGGGTCCGGCCGGATTCAGGATGAGCCCCGCCGCGGGTCGCCCCGCGCCGGTCCGCGGGGCGGGCTCCACCTCGGCCAGCAGCCCCCCGGCGATCAGGTCGTCGACCAGCGCGGAGACGGTGGCGCGGGTGAGTCCCGTGGCCGTGGCGACCGACGCCCGGGACATCGGAGTCGGGCTTTCCGCCACCTGGCGCAGGACCAGTGCGAGATTGTGGGCTCGCACGCTGGACTGCCGCACGGGCACGTCCGCGGCCGCCATCGGGCGGGGATGCGCGGCCATGGGGCGGGTATGCACAGCCTTGACAATGCCACACGCTCGCCAAATAATTCAACCAATAAACAAATCTGCGCTGACTTCGTGGAGGTAACCGTGTCGGTCCAGCCCACGCGCGAGGACAAGTTCTCATTCGGCCTGTGGACGGTCGGCTGGCAGGCTCGCGACCCGTTCGGCGACGCCACCCGGCCCGCACTCGACCCCGTCGAGGCCGTGCACCGGCTGGCCGAGCTGGGGGCGTACGGCATCACGTTCCATGACGACGACCTCGTGCCGTTCGGCGCGCCCGCGCACGAGCGGGACGCCACCATCGCCCGGTTCCGCAAGGCGCTCGACGAGACCGGCCTGACCGTACCGATGATCACCACGAATCTCTTCACCCACCCGGTGTTCAAGGACGGCGGCTTCACCAGCAACGACCGCTCCGTCCGCCGGTACGCGCTGCGCAAGGTCCTGCGCAACATGGACCTCGCCGCCGAACTGGGCGCCGAGACGCTCGTGCTGTGGGGCGGCCGCGAAGGCGCCGAGTACGACCACGCCAAGGACGTCCGCGCCGCCCTCGACCGCTACCGCGAGGGCCTCGACCTCCTCGCCCAGTACTCCGTCGACAGCCGGTACGGCCTGCGCTTCGCCATCGAACCCAAGCCCAACGAGCCGCGCGGAGACATCCTGCTGCCCACGGTCGGGCACGCCCTCGCCTTCGTGCAGAGCCTCGAACGCCCCGAACTGTTCGGCGTCAACCCCGAGGTCGGCCACGAGCAGATGGCCAACCTGAACTTCATGCACGGCATCGCCCAGGCGCTGTGGCACGGCAAGCTGTTCCACATCGACCTCAACGGCCAGCACGGTCCCAAGTTCGACCAGGACCTCGTCTTCGGCCACGGCGACCTGATCAACGCGTTCGCGCTGGTCGACCTGCTGGAGTTCGGCGGCCCCGGCGGCGGCCGCGCGTACGACGGTCCCCGGCACTTCGACTACAAGCCCTCGCGGACCGAGGACGCGGACGGGGTGTGGGCCTCGGCGGCCGCCAACATGCGGATGTATCTGCTGCTCAAGGAGCGGGCCGCCGCGTTCCGCGCCGATCCCGGGGTGCAGGCGGCGCTGCGCGCGTCCAAGGTCGACGGACTGGCCGTGCCCACCCTGGGCGCCAGTGAGACGTACGCCGACCTGCTGGCCGACCGCAGCGCCTTCGAGGACTTCGACCCGGACGCCGTGGGCGCCACCGGGTACGGCTTCGTCGCGCTGCACCAGCTCGCGATCGAGCACCTGCTGCGGGCCCGCTGAATGAGCCTCGTCGCGGGCGTCGACTCGTCCACCCAGTCGTGCAAGGTGGTGATCCGCGATGCGGACACCGGCGCGCTGGTCCGGCAGGGCCGCGCCGCCCACCCGGACGGCACCGAGGTGCACCCCGACGCGTGGTGGGCGGCGCTGAACCAGGCCGTCGACCAGGCCGGCGGCCTCGACGACGTGGCCGCCGCCTCGGTCGCCGGTCAGCAGCACGGCATGGTCTGCCTGGACGCGGACGGCGCGGTCGTGCGCCCCGCCCTGCTGTGGAACGACACCCGCAGCGCGGGCGCCGCCGCCGAGCTGATCGACGACCTCGGCGGCGGCGACCGGGGACGACGGGCGTGGGCCGACGCGGTCGGCATCGTCCCCGTCGCCAGCTTCACCCTCACCAAGCTGCGCTGGCTGGCCCGCCACGAGCCCGCCAACGCCGCCCGCGTCGCCGCCGTCTGCCTGCCACACGACTGGCTCACCTGGCGGCTCGGCGCCGCAGACAACCTCGACGATCTGCGTACGGACCGCAGCGACGCCAGCGGCACCCTCTACTGGTCCGCGCGCACCGACGAGTACCGCCACGACCTGCTGGAACTCGGCTTCGGACGGAGGCTTGCCGTGCCCGGCGTGCTCGGCCCCACCGAGGTCGCGGGCACCCTGCCCCACGGTGCCCCGCTCGGCCCCGGCGCGGGCGACAACGCCGCCGCCGCCCTGGGCGCCGGTGCCCGCCCCGGCGACGTGGTGGTGTCGATCGGCACCTCCGGCACCGTGTTCGTCGCCACCGACACCGCTCCGAACGACCCCACCGGTACGGTCGCGGGCTTCGCCGATGCGACCGGCCGGTTCCTGCCGATCGTGGTCACCCTGAACGCCGCCCGGGTCCTCGACGCCGCCGCCCGGCTGCTCGGCGTCGACCACGAGGAGCTGTCCCGGCTGGCGCTGAGCGCGCCCGCGGGCGCCGGCGGGCTGGTCCTCGTCCCGTACCTGGAGGGGGAGCGCACCCCGGACCGTCCGCACGCCACCGGCGCGGTGCACGGCCTCACCCTGCGCACGTCCACCCCGGCCCATCTCGCGCGCGCGGCCGTCGAGGGCATGCTGTGCGCCCTCGCCGACGGCCTGGACGCACTGACCGCGCAGGGCGCGACGGCCAACCGGATCGTGCTGATCGGCGGCGGCGCCCGCAGCGAGGCAGCACGCCACATCGCCCCCGAGGTGTTCGGCCTCCCGGTGCTGGTGCCCCCGCCCGGCGAGTACGTCGCCGACGGCGCCGCCCGCCAGGCCGCCTGGGTGCTGTCCGGTGGCGACGAACCACCGTCCTGGCCGACCGCCGCCCCACAGCCCTACGAGGCCGCCCCCGTGCCGTCGATCAGGGACCGGTACGCAGCCGCCCGCGACGCCGTACTGGACCGCGAATCCCGGTAACCTGCCACGGTGACGATCTGGGGCGGTGCGGCGCATCGCGGTTACAGCGTGGTCGTCTTCGTCATCCTCGCCTCCCTGGACAACGTCGCGATCGGCCTGGTCCCCCCGCTGTACGGCAGCATCGCCACCACCTTCGACGTCAGCGAGGCCAAGGTCGCCCTGGCCACCACGGCGATGTTCCTGATCAGCGCGGTCGCCTCGGTCGCCTGGGCGTACGCGGGCGACCGCACCAACCGCAAACCCGTGCTGCTGGCCGGCACCATGATCTGGGTCATCGGCACCGCCTGGTCCGGCCTGTCCGGCAGCTACCCGGAATTCCTGCTGGCCCAGGTCGTCGCCGCGATCGGGCTCGGCGGGGTGGCCTCGGTCAGCTTCTCCGTGGTCAGCGACCTGATCTCGCCGCGCCGCCGGGGCCTGGCCATGAGCTTCTGGGGGCTGTCGCAGGGCGTCGGCACACTGGCCGGGACGATGCTCGGCGGGCTGCTCGGCCACGACGACTGGCGGCGCCCGTTCCTGGCGGTGTCGGCCGCGGGCGTGGTCGCCGCCGCGGCGTACCTGCTGACGTACGACGTGCCGCGCGGGGACAGTCAGCCCGAGCTGGCCGGCATCGAGTACGACGAGCGGATCCACCGCGACGACCTGCCCAAGATCCTGGGCCGCCGGACCAACGTGTGGCTGATCCTGCAGGGCTTCTCGGCGCAGATCGCGCTCGGCTCCCTGGTCTGGCTGCCCGTGCTGTTCCGCTCGCGCGCCGAGGCGCAGGGCTACTCGGCGGGCACGGCGGTGCTGGTCGGCAGCGTGTTCGCCACGCTGTTCCAGATCGGCGGCGCACTGTCCATTCTGGGCGGTCTGATCGGGGACCGGCTGCAACGCCGTACCCCGCGCGGCCGGGCCCTGGTCGCCGCGGTCGGCGTGCTGGCGGCCGTACCGTTCTATGTCGTCTTGTTCTTCGTGCCGATGCGCATCGCCGTGCCCGACGGCGCGGGCGCGGGCACGGTGCTGCGGGCCGTGCTGGCCGAGGTGGTGACCGAGCCGACGGTGGGCGCCTGCCTGGCCACGGCCGTGTTCGCGCTGGCCCTCACTTCGGCCAACTCGCCGAACTGGTTCGCGATGATCGCGGACGTGAACCCGCCCGAGCACCGCGGCACCGTCTACAGCCTCGGCAACCTGGTCAACGGCGTCGGCCGGGCCAGTGGCAACGCGCTCGTGGGTGCCGCGTTCCGGAGTCTGGCGTGCGGGTTCCCCCCGCCGCTGAACTACGCGGTCGGGCTGGCCGGCTTCCAGCTGTTCTTCGTCCCCACCGGGATCATGTACTGGCTGGCGTCACGCACCGTCGCGCAGGACATGGCCGACACCCACGCCGCCCTGCTGGCGGCGCGAGCGTCGGCCACGGAATCCACCCAGACCTAACCTTTCGGGTACGGCGTAAGGCCACCCTGCGGGTTCAGCGCGCCCAGACCGTGACGTCCTGCGGGACCCGGCCGTCGGCGGTGAGCGGCTCGCTGCTCAACAGCACCCGCGCCCCGGACGGCACCTCGGCCGGAGTGGGTCCGAAGTTGGTCAGCACCAGCACGTCGCCCGTGCGGAAGGCGAGCACGTCGGCCGCTGAGTCGACCCAGTTCAGGGTGCCGGTGCCCAGCCCCAACTCCCGGCGCAGCCGCAGCGCCGACCGGTACAGCTCGTACGTCGAGCCGGGCACGTCACGCTGGCGGTCCAGCGCGAACTCGGCCCACACGCCCGGCTGCGGCAGCCAGCTGGCGTCCGCGGGCCCGAACCCGTACGACGGGGCGTCGGCCTCCCACGGGATCGGCACCCGGCAGCCGTCGCGGCCCTTCTCTGTGTGCCCGGACCGCGCCCAGGCCGGGTCCTGCCGGACGTCGTCGGGCATCCGGGTGTCCTCCGGCAGCCCCAGCTCCTCACCCTGGTACAGGTACGCCGACCCGGGCAGCGCCAGCATCTGCAGCGTCGCGGCCCGCCCCCGGCGCAGCCCCAGTCCTGCGTCGGGCTGCGGGTCCTCGGCGCCGATGCCGTGCCGCCGCGGCTCGCCCACGGGGTAGCCCAGCCGGGTCACGTGCCGGACGACGTCGTGGTTGGACAGCACCCAGGTGGTCGGCGCACCCACCGCCCCGTTGGCGGCGAGGCTGCCCGCGATGACCGTCCGCAGCGCGTCCGGTGCCCAGGGCGCCTCCAGGTACTCGAAGTTGAACGCCTGGTGCATCTCGTCCGGGCGCACGTAGCGGGCGAGCCGCTCGGCGGGCTGCACCCACGCCTCCGCCACCAGGATCCGCTCGCCGGGGTACTCGTCGAGCACCGCGCGCCACTCGCGGTAGATCTCGTGCACGCCCTCCTGGTCCCACATGGGCGGCGGCGGGCCCTCGTGACCGAGCCCGCCGAGGATGGCGTTCGGGTAGTGCCAGTCCGCCAGGTCGGCCTGCTTGATGAGGCCGTGCGCCACGTCCACCCGGAAACCGTCGACCCCCCGGTCGAGCCAGAACCGCAGCACGTCGACGAACTCGTCGCGCACCGCCCCTTCCGCCCAGTTGAGGTCGGGCTGGCTCACGTCGAACAGGTGCAGATACCACTGTTCGGGCTTGCCGTCCGGGCCGATGACGCGTTGCCACGCGGACCCGCCGAAGACACTGGGCCACGAGTTCGGCGGCTCGTCGCCGCCCGGGCCGCGGCCGTCGCGGAACCAGTAGCGCCGCCGCGCCGCGCTGCCGGGCGCCGCGGCGAGCGCGGCCCGGAACCAGGCGTGCGCGCTGGAGGTGTGGTTCGGCACCAGGTCCACCAGGACCCGCAGACCCAGCCCGTGCGCCTCGGCGATCAGCTTGTCCGCGTCGGGCAGGCTGCCGAACCTCGGGTCGACATCGCGGTAGTCCGCGACGTCGTACCCGCCGTCGGCCTGGGGCGAGGGATAGAACGGCGACAGCCACACCGCGTCGACGCCGAGGTCGCGCAGGCTGCTCAGCCGGGCCGTGATGCCGGGCAGGTCGCCCATGCCGTCGCCGTCGCTGTCGGCGAACGAACGCGGATAGATCTGGTAGATGACGGCGCTGCGCCACCAGTCGGCGGAGGGCTCCATACGGCCAGGCTATCCGGAACCGTCCGCCGAGATCGTCAGGAGCTGGCGGCGGTGGCCTCCTCCATCACCGGATCGTCGGCCAGGACGCTCTCCCCTTCGGTGGGCAGGCGCGGGGCGACCGGGCGCGGCGAGGGCCGGGTGCCCGGCGCGCGGCGCATGGCCGACAGCGACGCCTGCTTGAGCGACCACGTGGTGCTGTCCGCGTGTACGCCGCGGCGCGGCGTGCCGGCCCCGTCGGTGAACTCCTCCTCGGTCAGCGCCTGCAGCGCGCTGAGTGCGAGCCCGAGGATCGTGGCGGCGCTGAGCAGCGTGATCGGCACGATCATCAGCATCGGCCGCAGTCCCGTGACCGGGGTGTTCACCGCCTCGCTCAGCTCGACCCGCATGGCCGCCATGCCGGTGTAGTGCATGCCGCACACCGCGACCCCCATGATCGCCGCGGCCCCGGTGACCCGTCCCCAGCCCTCGACCGAGACGGTGAACCACAGGGCGGCGGTGGCGGCCACGATCGCGATGACGCCGGACGCGGCGGCCAGCCCCGGCTCGTAGTGGATCGCGCCCGACAGGTGCATGGCCGCCATCCCGGTGTAGTGCATGGCCAGCACACCGACGCCGGTGAGGATGCCCGCCACCAGGGTCTTCGGGAAGCTGCGCCGCCCGTGGCCCACCACCATCAGCCCGAAGCCGACCGTGAGCACGGACAGGCCGAGGCTCACCACCGTCAGCTTGGGGTCGTACCGGACCGGGCTGGCCGGGACGTCGAAGCCGAGCATGGCCACGAAGTGCATGAGCCAGATGGCGCCGCCGCCGATCGCGAACGCAGCGATGATCAGCCACCGGTTGCGCCGCCCACGGGTCCGGGCGCTGCGGGCCCGCCCCGTGCTGAGCAGGCCGAGGAAGGATCCGAGGAACGCCAACAGGTACGCGGCGACCGGATTGAAGGCGCCGTAGGTGAAGTGATGGATGTGTGTCACTGCGCCGTACCTCGCGTACTTCGGATCCGCCTGTCGGATCGTGCGTACGGATTCAGTCACATGTCCGAAGTGCGGGGTCGCACGGCGTGTGCGCCTCCTGACGCTTCGCAACGTTCGGGTGACCGTCCACAGCGGAGCCGGGGCCGCCACGTGGGCGACCCCGGCTCTCTCGAGTTACCAGGGGTGGGGGTCAGGTGAACAGGCTGACGCCGCCGGGGCCGACGAGCAGGCCCACGATGATCAGCACGATTCCCCAGAGGAGCTGCCGCCGGAACAGGGCGAGGATGCCGGCGACCACAAGGATGACTGCGATAATCCAGAGCACTAGGTCCATGTCTGCGCGATACCCGATCGACATGTCTCGAAAACTCGCGCCGACCTGGTGAATCAGCGGTGACGGACGCGTGACGGGTCCGGGTACCGTGGATGGGCATGGTCCCCGACCTCGCCTTCACCCGCCCCCGACGGTTGCGCACCGTGGCGCTCGTCGGCATCGACGGTTCCGGCAAGACCACCCAGGCCCGCCTGCTGGCCGACACCCTGCGCGCACAGGGGTGGCGCGCCACCTACCGGCGCAACGCCGGCGGCCGGCGCTGGTTCGGCCGGCTGGCCACAGCGTTCGGCCGGCGCGACGCCGAGGCCCTGCTGGGACGCCGGCTCATGCTCCTGGTCGAGTCGCTGCTGCGCTGGCTCGCGATCCTCGACACCCGGCTGCGCCGCCGCTTCACCGGCGACCTCGCGGTCATGGACCGCTACGCGGTCTGCCAGTACGCCAGCCTGCGGGCGCGCGGCGCCGCCCCGGCCGCCGAACGCCGCGCCCGCCTGGCGTACCGGTTCTTCCCGAAGCCGGACGTCACCTTCCTGCTGGAGGTCGACCCGGCGGTCGCGTACGACCGCATCGAGGCGCGCGGGTACGACCACGAGGAGATGGCCTTCCTGCGCGCCGCGGCGGCGGCCTACCGGTCGCTGCCGGAGCACGACGACTTCGTCGTGGTGGACGCGAACCGGAGTCCGGCCGAGGTGGCCGCGGCGTTGTCGGCCGCGCTCGACGCCTGGCAGGACCGGCCGGCCCCCGCACCCCGGCTGCCCGCCGTGGTGGCCGGCGCCCGGGCAGTGGTCCTCGCGGCGGGGCCGCTGGCCGCGGGCGCCGCGGTGGTGGGCCGCCAGCTGACGGACGTGTTCTGAGGTGCCGGTCCGCGAAGCTCAGGCCCGGCCGTAGACCGGGATGGTGGCGCCGCTGGTCGGGGCCGAGTCGTCGCCCGCCAGGAACAGGATCACCCGGGCGATCTCGTCCGGGGTGACCCACCGGGAGGCGTCCGCACCGGGCATCGCGGTCCGGTTCGCGGCCGTGTCGATGACGCTGGGCAGCACGGTGTTGCACCGCACACCCTGCCCCTTGTACTCGGCCGCCACGGCGTTGGCGAACGCCAGTACGGCGGCCTTGGCCGTCACGTACCCGGCCGCGCCGGGAAACGGCGCGAGCGCCGCCCGCGACGACACGCACACCACCGACCCGCCGCCCGCGGCCACCAGGTGCGGCAGGGCCGCGGCGGTCACCAGGTACGTCGGCCGCAGGTTCACCCGCAGCATCGCCTCGAAGTCCTCGACCGGCGTCTCGTGTACCAGTCCGGCGGCCGCGTACCCGCCGACGAGGTTGATCACCGCCCGCAGCGGGGCATCCGGGACGGCGGCGGCCGTGGCGACCGCGGCCGCGACGTCGTCGGGTGCGGCGAGGTCGGCCTCCACCGGCTCGATGGCGCCGGCGGTGTCGGTGGGCTCCGGCGGGGCCGGCAGCCGGCCGGCGGTGCCGGGGCGTACCGGGGCGACGACCCGCCATCCGGCGGTGGTGAAGGCGGTCACGACGGCGGCGCCGAGGCCGCCCGTCCCGCCGGTGATCAGCACACTGCGATCCATGTGGACACCGTAGACCGTGCCGAAAATCGATGTGCTTTTCGTCACCAGCGGGCCGGGGAAATCGCCCCAGCTGCGGCGATGTGGGAGGTCACCCGAGCGTGGGTCACCCTGTCGGTCGACTGAATAGCGGCGTGGCGTGCCGCATTGTGGCAGGTGGTCCCGTTCCGCTGCGCGGCGGGATCTTTCTCGTGCGGCTTTTGGTTCAAGACGATCAGTACCCGGTCGATGCTGCGTGTGAACCCATTCGGCAACCGGGCCGTACTGGGTAGTGACGAGTGTCGCACCGCCGGTCGTGATGCCCGTCGCTGTGACGGATGGGGAGTCGATGGTGTCATGACGTGAGCGTCGGGTATGCGTGTGTGCACGCATCGACCCGCCGGGTGCAGCTCCGAATGCTTGGTGCAGGCGTTCCTCAGCAAGTATGCACGCGGCTCTCAGCTATCGCTCAGACATTCGTGACACTTTCGATCCACCAGCCGGAATCACTGTACGGCGAGATCTGTTGTGTTGTTGCAACACCGCAATGCACGAACTGCGGACGTTACGGGAGGGCTGATGGACGCAGGTATTGCCCGTAACAGGCTTAGTGAAGGCAATGAGGGGACCGTGGGCAACGTGGAGAAGAACACCGGGATGCGGACCGACGAGGTCGCCGAGGAGCGCGACCTGGTTGGCGTCTACCTGCACGAGATCTCCCGGACGCCACTATTGGATGCCGCCAGGGAGGTCGACCTCTCCAAGGCGATCGAGGCCGGCCTCTACGCCGAGCATCTGCTGGAGACCGGTGAGGTCCGCCGCGGTGTGAGCGGGGAGGAACTGGAGCGGCTGGTCGTCGAGGGCGCGCGGGCAAAGGATCTGTTCATCCGCGCGAATCTGCGCCTGGTCGTGTCGATCGCCCGCCGGTATGTGCGATCCGGCATGCCGATGCTCGACCTCATCCAGGAGGGCAACACCGGCCTCGTGCGCGCCGTCGAGAAGTTCGACTACGAGCGCGGCTACAAGTTCTCCACGTACGCCACCTGGTGGATCCGCCAGGCCATCAGCCGGGCCATCGCCCAGCAGGAGCGCACCGTGCGCCTGCCCGTGCACCTGGTCGAGGACGTCAACCGGATGCGCAACGTCACCCGCCAGCTCGTCCGTGAGCTCGGCGCCGACCCGGAGCCGGAGCAGGTCGCGGCCGCGCTGGGCGTGACCGTGGAGCGCGTCCACGAGCTGACCCGCTGGGCCCAGGACACGGTGTCGCTGGACACCCCGGTGGGCGACGACGGCGACACCAACCTCGGTGACCTGGTCGCCGACAGCGACGCCCCCTCGCCCGAGGAGATCGTGCTGACCGCCCTGGAGCGGCAGCGCATCGAGGGCCTGCTCAACCACCTTGACGACCGTTCGGCCGGCATCATGCGCGCCCGCTACGGCCTGGAGGACGGCCGGGAGCACTCGCTCACCGAGGTGGCGTCCCGCTTCTCGCTGTCCCGCGAGCGCATCCGCCAGCTGGAGATCCAGGCGCTGGGCCGGCTGCGTGAGCTGGCCCGGGCCGAGGGCCTGCAGGCCGCCTGATTTCCCCGTACGACCGAGAAAGGCCGGTGTCCCCGAGAGGGGGACACCGGCCTTTTCCGTGTCAGGTGGGTGGCGGTGAGCCGGTCGCCCGGCTCACCCGATTCCGTCAGCGCACCCGGCCGTACCCGTAGGGCGGCATGATGTCGATCGACCGCTTCTTGACCGGCTCACCGGCGTGCGAGGCGTCGATGATCATCCCGCCGCCGACATACAGCCCGACGTGACCGAGGCTGCGATAGAAGACGAGGTCGCCGGCTTTGAGTTCGCCGCGGCTGATCCGGGCGGTGGCGCTGTACTGCGCCGCGGCGTTGTGTGGCAACGACTTGCCGGCGGAGCGCCAGGCCGCCGAGGTCAGCCCGGAGCAGTCGTAGCCGACGTCGTACGGGCCGTCCGCGCCGTAGTTGTACATCGCGCCGAGGGCGTTGTAGGCGTACTTCACCGCCGTGCCGGCCGAGCCGGGCAGGTTCGGCACGGGGCCGGTGTACTTGGTGCCCTTGGACGTGTCGCTGCCGTAGGCGGAGCGGCGCATCGCGTACAGGTTCTTGAGATCGCCTTCGATCTTGCTCTTGCGGGCGGCGAGCTCCTTGACCTCAGCGTTCTGCTTGTCCTGGGTGCTCTTGAGGGCCGCCTGCCGCTGAGCGTAGTTCTGCGTCGTCTCGGTGTAGGTGGCGATGTCGCGCTGGCGGCTGCGGGACATCTGGTCGAGGAAGCTCATCCGGTCCATCAGGTTGTCCGGGCCCTCGAGCAGCACGTTCACCGTGCCGACCGTGCCGGTCATGTATGCCGACGAGGCGATGGTCTGCACCTGGGCGGTGGCGCCCTTGAGCGCCTCCCGGGCGGGACCGAGCGACGCGGCGAGGGTCTTCTCGTCCGACTTCGTCTTCGCCAGGCTGATCTTCATCTTGTTGTACGACTCGACGACGTCCTCGAGCTGGTTGGACGCCGTCTCGATCTTCTTGTTGATGTCACTCGTGGAGGGTGCCGCATGGGCGCTCGTCGCGCCGGAGCCGGTGATGGCGGCGGCCAGGACGGCGACCACCAGGGCCCGGAGCCTCGTGCGGGCGTGTGACAACGGAACGTGGCCTTTCTTCCGCATGGCCGCCTACCGGGTTGGCTGACGCCGGACTTCTGGCGGCTCTGGGGACGGAAAAAGGCCCTACCGCTGACGCGGATTCACCCCAGATGCTGCTCGGCGGTTCCCCGGCTCGGTGCGGCGGCCGGCGGAGCCTCGGGGGGTGGGGCGTGCGCCGTACCCGCCGCGATGATTCGGCGGCGTCGCTCCGGCGCCACCGAGGGATGTGGCTGCGGACCGGATCAACCGCACCAACCTATCGGCGCGCCGCGCAAAATCAAGATGCCGTGGAATGATTCACGCCAATAGTCGGGGATTTACTGATGATCCCGATAACGCATTGCCATGGCGCCGAATCACTGCGTTACTACAGCAGTGCAATTGCCGCGAAACGGTCTTATGCGGCGGCCAGCTCCGGCTTGATCCAGTCGTGGCTCACCTTGCGCTCGGCCCAGAACGACAGGAACGGGACCGTGCCCGCCAGCATCACCAGCGCCATCCGTCCCAGCGGCCACCGGGCCCGGCGGCCGAGGTCGAACGTGAGCGCCAGGTACACCATGAACAGGAACCCGTGCACCGGCCCGACCGTGGCCACCACGACGTCGTTGTCACCCAGGTACTTCAACGGCATGCCCAGCACGAGCACGATCAGGACCACGCCGACGATCCAGGCGATGATCCGGTAGCGGGTGAGGGCTCCCTGCACGTTGCACGTCCTTCGTCGTTCGTCGTCAATTGCGGCGCGCCGGGCCAGGGTAGTCCGTCGGGCGCGCCCCCGGGTGCGCCGCCAGCCAGGCGAGGTAGTCGTTGTATTCGGCCAGATCCGCGTCGTCGCCGTCGTCGGGCGCGACCGGTGCCACGGGCACCCGGACCGGGCGCCGGACGCTCACCACGCCCGGCTGACCGGTCCCGGGGCTGTCCGGCGGCGCGGGTGCGGTGTCGCCCGCCGGCGCGCTGCGGCGGCGTTCGTGCTGCACCTCGCGGACCCAGAGGAAGGCGACGAAGCCGGCGAAGACCGGCCACTCGAAGGTGTAGCCCCAACTCAGGGCGTTTCCCCCGGCCGCGCGGGTGAACTGCCACCAGCCCAGCCCGCAGAAACCCACGACCAGGACGACCGCGACCACGTGGCGCGCGATCCACGCCGGCGTCCACAGCCCCTTCATGCTCCGAGCGTACCGGCGGGGTTTCGGAGCTTTGCCGGACGGGCAAGCGGGAGGCACGCGAAGGGCTCTGCGAAGGGGGAAGGGCACATGGCCGACGCGACGCGCCCCGGCGCGGCGGGAGACGTAGCCGAGATCGGTATCGACCCGGCCGCTCTGGCCGACAACGATCTGCTGCGCGAACTCACCAGCCTGTACCGGACCCGGCTGGACACCCTGCGGTATGGGCCCGACGCCGCGCTCAGCAACCACCTGCGCCGCACCGGCGAGCTGGAGCGCGAATACCTGGCCCGGCGCCCCGGACGCGAGGTGGACCCGTCCCGGCTCACCCAGGACTTCTGAAGGAGACCCTCGCGATGACAGTGCGTGACCGGATCGATCGTCTGTGCGAGGAGTACGCGCCGCACGAGCACCGACCCCTGGGCGGCTACGCGGTGGCGATGGGCGGCTTCGGCGTGCTCGCCGCCAGTCTCGCCGCGGCCGCCAAGGTCACCGGACGTCCCGTGCCCGAGCGCCCGGCGGCCAGCGACGTGGTGCTGATCTCCATCGCCACGCACAAGCTGAGCCGGCTGGTGGCCAAGGACGCGGTGACCAGCCCGTTGCGGGCCCCGTTCACCCGGTACGCCGAGCCCGGCGGCAGCGCCGAGGTCAACGAGGAGGTCCGCGACCAGGGCAGCGCCGTGCGGCACGCCATCGGTGAGCTGGTGAGCTGCCCGTTCTGCCTGGCGATGTGGGCGGCCACGGGCCTGACCGGCGGGCTGGTGCTGGCGCCACGGCTGACCCGGCTGGCCGCAGTCGCGCTCACCGCCACGGCCGTCTCGGACTTCCTGCAGATGGCGTACTCGATCGCCAAGGAGGCCGCGGAGGGTGGACGCTCCCCTCGGGCGCTCGGCGCTTGAGCCCGGCTCAGGGTGTGGTCTGGGTCACATCGGCTGCCGGAATCGGGTGACCCCGCCGACGGTTGGGAACGGATGTCGGTGTGTTCAGTGTCCCCGGGCCTCAACCCATCTGCCTTCGCGGAATACCGTTCGGCTGGTACCGCGTTGCGCCTTTCGCCGCGAGGCGACCAGCACACCGGCATCTGTGACGCCCCCGGGTCTCCCGGGGGCGTCACACTTTTCCCGGGCTGATTGACCGGCGCCGGATGTGGGTACTCGGTGGCCGTGACTGATGATCGCTGTGACCTGCACCCCGCGGAACGGCGCGCGGAGGAGCCGGGGTCACCCACCGCATCCGGATCCGGAGAAGCCACCCGTTAGGGGTACGGCTACCGTGTCCGTCGATCCGCATGGCAATATCGGGCAAATGTCTGCCCCGCATCGGAGTTCTGGGGGACTGGTGACCCGCCGGTCCGCGACCATGGCCGGCGCACCGGCCCAGGGTCGCCTCAGCACCCGCGTCCGGGCGCTGGCCGCGGCATCCGTGTCGCAGTCGGCCCCGACCGGCCCGCACCCGATCGAACTGGCCGGGCTCCTCCAGGAGCTGTCGGTACGGCTGCTGGACGCCGACGACGTGCCCCAGGCGCTGGCGCGGCTGGCGGACTTCACGGTCGAGGCCGTACCGGGCGTGCTGCGGTGCTCCGCGGCGCTGATCGGCGACGGCGCGCCGTTGACCCGCGCCACGTCCGGGCCGCGGGCGCAGGCGCTCGACGACCTCCAGTACGCCGTCGGCGACGGTCCCGGCCTGGACGCCACCCGTACCCGTACGCTCGTGACGGCCCAGGACCTGCCCGCCGACCCGCGGTGGCCGCAGCTGGCGGACTGTGCCCGCGCCGAGGGGGTGCGGGCGGTCGTGGCGATCCCGATCGACGTGCAGCGCACCTCGGTCGGCGCGCTGAGCCTGTTCGTGGCCCACCCCCAGGGCGTCCACCCGGAGCTGCTGCTCACCGCGATGGCGATCGTGGGTCAGGCCGAGGTGCTGATCGGGGAGGTGCAGCGACGCAGCGGGCTGCGCGAGGGCGCGACCGTCGACCGGGCGGTCGGCGTGATCATCGCCCAGCGCGGGTGCAGCGTCCGCGAGGCCTACGACGTGCTGCAGGACACCGCGCGGCGGCTCGGCCTGGATCGCCATACGGTCGCCGAGCGGCTCATCGCGGCCGCGGCCCGCAACGCCGAGGCGTGAACGGCGGTCAGCCCACCCGCTGGACGACCTCGAACTCCAGCAGGCTGGCGCCCGAGGCGACCGGCTTGGACCGCTCGCCCGCGTGCGCCTGCCGACCGGACCCGGTCGACCATGCCTGGAAGTCCTCCTCGGTCTCCCAGCGGGTGTAGACGAAGTACCGGTTCTCGCCGGCCACCGGGCGCAGCAGCTCGAAGCCCAGGAAGCCCGGGGCGTTCTCCACGGCGCCCAGCCGGGCCGCGAAGCGCTTCTCGAGTTCCGGTCCGGCACCCTCGGGCACCTCGATCGCGTTGATCTTCACGACTGCCATGGGCTCCAGGCTAGTGCGCACACACGTCGGGGGCACGGGCGGCCGTTGCCACCCGTACCCCCGGTGTGGTGTTGATGGTCAGCCGCGGCCCGCGGATGGGCCGTCGGGCCCGGCGGAGGCCGGCACGGCCTCGCCCGCGCCCTCCTCGTCCGCCGTCTCGGCGGCCTGCTCGGCGGCCTCCGCGTCGGCGGCGCGCTGAGCCTGCGCCGACCGCTGCGCCAGCGGGATCTCGGGCAGGAAGAGCACCACGATGAGACCGATGATCATTACGCCGAGGGCCATCAGGTACACGATGTGGATGCTGTCCGAGAAGCCCGACTTGAACGGATGCGCCATGACGTCGGACAACCGGCCCAGGAACGACGTGTCGCTGAGCGCGCCGCCGCCCTGCGACTGCTGCAGAGCCTTGGCCTGATCCGGGTGCGCCGCCACCGCCTGCTGGAACGCGGGCGTCGACGCGGCCTTGTGGTACGCGTTGCTGATCTTGTCGGGCAGGACGTTGAACAGCACGGACAGGAAGATCGCCGTGCCGAGCGTGCCGCCCATCGACCGGAAGAACGTGACGGTGCTGGTCGCCACGCCGATCTCGCGCGGGGACACCGCGTTCTGCACTGCCGTGATCATCGGCTGCATGTTGCCGCCGAGACCGAGACCCATCAGCACCATGACCAGCATCGTCTTCCACAACGGGGTGTCCGCGCCGATCAGCCCGAACAGGCCCAGCGCCACGGCCATCAGCGCGCTGCCGATGATCGGGAAGATGCGGTACCGGCCGGTGCGGGCGATGAGCTGGCCCGCGGTGATCGAGCCCGCCATGATGCCGACGACGAACGGGATCATCTGCAGACCCGCGATCGTGGGGGAGGAGCCCTTCACGATCTGCAGGTACAGCGGGACGGTCATCAGGCCGCCGAACATCGCCATGCCGACGATCGTGCTGGAGGTCGCGCCGACCGCGACGGTCCGGTTGCGGAACAGCCGCAGCGGCAGGAGCGCCTCGTCGCCGTACGCGCGCTCGGCGATGATGAAGGCGACCAGGCCCAGTGCGCCGATGACGTAGCAGGTGATGGAGCGCGACGAGCCCCAGCCCCACTCGCGGCCCTGCTCGGCGACCGTGAGCAGGGGCACCAGGCCGATGATCAGGGTCAGCGCGCCGGGCCAGTCGATGCGGTGGTCGGTGCGGTGGTGCGGCAGGTGCAGCACCTTCGCCACGACGGCCATGGCGGCGATGCCGATCGGGACGTTGAGGTAGAACACCCAGCGCCAGCCGTCGACGCCCAGGATCGTCTCCTGCCCGGCGAAGAAGCCGCCCAGGATGGGGCCGATGACGCTGGCGGTGCCGAAGACCGCGAGGAAGAAGCCCTGGTAGCGGGCGCGTTCGCGGGGCGGCACGATGTCGCCGATGATCGCCAGCGCGAGCGACATCAGACCACCCGCGCCGATGCCCTGGATGGCGCGGAACGCGGCCAGCTCGTACATGTTCTGCGAGAGGCCGCAGAGCATCGAGCCGACGATGAACACGCCGATCGCGAACAGGAAGAACCCGCGGCGGCCGTAGATGTCGGAGAGCTTGCCGTACAGCGGGGTGGAGATCGTCGAGGTGATCAGGAAGGCCGTGGTTGCCCACGCCTGCAGGTTGAAGCCGTTGAGGTCGTCGGCGATGGTCCGGGTCGCGGTGGCCATGATCGTCTGGTCCAGCGCGGCCAGGAACATGCCCATCATCAGGCCCGCGAGAATCGTGAGGATCTGGCGGTGGGTGAAGTCCGCGGACATTCCCGGCTTGGCCGGCGCGCCGCCGGGTGGGCCGGTCGGCGCCGTCGCGGTGGTACTCGCGTTACTCACGAAATCTCCCGTGGGGTTGGTGCCGAGTCGCGACGCACGAGCGCCTCGACGGAGCTGTTGAATTCCTCGAAAAGGGCGGTGAACGCGGTGACCCGCTCCGCGGGCCATGCGCTCAGCGCCTCACTGAGCAGCGCATGCCGCGCCTCGTGCATCCGCTGGCACGCCAGCTCGCCGGCCTCCGTGGCGGCCAGCCGGGACGACCTGCCGTCGGCCGGGTCGGCCTCGCGCCGGGCCAGGCCCGCCTTCACCAGCTGGGCGGCCTGGCGGCTGATCGTCGAGGGGTCCGCCTGCTTGACCTCGGCGAGGTCGGTGACGCGCAGCGGGCCCTGGTGGCACAGCGGGAAGAGCAGCATGAGCGCCGAGAATTCCGCTCCGAAATCCCCAACGTTGAGCATGCTCTTGGCGCGGGCGCCCAGCCGGGCGAACCGCACAATCTCGCCGGCGAGCCGGCTCACGCCGTCCTCGGCGTCCCGTTCCACCACGTCATGCCGTCCCATCGCACTCGGCGCGGGCCCCACCTGTGGTGCCGGGCCGCGCTGTGATCGCTGCATTTCTCGAACCGGCGGTCGGGCCGCCGTGCGGTGCCGGGCACCCTTCGGGCAGCCCGGTTGCTGTCCGGTGCCGTTCGCGGGGGCGCGATCCCGGCCCGGTGTCGGGTCGCGCACTGCGCCCGTACGTATGCCTGCGCGCGGCGGCTCATCCTGACCCCGGCGCTTGATGGTTGTAGCGTACAACTTGTTGGTTGGCGAAAGCACCTCATGTGGTGCGCATCTCCCAGACGCCTGTGACCAGCAGGTTCGTCTCCTCCAGTGACTCTGGAACGGGCACCCGGTACTCCGCGATCCGCGCGAAGAGGTGTTCCGGGAGAAAACCCCGGCCCGGATCGCCCACCAGGACCCGGGCACCGGAGCGGCCCGCGCGGTGCAGGGCCCGGGCCATCCGGGGGGCCACGGCCGGGCTGTAGAACGCGTCGCCCGCCAGAATCACCTCCGCTCCATCGGCGTCCGCCATCTCCGTACCCGTCTTTGGTGTACCCGCTTTGCCCTTTATTTCTCCGAGCGACTCCGCGGCGTCCGCGAGGATCGGCCGGACGCGGACGCCGTTCGCGGCGGCGTTGCGGGCCACCGCCGCCAGTGCCGCCGGGTCCACATCCACCGCGCGGACCTCGGCGGCGCCCGCCCGGGCCGCCGCGATCGCCACGAGACCCGAACCGGACGCGAGATCCAGGACGCGGCGGTCGCGCACGATCCCGGGATGATCGAGTACGTGCCGCGCGAGTGCCTGCCCACCGGCCCAGGCGAACGCCCAGAACGGCGGCGGCTCGTCGCTGCGGAACTCCCCACCGGTCAGGTCGAAGAGCCCGACGTCGCCGGCTTCGAGGAACAGCGAGATCTCCGGCACGAAGGGCAACGGCTGCAACACAGGATCGATCGGCACCGGATGATTCTCCGGGCCGCCGGGCCGGCTGTGCGCCGTACCCGCCGTTGCGGGTCGTGATGGCGGCGTCGCCGACGGTGCCGCCCCGGGTCCGGGGGGCGTGGCGGTGAGCCGTACCCTCCATCGTGGTCACCGGATGGGTTTCGTCCCTCGCGGGTCGGCACGGTCCGACGTGGCCGACCGGCCGTCGGTGCGCCAGACTCCCCGCTGGCGGAGCACCGACGACAGGACCAAATCGAGGGGGTGCCTCGGCCGAAAGACCTGTTATCACAGCCGGTCGGACTCATCCGGGCGGCGGCAGTACCGGGCGGTAGGCTCCGGCGCGCTCACGCTGTCAGGCTGTTAATACGGCGAGCCCGCGGGCGCCCCGATTCTAGACTTCGACAACGGTTGTTGACGGGAGGCTGGTATGGGCGACGAGGTGATCACCGTGCTCGTCGTCGACGGCCACCAGACCTTCGCCGAGCTGCTGGGTGTGGCGCTGCGGGGCCAGCCCGAACTGCGGTACGTGGGCCACGCACGCAACGGGGAGCAGGCGATCCGCCTCGCCGCGGAGCTGAAGCCCGACGTGATCCTGCTCGATCCCGAGCTGCCCGACGCGGACGGGATCGCGATCGCGGAGATGTTGCGGCACCGCCAGCCGGAGACCCGGGTGGTCATCCTGACGGCCAGCAGCGAGGCGACCCTGGTGGGCCGGGCGACGGCGGCGGGTGCCGCGGGATTCCTCAGTAAGAACGGTGCACTCGGCGATGTGCTCAACGCGGTGCACACCGCGCACGGCGGCGGCATGACGGTCTCCACCGACATCCTCGCCCGGCTGCTGCGCAGCACCACGCCGGTGGTCGGCCCGCGTGCCGGTGGCCTCACGGCGCGTGAGCACGAGGTGCTGGCGCTCATGGGCGCCGGCCTCGACCCCCGCGCGATCGCCCGCCGGCTCGGCATCAGCGTGCACACCTGCCGCGGGTACGTGAAGGCGGTGCTGGCGAAACTCGACGCGCACAGCCAGCTGGAGGCGGTCGCGGTGGCCACCCGGCGCGGGCTCATTCAGCCGGATCGCCAGTACGGACGGTAATTCCCTCCGCGACTCATCCGCGACGGGCCGGGATCCGTACCACTGGGCAGAGCGCCACCGGTGATCGACGGCGCCGGCGCGGGTGGAGGATTCGCGTGGAACGTACAGTTTCCGGCGACGTGGCGGACAGCAGCGGCATGTCCGATGCGTCCGTTGCGGTCGCGGACCTGCCGTCGGCCTCCGGCGCACACTGGGCAAACCGGGACTCCGACGGGGACCGGCGCCGCCCGAGTGCGCCCGCCGAGCCGTTCGGCCGCACGCCCGCGTCGAGTTCACTGCCGGACGAGTCGCGGGCGCCCCGCGGCCCGCGCACGGACAATACGGCCACAGAGGACAGCGCGTCCTGGGCCTTCAGCGTCCACCGCCGCGATGGGGACCGCGCGACCGGCGTTTCCGAGCCGCACCGCGGCGCTGAATCCGATGGATCCCGTCCCGGTCGTGGACCGGAGTCCGGCGGATCCCGTGCCGGTCGTGGTCCGGAATCCGGCGGATCGGCTGCGGGGCGTGGGTCGCAGGGCGCTGCTGAGCTGCCTCGCCGGGTCGCCGGGGCCACGACCGGTGAGCTGCCCAGGCGGGTGCCCGGCTCGGCGGCGGGCGACACCCTGTCCGGCGACAGCCGTCCCCCGCAGGCCGGGTCCGGTGCGGACCGCCGTGCCGCCGGCGCGCCCCCCGGCAAGCTGCCCCGTCGGTCCCCCGAGGGGACGCGGGACGTACGCCGATCCGCCGACCCGACACGCACCGCGGACGAGCCCGGGTATTCGGGTCGCGAGGCGCCGGAGCCGCCGTACGGGCCCGCGCCGCCCGCCACCGGCGGCCGCGTGTCCTTCGGCTTCTCCGCGGGCCCGATCAGCGGTGCGCATGCCCGCCCGGGCGCGCCGACCTCGCCGGGGCCTTCGCTGGAACGCCCGGTCCCCGTCACCACCCGTCCCGGCCCGCCCTCGGCCGCACCGGGGCAGGCTCCGTCCCCGGCCGCCCACGGACGCGGGCCGTCTCCGGACGCCGACGGGCGAGGGCCCGCGCCGTCCGCCCACGGACGCGGGCCGTCTCCGTCCGCCCCGCGCCCGGCATCGGGTCCGCCGCCCGGCCCGGTCGGTGGTGCCGCACCGCAGGAGCCGCTGCCGAAGCGGTCCGGCGGGCGCAGCGCGCCTCCGGCACCGGTTCCTCTCGTGCTGGACCTGGACGAGGCGTCGGCCGCGCCGGCCATCGGGGACATCGTCAACGGTCCGGGACGCGAGATCCGCCCCCACCGGGCAACCCGTCGCGATGGCGCCAACCGCAAGGGCGAGGGCCGCAACGCGGACGGGCACAAGGTGGACACCCGGACCCAGCCCGGTCCCGCCGCGACACCGCCACCCGCACGGGCGAAAGCCGCTCCGCGTCGATCGCGTGCCGCCACGGCCGTCGCCGTCGGGCTCACCGGCGTCATCCTGCTGGCCGGTACGGTCGCCGGTGTCGTCTTCTTCTCCGGCGCCAACGGCGACATCACCTCGGTCCTGCAGCTCGGTGCGGGTTCGGCGGACCGGCGTACCGCGACCGCGCCGCTGGACGGCCGCACCGCCGCGAGCCTGGAGGTGGTCGGCGGGCTGGACCGGCTGACCGTACGCAGTGAGGACCTCGGCGACCAGCTCTACCGCATCACCGCGGCGGACGGGTCGGACAGCGTGCCCGCCCCCGTGATCACCGATGACCAGGTCCGGCTGTCCGTCACCCCGGACGGCGACGGCCGGCCCGGAGCGGTCGAGGTCGTCCTGTCCGCCAAGGTCCGCTGGTCACTGCGCTTCACCGGGGGCGCGGACGAGCAGCTGATCGACCTCAGCCGCGGCCAGGTCGGCGACGTTGCCCTGACCGGTGGAGCCCGCCGGGTCGAGCTTTCCCTGCCCAAGCCGGTGGGCACCGTCCAGGTCCGTGTGGACGGCGCGCTCGATGAGCTGTCGGTGAAGTCGCCCACCGACGCGCCCGTCCGGGTCAAGGTGCAGAGCGGCGCGAAGACCGTCACCGCGGGCACCCGGACGCTGCGCGACGTCGCTCCGGGCTCGACCCTGACCCCGCGGAACTGGCAGGTGCCGGACCGCTACGACCTGGACGCGGCGGCCCGGATCACCCTCCTGCGGGTGGAAGCCGTCTAGGTTCCCACCCGCAGGGAGCGGCGGTCGCTCAGGCCAGGACGCGCAGCCGTACGGTCTGGTCCATGGCGCGCAGCTGCTCCAGCACCTCGTCGGTGTATCCGCCGCTGATGTCGGTGACCAGGTAGCCGTACTCGCCCCGGGTGGTCAGCAGTTGACCCTCCACGTTGACCTTGTGGTCGGCGAGGATGCTGTTGACCTGGGCCAGTACGCCCGGAGTGTTCACGTGCACGTGGCCGATGCGGCTCATGCCCTCCTGCAACGGCAGGGCGACGCTGGGCAGGTTGACGCTCAGCGTGGTGTTGCCCTCCTGCACGAAGCTGGCGAGCTTCGTCGCCACGAAGTTGCCGATGTCGGACTGTGCCTCCTCGGTGGACCCGCCGATGTGCGGGGTGAGGATGACGTTGGGCAGCTCGCGCAGCTCGGAGACGAACTCGTCGCCGCGCCCCTTCGGCTCCTTGGGGAAGACGTCCACCGCCGCGCCGGACAGGTGACCGCTGGCCAGGGCCTCGCGCAGGGCGACGTGGTCGACCACGATGCCGCGCGAGAGGTTGAGGAAGATCGCGCCCTTGGTCATCCGGGCGAACTGCTCCGCGCCGAAGAAGCCCGCGTTGCCCGGGCGGCCGTCGACGTGCAGCGTGATGATGTCCGAGGATTCGAGCAACTCGTCGAGGCTCCCGCAGCGCCGGGCGTTGCCCAGGGCCAGCTTGTCCGCGGTGTCGTAGAACGACACCTGCATGCCCACGCTCTCGGCCAGCACCGACAGCTGGGTGCCGATGTTGCCGTACCCGACGATGCCGATGCGCCGCCCGCGGATCTCGTGGCTGCCGTCGGCCGCCTTGTCCCACACCCCGGCGTGCATGCCGCTGTTCTTCTCGGTGAGCCGGCGGGTCAACGCGATGATCTCGGCCAGGGCCAGCTCGACCACGGAACGGGTGTTGGAGAACGGCGCGTTGAAGACCGCGATCCCGGCGCGCGAGGCGGCCGGCAGGTCGATCTGGTCCGTGCCGATGCAGAACGCGCCGATCGCGACGAGGCTGTTCGCCGCCTCCAGCACCTTGGCCGTCACCCGCGTCTTGGAGCGGATGCCGAGCAGGTGTACGCCGTCGATCCGTTCGATCAGCTCGGCCTCGTCGAGGGCGTTGCGGACGGATTCGACCTCGAAACCGTTGGCCTCGAGCCGGGACACGGCGTCGGGGTGAATGCTCTCCAGCAGGAGGACTCGTACCTTGGTCTGGTCGATCATCAGTTTCCGTTTCGTGTGCGGTTGCGCCGTCCGGGCCGCCACGCCGAAGCCCAGCTCACGGCACCCCAGCGTAGTGCCCTCAACGGTCGCATCCGGCGGGGTGTGCCGGATGTCCCACGCCGCTCAATACGTGAGACGCCCGCGGAGCCACGGCAGCAGCGCCGCGCCCTGGGCACGCTGGAACGCCCGTACCGTGGGGATGCCCGGCGGTGGAGGCTGCCGGGCCCGATCAACGAAGTAGCCCGCGAGCCCCGCCATGATCGTGGTGACGGCCCTCGGGTCGACGTCGGTGAGAAGCGGTGCCGGGTCGCCGCCGTGCACGATCACGTTCTCCGCCAGCAGGACCGTGTCCAGCCAGTCCGGCCCGATGCAGCCCCACGGCCAGTCGACGAAGACCACCGTCCCGTCGGGGCGCAACAGCATGTTGTCCGCGCGGACGTCGCAGTGGCACAGGGTGTCGCCGTGGAGCATCGTCAGCGCCTCGTGTGCGGCCGCGCGCAGTTCGTCCAGGCGGTCGGCGGCCCACGGATCCAGGTCCGGGGGCGGATCGGCGGCGACCCGGTCCCAGCCGGCGAAGTTGTCGGCCAGCCGATCCCCGGCCGTGGGCAGGCCGGCCACGGGGGAGGGGGTCAGCGCGGCGGCCAGCTGCCGCAATCCGTGTACGGCGGCGGTCAGCTCGTCCGGACGCCACGGGGTGTGCGGGTGCCGCCCCTCGATGTCCTCCAGGACGAGTGCCACCCAGTCGCCGTCGTCGTAGCTGCCGACGAACCGCGGCACGGGTGCGTGTGCCGGCAACGCGGCACTGATCTGCGCCTCCTGCCGGGCCAGTTCCGTCGAGCGCTCGTTGAGCGCCGGGCTGACGGCCTTGACGAACGCGGCTCCGCCCGCCGCGGTGCGGACCCGGTCCGCGGTGCCGGGGGAGAAGCCGCCCCGCTGGGACTCGGCCGCGACGACGGGCGAGCCGAGTATCTCCTCGATCGCCGCACGGACGTGGGCGGGCACGGCGGCCCACCCGATCCGGACTCCCACGGCAGCGACCATGCCGGGATCATGGCAGGTCAGCGGGTTGTGCGGCACGGACTTTCTGTCCGGGGCCGCCGGTCCTGGCACGTGCCGCGCGCGGCACGTGCCGAGCCGCGACACGGCCGGTGGCCCGTCTCGACGGTGGGGCGCGGCGCCGGGGAACGGCCGGTGCCGGCTCGGCCCCCAGGTGATCAATCAGGCTCGGGCCCCTGGGTGATCAATCAGGAAGGTCGCCGCCGCCCGCGGCCGCGTTGAGGAAGTCGGCGATGAGCGCGAGCTGGTCCGCGTCGTAGCGCTGCAGCAGCTGGATCATCGCTGCGGCGTGCCCGGCGTAGTGCGGCTCGACCCGTTCCCGGATCTGCTCGTCCACCCGCGAGACGATGACCTTGCGGCGGTCGGTGGCGTCGCGCTCGCGCCGGACGAACCCGGCCCGTTCCAGCCGGTCCAGCACGCCTGTCACCGTGCCGGTGCGCAGCCCTGTGAGCTCGGCCAACCGGCCCGGAGTGAGCGGCCCGTGCACCTCCAGCAGCGTCATGAACTGGGCGTCGCTGGGCCCGAGGCGCAGTCGTTCGGCGACCTGGTGGCTGTAGAGCACGGCCGACGCGATCATGCGCCGGACGGCGTCGACGATCTCGATCTCCTGCACGTCGCGCGCTTTGCTGGCAGACAAAGTATCTCGCTATCGCTAGTATCTCATCCTGACGAGATAATCGGCGGTACGAGATAGTTTCCCACGACGGGAGAGCGCAATGACGGACGTCAGGACGGCACTGATCATCGGCGGCGGCATCGCCGGGCCGGTCACGGCGATCGCGCTGCGGCGCGCCGGCATCGCCGCGACCGTGTACGAGGCACACGACTCCCGCGCTGACGGCATCGGCGGCGCGCTCATGCTGGCCCCCAATGGCCTGGCGGCACTGCGCGTCATCGGCGCCGCCGCGACGGTGGAGCCGGTCGGCCTGCCCACTCCCCGCATGATCATGGAGACCGGTACGGGCAAGCGCCTCGGCACGTTCGAGGACCTGCCCGGGGTGCCCACCAGCCGCACCTTCGCCCGCCCGGACCTCTACGCCGCCCTGCTCGACGTGGCCGTCGCCGCCGGGGTGCACGTCGAGTACGGCAAGCGCCTCACCGGATTCGACTCCACCGCGGACGGAGTGCTCGCCCGGTTCGCCGACGGCACCACGGCCGCGGCGGACGTGCTGGTCGGGGCCGACGGCATCCGCTCCACCGTACGATCGCTGCTGGACCCGGCCGCGCCGCAGCCGCGTTCGGTCCGCCTGCTCGGCCTCGGCGGCTGGGTCGACGGGACCGGCCTGCCCGGCACCGGTGGTGCGATGCACCTCGCGTTCGGGCGGCGCGCGTTCTTCGGATACCAGGTCGAGGACGACGGCCGGGCCGGCTGGTTCGCCAACCTGCCCTCGCCGGAGCCGGTCACCGCGGCCGAGGCCCGGCGGACCCCCGAGGCCGAATGGCTGCGGCGGCTCCGCGCGGTGTACGCCGACGACACCCTCCCCGCCCTCGCCCTGCTGGACCGCGTGCCCGAGGGCGGGCTCGTCAACGTCGGCACGATGCAGGACATGCCGCCTGTACCGGTCTGGCACCGTGGCCGGGCCGTGCTGGTCGGCGACGCCGCGCACGCGACCTCGCCCAGCTCCGGGCAGGGCGCCTCGCTGGCGATCGAGAGCGCGGTCGAACTGGCCCGGTGCCTGCGCGACCTGCCCGTGGCCCGGGCGTTCGCCGCCTACGAGGCGCTGCGCCGCCACCGCGTAGAGAAGATCATCAAGCGGACCGCGCGAGTGAACAGCGACAAGGCCCCCGGGCCGGTCGGCCGCCTCATCCGCGACCTGACCTTCCCGCTCGCCATGCGCACGTTCTACAACCAGGAACGAATGATGGGCTGGGTGCACCGGCACACCATCGACTGGGAGGCCACCGTCGCGGCTCCCGGTCAGTCCCCGGTGCAGTCCTCGCGTGGTCAGTCCCCGGTGGAGCGTGCGAACCGGTAGTGCGCGGCCCTGTCCGTGGGCACGAACTCCACGACCTCGTAGCCCGCGGTCGCGTCGCCGCCGAGCAGCCGCTCTCCGGTGCCGAGCAGGACCGGGGCCACCACCACGTGCATCTCATCGACCAGCCCGGCGCGCAGGTACTGCCGGATCGTGGCGACACCACCGCCGAGGCGGACGTCCCGGCCGCCCGCCGCCGCGAACGCCCGTTCCAGCGCGGCCTCGATGCCGTCGGTGACGAAGTGGAACGTCGTACCCCGCATCGGCAGATCCGCGCGCGGATGATGGCTGAGCACGAAGACGTCGTGGTGATACGGCGGCTCGTCGCCCCACCAGCCGCGCCAGGACTCGTCGGGCCAGGGCCCGCGCACCGGGCCGAACATGTTGCGCCCCATCACCGTGGCCCCGATGTTCTCGTCGCCGGCGCGGACGAAATCGTCGTCCACCCCCTCGTCGCCGCCCTCCTGGCCGAACATCGCCCGCCCCGTCCTGGTGCGGAACATCCAGGTGTGCAGGTCCTCGCCGCCGACCCCGAGCGGATTCTTCAGATCCTGCGCCGGACCGGCCGCGAACCCGTCGAGAGAGACCGAGACGTTGTGTACGCGCAGCTTGGGCATGTCTCCTCCTTGCGTCGCCGGCGACACTATCCGCCACCACCGACGAAATCGGCTGCCACGCTCGTTCGCGGTGCGACTGTCCGGGCCGGCGCTGGTGCGGCCCCGTGGCGGCCGTCCGTCAGGACGCTGACTCGCCCCATAACGCTTCGACCGTTACGCCGAGCGCTCCGGCGACTTTGAGCGCGAGGTAGACCGACGGCGCGTAGTCCCCGCGCTCCATGGCGATGACGGTCTGCCTGCTGACCTGCACGGCAGTGGCGAGACCCTGCTGGGTGAGACCCGCCGTCGTGCGCGCGGCGCGAATGCGGTGGCCCGCCCGGCCGTCGGCGTCGGCGGCCCGCACCGGGCCTCCGGTGGCCGCCATCAGTCGGCGTCCGGCAGCACTGTGGCTTCCCGGCGCCGACGCCGGTACGTGAGCAGCGCGAGCCAGGCTCCGGCCAGAACCGCACCGATGATTCCTCCCACGACGGCGAAACGCAGCGGACGGGAGTCGTCCGCGAAGGGCGCCACGGCGCCGACGGTGAACAGTAGGGAGGGCAGGGCGTACAGCACCGTCCACAGGATGCGTTTCCGCGACCAGGTTCGTGGGGCGGTATCGACTCGACGCCGGTGCAGGTATGCCGTGCACACGGCCATCGGCAGGTACATCGCCACGAGCGCCACCGTCAGAGGCGCCACGGCGGGCCGTCCACCGATCCACACCATCAGGGCGCACGCCCACGGCACGGTCAACCACTGAATGCCGGCGGCGGTGGCGATGCCCTCGTACCAGTGCGAGCGTTCGCGCTCGTCGCCGTACATGTCGCCGTGGAGGTCGAGAATCGACCTCGCGATGCGGTCCGCGATGTGCCTGTGGTTCCCGGTCAATGTCGTCATGCGACCATGATGGTGTCAAGTTTCCTTTACGTCAAGTCTACTTAACATCGGTGTCCGTTGTCCCGCGATGGCCTGCCTTCCGGAGACTGCCTCGCGGGTGGCGATCTCCGGCGGATCTCGCCGCGGAGCCCCGTCGCTGCGGCCGCCCGACCTTGCCGAATCTCGTCAGGGACGGTCGGTGTCGGACGTCGGCGAACCTTGTCTTGGTCGGGTGGCGTCGATGACACGGGTGAGGGCCGAGTGGATGTCCAGCAGTTCGTCGACCGGTAGGCCCAGGCGGTCGATCACTGCTGGCGGAATCGCCTCTGCCTGCTGGCGGAGGGTCTGGCCGCTGGGGGTGAGAGTGATGGCGAGGCTGCGTTCATCGCCTGGATCCCGTTCGCGGCGCAGGTAACCGATCGCTTCGAGACGTTTGAGAAGTGGAGACAGGGTGCCGGGGTCGAGCTGCAGCAATTCGCTGAGCCGCCGGACCGACAGCGGGGCGTACTGCCACAACGCCAGCATCACCAGGTACTGCGGATGGGTCAGCCCCATGGGCTCCAGGAGCGGGCGGTAGATCGCCACCACGCTGCGTGCGGCCACCGACAGGGCGAAGCACACCTGCTGCTCCAGCGCGAGCGGGTTGCTGGTGTCGCGCACGTCACTCATCGTGTGCACCTTCTCCGGGTAGCAGATAGTCTGCGATAGTTGGGGCACCAAATATTTGCGCACCAATGTTGTGGGGCGAGGTTAGCAGGAGGATGGGCATGCCCAGGGACAAGCGAGGCATCGAACGAGGCCGGTTCGGCGTGTGGTGGCACAACACCTTCGACGACTGGTTCTTCCGGTCCCTGATCGGGCCCGCGCAGACCGGTAATGCCGTGCACGGCGCCGACCCGACCACACGCCAGCAATGGCTACACGACCTGGAACGGCGCAAGCAGTACACCCGCGACCAGCGCGAACGTAAACGGCTCGCCCGCGAAAAGCGACAGGCCGGCTGACGCCATCGCGATGCCGCGGGAATGCGGGTCAGGGCCCGCCCCGGCGGCAGGCTGTCAGCGCGAGGTCAGGAGTATGCCGTAACCGTGGTTGACGCTGCGGCGGGCTCGGGCTCCCCATCGGCCACGACCCGGTTGCGCCCGGCCTGCTTGGCGGCGTAAAGGTTACGGTCAGCGCTGGCGACAGCGGTGGACTGGCTGCGCGGAGAAGTCCCGCCGACCCCGGCAACGCCGATACTGACCGTGACCGGGAAGCCGCTCGACACGTCGTGCCAGTCGAAATCGTTGATCGCCTGCCGGATCCCGTCGAGCTGCCGGGCTGCCAGGGCGACCGGCGTGGCGGGCAGCACCAGCAGGAACTCCTCGCCGCCGAGCCGGGCGACGAACCCCGCCGGGGTCAGCGCGGTCAGCGTGGTCTCCAGCAGCTCGGCGACCCGCATCAGCACCTGGTCCCCGGCATCGTGCGAGAGCCGGTCGTTGATCTGTTTGAAGTGGTCGATGTCCGCGATCGCCACGGTCAGGTCGGGATCGCCGGCGATCAGTGCGGGTAGTTCCTCGTCGACGAAGCGGCGGTTCCGCAGGCCGGTCAGCGGATCGCGGCGGGCCTCTTCCCGGAATTGCTGGGCTTCCTCGCGGGCCTCGGCGGCCTCGAACTGGGTCTGGCGGGTCAGCGCCTTCGCCTGCTCCTGCCGCGCGCGCAGGCTCTCGTTGGCTGCCACGAACACCTTCTGGGCGGCGAACGCCTCGGCGTACTCGGCGCGGGCGGCATGGAGTTCGGCCTGTTCCTGGTGCACCCGGATCAAGAGCCGGTGCAGCTGACGTTCGAGGCAGAGTTCGCGGGCGGCGTCCAAGCTCGCCTGGGCCCGGCTGGTGGCGTCGAGGCCACGCTGGGCGCGGGCCAGATTCAGCAGGTACTCGGCCAGTTGACTGGCGTGGTCGCTCTCCCCGGCATCGTGCCGGGCGACGCAGGCCAGCATGGTCCGCTCGGCCCGGGCGTACTCGCCGTTCTCGATCTGGATGGCGCCGATCGTGTCCAGCTGCGCGGGCTCCAGGTCGAAGCCGTGTTCCGCGGCATGTTCCAGCATTCGGTCGGCGACCTGCCGGGCCCGGGGGAAGTCGCCGTTCTCGTACTCGGAAACGGCCCAATTGTTGAGCACCATGGTCAGCTGCATCCACTGACGCAGTTCCCGGGCCGTGGTCTCGGCCTGGCGGAAACGCGGTCGCGCCGCTTCCATGTCCCCGTTGTCGGCCAGCGCATCGGCAAGCGTGCACCGGTGCCAGACCTGCATGTACGGGGTGGCGTCCTCGTCGAGCAGTTCGACGGCGCTCAGCGCATGCTCCAGGCGCTCGGCAGTGTCGCCCGTCAGCCGTTTGATGTACGCCCACGACAGATGGGTACGCGCCTGCAACCGGCGGTCGCCGCGCTGGAGAGCCCATTCGTGGATCTCCTGGACCTGCCGGGTGGCTTTCGCCAGCTCGCCGGTCCGGGTGAGCATGTTGGCGTGAACGAGGCGGGCGCGGGCGATCAGCGTCTCGTCGCCCATGGCGGTGGTCTGCCGTTCGAGTTCCACGGCGGCGGCGTAGCCGGCCTCCACCTTGACGATGACCTGTTCCTCGAGCGCCAGCAAGGCGGCCGACAGTTCCCCGGCGCCGGGCGCGGTGCCCTCCAACGAATCCACCCCCAGCCGCGTTGCCGCTGCCCTATCGGGATGGGAACCGCATGGCTGAGCGATTCGGGGGCAGTGTGACCCCGCGCACGAACCCTCGGCGGTTTCGCGTCATGTATTGCTGCGCATCGAGGTGGCAGGGGTCGGGGGTGTTGAGCTGGGCGCGCCCGGCAGGATTCGAACCTGCGACCGACGGATTAGAAGTCCGTTGCTCTATCCGCTGAGCTACGAGCGCTGGCCTGCACATAGTAAGGTCCCCCGGCGCTGGTGACGAACCGGATGTCACGCCGTGGGTGCGTCGACCTCCGGCTCCGCCGTGTCCTCGGGCGCCGGCGGCACCTTGATCTCCGGCGCGCCCGGCGGCGGCAGGAACCCGTCCACCCAGCGGCCCAGCTCGCGGAAGACCTCCGCGCGCACGTCCTTGCCGGAGAGCGTGAGGTCGTGCAGGCCGCCGTCGATGCGGGCGATCGTGACCCTGGATCCCAGCTGGGGGGCCCAGCGGGCGATGTGCTCCACGTCCAGCACCGCGTCGGTCACCCGGGCGTCCTCACTCCAGACCCGGCCGCGGAACGTCCGGGTGGAGCATGCGACGAGTACGGGCGCGTCGATGGCCAGGCCGGAGCGGAGCTTGCGCTGGCCACGGCGGATGGCGTCGAGCCAGCCGTACCGGACGGGGAAGCCGAGCAGGGGCTTCCAGGCCAGGTCGTAAGTCCACTCGCCACGGTGGTCGCTGTGGATGCTCTGGCCGTACAGGCCGAGCCCGGGGACGGGCATCACGCCGTACGGTCGGCGTTTGTTCGCGCCGACGGCGACGCTCATGAGGGGGCGGCGCAGCAGCCACGGCACGTTGAAGTCGAAGAACGGGCTGTTCAGGAACAGGCCGTCGACGATGCCCCGACCCTGGCGGGAGTGGGCCCACAGGGAGGTGGTCAGGCCGCCGGTGGAGTGGCCGATGACCAGCATCTGGTCGTGTCCGTCGACCTCGCGGATGATCCGGGCGGATTCGTCCAGCTCGGGGTAGTACTCCGTGAGGCTGCGGCAGAAGTTCGGCGTCTGGTGCTCGAGCAGGCTCCGGCCGTATTTGCGCAGGTCGAGGGCGTAGAAGTCCCAGCCGCGCTCGACGAAGAAGTCGGCCAGGTGAGTCTGGAAGAAGTAGTCCACGAAGCCGTGGACGTACAGGATGGCGCGCCGCGAGGGCGTCTCCGCGCGTCGGCGGACGAGCGTGGCCACCACGGGGCCTTCGTCGTCGCTGCCCAGGTCGATGGTGTGCCGCTCGTACGGCAGGCCGAGCACGTCCGTTTCCACCCCGTCAGGTTACCCGTCAGTACCCCCCGCCGGTCCATACCAGAACGGCTCAAGTTCCAGTGCCGATCCACACAGCGCCCCTGTCCACAGCCCGGCGCACTTTCCCGAGCGGGCGCCGCACGTCCCGCGGGACGCTCCTGACACATCCGAGCGGTAAGGAGAAGCAGTGTTCGACACAAACATCGTCGTGGTGGGCAACGTGCTCACCGCCCCAGAGTGGCGTCGCACCAGCAACACCAATTCCCTGGTCGCCAACTTTCGGGTGGCCTCGACGGCGCGCCGCCTCGACCGGGACAGCGGGCGCTGGGTCGACGGCAACAACCTCCGCGTACGGGTCACCTGCTGGCGGCGGCTCGCCGAGGGCGTGGCCGCGTCGATCGCCGTGGGCGACCCGGTGATCGTCGCCGGCCGGCTCTACACCCGGGACTGGACCGACAGCGAGGGCAACCAGCGGACCACGTACGAGATGGAGGCCGTCGCCGTGGGTCATGACCTGGCCCGGGGGCGGAGCCGGTTCCAGCGCAACCGCCCGGTGCCGGGCACCTCCGTCGTGACGGGCCCGGAGGCGGACGGCCATGTTCGTGGCGAGGCCGCGGAGCTGGTGCCGGAGCACGAAGCGCCGGTTCACTACGGCGACGGCATCCTCGACGACGACGCGGCGTTCCTCGACCTCGCCGGGTCCGCGTCCGCCGGGTTCGACCCGCTGGCCGAGCTGCCCGACGGTCTGGGGCCCGGCACCGCGCTCGACCGGCTGGACCCGGGCCCGGGATTCGATGCGGAACCCACCGAGGCCGACGAGATCGAGATCGCGGTCGAGGCCCTGCCGGACCAGGACGGGGGTGCCGGGCGGGCCGGCACCCGTCGCTCGCGGCGGCGCCAGCCCGCACCTGCCTGATCCACACCCCCCAACCGCCGCCGTTCCGGGGTCGACTTCCCCTCAGGCCCCGGAACGGCGGCACCACACCGAAAAGGTCCGACCGGCTGGCTAGAGTTCCCGCGGAGGTGAGCGACAGTGCGGCACGGGGCAACGTCGGCCGATGCGGTCGGTCTGCTGATGGGATACGCGCTGGATGCGGCGTTCGGTGATCCGCGGCGGTTCCACCCCGTCGCCGGTTTCGGTCAGGCCGCCACCGCCCTGGAGCGCCGCCTGTACGCGCCGCGCCGGCGGGCAGGAGCCGCGTTCACGGCGGCCGCAGTAGGGGTGCCCGTGCTCGCGGGTGCGGGCGTGGCCGCGCTGACCCGCCGGCATCCGGTGGCCCGCGCGGCGTTGGTGGCGACCGCCACCTGGGCCGTGCTGGGTGGGCGCACCCTGCGGCGGGAAGCGGCGGTCATGGCCGGACACCTCGAACACCGCGACGTGGTGGCCGCCCGTGGTCGGCTCAACCACCTGTGCGGACGCGACCCGTCCGCCCTCGACGCCCCGGAGCTCGCCCGCGCGACGGTCGAATCGGTCGCGGAGAACACCTCGGACGCGGTGGTGGCGCCACTGCTCTGGGGCGCGCTGGCCGGGCTGCCCGGACTGCTCGGCTACCGCGCCGCCAACACGCTGGATGCGATGGTCGGGCACCGCTCCACCCGGTACGCCCGGTTCGGTGCCCCGGCCGCGCGCCTCGACGACGCGCTCAATCTGCTGCCGTCCCGGCTCACCGGCGCGCTCACCGTGGCGGCGGCGCCGCTGGTCGGGGGCCGAGTCGGCGAGGCGTTGCGAGTGTGGCGCCGGGACCGGAACGACCATCCGAGCCCCAACGCCGGCCAGTGCGAGGCGGCGACGGCGGGGGCGCTGGGCGTACGCCTCGGCGGGCGCAACGTGTACTTCGGGCGTACCGAATCCCGGCCATTCTTGGGCGACGGCCCTCGGCCGTCGGCGGTCCACGTGCGGGGGGCGGCGCGGCTTTCCGGTGCGGTGGGTACGGCCGCCGTGCTGCTGGCCGCGGGTGCTGCCCTGGCCCGGTCCCGAGCGGGTGGTCTGTTCGGGGCCCGTTCGGGCGGCGGTGCGCGATGAGCGGGGGTCTGCTGGTCGCCGGAACGACGTCGGATGCGGGCAAGAGCGTCCTGACCGCCGGTATCTGCCGGTGGCTGCACCGGCAGGGCGTGAAGGTGGCCCCGTTCAAGGCGCAGAACATGTCGAACAACTCGGTCGTGGTGGTCGGGCCCGACGGCCGCGGCGGCGAGATCGGCCGCGCCCAGGCCATGCAGGCCGCGGCCTGCGGGCTGGCGCCGGACATCAGGTTCAACCCGGTGCTGCTCAAGCCGGGTAGCGACATGTCCAGTCAGGTGGTGCTGCTCGGGGAGGCGGTCGACACCGTCAGCGCGTCCGACTACCGCCGGTTGCGGCCCCGGCTGGCCGGGACGGCCCACGCCACCCTGGCGCAATTGCGGTCCGAGTTCGACGCCGTGGTCTGCGAGGGCGCGGGCAGCCCCGCCGAGATCAACTTGCGGGACGGCGACTTCGTGAACATGGGACTGGCCCGGCAGGCCGGGCTGCCCACGATCGTCGTCGGCGACATCGACCGGGGTGGGGTGTTCGCGGCGCTGTTCGGCACCGTGGCCCTGCTGGACCCCCGGGACCAGGCGTTGATCAGCGGCTTCGTGATCAACAAGTTCCGCGGCGACCCGGGCCTGCTCCGGCCGGGTCTGGACATGATCACGCGGGCCACCGGCCGCCCGGTGCACGGGGTGCTGCCGTTCGACCTCGACATCTGGCTCGACGCGGAGGACTCACTGGCGTACGGGCGGGTGCTCGGCCGCCCCGGCCCGCCGCACGGCACCCAGTGGCTACGTGTCGCCGTCATCCGGCTGCCGCGTATCTCCAACGCCACCGACGCCGAGGCGCTGGCCGCCGAGCCGGGCGTGCAGGTCCGCCTGACGATCGAACCCGCCGAGATCGCCGACGCCGACCTCGTGGTGATCCCGGGCTCGAAGGCGACGGTCAGCGACCTCGCCTGGCTGCGCGCGACCGGCCTCGCCGACTCAGTCCGCGCACACGCCGCTGCCGGCAAGCCGGTGGTCGGCATCTGCGGCGGGTTCCAGATGCTGGCCGAGACGATCCATGACGAGGTGGAGAGCGGGCGGGGCAGGGTCGACGGCCTCGGGCTGCTGCCCGTGGGCATCACGTTCAGCCCCCGTAAGACTCTGGTG
Organism: Krasilnikovia sp. MM14-A1004; assembly: GCF_047159485.1. Classification (GTDB taxonomy): domain Bacteria; phylum Actinomycetota; class Actinomycetes; order Mycobacteriales; family Micromonosporaceae; genus Actinoplanes. Next base: position 5,501,876 of record NZ_AP038773.1, on the reverse strand, counting down.
CGGTCCGTCGGCACCGCCTTCGGCGCGGTACCCGTCCAGGGGTACGAGATCCACCACGGCCTCGTGTCGTCCGGCGCCCCGGAGCCGCTGCTGCGCTACGCCGACGGGACCCCCGAAGGCGCCGTCGCCGGAACGGTCTGCGGGACCCACTGGCACGGCGCCTTCGAATCCGACGAGTTCCGCCGTCGCTTCCTCACCGAAGCCGCCCGCCAGGCCGGCCGGCACGGCTTCACCGTCGCCCCCGACACCCGGTACGACGCGATCCGCGAACGCGCCCTCGACCGGCTCGGAGACCTGGTCGAGGAGCACCTCGACACCGCCGCACTGTGGCGCCTGATCGAGGGCGGCCCGCCAGCCGACCTGCCGTTCATTCCGCCGGGAGCACCCGGTGGTGCCTGACCGGACGCCACGGGAGAAGCGCACGTCGGAACGCTTCACCGACCTCGCGGCGCGGATCCTGGCGACGCCGCCCCGGCTGGGGTCCGTGCGGCTCGTGGCGGTCGACGGGCCGAGCGGCGCGGGTAAGACCAGGTTCGCGCAGCGGCTCGCCGGGGCCCTGGATGCCCCGGTCGTCCACACCGACGACCTGCTCGACGGCTGGGCGGACCAGTTCGCGTTCTGGGATCGCCTGGAACGGCTGGTGCTGGCGCCGCTGCGGGCGGGGCGTCCGGCGACCTACGAGTGCTACCAGTGGGATCGCGGCGCGTTCGGCGGCCCGCCGGTGACGGTGGAGCCGAGCCCGGCCGTACTTCTGGAAGGTGTGTCGTCGGCTCGCGCGGCGGTCCGGTCGCGGTTGAGCCTGGCGGTGTTCGTGACGGCGCCGGACCGCCTCCGGTGGGCCAGGGTGCTCGACCGGGACGGCGACGACGTTGCCTTCCGGTCGTACCTTGAGCAGTGGCGCGCGGCCGAGCGGCGGCACTTCGCCGCCGAGACCACCGCGGCCTGCGCCGATGTGGTGGTGGACGGCGCCGCCGAGGGCACGGACGTGGAGTTCCACCAGGTCTGGCGGCCCGCGCCGGACTGAGCCACCCTGGTGGTCACGGGTAGTGGGTTGTCTCCAACGGCGAGAGCGGGGTTGACGATGACGACCGAGGACGAGAGCCGTCCCGTGCGACGCCGGGTCACCTTGACCGGGATCAGTTCGCGGGCGTGGGAGCACCCCGCCGACCGCGGCGCGCTCACCGCGCTGCGCGAGCTGCGCGGCTTCGACGACCTGGTGAAGACCTTCTTCGGGATGTGGAACGAGCGCGGTTTCCGGCTGTCGTACCTGGCCGGCGCGATCCGCGTCGACCACCGGCAGTATCCGCGGGTCTACCAGCGGTTCACCGAGGCGGCCAGCGTCCTCGACGTCACCGAGCTGCCCGAGCTGTACGTGCACCAGTCCCCGATCATCAACGGCCAGGCCATCGGCATGGACCGCCCCTTCGTGGTGATCACCACGGCCGCGGTGGAGCGGCTCGACGACGACGAGCTGCGCGCCATGCTCGGGCACGAGCTGGGACACGTCCGCAGCGGTCACGCGGTGTACCGGACGATCATGATGATCCTCACGCGCTGGACGGCCGGGCTGTCCTGGCTGCCGGTCGGCGCTCTCGCGCTGCGCGGCATCATGGCCGCGATGTACGAATGGTGGCGCAAGGCGGAGTTGTCCGCGGACCGGGCGGGGCTGCTGGCGGGGCAGGATCCGGCGGCGTCGCTGCGGCTGTTGATGAAGCTGGCCGGGGGTGGGGACCTGTCGCAGATCGACACGGCGGCGTTCCTGGAGCAGGCCGCCGAGTACGCGGGTGGCGGGGACCTGCGCGACAGCATCCACAAGATCGGCATGACCGCGTGGAGCACCCACCCGGTGCCCGTGGCGCGCGCCGCGGAGCTGCGTCGGTGGATCGACTCGGGTGCCTACGCGCGGATTCTGTCCGGGGAGTACCCGCGCCGCGACGACGACGGCGACGCCTCGGTCACCGCGGACGTCAAGGCCGCCGCGGACTCGTACCGGGAGGCGTTCAACACCTCCGAGGATCCACTGGTCGGGCTGCTGCGCAAGCTGGGCGACGGGGCCGCCGACCTGGCCGGATCGGCAGCGGGTATGGCCCGCTCGTGGGCGGCCGCCGCCGGCCGGGCCCGTGGTGGTGACCAGGCCCAGCAACCACCAGCGAACTGAGCCCGAGAACGACCACCGGCCCGACACCGGGCAGGGGGCTAAGCCGGTGGACGGCCGCGGAGCTGACGCTGGGCAGGGGGACGGAAGCCGACGGCCGCGAAGCTGGCACCGGGCACCGGGACGGAAGCCATTGGACGGCCGCGGAGCTGACACGGGGTGGGCGTCTCCCCGGCGGCACGCCCGCGGCATAGCATTCGGGCATGAGCCTTACTGAGGACGATCTTCGCGCCGCTATCGCGCGGGAGATGCCCGGAGTCCGTGCCGACCTGGAGCGGCTGGTCCGCATCCCCGGCATCGCCTTCGACGGGTTCGACCACAGTCACGTCGAGCGGTCCGGCGAGGCCGTCGCTGAGCTGCTGCGCGGATGCGGCCTCGAGGTGCAGATCGTGCGTGGCGCGGGCCAGCCCGCCGTGATCGGCCGCAAGGCCGCCCCGCCGGGCGCCCCGACCGTCCTGCTCTACGCGCACCACGACGTGCAGCCCGTCGGCGACCCGGCCCTGTGGCACAGCGACCCGTTCGAGCCGGTGGAACGCGACGGCCGGCTGTACGGCCGCGGCGCCGCCGACGACAAGGCGGGCGTGATGGCGCACGTCGCGGCCCTGCGGGCGTTCGGGGGCGACCTGCCCGTGGGTGTCGTGGTGTTCGTGGAGGGTGAGGAGGAGTACGGCTCCGAAACCCTCGACGAGCTGCTTGCCACGCACCGGGACACGCTTCGTTCCGACGTGATCGTGATCGCGGACTCCGCCAACTGGGACGTCGGCGTTCCGGCGCTCACGACCTCCCTGCGCGGCCTGGTCAACTGCTTCGTCGAGGTGCGAACGCTGGCCAATGCCGTACACAGTGGCATGTTCGGTGGTCCGGTGCCGGACGCCCTGACCGTGCTGGCGCGGCTCATCGCCACCCTGCACGACGACGACGGTGAAGTCGCGGTCGACGGCCTGGTGGGCCGCGAGGGCGCGCCCGTCGACTACCCCGAGGATCGCTTCCGGCACGAGGCCGGCATCGTCGACGGGGTCCGGCTGATCGGGCATGGCACGATCACCGACCGGATCTGGACCAAACCGTCGATCGCCGTCCTCGGGATCGACGCGCCGGGTACCGCGGTCGCGGCGAACGCGCTGGTCCCGTCCGCCAAGGCGAAGCTGAGCATCCGGGTGGCGCCCGGCGACGATCCCCAGTCCGTGTACGCGGCGGTCCGGTCCCACCTGGAGAAGTACGTGCCGTGGGGCGCCCGGGTCCGGGTGACGCTGGAGAGCGACGGCGCGCCGTGCGTGATCGACGCGACCGGCCCCGCCTACGACGCGGCCCGCGCCGCCTTCCGCACCGCGTGGGACGGCGCCGAACCGGTCGACATGGGGATGGGCGGCTCGATCCCGTTCATCGCCACGTTCCAGGAGCTCTTCCCCGGCGCCGCGATCCTGGTGACCGGTGTCGAGGATCCGCATTCGGCGGCGCACGGCCCCAACGAGAGCCTGCATTTGGGCGAGTTCGCCCGGGTGTGCCTCGCCGAGGCGCTGCTGCTGCGCAACGTGGCGGCTCTGGCGCGCTGACATGGCCGAGCTGAGCTGCGACGTGCTCGTGGTCGGCGCCGGCCCCACCGGGCTGATGCTGGCGAACTGGTTGGTCAAGCTCGGCGTCCGGGTCGTCGTTGTGGACGGCAAGCCCGGACCCACCCGCGAATCCCGCGCGCTGGTCGTGCAGGCGCGCAGCCTCGAGGTGTACGACCAACTCGGCCTCGGGGAGACCGTACTGTCGGCTGCTCAGCGGGCCGTGGCGCTCGCGCCCGGCTTCGGCGACCGGGTGTTCGGCCGCATCCCGCTCGGGGCGCTGGGTGAGGGCCTGACGCCGCACCCGTATCTGGAGATCCTGGAGCAGAGCCGAAACGAGCAGATCCTGTACGCCCACCTGCGCGAACTCGGCGGCGACGTGCGGTGGGGCGAGCGGCTCACCGCACTGGCCGAGCGCGACGGTGGCGTCGAGGCGAGCACCGGGGACACCACGATCCGCGCCCGGTTCTGCGTCGGCGCGGACGGCGCGAACTCGATAGTGCGCCGCGAACGGGGCATCGAGTTCGAGGGGATCACCAACCCGCACCGGTTCTACGTCATCGACGCGACCGCGGTCGGCGGGCTGGTCGAGGCCGCCGTCAACGTGCGGCCCGGCGGCGACGAGTTCCTCCTCGGCTTCCCGATGGCCGGGCGCGGCAACTGGCGGCTGATCGGGCTGGCCCGCGACAGCGACGGCGACGGCGAGGTCACCGAGCAGGACGCCCGGGACCGGATCAAAACCGGCTTCGCCGTCACGTACGGCGATTCGCGCTGGTTCGCCACGTACCGGGTGCACCACCGGGTCGCCGCGGCCTTCCGTGACGGGCCGTTCTTCCTGGCCGGCGACGCCGGCCACGTGCATTCGCCGGTCGGCGGCCAGGGCATGAACACCGGCCTGCAGGACGCGCACAACCTGGCGTTCAAGCTGGCCGACGTCGTGCACGGCCGGGCCGGTGACGGCTGGCTGGACCGGTACGAGGCCGAGCGGCGCCCGGTGGCCCAGGTGCTGGTCCGCACCACGGACCGGCTGTTCGGCGCCATCACCTCCCAGCGGTTCGCGGCGCGTGCGTTGCGCCGGGCCGTGGTGCCGCTGCTGGCGCCGGTCGGGGTGCGCACCCTGCCGCAGGCGTCCGCCGGATCCCGCCTCTTCGGGTACGTGGGTCAGCTGCGCATCCACTACTGGATGGATCCGGACGCCGAGCGCCGCTCCGGGGGCCACCGCGACCCCGTGGTGGGGCGTCGTCTGCCCTGGGCGGGCGGCAACTTCGAGGTGCTGCGCACATTGGAGTGGCAGGTGCATGCGTACGGCGGGGTCGACGCGGCCACGCTGCCCGACCTGAATCTGCCGGTACACGTGTTTCCGGAAGCGCCGCAGACGCCGTTGCGTCCGGGATGGCTGTATCTCGTGCGCCCGGACGGCTTCGTGGCCGCCGCAGCCACACCCGATACCGCGAAATCGATCTTTGCGGCTGCGCTGCCCCACCCCCGGCCCGCTGACGACGTTTAGGGGCGCCGGAATGCAGACCGGATGAATGCCAGGGCAACCTGTCGCCCTGGCATTCACCCGCTGTCGGAGACGGCACGAACTCACCGACGTCCACGGACCGTCTGGTTCGGACGGTTCCCGCGCGCTAGCGTGGCCGCACGCGACCTTGGGGAGGGCGAGTGCACCGACGTTTCCACGGAACAGACGTTCAGGCGAGTCCGGAGATCACCGCGCTGCGGGTCACCGCCGGGGATCTGATCTCGGCCAAGGACTGGGCGGGATTCGCCGCGTTGCGTGGGCAGTTGCGTCGGGACGACGACTACTGGCCCGACCTGTGGGGGCCGTGGTCGGCGGTGGCGGCGCGCCGCGTCGGTGATCCGGCCGCTCTCGAACTGCTCGACGAGGTGGTGACGGCGGGCTTCTGCCAACCGGAGTTGTTCGACGGCGAGCTGGCGGCCGCGTTCGGTGCCGATCCGGGTTGGGCGGAGCTGTCCGCTCGCATCGCGACCAATGCCGTCGCACCCGCGCTGGTCTTCCAGGAGTGGCCGGTGCTCACGCCGAGCGTGCCGGTGGAGCTGCTTCGCCTGCCCGAGCAGCGGGAGGCTGCGCTGCGTGAGCTGATCCCCGGGCCGGCAGACACCGCGTGGGGTACGGCGGAACGGTTGCTGCGCTGGGTCAGCCTGCGCTGGCGGCACGCGAACGCCCACATGGAGATCGACGACGCGGTCACCTGCCTCGAGCGGGTCGCGGCGGGCCAGCGTTTCGCCTGCGTCGAGTACGCGCTCGTGCTTTCCCAGGCACTCAACGCCCTCGGTATCCCGTCCCGCCGGCTGGCCCTGCGCCAGGAGCAACACCACGTCGGGATCGCCCGTGGCCATGTCGTGTCGGAGGCGTGGATCGACGACTGGCAGCGGTGGGTCGTGCTGGATGGCCAGAACGGTTGGTATTGGCGCGGCGCCGACGGCGTGCCGCTGGGGATGCGCGAGCTGCAGGTGCTGCGGCAAGCGCGCGCCGGCACACCTACGGCGGTCGTGCTGACCGGCGTGGAGCACCCTTCTGACGAGATCGACTTCTGGTTCAGCTACTTCGCCTCGGCGTCCACGACGGGTGCGGGCTGGGCCGGACCCGGTTACACACCGGTGTTCCAGCGCGGCCAGATCATCCCCGTCCCTCGCCTGGAGCAGGACCCCGCACGGCTCTATCCGGACCTCTCCGAGGTCGGCATCGGGATCGCCCTGGTGGACGGCCGGGCGGCGGTCGAGCTGTTGACTGCCCATCCGTACGCCGACGGCTTCCGGGTGTGGGCGGACGGAGCAGCCACCGACGTGCCCCCCGACGTCCCGCGATGGGTGCTGCCCGACGCGGATGGCGAGCACGTCGCGGAGGTGGCGGTCCGCACGCGGTACGGGGCTCTTGCGCCCCGACGGTTGCGGTACCGGATCGGCTGAGGGCCACCCTCACGAACCACCTGCAGGAACTGTCCGCCGCCCTGCGCCATGTCGACGCCCAGTTGACCCGACTCGCCAACGTCGTCCGGGCCTGCGGCTTCCGCGTCGCGGAGCCGGTCGCCGCCTGAGCCGGCCCGCACGATCCATACGCCCCGCTGTGCCCGGCCAACGCGAGCCGACGGACGTCTGGACGCAGCCGGCCGGGGCCGGGACGCCGATCATGATCAGGTAGAGGACCTCGGGACGTGGGGCCCACCCAGAACCGCATATTCGACATATGCCGCTTTTGGGCGGCGGAGTATCACCACCGCTCCGGCGATCAGGGCGAGGTTCGTCATCACGATGGTGAGGAATGGCGCGCTGAGATACACGGAGAGGAAGTCCGGATTGAGGACGGCGACGCCGACAACCGTCGAGGCCAGGTAGAAGGCGGTATCAACCACGACGAAGCCGCCGACCACGCGGGCGCGGCCGATTGACCGATAGCGGCCATCGGTGACCTGGACGGCGATGACCAGGCCTGCACCGGTGGCGACGGCGGCGCCGGCGTACTCGAACGCCAGGCCCACCAGGGCCGTGCCGACGGCGAATGGCAGCGACGCCAGGCCCAGCAGCGGTCCCGCCAGCAGCCAGGTGCCGAGGCAGGTCACTGCACGGAGGGCAGCGGCTGCGACCACCGTCGCCATCGTCCACCGGCGCAGGCTGTGAGCAGCAGGAATCACGGTGTTCATGCAGCACATCGCTGGCGCGGCCCGCATATTTGAACGCGTTCAATCATGCTGGAGATGGTAGGCGGGCCGCGTCGCAGGATCAAGATCGTGGTGACCGGCATGACTGTGCTCGGTGCGGCGCGGCCCATCCGGCCCGCGCGGTGGTCGGCCGACGAGATTTGTCTTCACCGGTGCAGTCCCGAATGGGTGAGGCCGGTGTGCTGCGGGATTCCGTCCTGTTAGGATTCGAACATGAGTTCGAATGACGCGATCGCGCGGCTGCGTGCCGCGGTCAGCGCACTGGGAGACGTCGACGTCTCGGCGTGGGACGACACCGCCCTCACGAACCACCTTCAGGACCTGTCCGCCGCGCTGTGCGAGGTCGACGCGCAGTTGAGTCGTCTCGCCGATGCCGTCCGCGCCCGGGGGTTCCGGGTCGCAGAGCCGGTCGCCGCCTGAGCTGGAGGGCGGCCGCTGGTGCCGGGCAGATGCGTGGCATCGGCACCCACCGCCGCTACTGCGGAGACCGGGCATATCCGCACCGGGTGCCGACGGCTGCACGGGGGAGCCAGTCGTGACCTGGCCCGGAATGTCAGGGGTGGCTGCCAGGATGATTTCCGTGCGGTTCTCGGATCTGGCAGCCACCTCGGCTGCCGTCGCTGCTACCTCGGGCCGCAGGGCCAAGGTCGACCTGCTGGCCGCGGCCCTGCGCCGCCTCGACCCCGGTGAGCTCGCCGCCGGTTCGGCCTATCTGGCGGGTGAGTTGCGTCAGCGCCAGACCGGCGTGGGTTATGCGAGCCTGCGTGACCGTCCGTCGCCCGCTGCCGAGCCCAGCCTCACGGTGGCTCAGGTCGACGCCGCCATCGCCGAGCTGGCCGTGGTCTCGGGTGCAGGCTCGCAGGCCCGGCGCCGCGAGCTGCTCGGCGCCCTGTTCGCCGCCGCTACGGTCGACGAGCAACGGCTGCTCGTCGGGTTGTTCGGCGGCGAGCTGCGCCAGGGCGCCCAGGCGGGGCTGCTGGCCGACGCGATAGCCCGGGCCGCCGAGGTGCCGCTCACGGCGGTACGCCGGGCCTTGCTGCTCTGCGGCGACCTCAAGCAGGTCGCGGTCGCCGCGCTCACCGGCGGTGCGCCCGCGCTCGCCGCGATCCACCTGCGGGTCGGCACCCCGTTGAGCCCGATGCTGGCCGGCAGCGCACCTGACGTCTCCGCCGCACTGCTGGCGACCGGCGCCCCGGCGACAGTGGACGTGAAGCTGGACGGCATTCGGATCCAGGTCCACCGCTCGGGCGACGAGGTCGCCGTCTTCACCCGCAGCCTCGACGACATCACCCCCCGGCTGCCCGGAGTCGTGGCGGCGGTTCGCGCGCTGCCCCTGCGGGAGGTCATCCTGGACGGGGAGGCGATGGCCCTCGACGCGCAGGGCCGTCCGCGCCCGTTCCAGGAGACGTCGAGCCGGGCCGCGACCCGGGGCGCACGCCGCGCTGCAGGGCCCGCGGCGGAGCCCGCGCTCGCGCCGTACTTCTTCGACGTGCTGCACCTCGACGGCGTGGACCTGCTCGACGAGCCCGGCCGGCAGCGGTGGGCGGCCCTGGCCGACGCGGTGCCCGCCGAGCTGATCGTGGGGCGGCGCACCGTGGAGACCGATGAGCAGGGGATCGAGGCGTTCGCGGCGGCCCTCGCCGCCGGTCAGGAGGGGATCGTGGTCAAGGCCCCCGACGCGCCGTACGACGTGGGCCGCCGCGGTTCCGCGTGGGTGAAGGTGAAGCCGCGGCACACCCTCGACCTGGTCGTTCTCGCGGTGGAGCGGGGCCACGGGCGGCGTCAGGGCTGGCTGTCCAACCTGCACCTGGGCGCGCGGGACCCACACACGGGCGGGTTCGTGATGCTCGGCAAGACGTTCAAGGGTCTCACCGACGAGTTGTTGCGCTGGCAGACCGCGCGGTTCACCGAGCTGGCCGTGGAGGATTCCGGCTGGGTCGTCACGGTCCGGCCGGAGCAGGTGGTGGAGATCGCGTTCGACGGGGTGCAGGCGTCGCCGCGCTATCCGGGCGGGGTGGCGTTGCGGTTCGCGCGGGTGCTGCGCTACCGCGACGACAAGCGGGCGGAGGAGGCGGACACGATCGACATGGTGCGCCGGATCGGTGGTTACAGCGCGGCCAGCGACCGTACGTAGTTGACCTGCTGGTGGATGAAGGACACCTGGTCCTGCTGGGTGACCGGGATGCGGCAGACGTACTGGCGGGGCCCGTTGGTGACGGTCACCTGTACGGTGCCGCGCGGCACTGTCTGCTTGACCAGCAGGAACAGCAGGCTGAACACGGTCAGTACGCAGAATCCGACGATGGCCGCGACGACCGCCCAGGTCGGAATCTTCTGCTCGTGGTGCCAGTAGTCGTTGACCTGCCAGGTCGAGCCCGCCAGCGGGATGTCCCCGGCGGGGGTGTGCACGACGGTCGAGGTGACGGCGAGGTCACCGATCTGCACGACGACCGGCCCGGGAGCGGCGGGGGAGGCCGGCACCGGCGGCGCGGGTCGCACGCTCCAGGGGTCCTGACCGGGTGGAAAGTCCGGGGTGGAGGTCACGCTCGCACCTTAGCCGGAAACCTAGGTCGCAGCTCGGCGCCGGTCGTAGTCCTCGACGCGGTCCCCGTGTCCCGAGGCTTGGCGTTGATCGGCCTCCTCGACCCGGTCCCCGCGATCCGCGCTCCGGCGCTGGTCGGCCTCCGCGACCCGGTCCTTGGCGGGCGGGGTGCCGTCCGTCTCGCCGCGCGCCTCCTTGCGCGCCTGCCAGCCGTACGCGAACAGCGCCATCACGGCGAACAGCCACCATTGGACCGCGTAGCCGCCGTTCTGCCACGAATCCTCGTGGTCGATGGGGATCCGCGAGAAGGCCTTGTCCACCGGCGGGGTCTGTTCCGTCAGCAGGACGTACGCCCCGTACACCGGATAGGGCAGCTCGCCCGCCAGCCGGGGCACCGCGATGCGCCGGGTGTCCAGCCGTCCGTCGCGGTGTTCCACCGGGGTGGCACGGCTCTCCGACCGGTGCACCTGGCCGACGACCGTGACCTCGCCGGTGGGAGCGGGTGGGACGGTCGGTGCGGCGATGGCACCGCCGGGCGCGGGCGGGATCCAGCCGCGGTCGACCAGCACCGCCGTGCCGTCCGTGAGCAGCAGCGGGGTGAGGATCTCGAAGCCGACCTCACCGTCGACCGTGCGTCCGCGCGCCTGGATTTCGTGGGCCGGATCATAACGGCCGGTGACCGTGACCTTCGTCCAGGCGAGTTCCCCGCCCGGAGCGGGACCGGCGGCGCCGGACGTGGTGGGCGTGGCCAGTATCGAGGTCAGCGGCACGGGAGCGGCGGCGTCGGCGGCGTCGATGCGGGCGTTGATCGCGCTGCGCTCGTGGTACCGGTGCAACTGCCAGTTACCGAGGAAGACCATCACCACCGCGGCCACCACGGTCAGCGCCGCGGCGGACAGCCAGCGGGGCGTCAGCAGGAACCGGTACACACCCCGAGGCTACCGGGCGCCCCACGGCCCCACCCGGGCGGCGCGGCGCCCTCGGCAGGCGGCGGAGGGAGCGGGCGGCGGGTAGGGTGCGAACGCCGGCGGTCACTAGCACGTCGCCGCCGAAACTGTAATCGTCGGGAGAGCCATTGATGACCGCCCAGCCGCGCCTTGTCGTGAGTGCGCCCTCATCCGGGCACGGGAAGACCGCGATCGCCGTCGGGCTGCTGGCGGCCGTCGCGGCGCGCGGGCTGCCCGCGGCGGGATTCAAGGTGGGCCCGGATCACACCGATGCCGCGTACCTCGGTCTGGCTGCCGGGCGGACCGGTCGCAACCTGGACCCGCGCCTGGTCGGCGCGCATCTGATGGCGCCGCTGTTCGCGCACGGCGCGGCCGGTGCGCACCTCGCCGTCATCGAGGGCGCGATGGGCCTGTTCGACAGCCTCACGGGCCAACCCGAGATCGACGGTACGGCGGCCGTCGCCGCCGCGCTGCGAGCCCCCGTGGTGCTCGTCGTGGACGTGGCCGCGATGGGGAACTCGATCGCCGCGCTGGTGCACGGCTTCCGGATGTTCGACGAGATGGTGCACCTCGGCGGTGTGATCCTGAACCGGGTCGCCTCGCCGCGCCACGAGCAGATCCTGCGGACCGCCCTGGATGACATCGGCATGCCGGTTCTGGGCGCGCTGCGCCGTGGCGACCTGCCGGCGGTGCTGCCCGCCAGGGCGCATGGCCCGGTGCCGGTGGTGCACCGGTCGGTCGACGCCGCCCGGGCCGTGCGCCGCCTCGGGGAAACCGTCAGCGCGGCCCTGGATCTGGATCGTCTGCTCGCGCTCGCCGGTTCGGCGCCCGCGCTGCCGGGCCCGATCTGGTCACCGGGCGAAGCCGTGGCCACCTCGGTCCCCGCGTGGTCACCGGGCGATCCGGCGGCCCCATGGCCATCCGCCGACCCGGCGGCCGCGTGGTCACCCCGCGATCCGGCTGCCGCGTGGTCACCCGGGGATCCAGCTGCCGCGTGGTCACCGGGCGATCCAGGTGCCGCGTGGTCACCCGGCGAGCCGCTGGCCGCGCGGTCACCCGGCGAGCCGCTGGCTGCGTGGACACCGGGCGAGCCGCCAGCTGGGTGGACACCGGGCGACCGGACCGCCGCCCGGTCAGCGGGCGACACCCTCCCTGCCTGGTCACCGGGGGACACGGTCCCGGGGTGGTCGCCCGGGGATGCGAACCCGGCCTGGTCGTCGAGTGAGTTGTCCGCCCCTGCCGGAGTGGAGCGACCTCCGGCGAAGGACGGTCGGCCGGTGATCGCGCTGGCGGGCGGCCCGGGCGCCCCGTACACGTATGTGGAGAACGCGGAGCTGCTCACGGCCGCCGGTGCGGACGTGGTGGTCTTCGACCCGCTGCGTGACGAGGACCTGCCTGCCGGGGTGCGGGGGCTGGTGATCGGTGCCGCATTGCCCGAGGCGTTCGTGGAGGAGCTGTCCGCCAACCGCCGCCTGTGTGACCTCGTGGCCCGGTTCGCGCACGAGGGCTGGCCGGTCGTCGCGGAAGGAGTGGGCCTGCCCTGGCTGGGTCGCGACCTGGACGGTCGCCCGATGTGCGGGGTGCTCGACGTATCGGCGGCGACGGCCGAGCAGACCGTCGCCGGGTACCGGGAGGCGACCGCGCCGACGGCATCGGTGCTGGCCCCGGCGGGCGCCCGGATCACGGGATACAAGCAGCACCGGGCGATCGTGACGCCGCGTGCGGGGCAGGCCGCGGCCTGGACCTGGGCGGCCGGCAACCCGGAGGGGTTCGTGTGGCGGCAGGTGCATGCGTCGCAGCTCGGCCTGCACTGGGCCGCAGCGCCCGAGATCGCCCGTCGCATGGTGGCGGCGGCGCGGTCCGGACCGCCCAGGACGGCAGCACGCTCTGCGTCAGCGCACTCTGCACCAGCGCACACTGCGCCAGCACACGTCGGGCCGGGGCAGGTTGTGCCGGGCCAGGTCGTGCCGGGTCAGGTCGTGTCGGGCCAGGTCGTGTCGGGCCAGGTTGTGTCGGGACAAGTCGTGCCGGGACACGCCGGGCCGGGCCAGGTCGGGCCACGACAGGCTGGGCCGGGGCAAGCCGGGGCAGGGCTGGCGGGGGCAGGGCCGGCGGGGCAGGGGCATGAAGGGCCGGGGCAGGCCGGGTCAGCGCACCAGGTGGCTCCGGGCCATGCCGCGGGGAATGCGGTCGTGCCGCATGCGGCTGTGTCACAGACAGTGGTTTCCCCCGGGCCGGCCGGCCGCGCCATGGTGGCCCCGCCGGCCGCGGCGCCGGATATCGAGGGCGACACGGTGGATGTGACCGGCGGTTCCGCCTGACGCAGCGGATGTCGGGGGGTTTCCGTAACGTGAGGAGCGCCAGCAGCGCACCGGTGACCGGAGGAGGACGAACGTGACAGATCGCATGCCGCTCGACTTCGATCCCCCGGTTCGTCAGCTGAGGGCGCTGCTGCTCGGGGTGGCCGATGACGATCTCACGGCGCCCACCCCCTGCGACGGCTGGTCGGTGGGGGACCTGCTGGATCATCTCGTGACCCTGACCAGCGCATACCTTCGAGCAGCCCGCAAGCAGCCGGGCGCCACGGACACGGTCCCGGAGCCGTCGGCCGCGCATCTGCCGACGCAATGGCGCAGCCGCTTGGCCGTGCTGCTGGAGGAGTTGGCGACCGCCTGGAAGGATCCGGCCGCCTGGGCGGGCACCGCACCGTGGGGCGGTGTGACCACGCCCGCGCCAGCGCTGGCGACGGCCGCGATGAACGAACTCACCACCCACGGCTGGGACCTGGCCCGCGCGACCGGGCAGGATTTCGCCGCGGACCCGCGCAGCCTGGAGGCGCTCGTCGGGTTCCTCTCCCCGCGGCGGCCGGACGGGTCACCAGTGGTTCCACCCACGACGGCGGACCTGGAGGACGAGCCGACGCTGCTGGCGAAGGTGGTCGAGCTGACCGGTCGGGACCCGCAATGGCACCCAGGCACCCACCATCACGGCACCCGCGCGACACGCGACGCGGCCTGACGGCATACATGCCGTGGCCGGGCGACGCGCGAGAAAGGCCGGACCGGAGGGGCGCTGGCGCTGCGACTACCTGTTCGACTGCCGGTGGAACGTTCGCCATTGCCGGTGGAACGTCCGGCCACCGTGCACCAGACGGTCCGGCGGCGGGGCGAACGTCAGCTTCGGCTGCCCCTCCAGGGCGTCGCGCAGCGTCTCGGCCACGGTGAACTTCGAGATCGTGCCGCGGCCCGCGCCCACATAGTGTTTGGGATTGTCCGGATCGGCGACGAACGCCGCCGCCGCCAGTTGCGGCGTGAAACCGCAGAACCACGCCGTCCGGTTGCTGTCGGTCGTCCCGCTCTTGCCGGCGACGGGCCGGCGCATGGTGCCGTACACCATGGGTGAGGTCTGCCATCCGCCACAGCTGCCGCGGGCGGCGCCGTAGCCGGTCACGCAGCGGGCGGCGTCGGTGGCGGCGCGGGCCACCGCGATGGACACGGCCTGGTGACAGCGCGGCATGGCGACCTTGCGGCCCTCGTACATGACGGTGGCCCCGTCGCGGTCGTCGATCAGGCGTACGGGGATCGGCTCGCAGTATTTGCCCTCGGCCGCGACCGTGGCGAACACGTTGGCCATCTCGATCGGGGTGACGTCGCTGACGCCGAGGGTGAACGCGCCCCAGTCGTTCGCATGCGCCGGGCTGGCCAGGGTCCGGTCCACGTCGGTACGCCACTTCAGGCCGAGCCGTTCGGCCATCCGGACCGCGTTGCGGGCGCCCACCCGCTCCTCCATCTGGACCCAGTACGTGTTGACGGACTTGCCGAAGCCACTCCACATGGTCTGCGGACCGCTCATCGACTTGCTGGCGTTCTGCGGGCACCAGTGTTTCCCGCAGGTGGCGCGGCCCGGGGTGGTGATGTACTTCGACACATACTTCTGTGGCGCATTGATCGTGGTGGACAGCGGCAGGCCGCGGCTCAGCGCGGTCAGCAGGGTGAAGATCTTGAACGTGGAGCCGGCCTGGTATCCGGCCATGTCGCCGCCGCCCAGCAGCGGGTTGACCGTGTTGGGGTAGTTGCCCTTGAGCCCGGCGCGCCGCTTGGCCGGATCGCTGTGTTCGCCGTTGTGCCGCTGATCCAGCGAGTACTTCCGGTTCACCGCCATGGCGACGATGCGACCGGTGCCCGGCTGGATCACCACCTCGCCATGGGCGTACGTGCTGCGGCGCTGCTCCTTGTTCAGGACGTGCTTGAGTGCCGACGCCTGGATCCGGGGATCGAGGGTGGTGACGATCCGGTAGCCGCCGCGGCGCAGGTTCTCCTCGCGTTCCATCGGGTTCGCGCCGAACGCGGGCTGCTCCTGCCACCACGTACGCAGGTAGTCGCAGAAGAAGCCCCAGTTGTTGTGTCCCCTGCCCATGCTCACGCAGTCGTTGGGCGGCGTGGTCAGCTTCAGGTCGATGGGGGACTTCTTTGCGGCCGTGGCCTGCGCGGCAGTGATCGTGCCCATCTTCAGCATCTGGTCGATCACGTAGTTGCGCCGCTCGGTGGCCGCCGTCCGGTCCCGGCTCGCCGGGTCGTACGCGCTGGGTGCCTTCACGAGCCCGGCCAGCGTGGCGGCCTGGGTCAGGGTCAGGTTCTTCGGGGTGGTGGAGAAGAAGATCTGCGACGCGGAGAAGATCCCGTACGCGCGGTGGCCGAAGTACGCCGAGTTGAGGTAGCGCTCCAGGATTTCCTGCTTGGAGACCTGCTTCTCCAGCTCGATGGCGAGCCGCATCTCGCGCAGTTTGCGGGCGGTGGTCTGCTCGGTGGCGGCCAGCGCCTCGCGCGGGGTCTTCGCGCCGTCGCGCAGCGCCATCCGGACGTACTGCATGGTGAGCGTCGACGCGCCCTGGGAGACCCCGCCCGCCTGCTGGTTGGCGACGAACGCGCGGACCACGCCCTTGGGGTCGACGCCGTGGTGCTGGTAGAAGCGGGTGTCCTCGGCCGCCACGATGGCCTGCGCCATGTAGGGCGACATGTCCGCGAGCTTGGTCGGCTTGCGGTGCTCCTCGTAGAACATCGTGAGCAGGGTCTTGCCGTCGTTGGCGTAGACGTACGTGGTCTGGGCCGGTGGCACGACGGTGAGCTGAGCGGACATGTTCTCCAGGGCGTCGGAGCCCTTCCGGGCCCCCAGGCCCGCGATCGCGGCGATCGGGAAGACGAGGCCCGCGACGACGAGACCCGCGATGAGCCCGGCACGTACCAGTGGGGTGACCCGCATGGCGGTGGAGAGGTTGGTACGCAGCACGTTTCTGAAGGTATGGCAAAACCTCTCATGTTTGTACGGAACGGCCGAAGTGAGCGGCTGATCGACATCCGGCATGCTGAGGCGGTGACGAAGCCGATCGAGGAGCGACCCGGACACCACGGCGACGCGGTGGCGGTGCCGGAGCCGATCGGGGAGGGGCTGGGGCACCACGGCGACGCCGAGGTGGCACCGGGTCTGATCGATCTCGCCGTCAACGTGCGGCGGCAGCCGATGCCCGCCTGGCTGGCCGAGCCGATCACCGCGTCGCTGACGCGGCTGGCCGCGTACCCGGACGCCACCGGGGCCACCGCGGCGGTCGCCGCCCGGCACGGCCGGGACCCGGCCGAGGTGCTGCTGACCGCGGGTGCGGCGCAGGCGTTCGTGCTGCTGGCACAGGCGCTGCGCGGGGCACGGCGGCCGGTGGTGGTGCACCCGCAGTTCACCGAGCCGGAGGCGGCGCTGCGCAACGCCGGACACCAGGTGGAACGGATGCTGCTGTCCCCGGCGGACGGCTTCCGCCTCGACCCGGCGCGGGTGCCCGCCGACGCCGACCTGGTCTTCGTGGGCAACCCGACCAACCCGACGTCGGTGCTGCACCCGGCGGCCGACGTGGCGGCGCTGGCCCGGCCGGGTCGCGTCCTGGTCGTGGACGAGGCGTTCGCGGACACGACGTACCGGGCGGGGGTGGCGGGGGAGCCGGAGTCCCTGGCCGGGCGGACGGACCTGCCCGGGCTCGTGGTGCTGCGCAGCCTCACCAAGACGTGGGGGCTGGCGGGGCTGCGCATCGGTTACCTGCTCGGCCCGGCCGACCTGCTGCCCGGCCTGGCGGCGGCGCAACCGCTGTGGGCGGTGTCCACCCCGGCGCTGGCCGCCGCCACGGCGTGCGCCTCCGACGTGGCGGTCGCCGCGGAACGCCGCATCGCCGCCGAGCTGGCCGCCGAGCGTGATCACCTGGTCGCGGCGCTGGCGGGCGTGCCGCAGGTCACTGTTGCGGGCCGGCCGGCGAGCGCGTTCGTCGCCGTACACCTGCCCGGCGCCGCCGAGGTGCGCCGTGAGCTGCGCAGACGCGGCTACGCCGTGCGGCGTGGCGACACCTTTCCGGGGCTGGGCGCCGATTGGCTGCGGGTGGCCGTGCGCGACACTGCGACCACGGACGCGTTCATCGCGACCCTGAACGACGTACTGAAGGAGCGACAGTGACCTTGGAGACGACGCTGGCGGCCATCGCGCCCGCGGACACCGCGGCCATGGCCGCGGCCCGCGACCTGCAGGGCCGCCTGACGAAGCCGGCGGGTTCGCTGGGCGCCTTGGAGGATCTCTCGGTACGGCTGGCCGGGCTGGCCGGTAGCTGCCCGCCCCCGCTGCCGGAGCCGGCGAGCGTCGCGGTGTTCGCGGGCGACCACGGCGTGCACGCCCAGGGCGTCACCCCGTGGCCGCAGGAGGTCACGGCGCAGATGGTGGCCAACTTCGTCGCGGGCGGCGCCGTGGTCAACGCGTTCGCCCGGCAGGCCGGCGCGGACGTGCTCGTGGTCGACGTCGGCGTGCAGGCTCCTGTGCCGCTGGGCGCCCCGAATCTGCTCGACGCCAACGTGCGCCGCGGCACCCGCGACCTCGCGGTGGAGCCGGCGCTGACCCGCGACGAGGCCCGCGCCGCCGTCGAGGTCGGCATCCGGGTCGCGAACGCGCTGGTCGACGGCGGCGCCGCCTGCCTGATCGGCGGGGACATGGGCATCGCCAACACCACCCCGGCCGCCACGCTGATTGCGGCGTTCACGGGCGCCGACGCGGCCGCGGTGACCGGTCGCGGCACCGGCGTCGACGATCCCACGTACGCGCGGAAGGTCGCCGTGGTCGCCGCCGCGCTGACCCGGCACCGCCCCGACCCGGCCGACCCGCTGGGGGTGCTGGCCGCGGTCGGCGGGCTGGAACACGCCGCGCTGGCCGGTTTCATGCTGGGCGCCGCGGCCCGCCGGGTGCCGGTGATCGTCGACGGTGTGATCGCCGCGTCGGCGGCGCTGGCCGCGGCGGCGTTCGCGCCGGACGCCGTGGCCGCCATGGTCGCGGGGCACCGCTCCGTCGAACCGGGCGCCACGGTCGCCCTCGCCCACCTGGGCCTTCCGCCGCTGCTGGATCTGGGGCTGCGCCTCGGCGAGGGCACCGGCGCGGTGCTGGCGCTGCCGGTCGTGGCCGCCGCGGTGCGGGTCCTGCACGACGTGGCCACCTTCGACTCGGCGGGGGTCTCGGAGAAGTGAACCTCTACCCGCTCGCGCTGCGCCTGACCGATCGCCGGGTGCTGGTCGTCGGCGGCGGCGCGGTCGCCACTCGCCGCGTGCCGGCCCTGCTGGCGGCGGGCGCTCGCGTGGAGGTCGTCGCCCCCGAGCTGACCCCGGCGCTGCGCGCGCACGCCGACGCCGGGCGGGTGGTCTGGCATGCGCGCCGGTTCGTCCCGGCCGATGTGGACGGTGCCTGGCTGATCCAGGTGGCGATCGACGAGCCCGAGGCGGCCGCGCAGGTCAGTGCGGCGGCGGAGGAGGCCCGGGTGTTCTGCGTACGGGCCGACGACCGGACCGCCGCCACCGCCTGGACCCCCGCGGTGACCCGGCACGGCGCCGTGACGGTGGCGGTCACGGACGACGGCGACCGCCGCCGCGCCCTGGCCGTACGCGACATCGTCACGGCCGCGCTGGAGAACGGCCCCCTGGCAGCCGCCGGTCCGGCGGGTGCCGGCGACGGCACGGGGTCGGCGACGGCCGGCGGGCACGTCGCGCTGGTCGGCGCCGGTCCGGGCGACCCGGAGCTGATCACGGTCAAGGGCCGCCGCCTGCTGGCCGCGGCGGACGTGGTGGTCGCCGACCGGCTGGTGCCCGGCATGCTGCTGGGCGAGCTGCGTGCCGAGGTCGAGTTCGTCGACGCCGCCAAGATCCCGTACGGCCCGGCGGCGGCGCAGGAGGAGATCAACCGGATCCTCGTGGAGCGCGCCCGGGCGGGCAAGTCAGTGGTGCGGCTCAAGGGCGGCGACTCGTTCGTCTTCGGCCGTGGCGGCGAGGAGGTCCTGGCGTGCGCCAAGGCCGGCGTGCCGGTGACCGTGGTGCCCGGTGTGACCAGTTCGATCGCCGCCCCGGCGCTGGGCGGTATTCCGGTCACGCACCGCGGTGTCGCCCACGAGTTCACCGTGGTCTCGGGGCACGTGCCGCCGGACGACCCCAGCTCACTGGTCGACTGGGCGGCGCTGGCCCGGCTGCGCGGCACCCTCGTCGTCCTCATGGGCCTGAAGAACCTGCCCCGGATCGCGGCGCGGCTGCTGGCCGAGGGCCGCGCGGGGGATACCCCCGCCGCGGTGATCCAGGAGGGCTCCACGGACGGCCAGCGCGTGCTGCGCAGCACGCTGCGTGAAGTCGCCGACGCGGTCTCCGGAGCGGGCATCCGGCCACCGGCCGTGGTGGTGTTCGGCGACGTGGTCAACGCCCTGGCCTGAGGTCAACGCCCTGGCCTGAGGCCAATGCCCTCGCCTGAGCGAGTGCGGCGAGAGCGGGCGGCTACTGCTGGGTCGCCGACTCGTCGGTGGCGCCGAGTTCGGTGAGGAAGGAGCGGGCCCACGACGCCACGTCGTGGGTACGCAGGTGCCGCTGCATGACCCGCATCCGGCGCTTCAGCTCGGTCGGCTCGGCGCCCACGGCACGCAGCAGCGCCTCCTTGACCCCGTCGGGGTCGTGCGGGTTGCACAGGAACGCCTGCCGCAGCTCCGTGGCCGCCCCGGCGAACTCGCTGAGTACCAGCGCCCCGCCCGCGTCGGCGCGGCAGGCCACGTACTCCTTGGCGACGAGGTTCATGCCGTCGCGCAGCGGCGTGACCATCATGATGTCGGCGGCGACGTACATGGCCGCGAGTTCCTGGCGGCTGTACGACTGGTGCAGGTAGTGCACGGCGGGCACACCGACCTTGCCGAACTCGCCGTTGATGCGGCCGACCTCGCGCTCCACCCGTACCCGGAGGGTCTGGTAGTGCTCGACCCGCTCGCGGCTGGGCGTGGCGACCTGGACCATGACCGCGTCGCCGACGGTGAGTTTGCCGTCGGCCAGCAGCTCGCGGAACGCCTTGAGGCGCAGCTCGATGCCCTTGGTGTAGTCGAGGCGGTCGACGCCGAGGATGATCGTTTCGGGGTCGCCCAGTTCAGCGCGGATCTGCTTGGCGCGGGCCTGGACGGCGGGGTCGGCCGCCATGCGTTCCATGTCGCGGGTGTCGATGCTGATCGGGAACGCCCCGGCCTTGACCTTGCGCCCGTCCACCTGAATGGACTGGCCCTCGTAGCGCAGCCCGAGCAGGTGCCGGGCGAGCCGGACGAAGTTCTGCGCGGCCAGCCGCTGCTGGAAGCCGACCAGGTCGGCGCCGAGCAGCCCGCGCAGCACCTCGGCCCGGAACGGCATCTGCATGAACAGCTCGATCGGCGGGAACGGGATGTGCAGGAAGAAGCCGATCCGCAGGTCCGGCCGCATGTCGCGGAGCATCGCGGGCACGAGCTGGAGCTGGTAGTCCTGCACCCACACGGTGGCGCCCTCGGCGGCCACCTCGGCGGCGGCCTTCGCGAACCGCTGGTTGACCAGCCGGTACGCCTCGCGCCAGCGCCGCTTGTAGACGGGTGTCTCGACGGCGTCGTGGTAGAGCGGCCAGATCGTCGCGTTCGACTGGCCCTCGTAGTAGCGCTCCAGCTCGTCGGCGCTCAGCGGCACCGGATGGATCTTGATGCCCTCCAGCTCGAACGGCTCCGGTGCCTCGCCGTCGCCACCGGCCCATCCGATCCAGGTGCCCTGGCGCTGGACGAGCACCGGATGCAGGGCGGTCACGAGACCGCCGGGGCTGGGACGCCACTGCCGTTCGCCGTCGGTGGTGGTGACCTCGTCGACGGGCAGACGGTTGGCGACTACGACGAAGGAACTGCGTTCGGCCACGCTGAGTGCACCTCCGGGTCGTTTCTTCCCCTATGCCGAGCCTACTGTGCGTAGCGGGGTGGGGCTTGCCGTGGGATGGCGATCGGGTGCCATCCTTGTCCGGTGGAGCTGTCCGACGATCTTTCCCCAGCGCGCCGCCCGTTGTTCATCCCTGTGGCGATCGCCACCGTCTTCTTGATCATCATCGGGGTGTCGGCGGGGCTTGCGCTGGCCTCGTGGCGCGGGAAGGGCACAACGGACAAACATGGGCTGAACGCTCCGATTCCGGACGTAATTCAGACCCAGCCGGCCTGCCGCCCGGAAACGCAGAACATGGGTACGAAATTCAACGCGTCCGGCACGCTCCGGATTGCCCTGCTGGTGCGTACGAAAACCTCCGCGATCTGGATCTGCAAGGACGACCGCGGGGCGCTGTTCTACCACGCCAACCGGGGCGGCGAGTCGGCGCCGTGGATCGAGGGGCAGACCGCCCTGTTCCTGACCGGGGTGCGCCAGGACGGCGACGAATACGACGTCACGGCCGCCGACGGCACGGTGTTCCAGCTGAGCCGGGAGCAGTTGCGGATCATTCACAAGGACGGGCGCGTGGAGATCCAGGA
Organism: Krasilnikovia sp. MM14-A1004; assembly: GCF_047159485.1. Classification (GTDB taxonomy): domain Bacteria; phylum Actinomycetota; class Actinomycetes; order Mycobacteriales; family Micromonosporaceae; genus Actinoplanes. Next base: position 5,480,168 of record NZ_AP038773.1, on the reverse strand, counting down.
CGCCGTTTAGGAGTGATCGCCACGGGAATCCGGGCGGTCCGGCCGGGGTTGACGTGGGGGCCGGTTCGGCGGGGTGGAAAGATTGTGCCCCGACCTCGGCCGGTCCGCGTAGCTGCATCCGGCTCCGCAATCACGATCACGGAGGTAGGGCGCACCGTGGCCCAGTTCATCTACGTCCTGGAAAAGGCGCGCAAGGCGCACGGCGACAAGGTCGTGCTCGACAACGTAACGCTGAACTTCCTGCCCGGCGCCAAGATCGGTGTGGTCGGCCCGAACGGGGCCGGTAAGTCCAGCCTGCTGAAGATCATGGCGGGCTTGGACACCCCGAGCAACGGCGAGGCCCGGCTGATGCCCGGCTTCACCGTCGGCATGCTCGCCCAGGAGCCCAAGCTCAACGACGCCAAGACCGTCCTCGGCAACATCGAGGAGGCGGTGGCGGAGACCAAGGCCAAGCTGGAGCGGTTCAACAAGATCGCCGAGCAGATGGCCACCGACTACTCGGACGAGCTGATGGAGGAGATGGGCAAGCTCCAGGAGGAGCTGGACCACGCCGACGCCTGGGACGTCGACTCCCAGCTCGAACTCGCGATGGACGCGCTGCGCTGCCCGCCGCCGGACGCCGACGTCAGCCAGCTCTCCGGTGGTGAGCGCCGCCGGGTCGCCCTGTGCAAGCTGCTGCTGGAGGCCCCCGACCTGCTGCTGCTCGACGAGCCCACCAACCACCTGGACGCCGAGAGCGTGCAGTGGCTGGAGCAGCACCTCGCCAAGTACGCGGGCACGGTCATCGCGATCACCCACGACCGGTACTTCCTGGACAACGTGGCCAACTGGATCCTGGAGCTGGACCGCGGCCGGGCGTACCCGTACGAGGGCAACTACTCGACCTACCTGGACAAGAAGGCGGCCCGCCTGGCGGTCGAGGGGCGCAAGGACGCCAAGCTCAAGCGGCGCCTCTCCGAGGAGCTGGAGTGGGTGCGCAGCAACGCCAAGGCGCGCCAGACCAAGAGCAAGGCCCGCCTGGACCGCTACGAGGAGATGGCCACCGAGGCGGAGAAGACGCGCAAGCTGGACTTCGAGGAGATCCAGATCCCGCCGGGCCCGCGTCTGGGCAACACGGTGATCGAGGTCAAGGACCTGGTCAAGGGCTTCGACGAGCGGGTTCTGATCGACAACCTGTCGTTCTCGCTGCCGCGTAACGGCATCGTCGGCATCATCGGCCCCAACGGCGTCGGCAAGACCACGCTGTTCAAGACCATCGTCGGCCTGGAGCAGCCGGATTCCGGCACGGTCCGCGTCGGCGAGACCGTCCAGCTTTCGTACGTGGACCAGAACCGCGCCGGGCTCGGCGGCGACCAGACCGTGTGGGAGGTCGTCTCGGACGGCCTCGACCACCTCATGGTGGGCAAGGTCGAGATGCCGTCGCGGGCGTACGTGGCCGCGTTCGGCTTCAAGGGTCCGGACCAGCAGAAGCCGATCAAGGTGCTCTCCGGTGGTGAGCGCAACCGGCTGAACCTCGCGCTGACGCTGAAGATCGGCGGCAACGTGATCCTGCTCGACGAGCCGACCAACGACCTCGATGTGGAGACGCTGTCCAGTCTGGAGAACGCGCTGCTGGAGTTCCCCGGCTGCGCTGTTGTCATCTCCCACGACCGGATGTTCCTCGACCGGGTGGCCACCCACATGCTGGCGTGGGAGGGCACAGAGGAGGACCCGGACAAGTGGTTCTGGTTCGAGGGCAACTTCGAGGCGTACGAGAAGAACAAGATCGACCGGTTGGGTGTCGAGGCGGCCCGCCCGCACCGGGTCACGTACCGCAAGCTGACGCGTGACTGATCCGCACCGCTTCGTCTACGACGCGGCCGTGCGCTGGTCCGACCTGGACGCGTACGGCCACGTCAACAACGCGCGCTTCCTCACGCTGTACGAGGAGGCGCGCGTCGCCATGTTCTTCACCGCCGCGCGGGCCGAGGGGTTCACCTCGTTCGAGGAGGGCATCGTCATCGCCCGGCACGAGATCGACTATCTGCGGCCGGTCGACTACGGCGAGCCGGTACGCGTCGAGATGTGGGTCTCCGACCTGCGCGTGGCCGCGTTCACCGTCTCGTACGAGCTGTTCGACAACGACGTCCTGGCCAGCCGGGCGAAGTCCGTCTGCGTGCCGTACAACCTGGCGAACGGGCATCCGCGCCGCCTCACTCCGCAGGAGCGCGAGTTCCTAGCTCCGTACGTGGCGCCGTGATGGACCACGGACTGGCCGGTGTGGCCGATGCCGGTGCGTACCTTGCCCGGCTGACGCGGCTCGATGCCGCCGCGCCGGTGCGGCTGCGTGCCTCCGGGGACCGGACCGCCCTGTGGGGTGTCCTGCCCTGGGGCGTGCTGGTCACCCGCGAGGTGGCCGGGACGGGCCCGGCCGACGCCACGGTGTCCGCATCCGAGCTGCTGGACGCGCTGTCGCGCGGTGACGCCGCACTGCCGCCGCGCCGGGACTCCGCGTGGCGCTGGCCGCTTCCCCCGGCCGGGGTCCGCCCGGTCGAGGCGGTGTCGACGGCCGAACTGGCCGGGCTGGCGGCGGCCGCCGCCGGTACGCTGCGCGCGGTCACGTCAGGTGCACTGGGTGACCGTTCGGCCGGCCAGCGAGCGGTACGCGACGCCCTGCTGGACCACGTGGCGCTGGTGGTGACCCCGCCGGACGGTGGCCGGGTGGAGGTGCCGCAGCGGCTCGTGCAGGCGGTGTCCCGGATGGGCTTCCTCGGACCGGCCGATGTGGAGGGTCCGGACACGCGAGTGTGCGTGGCGGGACGCTGGGTGGGACTTTCCGCACCATATGGAGTTGCGTGGCTACAACCGGTCCGAGAGCTGGCCGTTAAGCCCATAGGGACTCACCCGTTCGGGTGATGGAGAGTCGGCCATCCGGTTTCGCCCTCTCGTTGGGGGGATGACCTCCGGGACCTGTACGGGTACCGTCTGCCTCCGGGTCCACCGCTACGTCCGGCGAGGGCCTCTGGGGAGTGAGGTGCACAACGATGCCGTGGTGGTCATGGCGTCCCGGATCGACCGGAGGCAGCCGGCCGCGGACCGGCGGTGAAGTGGCGTTGCAGAGCAGCGTCCGCGTCGAGGTCCCCGCCCAGCGGGAGCCCGTTAAGTCCGCTCCGGCCGATCTGTCCACGATCGAGCAACCCGATCTCGTCGCTCCGGTCACGCTGGAACGAATCGGCAAGTCCCTCGACCTGCTCGACATCAGGTTCCTCGCCGACGGCGGCGGAAGCCTGCTGGCGATGTGGGAACGGCACGCCGTGCTGTTCACGCTCGAAGGGCCTGACGACGAGATCCTCGTGATGCGTGCCCGGCCGCACGCAACCGTCCCGCCCGATTGGGCGGACCGCGCCTATCGCGTGGTCAACGAATGGAATCACACCCGGCGCTTCTGCAAGGCGTACGTCGGTGACCCCACCGAGCGGGGTCAGCTGCCGATATACGCCGAGCTGCAGGTGCCGCTCAACTCCGGCGCGCACGACGCCCTGCTGGTCGAGATGCTCGACTGCGGTGCCGCTGTGGCGACCTCCTTCGTCGACTGGCTCCACGACGAGGGTGCGCTGCTGTAGGCGCTCCAGACGTGACAAGGGGCCCCGATCGGGGCCCCTTTCTCGCGCCCGGTACTGCGCCGGGCGTGACGGTCACGCCGCCGGGAACATCCCGATCCGGCCGTGGTACTCCCGGCCGAGCGAGGTGGTGTCCGAGCCGACGATCAGCCCGCCCGGTATGGCCAGGAACACCCGTACGCCGACTCCGCGCGACCGGGTCGGATTCCACGCCAGCGCCTTGCCCGTGGCCGGGTCCAGGGCACCGATTCCGGGTCGGGACACCGCACCCGGGCCCGGCCCGCTGGTGTCCGTCCCGTACGGATTGTCCAGATAGCGCTGATGTCCACCGACGTACACGGCGGGACCGGTGACCGCCACCGCGTACAGCGAGTCGCCGCCGGTGCGCTGCACCCAGGTCGGACTGTGCGCGCCGTCGCCGGTCGCCTCGAACCGGGCCGCCGAGTCGCACATGCTGGTGGGCGAGGCCGCCCGCCCCGTGGCCACGACGACGAAGTACTGGCCGTCGGGGGAGAACTTCACCTGGCGCAGATAGGTGTCGAAGCCGGCCATGCACTGCTGCTTGTACACATCGGTGTACCAGCCCGTCACCACGGCGGCCGGACCGGACACGTCGTACATGGCGATCTGCGCACGGTCCAGGCCGTTCGCCCGCAGCAGCGCGCCCACGGCGACCAGCTTGCTGCCGTCCGGCGAGATGTCGAAATGCTCGACCCGGCTACGGGGCAGCCCGGGCGCGGACAGCTTCGGGTCGAAGCCCGGGTCCACCGCCCCGTTGATGATGCCGAGCCGGGCCAGGCCGATCCGGGTCCTGCCGTTGATCGCGGAGAACGTGCCGCCGACGTAGAGGCGGTTGGCGGAGATGGCCATGGCCCGCACGTCGCCCCAGTTGATTTTTGCGGCGAACGAGAGGATCCGTACGCCCGTGGCGACCGACAGCCGGGTCAGGCCCCGCTGGGCGACCCGGTTCACCGTCTTGAACACGCCGCCGACGTAGACGGTGTTGGTCGGGCCCGGGGCGAGCGCGTACACCGCGCCGTCGACCTGCGGGGCGAACGGCCGGATCGCGCCGTCACGCAGCCCGTACGCGAAGATGTTCTTCCGGGCATAGGTCAGCTTGCGGGCGCTGTCCTGCACGCGGGTGAAGGCGCCGCCGACCACGACCGTGTCGCCGACGACGGTGACGGTCCACACGGTCCCGTCCAGCACGTGCGGGGTGAAGTCGACAGGGTTGGTGGACACGATCGCCGGCTGGGCCAGATCGGCCACCGCGGGGGTTCCGGCACCGAACAGGACAAGCTGCGGCAGGGCCAGCAACGACAGTATTGCGGCTGACAGGCGGCGGCGCATGGGCGGCTCCCGGGCTCGGGTCCGCGACGCGCCGGATTGCGGCGCGACACGGTCGGACACATGCTCAACGAGCCAAGGTCGTGCCGGGATGCGCCTACTGTGTTATTTCTTCCGGATCCATGGTGTTCACCATGAAATACGCCGCTCGTTCCAGGTAGTCCCACAACGCCGAGTAGTGCGGCTCCGGCAGCCCCAACGAGTCGACCGCCACCCGCATGTGCCGCAGCCACGCGTCCCGTTCCGCGGGCCCCACCCGGAACGGCGCATGCCGCATCCGCAGCCGTGGGTGCCCCCGCTGGGCCGAGTACGTGTTCGGGCCGCCCCAGTACTGCATGAGGAACAGCGCCAGCCGGTCGGCGGCGGGGCCGAGGTCCTCCTCCGGGTACATCGGGCGCAGCAGGGGGTCGTCAGCGACACCGGCGTAGAACCTGTCGACCAGCCGGCGGAACGTCGGCTCGCCACCGACGGCGACGAAGAAGCTCGCCTCCTCGGGCGGGTCGGTGGCCGGGGCCGTAGCGGGTGCCGGGGTCACCGGCAGGGTGCTCGGCTGGTCATTCGCTGCACTCACCCGTCCAGTGTGCCAGCCGCCCCGGTGCGGGAGGTGACGCCGGTCGAGCGTGGGCGCCCGCTCGCCGTGCGGCCGAGCGGCGCGGAATTGGGCGCAACGGCGGGCGACAGCCCAGCCGGCTGCCCTGCCGCGGCCTGCCCTGCCGCGGCCTGCCCTGCCGCGGCCTGCCCTGCCGTGATCTCCCCGGCCGTGGTCTGCGCCGTGGCGGCCTGCATTGTGGGGGCCTGCCCTGCGGTGCTCTGCCCGGGGGTGCTCTGCCCCGGGGTGGCCTGCCCGGCGGGCGATTCCGTGGCGGGTGGCCCGGCGGTGGGTCCCGTGGTGGACGGCCCCGTAGCCGACGGTTCTGCGGGGGCGGCCGCCGCGGCGGCCGCGATCGCCGCCTCGAACCGTGCCGGGCGCGGCCACCGGGCGGCCAGGGCACCCATCAGCAGGACACCGCCGACACTCCACCAACCGACGACCGTGGGTACCCGGAAACGCTCGGCCAGCAGGCCGGTCGCCAGCACCGCACTGCCCTGGGCGAGCTGCATGGTGCCCTGGATGACAGCGAACGCGCGGGCCCGGAAACCGTGCGGCAGGGCCAGCACGAACAGGGCGTTGAGGGTCGGCAGGAGACCACCCTGGGCGACCCCGGACAGCAGCGTCAGCAGCGCGACGATCTGAGTCGGCGGTGCGGTGAGCGCGGGCACCAGGGCCAGCGGCGCGGCGACCGCCAGCGGCCGGATCAACCGCTGCCGGACGCTGGGCCGCACGAAGCGGCTGATCAGTACGCCACCGATGACCCAGCCGATCGGCCCGGCCGCCATGATCATCCCTTGGTGCAGCCCGCGCGTGGCCGGGTCCGGGTTGCCCTGCGTGGCCCATGCCGCGGCCAGCCCCTCCGGCACGATCGCGAAAACGGTCAGCGTCACGGCCAGCCCGCCGATCGCGCCCAGCACCGGATTGCCGAACACCATCTTGAAGCCCTGGCCGGTCTCGCGCAGCAGATGGTTGCGCTGCGCCGGACTCGTGGCGGCGGGCCGGGGCCGTACCCCGGTCACCAGCAGCAGTGCCGAGAGCCCGAAGGCCGCGGCGGCCATCGCGATCGCCAGCCGGGGGTTGGCCGCGGCGGCGATCGTCGCGCCCGCGAAATAGCCGAACACCTGCGCCGCCTGCGCGGTCGTGGTGTTGACCGCCACGGCCACCACCAACCGCTCGCGGCCCAGCATCAGCGGCAGCAGCGCGGACCGCGCCGCCTGGGCGGGCGGAGCGGCCAGCATCGCGAGGAAGACCACGAGCAGCATCGCGGAGACCGGCAGATGCGGCACCGCCACGAGCGCCATCAGCGCCATCCGGGACACATCGCAAATCACCATCACCCGCCGGTACGGGTACCGCTCCGCGAGCGCCGCCAGCAGGGGGCCACCGGCGATCCACGGCAGATAGCTGATCGCGAACGACGCGGCGGACAGCAGCACCGACTCGGTGCGCTCGTACACCAGGACGGTGATCGCGGCCCGGGCCAGGTAGTCGCCGACCCAGTTCACCAGCAGCGCCAGATACATGGCGCGGTACTCCCGGACGGCGAACACGTCGCGGAAGGTGACCGGGCGCTCCGGGGCCCGCGCGTCGGCGGGGTGTCCCGAAGGCGCTGCGGGTGTGGCGTCGGACACCAGGCCCTCCATCGTTCGCGGACGGCCGTCGGAGGCGACGACTGCCGGGGCAGGTCCGCGGTGAGCGCCTACGCGTGGTGAGCCCCTGCGCCTGGTGAGCCCTGCGCGGGAACGTCGCCTCGTGAGCCCTGCGCGGAACGTGACGGTGCATGTGCAGATGCTTCTGCGGATTCTGCCCGATCGTCCGACTCGTGGCTAGGGCGTACGGGTGGATCGCCGACCTTTCGGCTGATCAAGGCATCCCCCGATGGGTGATTCGGGCAGCTCAGGTGGCTCCGCCGGGCCGAGTGTCAGATTCCGGCGCGATGTCCGCCCGTGGCGGTACGGCCGCTCGGGGCGCGAGCCGGGACGCGGCGATCTGCTGGGCGAGCCCGGACTCCTCCAGAGCGTCCACCAGGCGCCGGCGCAGCTCCCGCTGTACGACCGCCTGGCCGTCCGCGGTCGTCTTCGCGATCGTCCGGATGACCGCTCCGTCCACGGTGAGCTGTTCGACCCCGACCACCTCCGGTGGCTCCAGGAACTCCGTGGCGTGCTGCGGGTCGTCGGCCAGGGCCAGCGCAGCCTCGCGCAGCACCGATCCGGCCTGTTCGGAATTGACGAAACCGATCGGCAGGTCGATGACCACCATCGCCCAGCCCTGGCTCTTGTTGCCGACCCGGACGATCTCGCCGTTGCGCACGTACCAGAGGACGCCGCGGGCGTCGCGGACCGTGGTGACCCGCAGCCCGACCGTCTCGACCACGCCGGTGGCGTCGCCGAGGTCGACCGAGTCGCCGACGCCGTACTGGTCCTCCAGCAGCATGAACAGGCCCGCGATCAGGTCCTTGACCAGGCTCTGCGCCCCGAAGCCCAGAGCCACACCGACGATTCCGGCGCTGGCGATGAGCGGGCCCAGGTTGAAACCGAGTTCGCCCATGACCAGCAGCGCGGCCATGGTGAAGACCACCGCGGTGACGAAACTGCGGAGCACCGACCCGATGGCCTCGGCCCGCTGGCGCCGCCGCTCCGGGACGAACTGGTTGTCGGTCGCGTCCTTCGCCCGCTCCCGCAGCGGCTTGAGCAGCGCGGGCAACTCGGCCTTCGAGCCGGTGACGGTGAGGCGGGAGATCATCCGGTGCAACAGCCAGCGGACCAGGAGCGCGATAAGGATGATCGCGATGATCCGCAACGGCTTGACGATGCCGATCGCGAGCAACTCGCTACCTGTCAGCTTGTCGAGGGTCTTGCACCAGTCGTCCGTGCAGCCAGGGGTCTGGAACAGCGGGCCGGACGGGGTGACACCGGGAGTGGGAGCTAGGAACAACACGGGTCTGAACCGTACCCGCCCCGGTCGGGGGAGCTGGAACCGGACATCTTTCACCCCCGTACTCGGACGTTCATGAGCCGGCCACAGATTGTGCTCGCAATTCCGTCATTCATCAGGGACTATTGGCGCACGGACACCGGAGATCCGGGGCTAGTTCCCACCGGTGACCAGCCGCCACGTACGCACGTCAAGCCATGGGAGCCGTTACAGCACCTACCTCCGGAAGGGTGATCGCGATGCCTGACATACGACCCGCAGTGGGCTCTTCCGCGTTGGTGTTGAACGCAACCTACGAGCCGCTGTGCGTCGTATCGGTGCGTCGAGCGACCATCCTCGTGCTGACTTCCAAGGCCGAGTGTGTCTCCGACGGCGACGGCATCCTGCACAGCGCCCGCCAGGCGCTGCCGGTCCCGTCCGTGGTTCGCCTCACCCGGTACGTGAAGGTGCCGTACCGCACGCATGTCGGGCTGTCCCGCCGGGCCGTCTTCGCCCGCGACGGAGGTCGCTGCGCGTACTGCCGGGGCTCCGCCGAGACCATCGACCACGTCTTCCCGCGCAGCCGTGGCGGCCTGCACGCCTGGGACAACGTGGTGGCCGCATGCGCCAAGTGCAACCACAGCAAAGGTGACAAGACCCCGGCCGAGCTGGGTTGGCGCCTGCACGCGGCGCCCGCCGCGCCGCGGGGTGTGGCGTGGCGCGTGCTGGGCCACCGCACGCCGGACCCGCGCTGGGCCGACTGGCTCGACCTGCCCGCCGTCCCCGTGGACGCCGAGGCGGCCTGACGCCCGCGCGGACTGGATGGCGCGCGCCGCCGTGGCTCACCGTCCGCGGGTGGCCACCAGGGACGCGAAGACCACCACGTTGTCGGAGTAGCCCCGCGTGCCGCCCAGCCACCGGCCGCCGCAGGTCACCAACCGCAGCTGCGGGCGGGAGTAGTCGCCGTACACCCGGTCGACGGGTAGGCGGGACTTGGCGAAGTGCTCGATCGAGTTGACCTCGAAGACCGCCACCCGGCGGTCGCGGCGCAGTACCTCGATCCGCTGGCCCGGCTGCATCCGGTCGAGATCATGGAACACCGACGGGCCGGTACGGGTGTCCGCGTGCCCCACGATCAGCGCGGGCCCGAACTGGCCCGGCGTGGGCCCGTCCCGGAACCAGCCCGCCTCCCGGTGCCGCTGCACCGGCGGCACGTCCACCGACCCGTCCGCGGCGAGGCCCACCTCCAGGATCGGGGCGCGTACGTTGATCGCCGGGATGGTGAGCCGCACCGGCGGGCTCGGCTCCAGGACCGGGAACGCCCGCGGCGGCGGCTTGTCCGGCCCCCGGAACACCTCGCGCAGGTCGAAGCCCGTGGTGGTGCCGAGCCCGGCGCCGACGCAGAACAGGCCGACGAAGACCAGCGCGGCCGCCAGGATGCCGAGCGGGAACGGGCGGCGTCCCCGTACCCGTGGGGGTGGTGGCAATGGCCGCCGCCGCGGGCGCGGCACCACCGCGCGCGCCGGTGGCCCCGCGATCGCCGCTCGGGCGCGGGAGGTGAGCGCCCCCGCATCCCGGCCGGGAGTGACCCCCGCGATCGCCGCGTGCGGGCGGGGCGTGCCGGGCGGCACCGGGCCGCCTCAGCCGGCCCGGCGGCGGCGCCAGGCCACCACGGCGACGACGAACCCGGCCACGATGGCGGCCACCCCGCCGCCGACGAGTCCCGGTGCCGCGCGGTCGACGGCGGTGCCGCCCCCGCCGGTGGCCGGTCCGTGACTCGGTTCCACCTTGGTCACCACGTGCAGGGTGCTCGTCGCCTTCTTGCCGTCGGGGCAGGCCAGCCGCACCTCGTACGCGCCGGGCGCGGTCGCGGGCGGCACCCGGGTCGTCGCGGTGAGGAAGCCGTAGTTCGGCGCCACCGTGACGGTGGCGAACGCGGTGGAACTCACCGCGGCCGCCTGCAGGTTGTCCGTGCAACTGGCCCGCACGGAGATCTCGTCACCCGCGCGGGCGGTACTGGGATTCGTCTCGACGAACACGCCCTGGGCGAGCGCCGGGGCGCCGGCGACGCTCAGCGCCAGGACGGCGAGCACCCCGAGGATCAGCGGGAGCGCCGCGGCGGCGACGAATTTTCGCATGACTCCCCCTCACCGCCGCCGCAGGGAGAAACGGCGCGCGAGGGTGATTTTCGCACCCGAGGGGCCAATCCGCCGAGATCCCTACGGCGTGAGACACCGGGTCGAGACCCGACCGTCCGGGACGACCTGCGCTCCGCTACCGTGATGGCGTTCGGATCATTGGGCACATGGGCGCCTGGGGGCGTTGAGGTTGTCGATTACAAGCACCGTTCTGGTCTTCGTGGCCATCCCGGCCGCGATCATCGGGGGCGTCTTCGCGCTGACGTTCGCCGGCAGTGACAGGGGTCGCCGGGACCGGCGGTACCGTCCCGGCCGGCCGTACGATTTCCAGCCGATCTGGTTCCTCGCCGCGCCGCAGCCGGTGGCCGCCGTGGGCGCCAGGCCCGCGCTGGAGTCCGGCGTACTCGAGAACTCCCAGGGTGAGCGCGTGCTGCCCGGTCCCGTAGGAGGCGCAAGTGACGGTTGGTGAGGCACAGCTGTTGGCCACCGAGCACGAGCCCAACAGCGAGATCGCCAAGACGGTGGCCGAGAGCGCCGCGGCGCTCGACGGCCCTTTCACGACCCGGCAGCTGCTGCGCCTCGACGAGGCCCTGCGCGTCGCCGACCAGCAGACCGGGCTGACCTTCAGCGTCTACATCGGCGAGTTGGACGAGCCGGTGCGCGCGGCGGCGGAGAAGCTGCACGCCCAGCTGGAGCACAGTGCCACCGCGGTCCTGGTCGCGCTGTCGCCGAACCAGCGGGTGCTGGAGATCGTCACGGGCCCCGACGCGCGCAAGCGGATCCCCGACCGGGACGCCAAGCTGGCGGCGCTGTCGATGGCCGCGTCGTTCGCGGGCGGCGACCTGGCCGGCGGCATCGTCTCCGGCCTGGACCAGCTCGCCTCGCACGCCGGCCGGCACTGACCCGACCCGGGTCAGACCCAGGCCGAGGGGGCCACGCGCACCGGGTACGGCGCGTCGAGCGCGGTCAGCTCGACGCCCCGCACGGTGCGCTCGTGCGTGTAGCCGGCGCTGGACTCCAGCGCGTACACGTGCAGGATGGGCTCGGGCTCATCCAGTTCCAGCCGCCAGTAGCGCGGGATACCCGCGTCGGCGTACAGCGCCGGTTTGAGCAGGCGGTCGTAGCGGCGCGAGGGCGCTGACTCCACCTCCACCACGAGCGCCGCGTCGGCCGGGTGGGTCCAGGTCGAGCCGGACGACTGCGGGCGCAGCACGGTGACGTCGGGGATCAGGTTGCTGGCGCCGACCTGGATGCCCTGCCGGGCGCACACCCACCAGCCGGGCGGCGCCGCGCCCCGCAGCGTCGTCACCAGGGCCTGGACCGCCGCCTCGTGCGCGGCGTCCAGCGGCGGCGTCACATGCAGGCTGCCGTCCACGATCTCGTAGCGGTGCCCGTCCTGCGGGAACATGTGCAGGTCGGGTTTGCTCCACGCGCCGCTGGGCGCGGTCCACCGTGCCAGTGAGCCCTGACCCAAGATCACGCCGACCACCTCCATGCCGCGGAGTGTCAGCGTACTCACGGAGTGTGGCCAGGAGGGAAGATCGACATAAAGGCGGCCCCGTCCGGGGCCGCCTTCGTCAAGTCGGGTCAGGCAGTTCCGGCGTCCCGGGCGCGGGCTTTGTGCGCTCGCAGCACGCCGTCGCGGCCTTCGGCCACGAGACGGCGCAGCGACTGCGGATGCCCGTCGCGGGCCAGCCAGGCGTCGGTCATCGCGACCGTCTCCTCACTGACCTGGTACGCCGGGTACGCCAGCTCCACGAACTCCTGCGCCGGCTCGCTGTCCGAGTGGGCCCACACGTCGCCCACCACCTCGAAGAACTTCGCCGCGTACGGGGCGGTCAGCGCCACCTGGCTGGAGGTCTGGAAGCCCTGCAGCAGCGAACGGTGCAGCCAGTTGGGCAGCTTCTCCGTCCCGGTCAGCCGCGCCCACACCTGCGCCTTGTTCTCGGCGGTCGGCACCAGCGCCCGGGCCAGGGCGGCCTCGCGCTCGCCGCTGGCCGTACGGTCGCCGTTGAGCTCGTCCTCGATCTGCTGATCGGTGACGGCGCCGAGGGCGGCCAGCGCGTGCAGCAGCGTCCAGCGCAGCTCGGTGTCCACGGTCAGCCCCGCCGGCACGCCGGCGCCGTCGAGCCAGCCCCGCAGCGTGGCCTGGTCCGCCTCGCTGCGCGCCGCGCCGATGTACGCGCGGGCCCAGGCGAGCTGGAAGCCGCTGCCCGGTTCGGCCGCGGCGACGGCGTCCTTCGCCAGCTGCGCCAGCGTCGCCCAGCCGGTCGGCGCCCACGCCGGGTCGGAGTACAGGGCCACCGCGCCGGCGGCCTGGCGCAGCGTCGCCGTGACCAGGTTGATGTCCTGCTCGGCGGGCAGGCCGCTGACCACCAGGGCCACGTAGTCGCGGGCGGCCAGCTCGGCGTCGCGCACCATGTCCCAGGCCGCCGCCCAGCACAGCGCCCGGGCCAGGGAGGAGTCGAAGCCGCCGATGTGCCGCACGACCGTGGCCATGGACCGCTCGTCGAGGCGCAGCTTCGCGTACGTGAGGTCCTCGTCGTTGAGCAGCAGCACGTCGGCCGCGCGCTTGCCGGCCAGCTGGGTCAGCTCCGTGCGTTCCCCGCTGACGTCGACCTCGACGAGTTCGCGGCGCACCAGCCGGTCGCCGTCGAGGTCGTACAGGCCGACGCCGATGCGGTGGGTGCGCAGGGTCGGGTACGCGACCGGGGCCTCCTGGTGCACAGCCACCCGCGCGTACGTGCCGTCGGCGGCGATCTCCACCACCGGGCGCAGCGTGTTCACCTGGGCGGTCTCCAGCCACTGGGCGGCGAACTTGCGCAGTTCCCGGCCCGAGGCGGATTCCAGCTCGGTCAGCAGGTCGTCGAAGGTGGCGTTGCCCCACTGGTGCCGCTGGAAGTAGGCGCGCAGCCCGGCCAGGAACGGGTCCAGCCCCACGTACGCGACGAGCTGCTTGATGACGCTGGCGCCCTTCGCGTACGTGATGCCGTCGAAGTTGACCTCCACGGCCTCCAGGTCGGGCATCTCGCAGTACACCGGGTGGGTAGAGGAGAGCTGGTCCTGGCGGTAGCCCCAGTTCTTGCGCATCGACATGAACGTCGTCCACGCGTCGCTGAACCGGGTCGCCCGGGTGTTGCACCAGTGGCTGGCCCACTCGGCGAACGACTCGTTGAGCCACAGGTCGTTCCACCAGCGCATGGTGACCAGGTCGCCGAACCACATGTGCGCCAGCTCGTGCAGGATCGTGTTGGCGCGCTGCTCGTACTCGTAGTCGGTGACCTGGGAGCGGAAGATGTAGTGCGCCTCGGCGTGGGTGACGCAGCCGAAGTTCTCCATCGCGCCGGCGTTGAAGTCGGGCACCCACAGCTGGTCGTACTTGGGCAGCGGGTAGCGCACGCCGAAGTGCTCGTGGAAGAAGTCGAAGCCCTGCTTGGTGATCAGGAACAGGTCGTCGGCGTCGAGGTGCTGGGCCATCGACGCGCGGCAGTACACACCCAGGTCGATGCCGTCGTGGGAGTCGCGCACCTCGTGGTACGGCCCCGCGCACAGCGCGGTGATGTACGAGCTCATCCGCACCGACGGCGGGAAGTGGACCGTCTTGGCGCCGTTACCGGCGGGCTCTGTGCGCTCCGCCGGCATGTTCGACATGACCTTCCAGTGCCCCGGCACTGTCGCGTGCCAGGTGAAGGAGCTCTTGAGGTCGGGCTGGTCGAAGCAGGCGTACACCCGCTGGGCGTCGGCGGTCTCGAACTGGCTGTAGAGGTAGATCTCCTTGTCGACCGGGTCCAGGCTGCGCTGCATGCCCTGCCCGCTGGCCGAGTACGCGAAGTCCGCGTCGACGACCAGGGTGTTCTCGGCGGCCAGCCCGGTCAGGGTCAGACCCTTCTCGGCCGACCAGTCCGAGGTGTCGACGGGCGTGCCGTTCAGCTCCGCCGAGCGCACGGCGACCGCCGCGACCTCGATGAATGTGCCCGCTCCGGGCTCCGAGCAGCGGAACGTGACCGTCGTGACGGACCGGAACGTGGTCTCACCCGGATTGCCGGAACCGTCGGTGAGGTCCAATGCGATGTCATACCCGGTGATCTCGAGCAGGCGGGCCCGCTCAGCCGCCTCCACCTGGGTCAGGTTCCGAACTCCGGCCACGTTGCCTCTCCTCATGCTGAATCTCCGCACCCTGCGCTGGCTGTCGCGGCTGCGGCAAGCGGGAGCGGCGCGCCCCCACCCGAGTTTTCCACGACACCCTATGCGGTCTCCGGGTGGCGCACTTCACCGAGCGCGGTGGAGATCTTCCATCACGCCACCAACGCGCAGGGTGGAGGATCTGTTCATGACTGAACGTGCCACCGTCGACATGTGGTTCGACCCCATCTGTCCGTGGGCGTGGATGACGTCCCGTTGGTTGCTGGAGGTCGAGAAGGTCCGTCCGCTCGATGTCCGGTTCAACGTGATGAGCCTGTCCGTCCTCAACTCCGGCCGTGATCTGCCCGAGCAGTACCAGCAGCTGATGGAGAAGGGGTGGGGGCCCGTACGGGTCTGCATCGCCGCCGCCGAGGCCGCCGGCCCGCAGGTGCTGCGCGACCTGTACACCGCCCTGGGCACCCGGATCCACCTGCGCAAGTACGAGCTCGACGAGACGTTGTTCACCGAGGCCCTGGCGGAGGTGGGCCTCGACCCCGCACTGGCGGCCGCGGCCGCCACGGACGCCCACGACGAGGCGTTGCGCACCAGCCACAACGCGGGCATGAAGCCCGTGGGCACGGACGTGGGCACCCCGGTGATCCACGCGCCGGGCCCGGTGGCGGGCGAGACTGTCGCGTTCTTCGGCCCTGTCGTCACCCCGGCGCCCAAGGGCGAGGCGGCGGGCCGGCTGTGGGACGGCGTCCTGCTGGTCGCCGGGACGCCCGGCTTCTTCGAGTTGAAGCGTTCCCGCGACATCGGTCCGATCTTCGACTAACCAACCACCGGAAGCCTCCGGTCGGCGTTGAGTGGGGGTATCACCACCCGACCGGAGGCTCCGATGTCTGAAACCGACAGCGTCGCCACCACCGCGATCGCCGTGCAGCGCGGCGCCTGGGCGAACGTGTGCCCGGCCCTGCCGCCCGAGCTTGCCGAGATGGTGGCCCCACCCGTGGTGGTCACGCTCGGGCCGGTGGGCACCGACGTGGTCCCCGCCGACGCGATCCCACCGGCCGACGCGTTTCCGCACGCCGATGCCGATGCCGATGCCGATGCGACGTCGGGCGGCCCGCGGCATGCCGCGCCCGGCGTTCCCCGGCCCGCCCCGGCCGCGGGACGGCACCGCCGCGCAGCCCGCGCGAACTGACCGCACGGCCCGCCGGTAGGTTGCGTGCCATGACGGTCGTGCACCCGATCAGCCGGGCCTGGATCACCACTGGCGGCACCGGCGCGCAGAACTACGACGAGTTCGCCGACGACGCGGAGATCACCGAGATCATCGCCGCGAACCCGCACAGCGCGCTCGCCATCGAGATGCCGCACCGGGCGCCCGAGTCGCTGGGCAGGTCGTTCACCGACGCGCTACCCGACGCGGCGGCGCGGCTGGCCGCCGAGCAGGCCCGCGGCGGGTACGCCGTCGCCGAGCAGGTCGTGGTGCTGTACCGGATCTCCGCGCCGGGCGAGCCCACCGGCTACGGCCTGTGGGCCATGGTCGACACCGACCAGATCTCCACCGCCGCCGACGAGCCCGGCCTGGTGATCCGCAACGAGGACGTCTTCATCGCCAAGGTGCGCGAGCGGGTGGCCCTCGCCGACACGCTGCGGACCCTGCTCTCGCCCGTCCTGCTGCTGCAGACCGGCCGGGGCGAGGAGTTGCACGCCGCGCTCGCGGCCGCCGCCGCGACGGCCGGTGAGCCCGCCGCCACCGACACCGACCAGTCCGGGCGTACCCACAGCATCTGGGTGATCCCCGCCGGTCCGGTGCAGGACGAGCTGACCGCGCTGGCCGGGGGCGGTGAGCTGGTCGTCGCCGACGGCAACCACCGCAGCCTCGCCGCGCAGACCGGCAACCTGCCCCGCTTCCTCGCGGTGGTCACCACCCCGGAGTCCGTCTTCATCCAGCCGTACAACCGGCTGGTCGCCGAGCTGCCCGTCGGCGACTTCCTGCCCGCGTTGCGCGCGGCCGGTGCGCAGGTCGAGGAGCTGCCGCGCCCCGCGGCCGTCCCCGCCAAGGGCAGCATCGAGCTGTACGCGGGCGGCCGCTCGTACGCCGTGGTGCTGCCGCCGTCGGCGGGTGGGACCGCCGTCGACAACCTCGATCACGCCCTGGTCGAGCGGGTCCTGCTGCGCGACGTGCTGGGGCTCGACCCGGGCGACAAGCGGATCTCGTACGTGGGCGGCGACTATTCGGCCGACTGGCTGCGCGGCGAGGTCGACGCCGGGCGTGCGGAGTTGGCCGTACTCATCGCTCCGGTGACGGTCGACGACTTCGTGGCGGTCAACCTGGCCCGGCAGAAGCTGCCGCGCAAGAGCACCTGGTTCACCCCGAAGGCGCGGGCCGGACTGGTCCTGGCCGAGCTGGGCTGAGGGCCGGGGCGTGGGGCTGCACCCGCAGGTCGAGCAGTCGCTGCGGATCCGGCGGCGGCCGCCCGCGGATCTGCTCACGACGGATCCGCAGGCACTGCTGGGGTTCGTGCGGCTGGCGATGGAGGAGACCAACGAGGCCGAGTGCGGCCCCGCCATCCCGCTGCCCGTCGTGGTCGACGTGGACGCCGCCGGGGTCCCGTGCCGCCTGTACGCGACCCGGCACGCCGCGCCGGTGCTCGTCTACGTGCACGGTGGCGGGTGGACGTACGGCAGTGTGGAGACGGTCGACCGGCTGTGCCGCCGCATCGCGGACCGGTCCGGATGCGCGGTGTTGTCCGTGGACTACCGGCTGGCGCCGGAGCACGTCTTCCCGGCCGCCCTGCACGACGTGGAGACGGTGCTGGCGTTCGTCCGCAGCGAGGGCGCCGGCCTGGGCGTCGATGCGTCCCGGCTGGCCGTCGGCGGCGACAGCGCCGGTGGACAGCTGGCCACGGTCGCCGCCCGCCGGCAGCGCGACGCGGGCACCCCGGTGGACTACCAGGTGCTCATCTATCCGGCGATCGACCCGATGACCGCCGCCGAGTCGTACGACGAGGTCGCCGGGTACGGCCTGGACCGGGCCTCGATGCGGCTGGCGTGGGAGACCTTCGCGCCCGAGCGCGCCGACCGGTTCGGCCCGGACGTCGCCCCGCTGGCGGCGCCGGATCTGTCCGGCATGCCGCCCACCCTGCTGATCACCGCCGAGTACGACGTCCTGCGCGACGAGGGCGCGGAGTACGCGGACGCCCTGCTGGCCGCGGGCGTCCCCGTGGTGCACGTCAGGTATGCGGGAGTCAACCACGGTTTCGTCCGCAAACTCGCGGTCTTCGATGCCGCCCGCTGCGCCGCGGATCACATCGCCGTCACCCTGCGGGCCGCGCTGACGTTCTGATCGCGGTTTGACAGACTGCGGGTCATGCGCGTCTACCTGGGTTCCGATCATGCCGGCTACGAGCTGAAGAACCACCTCGTCAACCACCTGTCCAAGCAGGGGCACGAGGTGGTCGACGTGGGTCCGCACGGCTACGACGCCGACGACGACTACCCGCCGTTCTGCCTGAAGACCGGCGCGTCGGTGGTCGCCGACCCGGGCAGCCTCGGCATCGTCATCGGCGGCTCGGGCAACGGCGAGCAGATCGCCGCCAACAAGGTCGAGGGCGTGCGTTCGGCGCTGGCGTGGAAGGTGGAGATCGCCCAGCTGGCCCGCCAGCACAACGACGCGAACGTGCTGGCGATCGGCGCCCGCCAGCACACCCTGGATGAGGCGGCCACGTTCGCGGACGCGTTCCTCAGCACCCCGTTCTCGGGCGACCAGCGGCACGTGCGGCGCATCGCCCAGCTCGCCGAGTACGAGCGCACCCGCGAGCTGCCGCCGCTGCCGCCGTCGGCGTCCTGACCGCTCGGGTCAGCGGCGCGGCAGATCCTCGCGCGGGGTCCAGTGGCGGCGCACGATCGTCAGGGTGGCGTCCGCTTCGGCCAGTTGCTCCGGCGTCGGGCGGGCGGCATCACGGGCCCGTAGGGCCGCACCGAGGCTGACCTGCGACGACCCGGAGCCGACCAGACCGCGCAGGCCCCGTTCGGGGTCGCGGTCGTCTGCCCCGCCCGCGCCCGCACCGGAGGTGGGCCGCGGCCCCGAGCCGGGCACCGGCCGCGATCCACCGCCGGGCACGCTCCGCGCGGCGCCGCCACGGGGCGAACGCCCGCCGGAGCCGCGCCGCGAGGCCGGGGGCGCCGTGCCCTCCGGCTCCTCGCCGGGATCTTCGATCGCTGCTGTCGCGGCCCCGGCCTCCGCCCGCGCCGCTCCGGTCGTGGCTTCCGCCCGCCCCGGTCCGGCCCCGGCGTCCGCCCGCCCCGGTCCGGCCCCGGTCTCCGCCCGCGCCGGTCCAGCTCCGGTCTCCGCCCGTCCCGGTCCGGCCCCGGTCTCCGCCCGTCCCGGTCCGGCCCCGGTCTCCGCCCGCGCCGGTCCAGCTCCGGTCTCCGCCCGCGCCGGTCCCGCCGTGGCCGCCGCCAAGCCGGCCCGGCCTGCTACGTCGGCGGGGGTCGCAATGTCGGCTGGGGTGGCCGCGTCCGCTGGGGTGGCCGCGTCCGCTGGGGTGGCGGCGTCGGCTGGGATTGCGTCGGCTGGGGTGGCGGCGTCCGCTGGGGAGGCGGCCACGACCGGCGCCGCGTCGGATCGGGTAGCGGCGTCGGCCGGGGCTGGTCGCACGCGCCGCCGCCGACGTTCGGTTTCACCCATGCCGCCGAACCTACCGTCGCCGGCGACGGTCAGAACACCTCGGCCGGCTGCGGCAGCCGGTGCCAGCCGAACGCGGTCGAGGCCGCCGCCAGTGCACCCGGCGTCAGCTCACGGACCCGCCCCGCCGCCCCCAGCGCGGCCAGCGACGTCCCGCCCAGGTACGCGGCCCCCAGTTCCAGGACCGTGGCGGACACATCGGCCGGGTCCGTGCTGGCGGTGCAGGTGGCGCCGTCGGGCCCCGCGGTGAGCCGCCATCGCCCGGTGTTGGCTGCCAGCAGGTCGTCGGACACCTCGATCACCACGTCGACGTCCGTGGCGTACCGGCGGGCCGCCAGCGCGCGGGGCAGGTCGACCAGGCGGATCCACAGTCCGTCCGAGATCCGGGCGCCGAGCCGGCGGGGCTCGTCGACGAGGTGCTGCAGCGGCTCGTCGAGGGCGAGGAACCCGGCCGTCGCGGAGCGGGCGAGGTCGAGCGTGAGCAGGAAACGCCACAGCGTCACGTACGCGGCGGGGTCGGCGGCGACCACCTCACGGACCCGTACCTCGCCGTTCGGGCCGTTGCCGTCCCAGCGGGACACGCCGCGCCACAGGGCGTAACCAGTCGGGCCGTCGGGGGTCTCGTGGAGCACCCCGTGCAGGGCGGTCGCGCCGCGCCGCTGGGACTCCGGGTCGGCGAGGACGTAGCGCCACCAGCGGTCGTCGCGGCTGGACCAGCCGGGGCGGTCGGGGCGCTGCTGCTCGTACACCTTGGCCAGGTCGGTGATGACCTCGTCCGGCTGGACGAGCCGCAGCCGCCCGGCCGGGGCGGTGCCGCCGGGTGCCGGGTCGGCCAGTCGGATCTCGCGGGTCATGACGTCGACGTGCAGGTGCTGCGCGGCCAGGCCGTACCCGAATCTGGGGTAGATCTTGCCCTCGCTGGCCCACAGCACCGCGACGGCCTCGCGCCCGGCGGCGGCGATCTCGCCGAGCTGGTGGCGCATCATGCGGGTGAGCAGGCCGCGGCGCCGGTGGGTCGGCGCCACGCCGACCTGCGTGACATGCGCGGCCGGGATGACCGCGCCGGGCACGGTCAGTTCACGGGTGTACGCGGCCGCGTGCCCCACGACGAGCCCCGTGTCCTCGGCGACCAGCGAGCGTTCCGGCTCGAACACCGATCCCTCGGCGTCGCGCCACGCCTGATCGTGCGGTTGGTGGAAAGCCTGGCCGACCAGATCCGCGATGGTCTCCCACTCGTCCGCGGCGCCGATCCTGATCTGAATCTCCGAGGAGTCCATGGGGTCCTGTGTAGCCGACGTGCGTCGTGACGGCGAGCGATTTGCGGGCTCGTTACTCTCGATGGCAGCACTGACGATCCGCTTGATCGGGGGAGGAGCACGATGCCGGACCAGCCACGGTGGTCGGAACGGACGCTCGACATGCCGCCGCAGGACCCCTGGGCGGACCCACCCACGGTGCCGCAGCCGCCCCCGTCGGCCGCCGCGCCGGGCCGGCCGACCGCCCACATTCCGGCCGCCCAGACTGCGCCCGCCCAGACTCCGCCCAGCCTGGGCCAGCCCGCTCAGGCCCAGCCCAATCAGGGCCAGGCCGCCGCCCCGCCGGGCCAGTTTCCGGTGCACGCCGAGGCGCAGCCGTTCTCGCGCGGCCGGGCGCAGGTGAACCCGAACCCGAAGACCCGGCAGTTCGCCGACCACGAGGCCACCGGTACGGGCTGGCCGGGCGCGGAGGCGCCGCACGAGCGTCACTCCCTGGGCTGGCACGTGCAGCAGTTGCGCCGGGGCAGCGAGTGGAGCACCGCGGCCCTGCTGTGGGCGTTCGTCTGCTGGGGTATCTGGGCGATCTCGTCGGACGGCACGCTGACCGTGCCGATCATCATCTTCGTGCTCTGCGTGGTCGTGGCGGCGGGCCTGTTCGCGCTGTCCCGGTTCGTCGGCCGACTGGTGCTGGAGCGGCAGTTCGGACGGGTGCGGCGTACCGCTAAGGGCTCGCACCTGGTGGCGGCCCTGTTCCTCGTGGGGGTGGGCTTCGCGCACCTGCAGCAGACGGCCTGGGTGATGCGCAGTTACCACTTCGTCGTGGGCCTGTTCAGCTGACCCATCGGCTCGGCGAACCCCTCGGGACCCGGTCCCGAGGGGTTTTTCCGGCCTTGACATGTGACCTTTTGGTCACATAACTTTGCGTCATGACGGACGACGATCGGGTGTTCAAGGCGCTGGCCGACGCCACCCGTCGTTTCCTGCTCGACCTGCTGTTCGCCCGCGAGGGCCGCACGCTCACCGAGCTGGAGTCCGAGCTGGAGATGACCCGTTTCGGCGTCGCCAAGCACCTCAAGGTGCTGGAGGAGGCCGGTCTCGTCGTCGTGCGCCGTTCCGGCCGGGAGAAGCTGCACTACCTCAACCCCGTGCCCATCCGGCTGATCCACGACCGGTGGATCGACAAGTACACCGAGCGTCAGGTCACGGCGCTCGTCGATCTCAAGAAAGCGCTGGAGGAAGAACCATGACCACCGAAACCGCCGCCACCACCCAGGTCTACCGGGTCTGGATCAAGGCAACCCCCGAGCGGATCTGGGCCGCCATCACCGACCCCGAGTGGAACGGGCGGTACGCCTACCAGGCGCAGAGCTTCTTCGAGCTCAAGCCGGGCGGCTCCTTCCACGCGGCCGCCAGCAAGGACATGAAGGCGTACGCCGAGGCCCAGGGCTTCGACCTGCCCGACACGATCATCGACGGCGAGGTGATCGAGTGTGACCCGCCCCGGCGGCTCGTCCAGACCTGGCGGATGCTCATGGACCCGACCACCGCGGGCGAGCCCTTCACCCGGCTCACGTACGAGATCGAGGAGACCAAGACGCAGCCCGGCGTCTGCCGGCTCACGCTGACCCATGAGCTGCCCGGCGCCCCGGCGACGGCCACGATGGTCGCCAGCACGGAGGACGGCGCCGCGGGCGGTGGCTGGGCCTGGATCCTCAGCGACCTCAAGACGCTGCTGGAGACGGGTTCGCCCTTCGCCGGCTGAGTCGCGGCCGGAGTGCGCGGCCCGCGAGGGTCGCGCACTCGCCGCGGACCGTCGGCGTCGAACCCGGCGACGGCTGGTTCCGGAACCGGTTCCGCGATCCGGAGAGCGTTTTCCCGGAACCGGTTGCACCAGTGGCTTCTATCGATTGACCGACCGTCTGCTATCCATGCCCGTCTCTTGACGGGCCCGGTCGTCCGGCTGCTTTCTTGTGGTGCAAGTCATTACGGGCTTGTTACCGAGAGGATTGCATCGCATGACGACCCACCGCCATGGGCGCGTACATCCCCGGCGGCCCGGCGGCCGTCGCCTCGGCCGCTCGCTGGCCCTGAGCCTCGCGTTCGCCGTCACCGCCGCGATGACCGGGCCCGCCGCGGCCGTCGCCGCTGCGCCAACCCCGGCCGCGGCACCCGGCCTCGGCCCGAACGTCACCGTCTTCGACCCCGCCATGCCGGTCGCCGACATCCAGGCCGCCCTCGACGCGGCCAGCACCCAGCAGGTCGACAGCGAGATGGGTACGGCCCGCTACGCGTTCCTCTTCAAGCCCGGCACGTACGGCACCGCCGAGCACCCGCTGCAGGTGAAGGTCGGCTACTACACGGAGATCGCCGGACTCGGCGCGGCACCCACCGACGTGGTGATCAACGGCAAGGTCGAGGTCTACAACCGGTGCCTGGAGAACGGCGGCACCAGCAACTGCCTCGCCCTGAACAACTTCTGGCGCACGCTGTCAAACCTGACGGTCAACGTGAACGCGGCAGGTCAGGACGGCTGCCGCGGCTCGGCGAACTTCTGGGCCGTCTCCCAGGCGGTGTCCATGCGCCGGCTCAACATCACCGGCGCGAACCTGTCGCTGATGGACTACTGCACCGCCGGCCCCCAGTACGCCAGCGGCGGCTTCATCGCCGACTCCCGGCTGCCGTTCGTGGTCAGCGGTTCCCAGCAGCAGTGGATCACCCGCAACAGCGAGGTGGCCGGCTGGTCGAACGGCGTGTGGAACCAGGTCTTCTCCGGTGTCGTCGGCGCGCCCGCGGAGGCGGGGTTCCCGGACCCGCCGTACACGACGCTCGCCACCACCCCGGTCAGCCGGGAGAAGCCGTACCTGTTCGTCGACGCCCAGGGTCGCTATCAGGTCCGCGTGCCGTCGGCGCGGCGCAACTCGCAGGGCGTCTCGTGGGCCGGTGGGCCGACCGCCGGGTACACGCTGCCGCTCAGTGACTTCTTCGTGGCCCGGCCCGGCGACTCCGTGCAGCGGATCAACAGCGAGCTGGCCCGCGGCAAGCACCTGCTGCTGACCCCGGGCATCTACGACATCGCCCGCAGCATCGAGGTCCGGCGGCCCGACACGGTCGTACTGGGGCTCGGGCACGCCACCCTCACCGCCGTCGGCGGCGCGGTCCCGCTGACGGTCGCGGACGTACCCGGTGCGATCGTCGCGGGGGTCACCATCGACGCGGGCACCGAGGAGTCGCCGGTGCTCATGCGGGTCGGGCGCCGCGGCGGCCACGGCTGGAGCACGGTGGCCGATCCGGCGACGCTGTCCGACGTGTACTTCCGGGTCGGCGGGCCGCACGTCGGCAAGGTCGACACCGCGCTGGAGGTCAACAGCGACAACGTGCTCATCGACCACATCTGGGTGTGGCGGGCCGACCACGGGGTCGAGGGTTTCACAGACACCCAGCGCTGGAACACCAACACCGGCCGTACCGGTCTGGTGGTCAACGGGGACGGCGTGACCGCGACCGGTCTGTTCGTCGAGCACTTCCAGCAGTACAACACGGTCTGGAACGGTGAGAACGGCACCACCGTGCTGTACCAGAACGAGTTGCCGTACGACCCGCCCACGCAGGCGGACTGGATGAACGGCAGCGTCCAGGGGTACGCGGGCTACAAGGTCGGCAAGCGGGTGAAGACCCACCACCTCTACGGCGCCGGGGTGTACGTCTTCAACCAGAACAACCCGTCGATCCACACCGCCAACGGCTTCGAGGTGCCCGCCACTGCGGGTGTGAAGCTGCACCACATCATGACGGTCAACCTCAGCGCCGGAACGATCGACAACGTGGTCAACGGTGTCGGCGGCCCGGCCGACACCACCAGGATCGGCAAGCCCGTCTACGTCGCGGACTACCCGGCCCCGTAGGCGACCCGAACCCCGCGGGCCGGAGCTGGCACAGCTCCGGCCCGCGGTCGTGTGTGCGGATCCCGCCGAGGTGCTTGTGCCGGGCGGCCGGTAGGGCTAACCTACAACCAAATGGTTGCAGATGAGGGAGACGCGGATCGGATCTTCCACGCCCTGGCCGATCCGACCCGGCGCGACATCCTCGCGCGGGCGATCCGCGCCGAGCAGTCCGTGTCCGCGCTCGCCCGGCACTACCCGATCAGCCTCGCGGCCGTGCAGAAGCACGTGGTGGTGCTGGAACGGGCCGCCCTCGTGGTCAAGCAGAGGCGGGGCAGGGAGCAGGTCGTGCACGTCGACATGGCCGTTCTGCGCCGGGCCACCCGGCTGCTCGACGCGTTCGAGCAGCTGTGGCGGCACCGCGCGCACGGCATCGCACAGATCCTGGCCGAAGATCGAGAAGGGAAGTAACCCGTGACCGTGCTCAACACGTACAAGGATGTCGAAGCCCGCAGGCTCACGTTCGTCGCCGAGTTCGACGCGGGCGTCGACCGGGTGTGGCAGGTCTGGCAGGACCCGCGCCAGCTGGAACGGTGGTGGGGTCCGCCGACCTATCCGGCCACCTTCGACCGGCACGAGGTGGTGGTCGGTGGACAGTCGCGCTACTACATGACCGGCCCCGAGGGAGACAAGGCGCGCGGCTGGTGGACGATCACCGCCGTCGAGGCGCCGCACCGGCTGGAGTTCGACTACGGCTTCTCCGGTGACGACGGCGAACCCCTGGACCCGGCGGACGCCGCCCACATGGTCGTGACCCTCGACGCTGCCGGCGCGGGCACCCGCATGACGACAGTTACCACCTTCGCCAACCCGCAGCAGATGGAGACGGTGCTGGCCATGGGCATGGAGGAAGGCATGCGGCTGGCGATGGGCCAGATCGACGGGGTGCTCGCCCCGGTGTCGCGCTGACCGCGGGTACGGCGCGAATTCGCTGATTCCGACTCGTCGCGTCCGTCGTTCCGGTAGGGATGGAGGAGCCGCCGTCCGAGGGGGACGGCGAACGCGACGACGGGGGGCGTACGTGCGCGGCACGGGTCCGGCCGTGAGCCGGCGGGCACTGTTCACCGCGATCGGCGGGGTGGCCCTGGCCGGGGCCACCCTGGCCGACGTCGGGGTCGCGCTGGCCGGGCCACCCGTGGTGCCGCCGGCGGCCCGGCGCCGCGCGATCCGTTTCCTGGACGCGATGCTGGCCGCCCACGCCGACTCCAGCGAGCTGCGGCTACCCCAGTCGTACGCCGACCAGATCGGGCTGTACGCGACCGGATTCACTTACGACGCCGCCCTGGCGATCCTGGCCTACCTGGACGACGACCGCGCCGAGTCCGAGGACCGGGCACGGCTGCTCGGGCAGTCGCTGGTCTACGCCCAGCAGCACGACCCCCGGTACGCCGACGGCCGGTTGCGGCAGGCGTACACCGTGGGGCCGTACACCCGCGACGGCGTGGCCCAGCCGTACGGATTCGTGCTGCCGGACGGCACGGTCAACGTGGGCGGCGCGTTCGGGTTCACCGGCTCCGGCACCGGAGAGTGCGCCTGGGCGGCGCTGGCCCTGTGCGCGCTGCACCGGCGTACCGGTGACGACAGGTTCTTCGGCGGCGCGGTCCGCCTCGGCGAGTGGATCGCGCAGACCTGCCGGTCGGCCGGCCCGCTGGGCGGGTTCACCGTCGGCACCGGCCGGGACGGCGGCGCCCTCGCCCGGGTCAGCACCACGCAGAACGCCGACCTGGTCGCCCTGTTCGGCCAGCTGGCCGAGCTGACCGGGGACCGGGCGTGGCTGGCCCTGCGCGGCGGGGCGCTGCGGTTCGTCACCGCCATGTGGAACCCGGTCCGGCAGGCGTTCGCCTCCGGTACGCCGGACGGCGTCTCCGTCGAGCGGGAGCCGATGCAGCTGGAGGCACAGACCCATGCGTGGCTGGCGCTGGCGGACCTCGACCACGTCGGCAGCCTGGACACCGTGTCGCGCCGGCTGACCGTCACCGACACCGCACGTGCGCCCAACAGCGTCCTCCGGCCGGGCCGGAGTTTCACCGGGGTGACGGTGTCCGCCGCCTCGCGGACGGCCGACCCCGCCGTCGAGATCGAGCCCGGCCTGCCCCGTCCCGACCCGGACGCGGTGTGGCTGGAGGGCACCGCCCAGTACGCGCTCGCCCTGCGCCTGTCCCCGCTCGGGCCGGCGCCGGGCGCCGACGGACTGCGTACCCTGGTCGCCGCCCAGGCCCAACTGGGCGCCGACCAGACCGTCGGCGGTCGGCCGTTGCCGGCCGGGGGTGCGCTGCTCGCCGCCACCAGCCCGCTGCACGTCGGCTTCGTCGACTCCGGCTACTACCCGTACGCCCACGTCGCGGCGACCGCGTGGTACCTGCTGGCCGCCGCGGGCACCAACCCCCTCGGCGACGCCCGGGTCTGATCCTCGCGCTTTCGTCGTACGGTGTGGGTACCGTCCTGTGCGGCCCCGATCACGAGGCCCCGGCGTACGCGGAAGGGGGTTCGCCGTGGGATTGTGGGACAAGCTCAAGGGCGAGCTGGTCGACATCATCGAGTGGACCGACGACAGCCGGGACACCATCGTGTGGCGGTTCCCCCGCTACGAGAACGAGATCAAGATGGGCGCCAAGCTCGTCGTGCGGGAGTCGCAGACGGCCGTCTTCGTCAACGAGGGCGAGATCGCCGACGTCTTCCCGCCCGGCACGCACACCTTGACCACGCAGAACCTGCCGATCCTGTCGACCCTCAAGGGCTGGAAGTACGGCTTCGAGTCGCCGTGGAAGGCCGAGGTGTACTTCGTCAACACCCGGCAGTTCACCGACCTCAAGTGGGGCACCCAGAATCCGGTCATGGTCCGCGACCCCGAGTTCGGGGCGGTGCGGCTGCGCGCCTTCGGCGCCTTCGCGATGCGCGTCGTCGACCCGGCCCGGCTGCTGCGCGAGCTGGTCGGCACCGACGCGCAGTTCCGCACCGAGGAGGTGCAGGAGTATCTGCGCCAGCTGGTCGTCGGGCATCTCGGCAGCGCCCTGGCCCGGGCCAACGTGCCGCTGCTCGACCTCGCGGCCCAGCAGCTGACCATCGGCAACACCCTCGCCACGGTGCTCAGCGACGAGCTGGCGCCCAACGGCATCGCGATCGCGAAGTTCATCATCGAGAACATCTCGGTCCCGCCCGAGGTGGAGGCCGCGCTGGACAAGCGCACCTCGATCGGGGTGGTCGGCGACCTCGACGCGTACACGAAGTTCCAGACCGCGAACGCGATCGAGGACGCGGCGAACAACACCGGCGACGCCGGGTCCGCGATCGGTCTCGGCCTGGGCATGGCAGCCGGTCAGCGCGCCGTGCAGTCGATGACCACCCCGGCCACGCCGTCGACCCCGGCCGGGCCGCCGCCGCTGCCCACGGCCGAGTGGTTCGTCGGGGCGGGCGGCCAGCAGCAGGGCCCGTTCGACGTTTCCGGGCTGGCCGCGCAGGCCAGGGCGGGCACCCTGACCCGCGACACCCTGGTCTGGCGCAACGGCATGGCCGGGTGGCTGGCCGCCGGTCAGGTGCCGGAGCTGAGCAGCGTGTTCGCCGCCGTCCCGCCGCCGTTGCCGCCCCAGTGAACCAATATCCCTGCTCCAGCTGTGGAGCCAACGTCGAGTTCGCGCCCGGCACCACGGTGCTCAAGTGCCCGTACTGCGGGGCCGAGACGCCGCTGGTGCCGACCGGCGCGCGGGTGCGCGAGCACTCGTACGCCGAATTCGCCGGTCTGCCCCGCAAGCCGGTGGCAACACTGGCCGCGAACACGTTCACCTGCCGTGGCTGCGGCGCTGTTACCCAGAGCGACAAGATCTCCGACCGCTGCCAGTTCTGCGGTGCGCCGCTGGTCGCGGACACCGCCGGTGCGGAGATGGTGGCGCCCGAGGCGGTGCTGCCCTTCACCCTGGACCGGCCCGCGCTACGGCAGGCGTTGCGCCGGTGGGCGTCGTCGCGCTGGTTCGCGCCGAACTCGCTGAAGAAGGTGACAGAGGCCGAGTCCTCGCACAGCACGTACCTGCCGCACTGGACGTACGACGCGCGGACCATGTCGCAGTACACGGGCCAGCGCGGCGAACACTACTGGGACACCGAGACGTACACCGAGAACGGTGAGACGAAGACCCGCCAGGTGCAGCGGACCAGGTGGTATCCGGCGTCCGGCACGGTGGCCCGCGACTTCGACGACGTGCTGGTCGTGGGCACTCACCGGGTGGCGCCGAAATACCTGGACGCGCTGGAGCCGTGGCCGCTGCCGCAGGCCCAGCCGTACCGGCCCGAGTTCCTGGCGGGCCACGAGACGCTGCGCTACGACGTGGAGCCCGAGGCCGGGCTGGCGTCCGCCCAGTCCCGGATGGCCGAGGTGATCGAGGGGGACTGCCGCGACGACATCGGCGGCGACGAGCAGCGGGTCGGCTCTGTGCACACCGACTACGCCGACGTCACGTTCAAGTTGATGCTGCTGCCGGTCTGGCTGGCCTGCTACCTGCACGCCGGGAGGACGTTCAACATCCTGGTGAACGGGTGCACGGGTGAGGTGGCGGGGGAGCGGCCGTACAGCGTTCCCAAGATCGTTGCCGCGGTGGTGGCAGCGCTGGTGGTGATCGCGGCGATCGTCCTCGTGGTGTCCCTGTCCCAGAGCGGATGAACGGTCAACCCTGCCGATTCTCATCCGCGCCGAGGGAGGCGCGGCGCCGGACCGGTGCGCGAGTGTGGATCGGCAATACCGGGCCGTAGTCACCTCGGGTAGGAGTCGAACGCGATGGCAGACGCCACACCTGCCCCGGGCATCACCGCGACCGTGCCCCCGACGGAGCCCGCACGAGCCGGCCTGGTCCTCTTCTCGCTGATCGCGGTCGCCGCGGTCGCCAACCTGAACCTGTCCGTCGCCAACGTCGCCCTGCCCTCGATCGGCCGGGCGTTCGACTCCTCGCAGACCACGCTCGACCTGATCGCGGTGGGCTACTCGCTCGGTCTGGCCGCCTCCGTGCTCTACCTCGGTGCGCTGGGAGACCGCTACGGGCGCAAGCTGATGCTGCTGCTCGGCATGGTGCTGTCGGTGCCCGCGTGCCTGCTGGCCGCCTACGCACCCTCCGACAGCGTCCTGTTCGCCGCCCGGGTGCTCGGCGGGCTCTCGGCCGGCATGGCGTACCCGACGACGCTGGCGCTCATCGCGGCGCTGTGGTCCGGCCCGGGCCGGACGAAGTCGATCGCATTGTGGTCGGCGATCGGCGGCGGGATCGCCGCCCTGGGGCCGTTGGTCGCGGGTGCCATGCTGCAGAACTTCTGGTGGGGATCGGTCTTCCTGGTCACCCTGCCGCTGGCCGTCCTCGCCCTGTTGCTGGCGTGGTTCTTCGTGCCGGGCCACGTCAACGAGACCACCGAGCCGGTCGACAACCTCGGCGGCATCCTGTCGCTGGTGCTGGTCGGGGCGCTCATCCTGGCCATCAACTTCGCGCCGGTACCGAACGCCGGCACGCTGACGCTCGTCCTGACGGCGATCGCCGTCGTCGCCCTCGTCGCGTTCTGCCTGCGGCAGCGGCACGCCCGGAACCCGCTGTACGACCTGCACGTGGCCGGACGGCGGGTGTTCTGGGTCGCGGCCTGTGCCGGGGTCATCGTGTTCGGTTCGCTGATGGGCTCGGCGTTCGTCAGCCAGCAGTACCTGCAGAACGTCCAGGGCTACTCCACCCTGGAAGCGGGCGCGGCCTTCCTGCCCGCCGTGGTGTTCATGGTTCTGGTCGCGCCGCGCTCGGCGAAGCTCATCGAGACGCACGGGGCGCGGTTCACGCTGCTCACCGGATACGTGTTCCTCCTGTTCGCGTTCGCCTGGATGCTGGTGCTCTGGACGGAGGGCAGCCCGTACTGGCGGATCGCCGTCGCCTACGCGTGCATCGGCATCGGCGTGGGGTTCGCGGGCACACCGGCATCGCATTCGCTGACCGGGTCGGTACCCGTGCAGCGGGCCGGGATGGCCTCCGGCACCGCCGACCTCCAACGTGACCTGGGCGGCGCCATTCTTCAGTCGATCTTCGGAGCGTTGCTCACGGCGGGCTACGCCTCTGCCTTCTCCGCGGCGATCGCGGCGTCACCCGATCAGCAGGACATCACCGACAACGTCCGGAGCATGCTGACGAAGTCGTTCTCCAGCGCCGCGGACACCGCTCAGCAGTACCCGCAGTACGCCGACCAGATCACCGCCGCGGCGAAGTCGTCGTTCCTGGACGGCGCCGACTGGGCGTACACGGCCGGGATCATCGCGATCGCGGTCGGCGCCGTGATCGTGTTCTTCCTGTTCCCGAAGCGGGAGCAGGAGCAGCAACTGCTGGCCGCCTACCACGCCGAGGACAGCGCGGCGCGACCGGACGCGGCGGCACGGCCAGCGGACACCGACAAGGGGTTCCCATGATGGACGACCAAAACGTCGACGTGATCATCATCGGTACCGGCGCGGGGGGTGGCACCCTCGCCCACAAGCTGGCGGGCAAGGGCAGGAGTGTCCTGCTGCTGGAGCGCGGCGGCTACCTGCCCCGGGAGCGGGACAACTGGGATTCCTCCGCCGTCTTCGTCAAGGGCAGCTACCGGGCGCCGGAGTTCTGGCTCGACAAGAACGGCGACGAGTTCCCGCCCGAGGTCAACTACTACGTCGGCGGGAACACGAAGTTCTACGGTGCGGCGCTGTTCCGGCTGCGGCCGGAGGACTTCGGCGAGCTGCGCCACCACGACGGCATCTCACCGGCGTGGCCGCTCGGCTATGCCGACTTCGAGCCGTACTACACGGAGGCGGAGCGGCTCTACCTGGTGCACGGCGAGCACGGGGAGGACCCCACCGCGGGGCCGGCCAGTGGCGCGTACCCGTTCCCCCCGGTGCAGCACGAGCCGCGTATCCAGCAGCTCAGTGACGACCTGGAGAAGCAGGGCCTGCGCCCGTTCCACCTGCCGATCGGGGTGAACCTGATCCAGGACGGGCAGGGCCGGGCGACCCACGGCAGCGTGTGCATCCGCTGCGACCGGGTGGACGGCTTCCCGTGCCTGGTTCGCGCGAAGTCCGACGCGCAGATCATCTGCGTGGATCCCGCGCTGGAGCACGACAACGTCCGCCTGCTCACGAACGCGTACGTCGAACGGCTCGACACCGACCCGGCCGGCCGCACCGTCACCGCTGTCGTCACCCGGCTCGGCGACGGGTCGCTGGTACGGCTGAGCGCGGACATCGTGGTGGTCTCGTGCGGCGCCGTGAACTCGGCGGCGCTGCTGCTGCGTTCGGCCAACGACCAGCACCCGCGCGGTCTGGCCAACAGCTCCGACGTGGTCGGGCGCCACTACATGCGGCACAACAACCTGGCCCTCATGGCGGTGTCCAAGGAGCCCAACCCGACCCGGTTCCAGAAGACGCTGGCACTGCACGACTGGTACCTCGGGTCCGACGACTGGGACTTCCCGCTGGGTGGCATGCAGATGCTGGGCAAGTCGGACGCCGAGCAGATCAGGGCGAACGCGCCGCGCCTGGCCGGTCGGCTCTCGCCCGAGATGCCGTTCGAGGTGCTGGCGCACCACGCCGTCGACTTCTGGTTGTGCGGGGAGGACCTTCCGCTGCCCGACAACCGGGTCACCCTCGAATCCGACGGCCGGATCCGCCTGACGCTCGACGAGAAGAACAACGTCGCGGGCGTCGAACGCCTGCGGCACAAGCTCCAGGGCATGCTGAGCGAGCTGGGGATGCACCCGCACCGCCTGCTCGACCACAGCATCTACCTGCACAAGGGGATGCCGATCGGGGCGACGGCGCACCAGGCCGGCACGGTGCGGTTCGGCACCGACCCGCAGAGTTCCGCCCTGGACACCAACTGCAAGGCCCACGACCTGGACAACCTGTACGTGGTCGACACCAGCTTCTTCCCGAGCATCGGTGCGGTGAACCCGTCGTTGACCGCGATCGCGAACGCGCTGCGCGTCGGCGACCACATCGCCGAGCGGCTCGGTTAGACACGTCTGTCGTACTCGGCGGGGCCGAATCGGCCCCGCCGAGTCGCGTGTCTACGGGGCATGCTCGGGTCGCGAGGTCGTCGGGTCTTCACCCAGCGCGGTGCGCTGGTCGAGGAGGTACAGCAGGGTGAGTGCGGGCCCCACCAGCAGCAACGCCACCACGAACCAGACCAGGAGCCAGTGCAGCGTCACCGCGGCCGCCGCGCCGTCGCTGATGGTCAGGGAGAACGGCAGCAGGTACGGGTACTGCGCCACGGCCCACGCCCACACCAGGGCCGCGACGCCGGCGGCGCCGACCAGCCGCAGGCCGCGTACCACCCCGCGGGAGGCCAGCAGGAACGCCGCGGTGAGCGCGACCGCGCTGAGCAGGAGCAGTGCCCAGCTCCGATGGACGATCCGGTCGAACATCTGCGCCTGGTCGGCGTGCAGTGCGGCCAGCGCGACCACGCCGAGCACGAAGGCCACGCCACCCGCGACGATCGCCCGGACACGGAAGTAGCCGTGCAGCTCCGGTACGCCGCGCCGATGGGTCTCCGCGGTGAGGTACACCGCCGACCCGAACGCACCGACCGCCACGGTCAGCAGCCCGAAACTGATCGACGTGGCGTTCCACCAACTGGTCACCTGGTTGCCGGCGGCGTTGCCCACCGGCACCCGGCCGGCCATGACGGCGCCCAGTACGGCGCCCAGGCACAACGGCGTCAGCACCGATCCGATGCCGAACAGCCAGCCCGCCAGGTGCCGCGCCCGCGCCCGCGCGGCGTCCTTGCGCATGGCGAAACTCGCCGCGCGCAGCACGATGCCGACGGCGGCCAGCGCCAGCGGGATGAACAGGGTCGACATGGTCGACGCGAACGTGGAGCCGAACGCGGTCCACGCCAGCACCAGCACGTAGATCAGCCAGACGTGGTTCGCCTCCCACACCGGCGTGATCGCCACGTCGATGAGCGCGCGCGGGCCGCGTCCCCGCTCGGCCCCACCGGCCAGCAGGTCCCACAGCCCGGCGCCGTAGTCGGCCAGGCCCGTGCAGGAGTACAGGGTGATGGCGAGCACGAGGATGACCGCCACGGCGACGGCCGCGTTCACCGGGACACCTCCTCACCGTTGGCTGCCGGGGCGGCGGCCGCGGCGTCCACGGGTGGTCGCGGTCCGTAGACGGCGTCCGTGTCGACCGTACTGTCGCTGCTCCGCCACCGCCGCGACATCGCCCGCAGCACGGCGACGGTGCCCGCCGCGAGCGCGAGGTACAGCACCACGACCACCGTGAAGCTGACCCACACCCCGTCGGCGTCGGTGACCGCGTCCGAGGTGCGCAGCACGTTGTAGACGATCCACGGCTGACGGCCGACCTCGGTCACGATCCAGCCCGCCTCCACCGCGACATAGGTCAGTGCGCCGGCGCCGGCGGCGCACCACAGGAAGAGCTTGGATTTCGGTACGCCGCGCCGCCGCCAGTAGGCGATGGCGTACCAGAGGGCCAGCAGGATCAGTACCGAGGCGATCCCCACCATGGTGTCGAACGCCCAGTGCACGATGTTCACGTTGGACGGCCGGTCGTCGACCGGGAACGCGTCGAGGCCCTGCACGTAGGTGCTCGTACTGCCGCCCGAGAGCCAGGAGTTGAGGCCCGGAATGCGGATGCCGCCGGTCACCGTGTTGGTCGCGGAGTCGTAGCGCCCGTACAGGATCTCGGGCTGGTGGGAACCGGAGTTGGTGACGACCTCCATGGCGGCGAACTTGGCCGGCTGGTCCTGGTAGATCGCGACGGCGGCCAGGTCGCCCACGACGAACTGCACCGGCGTCAGCGCCGCCGCGACCGTGAACGGGATGAGGATGCCCAGTCGGTGGTATCGGTCCCGTCGTCCGCGCAGCCACCCGACGACGTACACGGAGGCCACGGTGAACCCGGCGGCCATGTACGCCGCCAGCACGAAGTGGCTGTACTCGTACGGCAGCGCCTTGTTGAAGATCGCCGCGGCCGGGTCGATGTCCGTGATCTGGCCGTCCGACGCGACGGTGAACCCGGCCGGCATGTTCAGCCACGCGTTGGCCGAGATGATCGACAACGCCCCGGCGAGCGCGACGAACGGGATCGGCACGCCCAACCAGAAGTGGGTCCACGGCCGCAGCCTCCGCCAGCCGTAGATGTAGATGGCGACGAGGATCGCCTCCAGGAAGAACGCGACCCCCTCGATCGCGAACGGCAACCCGAAGACCTCGCCGAACCGGCCGGTCAGCCCGGGCCACAACAGGCCCATCTCGAACGACAGCACCGTGCCGGAGGCGGCTCCGACCGCGAAGGTCAGCCCGGCCGCGTGCGACCAGCGCCGGGCCAGGGTGAGCGCGACGGAGTCGTTGCGCCGTAGCCCCTTGAAGTGCGCGATGAGCATCAGCGTCGGCAGTGCCACCCCCAGCGGCACCAGGATGATGTGGAACATCAGCGTGAACGCCATCTGCTGGCGCGCGGGGAGCAGTTGTGCCGGCTCGGCCAGCAGGAGCATCCCGCTCACGGCCGGTCTGCCCCATCGTGCGGATTCAGCGGCGGTACGCGATCGCGCCCGGCGACGGGCAGCGGTTCCGGTTCCACGTCGACCTCCAGTCCACGGCGGATCGGCCGGGTGCGTCCGTCCGGAATGGATCGGGCGCCGCGGCTGAGGTCCACCGTCCGTTCGATCCCGCAAGGGGTCACCACCCGCCGCGGGTGAACCTGGCGACCCCTTGGCACCGTATCAGCCGCTTTCGGCGCTATTGACCGTATTCGCCACATCCGAGACGATCACCAATCTCATCCTTGTCGAATGAAGCCCGCCGCAACCTGAGCGGGGAACCATGGCGTTTGCCGCCCCGCGCTCCGGCGCACCGATCCAGCGGCGCGTTCCGACGGGAAGGAATCTCGCCGATGGTTGCCACGCCCCCCGCAGCGGACGATGGCCATCGTGGAATCACCCGGGTAGTCATCGTCGGCGCGGGATTCGCCGGCGTCGCCTGCGCCCGGCGGCTGGCGGACGAGCCGCGGGCGCACGTCACGATCATCGACAGCACCGGATACCACCAGTTCCAGCCGCTGCTGTACCAGATCGCGACCGCCGAACTCGCGCCCGAGGACATCCGGTTCGACCTGGCCGGGATGTTCGCCCGCAACTCGAACGTCGAGACCCGCACCGCGGAGGTCGTCTCGATCGACCCGAGCCGACCATCGGTGACGCTGGCCGACGGCGGCACCGTCGAGGCGGACGTCCTCGTCGTCGCCGCCGGCGCGCAGGCGAACTTCTTCCGCACCCCGGGTGCCGAGGAGTTCGCGGTGCCGCTGTACAGCCTGGCCGACGCCGAACGGATCCGCTCCCGCCTGATCGAACTTTTCCGGGACACGGCAGCCAAACCGGAACTCGCCGACGAGGGCACGCTCACGTTCGTGGTCGTCGGCGCCGGCCCGACCGGCGTGGAGACCGCCGGCGCCCTCGCGGAGTTCGTCCACGACGTGATGCCGCACGTGCACCCGCATCTCACCACCGTCGGGTCGAAGGTGATCCTCGTCGACATCGGACATACCGTCTTGTCGGCCTTCTCCGACGAGGCACACACCTACGCCGCCAAGAGCCTGCGCCGGCGCGGTGTCGAGCTGCGGCTCGCGGTCTCGGTGAAGGAGGTGGCCGCGGACCACGTCACCCTCGGCGACGGAACGACGATCAAGACCGGCCTCGTGATCTGGGGCGGCGGCCAGATGGCCGCGCCGCTGGCGTTCGGGTCAGGGCTGCCGCAGGGCCGGGGCGGCCGCATAGACGTACGCCCCGACCTGACCGTCCCCGGGTTCCCCGCGGTGTACGCGCTCGGCGACGTCGCCAACATCCCGACCGGCGACGGCAACGGGCTGCCGCAGCTGGGCAGTGTGGCCCAGCAGTCGGGCGACTGGGCGGGCGGCAACATCATCGCCGACATCGAGGGCACCGGCAGGCAGTCCTTCGAGTACAAGGACAAGGGCATCATGGCGATGATCGGGCGCAAAGCCGCCGTCGCCGAGATCGGCCAGCGCCGCCACGAACTCGACGGCCGGTTGGCGTTCGCGGCCTGGCTCGGGGTGCACGCGCAACTGCTCGCCAACACCGGCGCCGAAATGCGGGCCTTCATCGCCTGGGCGGATGAGTTCTACCTGCGGCCCGGGCACCGTTCCGCCGAACTTCTGGATCCGTCGAAGATCGATACACCACGCATCGGGAAGGGCGCACCATGACGGGCAATCCGCGGGACACCGCGCCGCAGCCGGCGGACGTACTGGTCATCTTCGGGATCTCCGGCGATCTGGCGAAGGTGATGACCTTCCGGTCGCTGTACCGGCTGGAACTCCGGGGACTCCTCGACTGCCCGATCGTCGGCGTCGCCGTCGACGACTGGAGCCAGGAAGACCTGCTCGCGCATGCCCGCGCCGCCATCGAGGGCACCGGCGAGAAGATCGAGGAGGAGACGTTCGACCGCCTCGCCCAGCGCATGACGTACCTCAGCGGCGACTTCGGCGACGGCGCCACGTACCAGCGGGTCGCCCGGGCGATCGGCTCTGCGGCCGCGCCGGTCTTCTACCTGGAGATCCCGCCGTTCCTGTTCGGACGCGTCACCCAGGGGCTTGCCGAGGCGGATCTGGTGCGGTCCGGCCGGGTCGTCGTGGAGAAGCCGTTCGGGCACGACCTCGACTCGGCGATCGCCCTCGCCGCGGAGATCCACCAGCACATCGGAGAAGAGCAGCTGTTCCGGATCGACCACTTCCTCGGCAAGATGGGGCTCGAGGAACTGGTCTACTTCCGGTTCGCCAACACGATGCTGGAACCGGTTTGGAACCGCAACTACGTCGAGTCGGTCCAGATCACGATGGCCGAGAACTTCGGGGTCGACGACCGCGGGCACTTCTACGACCCGGTCGGTGCGGTGCGCGACGTGGTCGTCAACCACCTCATGCAGGTCGTCGCGGCGGGCGCGATGGAGGCACCGGCCGGACGTGAGCCGGAGATCGTCAAGAACGCCCAGGTGGCGCTCTGGAAGGCCATCTGCGAAGCAGACCCCGCCCAGTGCGTGCGTGGCCAGTACGACGGCTACCTGGACGTCTCCGGAGTCGCCCCGCAGTCGGCCACCGAGACGTTCGTCGCGCTGCGCCTGGACATCGACAACTGGCGCTGGTCCGGGGTGCCGTTCTTCATCCGCGCCGGCAAGTGCCTGTCCTCCACCCAGACGGAGTTCCGGCTGATCTTCAAACGGCCACCCCGGCTCGGCCTGCACCTGCCCGGTCTGCACCAGCCCGCCCCTGACGAACTGGTCATCAAGCTGGACCCGTTCACCGGCATCCGCTTCAAGATGGAGGCCCATCGCTCCGACGCGCCCGGTCCCGAGCCGATCACCCTGGACATGCAGTTCGCCCAGGAGGGCGGCGAAGGGCCGACGCCCTACGAGGTGCTGCTGCACGCCGCGATGGCCGGCATCAGCACCCGGTTCCAGCGGCAGGACGGTGTCGAGGAGACCTGGCGCATCCTGCAGCCGCTGATCAGCAACCCGCCGCCGGTGCATACGTACGCGCCGGGCTCGTGGGGGCCCGCCGCCGCCGACGCGCTCGTCGCCGACTACGGCGGCTGGCGCGAGCCCTGGTGACCATCCGCCCGAATCGATCGGAGCCGTTCGCGCTCGCCGCCGTCCGGTGGCACGGTCCGCGGGCGGCTTCGCCATGATCTACGTCATACGGTCCGCGCCCACCATCCCAGAGTTGGCCCGGCTGTTGTGGCTGGACACCCACGGAGTGGAGCCAGCCCCGGCGCAGGTTGCGGTGTTCGCGGCGGGGCTCGCGCACTGGTGGGGCGTTCACCAGGACTCGCACCTGGCGTTCGTCGCCCGACTCCTGGGTCCGGAGATCGTCGGTATGGCCTGGATTGCACTCGTTCCTCGCGTCCCCAGGCCTGGGGCGGCAAGCCGGATGTCCGCAGACATCCAGAGTGTCTTCGTCACGGTGGAGAGCAGAGGTCAGGGCATCGGCTCGGCGCTCGTGGAGGCTGCTTCGGAGTACGCGGCCCGCCGCGGGTCGCTCCGTGTGACGGTCAGCTCCGGTCGCAAGGCCGTGCCAGTGTACGAACGGCTGGGATTCGAATCGTCCCGGCAACTCCTGCAGCGGCTGCCGCGCTGACAATTCGCACCTTACGCAGGAGCGCGGCCACGGGGCTGCCGTCGTTGTCACGACCCTGCCCCGGCTCGCCGTCGAGAGGCCGGGGCCGCGGG
Source organism: Krasilnikovia sp. MM14-A1004 (assembly GCF_047159485.1). GTDB lineage: Bacteria > Actinomycetota > Actinomycetes > Mycobacteriales > Micromonosporaceae > Actinoplanes. Next base: position 5,441,332 of record NZ_AP038773.1, on the reverse strand, counting down.
CGGGAGCGCTCGGCGCGGTGCGGCGCGCGATGCCGGCCGCAGGCCGCCAGCAGCGCCGCGGCCTGGCTGCCCGCCACCTCCTGGGAAGGCACTCCCCAATTGCTTCAACCTGCCTGGCCCCGGCCGATCGGGAGGTGAACCGCATCCGGGGGGTGAAACCTTGATCAACAGCGAGATGAGCGCCGTGCAACTGTCGGCTGTCCTGCTCGAGATCGAGGACCGCAGCTTCGAGAACGCGAACACCGATCTCACCCTCGCCACCGAACTCGAAACCCGCGCCGTGGAACTCGGCGACGACAGCCTCGTCGCGCGCGCCCGCGTGTGCCGCGCGAACCTGCTCGCCCGCGTCGGCAACGTCGCCGAGGCCGCGCGGCGACTTGACGACAGCTACGCATGGGCGGTCCAGCACGGCGACCGCCCGTTGCAGTCCCGCATCCAAGCGATCTGGTCGCATGTCCAGCGGCTGCGCGGGGACTTCGCGAAGTGCCTGGAGCACGCGGTGAGTTCGGTCGAGCTGCTCGACGACACCGCCACGCCGCACATGCAGGTACGGCACCGGATGAAGTTGGCCGACGCCCTCGCCGACAGCGGCGCGCTGGACGCGGCCCGGCTGCGATTCCGGCAGGCCGAGGAACTGGCGCGCGAGTTGGGCCTGTGGGAGCCGCTCACGGACGTCCTCAACAACTGGGCCTACTCGGAGCATCTCGCCGGTGACTTCGTGCGCGCCCAGGAGGTCGCCCGCCGGCTTCAGGAACACGCCGCGACACACGGCATTGGCCTTGACCCGACCATCTTGGACACCGTCGGCGCGATTCAGATCGGCAACGGCATGTATGTCGAGGCCGAGCAGACGATGCTCACCTGCATCGACCTGCACCACACGGGGGAGTACGGCGGCGGCGACTACCTGGCCGAGCACCTGCTCACCCTGGCTCGCGCCCAGCGCGGGATGGGCGCCACGGATCGTGCCCAGTGTAGCCTCGACACCTCCCGCACCCTGTGCACAGAAGGCGAACTGAACGAGGTCCTGGTCCGGGTGCACCAGGAGCAGGCCGAGCTGTACGCCGCACGCGGCGAGATCCATGAGGCGTTCGCGATGTACAAGATCTTCCACGACGCCTACGTGAGGTTGCGTTCGAAGCAGCACGAGGCCCAGGCACAGGCCATCTTTGAGACCGCCGAGGTCCGCGAGGAGGCCGAACGCTTCCGCGAGCAGGCCCGCCGTGACGCGCTGACCGGCCTGCGCAACCGCCGCTACGTCGACGAGGAACTGCCCACGCTGATCGCGGCCGACCCCGAGCTCACCGTCGCCATCGTCGACCTGGACCACTTCAAGCGGATCAACGACGAGCTGTCCCATGACGTCGGCGACCAGGTCCTCGTCCAGATCGCCAAACTGCTGGAGACGGAGTTGACCGCCGCCGTACCGGATGGATTCGTGGCCCGCCTCGGCGGCGAGGAATTCCTGATGGTCCTGCCCGCGACCGCCGTCGCCACCGCGGCAGACACACTCGACCGGATCCGGCGGACCATCGGCGCACATGCCTGGTCGGAGATCACCGGCACGCTGCCCGTGACGATCAGCATCGGGGTGGCCTGCGTACAGGAAGCACCCGAACGCAGCCAGCCGGCCCTGCTGTCCGCGGCGGACCGCCATCTCTACATCGCCAAGCGCGCCGGCCGCGATCGCGTCGCCTCCGGCCAGGGACGCAAGGCCCCCCAACGGACCTACCGCGACCTCGACACCGCCTCAATCCATCACGCCCAGCCTTGACCGGCGAGGTCGAGGCCCACGCGCGATTCGCCGCGAAGATCGCAGGACATTCCCGCCGCCCGTCTCGAATGTCCCTGTCGCTCACCCTGAGTAGTTGCTCCAGTGTTGTTCCGGAACGTCGGCGGCAGGCCAGTCCATTGCGGGCCGCGTTGACCTACCAGCACGCCACGAGCGAGCGGAGCCGGGAGATCGCGGAGGCGATGGCGCGGAGGCGATGGCGCGGAGGCGATGGCACGGAGGCCGGTTTGGAGCTCTGGAACGACGACGGCCCGGGTCTGAGATACACCCTCTGACCTGGGCCGTTACGCTATGAGCGGGCGACGGGAATCGAACCCGCGTAATCAGTTTGGAAGATCGTCCGGCACGTCCCGGTGTGCCCGAATCGCCTGGTCAAGCAACGTGTCCGCCGTGCCGTTCGTGCCCGTTCGCGCCCATTCATCGATCTGGTTACGGGCCCGTGGATGGTCCGCGTCAGCGCCTCGCCCTTCTAATCGCTCAAGCCCATCGCCGCCGTGAGTCCCACGGTGTGCGGACTCGCGGTGGTGATGGGCGGCCCTCATCTCTGTCGAAGATCCCCGCCGGAGGCATGGGGCCTGACCGCCTAGTGGAACTAAATCCCGCTTCACTGTGCGGCTCCCTGCTTGCCAGGATCATCTCTACCGACCTGGGCGATGATGGTCCGGTGCATGAGCATGACGAGGCACAGTTCTCGCGCCCTGCGGTCTGTGATCAATGCCCGCATCCGATCAGTGAGCACACCGTGTGGGAGCCCGACGAGAACTGCGGCGGTTGGATGCACTGCACTGCCCCTGGATGCGACCGATGCTGGCACCACTGGCCACCCCTGTCTGGCTTCGCCCGCGCCCACGTGCCTGAAGTCTGAAGGCCAGCGGTTCGACCCGCCCCGGCCAGGGCCCGCCGAGGCAAGCCAGCTCCGCTGGCGCGGCGAGCCGATCGCCCCAGCCACGACGGCGCTCAGCTATCCAGGCGATCGTCACGGCCCTGCGCCCCTACCGGCCCTCGCTGATCGGGCTCGACACGCAAAGACGGGAACCGCAAGCGCGGACCCCGCCCTAAAGTTGGTGCGGGCGCGAGCGACGGAAACTCCCGGTGTCCGCCTCCCGATCGCCCGTCTGTGCAGCACCGGGATTGCAGCTACCAGCAAGGATACGTCGCCTGGTGCGGCGCGCCGCGGCACGCGATGCCGGCCGCAGGCCGCCAGCAGCGGGCCGCGAGCGCGCACGGTGCGCCTTGATCTAAGTACAGGGCAATTCGGCAACAGTCATCGTCGTCACCGTGTCCTCCGTCGGCTGATGTGCGACACGCGTCCGCCAACTGATAGGCGACACGCGAGGGCGCCGATCGCGGCATGACAGGATGCAGGTCCCTAGACCGCCAATCACGTTGTGTTGTGGGGCTCTTGTGGTTGATCTGCGAGACTTCCGTACGCTCCGCTGGTCAGCCGACGAGGGGCCATGGTCAAGCGCCGCATCCGCCAGGTTCGCCGCCGACGGCTACGAGGCGCTGAGCTTCCAGGCGCCACGCGGACTCAAGCTCGGCACGCTGGACTTCGTGCGTGACCTGCCCGGACTTCGCGGTTTGAGTATCGACGCACCAGTCCTCGACGACTCGGCAGTCAACGATCTGGCGGAACTGGAGTACCTGAGCCTAGTAACCGGCTCCCGCAAACCCCTGGCGGTCGATCGGCTGGAACGCCTGACGAGCCTTGTGGTGACTGGTCGGCGCGATCTCTTGACGATCGGTCCGCTGGCCCGGTTATGCAGTTTGGTGGTGGCGGGCTCGGCTGGATCGGACATGCGATTTCTGGGCGACAAACCGCTACTGCAACGTCTTCGGCTGGATGGGCGACCGGGCCATCTTCGCCTCGACGGTCTCGACCGGTGCCCGAAGCTGACTGAACTGCTCGTACAGGACCACCAGGTCGCCTCGCTGAGTCCGCTGAAGGCATTGACTGAGCTGGAACAAGTCACCCTCAGCGGTCCGAAGCGCCTGCCCGCGGACAACGATCTGGATTTGGAACACCTCACCCAGTCGCGCGACCTTCACCGGCTGGTACTCATAGCCGCAGGCCGAATCCGGAGTCTGGCGCCGCTTCGCCGCCTCACGAGGCTGCGCAGCGTTCGGCTTGACCGAATCGCGATCAACGACAGCGACCTCACCCCACTGTCACAGCTGCCACGCTGGACGGAAGTGACCCGCCCTCGATCCTCCTTGACTGAACTATCGCATCGCTCAGTGCCACTGCAGGCTTCTAGGCCGTCGCGTATCACCTGGCGAACATATGTCGCACATCAGTTGTCGGATCACGTCGTCGTCACCGTCGTCACGGTGTCTGATGTTCGACAGTCGGCTGAAGGTCGTGTGGTGTGACTGCCGGAACTGCATGGTCCTGGGTGTCGCCGGCGAAGCGCCCTAACCGTGAGATATGTGGTCGGCAGGACCGTCACGCTGATCCATGAGTTCACCACCGATGACCTGGTCATCTATAGTCCGTCTTCTTGCCCGCGTCGACCAGGGTTATGGTCGTAGCGCTGTCGGACCTCGGCCCCACCCTTGATCCTTCGGGTCACCGCGTTCGCAGGAGATGCTCAACATTGACAGCTATCGTTGGTGTTACTAGGGTTTGGTCCCGCCACGGGGGCTCCAATCAGCACGGCTACGTCAGCATTCCGGATGCCTTCGTGCGCCTTCATCCGAGCGCGAGGGAAGGACTCTGTACGTGGAAGACTGGAAACGCTTTAAAGCTGCGTTGGCAGTGGGCATCATTGCCCTGGGATGTCAATTGGTGGGTGCCTCGCCCGCAAACGCAGGCGGCCCCGCAGGAAAGTCTAGTTGCAAGCCGCATGGATCGGCCATCGGCAAGAGCATCAATTCAAAGACGCTTGCGGAGTTCACCAGCTTGCTTGACAACAAAGGGCGCAGCCAGGCCGAAATCGACAAGGTGCTGGCGAGCGAATGGTGCGTGGTAAAGGTGGGCGTCGAGCCGATCAAGTCGGCGGGCGTAGCGCGGCTAGCAGAGCGATCAGACGTTGAGGTCGGCACGAGTCTCTACTACAACCAAAGAGACACTATGTACTACGCGGCCATGACCTGGCAGTGGAAGAATCAAAACTACAAAGACGATTACAGCGGCGCTTGCTTTGACGACCAGGAGATTGGTGGTGAAGACGCGTGGGGGGTCCGCGTCGCGGGCGCGAACGTCTATAATTTCGACCACGGCGCCTTTTATCAAGGCAGGCAAGAGCTGGCCGGGCGTAAGAACCACTATGGTCAGTCAACCGTAGAGCACTCTGCCGTTGCAAACGATCATGGGACTGGATGGATGGCGCAAGACCACGCAATTAAGGTCGGTGCCCCGCACTTTCCGGGATGCACGGAAGACGTTGACTTCAACATGGATCACGGGAACGGCTGGCAAACTGTCTATCCATACGGTATCCCCAGTCAGAGTTGCGTTAGGGTGCAAATCTACGCTAAGTATGTGCATACCTGGGATGAGACTGAAGTCAATTCGATTGGTGTAGGCGCTGACAGCTTTAGCATTGGTTGGACGAACGAAGGGCACGATTTCCAGATCGAGGAGCCCGGCGTCATCGGCGATATTTGCAATTACTGAGGTTGATCGTATAGCATAGACCTCGGTTCGCGCGGAAAGGGGAAGACTGCAACGATGAATCGCCGAAATGGCTACCTATCGGCAGTTGTCGTTATTGGGGTCCTAACCCTTGCGTATATCAGTGTCTCAGCAAGATCGAATCCTAAGCCCAAAGTTGACGGGTCCTACCAGGTGTCAGCGGCCGAGAGCAGCCCCGTGGTCTTCCAGGAAGTCTGGGCTTCGATGCATCCAGAAAATGCTGGCGCTGCGCCTCCGGGGACGGTCCTTGTGCGAACTTCCTGGGTTGCAAAAAATCTAGGCAATCATCGCCTAGAGAACTGCTTCTTCCATATTGTCGCACTCTTCCCAAGAGGTAATCAGGCAACCGGAGTGGTTCCCGGTGGATTCGCCCTAGGCGAGAATGGCGCTATTACGAAGCAGATCCAAGAAGAGCATTCCGAGATATATAACGCATTCGATGACTCTGGCAATCCAGAATTTCACGGCGCAATTGCGGCTATCGCTGCATCCGATAGCCAACCCCCGTTTACTATTGCAGTCTCCCCGAACGGGGGAGTCACCTTGACCCCTGGTCAGGTTCGTGTAGGGCTGTCGTTTAGTTGCGATGGCAAGCTACGGTCGTTCCAATGGTTACGCGAAGGAAGAGCCGTTCAAGGCTAGCTGGCAGAACGCCTCACGCGGTCGGTGCACAATATCCGCTATTCCGCCGGACAAAAGAGGGCTGCCCGAACGGGCAGCCCTCTTTCGGGTGGTGCGATGGCCATCACGAGACAGCACCCTAAAAAGGACGCCGAAATAGTTCACCTCCGTAGTCGACCTCGAGGGCTGTAAACGCACGATGCAAGCGTCGGGGGAAGCGCCGTGGCACGGCCCGTGGCACGAACCCCGGCCTTCTGAAGACATCAGAGAAGAATGAGACGCGCTAGGTGCTAGCAAAGTTCCTGCTAGAAGCCACAGTGGACGCGATCATGGCCTCTTCTCATCCGTCGGTCATCGGTTCGAATCCCGCCTAGGTGCGCCGGGCTCCGAGGCCCACCGGTGATATCGACTCAAGTCCCGCCGTCCGGATTGCCTCAATCTAGGCATAAAATGATCATGGAGTGCACTCCATGGCAGCCGCTGTCGGCGCCGAACCGCGAGGGCTTACGCTCGGTCCCATGATTCGAGCTGTCGTCTTCGATGTCGGCGAGTGTCTGGTGAACGAGGCCCGCGAGTACGGGACGTGGGCGGACTGACTGGGCGTACCGCGGCACACGTTCTCGGTGGTGTTCGGCGCGGTGATCGCGCAGGGGCTGGACTACCGGGAGACGTTCCAGGTGTTTCGGCCGAGCTTCGACCTGACCCAGGAGCGGGAGAAGCGCGCGGCGGCGGGTCAGCCGGAGTGGTTCGGCGAGGTTGACTTGTATGCGGATGTCCGGCCGTCGCTGAGCAAGCTGCGCGATTCCGGGTTCTGGGTCGGGATCGCGGGGAACCAGGCCGTTCGAGCCGGCGGCATCCTGCGGTCGCTTGACCTGCCGACAGACATGATCGCCACGTCGGACGACTGGGGCGTCTCCAAGCCGGAACCGGGCTTCTTCGAGGCAGTCGCCAAGGCCACGCCGGCCGCACCGGACGAGACGTTGTACGTGGGTGACCGGCTCGACAACGACGTCCGACCCGCGGCGATGGCAGGCTTCAAGACGGCGCTGATTCGTCGCGGCCCGTGGGGGGTCATTCAGCAGCGTGATCCGGAAGCGGACCGGGTGGCGACGATGCGGATCGATTCTCTGGCTGAGCTTCCGGAGCGGATTGCGGCGTTCAACGCCGGAACGCGTTGAGGGTGGTGTGCCAGCCGTAGAGCCGGTCGTCGAGGTGCCGGACGTAGGCTTCGTCGGCCCATGGCTGGAGCGCACTGCGGACCTCGCGGATGCGTGCCATGCCGGTGGCGTACCAGGTGACGGCGAGCTGGTCGAAGGCTTCCTCACCGCGGGCGCACGCGCCTTCCGGACGCTTCTGGGCGACCTCGACGGCGGCGAGGTCCCCGAGAACGACGGTTCGTTGCTTGCCCTCCCCGGCGGGCAGGGCGTCCAGGGCAGCGGTGAGGGTGTCGCGGGCTTGGGCGAGGCGGCCGGCCTTGAGTTGGGTGTTGCCCTTGAACGCGGCGAGGCGCACCGGCGAGAACCAGGTACCACACCCCGGAGCGGCCGACGGCGACGATCCCGCAGGTCTTCGCGCTGGCCGCCGCCATGCCTGCCCGGTTCTCGGCCCTGGTCATCGTGGGCGCGTTCTCCAGCCTGCGGTGGGGCGAGCTGGCCGAGTTGCGCCGCCGTGACGTCGATCTCGATGAGGGCATCGTCCGGGTGTCGCGCAAGCTCGCCGTCCTCGTCGGCCGGGTGGAGGTCGGCCCGCCCAAATCGGCCACCGGGGTCCGCGTCGTTGCGCTGCCTGCTGTCGCGGTCGACGCGCTCTGTATACATATGGGACCAGGTAGTTACGTCGGTGACGGTCCGGATGCGCTGATCTTCACCGGAGCCAAGGGGGCGCATCTGCGGGGGAGCACCTTCGGCCCGGCGGTCAAGTGGCGGACCACAGTCGTGAAGGTCGGTCTCCCCGAGGGCTTCCACTTCCACGACCTGCGGCACACCGGCAATACCCTCGCCGCGTCGTCGGGCGCGAGCACCCGCGAGCTGATGGCCCGGATGGGCCACGCGACCGTGCGGGCCGCGCTGATCTACCAGCACGCCACCAGCGAGCGGGACCGAGAGATCGCGGAGGGCATGGACCGGCGGATCGCCCGCCCGTCCGAGAAGCAAGATCCGCTAGACGCGGAGGACGGGGATGGCCCGGCTGAGAATGCTGCGGCCAGCTAATGGCCCGTGAATGGCCCACGCGGCCATTCGAAGCCCTGAAACGAGGGCGGCCCAGGTCTGGGATACACCGTCTGACCTGGGCCGTTACGCTATGAGCGGGCGACGGGAATCGAACCCGCGTAATCAGTTTGGAAGACTGAGACTCTACCATTGAGCTACGCCCGCGAGCCCCGGCTGCCCGGGGACCGCGCACCAGACTACTGAACGCACGCCCGCGACGCGAACCGGATCGCCGGGCGGGTGACTCCACGGCACATGCGCCTGGAGCGACCGCATACACTGACGGCGCCACGGGGTGTGGCGCAGCTTGGTAGCGCACTCGCTTTGGGAGCGAGGGGCCGTGGGTTCAAATCCCGCCACCCCGACTGCCACCAACCTCGCAAGCAACAAGGAGTACGTCTGTGAAGAGCACCGTCGAGACTCTGAGCCCGACCCGGGTGCGGCTCGCCATCGAGGTGCCGTTCGAGGAGCTCACGCCGAGCCTGCAGAAGGCGTACCGGGAGATCGGCTCTCAGGTGCAGGTCCCGGGCTTCCGGCGCGGCAAGGTGCCCGCCGCGGTCATCGACCAGCGGGTCGGCCGCGGCGCGGTCCTCAACGAGGCCGTCCAGGAGGCGATCCCGCAGCAGATCCTCGCCGCGGTCCAGGAGCACGAGGTCAGGACGCTGGGCCGGCCCGAGGTGGAGATCACCGAGTTCACGGACGGCAACCCGCTGAAGTTCACCGCCGAGGTGGACGTCCGCCCGGAGATCACCGTGCCGGACCTGTCGACGATCACCGTGACCGTCCCGGCCGTCGAGGTCGCCGACTCCGACGTCGACGAGCAGATCAAGGGCCTGCGCGAGCGCTTCGCCACGCTGAAGACCGTGGAGCGGGCCGCCGCCGACGGCGACTACGTCCAGCTCGACCTGAAGGCGACCGTGGACGGCGAGGAGGTCCCGGGCGGCAGCGCGACGAACATCTCCCACGAGGTCGGCAGCAAGCAGCTGCTCCCGGGCCTGGACGAGGTGCTGGTCGGCATGTCGGCCGACGAGGAGAAGACGTTCACCACGCAGCTCGTGGGCGGCGACTACGCCGGCCGCGACGCCGAGGTGCACGTCACCGTCCGTACGGTCAAGGACAAGCAGCTGCCCGAGATCGACGACGAGTTCGCCCAGCTGGCCAGCGAGTTCGACACGCTGGAGGAGCTGCGCACCGACCTGCAGACGCGCCTGGGCAAGGTCAAGAAGGTCGAGCAGATCTACGCCGCCCGCGACGAGGCCCTCAAGCAGCTCGTTGAGGCCGCCGCCATCCCGGCGCCCGAGGGCATCGTCAAGGAGGAGGTCGAGGGCCGCAAGCAGGCCATGACCGACCAGCTCGAGCGGATCGGCGCCAGCCTGGCCGACTACCTGGCCTCGGAGGAGAAGACCGAGGAGCAGATCGACGAGGAGCTGACCGAGGCCGCGACCGAGGGCGTCAAGATCCAGCTGCTGCTGGACACCATCGCCGACGCCGAGGACGTGCAGGTCTCCGACGACGAGTTCGGCCACGAGATCGTGCACCGGGCCCAGCGCGCCCAGATGCAGCCGCAGCAGTACTACGACCAGCTCGTGCAGTCGGGCGCCGCGGCGGCCGTCTTCGGCGACGTGCGTCGCGGAAAGGCCCTCGCGTCGGTCATGGAGCGGGTCACGATGAAGGACAGCGAGGGCAACACCCTCACACTCGACGACCTGCGCGAGCAGGGCGAGGACGAGCACGCCGGTCACGACCACTGACGGTGCGGAAGCGGGCCGGGCCGTCTCGGCCGGGCCCGCTTCTCTCCGTACGGGCCGGGCCGTGCGCTGTCAGCGAACACCTGCCCGAGCGGGAAGCTCCCGCGCGGGGGACCGGTTAGGTTGGTCGTACGACGGACAACCTGCCGGCCGCGAAGTCCGGGCCGGCACAGTCAGCTGCGAAGGGCTGCCATGAGCGATCTGCACTTCCCGGCGAGTCCCCTCCTGCGGGGCGGCGACTCCATCAGTGGCAACCTCGACGACTCGGTCTACAACCGTCTGCTCCGCGAGCGGATCATCTTCCTCGGCAGCGAGGTGACCGACCAGGTCGCGAACCGCATCTGCGCGCAGCTGCTGCTGCTCTCCGCGGAGGACCCCGAGCGCGACATCAACTTGTGGATCAATTCGCCCGGTGGCTCGGTCTACTCCGGCATGGCGATCTACGACACGATGCAGTTCATCGACAACGACGTCGCCACCGTGGCCATGGGCATGGCCGCGTCGATGGGCCAGTTGCTGCTCTGCGCCGGCGCCCCGGGCAAGCGTTACGCGCTGCCGCACGCGCGCATCATGATGCACCAGCCGTCCGGCGGCATGGGCGGCACCGCCGCCGACATCGCCATCCAGGCGGAGCAGATGCTGTACACCAAGCGCATGTTCCAGGAGCGGGTGGCGTTCCACACCGGCCAGGACCAGGCGACGATCGAGGCCGACTCCGACCGGGACCGTTGGTTCACGGCGCAGGAGGCCAAGGACTACGGCTTCATCGACAAGGTGATCACCGGGGCCACGCAGGTCCCCGAGGGCGCCGGAACGCTGAACTGAGGAGCTGAGCAATGACCGACCTGACGATGCCTCCCGGGTTCGCTCCGGTGCACAACCGCTACGTGCTGCCCTCGTTCGTCGAGCGCACCTCGTACGGCGTGAAGGAGTCGAACCCGTACAACAAGATGTTCGAGGACCGGATCATCTTCCTCGGCGTGCAGGTGGACGACGCGTCGGCGAACGACGTGATGGCCCAGCTGCTCACCCTGGAGAGCACGGACCCGGACCGTGACATCACGATGTACATCAATTCGCCGGGCGGCTCGTTCACGGCCATGACGGCCATCTACGACACGATGCAGTACGTCCGCCCGGACATCATCACGGTCTGCCTCGGCCAGGCGGCCAGCGCCGCGGCCGTGCTGCTGGCCGCAGGCACGCCCGGCAAGCGGATGGCGCTGCCGCATTCGCGGATCATCATTCACCAGCCCGCCACCGAGGGCGGCTACGGCCAGGGCTCGGACATCGAGATCCAGGCGCGCGAGATCCTGCGGATGCGTACCCAGCTGGAGGAGATGATCTCCCGGCACTCCGGTCAGTCGATCGACAAGGTCCGCAAGGACATCGATCGCGACAAGATCATGACGGCCGAGGAGACCAAGGAGTACGGCCTGGTCGACACGGTGCTGGCCAGCCGTAAGAAGAGCCTGCAGGCCGCCGGCGTCGGTAGCTGAACGCAGCGCGTCGGGGGCCGGCCGGAGGAGCTACACTGGCTGGCCCCTGACACGCCCGTTTTGGGGGTCGGAGAACAGCCCCTCAACGGGTAACGTCGAGCCTGCAACCTCAGTAACGCGGGTCGGCAGTCGATGAGTTAGCAACGAGGCAGATCGTCCTCAGGCCACGGGCCGGCGCGGGCCGGCCGATGAGCGCAGGGAGAACGTAGGTGGCACGGATCGGCGACGGTGGCGACCTACTGAAGTGCTCGTTCTGTGGAAAGTCGCAGAAGCAGGTCAAAAAGCTCATCGCAGGTCCCGGGGTCTACATCTGCGATGAATGCATCGATCTCTGCAACGAGATCATCGAGGAGGAACTGGCCGAAACCGGCGAGGTGAAGTGGGAAGAGCTTCCCAAGCCGATGGAGATCTGCCAGTTCCTGGACAACTACGTGGTCGGGCAGGAACAGGCCAAGAAGGCGCTGTCCGTCGCGGTGTACAACCACTACAAGCGGATTCAGGCAGAGTCCTCCGGAGCGCCCGGCGCGGGCAGCGACGTCGAGGTGGCCAAGTCCAACATCATGCTCATCGGCCCCACGGGCTGCGGTAAGACCCACCTGGCGCAGACCCTCGCGCGGATGCTCAATGTGCCGTTCGCGATCGCGGACGCCACCGCCCTGACCGAGGCCGGCTACGTCGGCGAGGACGTCGAGAACATCCTGCTCAAGCTCATCCAGGCCGCCGACTACGACGTCAAGCGCGCCGAGCAGGGCATCATCTACATCGACGAGGTCGACAAGATCGCCCGCAAGAGCGAAAACCCGTCGATCACCCGCGACGTCTCCGGTGAGGGCGTCCAGCAGGCCCTTCTCAAGATCCTTGAGGGTACGGTCGCGAACGTCCCGCCGCAGGGTGGCCGCAAGCACCCGCACCAGGAGTTCATCCAGATCGACACCACCAACGTGCTGTTCATCGTCGGTGGGGCGTTCGCGGGCCTGGACCGCATCATCGAGTCCCGTATCGGCCAGGGTGGGGTCGGCTTCGGTGCCCACCTGCGCTCGATCTCCGAGCGGAACACCGACGACATCTTCAGCAAGGTCATGCCCGAGGACATGCTGAAGTTCGGTCTCATCCCGGAGTTCATCGGCCGCCTGCCGGTCATCACGACGGTACGCAACCTGGACCGGACCGCGCTCATCAAGATCCTCACCGAGCCCCGCAACGCGTACGTGAAGCAGTATCAGCGCCTCTTCGAGCTCGACGGCGTCGAGCTGGAGTTCGACGAGGGTGCCCTCGAGGCGATCGCCGACCAGGCGATGCTCCGCGGCACCGGCGCCCGAGGCCTGCGCGCCATCATGGAAGAGGTCCTGCTCTCCGTGATGTACGAGGTGCCGAGCAACCCCGACGCCGCCCGCGTGGTCATCACCCGCGAGGTCGTGCTGGAGAACGTCAACCCGACGATCGTCCCGCGCGAGTTCGTCGGCCGGCGCCGTCGCGAGCGCGAGGAGAAGTCGGCCTGACCGTCGCCGTGTACGACCTTGCGGAGGTCGTCGCCCGGATCGAGCGCGCCGAGCGACTCCCGGCCGACCCCTGGCTTGATGTCGTCCCGGCACCGGCGCCCCACACGGCAGCGGTGGCCTCATTCCCCGGCCACGTCGTGGTCGCCGCCGACGTGGACCGCCCGTTCGTCGAATCCTTCACCGACGGCAACGATCTGGCGGCCCCACTGGGACCGCAGTTCCTCGGTGCCCTGGAGGAGCGACTCCGACTCGCCGCGGGCAGCACCGACGTGGTTCTCCTGGCCGCGTCCGGCGAGGGCGATCCACTTCCAGACCTGAAGCCCGTACCCGACAGCACCCACCCCCGTGCGGTCCGCGCCCGCCTGCACCGGTCTGATGTCCAGGTCTGGAGCTGTGGCCCCGGCATCGTGGTCGTCGGCCGCGGCGTGGCGGGCCGATGGGAGGTCTCCATCGAGGTCGACGAGGACGCACGCAACGCGGGCCTCGGTCGCGCTCTGGCCTCGGCCGCGCGGCGGCTCGTGCCCGACGGCCGCCCTGTGTGGGCCCAGGTGGCCTCGGGCAACGTGGCCAGCCTCCGGGCGTTCCTCGCCGCGGGATACGCCCCGATCGGGGCCGAGGTTCTGCTCACGCCGGTGGTCTCCACGGTCGCCTGACCCGCTTCCCAAGGGGAACTCCCGCGCGAACCAAGGCGTGGCACTGACGCCCCTCTGCCTGCCCGAGCGTTGGGCTCCGCCGAGTCCGGGTCCCGTGACACGTTCAGCCCCGCATCCGCGCCAGGGCCGACGAAGGCCGACCGGGACCGTACGCTGACATACATGCGCGTCGC